>CANKJK010000001.1 GCA_947482665.1 Acidobacteriota bacterium
GCCCGACGGCACCTGCCAGCGCGATTACATCCATGTGATGGATCTCGCCGACGCGCACGTCCGGGCCCTGGGGTATCTCGAACAGGGCGGGGCCTCGGTGACCTGTAACCTCGGCACGGAACAGCCGACCTCGGTGCGCGAGGTGATCGACGCCGTGGAGCGTGTCAGCGGGTGCCACGTCGTCCGCCACGTCGCCGAGCGGCGCCCCGGGGATCCTGCGGTCCTCTATGCCTCGGCGGCCCGCGCCCGCGCCGTGCTGGGCTGGCAGCCGCGATTTCCATCACTGGACGACATCGTGCGCCACGCGTGGGCCTGGCATCAGGCGCATCCGCATGGCTACACGGGAGAACCGCGCTAGTGTCGCGGTCACGCGCGCCGCTGGTGGACCCGCTCCTCTCTGTCGTGATGCCGGTCTTCAATGAAGCCGGCACGGTCGAGGAGGTGATCCGGCGGGTCCTGCGCGTGCCGATCCGCCTTGAACTGGTGGTGGTCGACGACGGGTCGACGGATGGCACCCGGGCCTGTCTCGAGGGGTTGCAGGCTGAACTTGGCTTCCGCCTGGTGCTGCAGCCCGTCAATCAGGGGAAGGGTGCCGCGCTTCGGCGGGGTTTCACGGAGGTGACCGGCGAGATTGTGGTCATCCAGGATGCGGATCTCGAGTACTCCCCGGAGGAGTATCCCCAGCTCATCGATCTGATCTGCCAGGGCCGGGCCGACGTCGTGTACGGCTCCCGGTTCCTGGGCCGGCACCGCGCGTTTCTGTTCGCCCACTACATCGGCAACCGGCTCCTGACCTTCGTCACAAATCTCCTCTACAACACCATGCTGACGGACATGGAGACCTGTTACAAGGCGATGCGGGTGGAGGTCCTCCGGTCCATGACCTTGCGCTCAGACGGGTTCGATATCGAGCCGGAACTGACCGCCAAGATCTTCAAGCGCGGGTATAAGGTGTTCGAGGTGCCCATCACCTACGACGGCCGCGGCTACGAAGAGGGCAAGAAGATTAGCTGGCGGGATGGCCTCGTGGCGTTGTGGGTGCTCATCCGATATCGGTTCAGCGAGTGAATCCCTTCTTCCGCCTGACGTCGTTCGCCCGGCCGCACCGGGGCCGTCTCGTGGCCGCCTTCGGTGCGATGCTGGTCTACGCGGCCGGGTCGGCGGGGCTGGCCGCGCTCATTCAGCCGGTGTTCGACCAGGTACTGACCACGCGCACCAATCTCGGATGGGTCATCGCGGGGATTCTGGGCCTCTACGCGATCAAGGGCGTCGGCGCGTATCTGTCCGCGAACCTGATGGCGGATGTCGGTCAGCGAGTCATTCGCGACCTGCGGCAGGCGCTCTTCCGGAAGGTGCTGGATCAGTCGTCCACCTTCTTCGCGCATCGTGCGGTCGGCAAACTCCTGTCCCGCATCATCAACGACGTCACCCAGGTACAGCAGGCGGTGTCTGAGACGCTGGGCGACCTGGCCCGGGAGTCGCTGGCGCTGGTCGGGTACGTCGGTCTCCTCTTCTGGTACGACGCGCGGTTGGCCACGGTCTCACTGACGGTCGCGCCGCTGGTCATCTATCCGCTCACCACGCTTGGCCGGCGCGTCCGCCGCACGACGCGCCGGAGCCAGGAGGCGCTCGAAGAGATCACGCACGTGGGGGCTGAAGCGTTCGCGGGCCACCGTATCGTCAAGGCGTTCGGCGCCGAAGCGCGTGAGGCGGCCCGCTTTGACGCGGCGGTCGACCACCTGTACCGCACGAACATGAAGGTGACCAGCGTCCTCTCGGTGCTGCCGCCGCTGATGGAGTTCATCGGGGGGCTCGCCTTCGCGGGCGTGCTCTGGTATGGGAGCCAGGAGATCCAGGCCGGGCGGCTCACGACCGGCGGGTTCACGGCGTTCCTGGCCTCGCTGTTCATGATGTACGGCCCGGCCAAGAAGCTGAGCCGGGTGAATGCGAACATCCAGCAGGCCCTTGCCGCCGGCGAGCGGATTTTCGAGACGTTGGATCTGACGAGCGACATCGTGGATCGCCCAGGGGCCACCGCGCTGCTGCCGCTCGGCGGCACGATCGAATTCGATCATGTGCACTTCCGCTACGGGTCTGGCGCCGACGGTGCGGCGCTCCGCGATGTGACGCTCCGGGTCGAGGCCGGCACCATGCTCGCGATCGTGGGGCGGAGCGGGGCCGGCAAGTCCACGCTGGTGAGCCTGCTGCCGCGGTTCTATGACGTGACGGCCGGATCCGTGCGGATCGATGGCCGCGACATCCGCGACGTCACGTTGCAGTCGCTGCGCGCGCAGATTGGCATCGTGACGCAGGACACGGTGCTCTTCGACGATACCGTTGCCGGCAACATCGCCTATGGACGGCCCGATGCCTCTCCGGAGGAGATCGAGACGGCGGCGCGCGCGGCACACGCACACGAGTTCATCGCGGGTCTGCCCGAGGGGTATGACACGCGGATCGGCGAGCGCGGGCAGCGCCTTTCCGGCGGTCAGCGTCAGCGCCTGGCGATTGCCCGCGCGCTCCTGCGGGACTCGCCGATTCTGATCCTCGACGAGGCGACCTCCGCTCTGGACACCGAGTCGGAACGGCTCGTCCAGGACGCGCTCGGCACGCTGATGGCGAATCGGACGTCGTTTGTCATCGCCCACCGGCTCTCCACCGTGCGCCGGGCGGACGCGATTGTGGTGATTGAGCAGGGTGAGGTCGTCGAGTCTGGCACGCACGAGTCGCTGCTGGCCGCCGGCGGCCTCTATGCGCGCCTGTACGACATGCAGTTGCGTGATGATCTGACCGAGGCCTCCGGCCTCGAGTCCCCTGAGGTACCTGCCTGATGATGACGTCGATGACCGGCTTTGCGTCGGTGACGGAGGAGCACGAGTCGGCAACCGTGACCGTCACGGTCCGCTCGGTGAACCACCGGTTCCTGGACCTCCAGCTCCGCGTGCCGGCGGCCTGTGCCGACCTCGAAGCGGCCATCCGCTCCCAGGTGCAGCAACGCCTGGCGCGGGGGCGGGTCGAGCTGATTGTCGGTGTGCAGGCGAGGAAGAGCGCGCCGCCCACCGTGCGGCTGGACGAGGCGCTGGTGGGGCAGCTCGCGGTGGCGCTGGAACGGCTGCGTGAGGAGGGCCTTGTCAGCGGGCCGCTGACGCCGGGAGACATCCTGCGCCTCCCGCAGGTGCTCTCCGTCGAAGACGCGCGGACCAGCGGCGATACGGCGGGTGAGCCGGGCGTGGCGGTTGCTGTCGCTGCGGCACTGGGCCGTGCTCTGGCCGATCTCGAAGTCATGCGGCGGCGCGAAGGCGAGATGCTCAACGCCGACCTTGAGACACGCCGTGGCACGTTGTCCGTCCTCATCGAGGAACTCCAGCAGGCCGCCGAGGCGGGGCGCGTGGCGCTCGAGACCAGGCTGACCGAGCGCGTGAAGGAGCTGAGCGGGCAGGTCCCGGTCGATCAGACCGCCGTCGCGCAGGAGATCGTCCGGGTGGCGCAGCGGTCCGACATCAGCGAGGAACTGACGCGGTTTCGGGGGCATCTGGCGCACTGGGTCACGCTGGTCGCGGCGCCGGAGCCGTGTGGCCGCAAGCTGGATTTCCTCCTGCAGGAGATGAACCGTGAGATCAACACGCTTGGGGCGAAGGCGGATGGTCTCGGCGTATCGGAGCGCGTCATCGCCGCCAAGGCGGAGCTGGAACGGATGAAGGAACAGGTGCAGAACGTTGAGTAGCGGGGCGCGGGGCCAGCTGTTCATCGTCTCGGCACCGTCAGGCACGGGCAAGACGACGCTGGTCGAGCGGCTGGTCCGGGAGCTGCCCAGGCTCCGCATGTCGCGGTCCTACACGTCGCGCGGGATCCGTCCAGGAGAGGCGGAGGGCGTTGACTATAATTTCATCAGCCGCGAGGACTTCGACGCGCGGATTGCGGCCGGCGGGTTTCTGGAGTGGGCCGACGTGTTCGGCAACTACTACGGCACGTCGCGTGCGGACACCGAGCGTGTGCTGGCCTCGGGCGACGACCTCATTCTTGTGATCGACGTGCAGGGGGCCAGGCAGGTGCGAGCCTCGGGAATTCCCGCGACGACCGTGTTCGTGCTGCCGCCGTCAGCCGATATCCTGGAACAGCGGCTGCGTGGCCGCAGCCGCGATACGGAAGAGCAGATGCGGCGACGGCTGGAGACCGCCGAGGCCGAGGTCGGCGATGTGGGCGTCTACGACTACGTTGTCGTGAATGATGATCTGGACGTGGCCGGCGACCGGTTGAGGGGCATCGTGCTCGCCGAGCGCGCGCGGACGGCGCGGATGCAGGCGGACGCGGACCGCATCGTGCGGACTTTCCGGTCCAGCTAGAAAGGACAAGAGTGGCTCTCGTCGCACTCGGCGTTACCGGCGGGATCAGCGCCTACAAGTCAGTCGAAGTGTGCCGGGGGCTGCAGAAGCTCGGCCACGAGGTCGTGGCTGTCATGACCCGCGCGGCTACGAAGTTTGTCGGTCCGCTGACCTTCGAAGCCATCACGAGGCGGGAGGTCATCACTTCACAGTGGACGCCCGGCGCCAATGCCGACATCGAACACATCGCGCTGGCGTCGGACATCGGACTGCTGCTGGTGGCCCCGTGCACCGCCAACGTCATCGGCAAGTTCGCACACGGTATGGCCGACGACTTTCTGACGTCGCTGTATCTGGCGACGACGGCGCCGGTGCTCATCGCGCCAGCCATGAATACGAACATGCTCGCGCACCCTGCCGTGCAGGAGAACGTGCGGATCCTCGAGGCGCGTGGCGTTAGGCGCGTGGAGCCCGGGGAGGGCTATCTGGCCTGTGGCTGGGTGGGGAAGGGACGGCTGGCCGAGCCGGCGGAGATTGTCGAGGCCGCCCAGGCCATCCTCGCGCCGGTTGATGCGTCGTGGCGAGGGCGGCATGTCGTGGTGTCGGCAGGGCCGACCTACGAGGACATCGACCCGGTCCGCTTCGTGGGGAACCGGTCGAGCGGCCGGATGGGATTTGCGCTCGCCGCGGATGCCCGGAGACGGGGCGCGCGGGTCACGCTGGTGGCCGGCCCGACGCGGATGGAGCCGCCGCAGGTCGAGACACTCGTCCGCGTCCGGAGTGCGGCCGAGATGCATGCCGCGGTGCTCGCGGCGGCGGAGGGCGCGGATGTCGTGGTGATGGCGGCTGCCGTTGCTGACTACACGCCTGTCGCGCCCGCGGCCGGGAAGATCGCGAAGGGCGACGGCCCACTGGTATTGACGCTGGAGCGCACGCGGGACGTCCTGGCGGATCTTGGGGCGCGTCGCGCCAGGCACTCTGGCGAGGGGCCCGTGCTCGTGGGCTTTGCCGCCGAGACCTCGGACCTGCTGGCAAAGGCCGCCGTGAAGCGAGAGCGCAAGGGCGTGGACATGATCGTGGCGAACGACGTCTCCAATCCGGATATCGGTTTCGACGTGGACGCGAATGCGGTGAGCATCGTCAGTGCCGGAGGCGTCGTGGACGTGCCCCGTCAGTCCAAGATGCGGATCGCCGCGGCCATTCTCGACCAGGTCACGCCGCTGCTGCGGCCCGCTCCCGTCCCTGTGCGCAGCTAGGCCTGTCGTGTCCAGGGATGACCTTGCGGCCCATCTGGAGTTCTTCGCGGAACTCGGCGTGACCGGTGTCAGCACCGATCCCGTCTGGCGTCGCCGGCCCGTGCCCGACGCCCCTGCTCCGGTCGCGCCGGCCGACGCACCTGTGACGGCTGTCGCTCCTGCGGTAACGTCCCAAGCGGTCGCTGTCGAGGCTGTCTCTGACGAGGCTGTCTCTGACAGCGCGGTCCCTGCCAACGGCGGTACGGTCGGCGCTGGGACGGACGAGCCGGCACCGGCCTCCATCGCCCTGGTACGTGTGGGGTCGCTGCCACTGATTCGTACCGACATCGGCGACTGCACCCGCTGCAAGCTCCACACGCTGGGGCGGACGCAGATTGTCTTCGGTGTGGGGAATCCCGAGGCTGACCTGATGTTTGTGGGCGAAGCACCCGGCGCCGATGAGGACGAACAGGGCGTGCCGTTCATCGGGAGAGCGGGCCAGTTGTTGACCAAGATCATCGAGGCGATCGAGCTGACGCGCGACCAGGTTTACATCGCCAACGTGATCAAGTGCCGTCCGCCGGCGAACCGGAACCCGGAACCGGATGAAGTGGCGCAGTGTGAGCCGTTCCTCTTCCGGCAGATCGACGCGATCAGGCCGAAGGTGATCGTCGCGCTCGGAAAGTTCGCGGCGCAGTCGCTGCTGCGCACGACCGAGCCCATCACGAAGCTGCGCGGCCGGGAGTTCCCGTTCCGGGACGCCGTGTTGATGCCGACCTTTCATCCCGCCTATCTCCTGCGGAATCCCTCGGCGAAGCGCGAAGTCTGGGAAGACATGAAGCGTGTCCGCGAGCTGCTGAACGCCCGGGCCGGTCGGTAGTCAGGGGCCTGGTCATGCCCTCCGCGCCGTCACGTCAGGGCGATGGCCGCGCCGGGCCACAGGCCGTGCGCGCTGTCGCCGTCGCCGTCCCCGTTCCCTATCTGGATGCCCTGACGTATCTCGTGCCCGAAGGTGTGCCCACGCCGCGGCCCGGCGTGCGCGTGCGCGTGCCGCTCGGCCGCCGATCGGTGGTCGGGATGGTGCTGGCGCAGACCTCGGTGGCGCCGGGCATCGAAGCCAAGCCCGTCGAGGCGGTCATCGACGCCGAGCCGTTTGTGCCGCCCGCGGTCGTCGAGTTGTGCCAGTGGGTGGCGGATTACTACGTGGCCGGCGTGGGCGATGCGGTTGGCGTTGCCATGCCGCCGGGCTCGCGCCGTCAGGAGTCGGCGTTCCGCACGATGCGCGTCGTGCATGCGACGGCGTTCGGTCTCGATACGGCGCGCCTGGGTGGCGAGGGCCTGACCGCGAAGCAACGTGGAGCCCTTGAGGAGCTGGCCGGAGCCTCTGCCGGGCTGCCATCACGCGTCCTCAAGGACCGCGGCATCACACCGGCCGTCGTGAGCAAGCTGGTGTCAGCCGGACTGGCCGTGGTGCGTGCCGAGCGCGATGAGCGGGATCCCCTGCTGGCGGATGCCGCGGCAGCGGCCGAGGGCGAGCCGCCCGGACTCACGCCGGACCAGCAGTCGGCCTTCGACACCCTGCACGTGCTCGCCGCGACGGGGGCCTTCCGCGCAGCGGTGCTCTACGGCGTCACCGGCAGCGGCAAGACCGAAGTGTATGTGCGCCTCGCCGAAGCCGTGTGCGCGGCCGGGCGGCGCGTCCTCGTCCTCGTGCCGGAGATCGCGCTGACACCGTCCGCCGTGACGCGGTTTTGCCGGACGTTCGGGGGGCGCGTGGCGGTGCAGCATAGCGGCCTCTCGGATGGCGAGCGTCACGATCAATGGCACCGCATCAGGCGCGGAGAGGTCGACGTCGTCATCGGGACGCGCTCGGCCGTGTTCGCGCCGCTCGACCGGCTCGGGCTCATCATCGTCGACGAGGAGCACGACTCGTCGTACAAGCAGGAGGAGTCGCCCCGCTACCACGGGCGTGATGTGGCCGTGATGCGCGCCAGTCGAGAAGGCGCCCTCGTGGTGCTCGGCTCCGCGACGCCGTCGCTTGAATCATTCCGAAACGCGGATACCGGCCGCTATGCGCGCGTCTCGCTCGACCGGCGGATCCTGGACCGCCCGCTGGCCAGCGTGCGTATCGTCGACATGCGCGACGTGTTTGCCGCCGAAGGGCCGGACACTGTCATCAGCCCGGCGCTCGCCGAGGCGATTGGCGACCGGCTGTCGAAGGGGGAGCAGTCCCTCGTGCTGCTCAATCGCCGCGGGTGGGCGACCTCGGTGTTCTGCCGGCAGTGCGGGACGCCGATGCAGTGTCCGCACTGCAGCGTGTCGCTGACCGTGCACAAGGGCGGGCGGCACAAGGCCCGGTGCCATTACTGCGACTACGCCGTCATCGTCCCGAAGCAGTGTCCCACCTGCGCGTCGCCCTACATGGAGCAGGCCGGCTTCGGCACCGAGCGCGTCGAAGAGGAGGTGGCGCGGCTCTTCCCGGAGGCACGCGTGGCGCGGATCGACCGCGATGCCATCCGGAAACGTGGCGCCCTCTCGAGCCTGCTGGGGCGCTTCGCGGCCGGCGAGATTGACGTCCTGGTCGGGACGCAGATGATCGCCAAGGGCCACGACTTCCCACGTGTCACGCTCGTGGGCGTGATTTCAGCGGACGTCGGCCTCGGGCTTCCGGATTTCCGCGCCGCCGAGCGGACCTTTCAGCTGCTCACGCAGGTGGCGGGGCGCGCCGGTCGAGGCGCACGCGTGGGCGAGGCCCTGATCCAGACGATCAATCCCACGCACTACAGCGTGGAGCTGGCGTGCCGGCAGGACTATCCCGCCTTCTACGAGAAGGAGGTCGCGTTCCGCCGGGCGATGCAATACCCGCCGCTCTTTGCGCTGGTCAATGTGATCGTCCGTGGGCCGACCGAGGCGGAGGCCATGACCGCGGCGCACCTGCTGGCGAAGGGGCTCCATCCTACTGAGGGCTTTCTGGTACTCGGACCCGCACCGGCCCCACTGGGGCGGCTGCGCGGCGAGCACCGCGTGCAGCTCTTCCTGAAGGGACCCAAGCGCACCGACATGCGCAACGCCCTGCGTCGCGCGCTCGATGGCCTGCCGGAGCTCAGGCGCAGGGTAACAGTGGATGTGGACCCGATGACGGTGCTGTAGGCGCCAGCGCCTGGATGCCAGGGTCACCCCCGTGGTCGGGCGATGGCTGCACGAGGTCCATGACCTCAATTGGCGCGGGTGTGAAGCACAGCACGAACATGCCCAGCGCGCCGGCGGCCAGCCACCGGCGTCCCCGGTCCAGGGGCACTTCGGCGTCGTAGACCGGTGGGTGACGCGGGCCGAATCGCCAGATCATCAGGAACGTCATCACCGTCCAGACGATCCAGGACGACGAGACAAACGACAGGCCGACGAGGCATGCGAGCATCACGAACGTGAGGTAGGTCGATCGGCGACCCAGCACGGCGTAGGCGATGTGTCCGCCGTCCAGCTGACCGATGGGAATGAGGTTGAGCGCGGTGGCCAGCAGGCCGAACCAGGCGGCAAAGGCCATCGGGTGCAGGTTGAGCGTCTCTGTCCTGGGAATCGTGCCCCACTGGAGCCAGGAGATTGCTTTGAAGAGCAGCGGCTCGCCGAGCTCGATGCCCTGGAAGTCAGGTGGGATCTCGACGACGTGAGACAGGCGCATCCCGAACCACAGCACCGGAATCGCCACGACGAACCCGGCAATCGGGCCCGCGATGCCGATGTCAAAGAGCGCGCGTTTGGTGGGAATCGGTTGCCGGATCCTGATGAAGGCGCCCAGCGTGCCGGTGAGGAAGGGGGCCGGCAGGAAGTAGGGCAGCGAGGCGTCCACGCCGTAGCGGACGCACATCAGATAGTGGCCCATCTCGTGCGCCCCGAGGATGGCGAGGACGGACAGGCTGTACCAGAGCCCGTGCACCATGAGCGAGGCGAGGGAGAGGGGCTCGGTGGCCTCCGTCAAGTCCTGAGCCCAGGACGCATAGTGCAGGCCGCCGACGGCCGTGGTGGTGAACAGCGTCCCGAGCAGGAGCGCGAGGTACTTCCACTTCCGTTCTGGAGGGCGGACCGGCTGGAGTGGGACCCAGACCGGCTCCCGTTCCGCTGCCGATGGCGGCAGGAGCGGTGAGAGGTCAAAATCCGGGAGTTCCTGGGACGGGCGGTCCACTACCCGAGGTTCTGGAGGTCTTTGCCGGGCTTGAACCGGATCGTCCGGCCGGGTGGGATACGGACTTCCTTGCCCGTCCGGGGGTTTCGGCCGATGCCCCGCTTGCGGGGTTTCACCTGGAAGACGCCGAAGCCGCGCAGCTCTATGCGGTCGCCCCGCTGCATCCACACCCGCATGGCGTCAAAGACCGCGTCGACCGCCACTTCGGCTTTCACCTTGGTGACGTCCGCGATTTTCGAGACTTCGTTGACGATGTCGACCTTGATCACGGGAATGCTCGCTCGGGGGCTGAAGGCTGTAACTACTATAAAAATAATCACTTAGGCTGTCAACGAAGCGCTGAATGGGCCATACTTGTTGGGTCCGGACTGTCTCTGGACACCCCCTGATACCGCTGTGCCCGCCAAACGCTCTTCCGTCGTGCTCGTGGGACGTCCGAATGTCGGCAAGTCCACCCTCTTCAATCGTTTGACGGGGACTCGCCGCTCGATTGTGACGGCCGTGGCCGGCACGACCAGGGATGTCATCTCCCGGCCCATGACCCGGGACGACGTCAGCTTCGATTTGATCGACACCGGCGGCATGTTCGGGGAGAGCGAGGACCCCCTCCACGAACTCGTGCTGGAGCGCGGCAAGCGCGCCATCGAATCGGCCGATGTCCTTGTCTTCGTGGTAGATGGCCGGAACGGTCTCGTGCCGGGCGATGAGGAAATCGCCTCGGCGATCCGCTCCAGAGGTGTGCCGGTGTTCCTGGCCATCAACAAGACCGACGACCACCGGGCCCGTACCGGGGCTCTGGAGTTCCACAAGCTGGGTTTCCAGGCGGCCTTTGAACTGTCGGCCGAGCATGGCGACGGCGTGGGCGACATGGCCGAGGCCATCGCTCTGACGCTCAAGGCCGCCGGGACCGCCGGCACTGCCGGCGATGAAACGGGCGAACTGCGGGTCGCCATCATCGGGCGGCCCAACGCGGGCAAGTCCTCCCTGGCCAACAAGCTCCTCCGGGAGGAGCGGATGATTGTGAGCCCCATGCCGGGGACCACCCGCGACACGATCGATGCGCCGCTGACCTGGCATAAGCGGCACTTCCGGATCTTCGATACCGCTGGTATCCGTCGCCCCGGGCGAGTCGCGCGCGGGGGCCAGGTGGAGTCGCTCTCGGTGCTGCTGGCGCGGCGCGCCATCGAGGACGCCGACGTGGTCGTGCTTGTGATCGACGCCAACGGCGGTGGCGCGGATCAGGACGCGACGATTGCGGGCGAGGCGGAGAAGGCGGGCTGCGGCGTCATCATCGTCGCGAACAAGTGGGACCTGATGAAGGGGCGCGGCGAGCGCTACTCCCTCGAGTTCGACGACAACCTGCGGCAGCACATCAAGTTCCTCGAGTACGCGCCCATTCTCCACATCTCGGCCGAGACAGGGGAGCGGCTCCCGAAGTTGCTCGAAGCCATCGACAAAGTGGGCACGGCGCGCCAGCGGCGCGTGACGACCGGCGCGCTCAACAAGTTCATCGCCGACGTCACAGCGGCGCACCCTCCGGTCAGTCCGGGCCACAGGCACGTCCGCATCATGTATGCCGCCCAGACCGGCGTGGCCCCGCCCAGCTTCGTGTTCTTCACGAACGTGGCGACCACCTTCCACTTCTCCTACCAGCGGTTCCTGGTGAATCAGCTCCGGGAGAAGTTCGGCTTCGAGGGGACGCCCATCCGCCTCCATATCCGGAAGCGCGGGGCCGAGCGGCCGAGCGAGCGGCCCCGGCACTAATCGCAAGGCTGCTGGTATACTGCTTCCCCATGGCCGCAAAGCTCTACAAGAGCGCGGAAGTCTGTGAGCGGGCGCAGGTCCAGCCCTACGTGCTGCGGTCGTGGGAAAAGGAATTTCCGGGGATCGGCGAGCAGAAGAGCGCTGAGGGTCCCCGGGTGTATCGGGAGTCGGATGTCGAGCAGGTGCTGCGGATCAAGCAGCTCGTGTTCGGCGAAGGCCTGACCCTCGCGGGGGCCAGGCGGCGGCTGGACGGTGCGCCGGTCGTGGTCGCGCCCGTGGTGGTCGAAGACGACGAGCCGGTCGAGCAGGTCGATGGCGACACCCGGCGGCGGATCGGCGTCGTCCGTGATGGACTGCGGTCTATCCTGGCGATGCTGGATGCAGCGCCTGCTACGTTTGAACTGGCCACTCAGGGCGTCAGCGCAGCGTCGCTGCCGGTCAGGGAACGGTCAGGCGCACAGCGGGGCACCGCGGTGCGGAGCAAGAAACAGGCGGCTGCGAAGCCTGCCCCCGCGCGACGAGACGTCGCCAAGGGCAAGCGCGCGACGGCCTGAGGTCCACAAGTCCCGGCTCACCGCCGGGCAGCCGCGCGTCACCCCCAGGGGCGAGCGGAGCAGAGCACGATGCGGCCGAGAGGCCGCCATGTCATGCCAAGTGTCGGGATGTAGCGCAGCCTGGTAGCGCACCTGACTGGGGGTCAGGGGGTCGCAGGTTCGAATCCTGTCATCCCGACCAATCTTTCTGCGGCTCAAAGGCTCGGTGCTGAACCGGGCCATTTCTATTTAGGCCGCCCCCGGCATCGACGTCTGATCGGTAGGCGCTCGACCTGGAGGGACCGTCAGAACCGGATCAGCTTGTTGACCTTGACGATGAAGGCTCGATTGGCCAGGTCGGGAAAGCCGCTCGCCCTCGTATCGCGCTGGTCGTTGTACACCACGAAGATCTCGCTGCCGGGCCGGTATTCCCAGCGCAGTCGGACATTCGACGATAGCGACGTGGTGGACGAGTTGTACTGCACGAGCGCGCTGACGAACATCAGTGGCGTCACGGTGTAGGTGACGCGGCCGCCGACGAGCCGTGACTGGAAATCCCCCTCTTTCAGATTGACCCAGTTCAGCGAGAACGTCGGCTGCAGGGAGAAACGCGGCGTTACCTCCACGCGCCCTGAGGAGAGCGTCAGCACCGTGCGGTCTCCATCGTAGAACGTGCCGCGATCGAGGGCGATCGTGCCCGCGCGCTTCTTCTGCTGGCCCAGGCTGTAGGACACACGCAGGTTGGCATAGTCGTAGGCGCCAACGGGCAGCGTGACGCCCGAGGCAATCCGGAACGGCTGCGGCAGGAACTCGTGGGTGAGGCTGGGCTGAATGGCGAACCTGTCACTGTTGTGGAACTCGATGTCGAACTCGGCATCAGCCGTCCGCGTATCCACGCGCCCCGCGCCGGTCTCCGCCTGGAGCACGGAGGTTCGCCACACGTAGCGGCGGATGCGCTTGCTGTGTGCTGGCCTGGGGCTGAATCGAAACTGCCCGAAGGTCTCGCGGATATCGGTCCTCCGGACAAAGCCGAGATCAGGATTGAACCCGCGCCCGACGACGAGGCGCTCGACCTGGAGCCCGTACCGATCCGCGGCGTAGTCGAGCTGCCCGCGGTAGCTCTCCTGGTCGCCGTCTGCCTGGCGTGACGACGCGGCGTGCGCCCAGTAGCCGTTGAGGTTCAGGTAGTCGAAGAACGAGAACGTGGCATCGAGGCCGTAGGCCGTGTTCCGTCCCGCAATGAATTGCCCGGTCGACCGGTCTGTGTAGACGGCCCCGATGGCGCTGCGGCGCAGCACGTTCCGCTTCGCCCGGACCACGGTGAAGTTGGTGGCTGGTGTCCGCGACGCCGTGTCCGCCTTGGTCTCGATATTGAGAACGCCGAGACTGAAGAGTCCCATCCGCCCGGTCAGCCGTCCCCCGACCTGGATGGGCACTGTCACCGCGCCATTCAGCCCGATGCGGCGGCTGTAGAAGACCGTCGGCACATCCGCGTTGGTGCCGCCCACCGAGCCTGAGCCCGCGAAGGCAAACATCCCCTGATTCTCCAGAAAGAATTCCCGCTTCTCAGGGAAGAAGAGGTTGAAGCGCGTCAGGTTGATCTGCTGATCGTCGGCCTCGACCTGCGCGAAGTCGGTGTTGTAGGTGAAGTCTGCCGTGATGTTCTGCGTGACGCCGTACTTCAGATCGCCGCCGACGCTCCCGTCGAGCGCGTTGTCGACGTGCGACGCCTTGTCGGTGGTGAGGCTTCCGAGCGCGAAGGGCTTCACTTCGAGTCCGTGGCCGTGCTGCGGCGCCTGGATGCCGACGAGCTTCGCCTCGTAGGAGTAGGTGATGAGGCCGTTCTGTGCCTTGGCCTGTGGGATCGGGGTGATGTTGGTGACCTCGCTCTTCCAGCGGATGTCGCGTCGCAGCAGGATGCCCCACACCTGCTCGGCGTCCGGGCGATACCGCAGCGACTTGAAGGGCACCGAGGCCTCCATGGTCCAGCCGCCGTCGAAGCGCCCGACCTTCGCGTCCCACACCGGGTTCACGTCGCCGTTGTAGATCCGCTCGTCCGTGATCTGTCCGTCCATCTTCCCGCCGGCGGCGTTGACGACGAACGTGGTGCCGTTCCTGTGATCGAAGAAGGTGTCGAGGCCAAAGCCGAGGAAGTCGTTCTGGATGATGTTGCCGTTGTCGCGGCGCATCTCGTTCGCGATGATCCGCTCGGGATGATCGTCCCAGCAGCGCGCCGCGACGTAGACGTTGTCATTGTCGAAGAGCACCCACACGTCCGTGCGTTCGGTGGACGGCGCGCCGGGGTTCGGGTCCGCCTGGATGAAGCCGTTGATGGAGGGGAGCGTCGCGTAGACGGCTTCGTCCAGCTTGCCGTCGATGCGCAGCGGGGCGTCGATGCGGGCCGCGCGGATCGTCACCCCGGCGGCGTCGCGGGTGAGCGGCGGCCCCTGGGCGCGGGCGGGTGTGGAGGCCAGAACGGCCGACGCGGCGAGGACGCCGAGGGCGAGTCGAGGGTGCTGAAACACGGCTCTAGGCTAACCCGACGGAGCCAGCGGGGACGTGGCGCGGCCTGGAGCACTCAGGATGCGGAGGGGATGGTCACCCGCCCGCGGGCAGGACGAGGTCTGGCCGATTGTTGCGGACTGAGTTCACATCCCGCGACACCTCATGGGCGGTGAGCCACTCCGGTGGGCAGGGCCTCACCAGCGGCAGGATGCGCTCCGGCTCCTGAATCTCTGGATCAAGCCACGTGTCCAGGTCGCGCTCGTCGAGGATGACGGGCATCCGGTCGTGAATCGCGGACATGAAGGTGTTGGCGGCCGTGGTCACGATGCTGAAGGACTGCACCGGTTCAGCGTCCGGCGAGGCCTTCCAACTGGACCACACGCCAGCGACGGACATGATGGCCCCATCCTTTCGAGCGATGGCGTGCGGCCGCTTCGGTCCTGATGCTGGCGTCAGCCACTCGTAGAAGCCCGAGAGGGGCACCACACATCGACGCTCTCGGAAGGCCTTCGCGTAGGTGCGCTTCTCGGCGATCTCCTCGCCCCTCGCGTTGAAGAGTGAGTATTTGGAGGCCTCTGCCAACGTCTTGGCCCAACCGGGCACCAGGCCCCATCGGGCCGGCTCAATCTGGCGAAGGTCCTCGCGCACCAGCACGAGCGGTGATTCCTGCGTCGGCGCCATGTTGAAGTTCGGCGCCACCGTAAGCTTCAGGGGGCGGCGGTTCAGATAGGCGACGGAGAGCTCTTCGGCGGAATAGGTGTGATAGGCGCGGCCACACATCGGCGTAGTCTACCTGCGCCGCCGACTCTGCGTCCGCGGCTGCGGCAGCCGCTCCTGCCTCAAACGGCACAGACACACGTCACGTTCAGGCGCTACGGTGAAGGACGCACTCGTCGTCCGCTGGCGGCGGACCTGGCGGCGGCCGGCGTCTGTGCTGGCGGGGCCCTCTGGCGTGCGAATCAGGCCACTCGCCGGCGCGGAGGATGTCAGTCATGGGCGACAGAGGCGGCAGGAAAGACAAGGACAAGAGCAAGCAGCAACACGACAAGCGTCAGCAGCTGGAAACGCAGCAGAGAAAAGACAAGGCCGCGCCGAAGGCGAAGCCCAAGGTGGGATAGCTCACGGTATCGTAGTGGCGAGCGTCCATGCCACCACGTCCGGTCGTCACCGAGACCGCCCCTGCCGTCGTTGAGCCCACATCTGCCGATCTGGACCATGTCGTCGAGCAGCTGAAGTCCTCCTGGACATCACGCATCACCGTCCGCCGCACGTCCCCGAAGGACATGGGCGTGCGCGAAGTGTACGTATTTCTGGACGGACAACGCATCGGGCTGCTGCACAACACCCAGGAACTGACGGTGGAGGTCCCTCCGGGTCCCCACACGCTCAAGGTCGACAACACGTTGTTCCGCAAGTCGCTGGACTTCACGCTGGCGGTGGGCGAGCATGCCATCTTCACCACCGCGAACTACGCGGGCCCAGGCACATTTTCAATCCTGATGTTCTTCATGGGCGGCAATCTGATCTACCTGCTGCTTGAGCGGGAGGGGACCAAATGACCGGCGATTCCCAAAGATTACATGGCCTGCTCCGACTGATCTTTCTGGTGGCCTGCGTGGCGTATGCGCAGGCGGCAGGTGCGCAAGACTGCGGCTCGTGGCCGCGACCGGTGCTGTGCGAGGCGCAATTGATGGCCGTGCCCGCCGGTGCGAAGGCGGAGCGCGTGGACGGCCAGAGCCGAGTCCGCCTGGCGCCCCGCGGTCAGCTGGACCTCGTGCTCGAAGGGAAGGATCAGCGCGGGCGCCGGTTTCCGGACGAGTATCTGATGCTCGGCTACCAGGCGGCGGGTTGTGGCCGGCTGCTCCAGGTCGAGTCGCGCGGCCGAGGACTGCGCCTGAACGTCGGTGCGGAGGCCGGACGGTGCCGGATTGAGGTCTGGGTTCCGGGAAACCTGAACTTCGCCTGGCAGGTGGATGTCGAGGTGGACCCTGGTGCCCGCACCTCCTACAGCCGGCGCGACGCGGAAGCGGTCGTGCGCGCCCTCTACCGCGCGGTCCTTCAGCGCGAGGCCGACGGAGAGAGCCAGCGCGCCGCCGTGGCAGAGGTGCAGCAGGGGAACCTCGACGCACTGATCGCCTCGATGCTGCGCAGCCAGGAATTTGGCGAGCGACGGGAGCGCCTGTCCGCCGAAGCGCTCCTGGATGCCTTCTACGCTGGAATCTTCAACCGGCCGGCGGACACGGGAGGTGTGCGGGAGTACCTGAGCCTCGTCCGGGCCGGCCGCCACAGCGAGGTCCTCCTGCGGATGATTCGATCGCCGGAGTTTGAACGGAAGCTCCCAGGCTGAGCCCGGGTGTTGGGAACTCCGTCTCGCGGGGAATATCACCCGCCTTCCCGCGACGGCGTGTTCGCCTGTCGAGGCTGATGTGGGCCCGCCGATGGCACCTAACCTGCACTCAGAGTAGGCAGGCCATTGGCCGAGGAGGTCTCATGAAAGCCCGCACACTCTGGACTGCAGCACTTCTGACTGGTGCGATGGTGACGGGTTTCGGGATGGTGACGCCACCCACGAGGCCGACGCCGTTCCTCCCGGGCGACCGGTGTATCCGCTGCGACCGGCTCATCACGGACCGTTGGGTTGGCGGACAAACCACGGGCGGTGTTGATGCGCTGAAGTTCCGCACCGTGCGCTGCATGCTGACCTACCTGCGGGGCGCTCCGGCTCCCTACAAGCAGGTCTGGGTGAGCGATGGGCAAACCGGCAAGCTGATCGATCCGGAAAGGGCCGTCTTCGTCCCGGTCCCGATCGATACCTACACCGGTGAGCATCACTACGGCCTCGGCGACGTGGACTACGTCGCCTTCCACGACGCCAAGACGGCCGAAGCCGTCGCCACCACGCATGGGGTGAAGACGATGACGTGGGCCGCGGTGCAGTACTACGCCGCGTGGATGCCGGTAACGGTGCCTGAAGCTCAACGCTGACGCGCCTCTCCCCGCACGAACCCGGGGGCATGGTTTCCAGCATGCCCCCGGTGCCTTGAGACCAATCAGGCCACGCCGCTTCCGTTCGCGAAGCATTCGTCGCACTGCGGTCCCCTACGATCGATTCCATGAATTGCGTCGTGTGTGGTGTCCGTGGTCTTCTTGTCGGCGCGTTGTTGGCGCCCGTTCTTGCGCAGGCGCAGTCGCCCGCGCCCGCCCAACCGGGCAGATTTGAGACTGAGGTCGTGGTGACGGCGGAGCGTGTCGAGACGCCCGTTGCGCAGGTGCCGGCCTCCGTCGTCGTTATCGGGCGCGAGGCGCTGCAGGCGATGCCGGTGGTGCAGCCTGCCGAGATCATCTCGTTCCTGCCGGGCTTCAATCTGATGCAGGGCCAGTTCTACGCCGGGCGTCCCGTGACCTCCGCGCGCGGCTTCTTCGGTGGCGGCGAGGCTGAGTATGTCCGCCTGCTCGTGGATGGGCGCCCTGTCGGCGACGCCGAGTCTGGCCTGATCGACTGGTCGCTCGTGCCGGTCGCCGGCGTGAAGCGCGTCGAGGCATTTCGTGGTCCCGGTGCGTCCTTCTATGGGGACGCGGCCGTGGGTGGCGTGATTCAGATCATCACCGACCGCGCGTCCAACCTGGCGCAGGTCTCGCTCTCCGGAGGGACGTTCTCCTCCTTCACCGGAGACGGACTCTTCGGCCGGAAGGCGAAGGGCGTCATGGTGAGTCTGTCCGGTGCGGCCCGGACGACCGAGGGGGCCTTCGTGCATTCCGCTGCGCGGGAACAGGTTGGCTCGGGCAGCCTTGAGGGCACGAAGGGCGGAACGACGTATCGCGTGAGCGCGACGGGGCAGTCCCGTCGGCGCGACGACCCGGGGTCGCTGACCGTGGCGGCGTTTACCGCGGATCCCGCATCGTCCAATTCGGCCTTTCGCTTCGACAACGCCGATCGCACGACCTATCTCACGCTGTTCGATGTGAAGGCCGCCTCGGCGCCGTTTCATCCGGTCGCCCGGTTCTTCGTCGACGGGCGCATTGAGGACGCCGTGCGCACGATCTATCTCGCGCCGGGGCTCTCCGATACGAAGGCCCGCGACCTGACCAGTCGCAGTGTGGGTGGGAGCGTGGAAGGCGAGCAGTCGCTCGGAGGACATGGCGCGACGCTGCGGGCGGGTCTTGATGTCGCCCGTGATCGGCTCGAAACGGCCTACCGCGCGTTCAGCGGCGGAACGGCCGGCGCGGCGCTCACATCGGCCACGGGCTCTCGTGTGCGACTGGGAGTCTTCGGATCCGCGACCTATGACCCGGCGCCGCGGATGCGGCTGGTGGGCGCGGTGCGGTTCGATCGCATTGACGACGGCAGTTTCGTGGCCACCGGCACGGCGCTCCCCGACAAGACGGCGTGGTCGCCCCGTGGCGGCGTCACCGTCCGGCTGTCCGAGAAGGGGTCGGTCGTGGCGTTCGGACAGGTGGCGCGCGCATTCAAGGCGCCGACGCTGGATCAGATGTTTGACCCGCGGCCGTATCCGGACTTCCGTGGCGGGTCCTTTTCCATCTCGAATCGGCGGCTGCTTCCGCAGCGTATGCGGAACGTGGAAGGCGGGCTCTCCGGCGGCGGGCGTGTGAGCTGGAGCGCGCTGGCCTATCGGATGGATGTCGAATCAGAAATCGACTTCGATGTCCGCACGTTCTCCTATGCGAATCTCGGCGAGAGCCGCCACGTTGGCCTCGAGTTCGAGGCGCAGGGCAATTGGACGGCGCGCGTCCAGCCGATGGTGAGCTATGCCCTGGTGCAGGTGACGGATCAGTCGGCGGCGAACACCTCCGCCCAGCTCAAGAACGTGCCGAAGCACCTCCTGTCGGTTGGAGCGGCGTTCAACGTGCCGACGGTTGTGAGCGGCACGATCCGCGTGCGTCACACGACCGGCGGCTTTCTGGATGACGCCAATACGCTGGCCATCGACGGACCCACCACGGTGGACCTCCGGGTGCGCCACTCGCTCGGACGGCACTTCATCTTCCTCGACGTGACGAACCTGACAGATCGCGTGTATCAGGAGTATGGCTACACGCTCACGGACTTCCGTGGCCAGGTCGTGCCGTACGTATACGCCGGCGCTGGGCGTGGAGTGCGCCTGGGCACGACGCTCTCGTTCTAAGGCCAAGACACCGCCGGCATCGCGCCCCGTCTCCCCAGTGGAGGCGGGGCGCTGTGCTGTACAGGCACGCGCACGCAGCGACGACAAATTGCCGCACGCCGGACGACCCTGGCGGCAGATAATCAGCGGCATGGTGCTTCGAGACCGCCTGACCGGCTGTTTCCTCGCGGGGCTGCTATGGCCAGCTCTCGCGACGGCGGGTCCGCCCTCCCCCACCCTGAGCGCCGGCGGCGGCATGGTGCGCGTCGCGTTCGAGATTTCCGGGGGTACGGCCCTCGCACACTTCCCGGATGACATCGCCGCAGGCGAGCCATTCTCGGGCACGTTCGAGGCCCCAGCCGGTTACGTCCTGCTCCAGGGGAAGCAGACTGCAAGGGCCGGGCAGACCTTCGCGTGGCGCGTGCCCGCGAGCGGCGCGGAGGGGATGCTCCTGATCCTCAAGGACGCCCACGGGTTAGAAGCGGGGCAGATCGCGCTGCGGACGCCGGCCGCCGGTGCGCGCGAAACGGCCTTCCGCGTGCCGACGATGATTCAGACGGGCCGTCCCTTCCCCGTGCATGGTCCCTTTGACGGCAAGGCCGGCAATACGCGCGTGCAGGTCGGCAACCAGCCGGCGCCGGTGATCGCCGAGTCAGTGCGCCGCGCCATCCTTCGGGCGCCAAACGGCGTGTTGGGTACCGCCCGCGCACAGATCAGAGAGTCAGGCCGACGCTTCACCGGTGAGGTGCGCAGTCTTGGGCTCGCGGTGCAGCCGGCTGATCCCGAGGCGGGGCGCATTGAACGCGAAATCACCATCCGTGGACTGACGGGCGCCACCGTGGACGTGCCGATTGAGATGGGCGCCAGCGCGCTCTATGTGCGTCATGAAGAGGCCGCGGCCGATGGCGTGTTCTCGATCAAGCGCACCTTCCGAACGGCGTCGGAGCAGGAGCCCATCACGCTCGTGATCCCCTCAAACCGGCGTGAGGAAGTGGCGATCATCCTGCGGACGCCATCGCGCGACGGCCAGGTCAAACTGGCGCGGCAGCACGCGCAGGTGATCAGGTCGATGGAGTTCGATGCGATGCCCGTCATGCGGGAACTCCTCGACGACTTCCAGCTGGGGGGCGATGCGGCGTTTGCGGCCTTCGAGGTGGACGAGCCGCGCGCCATGGCAATGGTGCTGGGCGCCATTCCGAATGTGAGTACCGGCGTGGAACTGATCGCGCTGGATTACTTCATCGGCCGCTCAACTGCGGTGCGCACGGCGGTGGCGACCGAAGCACGGGATGCCGCGCACCGAGTGCTGGCGCGCATCCTGTCGACGACGACGGCCGAGCTCGCTGTCTACGTGCTGGGCCTGACGGGCACTCAGGCTGACATCCCGCTGCTGGAGAAGATTGCCGCCGGTGGCGGAGTGGGCACGCGCGGACTGCGCGACGCGGCCGAGGCCGCGCTGGCCCGCCTGGGGTCCCGGCCCCACCTCGACCGCATCCACGGCGACCTGTCTCACACCATCACGAAGACCACGCGGTTCGACGAAGGTGCGGTGGTGACCCGGGCGCTGCGCAAGGCGGGTTTCGTCGGGAATCCCGAGATGCTCTCGGACGTGTGTGCCCATGTCGATGACCCGAAGGTGTGGGACATCGATATCGCGATCGATCCAGGCGAGGTCTCGCTGACGTCGCTGGCCGCAATTGTCGATGGCACGCCGGTGCCACCCCCGGCCGCCCGTCGCAGTCGCGACGACTGGCGCCGCTACTGCGCCGACCGTTCGCGCTGAGGCGCGTCCGACCACCAGCGCTCAAAGCGCGGAGCCGCCCAGAGCACCCAGGGCACCAGCAAGGCGCCCGCGAGCAGATCCACCACGAAGTGGTGCCGCAGATAGATGGTGGCGGCCAGAAGACCGACGACCACGAACCCGAGCGGTACCACATACCAGCGCAGGTACCGCCAGGCGTAGGTGAGCGTCAGGAGGCTGACGCCGGCGTGCAGACTCGGAAACGCGGCCCGCGAGGCCTCGTTCGGGACCATCGCAATGAGGGCGTTCTGAAAGGCCGTGATGCCCATCGCGCCGCCCTTCAGGTCGCGCGAGAAGGCGCCAATCGAGGCGAGATAGAGCCGCGGCGGCGCGGCCGGAAAGACCACGTAGAGCACGTATCCGGAATAGAAGCAGACGATGAGGCCAAGCAGGGCGATTCGGGCCTCGGCGCGCCGGCCGGTCAGGAGGAGGAGCAGCACCAGCGACGGGGCGATCAGGAAGAAGGACCCGTAGAAGGCCGAGAAGATTTCCGTCCGTGCCGGTGTGATGAACTGTTCGGCCCAGACGACCGGTTGCACGCCGAACAGCCAGGCGTCGGCGGCGGCCAGATACTGGTGCACGTCGTGTGGATTCACGAAGCGAACCGTGTCGTGCAGGTTCGTGTAGACCGCAATGCAGAGCACGAAGGGCAGGACCGTGCGCGCGGATTCGAGCCAGGTGGCCAGGCCGTGACGGCCGCGCCACCGGGTGCGGGTCCGCTCCATCAGGGGAATGGTGAGCGCCAGCACCGTCGCAATGCCCAGCCGCAGGAAGCCGCTCGCCACGCGGCCCGAAAACCCTCCCGTCTGACGCAGGGTCCAGTCGGCGTAGATGGTCACCAGGACCGACGGCACGAAGGCTGCGACAAAGAGCGCCTCCTCGGGTCTGAGCGCGCGGCGCGCACGGGCGACGAGGCCGGTGGGTTCGGACATGCGCTTTCGGAAGAGTGGCGCGAGGCTAGAAGCGGAACATCCGGTTGATCTTGAACACGATCGCGCGGTTCCGGAGGTCGGGGAATCCGCGCACGGCGGCGTCGAGCTCGTCGGAGTAGACCAGGAACATCTCGCTGCCGAGCACGTACTCCCACCGGAAGCGGACGTTGGTGCTCGTCGTGCGCGTGGCCGAGGCGTACTGCACGAGGCCGCTGACGAACATCCGAGGGGTCACGGTGTAGGTCGTGCGATTGGAGATGACGCTGTTGCGGAACGAACCCTGCGTCAGCGAGATCCAGTTGACCGAGATGGCGGGCTCCAGCGAAATCTGCGGCGTCAGCCGTGCGCGCGGATTACTGAACGTCACCGTCCTCTTGGTGCCGTTGTAGAAGGTGCCGGCATCAAAGCCGACCGTGCCCGAGAGCGCCCGCTGGTTGCCCAGGGCCACGGTCACGTTCGCGTTCTGAAACTCGTACCGGCCGACGGGGAGGGTGACACCCCGGAAGATGGCGAACGGGCGGGCGAGTTGCTCGACGGTGGAGTTGACCTGGGCCGTGATGCGGTCGGTGTTCTGCATTTCGGCGCTGAAGTAGCCGTTGTAGTTGCCGGACTGCGTGACGCCGTTCTTGCCGACGAAGCGGTCGACGGACGTCTGGTAGTAGTACTTCCGGACCCGCGTGTTCTTCTTCGGGCGGGGGCTGAAGCGCGCCAGGGCGTAGGTGCGGTGGAAGTCGTCACGCTGGATGAAGCCGACCTCGGGGTTGAAGTTGTCGCCGACCACCAGGCGATCGAACTCCACGCCGTAGCGGTCCTTGTTCAGGCTCGCCTGCACGCGGTAACTGGTGTCGTCGTCATTGAGGGCCGGCGTGTCGGTCTTGGCGGCGTAGGCGTTGATGGTGACGAAGTTCTTCAGGTTGAAGTTGGCGTCGACGCCGAAGGTCTGCGTGCTGCCCGTGCCGACCGTGGCATGCGAGCGGCCTGTGTAGATCAGGCCTACGCTGCTTCGGTTGAGGATGTCGCGTCGGAGCCGGACGACGGAGAAGTTTGTGGACGGTGTCCGGCTGAGGGCTTCATCGTCGGTCTGCACGTTCATGGCGCCGACGGTGAAGGCGCCGGCGCGGCCAGTCAGGCGCCCGCCGCCCTGGATGGGCACCACGCGGCCGCTGTTCAGCCCGATCCGGCGGCTGAAGAAGAGCAAGGGCGTCACGCCGCCAGCGTTGGCGCCGCCCGAAGATGCGCCGCCGAAGTCGAAGATGCTCTGACCTTCAAGGAAGAACTCCCGCTTCTCCGGGAAGAAGAGACTGAAGCGCGTCAGGTTGACCTGCTGGTTATCGATTTCCACCTGGGCGAAGTCGGTGTTGTAGGTGAAGTCGGCGGTCAGGTTATTGGTGACGCCGTACTTGAAATCCAGCCCGACTTCGCTGTCGCCGGCGTTGTCCTTAGGCGGGCGCGACAGCCGGTCTGTCGCCACACTGCCGACGGCGTAGGGCTTGATCTCGATGTTCTTGCTGGCGGCCGGGGCTTCGATACCGACCAGCTTGGCGCTGTTGGCGATCTGGAAGATGGCGGCCGCGCCGGAGAATCCCGCAATCAGGGGCAGCTTGATGAGAAACGATTCCTCGTTCTTCCAGCGCACCGTGCGGCGCAGATTGAATCCCCAGGTCTGGCCGGCACCGGGCTGGTATCTGATGGACTTGAAAGGGATCGCCATCTCGGCAATCCAGCCGCCCTCAAATCGGCCGATGCCGTAGCGCCAGAGGGGATTCCAGTCGGCGCTGCCGGGTCGCAGGTGACTGGCCTGCGCGTCATAGATGGCGCCAAGCGGCGTGATCTCGAACAGCAGCGCCGTGCGCTTGTCGTTGAACGTGTCAAAAAAGAAGGCGACGTTCTCGTTGCGCGGGATGTTGTTGCTGTCGCGGCGCATCTCGTCGAGGATCCAGCCGGATGGCGGCTTGGAGTCCCAGCAGCGGACCGTGATGTAGACGTTGGCGGCGTCGTAGGCCAGCCACACGTCGGTCTTCTCCGTTGCCGGGGCGCCAGGGGTGGGCTCCATCTGCACGAAGTCGCCGGCCGGGACGACGGTGGAGTACAACGGCTCATCCAGTTGGCCGTCGAGCTTCAGGGGACTCGTGAGCTTGATGGCGTGGAGCGTCAGCGTCCCGTCAGGCTCCGTGGTGGCCATCCGGGTGGGCGTCTGGGCGAGCGTGAGGGTGGCGCCAAGGCACACCACGGCCGCTAAAAGGAGAGACTTCAGTGTCATGGAAGAGTCGATGATAAATCGGCAGACGGGGATGCGCGAAGGGATTCGCAGGTGGGCCGGGGCCGTGGTCGTGGGCGTGGCCCTGGTGGCCCTGGTGGCGCCCATGCCCGCGCCCCTGGTCGAACGCGTCTATTCCAACGGTGTCTACCCGTTCATTGAGCGGGCGCTGACGACGGCGTCTGGCGTGGTCCCTGTCGCGTGGCTCGACATCTGGCTCGGCGGCGCCCTCGGGTGGCTCGGCTGGGTGTGGTGGCAGCCTGTGCGGGTGAGTCATGGGTCGCGAGTGAGGGCCGTCGGGCGAGCAGCATGGCGGACGGTCGTCGGGGCGGCGGCGGTCTATCTGATCTTCCTGCTGTGCTGGGGGTTGAACTATCGGCGTGAGCCCCTCTCGGCGAGGCTCGTGCAGGACAAGCCCGTGCCGGATACGGCCGCGGTCCAGGCGCTCGGTGAATTGGCCGTCCGTGAGCTCACAGCGCTCCACGATGCCGCGCACGCACGGGAGTGGCCAGGGCCCGCCGTCGACGATGCGCGTCTCCGCGCTGCGGCGGCGCACGTGCAGAGCCTGCTGGCCACGCCCCGGGTGGCTGTGGCCAGGCTCAAGCCCACGCTGCTGCGCTGGGTGTTCCGCTGGGAAGGGGTGGATGCCATGACCAACCCGTTCGGCCTGGACGTGCTGCGCAATCCGGACCTCCTGCCGTTCGAGCGTCCGTTCGTGGCCGCGCACGAGTGGGCGCATCTGGCGGGATTCGCGGACGAGGCCGAGGCGAACTTCATCGGGTGGCTGACCTGCCTGCACGGGGATGTCCGCGCGCAGTACAGCGGCTGGCTGTTTCTCTATTGGCAGGTGGAGGCGGAGCTGCCGCCCGCGGAACGGGCGAGCGTGGCCGCGCGGGTGCCGCCAGGCGTCAAGGCAGACCGCGACGCCATCGCGGCGAGGCTCACCGCTGGCGTGGTGCCAGTGCTGCAGCAGGCTGGGTGGGCCGCCTACGATCGCTATCTCAAGGCCAACAGAGTCGAGAGCGGCGTCCACAGTTACGGCGAGGTGCTGACCCTGATCTCGAGGACGGCTCTTGATAGCCGGTGGAGGCCTGTCCTGCGATCGGGTGATGCCGCCGCGGCCGAGGCTAGCGGGCCGTGACCGGCACGTCGATGAGGGCGAGCCCGGCCTTGGCGATCGTGGCCAGCGCCTCTGCTTCGGTCGTCATCTCTTCGCCGACGCGGGCGCGATGCCGGAAGGGGCGATAGGCCTCTTCCGGCGTCAACGTCGGGAGGTCCGGTGCCAGGTCCCGGCGCACGAAGAATGCGTTGACGCCCTGCTGCTCGCACAGCACCAGGCGATAGCCCTTATCCCGAGCCACCTGTTCCAGAGCGGCGAGTGAGGCGCCGAAGTATTCGATCGGCCGATTCGCGGGAGGCCCCTCGACGGGCGTCGTGACGGCGCGCGTTGGACCGAAGTAGGCGTTGTATTCCAGCACCAGTACCCGCGCGGTACAGGCGTCCAGGGCCTTCATGAGCCAGTACTCCACGCTGTCGACGTCGATGGACAGCAGATCAATCTCGCCGGCGCAGCCGTGTTCGCGGATGAGCGTATTGATGTTGTCGGGCGTGACCATGGCCTGCACGACCGTGACCCCTGCATTCGTCCGCAGTTCGTGGCGGGCCATGCTGACCGCCCTGGTACTGGCGTCGACCATCAGGCCGCCCCAGCCCATGTCGTGCGCGAGCACCGCCGCACTTCCGCCTGAGCCCCCGCACCCGATTTCCACGAACCGCCGCGTGGTCACGCCAGCGGCGTCCAGCAGGGCCAGGATGATGCCGTCCTCCTCGTGCTGGGAGCGCAACCGGAACCGGCGCGCGTTGAGCGCCAGCGGGGCGGGGATATCGGTCGGCAGGTATTGCGCCCGCACGAGGGCGGCGAGCTGAAGGCGGAAGGTCTGGCGATAGCGTTCGTCCGCCTTCTGGTTTGCCAGGACCTTGCTGACCTGCTTCTGGGCCGACGCCACATCCTCGAGCTTCGTCGCCATCCGCTGCATGAGGCCCTTGAGCTCCGTCACGTCCGAGCGCAACGCGCGTAGCTGGGCCGACTCGGATGCGAAGAGCCGGCGGCCGATGCGGGTCAGTAGCCCGCCCTGATTGGGTGAGTCCGCCATGTCCTCGTCAGTGTACCGTGACGACGCGTCCGGATGCCGCGCGGGTGAGCCTGTCGGAGAGTGCCGCACCCATGTGGTCGTCGCTCGTGATGGCGGTGGCCAGGATGACATCGACCTGGCCGGCGTCGAGCGTCCGGAGGGCGGCGTAGAGCCGCGTGGCCGCGGTGTCGAGGTCGCCCTCGGGCGCCAGCGCCACGGTAAAGGCTCCCGCGTGGCGGAACAAGGCGGCGTCCTCGTCCGACACGAGGACGCCCGCACGAGCGCCGCGGGTGATGAGGGCGGTCACCTCGGTGAGCATTCGGGCACGCCGGAGCTCTGGCGGTCCGGCGTAGAGCGTGAGCGGAGTCCGTGGCGCGTAGTGCGTGTCGAGCAGGCCGGGTGAGGCCGGCGCCCGGTCCGGGCGGGGGACGGGCCTGCCGGACGTCACCTCCGGCAGGAAGGCACGCAGCATCTCAATCGTGACGGCGCCGGGCCGCAGCACGCGGGGAGGTACACAGGTGAGGTCGAGCACCGTCGACTCCACCCCTACCGGACAGGGGCCACCGTCGAGCAGGAGGTCGATGCGACCTTCCAGGTCCTCACGCACGTGTGCCGCGGTTGTCGGACTGGGTCGGGAGAAGAGGTTGGCGCTTGGCGCCGCGACTGGGACGCCGGCCTCCCGAATCAGCGCCAGCGCCACGGGGTGCCGGGGTACGCGCACCGCGACGGAGGAGCCGCCCGAGGTGATGATGCCGGGAATGCTCGCAGCTTTCGGCAGCACCAACGTGAGCGGACCGGGCCAGTACTGCGCCGCGAGGGTGCGCGCGACGGCAGGGATGTCGGAGGCGACGAGGGGGAGGTCGGCGGCGTCGGCCAGATGCACGATCAGCGGGTCGTCGGCTGGGCGCTCTTTCGCCGCGAAGATTCGCGCGGCCGCCGTGGCGTCGAGGGCGTTGGCGCCGAGGCCGTAGACGGTCTCGGTGGGAAACGCCACAAGACCGCCGTCGCGCAGGCACTGGGCCGCGCGGCTGATGACGTCAGGCTGTGGGGAGCGGGGGTCGACCGGGAGGGTGCGTGTCATGGACGTAGGGGCGGCGCCACCGGGTGGGCCGCCCCTACTCGGAACTACTTGACGATGTTGATCGCCTTGAGCGCGGCTGCGTCCGACGACAAGTCGGCGGCACCGGCCGGGAACTTGTTCGCCTTCAGGATGAACGACGAAATCTCCGCTGCCTGCGCCCGGGTCAGGCTGCCAGGAGCGCTCGCGGGCATCGAGCTCTGAATCTTCTCGACCAGGTCGGACACCGGGGTCTTGTCCCAGAAGCCGAGGAAGTCGCCACCGGCGAGGGCAGGAGCTCCGCCGCCGCTCAGGTCGCCACCGTGGCAGGCCGCACACTGCTCGCCGTAGAGCGATTCGCCCTTCTTGGCCTGTGCATCGCTGTAGACGCCGTCCTTCGCCGTCTTGGCCTGCTCGGCACGAACAGCCGCTGTTGACACCATGAACGCCACGGCCAAAGCCGCCACGGCGCCAGTAAACGCTACATGCTTCGCATAGGAACGCATCGATTTCTCCTCCACAACACGAACAGTGCACAAATCCTACCACACGGGTTCCGTGCTGAATTCTTTGTGAATTCAGCCAAAATGCCTGAGTCGCCGGAGGTGACTCGGGGGCGGGCGGAAGGAATGACACACTGGCGGTGGCTGGGAGCGGAACGATGAGCAGCACACAGGAGCGGATCGGGTTCATCGGGCTTGGCACGATGGGGGCACCGCTGGTCGGACACCTCCTGGCCAGGGGGTTTGCGGTCACCGTGTATGCCCGCCGACCCGAGGTGGCGGCGCCGCTGGTGGCGTTGGGCGCGACGGCCGTCGGCACACCGCGCGACGTCGGGGCCGCCTCGGACGTGGTCTGCACCATGGTCACGGCCACGGCCGATGTGGAAGCGGTGCTGTGCGGCGAGGATGGGGTGTGTCAGGGGCTGCGCCCAGGCGGCCTGGTGATAGACCTCAGCACGATCGCCCCGGAGGGCGCCCGGCGGCTGGCGGAGCGCCTTGAGGCGCAGGGAATCGCGTTGCTCGACGCGCCGGTTTCCGGGGGACCCGAAGGGGCCAGGCAGGGGTCGCTCACCATCATGGCCGGTGGGTCTGCTGAGGCGCTCACGCGGGCGGAGCCCGTGCTGGCCGCGTTCAGCGCGCGCGTCTTCCACATGGGACCATCGGGCGCGGGACAGACGACCAAGGCGTGCCATCAACTGTTGCTCCTCATCACGGCGGAAGGTGTCGCGGAGTCGCTCGCGCTGGCCGCGAAGGCAGGCGTGGACCCTGGCAAGGTCCGCGAGGTGATGCTGCAGGCGATGGCCTCAAGCCGGGTGCTCGACCGCTTCGGCGCGTCCATGGCGGCACGGAACTTCGCGCCGGGGATTCCCGCGAAACTCTATCGGAAGGACCTCCAGATCGTCAGGGAGTTCGCCGACAGCGTCGGCGCGTCGCTGCCTGCCGGCGACGTCGTGCGGGCGAACGTGGCCAAGGTGCTCGAGGCCGGCCGCGGCGACGAGGACCTCTCGGTGCTGATTACCGCGCTGGAGTGACGCTGGCGTGACGGAGAAGCCGCAGCTCGCGCTGCCGTTCGAGACGGTCGCGTCGTCGCCCACGCCGGACGATCAGATCCGGTTCGTGCGTCACCAGCGCGCCCGGCGGTATCTCATCCGTGTTGACCGTGACGGCCAGGTGCGGGTCACGATTCCGAGAGGGGGGTCACGCCGCGAGGCGGAAGCCTTTGCGCGCCGCAGTCAGGCGTGGGTCGCCCGCCAGCGCGCCAGCGTGGCGGCGCGGATGCTGCCGCCCGAAGACGAGGCGCAGCTGAAGGGGCTGGCTCGGGTGATGCTGCCGGAGCGTCTGTTGGCGCTGGCGGCGATCCACGGACTGACCGTGTCGCGCGTCAGCATTCGGAATCCCAAGGGGCGTTGGGGCTCCTGCAGCCGGACTGGGAGCATCAGCCTCAACTGGCGGCTCGTGCGGATGCCGGACTGGGTGCGCGACTACGTGCTCATCCACGAGTTGATGCACCTCAAGCAGATGAACCACTCGCCGGCCTTCTGGGCGCTGGTCGCAGCGGCCTATCCCCGGTTCGAGGAGGCCCGCGCCTGGCTGCGCGCCAACGGTGCGCAGGTCGGATGAGGCCAGCTTAGCCGCCGCGGGTGTGCATCTCGAGGTGCGGGTCGCGGCGGAGCGAGTCCACGGGTATGAGTCCGCGGTGGCCCGCCGCCAGCCGGGCTTCCGCGCCGCGGTCGGTCCGGGCATGCCACACCCCGCGAAGCGCACCTGCGATGGCCTCGTCGTCCGCGCCTCCCCGAAGCGGTCCACGCAGGTCGAGTCCGCGTGAGCCGTAGAGGCACAGAAACCATTGCCCGTCGGCCGTGAGGCGGCTCCGGTCGCACGCCGCGCAGAAGGGCGCGGTGGTTGACGAGACGATGCCGAAGATCGTGCCGTCAGGCAGGCGGTACCGATCCGCGGGGGCCGAGTCCTGTTTGCCGACCGGAACGATGGGTCCGTAGTGGGCGCCCAGGTGGGCCAATATCTCGTCCCGCGATACCACGCGGTCCGGCGACCAGTGCGTCGCGCCGCCGACGTCCATGTATTCGATGAAACGGATCTCGGCACCATGGTGGCGAGCGAATGCCATCAGGGGTACCAGTTCGTCGTCGTTGATGCCACGCATGACGACGGTATCCAGCTTCAGTCCAGGGAAGATGGGCGCGGCTGTGGCGATGCCCTCGAGGACCCGGCCCAGCTCATTCGAGCGCGTCAACGCCTCGAACCGGTCGGCCTGCAAGGTGTCGAGGCTGACGGTCACCCGATGCAGCCCGGCGGCCTTCAGGGCAGCGGCGGCTGGCGCGAGCAGCACGCCGTTGGTGGTGAGGGCCAGGTCGCGCAAGCCGGGCTTCTGCGCGAGCCTGGCCACCAGGTCGGGGAGGTCCCGGCGCAGCAACGGCTCACCGCCGGTGAGGCGGACCTTGTCAACGCCCAGACCGATGAAGAGGTCGGTCAGCCGATCAATCTCCTCGAACTGCAGGATGTCTTCGCGGGGAAGCCAGAGATAGTCCGGCTCCGGCATGCAGTAGCTGCAGCGGAGGTTGCACCGGTCGGTGACCGACAGGCGGAGATTGCGGAGCGGACGATGGTGCTGGTCGTACAGCACGGGCTGGAACCCGCGCTCAGGGACAGGTCGCGGAGACAGTCTCCAGCGCCATGACGTTGAGATTTGTGGCCGTCCCGTTCCGGATGAGCAGCCCTTTCGCCATCAGCGTTCGTCCTTTGAGGCCATCCGGCTTCGGGTAGACGTCGAGCAGCTTGACCTTCCCCGTGCCGAGGGGGCCCTTGAACGCCTTGGCGTCACCGGCCACGTCGTCCATGGAGCTCACAGAAGGTGCGGTGGCGTTGGTCAGCGAGTAGTCGTCGCCTTCAGTGATCAGGCAGCCGACCACCTCCACCAGCGCACCGGTCGGCGCGGGTTCGGGACCGTTCTTGCCCACGATGAGAATCGACGAAAGTTCGTCGGCATCCAGACGCAGTTCATGCTCGCCGGGAGGGAAGCCATTCGACATCAGCAGGAAGGTGACGATGTCGAGCTTTTCCTTGTCGCTCGCCACGAAGACCTCGCCCGGGGGCATCCGCTCCTTGACCTTCGTGAAGAGACGCTGCACGGTGCGCGATCCCCAGTTCCGGTTGAACTGACCCGCGATGAGGGCCGGGCCATCACCGCCGGTCAGGCGCTCGTCGTGGCAGTGCGCGCAGCGGTTCAGAAAGACATCGCGCCCACGCTGCGCCTGCGCTTCGGTGTAGACGCCAGTCCAGATCTTGGGCAGTGGCGCCTGCGCCGCTGCGGTGGCCGACCAGGCCAGGCCGAACAGTCCGCCGGCGTAGAGAGCCAGCAGGAAGGGACGGAAGACGCGGAGACGAGTCTGAGCCATACGGGTTACGGTAGAGCATACCTATAATGGCCATTGTGATGCGCCGCATTCTGGTGACCAACGACGATGGTGTGCACGCCCCGGGGCTTGCGGCACTGGCCGAGGCGCTTCGCAGTCTGGGTGAGGTGATTGTCGTGGCCCCGCATCACGAGGCCAGCGCCGTCGGCCATGCGCTGACGCTGGCTCGGCCCCTCCGCCTCGAGGAACTCAGGCCGAACGTGTACTCGGTCGACGGCACCCCGACCGACTGCGTGAACATCGCCGTCACGCACGTGCTGTCCGCGCCTCCAGACCTCGTCGTGTCCGGCATCAACACCGGCTGGAACATCGGTGACGACATCACCTATTCGGGCACGGTCTCGGGCGCGCTGGAAGGCGCGCTGCTCGGCATCCCCAGCATTGCCGTATCGACCGAGCGGAAGCGGCGGTCTGAGCGGGTGGTCGAGTATGACTTTCCGCCAGCGGCTCTGGCGGCCCGGGTGGTGGCCCAGGCGGTGCTGCAGCGGGGACTCCCGCGGTCGACCTTCCTCAATGTGAATGTGCCCTTTGGTCCGAACAAGGGGCTGAGGGTGACCGTGCAGGGGAAGCGGAACCACATCACCGAAGTCGGTGAGCGGCACGACCCCCGCGGCCGGCGCTACTTCTGGATCGAGGAAGGGCAGAACGACTGGGAGCCGCATGACCGGTCCGACTACCAGGCTGTCCGCGACGGTTTCGTCTCGGTGACGCCCTTGCAGCCGGACCTGACCGCCCACGATGTACTGGCCTACGTGGACGGCCTCATAATCGGGACGGCAGAGCCGATCCGCTAGCGTGTGATAGGATCACACTTCGCGTCGGGGCGTGGCTCAGCCTGGTAGAGCACTCGGTTCGGGACCGAGGGGTCGCTGGTTCGAATCCAGTCGCCCCGACCATTTCCTTCCTTCACTTTCCACAGCACGTTCTCAGGCCGCAGGGTGCGCACACCCTCGTGGCCGGGCCGGTCTCCCGCGTCAGCGGGAGTAGCGATCGTCGAGCCAGGGCTCGGCGGTATCCGAATACCCGCGCCGCTCCCAGAATCCACGCTTCGGCAGGATCAGGAACTCGATCTTCCGGATCCACTTCGTGCCCTTCCACGCATACAGCTTCGGCGTGATCATCCGGCAGGGTCCGCCGTGCTCGACGGGGAGCGGCGCGCCTTCCCATGTGTGGACGAGCAGCACATCCTCCTCGACGGCGCGCGCGAGTGGCAGGTTGGTGGTGTAGGGCTCGCGCGACATCGCGTCGTGGTCGTAGCCGGTGCAGAGCACGTGCGACACGGTCTCGGCCGGCACCACCAGTTCCGCGAGCGTGCGGAACCGCACGCCCGACCAGGTGTTGTTCAAGCGGCTCCACGTCGTGACGCAATGGAAGTCGCTGACGTCCTCCACCTGGGGCAGAGCCAGGAAGTCATCCCAGGTCAGCGTGACGGGGTTGGCGACGGCGCCGCCGATCTCCAGCCGCCACTCCGCCTGTTCCACGCGTGGCAGGTCGCCGAGATCGAGGACCGGCCAGTTCGGCACGAGACGCTGCCCGACAGGCGTCGTGGGCATGCCGTGGCGATTCGTGGGCCCCGTGCCGAGCGGCCGCTCTCCCGGAGGCAGGATCGGCGCCGAGGCCGCGAGCGTGCGCTGGCGCTCGAGATACCGAAGGCGACGGGCCACGAGCGAGGTCGGGTCGAATGTCTCGTCGGCCATCTACTTCGTCCTTCCAATCCGATACAGCCGCGAGGCGGTCCTGATGAAGAGCGAGCCGTGCGCGACGGCCGGCGTGGCGAGGGCCATTTCGTCGAGGGCATTGCGGCCGACAACCTTGAAGTCCGGCCCGGCCTGGATGACGAACGTGTCACCGTCCTCGCTCAGCGTGAACACCTTGCCGTTGTAGGCCCAGGGCGACGCCGTGAAGCCGGTCGAATCCGCGCTGATACGCTGCTTGGCGTAGATCTCCTTCCCGCTCTTCGCCTCGTTGGCGGCGAGAAACGCCGTGTCGTAGAGCGTGTAGTACGTGTCGCGATAGATGAGCGCCGATGGGTTGTAGGAGGCGAGCGTCGGGTTCGCCCAGGCCACGTAGGCATTGGCCGTCTCGCCCGGCTTCAGGGAGATGTCGCCGCTCGCACCGGGCCTGACGGCATACACCGGCCGCTGCGTGTCATTCCGGTAGCCGGAGTTCAGGTAGAGGACGCCGTCGGCAGCGACCGGAGTCGGAATGCTGAGCGTCGAGATGCCGCTCATTTCCCAAAGCGGCGTGCCCATGAGGTCATAGGACCGGACCTTCTTTGCGCCGATGGTCACGATCTCGGTGCGGGACGCGTGCGTCCAGACCAACGGCGTCACCCAACTGCTGCCCTTGTCCCGGTCGACCTTCCAGATCTCCTTGCCGGTCTTCGCATCGAGCGCCAGCAGATACGAGGCATCCTCGTTGTCGCTCACCAGATAGATGCGGCCCTCGTGGAGCACAGGAGAGGCCGCCGCGCCCCAGCCCGAGCGCATGCGCGGGGCGGGCATCGGGCGCGACCAGACGGGACGGCCCTTGAAGTCGAAGGCGAAGAGGCCCGCGTTGTTGAAGTAGGCGTAGACGCGTGTGCCGTCGGTGACGGGTGTCTCAGAGGCGAAGCTGTTCTTCATGTGGAGCGGCTGCGAGGGCATCGCCTCGCCGACATCGCGCTGCCAGCGGATGCGGCCCGTCTTCACATCGATGTCGACCACGACCCACCGCTGGCGTGGCGGTGTCTTGGCGACCTCGGCCGCGGTGAAGACCCGAGCCTTGGCCGGGACGGCGCCTTCCGAGACGGCCGTTGTGAGGAAGACGTGGTCGCCCCAGACGACGGGGGAGCTCCAGCCGGTGCCGGGGATTGTCGCCTTCCACACCACGTTCTCGGTGGCGCTCCACCGGTCAGGGAGACGCGGGTCGTCGGCGGCAACGCCGGAAGACTGCGGTCCACGGAACTGGGGCCAGGGCGCGTCGGCGGCAAAGGCCGGCGCGGCCGCGAGCGCCACGGTGAGCAAGGCAGCCGGAGTGCGCATAGCGCCTAGTCTACCGGCTGCTGGCGACCGTGGCGGCACCCGTGCACGTCGCCGCGCAGATTGCGATGACGAGCGGCTAGAACGAGAGTCGCAGGCCAAACTGCATCTGCCGCGGGTCGCGGGCGCTGAAGATGCGGCCGAAGTTCGGGTTGCCGAAGATCCGGTTCGGGAGGTCGAAGTTGGCCCGGTTGAGGAGGTTGAAGATCTCCCACCGGAACTCCAGCTGCGGCCCGCTGCCGACAGGGAACGTCCGGGCCACGGAGAAGTCGACGTTGGCGAAGCCGGGGCCGAAGACGCTGTTGCGCGGTGCGTTGCCGAAGGTGAAGGCGGCCGGCAGGCTGAACGCGCTCGTGTCGAACCACCGGTCCGTGGTCCGCTGGTCACCGGGGAGGTTCGGGTCGGTCGACTGGTTGGGGCGCTGGGCGGGTCCCGCACCGATGTTGGCGCGATCCACGCTCAGATTGACGGTGAAGGGCGCGCCTGACTGTGCGATGACGACCGTGTTGACCCGCCAGTTGCGCGTGAGCGCGGAGGCAAGGCCGCCGCCGATGCCCGGACTCGTCAGCGTGCCGCTCGCCACGAACTGGTGCGTCCGGTTGAAGCTGGAGAGCGCCCACTCGCCGCCGTCGCCAAAGACATTGCGCACATTCTGCGGGTTGTTGGTTTCCGACTCGGTCGCTCCCGGACTCGAGGCATCGTCTTTCGAATGCGACCAGGTATAGGCGACGTTGAAGGCGACGCCGTGGGACATCCGCTTTTCGGTCTTGAACGTGACGGCGTGGTAGATCGATTTGCCGTCGAAGCGGATGGCGCTGATGTTTGCCAGCTGCGGAATCGGCCGACGGGGCTGGATGGCACCGGGCCCAGGCTCCGGGACGTTCCGGATGGTCGCGTTGTCGGCCCCGAGCGTCCACGTGCCCATGTAGAACACGTCGGCCACCATTCCGCGGCCGAGTTCACGCTGCAGGCCTCCGCTCCACGTCTGGCTGTACTCGACGTTATAGGCGTAGTCCATGATGGTGCCGCCCACGGTGCCCGTGGCGTTGCCGGTGAGGACGTCGCGCGTCTGGAGTGTCGGGACCCGCACGTCACTCGCGACGTTCACCTGCTTCGTGTAGAAGAAGGGCAGGTTGCGGGCAAACGCGGTCTGCACCGAGTAGGCCCACTGGTTCAGGAAGATGCCATAGCCGCCTCGGACGACCGTCTTGCCGTCGTGCAGCGAGAGCGCGAATCCCGTTCTGGGCGCGAGGCGCACGGCGCTGGGGTCCATCAGGCCAGGGCTCCAGCCCGCGTCCTTGGACGTGACGTACGGAATCGGGATCACGGGCAGCAACGCCTGCGCCGTCGGGTTGATGGTGCCGCTCTCGTCGCTGGCGATCACGAAGCGCTTGGCGTCGATGTCAATCGACGAGAGGCGGTTGTTCGTGTCGTACATGTGCTGGTTGAACTCGTACCGCAGGCCCAGATTGACTGTGAGGTTGTCGCGCATCCGCCAGTCGTCCTGGGCGTAGAGGTGCATCCAGTTCGTGCGCCCGTTCTCGTCACCGCGGCCGATGCCCGACGTAGCGGCGACCGGATAGCCCAGCAGGAAGTCCGCCAGGGCGTTGCCGCTGAACTGGCCGGTGTAGGTGAACGCGCCACGGGCGTTGTCCGGCTGCTCGGGTCGGAGCTGCAGGTGAAAGAGGTAGCCCCCGAATTTCAGGCTGTGCCTGGCCTTGGCGATGGAGAAGTTCTCGTAGAGCTCGAGGTGCTGGTTATTCCGGGCCACGAAGGAAGTCGGGTCGCCCATGGCGCTGAAGAGGCCTCCCGTGGACACCTGCGGATACCCCATGTCGCGCGGATCGGTTGTCACGCCGAGGAGCCCCGTGGCCCCGGCGAAGTTGACGCCCTGATTGACGCTGTGCTGCCCGCCCTTGACGGCCATCCATCCGACACGCACCTCGTTCATCTTGGAACTGCCGATGACATGCGTGTGGCTGACGACCAGGTTCTTCGTCTTGGTGTCGAGCGTGCGTCCGAAGCCCGGCACGATGGACTCGCTGAGAACGCTCGTGCCGAAGGGCTGCGATTCGTCCGCGCCGAAGGTGCTGAAGCGCGCGAAGACCTGGTCGCTGTCGGTCAGGCGGTGATCCAGCCGGACGCTCATCTGGTTCACGTCCTTGGTCAGCGCCTCGGTCGAGGCCAGGTTCTGGACGTTGCCGCTTCCCGTGGCGAGCGGCACCGCGCGGAGTAGTGCCGCGGCGACGGGGTCGATGCGCGAGGCGGGGATCTGGTTGCCCGGAAAGGGGACGCATCCGCTGGGTGTCGGGTCGCAGATGGTGCCCAGGCCGCTGAAGTCGCCGGACCGCAGGGCGACGGACGGCACCGAGAAGGTCCGCGTCTGCGAGCGGTTCAGGCGCTGGCCCTCGTAGCTGCCGAAGAAGAACGTCCGGTTGCGCACGAGCGGCCCACCGAACGCGCCACCAAACTGGTTCTGCCGGAGCGGCGGGTTCGCCTGGCCCTTGGGCAGGAAGTAGTTCTTCGAGTCGAAGGCGTCGTCGCGGAAGAACTCGAACAGGCTCCCGGTGAACCGGTTGGCGCCGGCCTTCGTCGCGACGTTGATGAGGGCCGAGGCCTTGCCGCCGAACTCCGCCGGATACTGCGACTTCTGGATCTTGAACTCCTGGACCGAATCAATCGAGGGGTTGATGACGAGGTTGTTGAAGAGTTCGTCAGTCACCTTGGCGCCGTCCAGCAGGTAGATGTTGTGGCCCGAGCGCTGGCCGCCGACGTTCGGGAGGGGGCCGGCCTGCTGGAGCGATTCGCCGCGGGTGCCGCCCGGCGGAATGACCACGGCGTCGCTCAACTGCGCCAGCGCCATCAGGTTGCGGCCGTTGATCGGAATCTGGACGACCTCGCGATTGCTGATGACGTCGCTGATCTCGGCGTTTGTGGACTGGACGAGCGGAGCGACGGTCGCGGCAACGGTGACCGTCTCTGCCAGGCTCTCGAGACCCAGTGTGAAGTCGAGCTGGAGGTGGCGGCCGATTTCGAGCGTGACGCCCTTCGCCGTATTGGTTCGAAACCCGCTGAGGCTCGCGGAAATCTCCCATTCCCCAATCCGGAGGTCCTGGAACAGGAAGTGGCCGGTGCCGTCAGTGACGCGATCGACGGTCGCACCACTGGCCGGGTGCCGCGCCGAGACGGTGGCGCCTGGCAGCACGGCGCCGGAGCTGTCTTTGACGACCCCGGCGACCTGGGCGGTGTTGGTCTGGGCCGTGGCGGTTGCGGCCGCCGTGACGGTGGCCAGCAGGACGACGGCGAGGACGCGGACGATGGCTGACATGGACATCGTCGACGAGGTTACCTGCGCCGGACGGAGGCTCGTGTAAGCGTGTTGTAAAAGGCCTCAGGCCGGGGCGTTCGGCGGGGCCGCCGGCAGGAGGAGCGTGAACGTGGACCCGGCGCCTGGGTGGCTGACGACGCTGATGTGTCCCCCCATCATCTCGGCCATGCTGCGGGCCAGGGCGAGGCCGAGGCCGGTGCCATGGATCTGGGCCGCAATGGCCGCAGGACTCCGGTAGAACGGCTCGAAAATCCGGTCCAGGTCGGACGCCGGTACGCCCATGCCCTTGTCTTCGATAGCCACGCTGACCCCGCGGCGGCCATCGTCCAGCGGCACCGCACGCGCGCGCACGCCGATCCACCGGGCGGTTCCGGAATACTTCACGGCATTCGTCAGCAGGTTCTCCAGGCACTGTGCCAAGGCCGTCGCATCGCCGAGGACGGCCGGAAGGCCCGGTTCGATGTGGCGCTCGACCGTGAAGTCGGCGCCGCCGGTCAGGCTCTCGATCGTGGAGAGCGTGGCCAGTATCGCGTCCTCGACGGCCAGGCGCTGCAATGCTGGCCGGGAGCTGCCGCTTGTCCGGCTGGCAAAGAGCAGAATGCGCTCGACGAGCGATCCGAGCTGACGGCTGTGCTGGCCGATGACACGTCCGTACTCCGCGACATTGCCCGGATCGCGCACGACGCCGCGCGCGATGTTGTCGGCGGCCGACCCGATGACGGTCAGTGGTGTGCGCAGTTCGTGCGAGACGGCCGTGACGAAGTTCATCTGGAGCTGCGCGAGCCGCTGGGCCCGGTGGCTGGCCACCACGAGGAGCGTGATCGAGGTGACCAGGAGGCTGATCGCGCCAAGCGTGGTGAGCAGATCCCGGCGCTGGGCGTTGGCCAGAAAGGCGCCGAGGGCGCCACCGCGCCGGTGCCGCACCACCAGTCTCCAGTCGCGGGAATCCGGAAAGCCGGGCGGCAGCGAGAACCAGGTCACCGCCACCGATGGCACGGCGGAGTTCTGCGGGACGAGATGGAAGACCTCGTAGGGGCCGCCGCTCCGGACGCTTGAGCGTCTGCCGAAGACATTGAGGATGCCGTCGGCATCGGCCGCAGGGGCCCGGCCGAACTCGGCGGTGGACGCGTGCAGCGCCTGCGCACCCGCGCCGAACAGGGCGACGTCGTAGTCCAGCCCGTCGGTACCGGAAAAGTACCGGCGGGTCAGGTCCGGCAGGATGTCGCCGGCGAGAGCGGTCTTGTTGATCAGCACGATGAGCCATCGCGGCGCTGGTGTCGCTGGCAGGCGCCGGACGAGGGCCGGCACATCGGGCTCGAAGACCCACGTCGTGTTCATGTCGGTGGCGTCGAGCGAGAGGCCTGGCAGGTCCTCGGGGACGACCCCGGCGGAATCGTCCAGCGCGATCGAAAGGGCCGGATGCCCGGCGTCGGCGCCTGAATGGAGCACGACGCGTGCGACCAGTTGCGGGTACCGGGCATCGGCCCGCCATGCCGCCAGGGCGGCGCGAAGCGACTCGGGCTCGGGACTCCTCCGGATCTGGAGGTCGAGCGCGCCGGTCAGCCCGGTGAACAGACGCTCGAAGTCCACGTGCCAGTTCACCAACGACATCTGCAGCGTGTCTGCGAGTCGGATGCCCGTGGCCTCGGTGACTTCGCGACTGGACCGGTACTGCAGCACCGTGAAGGCGATGAGTACCACCGTCGTGGCGACGACGGCGCCGGTGAGCAGGCGGCCCTGGGTGAAACGCTTCATGCGCCCTGCGGCCGGAACTTGTAGCCGAGACCCTGCACCGTGATGAAGAACCGGGGGTGCCTGGGTTCGGGCTCGAGCTTCTGCCGGAGTCCGGCCACGTGGACGTCAACCGTCCGGGTGAACATCGCGCTGCTGTAGCCCCACACGTCGGTGAGGAGTTGCTCGCGCGAGAGCGTGGCGCCGGGGTGTTCGAGGAAATAGCGCAACAACTGGAACTCCCGTGCGGACAGTGAGACCGGCTGGCCCTCGCGGGTGACCGCCGTGCCGCGGACGTCGACGCGCACGCTCCCGAAGGAGAGGGGCTCGGCGGCAGGAGCGCTGCGCGCCGGTGCCCGCCGGAGCAGGGCCTCCACGCGGGCGATGAGTTCCTGCATGTCGAAGGGTTTGGTGACGTAGTCGTCCGCGCCGATCTTCAGACCGGCGACCTTGTCCGTGGTCTGGCCTTTCGCGGTGAGCATCAGGATGGGTGTGATGAGGCCGGCGGCACGGATCTCCTCGCAGACGCGAAGGCCGCTCAGGCCCGGCAGCATCACATCGAGGATCACGAGGTCGAAGGGCAGGCGCGTGGCCTTGTCGAGGCCCTCGTCGCCGGTGGCCGCGTAGTCCACGCCGTAGCCCTCGGCGCGCAGGCGGTCGCCCAGGGTCATCCGCAGCGCGGCTTCGTCTTCAACCAGCAGGATGTTGTCGGGCATCGAGGGTCAGGGGCGGCATTATAGCGAGGGGCCGGTGCAGGCTTGACGATCGGGATCCCGGCCGTTAGACTGACAGAGTTCATGCGTTATCAGGACACGGCCCGTGTGCGTCCATCTGGCGGTTTCACCGTCCGGGGACCCGTGCGCGCGGGGGTCGACGGGATTATTCGCATCAGCATTATGAGCATTCCGGGCTTCATTAGCAGCCCGGGCTACGGTGGATGATGCGGGCGTAACCAATCGCCAGGGCACGGCAAGTTCCGAGGCCATCATCCACCAGGGTGATGGCCTTTTTCGTTAGTACGGCCGATAAGAGCGCACGAGAGAGAGAGCCATGAAGCGAACTGGAGCACAGACAATCTGGGCGTCGTTGGAGAAGGAAGGCGTCACGACCGTCTTCGGGTACCCGGGCGGGGCGATTCTGCCGACCTACGATGCCCTTCCGGAGTTCTCCTCGATTCGGCACATCCTGGTCCGCCACGAACAGGGCGCGACCCACATGGCCGACGGCTATGCCCGGGCTGGTGGCGGCGTGGGTGTGGCGATCGCTACGTCCGGTCCTGGCGCCACCAACATGGTGACCGGCATGGCGACGGCGATGATGGACTCCTCGCCGATCGTCTGCATCACCGGTCAGGTCGGGTCGTCGCTCATCGGCACCGAGGCCTTCCAGGAGACGGACATTACCGGCGTCACGATCCCCATCACCAAGCACAACTACTTGGTGACGAAGGTCGAGGACATTGCGCCGACGCTGCGCGAGGCCTTCTACGTGGCGCGCACCGGGCGGCCGGGCCCGGTGCATGTGGACATCACGAAGGACGCGCAGCAGAACAGCTGCGAGTTCGTGTGGGACGACACTGAAATCTCCTTGCCCGGTATCAGGACGCACCGCCCTGTGCCGGTCGAGTCGATCCGGATGGCGGTGGAACTCATCAACCAGGCGAAGCGCCCGTTGATCTTCGCCGGACACGGCGCGCTCCTCTCGGGGGCGACGGACCTCCTGCGCGAGCTGGCCGAACGAGGCGATATCCCGGTGGCGATGACGCTGCTCGGCATCGGGTCGTTCCCCGCGCAGCACCCGCTGAACCTGGGGATGATGGGCATGCACGGGGAGGCGTGGGTCAACCAGGCGATTCAGGACGCGGATCTCATCGTGGCCTGTGGCATGCGGTTCGACGATCGCGTCACGGGCAATCTCAAGACCTACGCGCCGAATGCGAGGAAGGTCCACATCGATATCGACACCACGGAGTTCAATAAGAACGTCCGGGTGGATGTCGCCCTGGCCGGCGATCTGCGTCAGGTGCTGGGGCAGCTCCTGCCCCACGTCGACCGTGTCCGGCATGAGGAGTGGCACGCGCGCATTGACGTCAACAAGGGCCACGCTGCCGTGCGGGATATCACGAACCTGCCGGACGACGGCCATCTCTACGCCGCGCACGTCATCCACGACCTGTGGAGGGCCACTGATGGAAAGTCCATCGTGTGCACGGATGTGGGCCAGCACCAGATGTGGGAGGCTCAGTACTACAAGCACAACGAGCCGCGGACGTTGCTGACCTCTGGTGGCCTTGGCACGATGGGCTTCGCCCTGCCCGCCGCGATCGGCGCCAAGATGGCCTGCCCGGATGCCGACGTGTGGGCGGTGGCCGGCGATGGCGGATTCCAGATGACGATGCCTGAACTGGGCACGATGGCGCAGGAACTCATCAAGGTCAATGTGGCCATCATCAACAACGGCTATCTCGGCATGGTGCGGCAGTGGCAGCAGTTCTTCTATGAGAAGCGCTACACGGCCACGCCGATCTTGAGTCCGGACTTCGCGAAGGTGGCCGAGGCGTACGGCCTGAAGGGCCAGACGGTGCGCCAGCGGAGCGAGGTCATCGAAGCCGTGCGGGCGGCGCGCTCGCACAGCAAAGGGGCGATCATCGACTTCCAGGTCGAGCAGGAGGATTCGGTCTATCCGATGGTGCCCACGGGCGCCGCCCTGCACGAGATGATCACCAGGGGTGGCGTGGCCAACCCGATCGTGGAGACGAGCGCCAGCGTGTAGCACACGGCTGTGCGCAGGCGCAGGTTCGGTACGTGACAAGGGGCGCCTCGCGGCGCCCCTTGTCATGTACGGGAACTGGTATCCGCGCCGCGCGCGGCGGCGTCTCGATCAGTACTTGAGAAGCGCCCGGGCCGCCGCGGCGACCTTGGCCGTCGTCGGGAGGTGCGCTTCTTCCAGTTCGGTGGCGAACGGCACCGGCGTATCGGCCGCGGCCACCAGTTGCACCGGTGCATCCAGGTCGTCGAAGGATGCCCGGACGATTTCGGTGACGATGGTCGTGCCGAAGCTGCCTGTGCGCGGCGCCTCGCAGGTGACCAACGCGCGGTTCGTCTTCTTGACCGAGGCGGCGATGGTTTCGATGTCCAACGGGAGCACCGTCCGCAGGTCGATGACTTCCGCCGAGATACCTTCCTGGGCGAGCTGCTGAGCGGCCTCGAGCGCGCGGATGGTCTGTGAGCCGAACGAGACGATGGTCAGGTCCTTGCCCTCGCGTGCGACGCGGGCCTTGCCGATCGGGACGACGTAATCCTCGTCCGGCACCGGTAGGTTGAGGCCTTCGGGCAGCCGCTCGGGCTTGATGCGGTAGTAGTTCTTGTACTCGAGGAAGAGGACAGGGTTACCGTCGCGCACGGCGGCCTTGAGCAGGCCCTTGGCGTCAAACGCCGTGATGGGCGCCACGATCTTGAGGCCCGGCGTCGAGGCGAACCACGACTCCGGGTTCACCGAGTGGTAGATCGAGGTGTTGGTGGCCCAGCCGGATGGGAAGCGCAGGACGATACCCACGGGCCCCATCTCGCGCACGTTCTGCGTGGCGGCGTAGTTGACGATCATCTTGAAGGCTTCTGACGCGAAGTCGGCGTACTGGAACTCCACGATGGGCGTCAGCCCTTCGAGCTGCGCACCGAGGGCGATGCCCACGTAGCCGGCTTCGGCGATGGGGGAGTCGATGATCCGGCGCTGCTTGAACGAGACATCCTTCTTGTTCCAGGCCTGCGCCCAGTCGAGGCCGTCGTACTTCTTCGAAAAGCCCTCGGTAATTTTGAAGGCGCCGTTGCTGACGCCGATGTCCTCACCAATCATGAAGACGTTCGGGTCGCGGTCCAACTCTTCCTGCAGACCCTCGCGTATCGCCTGGTGGTAGGTGATCGTCCGGCCCTTGCCCGTCGGCACGACCAGGGCATTCGGGAAGGTCGGGGCGGGTGCCATGACCTGCTTCTCGATGTCCACGGCGACCGGCTTCGGGCTCTGCTCGGTCTTGAGCGCCGCGGCCAGGACCTCGGCAGTGACTTTGGCGTCCACCTCGGCCAGTTCGTCGGCCGTGGCCACCCGCGCCTTGACGAGGCGGTCACGGAACGTCGCGATCGGGTCCTTGGCCTTCCAGGCGGCCAGTTGGTCGGCGGGCACGTAGCTGGTGAATGGATCCGCGAGGGAGTGGCCGTCCATACGCATCGTGGCGGCCTCGATGATGGTGAGGCCCTTGGTCTCGCGGGCACGGGCCACGGCCTTGGAGACGGTGTCAAACACGGTGACGACGTTGGTGCCGTCGATCCAGTAGCCCTCCGCGTCGCGGCCGTATCCGAGCGCCCGCAGGGTGAGCGTCGGCGTCGCATACTCAAGCCGGTTCGGCGTGCCGAAGGCCCACTGGTTGTTCTCGATGACCAGGACCAGCGGAATCTTCATGACCGAGCAGATGTTCAGGGCTTCGTGGACGTCACCCGTGCTCGTGGTGCCATCGCCGACAAACGCGAGGGCAACGGTGTCCTTGCCCTGGTACTGGCCGCCAAACGCGCAGCCGGCACCCAAGGGGATGAGCGTGCCCAGATGGCTGATGAGGCCCACGACTTTCGTGGCCTTGTTGGCCATGTGCAGGCTGCCGTCCCAGCCGCTCGAGAGGCCATCCATGCGGCCGCAAGCCTGCGCGATGACTTTCGAGGGCGGCACACCACGGACGAGGAACGCGCCGAGGTCACGGATGGCCAGCGTCGCCCAGTCGCCTGGCGCGAGTGCGGCGGTCGCGCCCACGGCGGTGGCTTCATTGCCCGTGCAGGGCAGGTGCTTGCCGAGGGCCAGACCCTTGCGCGACATCTTGACGATCTCAAGGTCGGTGGCCCGGGTGAGGCTCATGTAGTAGTAGAGCTGGAGGAGCTGGTCCTTGGAATAGCTGTCCAGCACCGGCGCGGGCACCCACGAGAGGCCGCTGGTCGTGACGTGGAGCGACTTCTGGTCGAGGTCGCGCGTGACGTCAATCTGTTCGAGTTCCTGGTAAATGTCGGCCAGCGAGCTGAGCATGGGGTGATTTCCGGGTCGGGGCAGGGTCCTCGGGGACCCCGTCGTTATGGAAACATAATAGATCAGGCTGCGCAGCCATCGATCAGCGTCGGGCCGGTCCGGATCGTGAATGTTTCGGGCCGCACCACAATGCAGCCCCTGTTTCGCAACAATCCGACGATTCTGGCCCCCAGGGACCTGGCGGCGGGAGTCGCCTCAGGCAGACCCAGGCTGCACCGGCATGGGCCCGTCTTCCGGGGGCAGGGTGGCGAAGAAGCGGTAGAGCAGCCACCCATCCAGCAGGCCCACCGCCACCATGATCAGGTAGGCCTTCGGGCCGATGATGACCTTCATCTCGCCCATCAGCCGCGAGAGACCGAACGCCACCACCCACGCATCAAAGCTCATGCAGACCCGGCGGAAGGTTTCTGGCCGGATGCGCTGAATCAACTGGGCCCCGATGGGCACGCCGATGAGGATGCTGGGCAGGATCACGGGAATCAGATGCAGGCTCTCCTGCCCGATGAGACCGGCATACAGATAGGCCACCGCCGTGAGCGACGATTCCGCCAGGCGAATTACGCCGAGCGCCGCCCGGAAATCTCGTTTCGTGAGGCCCTGGTTGCTCAGCATCACGGCCAGCGGCGGGCCGGAGATGGTCGTGACCGAATACAGCACGCCCACGGCCCCGCCGAAGACCAGGCCGGCCGAGCGCTCGGATTTGATGGGGCGGCGGAAGCCCGCAGCCTGGATCAGGATGAGCGGCAGGATCGTGACGTAGGTGATGAGCTTGAGCGGGGAGGGGCTGACGTGCGACACGAGGGACGTGCCGACGAGCACGCCCGGCACAAGGCCAATCACGATGGGCACGACACGCTTCCAGACGTTGGGCAGCGCGTCGCGGTTGACCCACAGGACGTAGCTGTTGAGCACGACCTCGATGAGGATCAGCGCCGGGTTCAGGACCCGATTCGTCAGAAACAGCAGCGCGAGCGGGACCGTCAGCGACGAAAAGCCGTAGCCCAGCGCGCCGTTGACGATGGCAGCGCCCAGGGTAATAGCGAGTAGTGGGATGACGTAACCGTCCATGACGTCGGATGCCTGGCCTTTCCTTGCCCTGCCGAAAAAACAAAAAGCCCGGGCGGCGCTTGACCGCTCCGGGCTCGAATCCTTGGTGTTCGGTGGTGCCGGTTAGTTACATGGGCACACGGAGACGGCTCGGAGGCGGACCGAGATTGGACAACAACACGCCGGACAGGCCGTCAGAAACATGAGCCGTGAGTCTGCACCCGAGCGTGACGGGTTGTCAACGACCCTGGTGGACGATACCGAACGCCGAGTGCTAAAGTGTTGACCAGTCCATGGTTCCGACGCTTTGCCCGTGCGCGTGTTGTTGTTGTCCGAGGCCCTGTGAGGGGTCCCGCGCCCGCGGTCTGTAGTCCGGATGGACGGAAGCGCACTGAACCATCGCGCAGCAGATCGAAGGCCCGGGACCATGGTCCCGGGTTTTTTTTTGTGTCCTGAGTAACTGAGATGCCGACCGCACACACCGTTACGGGCCAGGCGGCCACCCCGCCGCCCCAGTTGGACCACCTCCGGAGGCTGGAGGCGGAAAGCCTCCACATCATCCGGGAAGTGGTGGCGGAGTTCGAGCGCCCCGTGATGCTGTACTCCATCGGGAAGGATTCGTCCGTCATGCTGCGCCTGGCGCAGAAGGCCTTCTACCCGGCGCCTATCCCGTTCCCGCTGCTGCACATCGACACGACCTACAAGTTCCGCGAGATGATCGAGTTTCGCGACCAGATGGCCGCGGAAGTGGGCGCGAAGCTCATCGTGCACATCAACAAGGACGCGATCGCCGACGGGACGCAGCCGTTCAAGCTCGGCACGCAGCGTTGCTGCCAGCTGCTCAAGACGAAGTCGCTCCTGGACGGACTGGCCGAAGGGCAATTTGACGCTGCGTTCGGCGGCGCCCGTCGCGACGAGGAGCGGTCGCGCGCCAAGGAGCGCGTGTTCTCGCTGCGGGACGCCCACGGCCAGTGGGACCCGAAGCGGCAGCGGCCCGAACTCTGGAGCCTGCTGAACAGCCGGCTGAATCCGGGGGAGAGCATCCGCGTGTTTCCCCTGTCGAACTGGACCGAGATCGATATCTGGCAGTACATCCACGTGGAGAACATCCCGGTGGTACCGCTTTATTTCGCGAAGGAGCGTGAGGCGATCGTGCGCGGAGAGTCCATCATCGTCCGCGAACAGTCCTTCGTCCCGATGCTGCCCGGTGAGAAGACGCAGATGGTCCGGTGCCGGATGCGGTCGCTGGGCTGCTCGCCCTGCACCGGCGCCATCCGGTCGGACGCCGACAGCGTGCCCAAGATCATCGAAGAACTGGTCGCGGCCAAGAACTCCGAACGGCAGCTGCGCATCATCGACCACGACCAGGATGGCTCCATGGAAGTGAAGAAACGCGAGGGGTACTTCTAGTGAAGGGTCTCCTCCGGATCTGCACCGCCGGGAGCGTGGACGACGGGAAGAGCACGCTCATCGGGCGCCTCCTGCACGACTCGCAGGCTGTCTATGAAGATCAGATCAGCGCCGTCCAGAAGGCCTCCAAGAACCGTGTCGCCGGGCCGATCGACTTCTCGCTCTTCACCGACGGCCTCAAGGCCGAGCGCGAACAGGGCATTACGATCGACGTCGCGTACCGCTACTTTGCGACCGCCCGCCGGAAGTTCATTCTGGCGGATACGCCCGGCCACGAGCAGTACACGCGGAACATGGCGACCGGGGCGTCCACCGCGGATCTGGCCATCCTGCTGGTCGACGCTCGCCAGGGTGTCAAGGACCAGTCGCGGCGGCACGCCCGCATCGCCCGTCTGCTCGGCATCACGAACTTCGTCGTGGCGGTCAACAAGATGGACCTGGTCGGCTTCGACAGGGCCATCTACGACGGCATCTGTGCGGAGTTCGCGCAGATTCTTGACGGCGCGTCCTTTCACGCCATCCCCATGAGCGCGCTCGAAGGCGACAACGTCATCACCCTCAGTGAACGGACACCCTGGTTCACGGGGCCGAGTCTGCTTGAGCACCTGGAGACGGTGGACGTCGACACGGACATCACGGGCCAGCCGTTCCGGTTCCCCGTGCAGCTCGTGCTGCGGCCGCATCAGGATTTCCGTGGCTACGCCGGGCAGATTCAGTCGGGTCTGGTGCGGCGGGGCGATGAGGTAACGGTCTGGCCGTCGGGCCGGTCGACGGCGGTCAAGCGGATCGTGACCTACGACGGCGATCTGGAGTCAGCCTTTGCGCCGATGTCGGTCACGCTGGTCCTGGAGGACGAGATCGATATCAGTCGCGGCGATACGCTCGTCTCCGGACCCGTCCAGGTGGGGCAGCGCTTTGAGGCAGACATCGTGTGGATGGACGAGCGGCCGCTCGACCCCACGCGGATGTACGTGCTCAAGCACTCGACGCGCGTGGTCACGGCCGAGGTCGACCGCGCCTTCACGCTGAACGAGATCCATTCAGCCGTGGTGCGGACCTCGCGGCCGATCATCTTCGACAGTTACCGGGACGTTCGCGCCACGGGTAGCTTCATCCTGATCGACCCGGCGACCAACTTCACGGCGGGCGCCGGCATGATCGGCGTGCCGACGCGGGACGAGCGCAGCGGGCGAGCCAGTGAGGGCGCGGCCGAGCGGCTGGCCCGCATCGCCAGAGCCGCGGCGACCGACGCCGAGGCTGTGGAAGCCGTGCGCGCGGCACTCGAAGCCATCATCGGGCGCTGACGCCCAACTGCCAGAGAGGGGGTGGGCATGGCCTCAGTCACTCTCGATGTGAGCGGCATGACCTGCGCGGCCTGCCAGGCCAATGTGCAGCGGGCGCTGGCGCGCCAGCCTGGCGTGTCCGATGCCTCGGTCAGCCTGATGACCGCGTCGGCGGTGGTGGCCTATGACCCGGCGGCGACCTCGCCGGACTCCCTGGTGGCGGCTGTTGAGGCCGTCGGCTATGGCGCCGCGCTTCCCCCGGTCGAGCGCACGGCGATCGAGGCCGAACTCGCCCACGAGGTCCAGCAGGACGAAGAGGCCCGAGCGCTCGTCCGCCGAGCGGCCGTGAGCGTGGCCATGGGTGCGGTGGCGATGGTCGTGTCGATGCCGCTGATGGTCCCGGCCGATCCGCATGTGGCTCATCAGGCGGCGGACCCGTTCATGCGCTGGGCGATGGGCGGGCTCAGCCCCGCGCTGCACGCGGCGCTGCCGTGGCTCTACGCTGCGCCGAAGGCCGCGCTGTTGTGGGCGCTCGTCGCCATGTGTGTGGCTGTCGTGCTCTGGGCCGGCCGGCAGTTCTATGTCCTCGGTGTCCGGGCGCTGTGGCACCGCGCACCGGACATGAATTCGCTGGTGGCCGTCGGCACCGGGGCCGCGTTCATCTATTCGCTGGTCGCGACGGTGTGGGGCGACGTGCTGCTGCGCCACGGCGTTGCGCCGGACGTGTACTACGAGGCCGTCATCATCATCATCGCGCTTGTACTGACAGGCCGCGCCCTTGAGGCGCGTGCGCGTGGCCGGACGGCGGAGGCCCTCAGGGCCCTGGTGGCGCTCCAGCCCGCCACGGGCCGGGTGTCGGGGCCGGACGGAGAGGCCGAGGTGCCGCTCGACCGCCTGCGCGTCGGCGACGTCGTCGTGGTACGACCCGGCGAGCGGGTTCCGGTGGACGGCGTGGTGCTCTCGGGTACGGCCGCGCTGGACGAAGCGTTACTCACCGGTGAATCCATGCCCGTGACGCGGACGGTGGGTGACCGCGTCGTCGGCGGCACCATCGCGCATGGCGGCTCCCTGACGGTTCGCGTGACGGCGGGGGGGAGTAGCGGCGTGCTGGCGCAGATCGTCAGGCTGATGCGCGAGGCGCAGGCCTCGCGGGCGCCCATCCAGCAGCTGGCGGACCGCGTGAGCGGCGTCTTCGTACCGACCGTGATGGTGGTCTCGCTCCTGACCCTTGCGGCGTGGGTGTTGGTCGGCGGTGTCAGTGTCGCCGTCCAGGGCGCGGCGGCCGCTGTGGCCGTCCTCATCATTGCGTGCCCATGCGCGATGGGGTTGGCCGTGCCGACGGCCGTGATGGTCGCGACGGGCCGCGCAGCCGAACGGGGCATTCTCATCAAAGGTGGCCGTGCGCTCGAGCGGGCCGGTGAGGTGACGACGGTGGTGGTCGACAAGACGGGCACGCTCACGGAAGGGCGCCCGGACGTCGTCGACACGTGGATGGCGCCGGGCACCGAGCCTGGTCGCCTGCTGGCCGCAGTGTCCGCCGTCGAGCGGCTGTCGGAGCACCCCTTGGCTGGAGCGATCGTCCGTGCAGCCGGGGATGCGGTGGCGGGCCGTGTCGACGGCTTCCAGAGTGAACCGGGCGGCGGCGTGTCTGCCAGTGTCGACAACGCGCGGGTCCTCGTGGGCGCGCCGGACTACCTCGCTCGGTCCGGTGTGGACCTCTCGGGCATCGGCTCGGTCCTTGAACGCATGAGCCGCGATGGTCGGACGGCAGTCGTGGCCGCCGTCTCCACCGCGGGCCCTGAGGCCTGGTCCCTTGCGGTGTTTGCCATCGCCGACCGGCTCCGCGCCAATGCGCGCCAGGGCGTCGAGGCGCTCGGCCGCCTTGGCCTCGACGTCGTGGTGCTCTCCGGAGACGCCCAGGTGACCGCCGAGGCCATTGCGCGCGAAGCGGGCATCACGCGTGTCGTGGCGGGCGTGCGCCCTGATGGCAAGGTGGCCGAGATCCGGCGCCTGCAGGCGGACGGCGCCATTGTCGCGATGGTCGGTGACGGCGTGAACGACGCCCCGGCGCTGGCCCAGGCCGACGTCGGTATCGCCATGGCGAGCGGGTCTGACGTGGCCGTAGACGCCGCTGATATCGCCCTTCTCCGTGGGGACCTGACCGCGGTCGCGGCGGCCATCCGGCTGTCGCGGCTGGCCATGCGCACCATGCGGCAGAACCTGTTCTGGGCGTTTGCCTACAACGTCGTCGGCATCCCGGTGGCGGCTGGGGTCCTCTATCCGGCGTTCGGCGTGCTGCTGAGTCCGATTCTGGCCAGCGCGGCGATGGCGGTTAGTTCCGTCAGTGTGGTCAGCAACAGCCTGCGCCTGCGCCGGGTCTCACTCTAGACGCCTCTTCAGCGGGGCAAGGGAGTCGTCATGCAGAGAGTCACACCCTGTCTGTGGTTCGATGGAGATGCCGAAGCCGCGGCCGAGCGCTACATTGCCCTGGTCCCCGACTCCCGAATCGTCCGCGTGACCCGCGCGAAGGCCGAGACCCCGAGCGGACCAGCGGGGATGGCGCTGACCGTGGAGTTCATCCTCGCGGGCAGCGAGTTCCTCGCGCTGAACGGGGGACCGATGTATCGGTTCACCGAGGCGGTGTCGTTTCAGATCAGTTGCGAGGATCAGGCGGAGGTCGACCGGCTGTGGGATGCGCTGTCCAACGGCGGAACACCGGGCCGCTGCGGCTGGTTGAAAGACCGCTGGGGTCTTTCCTGGCAGATTGTGCCGAGGCGGCTGCCGCAACTCATTGGCGGGTCGGACCCTGTCCGGGCGCAGCGGGCCATGCAGGCCATGCTGACGATGCAGAAGATCGACATCGCCGCGCTCGAGCGCGCGGCTGACGGCGTCTGAGCCGATCCCGCTGCGCCGTCAGTAGCGGAACAGGCGGTTGATCTTCACGATGACCGCCCGGTTCTGCAGCACCGGGAAGCCCGGGCGGAGCGTATCCCGCTGGTCGTTATAGACGAGGAAGAACTCGCTGCCTGGCTTGTACTCCCAACGGAAACGGACGTTGGCCGAGAGCGTGTTGGTGGCCGACGTGTACTGGATGAGGGCGCTGGCGAACATCGCGGGCGTCATCGTGGCGGTGACCCGCGTGCCCGCGACCGAGTTCGTGAAGTCGCCCTGCCGCAGGTGGACCTTGTTGAGCGAAAGGGTTGGCTCGATCGACAGGTGCGACGAGACCTCGGCCCGGCCACGGCTCAGCGTCAGCGTGGTCCGGTCGCCGTTGTAGAACGGACCCCGCTCGAGACTGACGCCGCCCGAGATCTTCCGCTGCTGACCGAAGGTGTAGGCGGCTTTGACGAAGCCGAAGTCATAGCCCGTGACCGGCAGCGTCACGGTGCTGGCGATCCGGAAGGGACGCGGCAGGAACTCGTAGTTGGACGTGGCGCTGACACTGACCCGATCCCCGGTCTGGAGGTCGGCCGCGAACTCGCTGTCGACCGTGCGCGTCTCCAGACGGCCGCCCGTGTTCTCGATGTAGGTGGCGGTCGTCGTCCAGAAGAACTTGCGAATGCGCCGGCTGTGTTTGGGGCGCGGGCTGAACCGGAACATGCCGTAGGTCTTCCGCATGTCGAGCCGGCGGACAAAGCCCATCTCGGGGTTGAACCCCTTCTCGATCGTGAGGTGCTCGGCCTGCGCGGCGTAGCGGTCGGAGGCGTAGTCGAGCTGCGCCCGGTAGCTCTGGTCACCGGCCGTGACGCCCGGCGTGTGCGACTTCGCCCAGTAGGTGTAGATGCTGAGGTCCGTCAGGAAGCCCAGCGAGCCGTCCACGGTGTAGAGCTCACTGGCCGACGCACGCGTGTCGCCACGGGAGCGCGACGTGATCATGCCGCCAACGTGGCTCCGGCGGAGGATGTCGCGCCGGACGCGCGCGACGGCGAAATTGGTGGCCTTGGCGCCGGTCGCGGCATCATCTCCGGTGCGGAGATCGAGCAGGCCGACATTGACGCGCCCGAGCCGGCCTGTGAGCCGGCCGCCAGCCTGGATCGGCACGGCGACACCCTGGCTGAGGCCGACCCGGCGGCTGTAGAAGAGGACGGGGGCATCGCCAGCACCGGCCGCCGCGCCGCCGGCCGCGATGCCGCCAATGGCGAAGGTGCCCTGATTCTCGAGGAAGAAGTCGCGCTTTTCCGGGAAGAACAGGTTGAAGCGCGTCAGGTTCACCTGTGCGTCATCGGCCTCGACCTGGGCGAAGTCCGTGTTGACTGTGAGGTCGGCGCTGGCCGATCGGGAGAAGGACCACTTCACGTCGAGGCCGGCGTCGCCTTCCCCTTTGTTGTTGACGCGGGTCGGCCGGTCAGTCGTGAGGCTCGCGGTCGCAAAGGGCTTGATGTCGAGGTTCAGTCCCGGTGGTGGCACCTCCATGCCGACCAGGGTTGCCCCTCTCGACATCATCGCGACGGCCCCGGCACCCCGCGCCGGAGGCATCGGCACGATGAACGAGACTTCGTTCTTCCATCGGTTGGCCCGCATGGCTATCAGGCCCCAGGTCTGCTCGCGGGAAGACTGCACCCGGAGGGACTTGAACGGGACAGCCAACTCGACGGTCCACCCATGTTCGAACCGGCCGGTCTTGGAGAGCCAGATGGGATTCGGGTCGTTCGAGACCGTCCGGTCGTTGGACGACTGACCATCCATCCGGCCACCGATGGGCGAGATGGTGAAGAAGCTCCCGTTGAGCCGATCGAGCATCGTGTCGAACGAGACCGCGACGTATTCGTTGTTGGCGATGGCGAGATTGTCGCGGCGCAACTCATTGGCGACCATCCGCTCGGGGTGGTCTTCCCAGCAGCGGAAGCTCGCGTAGACATAGCGGTCGTCGAAGAAGATCCAGAGCTCGGTCTTCTGGGATGCCGGTTCGCCGGGCTTGGCGTCCACCTGATAGAAGGTGTCTGCCGAAGGCGTGGCCGCATAGATCGGTTCGTCGAGCCGGCCATCAATCTTGAGAGGCGTCGGTGTGCGGACCGCGCGCACGGTGGCGCGGCCCTGGGCGTCCCTGGCAACGGGTGCGGAGGCGACCGGCGCCGACGTGCCGGGTGGGAGGGTCTGCGCGGCGGCCAGGACAGGGACGGTCAGGCTCAGGGCGACGACAAGGGCGCGATGCACGCCGGACACCGTACCACGACTCGAGCCGGGTCAGGCGCCGCCGAGGACGATCGCGGCCTGGACGGGCTGGTCGCGGGTATCGCCCGGATAGTAGACCCGCTCCAGGAAGAGGCCCGCCGCAGGAGCCGTCAGCTGGGCCGGTAGGGGTGAGTTCCCCTCGAGGAGCGGCACGACGTCGTCGGGCGTCAGGCCGCCGCGGCCGACCTCCACCAGGATGCCCACCAGCCGCCGGACCAGCTTCCAGATGAAGTGCGACCCTTCGACATGCACGAGCAACAGGTCGCCATCTTCGTAGATGTCGAGCGCGTCGAGCTGCACCGTGGTGGACTTCTCATCGGGGTCGTCGTCGGAGAAGCTCTGGAAGTCGTGGAAGCCGACGAAGCGGGCTGCCGCGGCCTGCATCGCGGCTACGTTCAGCGGTTCCTTGACCCACCAGACAAAGGGCTTCGAGAAGGCCGACTTGCGGCGGGCGATCTGGTACACGTAGCTGCGTGCGACCGCGTCGTGGCGGGCGTGGAAGCGGTGCGGTACGGCCTCGACCGCCAGCACGGCGATGTCCGCCGGGAGGGCCTCGTTGACGCGCTGCCGGAGCGTGGCCGGGGGGAGCGTCGACCGGATCTCGAGGTGCGCCACTTGGCGCAGGGCGTGTACGCCGGCGTCGGTGCGCCCGGAGCCGTAGAGTTCGAACCCGTGCGCGCCGGTGGCCTCGCCGATGGCCTGTTCGAGTTCCCCCGCGACTGTTCTGGCATTGCGCTGGATCTGCCAGCCGCTGTAGCGGGTGCCGTTGTACTCAATCGTGAGCTTGAAGCGCATGTGCGAGCCCAGCGTATACTCCCGAGCCATGCAGAAGAAACTCTTCGTGTCGCTGTCGGCGACGAGCGTGTGCCTTGCGGTCGTCTGTCTCGTGATGACACCCGTGCTCCGGGCCCAGCAGGCCCCGTGGGAGGGCACGTATTCAGCCGAGCAGGCCAAACGGGGCGAGGCCCTCTACGGCGGCAACTGCGTCGCCTGTCACGGCAGGGACCTGGCCGGTGGCGACCGAGCCCCGGCGCTGGCCGGTGCCGGATTCAAGGGCCGTTGGGGCGGGCGTCCGTTGGCAGAATTGCTGGATTACTCGCAGGCGCAGATGCCGCTCAATGCCCCCGGTGGTCTGACACGCCACCAGACGGCGGATGTGCTGGCGTACATGCTGTCCAAGAACGGGGCGGGTGCCGGTGCGAAGGCCCTGTGGTTCGACGGGCCCGAAGGCGGATGGGCGCCGGTCAAGCGGAGCGCCGACTTCATGAAGGTCGCGACGCCCTCCACGAAAAAGGGTGAGGCGTTCTACTCGGAGGCGCAGGCCACGCGAGGCAAGCAGGCGTTCAATCGGAACTGTGCGTACTGTCACACCGTCGACCCGAAGACCTCGACGCCCGCCGATCTGCTGCAGGCGCTGCCCAGCACGTTCGGCGGCCACTTTCTCGAGCGCGTCGTCGACGGGAAGATGGTGTATCCGAGCGTGCTGATGCTCTACAGCAAGCTCCTGTCGATGCCTGCGGCCAATACCCGGAGCATCTCTGAGCAGCAGCGTGTCGATATCGCGGCCTACATCCTGCAGGCGAACGGGTACCCCTCGGGGAAGGAGGAGATTCCCGTCGACGTCAATGCGATGCGGATCATGTCGCTCAATGAACCCGGCTTCGAGCGGATCTTCAATGGGAAGGACTTCTCCGGGTGGAACTTCAATCTGGGCGCGAACTGCCGGGAGGCTCCCGCAGGGTGCGGACGGACGGACCCCGGTGACGTCCTGCGCGTGGAGAACCAGACCATCGTCTGCGAGTGCCACATCCACGGCATCTTCTATACGGACAAGAAATACAAGGACTTCACGATCCGGTTCGACTTCATGTTCGAGAAGCCGTTCGAGTTTGCGCCGGATGACGATGAGGAACTGTTCAGCGGCGGCGCCGGCTATCTGATCTTCTCGGACATCGGCGCGCCGGGCTATCCCAAGAGCATCGAGGTTGAGGGCCGCTATCGGGACATCGCCGACTACTACGCGATTGGCGGGCCCGGCAAGATCGGCAAGGTGGATCTGGAGGCCAAGCGCAAGGTCATGCGCCCGCTCGGCCAATGGAACAGCTTCGAGATCATGGCCAAGGGCGGCCAGATCGTGACGTCGCTGAACGGGGTGCCGGTCTCAAAGGTCGACAAGCACGACTACAACTACGCCGGGAACATCGCCTTCCAGACGCAGGGCCGCAAGATGGCCTACCGGAATATCCGCATCAAGGCCGAGTAGCGGTCCACAGACGGAGTGGATGCGGGGCTACTGCGCCCGCATCCGCTCCAGCACTGTCCCGAGTGCCGTGATCTCTTCCCCGTACTTCGCCCAGTCACCATTCCGCTGCGCCTCGGTCGCTCTCTCGAAGCGCGTTCTGGCCTCCACGGCCAGCGTCCGCATCAGGGCATCGCTGGCCGGTGACGGGGGTGCGGTCACCGCGCCGGGAGCCCGTGCCTGGTCCGCCGGTGTGTTGTGGGCGCGGTTCGATCCCGGAGCCGCGTGGAAGAGCGTGTCGAGGGCCGCGTCGAGCGTATCTTCCATCACGATCTGGTTGCCCATGGCCACCAGAACTCGGCGCAGTTCGGGAATCCGCCCGCCCTCGCCCCGCAGATAGAGCGGGCGCACATAGAGCAGCGACTCTTCGATGGGGATGACCATCAGCGTCCCCCAGATCACCTGGGAACCCTGCTGGTTCCAGAGCGTGATCTGCGGCGAAATCGTCTGGTCCTGATTCATCCGCGCCACGACCTGCCGTGGCCCAAACACGACCTTCTGTTTGGGAAACTGAAAGACACGCAGTGTGCCGTAGTTCTCGCCGTCGCTGCGCGCGACGAGCCAGGCCGAGAGGTTGTCCTTCCGCCGCGGCGTGAACGGCAGCATCTGGATGAACTCCGCACTCTGCTCGCCGGGCAGCTTCATGATCGTGTAGTACGGCGACATCGGCTTGGCGTCGCGGGCTTCGTCGGTCGCCGGAACCTCCCACTGGTCCTCCCGGTTGTAGAACACCGCCGGTTGCGTCATGTGGTAGGTCGCGAACACGGCGGCCTGGATCGCGAAAATGTCCTCGGGGTAGCGGATGTGCGCCCGGAGCGTGGGTGGCATCGCGCTGAGCGGTTTAAAGGCGCCCGGGAAGGCCTGGGCGTACGTCGCCGCGATGGGATCCCGCGTATCGGCGAGATACATCGTCACCGTGCCGTCATAGGCGTCGACGGTCAGCTTGACGGCGTTCCGGATGTAATTGAGCCCGCGCGCCACCGGCGTGGAGTAGGGGTAGCGTGCGGTGGTCGTATAGGCGTCGTACATCCAGATCAGCCGGCCGTCCGCGACCACGAGGTACGGGTCGCTGTCGAAACTGAGAAACGGGGCGACGAGACGGACACGGTCACGGATGTTGCGATTGATAAGAATCCGGCTTTCCGCCGTGATGTCGTCGCTCAGCAGGATCTGGTAGGACTCAAAGCGCAGCGCGAACAGCAGCTTCCGCCAGAGTGAGCCGATGGGAATACCGCCGCGGCCGGCGTACTGCGTGAATACGTTCTCATCGCCCTTCGGATAGTGGAACTCCTTGGTGCCGGTCGGGGCGATGACGTAGTCATTCGAGAGCTGGCCGAAGTAGATGGCGGGTTCTGTCACGCTCAGGCCGGCGGCGGATTCCGGCGGGAGATTGCGGATGAAGAGGACGGGCAGGCCTTCCTTGGTCACCTGGTTGACGGGCCCGAGCGTGAGGCCGTACCCGTGCGTGAAGGTGAGGTGCTCGTTGACCCAGGTGCGGTTCGGGAGCGCTTCGCTGTTAATCTCGCGGGCCGAGAGCATGACCTGCCGAGGGACGCCGTCGAGGGTGTAACGGTCGTTGTCTACCGACACGAAGTCGTAATAGGTGCGGATCTCCTGCATCTGGCCGAACGTGTCCAGGAGCGGGCCGTGGTCCCACAGGCGGACGTTGTCGAGCGTCTGCCGGTTCGCGGCGATGTTGGCGGTGGTCAGCTCCGCGTCGCCGCTGAGTTCGCGTGTGTCGACGCGGTCGAGGTCGAAGGCGCGCCGCGTGGCGTCGATGTTGTGCTGGATGAACGGTTCCTCGCGGACCTGCTCGTTGGGAGCGACGATGAAGCGCTGGAGGATCGTGGCGTAGGCTTCGCTGCCGGCAGAGGTGACGACGAGCAGCGCGATGCCCACGACCGCAGGCCAGGTGATGCCGCGGAGCGCAGTCAGGCCGCAGAGTGCGGCGGCGAGGATGGCGGCCCCGGTGAGCAGAGCCCCTCCGAGCATCCGTCCGTGCACGTCCGCGTAAGACGCGCCGTGAATGAGCGTGTGTTCCGATAGCAGGTAGTCAGACCGGCCGAGCCAGGCACCCCACGCGAAGAGGAGCAGGAAGATGGCGGCGAGCAGGGCGAGGTGGCGGCGCGGACCTTCAGCGATCGCCATGCGTGCGGGAAAGCCGCTCGTGAGACTACCTGAAATCAAATAGAGCGCGCCGGAGGCGAGGGCGGCGAGGATGACGAGCCCCTGGCCGAGTCCCCGGATGAACTGGAAGAACGGCATGGAGAAGACGTAATAGGCCACGTCGTGACCGAGGATCGGGTCGGCCTGGTGGAACGGGACAGCGTGCTGCCACGAGACCCACGTCATCCACTCCGAGGAGGAGGCCAGGCCGACGAGCAGGGCGAGCAGCGCCGTGACATTGATGGCGATGGCGCGGAGTTGACGCTTGCCAGGGAGACGGATGGGCAGGCCTTCGCGTGTGGTAAAGATCGGCCGGCCCTCGCCAATCGAGTTCAGGGCGATGAGCACGTTGGGCAGCAGAAACGCGAGGCCGGACAGGGTGACGATGGCGAACAGGCGCGCCTGGGCGCTGATCATCGTGAGGTACACGACCTGGAAGCCTGTCTCCTGATACCACCAGTAGTCGGTGAGATAGGTCACCACCGAAGGACCAGCGACGAAGAGGACCAGGGCGGCGATGGCGGCGGTCGCGATGAGGCGGATGCGTGTCATGCAGGCGCTCCGTAGCGGGTGCGGGCGGCGGTGAGATCCGCCGCAATCTCCGAGGCGAGTGAACGAGGGTCGACCACTTCCACGAACGGCCCCCAGCTCAGGATCCAGCTTCGCAAGGCCCAATCGTGGCACACGTGAAGGGTGAGGGCGAGGTGACCGTCGGCGAGTTCCCGCAGTTCCTGGGACTGGTGCCAGACGCGGGCGCGGACGTAGGGCCCGACTTCGGCGTCGAAGCGCAGTTCCACGCGCTCCGCGGGGCCGGTATTGACGCCGAGCGAGTTACCGAAGATGTCCTCCGGTACGGGTCGCTGCGGCGTAAAGGTCTGCTTTTCGAGCGAGACAGAGAGAATCCGGTCCACGGCGAAGGTCCGGATGTCGTCGTATTCCGGCACGAACGCCAGCAGGTAGAGCCCGCCCTGGGCAAAGGCGAGGCGGTACGGATGGAGGACGTAGTCCTTGTCGCGCCCGCTTGAGACCGAGTGATACCGCATCGTTGCCACCCGCAGGTGGAGTGTCGCTTCCAGGAGGCGCGCGACGACGTCGGAGCTCGACCGGTCGCCACCGGCCCGGGGACCGGACTTGGCCGTGAGCACCGTCGGCAGGCGGTCGAGGAACTGACGCATCCGCGGCGAGAGCGCGCCTTCCAGCCGGGCGAAGGCCAGGCTCAGGTCGCGCTGAAACGGAGTGCCGGCGACGGCTTCGAGCAGATTGCGGCTCAAATAGAGCGCGCACAACTCGGCGAGCGTGAAGCCGGTGTCCAGCCCCTTGAACGCCTGTCCCTCCAGTCGCCAGCGAACACGGTCCGTGTCGTCCTGGAAGTCGAACAGGGGAAAGCCCGCTTCCTGGAGGGCGGCGAGATCCCGGCGGATCGTGCGGGTAGTGACATCAAGCTCGTTCGCCAGGCCGTCGATCGTGGCGCCATGCCTGGACGATTCAAGCGCATGGAGTAAACGCCACTGGCGGATGACTTCCTGATTGCGGGGCACGGTACCGGCGATGGTACAAGTGGGGGGACGGAGGCGCAAACCACAATGGCAGCAGAACTGGAGACCGGGGACGTCAGGCTCGACGTGTGGCTCGACGTGGCGTGTCTCTTCAAGACCCGCTCCGAGGCGAAACGCGGCTGCGAGGGCGGCAAGGTGGAGCTGAATGGAGAGCGGGCCAAGCCGCATCGGGCGGTGCGCGCCGGGGATGAGATCCGGGTCACGCGCCCGCTGGGCCGGCGGCAAATCGTCCGCGTGGTCTCCGTGGCGGCGTCGCACATGAAGAAAGCCGACGCACGGGCCCTCTATGAGGACCTCTCGCCGGCGCCGACACCCGAGGAAGTGGAGATGCGCCGGATGGACCGGCTCTACAGGGCGGCCGCCGCGGCGGCCGGAACCGACCGCCGCAAGCGGCGCGAACAGCGCTCCCGAAAGGAGCGCGGGGGAATCTGAGCCGGGCGGGCGCCCGGCCCGGCCTTACATCTTGACGTCGACCCCGCCCTTGCTCCGCAGGGACTTCACGAAGGCCAGCGTCAGATCCTGCCGCTTCTGGTTCTTCAGGAAGGCCTCGAGCTGTGGCTTGACCTGATCCAGCGTCATCACGGCCTCCGGCTGCTTCTCCGTCAGCTTGATGATGTGGATGCCGAAGGGCGTCTCCACGAGGTCGCTGATGTCGCCGGGCTTCTGCAGGCCGAATGCGGCGCGCTCGAACTCACCGACCATCTGGCCCTTGCCGAAGAGGCCGAGGTCCCCGCCGACCTTGGCGTTGCCTTCATCGGCCGAGTTCTTCTTCGCCAGTTCCGCGAAATCGGCGCCGCCCTTGAGCTGCTTCAGGATCGCGGTGGCCTTGGCCTTCGCGGCATCCTTCGTCTTGGCGTCCGCGTCGGCCTTCACGGCGATCAGAATGTGGCTGGCGCGCACCTGCTCGGGCTTCTTGAACTGGTCGGGGTTCTTCTCGTAGAACTCCTTCAGGTCCTTCTCTTCCACCTTGACCTTGGTCTCGACCTCGGTCTCCATCATCTTGGCCAGCTGCATCTCCTCGCGCGTCTGCGAGCGGAGCTGGTCCAGCGTCATGTGCTGCGCCTCGAGCGCCTTGGTGAAGGCATCCGGAGAGCCGAAGTGGCCCTTGAGCTCATTGAGCCGGGCGTCGAGTTCGCTGTCGGGAACCTCGATCTTCCGCTTCTTGGCTTCCTGCGAGAGGAGCTTGTAGCCAATCATCTGGTCGAGCACATCGCGGTAGACGCCGTCGCGCTTCTCGGCCGGCACCTCGCCACCCGCGCTCTGCTCCAGGCCGTGCAGGGCTGTTTCAAAGTCAGCCTTGGTCACCTTCTCGCCATTGACGACGGCGAGTTCTTCCGGCAACACGGCAGGAACGGGCTTCGGGGGTGCTGGCTTCGCGTCAGCCGCAGGGGCCTCCGTCTTCGCCGCCTTCTTGCAGGCCGAGATGGCCACCAGACACATGAACAGCACGAACACTCGCTTCACACGCAACTCCCTTGTTGGACCGGGTGAGAGACAGGATTGAGCCCAGAGCAGACCGCGGTGGGGTCCCGTCAGTCTATGCGGCGCGTCAGGGGCGGTCAATCTGACAGCCGGGTGCGGTATACTCGTTCTTCGTGCCCGGGCGTCTTGTGGACGTCAGGGGCGCGACCGTCAGGAGACCCCCTCCGGCGGGCGGTTTCCGGTTCGGCCAGGTAGCTCAGTCGGTAGAGCACGCGATTGAAAATCGCGGTGTCGGCGGTTCAATTCCGTCCCTGGCCACCACTTTCCCCAACAGCCCGGTCTTCTCGATCAGAACTCCACGCGGAGCTGTGCGCCCAGCGTGCGCGGCGGCGCAAGTCCTGTCCCGGAGAACAGTCCGGCGAAGTTGATCACATTCAGTTGATTGGAGACGTTGCGGACGTCCCCCTGGAGACTCACGCGGCTCAGGTCCGTCGCGCGGAGCGTGATGCCGGCCGAGACGTCCAGCGTCCAGGACGGCCGCACGCGTCCGGTGGCGAGGTTGACCCGCCGGACGATGCGCTCACCGTAACGCGCCACAGCGGTGTCGGGTTCGGCATCCCACTCCACCGGAAGGCCGCTGTTGAGGCTGACGGATCCTCCCGCCCAGGCCTTCCTGCCGAACGTGGCATGGGTGCGTGCCCGCAACGTGTGCCGCTGATCCTGGGTCAGCGGGAAGCTGCCGTCGGCCAGTTCGGAGAGGTCGCGTTGGTCCAGGAAGAGCCCGCCGGTGACCGGGCCTTCGCCCGTACCGGACATCAACGTATAACCCACGTTGGTGGAGAGGCGTCTCCAGCGTGGCGCGTCGAGCGTCAGCTCAAGGCCGCGGACGCGGGCCTGCCGGAAGGTGATCGGGATGCTGATGCCGGTGTTCAGCAGCACGTCGTCGTCCGCGAAGTGGTCCATCCGCCGGTTGAAGACCGTGCCTTCGATTCGCCACTGACCGCGGATGGTCATGGCCAGACCCGATTCCAGGAAATGCCCGCGCGAGGGCCGGACGGGGATGCGCAGGACCGAGTCTGACAGCACACTCACCTGCGCCGAGGAGGCCAGTAGCAGGTTCTCGAACGCAGGCGTCTGGAAGGCGCGGTCGTAGGCGGCCCGCAGCACCACACCTCGTTGCGGCCATGACCATGCCGCGCTCACCCGGGGACTGAGCGCGTGCTCGGCGACGACGAGGCGGTAGGTGTCCCAGCGGACTCCGGCACGAAGCGTCAGGTGATCGCTCCGGATCTGGTCCTGCACGAACAGCGCACTCTCTCGGCCAGACTGGCGGTCCTCGAACGCAAAGGTGTCCGGCGTGCCTGTCGGCACGGTCGAGACGTCCGTGATGCGATAGGCGAGTTGTTCGCGCACGCGGGACAGGCTCAGGTCGCCACCTGCCTTCCATTCGTGCGCGCCACGTTGCCCGGTGAGGGTCGCCTTGATGTATCCCTCACGCAGGCCGCGGTCCTGGGTGAGGGACACAGGCGTCGCGCGCGGGTTGGAGTCGAGGCCCGCAGATAGCGATCGCTGCATGGCGCGCACATCAAAGAGGAGCGGCGCGGCAAACACACGCCGGTAGGAGGCCTGCGCCATCGTCTCGTCGTTCACGCGGCTCTGCCGCTGCCCAGCGGCCTCCTGCGCCGGTTCGTTCGGGACGAGGAAGCCCGCGCGGCCGTAACGCACGATGACACCGACGCGGTCCGCTGCCGTGACGTCGCCTTCGGCGTGCACGCTGAGGCGCGCCGTTGACCCGCGGTTGGTGAGGTTGTCTTCGACCGGAGGATCCAGATAGCGGTCGGTCCTGGTGCCGTTCGCGGTGGCGGCGATCATGCCCCGCGCCCACGCATAGGTGGCGCCGCCGGCAAGCTCGCCCGTCGCGAAACTCCCCGCTGCGCCTTCGAACGAGCCGTGGAGCCCACGTGTTGCCGGGCCGGATGTCTCCACTTCAATCACGCCGCCGAGCTTGCGCCCGTATTCGGCGGGGTACCCGCCGGTCAGGATCGTGACGGCGTGCAGGTCGCTCAGGTCCATCGAGGGCGCGAAGGCCGGCGAGCGGTTGTCCGTGAGTGGGAGCCCATCGACCACAAACTGCGTCTGCACCTCGGAGCCGCGCGGATGCAGCGTGCCGTTGGACTCCTGCAGCCAGCCCGGCTCGCCGGAGACCAGATCGGGCAGGGTGCGCCCAGGAAGCGAGAAAGCCCGTGCGCCGAGACGGTCCGCGCCGATCCGTCGCTGGCTGCCGGTCTGACGGGGCGCTGCGAGTGTGGATGACGCCTCCACGAGGACTTGCGCCTGTATCGGGGCCGCACCCAGCACCAGTCGGAAGTCGGTCGGCAGTGCGGAGCGCACCTCAGCCATGCCTGTGACCGCGAGTCCCACGGCGGAGCTGGCGCTGATGCGGTAGGTGCCGAAGGGGAGCCGGGGGGCCACGGCACGCCCGCGGGCATCGGTGTGCAGGTGCTCGTGGACCTCGGCGCCGTCACTCGACACGTCCACCGCGGTCTGTACAGGCGCGCCCGCCGAGTCCGTGACGAGGATCCGCAGGTCGCCGGAGAGGGCAGGCGCGAACTGGAGCAGCATCAACGCGATCGAGAAGAACGGCGTCATTGCCCCCGCAGGATAGCGCACGGGCCAGATTTGACCGAGACACGGCGACCCCCTATTCTCCACAGGAGTCGCAGAGTCCAGCGTGTCGCGTACCGCTGGAGCCTGCGGCGCGGGACGTATCGGAGGAGCACATGAGCCAGATCTCGGCGATTCGAACCATCCTGTGTGCGATAGACGACTCCGCGCATGCGCCAGCCGTGGCGTTTGCCGCTGCCGGGATGGCCGAACATCTCAAGGCTCGGCTCGTCGTCGTGCGGGTCGATTCGCGAGCCGACGGGTCGACCAGCGAGCAGGCCGCCGCTCGCCAGGCGCTGGCGGAATTCATGATGGAGGGACTCCCGGGCGGACTCGGCTATCGCGATCAGGCGGAGTCCCGCCTTGTGGCGGGAGAACCGGCCGAAGCGATCCTGACGGCTGCTGTCGCCGAGCAGGCCGGATTGATTGTGATGGGGACCCGTGGCCGGGGAGCGATCTCGCGCACCCTCCTGGGTTCCACGGCCAGAGACGTGCTGAAAGGGGCGTCGGTTCCGGTGGCCATCGTGCCGCCGTCGGACCCGGAGATCGTGACGGTGGTCGGTGCCCGCACCATCCCGCGATTTGGCATCATCCTCGTGCCCGTCGACCTGAAGTCTCCGGCTGCCTCTCAGCTGGCCCTGACGGGCCTCCTGGCCCCGGGGTCCGCGCATCGCCCGATGCTGCTGCATGTGACGGAGTCCGGTGCCGATCATGGATTGGTCCGCGAGCGGATGAACCCGCTCGGCCTCGGGGTCCCGGGTGGGCGTGGAGCGAAGTTGCTGGTGCTGGACGGCGACGTCGCGGACTCGATCGTGAAAGTGACGAAGAAGGACGATGTCGGCCTTGTGATCCTGGGCCGCGCCCATGATGCCGCGGGCTCCGTGGCGTGTGCCGTTCTGGAACGCACACGCGCCGTGGTGATCGTCGTTCCCTGAGCCTACTGCGCAGGAATCGCCAGCCCCAGGGGCAATGGGACGGTCTCTTCTACGGCCGCCCGGAGTCTTCCAACGCTCAGGACGGGGCAGGGTGCCGCGCGAACGATCTGTTCGGCGACGCTCCCCATCAGCAGGTGCGCCACACCGCTCCGGCCATGCGTGCCCATGATGATCAGGTCGCTGGCGGCTTCTGCCGCCATCTCAAGGATGGCGGGCACGGCCCGGCCCGGCCGGACGTGGATCCGGACATCCAGGCCTCGGCCCGAGAGGTCCCGTGCCTGGGACTCCAGCCTGTGACGGGCGCTGGAGGACAGGTCTTCAAGGACCATGCGGCGCTCCGGGCGCTCCAAGTCGCCCTCCCATGAGCCGAGCATCATCGGATCGTCGATGACGTGCAGGAGATCGACCCTGGCCCCGAACTGCTGAGCGAGGGTGGTGGCGCACGCGATGGCCGCCTCCGAGGGTTCGCTGAAGTCGACCGGTACAAGTACGCGAGTCACGGTGAATGTCGCCATGGCCATCTCCCGCATCCTCGTCAGCGAATGGCGTGCCAGCCGGGCCACCGGCCGGGTTGAGCCACGGCCACCTCGATCCCGCCGAGGCCTGGGGGAATACACCCGGCGGAGTGGTTATTCCATCGGTCCTGGCTGCGTGGGCAGATCAATGCTGGCGACTGTGCCGCCCTCAGGGGGGCACGCGACGGTCAGGGTCCCGCCGTGCAGTTCCACGGAACGCTTTGCGATGGCCAGGCCGAGCCCGCCCCCGCGTGATTTCGTCGTAAAGAACGGTTCGAAGATGCGGTCACGAATCTCCGTGGGAATACCGGGTCCGGTGTCGGCCACCGTGACCCGCGCTCGGCCAGCGTCGGGATGGATCTGCACCTGCAGTGTCCCGTGACCTCCCATGGCCTGGGCCGCATTGATGAAGAGATTCGAGAACGCGGCGCGGAGCATGCCCTGATCGGCCTGAATCGCCAGGGGCGCACCCTCGACCGTGCAGTCGACGCCCGCGCCAATCGGGTCTCGACGGAGCAGGGCCTGCGCTTCGCTGAGCACGCTGCGCAGGTCGAGAAGTCGCATCTGCGGGGGCTTGGGCTTCGAGAACTGGAGGAGGTCCGAGATGAGGTCGTTCAGCGCATCGGCGCGCTCGATGATTTCGTGCATGACCGCGGCGTCGGGGTCACCGGCGGGCCGGCGTCCCATGAGAATCTGCAGCGCGGCCTTGATGCCGGCCAGGGGATTCTTGACCTCGTGCGCCACCATGGCGGCCAGTTGTCCCACCCGTGCCAGGGCCTCCTGATTGCGGAGCCGTTCCTCGCCTGCCTTCCGCTCGGTGATGTCGCTTCGGATGGCGATGTACTGGTACGGATGACCCTTCGTGTCGAGGAAGGGGACGATCGTGGTATCCACCCAATAGAGGGACCCGTCCTTGGCCTTGTTCCGAATCTCACCGTGCCAGATCTGGCCTCGGCCAATGGTCTGCCAGAGTTCCTTCATGAAGGGCTTCGGATGCAGGCCTGAGTTGATCAGGCGGTGATCCTGCCCGATCAATTCCTCGCGCGAGAACTTCGAGATGCGACAGAACTTCTCGTTGACCTCGGTGATCCGACCCCTGACGTCCGTCGTGGCCACAATGGCGGCTTCATCCAGGGCGTGCCGTAGTTCTTCGAGCCTCGTCACCTGTGAGGCTGAATGCGCTTCAATTCGCTTGAGGCGCACCATCAGCGCCGCGCTCAACCAGAACAAGAGAACCACCAGGGGCTGGTTGATGAAGGCCGAAGGCGGTGGTGGCGTGGCACCCCGCGCTGCCGTGTCTGCCAGGACGAGGATTGTGCTGGCACCAGCGGCCACCACCGGGTAGCGCAGCGAGTCGACGCCGAGTCCCAGCAGGATCACCACGATGTAGGCGACCCCCACGTTGTAGTCGAGGGGCAGTCGAAGATCGATCAGGAAGATGACCGACGCGAGCACGACTCCCGCTCCGATGAAGTATCGGCTGCTGGATGAGGTTCCGGACGGGCGATCCATCGCGCCACGATACCGGAAAAGTCCGGGGCCGCGCATCCGGGCGTGGATATTGCTCCCATCGCCGCAGACCACGGTAAATGAGGAGTTCGATGTGAAATCTTCCGCGTCAGGCGCAGAAAAATCCACGCCGCTATACTACGGGGCTATGGCCAACGCCACGGTACTGGTTGTTGATGACGAAGCGCTTGTTCGCTGGTCGCTGCGGGAGCGGCTGGTTCAGGATCACTTCACCGTACTCGAGGCCGGCACCGCAGCGGCGGCGCTCGAACAGGCCGGCGAGGCGGTCGACCTCATCCTGCTGGACTACCGGCTTCCTGACTCCGACGGCCTCGTGGTGCTCCGGAAGGTGAAAGAGCTGTACCCCGACACGCTGGTCATCCTGATGACCGCGCATTCGACAGTGGAAAACGCGGTCGAGGCCATGAAGCTGGGTGCCTTTCACTACATCAACAAGCCCTTCAATGTGGACGAAGTGGCGCTGCTGGTGGAGAAGGCGCTTGAGACCAGTCGTCTGCGCCGAGAGGTGAAGTCCCTACGGAGTTCGGCCGGGCGTGAGTTCAGCTTCGAGGCGATCGTGGGGACGTCGCCCAGCATGGAGTCCATCAAGGCACTGCTCCGGCGGGTGGCGGTCAGTCCGGCATCGACCGTACTGCTGACGGGAGAGACCGGCACCGGCAAGGACCTGGTGGCGAAGTCCATCCACTACAACAGCGACCGCGCAACCCGTGCGTTCGTCAACATCACCTGTTCTGCGCTGCCCGAGCATCTCCTCGAGAGCGAGCTCTTCGGGCACGAACGTGGCGCCTTCACGGACGCGCGCCAGCAGAAGCGGGGGCTGTTCGAGATCGCCGATGGTGGCACGGTGTTCCTCGACGAGATCGGGGAGATGACGCCGGCCCTTCAGGCCAAACTGCTCCGTTTCCTTGAGGAGAAGACCTTCAAACGCGTCGGGGGACTTCAGGATATCCACGTGGACGTGCGGGTCATTGCCGCCACGCACCGCGACCTGGAGGCGGGCGTCAAGGACGGGCGCTTCAGGGAAGATCTCTTCTATCGTCTGCAGGTGATGCCCATCCACCTCCCGCCGCTGCGCGAGCGCAAGGGCGATGTCTCGCTGCTCGCCAACTTCTATGTGGACTCGTTCAACCGTGAGTTCAAGAAGCGCGTCAAGGGCATCGCGCCCGAAGCGATGCAGATGCTGGAAAGCTACGGGTGGCCGGGAAACATCCGGGAGCTGAAGAACGCCGTCGAGCGAGCAATGCTGCTGGTGGAACACGAGTGGCTCAGGCCTGAGGATTTCACGACGCTGACCAGGACCGTGGGTGCGCCCTCGCGTTTCCAGCTCCCTCCGGACGGAGTGAATCTCGAGGACGTGGAGCGGCAGCTGCTGGTGCAGGCGCTCGAGCGTGCCAACGGGAATCAGACGCACGCCGGCCAGATGCTCGGGATCAATCGCGACCAGGTTCGGTACCGCATCGAGAAGTTCGGGCTGCAGATCCCCCAGAAATAAGTCGGCGGCGTGGGGAAGTTCTCACGCCGTCAGCGCCCTGTGTGTGCTGCGGCCTCCGTTTTCTCCCGCCTCTTGTCGGATCCACCTCCGGCACTCTTGTTGCGTTACATCTTGGCAGCAGGAGGTATCCGATGAGACTCTCCAGGAACTTGGTGACCGCGCGTGACGGGTTTCCCTTTCCGCCGACTTTCCGCAACGCGGGGGATATGGTGCCGTGGGTGCCGGAGGCCGAGGGCGCTGGTCTTCACTTCCATCCCGCCGGATTGATGATGCCGCCGGTTCGGGTGCGAGCGGTTCGCCAGCGTGAGAGACAGATGCTGAACCTGCCGACGCCTCTCAAACGGGATCGAGGCGGTTCGAAGACAGCCATCGGCGAGGGCAGTGCTGGCCGCAAGGCCCACAAAGTGGCTGCCTGAACCCACCTGATGTGCAGAGGGTCGGCGACGCCAGTTGCCGGCCTTCTGTCGTGTACGGGACACCGTCGACCGATGGTCTAGTGCCAGCTGCCCAGTGTCCGGAGATATGCGGCTCGTTCAATCGCCAGTGGGTCGCGTTGGCCGGCGAGGCTCGCGCGTCCGCGTATGTCGTCCAGCGAGATGACCTGATGGCGCTCCATCCATTGAGCGAGTCCTGCGGTCATGGCCCCCAGGCATTGCGGTCCCTCCCTGAGCAGCGCCGAAACCACCTGCATCGCGTTCGCACCCGCGAGCAGCGCCTTGATGCCGTCGGTAGCCGTGGCCACACCGCCAGTGATGGCCAGGTTGGCCCCGATTCGGCCATGGAGGGCGGCGACCCAGCGGAGGCGGAGGAGCAGTTCCTGGCTTGTGGACAGGTTCACCGCGATATGGGGCTGCATGGTTTCCGTGTCGATGTCCGCCTGATAGAGGCGGTTGAAGAGCACCAGGCCACCGGCTCCCGCGTCCACGAAGCGGTGTGCGACGCTGGCGAACGCCGTGAAAAATGGCGTCACCTTGACGGCGACCGGAATGGTCAGCAGCCGGGTCAGCGCCTGGACCATCCGCACCCATTCGTCTTCCACCACGGAACTCGCGAGGCGGGGATCGATGACGAGCTGATACAGATTCAGTTCGAGCGCTTGCGCGCCCGCCTGTTCGATGTCCTTCGCGATGGTCAGCCACGATTCCGCCGAGCCCCCGTTGATGGATGCGATCACGGGAATGCCGAGGGCGCGCCTCGCTGCAGCGACGTGCTCGAGATACTGGGCGGGCGTGGCCGGAAAGTGATCGGCGGCCGGGAAGTGCGTGAGCGTGGCGGCGAAGCGGGGGTCGTGCGGATCCATGTGACTCACGCGTGCCGAGCGGTCGGACGACACCTGCTCCTCAAAGAGGGAATGCAGGACGACCGCTGCCGCCCCGGAATCTTCAAGCTGGCGGAGCGTGTCGATGTGCTGCGATAGCGGGGACGCCCCTGCGATGAAGGGGTGCGCCAGCGTGAGCCCGAGATACCGCGTCGTCATGGACATGCCGTAGACCTCGATTCGTCTGCCGCGAAGCTTGTGCCAGGTGAACCGTCGAGCGGGGCTGAGCGCAGGTCCTCAACTGGCGCGCCCAATGCGGACTCCTGGCCGCGAGTGGGAAGTAATCCCCGCCGCAGCCCAGCGGGGAAACCGTCTCTGGCGCATATTGATGCGCGAGACTTGGCAGTGCGATTGCGGATGCTCCCAGCGGAGGTTTGCCCATGACCACAATGCGACGCGTCCTGTGCCCGGTGGATTTCTCCGACGGTTGCCGGCACGCCGTTGACTTGGCTCTCGCTCTGGCGCGAGGTAGCGCGGGGCAGCTCCGGGCGGTACATGTGCTCCAGCCCGTTCCGGCGCTCGTGCCCTTTACCGACCCGCTCTCGCATCCGCCAGGGCTCTGGGCGCCGGAGGATGTGGAGGCAGTCCGTAAGGACGTCTTGAGGTTTGTCGCCGGAGAAGGCGCGGGGAGCGGGGTGCCGGTCGAGGCCGTGTGTCTTGAGGGCAATCCAGCGCGTGAGATTCTGCGCGATGCCGAAGCGGTGTCGACGGACCTCATCGTGATGGGCACGCACGGTCGAACGGGTTTCACCCGCCTCCTGTTGGGGTCGGTGACGGAGAAAGTGTTGCGTCACGCCCCGTGTCCGGTGCTGACCGTGCCCCCGAGGGCGCCTGACTCGGTCCCTGTTGATCAGCGCGCCTTCACGCACATCGTGGCAGCGGTGGACTTCTCCGACAGTTCGCAGGCCGCGCTGAAGGAGGCGCTGGCTCTCGCACGGCAATATCAGGCAGAGCTCACAGTCGTGCACGTCGTGGAACCCGTGCCGACGTATGCCGATTCCGGAATTCCGGGACTCGATGCCGACATTGAGCGCGAGGCCGCTCATGGCTACCTCAAGGGACTCCTGGAACGCGTGGCGCCGGACTTTCCGGCCAAGCAGGTCGTGCTCATCGGTCACGCGGCCAAAGGCGTGCTCCAGGTGGCGGCGGGCGCCCACGCGGATCTCATTGTGGCAGGGGTGCACGGACGCAATGCGATGGATTTGATGTTCTTCGGGTCGACGGCCAACCGCCTGGTGCGCGAGGCGGCCTGCCCGGTACTGACAGTCAGGACCTAGGAGGGTGATATGCGCGTGCATGAACTGATGAGTGCTCCGGTCATCAGCGTCAGGCCGGACGACACGGCGTCGGCTGCATGGAACCGGATGCAGGCGCACTCGGTGCGGCATCTGGTGGTCTTTGACGACGAGCATGCCTTGGCGGGTGTCGTGTCGGCAGGAGACCTCGGCGGGCGCTTCGGATCAACGCTGCGTGACGCTCGCGTGGTGTCCGATGTGATGAGCCGTCACGTCGTGCAGGTGGCACCGGCGGCGACAGTGCGTGAGGCGGCCAACCTGATGCGTGGGAACTTGGTGGAATGTCTCCCGGTGGTCGAGGCTGGCAAGGTCGTTGGCATTGTCACGAGCCTGGACCTTCTCGTGCTCCTCGGACATGGTGCGGAGAAGCCCGTGGCAGTGGCGCCGAGACCGGGCAGGCAGGACAAGCCGAAGCGCGCCGCCAAGAAGGCGCCCTCGCGAGGTCTGCGGACCTCTGGCGGCGGTTCACTGACGGCGACGAGGCGAGGATAGGGGACTTCGTCGCGCTGATGGGGGATTTTCAGGCCGTCAGGGAATTCTCCGGGAGGAGTTGCGGGAGGAGGCGCCTGATTCGTTCCCCTGGAGTGATAAGGGCTTGGCATTTGAATTGCGGACGAGTGAGGCGCGCACGTGTGCTGGGGCTTGGAGCTGACCACGGCCGCGCAGGGGGGTGAGTGATGCGGAAGCGCGTTGTGATGGTCATGATGGCGGTGTTGATGGGTGCAGGTGCGACCGCCGCGATGGCACAGGGGAGTAAGTGCGCCGACTGCCACTTCGCCAACCCGGACGCGCCGAGGCGTGGGCACATGAGCGACTGGGATCGCTCTGCGCATGGACGCCAGAACATTGGATGCGAGAAGTGTCATGGCGGCAACGCCACGAGCTTTGAGAAACTGGTGGCGCACAAGGGCATCCTCTCGCCAGGGGACCGCAAGAGTCCCGTCCATCGGGCTAACCTGCCGACCACCTGCGGGTCGTGTCATGCGGGGCAGTTGATGGAGTTCCAGAAGACACGGCACTTCCAGTTGCTGAAGACTGACGATAAACGGGGGCCAACCTGTGCCACCTGTCACTCGGACGTGGGCGATACGCTGCTGTCCCCCAAGGCGCTGGAGTCGCAGTGCAATGCCTGCCACGGACCTGGCAAAGCCGCGCCAAGGCCGGAACGGGCCAAGAACGCCAGGGCCATGCTGGAGAGCGTGCGGGAAGCGCGGCAGTTGCTGAAGCAATCGCGGGACATGATCAAGCAGGTCAAGGACCCGCAGCGCAAGGCGAAGCTCACGCAGGACGCCGAAATGGTGGCGCTGGAGCTGAAGTTTGCTGTGGAAGCCGGACACGCCTTTGTCTACGACGGTTTGCAGGACCGAGTGAGTCGCGCTCGAACGAAGCTCACCGCCCTGTTTGACAGCCTGACAAATCCCACCGCGGGCGGCGCCGTGAAGCCTGTGCGCGGTGTGCCCGCGCCCTGGACGGCGCAGGCGCAGCAGCGATAGTTGAGGTCAAACCCGTAAGGGGACCGGGGCGTGGCAACATGCCCCGGTCGCACGTTCCGGAGGTGCCAGATGCGAGCAGGAAGATGCGGTGCGCTGGCGGGGGCGGTTCTGATGGCGGCGACGTGCGCCGGTGCGCAGACATCCGCACTCAAGTCCATCATGCGCGAGAAGCTGTCGCACTCCCAGCAGTTACTGGACGCGGTCGTGACCAGTCGGTGGGCTCCGCTTGAAGAGCACGCCCTGGCGCTGAAGAAGGTGACCGAGCGCCCCGCGTGGATGGTGTTGCAGTCTTCAGAGTACGCGCGTGACACCACCCGGTTCGTTCGGGCCCTTGATGATCTGCTGGATGCGGCCCGCCGGAAGGATCTGGAACAGACGCCGACGGCGTATAACGCGCTCACGCTCTCCTGTGTGCAGTGTCATCGCCATGTGGCTCGGATGCGCCTCGCCGGCGCGGTGGCCGCCCGGCCCTGAGACGGTGCGTTCAGCGCCGGCGGTCAACGTAGGCGATGGACGGGAACAGGCTGAAGCTGGAACTGGTCTTCGACGTCGGCTTCCTCCGGAAAGAAGATCGCCAGGCACGGATCGCAGATTGTGTGCGTCTGCGGATGCTCTGCCAGCCCTGTCGGATGAGCGTCACGCTGTCCAAGTGACGCACCACACCACGCACAGATGCGAGCCAGGCACGGTCGACTCTGTTGAGTGATCATGCCGGGTGTTACAGCACGGCGTGTGCCAGCCCCGAGTGGTCCTCACGACGTCCCCTCTGTCCTATCTTGCCGCTTGCCGGCTCTTGCCACCGATAAGGCCGCTTCACCCGGCGCACCGAAACTGTCCGGTCGCCTTGCAGGAACGTCCTGTCATCCATTAGAGGCGGGGAATTTCCGCGGCGTGCGGAGAACCTCATGGTTCAGGTAGGGGTGGGCTGAGGGTCATTGGCGTTTTCGCCGCCAGACACACTGACACCCTGTCGGCCGGGTTGGTCACGAGATTGCACTAGGGGCCGCCAGGAGGTTGCGATGCAGTTCCTGCAATGGCCCAAGACGGTGCCCGGGCGGTTCGCTCGCGTCCTGCTGGGCGTGACCCTGCTCTGGATGGGTCATCGTGAACAGACGGTCAACGGGTTGCTGCTGATGATGCTGGGTCTGGTGCCGCTGTGCACCGCGCTCGCCAACATCTGCCTCTTGGACGATGTGACCACCACGGTTGACGTCTACTTCCGGCCGCACCGGGAACACCTCCCGCGGCCGCGCACATAGGAGGGCGCCATGTTTGAGGTGTATGTCAACGGATTTCGCGGCACTCCACATCGGGAGTCTGTGCCGCTCGTCCTTTCATCCCTCGTGCATGGAGCCGGTCTGGCCGCACTCATAGTCGGGCCGCTGCTATTTGCCACCAGCCAGGTGCCCGACGCGCCGTCCATAATGGCGTTTGTGGTGCCGAAGCCGGCGGCCGCGCCACCTCCGCCGCCCCCTCCTCCGGCGCCGGCCTCGGCACAGGCACAGGCGACGAAGCCCGTGGTCACCTCCAACCCAAACGCCGCGCCCATCGATGCGCCGGCCGAAATCACACCGGAGCCTCCGGCGCCTGCGGGCGCGGATGCCGGAATGCCGGGTGGCGTTGAGGGCGGTGTGGCTGGTGGCGTTCTGGGAGGAGTCGTGGGTGGGATTCCAACCGCCGCTCCGCCGCCCCCACCGCCCCCGCCGGCGCCACCTGCCCCTGTCGCGGCCAAGGGGCCAGTTCGCGTGGGGGGGGACCTTCAGACACCGGCGCTCCTGAAGCGGGTCGGCCCGGAATACCCGGAACTGGCCGTGCGAGCGCAACTGGAAGGCGTGGTGATTCTTGAGGCCATCGTGGATCAACAAGGGCGCGTGGAGGATGTGCAAGTGCTTCGCTCCATCCCCCTGCTGGACAATGCGGCCAAGGCGGCCGTGCGGCAATGGCAATACTCGCCACTACTGCTCAACGGAAAGGCAGAGCGTTTCATCGTGACGGTGACGGTCAGCTTTAAACTAAAGAGACAGAGTTGATACTGTGTCCGTGCCTGCTGAAACACATGGCCGGGTGGTCGCAGCGTCATGGTGGCGCAACGTTGGCAGGCGGTCCTGAATGGGAGAGTTCATGCGGAGAATCGTGATGAGTGGGGTGCTGGCCGGGGTGCTGGCCCTGGCGGTGAGTGCCGGAGCAGAGACGCCCGCCGAAAAAGGCGCGGCCGTGTTCGGCAGTCAGAAGTGTTCGATGTGCCATTCCGTCGCTGGAAAGGGAAATCCGAAGGGCGTGCTGGACGGCGTGGGTGGGAAGCTCAAGGCTGAAGAGATCCGTCAGTGGATTCTTGATGCGCCAGCGATGGCGGCCAAGACCGGCGCAGTGCGGAAGCCCGCCATGAAGTCCTACGCGTCGCTCGCCAAGGATGATGTCGAGGGTCTGGTTGCGTATCTCTCCACGCTCAAGAAGTAGTCGGGAGGCTGGTATGCGGCGTGTTCTATGGGTGGTCGGCTCGGTTGCGCTGGTGCTCTTGGTTGCACATCCCGTAGCCGCGGGGGCGAGGCAGGCTGCGGCCCGCCCAGTGGCTGCGGCGGCGGTGGGCGCTGGGGATTTCGCAGGACAGGCGACCTGTCTGACCTGCCACGGAGAGAAGGACTACAAGGGCACACTGCACGGGATCTCGTCCCGTCCCGGCACTCCCGCGGCGACGCATGGATGCGAGAGCTGCCATGGCCCCGGGAAGGCGCACGCGGAATCCGGCGACGCCACCCTGATCAAGAATCCGCTCAAGCTGACACGCCAGCAGAGCAGCGAAATCTGCACGGCCTGTCATAAGCGGGGGACCCACGCGCTCTGGACTGGAAGCCCTCACGATCAGCGCAATGTCGGCTGTATCGGGTGCCACAGCGTGCACACGCCCAAAGGTCCTGCGCAGATCAAGACGGCAAGCCAAAAGGAGCTGTGCGCCACCTGTCACAAGCCCGTGGTGAACCGGCTGCATCGCTTCAGTCACATGCCGGTGCGCGAAGGCAAGGTCGAGTGTTCGTCGTGTCACAACCCCCATGGGTCGACGAATACCGCGCTGCTCAAGGCCGGCACCACCGTGGATGAGTCCTGCACCAGCTGCCACGCCGAGAAGCGTGGACCGTACCTCTGGGAACATGCCCCGGTGGCCAATGCCTGTGTCACCTGTCATGACCCTCATGGGTCGAACAATGAACGGATGCTGGTCTCGAAGGTGCCGTTCCTGTGTCAGCGGTGCCACGTGACCTCGCGGCATCCCCCGACCGCGTATGACGGATTCGTGCGCAACAACTCAACGAACGCCAACAAGATTATCGGGCGCGGCTGCGTGGTGTGCCACGCACAGATTCATGGGTCGAACGCGCCCTCGGGCAAGTCGTTCCTCAGGTAGGGGATACACATGCGGACGAACGTGCTGTGGATGGGCCTGGTCTCGGTGCTTTGCGCCGGAGGGCCAGTGTGGTCGCAGACGCCTCCTGCCGCGCCAGCGGCTGGGGCGGTGACCGGTGTCGTGGATGCTGGCGCGCGCGGGACCTCGGGGTCAGGTGACGAGGCTCGGTACGATCGCTATGGCGACCTGCGCACCGGCGTGTTCTCCCACGTGGTGTTCGGTCAGGCCGACGCCAGTCGCCTCTGGTCTTTTGGGGCGGACAACGTGGGCTATCGGAACCAGGAGTACCGCTTTCGGTACGTAGGCGGTAACTCCTTCATCAAGGCGTCGTGGGACTCCACGCCGCTGAACTACAGCAACCTCACCTCGACACCGTGGGTGGAGCAGGCGCCGGATGTCTTTACGCTGGATTCGGCGGCGCGAGGGCTGGTCCAGAACAAGGCTCCTGGGATCGTAGGTGTGCCTTCGTCGGCGGCACAGTTGGCGACTCCGTCGATCTTTCGTGGCCTGGCGACGCCCTTCGAGATGCGGTCCCGACGTGACACCGCATCGGCGTCAGTCCTGATGGATGCGACGCGCAACCTCGGTTGGACGGCGGCACTGACCACCACGCACAAGGGCGGGAACCAGCCGTACGGGGCCTCGTTCGCGTTCAATAACGCGAACGAACTGCCAATCACCGTCGACCATCGGACCAACGACGTCTCGGCCGGGCTGGAATACACCCGCGAGCAGGGAATGATGCGACTGGGCTGGCAGGCATCCTGGTTTACCAACGCCGTTCACGAATTGATCTGGGACAACCCGCTGCGGCAGACGGATACGACGCCGTTCGACGCCAGCGGGTACAGCAACGGCAACGGCCCGGCGCGCGGACGGATGGCGATGCCGCCCAGCAATCACATGTCTGCCGTCAGTGTCAGCGGCCTCTACAAGATGCCGGCGCACACCACGCTGAACGGGGTGGTGTCCTATACCGCCATGGGTCAGAATGACGCGCTGATTCCCTGGACGATCAACGACGCCATCGCGAATGCAGGAGTCTATGCCTCGTACCCCGGACTCGCGCGCCTGCCGCGTGCCACCGCCGAGGCTAGCGTGCATGGCGTCAATGGTCTGGTGACCCTGACGACGCGCCCGAACCGGGTGTTCGGAGTGACGACGCGGTACCGGTTCAATGATCACCGGAACCTGACGCCGGCGTTCGACGCGACGAATTACGTGCGCTTTGACGCCACGCCCTCTAACACCGGTGGGGTGACCGAACAGTTCGACATCCGCCAGAACACCTTCGATACGACGGCCTCGATCAATCTGAAGAGCCGATCGACCGTGCGAGTCGGGTATACCTACGACGACTTCAATCGGACTGGCCGGGCATTCAGCGATATGCACGACTTCACCGTGCGTGCCTCGCTGGACCACATGAGTACGTCATGGCTGACGGTGCGGCTGACGGCGGACCGCACGAGCCGAGTGGGATCAGGGTTCTCTGAGGCCTCGCTTGAGGACGGAGGTCTGCAGCCAGGGCTCCGTTTCTACGATGAGGCGGACCGTGACCGGAATCGTGGCACGGCGCTCGTGGTCGTCAGCCCGGTCTCCGCAGTCGAGCTGACCCTGAGCGCGACGGCAGGCAAGGACGTCTACAAGGGCGCGGGCCACGAGTTTGGTCTCCTGGATAACTCGAACCGGTCCATCAACGCCGGCATCAGCTTCAGCCCGTCCGAGCGGGTCTCCCTGGGTATCACCGCTGGGCGCGAGGCGTTCAATTCGCTGCAGCGCTCGAGGAATGCCAACCCGCCCGGTTCGGACTATGGCAGCTGGACCGACCCGAACCGGACATGGGACCTGACGAACGATGAACACGTGAACGTCGTGGACCTCTTTCTCGACCTGACCCGTCTGTTCAAGCATCTGGACCTACGCGCCGACTACACCTACAGCGACTCGGACAACGCGTTTGTGCACAGTGGCCCGCGGATTGATGCGCTGTCGACCAACGCGATTCTCACGGCGGGTGACGCGCGCCCATGCGCGGCAGGTCTGACATCGTGCTTCGAGGCGTTGCCTCCCGTGACGAACGCCTGGCACCGGCTCTCGCTGGATGCGCGCCATATGTTCACCGCTCGGGTGGGCCTTGGTCTGGGGTATTGGTACGAGCGATTTGATGTGCAGGACTTCGCGCGGGTGGACCTGCCTGGGACGACGCTGCCGCGGATTGACTATCTCGGCGAGGTCAACACAGGCTACGGCAACCGGCCCTATCGGGGGAGCACGGTGTTCACGCGGCTGCTCTATCGCTTCTGAGGACGAACGGACCTGTGGCTGACACGCAGAACGAGGACCGCCGCCGGTTTCTGGATGCCGTCCTGACCTTTGGGTTTGTATCGACAGCGGTAGCTGTTGTGTATCCCGTGGCCCGGTATCTCGTTCCGCCGGCGTCAGAGGAGCCTGCCACGGCCAGCGCTGTGGCAGGGAAGTCAACCGCGATCGCGGTCAACAGCGGCGTCGTGTTCAAGTTCGGCACGAAGCCAGGCATCGTGGTGCGCGACCCTCGCGGAGAACTCCACGCCTTTAGCGCCGTCTGTCCGCATCTCGGCTGCACCGTGCAGTACCGCCCCGACACCTCGGATATCTGGTGCGCCTGCCACAACGCCGTGTTCGACGTGGAGGGGGCCATCGTGGCCGGACCGCCACCGCGGCCACTGGAGCGGCTCACGGTGAACGTGAGGGGCGGGGACGTGGTGGTCAGCCGTGGCTAGCCACGATCGGCCCGGGCAGCCTGCCGGCGGCGGCTCTGGCGGGTTGTACGGGTGGCTCGACGAACGGCTGGGACTCTCAGCGATCCTGGCGTTTGCGTCGGAGAAGCGTGTTCCGGTCCACCGCCGTGAGTTCTGGTACGCGCTCGGAGGACTGACCCTCTTTCTGTTTGCCGTCCAAATCGCGACCGGGATTCTCCTGATCCTCTACTACCGGCCGAGTGGCGCGGAAGCCTACGAGAGCGTGCAGTTCATCGTGACGCAGGTGGAGTTTGGCTGGCTAATCCGAAACATCCATGGCTGGTCGGCGAACCTTCTGGTGGCCGCTGCATTCGCTCACATGTTCAGCGTGTGGCTGTTGAAGGCGTATCGCCAGCCGCGGGAGCTGACCTGGGTGAGTGGCGCCATTCTGCTGTTGCTGATGCTGGCGTTTGGTTTCAGCGGCTACCTGTTGCCCTGGAATGAACTGGCGCTGTTTGCGACGAAGGTGGGGACGGGGATCGTCGGCGCGGTTCCGTTCGTCGGACCCTTCGCGATGCGGGTGCTGCGTGGCGGTGACGATGTGACCGGTGCCACACTGTCTCGCTTCTATGGCTTCCATGTCGCGGTACTGCCCGCCGTCACCACGCTGCTCGTCATGTTCCATGTGTTGTTGGTGCAGCGGCAGGGGATGAGCGTGCCGCTGGACGTTGAGCGGCGGCAGGCATCAGGCGAGCCCGCGCGCAGCCGCCCTTTCTTTCCCGACTTCCTCTTGCGCGATGCCGTCCTCTGGTACGTCGCCATCGGAGTCGTAGCGGCGCTCTCCGCTTTCCTGCCCTGGGAACTAGGGAAGAAGGCCGACCCGTTTGCGGCCGTGCCACCGGGTATCCGGCCGGAGTGGTACTTCGTCGCGATGTTCCATACGCTGAAGCTGATTCCGGGACATGTGGCCGGCATCGAGGGCGAGCGCATCGGCATCTTCGGCTTCGGCCTCGCGGCGGTGCTGCTCATCGCCGTGCCGTTCTTGGATCGGCGCGCCAGCCGGGGAGAACGCAGCCCGGTGTTTTCGCTGATGGCCTGGGCGGCCATTGTCTACGGCGTCGTCTTCACGATCGTGGGATACCTGGCGAAATGATTCGCGTGCTCACCCTGTTGGTGGTCCTGTGGGCATCCGTCTCGGGCGCCCAGCCTGCGCCGAAGTCTTCCGCACCTGGTGCGCCAGGCGGCGTGAACAGTTGCGCGACCTGCCATGCCACGCTTGGCGATGCACGGCTGTCGGCTCCTGTTGCGGCGCACGCGGGGGATGTGCACGCCGCGCAGGGGCTGTCATGCGCAGACTGTCACGGTGGGAACCCGGCGGTGATGGACAAGGCCGCATCGATGTCGAGTGCCGCCGGCTTCAAAGGCAAGCTGGGCGGACAGGCGCAGGTGCAAGCGTGCGCGCGGTGCCATGGAGACCCGGCTTTCATGAAGCGGTTCGCGCCCGCGATGCCCGTCGATCAGGCGGCGAAATACGCCACCAGCGGGCACGGGCGCCGGCTGGCGAGCGGCGACCTCGGCGTAGCGACGTGTGCGAGCTGCCACGGCGCACACGGCATCACGCGGGTGGCCGACCCCAAAGGACGCGTGGCACCCGCGCATATCGCGGCGACATGCGGGTCGTGTCACGCCATGTTTGCCGCGCTGCTGGAAAAAAGCCCTCACCAGCCCGTCTTTGAGAAGGCCTGCGTGGATTGCCATGGTCATCACGCGATTGCGCCCGCAGATACGCTGCTCGGGACAGGCGATGGCGCCCTGTGTGGCACCTGCCATAGCGGCAATGACGACCCGGGGTTCCGGGCCGCAGGGGAGATGCGTCATGAACTGGACCATCTGACCGCCCGTGTCGCCGCCGCAGGGACGGTCCTCGAACGGGCCCGTCATGCCGGAATGGGAGTGGAGCGCGACGAACCGGCACTCGCTCGCGCGCGTGACCAGTTGATACTGGCGCGGACAGAGGTGCATGGCTTCGACCCTGTGAAGGTGAAGGCCACGGTCACGATTGGTGAGAAGGCTGCGGACGAGGCCGAGGCGGGCGGCCTCAAAGCCCTCGACGAGCTTCGCTTCAGACGCCAGGGACTCGCGGCGACGTTGCTCCTGATTCTCGGCGTCGTGGTCGTGCTGACGCTCAAGATCCGTCAGATTGACCGGCGGCGGGCCGGTTAGGCCCGGCGCCGGTTTCACAGACCGTTAGCTGCCAGCCGGCTCCGGCTCGCGCCCGCCGATCCCCAGTTCCTTCCGCACGCGGTCTTCGATGGTCTGCGTGAGTTCGGGGTGCTCCTTCAGGTACTGCTTGACGTTCTCGCGGCCCTGCCCGAGGCGCTCGCCTGAGTAGGAGAACCAGGCACCGGTCTTTTCGACGATTCGCTTGTCCACCGCGAGATCCAGCAGGTCGCCTTCGCGCGAGATCCCCTCGCCGTACATCACGTCGAACTCGGCCTCACGGAAGGGCGGGGCGACTTTGTTCTTCACCACCTTCACTCTGGTGCGTCCACCGACCACGGCGTCCCCATCCTTGATCGCGGCAATGCGGCGGATGTCGATGCGGACCGAGGAGTAGAACTTCAGGGCACGGCCGCCGGTCGTTGTTTCGGGATTGCCGAACATCACGCCGATCTTCTCGCGCAGCTGGTTGATGAAGATGAGGCAGGTCTTCGACTTGGAGACGACGCCTGTCAGTTTCCGCAGCGCCTGCGACATCAGGCGGGCCTGGAGGCCCATCTGCGCTTCGCCCATCTCGCCTTCGATTTCGGCCTTCGGTACCAGCGCGGCCACCGAGTCGACCACGACGACATCCACGCCACCTGAGCGGATCAGGACCTCCACGATTTCGAGCGCCTGCTCGCCGTTGTCGGGCTGCGACACCAGCAGGTTGTCGAGGTCGACGCCCAGCTTCTGGGCGTACTTGGCGTCCAGGGCGTGCTCGGCGTCTACGAACGCGGCCATACCGCCATTCTTCTGCGCCTGCGCAATCACCTGGAGAGCCAGCGTGGTCTTGCCGGAGGATTCCGGCCCGTAGACCTCGACGACGCGGCCGCGCGGCACCCCGCCGACCCCGAGGGCGTAGTCGATGCTGATGGCGCCGGTGGAGATCACCTCGATCGGGGCAATGGAGCCCGTCTGGCCGAGGCGCATGATCGAGCCCTTCCCGAACTGCTTTTCAATCTGGCCGACGGCAATGTCGAGGGCTTTGTTGCGTTCTTTCTGGTCGTCAACGGGCATCGAGATCTCCTTGGGCGCGGGGTTGGGCGCGCTGGCTGTGATGGTGGCAAACGGAGGTGACAGAGCAGGTCACAGCCGAAAGTGATCCTAGGAACGTGCCGAGCGAAAGTCAAGCGAAAATCCGTGCAGGTGCTCGGCTGCAGCCGTGTGAGATCAACAACTTACAGGTCGCACAGACTTTCGCCTCGCCAACCATATTCCGAGAAAGCCAGCGGCCCCGGAGGCAGGGGAGTGCGGCTTCTGCGCGGGGTCAGAGCCGCTCGACCGCGAGGGCGACCCCGTTGCCACCGCCGAGGCACAGCGTGGCGATCCCCCGCCGCAGATTCCGGTGCTTTAGGGCGTGCAGCAGCGTCGTGAGCACCCGGGAACCACTGGAGCCGATGGCGTGCCCGAGGGCGACGGCGCCGCCGTTGACGTTGACGCGGGTCGGGTCGATGGCCAGTTCACGGATCACGGCGACGGCCTGGACGGCGAAGGCCTCGTTGATCTCGAAGAGGTCCACGTCCCCCACGGCCCAGCCTGCCTTCGCTGCCACGCGGCGGACGGCGTCCACCGGGGTCATGAGGACGTACTTCGGAGCGAGGCCGCTGGTGGCCTGGGCGACGATGCGCGCCATCGGCGTCACGCCCTCCCGTGCCGCCCTGGACGCGGACATGACGACCAGCGCGGAGGCACCATCGTTGACCGGAGGTGCATTGCCGGCGGTCACGGTGCCGTCGGGGCGGAATGCGGGTCTCAGGGCTGCGAGTCCCTCTGGCGTGGTGTCGGCTCTGATGGATTCGTCGCGGTCCACGACGAGGTCGTCGCCCTTCCGCTGAGGAATCCGAACGGGGAGGATCTCGGCGGCAAAACGTCCGGTCGCCCTCGCGTCGGCGGCCTTGCGGTGACTCTCCGCGGCGAAGGCGTCCTGTGCCTCGCGGGTGACGGAGAACTCCGTGGCGACCACTTCGCCCGCGTGACCCATGTGCAGCTGCTCGAAGCTGCACCACAGACCGTCGTTGATCATCGAGTCCACGATCTGGCCATTCCCCATGCGGAGGCCTTCGCGCGCCCGGTCGAGGAGATAGGGGCAGTTGCTCATGGACTCCATACCGCCGGCCACCGCGACCTCGATGTCGCCCGTGGCGATGCCCTGCGCCGCGAGCATCACGGCTTTGAGTCCGGAGCCGCAGACCTTATTGATGGTCAGGGCGCCGACGCGATCGGGGAGCCCGCCCCGAAGCGCCGCCTGCCGGGCCGGCGCCTGACCGAGGCCGGCAGAGACGACATTGCCCAGGATGCACTCGTCCACGGACGCTGGGTCGATGCCCGCGCGCCTGACAGCGTCGCGGACAACGAGCGCGCCGAGCTGGGGGGCTGTGAGTGATTTCAGACCGCCGAGGAATCTACCGGTCGGGGTGCGTACGGCGGAGACGATGAGCGCGTCCTGCATGGCCTAATTGTAGAGGGGAGGTTCCTACCGGACCACCACCTCGAATCCCGCCACCACTCCGTCGCCGAGAAGCCGGGCCATGCGCGATCGAATCGTGGCGCTGGCCTTCTCGATCTCGCGCTGCCACGCGGCGCCTTCTGTCACAACCCGGAGTACGCGGCCCTGCAGGCTAACCGTGGTGACCTTGGCTAAGGCAGGACCCACGGCAAACCGCCAGACGAACTCCACCTTCTCGGGCGTCAGGGGCGCCTGACTGACGACGCGAGTAATCGCGTCGGGCAGAAGCTGGGAGACGGGCACCATCGGAATCGGCGTCTGAGCGGGCTGCGGAGTAGTCTACGGCATGCACCTGCCACGAGTCCTTCTCGCGTCGGCCTCACCGCGGCGCGCGGAATTGCTGACAGCGGCGGGCATCGTCTTCGATGTGATGCCCGCGGACGTGGATGAACGGCGTCTGCCCGGCGAACCGCCGGCGGTTTATTGTTCCCGGCTGGCTCGGATGAAGGCGGAGGCCGTCGCCGGACAGGCGGGCGGCCGCGTGAGCCTTGGCGCCGACACGATTGTGGTGGTGGGGGAGGACGTCTTCGGCAAGCCGCTGGACGGCCCGGACGCCATTCGGATGCTGCGCCGGCTGTCGGGCCGGCGTCACGACGTGCTGACGGCGGTCGCGGTCGTCTCCGGGCAGGGGGTGACCGCCGCCGTGGAACGGACGTCAGTGGAATTCTCGTCCATAGAAGAAGAGGAGATTGCCTGGTACGTGGCCTCCGGGGAGCCCATGGACAAGGCCGGCGCCTATGCCATCCAGGGGCTGGCGTCCAGGTTTGTGACCCGGATCGACGGGTCCTATTCAAACGTGGTCGGCCTGCCGGTCGCAGCAGTCTGTCGGCTACTACGCGACGTTGACCCTCAGTAGTTCGCGGGCTATCCTGAATCAACGCATTGCATCTGAAAGCCTTACCTATGAGTCAAAAGACCGTTCGTCTCGGGATTACGGGCCTGGTGCTGGTGCTGGCCTTCGGGGGACTGCTCTATTCGACCCTCAGCGAAGGGACTGAGTATTACAAGCACGTGGATGAGGTGATGGTGAATCCGGACGCCTGGCGCGGCAAGCCGCTCCAGCTCCACGGGTATGCCGCGAACGTCGGCCGGAAGGCGGAGTCGCTTGATTACCGCTTCGATGTCGAAAGCAATGGCAGCACGATTCGTGCGTACTACACCGGTGTCGTGCCCGACACTTTCAAGAACGGCGCTGAAGTGGTGCTCAAGGGGACCCTGGGTCCCGATGGTTTTCATGTGAAGCCTGATGGCGTGATGGCAAAGTGCCCGTCGAAGTACGACGCCGCACCCGTGGCCGGGCAGGACGCCAAGCCCCGCGCGAGTCTGAACTAGGCCGGCCGGCCGGGTCCGGCATTCCGCGAAGAGGTCATCCCCTAATGCCAGCTCTTGGCTCATTCCTGCTGCTCTTCGCCTTTGTCATCTGTGCGTACGCCATAGCGGCGTCCGTGGCCGGCGCCAGGCGACGCTCCAATCGCCTGATCGAATCCGGGATCGGCGCCTTCTACTTGCTGGCGGCCGTGATGACGGTGGCGTCCGTTGTCATCATCCACGCCTTCGTGACGGGCGATTACTCGGTCAAATACGTCCAGCACTACTCGGACTCGGTGCAGCCGCTCTTCTACAAGATCACGTCCTACTGGGGCGGGCTCGATGGCTCGATCATGTTCTGGGTCTTCATGCTGTCGATCTTCGGCAGCGTGGCGATCTTTCGCAACCGGCAGCGGCACCGCGAGCTCATTCCGTATGTGGTCGCGATCATCTCCGCCGTCGAGATGTTCTTCCTCTTCCTGACCATCATTCACAACAATCCGTTCTCGACCTACATCACCGAGGCGCCGGTGGATGGGAAGGGGCTGAACCCACTCCTCCAGAACTTCTACATGGCGATTCATCCGCCGACCATGTATCTGGGCTTCGTGGGTCTGACCATCCCGTATGCGTTCGGCATGGCGGCCACTATTACCGGCTATCTCGATGATTCCTGGCTGCGCGCCGTGCGCCGCTGGACGATGATCAGCTGGTTCTGCCTCTCCTTCGGTCTGACGCTGGGCATGATCTGGGCCTATGAGGAACTGGGCTGGGGCGGTTTCTGGGGCTGGGACCCGGTGGAGAACGCCGGTTCGCTGCCGTGGTTTACGGCGACCGCGTTCCTCCATTCCGTGATGGTGCAGGAGCGGCGCGGCATGCTCCGGGTCTGGAACGTCTCGCTCGTCACTCTGACGTTCTTCCTCACGATCTTCGGCACCTTCATGACGCGCTCTGGTGTCGTGCAGTCGGTCCATGCGTTCGGCGAGAGCAAGGAGCTGACGCAGCTCTTCAGCCTCTTCATGGTGGCGATTCTCATCTTCAGCTTCAGCTGGATCATCTATCGCCTGCCGCTGCTCAAGGCCCGCAATGAGTTCGATTCCTGGATGTCGCGTGAGGCGGCATTCCTCGCGAACAACTGGATCCTGGTGTTTGCGGCGTTCTTCATCCTCTTCGCCACGATGTTCCCGACGATCGCCGAGGCGGTGAACGGCGAACGCCTGACGGTCGGCCCGCCCTTCTTCAACAAGTGGCTGGTGCCTGTCGGCCTGATCCTCCTGTTCCTGACCGGCTATGGACCTCTGCTCGCGTGGCGGAAGACGGCGCTGCCGAGTCTGCGGAACCAGTTCCTGGTCCCCACGGTCTCAGGACTCGTCGTCGGTGGAGCCGTGGTGGCTCTGGGTGTCCGTTTGTGGAGTTCCGGACTCTGCTTCGCGCTGAGCGGCTTTGTCGCCGGCACGATCGCGCAGGAGTTCTGGCGGGGCGCGAAGGTCCGGCAGGGCAATACCGGGACGGACGTCTTCACCGCGCTGGTCGGTTTGGTCTCGCGGAACAAGCGGCGCTACGGCGGGTACATCGTCCACGTCGGGATCACGCTGATGTTCCTGGGCTTCGCGGGTGCCGGCTTCCAGAAGGAGGAGACCGTCCTGCTCAAGCCCGGCCAGTCCGCCACCCTCGGTGGGTACACCGTGCTGATGGACAAGCTGTCGGTGACCGACGACGGGCAGAAGCAGATGACGACGACCCACGTCACCGTGACAAAGGACGGGAAGCCCTTCGCCAAGATGTATCCCGCGCGGTGGGCCTTCCGCAAACATGAAGGGGAGCCGACCACGGAGGTCGCCATCCACCGTGGCTTTGCGGAAGACCTCTACCTGGTTCAGGCCGGGGCGGATGTCGGCTCACAGACGGCGAGCATCAAGATCGTCATCAACCCGCTGGTGAACTGGATCTGGTTTGGTTTCGGCGTCCTCGCCATCGGCACCGGCATCGCGATGCTGCCTGAACAGGTCCTCGCCCTGGCAGCGGCAAAGGTGCCCGAAGGGGCTGCGACGGCGGGTGCCGTGCTGCTGGCCGTGGTGTTGGCCGCGCCGGCGCTTCGTGCGCAGGAGGCTGCGCCGCCGGCGGTCACCCAGGAGCACATGGGCGTGCCAGGCGCCATCTCGCCTTCGAAGAACGCGCTCGAGGAACAGATGCGCCATGAGATGGCCTGCATCTGCGGTGCGTGCGGGCACGAACCGCTCACCAAGTGCACGTGTAGTCAGGCGGAGGATATGCGGACCGCACTCCGAGGGCAGATCGACGCTGGCAAGTCGAAGGACGAGATCATCTCCCACTTCACGGCCCTCTACGGCGGAACGCATTTCCTCGGTGCCCCTGTCGATAAGGGGTTCAACCGTCTGGCCTGGCTGCTTCCCTATGTGGTCGGGGGCGTCGGGCTCGTGACCGTAACCACTATCGCGCGGAAGTGGACCCGCCCGGCCGCGGCCGGGCCGGCCGATGCGCCGATTGACGCGACACTGAACAACCGGCTTGATGATGAACTCCGCGACCTCGACTGAGTCCTTCCAACCCTGGCAATTCTTTGCGTTGTCCGGCCTTGCGGCCGCGACGGCGCTCGTCTTCCTCGCGGTCTTTGTCTGGCATGTGGATCGGCCCGCGGCCATCCTGCTGAGCCTGATCGTGGCGGCGGCAGCATTCGCCGGGTATACGGCGTGGCGAACGGCCGCACCGCTGGCCGGTGATGAGGGCGCCTCGACCCCGGTGTCAGTCGGCGGCCGGACCCGCGCGGTGCTTGAGCGGGAGAAGCTCCTGACGCTGCGCGCGATCAAGGATCTGGAATTCGATCGCGCGATGGGGAAGGTGTCCGAAATTGACTTCGCCGAGATGACCGGGCGGCTGCGGTCCCGCGCGGTGGGGTTGATCCGCCAACTCGATTCCACGGTGAGTTACCGGGATGCGATTGACCGGGAGGTGGCGCGACGCCAGGTGGCCTTCGCGCCCTGTGCCGCCTGCGGCACAGGCAATGATGCCGATGCGAAGTTCTGCAAGTCGTGCGGCGCGGCGCTGGGGGTTCGGTAATGCGCGGATATCGTGCGGGCGTATTCGTGCTGGTGCTGAGTCTGCTGGCCACAGCGGCAGGCGCGCAGGTCAATATGCCGGATCCGTCGATGATCAACGGGCGGGCCTTGCCTGCGCCGGAACTGCCGGACGGCACTGTGTCGGTGCGGACCGTGAAGGAATCGGTCGGCAACAACCTCACGGGGCAGAAGGTGACCGTGACCGCCGGATCAGTGACCAAGTCAGGTTCCACGGACGAACAGGGCCGCGCGATGTTCACCGGGCTGCCCGCTGGCGCGCAGGCCACCGCGCACGCCGCTGTTGCCGGCGAGGCGCTGGACTCGCAGCCGTTCGAGGTGCCGGCAAAGGGTGGTATCCGGATCATTCTGATCTCCGGGGTCAAAGAAGCGGCCGAACGGAAGGCGCGCGAGCAGGCAGCTGAAGCGGCGGCGCCACCAACAAAGGGCACGGTCGTCTTCGGCGGCGACTCCCGCGTCATGATGGAGTTTCGGGACGACGAACTGCGCGTGTTCTATCTGCTCGATATCGTCAACAGTGCGCGGACCCGCGTCGACATCGGGGGACCGCTCGTGCTTGACCTGCCGAAGGATGCCGAGCACGTCACGATTCTCGACGGCTCCACCACCTCGGCGACGGCAAAGGGCACCCGCGTGACGGTCGTGGGGCCGTTTCCTGCGGGCTCCACGCCGCTGCAGATTGCCTTCGGTCTGCCGTCCGGTAATGGCACGGTGACGATCACGCAGTCCTGGCCAGCGCGCCTGCAGCAAGTGCTGGCCATGGTCCAGAAGGTTCCGAATCTCCAGATCAGCTCTCCCCAGATTGCCGAGAAGGATGAGGCCCGCGCCCAGAGCGGCGTGCCCTACATTCTTGGTGGCGGTCCCGGTATTGCTGCCGGTGCCGCGACTGTCATTACGCTCACCGGTCTTCCCGTGCATCCGATCTGGCCGAGGAATGTGACGCTGGCCCTGGCCGTGCTCATTCTGCTGGCCGGCGCCTGGTTCGCCTGGTCGGGCTCTGCCGAGACGGTCCTCGACGCGCAGCGTCTGCGCGACCGCCGGGAGTCGCTGCTGGCGGAGTTGGTGAAGCTTGACGAGCAGCACCGGTCTGGCCGCGTGGATGGCTCGAAGTACGCCGCCCGCCGGCACAGGCTCGTCGCTGATCTGGAGCGCGTCTACGGGGAACTGGACGGCGTCCCGGGCGGCCGGTCGGGAGGCGGCGAGGCCGTCGCTTGACCGTCGCTGGATTCGATCACCTGGCCGTCAGTGACCTCTCCCGGCACTTCGGCCGCCGCCGGGCACTTTCCAACGTCACGTTTCAGGCGACCGCAGGCTCCATCCTCGGCCTGCTTGGCCCCAACGGCGCGGGCAAGTCGACGCTGATCTCGATGCTGGCGACGCTCCTCAAGCCCACATCCGGCACGATCCGGTATGGCTCGCTCGCCACGATTCAGGGTGCCGCGGACATGACCGGGGCGTCGGCGTCTGCGTTGCGGGGCGCCATCGGGATGCTGGGGCACGACCTGTACCTCTATCCTGAACTCACGGCGGCGGAGAACCTGACGTTCTTCGCGGCGCTGTACGGCGCCGCGGATCCTCGCACCGACGCGTTGCGCGCGCTGGAGCGCGCCCGTCTCGCCGATCGGGCTCACGACCCGGTCGGGAGCTTTTCCCGAGGCATGCGGCAGCGGGTCGCGCTCGAGCGCGCGCTCATTCATGGCCCCCGTCTGGTGCTCCTTGATGAGCCGTTCACCGGTCTCGATGACCGGTCCGTTGCGGCACTGACGGCGCGCCTCCGGGAGCTGCGTGGCGAGGGACGGATCATCCTGCTGGCGACCCATGACCTGGACCTGGCCGAGGGGCTCTTCGACCAGGCGGTATTCATTCGCGACGGCCGGATGGTGGAACTGGCGACGCAACCGCAGGCCCTGCGCACGCTGTATCAGTCAGTGATGGGGCAGCCGCAGGCATGAGCCGCTTCTTCCGCGTCGCCTGGATCGTGCTCCGCAAGGACCTCACCGTCGAAATGCGGAGCCTGGAGATCTTCTCCACGTCGCTGTTCTTCGCGGTGTCGGTCGTTCTCTTCTTCGCGGTGGCCTTCGTGCAGGAAGGGCGCGCCCTCGACGGCGCCGCCGCAGGGATTCTGTGGATCGCGGTGGCGTTTGCCGGCACGCTCGCGCTCGGCCGGACCTTTGAGCGCGAGCGCCAGGCCGAGACGCTGCGGGCGTTGCTGCTGGCGCCGGCGGACCGGCCCGCGATCTATGTGGGGAAGCTGCTCGGCATCATCGCCCTGTTGCTGGTGACCGAGGTCGTCCTGCTGCCGCTCATCGCGTACCTGTTTCAGGCCGGCTTCTTCTCTCATCTCCTCTGGCTGGCCGCGATCCTGCTGGCGGGCACCGTGGGCTACTGCGCCGTCGGCACGCTCTTCGCCGCCATGCTGGTGCGCGCGCGCAGCCGCGACGTGCTGCTGCCGATCCTGTTGTATCCCATCGCGATTCCGGTCATCATTGCCGGCGTTCGGGCCACGGCCACGCTGGTGGCGCCTGAGTTCGATGTGGCGCTCGCGCGCTTCTGGCTCTCGTTGATGGCGGCCTACGACGTGGTGTTTGTCACCCTCGCCCTGTGGTCGTTTGAACCTCTGATGACGGACTGACGCTCATGCCCAAGTGGTTCACGCCTGCCTCGGTGATCTGCGCGTTGATGTTTGCGGTCTCGCCGCTGCTCATCGCCAACGCCCCGTTCGAGTCGACGATGGGGCTCGTGCAGAAGATTTCCTACTACCACATGCCCTCGGCGTGGATCTTCCTGATCGCGGGCATTGTCTGTGGCGTGGCGAGCATCCGGTATCTCTTCCAGGGGAATCTCTCGCAGGATCGGCTGGCGCAGGCCGCGGCTGAGCTGGTGGTGCTCTTCGGCGCGCTGGCGATTGTGACCGGGCCGCTCTGGGCACGAAAGGCCTGGGGGGTCTGGTGGCAGTGGGACGTCAGGTTGACCTCAAGCCTGATGGGGTGGATGGTCTCCGTCGCCTACGTGCTGGTGCGAAAGTACGGCGGCCCAGGGTCCGACAAGCTCGCCGCGGGCCTGGCCCTCTTCGGGATGGCCAACGTTCCCTTCATCTATATCTCGGTGAACTACTGGCGCACGATTCATCCGAAGACGTCGGTGGTGCCGAAGCTGCCACTGCAGATGGGGATTCCGTTCTGGTTCTGCGTGGTGGCGTTCGTGCTGCTGTTCACGCTGCTCTTGCGGTTGCGCGTGCGTCTCGAGGAGCAGCGTGCCCGCGTTGACGAACTCTATCTGGCCCTGGACTGATCCGATGATGACCCGTCTCCGCCGCCTTGCCCCCGTTCTCGCCCTCGCCGCGCTGCTGAGCCATGCGCCGGCTGTCTCGGCCCAGCAGGCCCCGCAGCAGATGGACGAGTTCGTGCCGATCGACAAGCTGCCGCAGCAGGAGCAGATTCCGGCGGCCAACCTGCTGATTCCTGCCTACGCTTTCGTGTGGATCGCGGTCTTGGTGTACGTCGGATCGATTGCGCGCCGGCTCGGTGGCGTGCAGCGGGACGTGGAGCGCCTGGAAGCCGACCTGAAGGCGCGGAAGTAAGCGCCCCATGCCCACCGCCGCGCATTTCATCTACATCCCGGGTGTACTGCTGCTCGGCATCGTGCTGGGCTTCATTCTCGGGTCCCGTGCGGCGGCGGACGCGCAGGCGGTTGACGCGAAGCGTCGGCAGGAGCGCGCCGCACGAGAGCGCCAGCCCTAGAGGCCGTCCGGGTTAACGGGAATCGGGTCCGATTCTCGAAATCAGGATGGGCGGCAGTTCAGCCGCCCGCATCTTCCGACGTGTTTCCGCGGCGTCGTACTCCACCCGGTGCAAGTCACAGGTGTTTGCGGTGGTGTCGAGCAGCGCAAATGCGGCGCGCCAGTCGCCGTCGCGTGGCTGTCCCACTGACCCTGGATTGATCATCCACGCCGCAGTGCCCGCCAGCGTGACTGTAAGCGGGGCCGTGCCGCGTGGCGCAACCAGCTGTGCCGCGTCCGCGCTGCGTCCGAAGGCCCCGGCGACGTGGGTGTGCCCAAAGAGGCACACACGCCTGGTGGCAGCCTGACCGGCGAACTCCGCATCCTTGGCCGTGAACACGTAGGTATCCTCGTTGCGCGGAGAACCGTGACAGATCTGGACGTCGGCGTCGATGATCATCGGTCCCATAGGCAGGGCCGAGAGCACGCGAAGGGTATCGGGCGTCAACTGTCGCGCCGTCCACCGGATGGCGGTCTGCGCATGAGGATTGAACTCGTCGTCCGAGGTGAGCCCGGCAGCGACACGGTCGTGGTTGCCGCGGATGACCGTGGCCCTGGGCAGGCTCAGTACGCGAACGAGCACTGCGACAGGGTCGGGGCCATAGCCGACCAGATCGCCGAGCACGAGCGTGCGGTCGGCGCGCAGGTCGGCGGCCGCGGCCAGCACGGCCTCGGTGGCTTCCAGGTTGGCGTGGAGATCGCTCAGGACGAGATAGCGCACGGGATTGTCCGGCCTAGAACCCGATCCACTCCAGCAGGCGCTCGACGACTTCGTGGAGCGGGCGGGAGGCGTCGATACGGACATGGGCCAATTGGTAGGCGGCCTGGCGTCGTGCGTAGAGCTGCTCGAGTTGCGCGCGGTCCGCGGCCAGCGGCCGGCGGCCGTCCTGGGGAATTCGTTCGATGACTTTGGCGAGGGGAATATCCAGCCAGGCGACGGCGCCTGCGGCCAGCATCGTGGCCCGATTGTCCGGATCGATAAAGGTGCCGCCGCCGGTGGCGACCACCACCTCACGCGCCCCAGCCAGGCTCGAGACCACGTCGCGTTCCACCTGGCGGAAATAGGCCTCGCCGCTCTGCGCGAAGATGGCCGCGACGGTCTTCCGTTCGCGCGCCTCGATCAGATCGTCGACATCCTCGGCGCGCCAGCCGAGACGCCGGGCAAGGGTCCGCGAGACGCTGGACTTGCCGGCGCCCATGAAGCCCACCAGATACAACGACTCGGCTCTCACGCCCGCAGGGAATCGAGGATCGTGAAGAACTCGGGGTAGGACACGGCGGCGGCACCAGCGTCCTCGATGGTCGAGGGTCCGCTGGCGCCCAGCGCCGCGATAGAGAAGGCCATGGCCAGCCGATGGTCGCCGAGCGCGTCGGCTGTGCCGCCGGTCAGACGCCCGCCGCGGACATGGAAGCCGTCCGGACGCTCGTCAATCGAGGCGCCGAGCCGGCGCAGGCCATCCGCGAGGGAGGTGATGCGGTCGCTCTCCTTCACCCGGAGCTCCGCCGCGCCGCTGACGATGAGTTCGCCGCCCAGTGAGGCGAGGGCAGCCAGCACCGGCAGCTCGTCGATGACGCCCGGCACTTCCTCGGGCGTGATCTCGGTGACGGCAAAGCCGCCATGCCGCACCCGGATCGTGCCGATGGGCTCGGCGGAGGTGAAGACAGTGGGGGTGACCTCGATGTCGGCGCCCATGCGGCGCAGGACGTCGATGATGCCCGTGCGCGACGGATTCAGCCCGACGCCCTCGATGGTGACCTCGGAACCCGGCAACGCAGCTGCCGCGACCATCCAGAAGGCCGCAGAGGAGATGTCGCCAGGGACGGTGAGCTGACGAGCCGTGAGGTGGTGCCCGCCGGAGACGGAGACCGTCGTGCCGGACCGGTGGACGGCGACGCCGAAGGTTTCCAGCGCGCGTTCCGTGTGGTCGCGCGTCGCGATGGCTTCCGTCACACTCGTCGTGCCCTGCGCGTGCAGACCGGCCAGGAGAATCGCGCTCTTCACCTGTGCGCTCGGCACTTCGGTGGTGTAGGCGATGGGCCGGAGGTCACGTGTGCCGGTGATCTGCAGCGGCGGACGGCCGTCGACGGATGCGATGCGCGCGCCCATCTGTTCCAGGGGCACGATCACGCGCCGCATGGGTCGGCGGCTCAGTGATTCGTCTCCGCCGATCACCGTAGTGAAGGGGTGAGCCGCCAGCAGGCCGGAGAGCATCCGCATGGTGGAGCCGGAATTGCCGGCGTCGAGTGGACCGGCCGGAGCCAGGAGTCCGCCGAGGCCGCAGCCCGTAATCGTGACGTAGAGGCCCGTGCCGGCAGGCGAGGGCTGGCGATCAATGACGGCGCCCAGGCCCGAGAGGCACCTGAGCGTGGAGGCGCAATCGCCACCCGTGGAGTATCCGTCGATGGTGGTCGTGCCGGTGGCGAGGGCGCCGAGCAGTGCGTAGCGATGGGATATGGACTTATCGCCGGGAAGCTGGACGCGCCCACGCACCCGTGCGGCCGGCTCGACCGTAACGGCGCGCGAGGACATGTCAGCGACTATAATCAAAGACCGGCTCGATGCATAACGGGAACTCCGTCCGGCTCGACTTCTGGAGCGATATCGACATGCTCGATCTCGTCCAGAGCGTGAGCGATCACCTTGGGCGCCAGGCAGGTCTCGATGACGAGGCCCTGCACTGGGTCAGCGTGGCCGTTCGCGAATCGGTGACCAATGCCATCCGTCATGGCAATGGGTCCGATGCGGGCAAGCGTGTCCACGTCGAGTTCACGTATCTCGGCGCGGAGGAAGGGCTCGCGATTCGCGTGCGCGACGAGGGGCAGGGCTTCGATCCGGACCACCTGCCGGATCCGCTGGCGCCGGAGAATCTCCTGAAGCCGAGCGGGCGCGGCATCTTCCTGATCCGCAGCTTCATGGACGAGCTGGACGTGCGCCGGGCTCCGGAAGGTGGAATGGAGCTGGTGATGGTCAAGCGTCCTCAGCCGGTTCAGTCCTAGTGCCCGACTCCCGCTTCATCGACACGGCCCGCGAGATTGTCCTCAGGGCCGGCGAGATTCAGGCTGCCCGCCAGGTCTCCGGGTTTCGCGTCGACAAGAAGGGTGTCACCGACCTGGTGACGGAAGTGGACCTTGAGTGCGAGCGGATGTGCCGCGCCGCCCTTGCCGAGCGCTTTCCGGATCACGACATCCTTGCTGAGGAACTGGGTGGGCCCGCCGCCGGGAGCGCGCCGTCGCGCTATCGCTGGATTTTTGACCCGCTGGATGGGACCACGAACTACGCCCATGGCCTGCCGATCTACTGCTCGTCTCTCGGTCTCGAGGTGGATGGCGAGCTCGCCGTGGCGGCCATTTACGACCCGAGCCGCAAGGAACTGTTCACGGCGGAACGCGGTGGGGGAGCGTGGCTGAACGGCGAGCGGCTGCGGACGTCCTCGACCTCCAGCCTCATCGACGCGTTGCTCGTGACTGGGTTTCCCTACGACGTGCGGTCCCAGCAGGAGGAGCTGATCGGAGTCTTCACGGCGTTCCTGACCTCCACGCGGGCGGTGCGGCGCCTCGGGTCGGCCGCCGTGGACCTCTGCTATGTCGCGGCCGGCCGGTTCGACGGTTTCTGGGAGCAGCACCTGAAGCCGTGGGATGTGGCCGCCGGTGCGCTCATCGTGACGGAAGCCGGAGGCCGCATGAGCCGGATGGACGGTTCGCGGTTTGACGTCGCCGCCGGGAGTCTTCTGGCATCGAACGGCATCCTGCATGACGAGATGGTGCGGGTGGTGGCCGAGTTCCACGCCTCACGGGGCCGAGCCGGCCGGGCCTGAGTCAGAACGCGCGCGCGAGCGCGGGCCGAGCCGCGCGGCGGTAGAGCGTGACTCCGCCGCCCTCGCAGATGGGCGTCATGCCGGCGGCGAAGCCCGGTTCTCTGCGAAGTCTCTGTGCGAGCACGTCACCACCCTCGCCCTGTTCGTCCACGAGCATCCACCCGGCGACCGTCGCGGGCCCGCGCTCCATGGCCAGCTCCCAGATCACGCCGGTGCCCTCGCTGATGAAGTCCGACAGGCGCAGTCCCTCGCCTGATAGCTCCTGCATGTAGTGCGCGAGCGACCCCATGCTCGCCACCACGAGTTCGCCTCGATAGGCCGGGCCCAGGCAGGCGGACACCGCCTGGCGGGCGGCTGCGGCCGGCCGGTCCCACTGGGCCTCGAGCACCATCGGCGCACGGGGCGAGAGCGGCGGTGCCTCGACAAGGATGAGTCCCAGCGCGATGGCCGCAGCAGCCCACGGCCAACGTCGGATCCGGCCCAGGCCGAAACCTGCGGTCAAGGTCAGCGCTGCCACCAGCGGCACCGCGTAGCGGATGCGGAACGGGTGGCCCTGGAAGAACGCGAGCGCGGGGAGCGCCGCGGCAGCGAGCGGGGCGAGCGCGACCCAGGCGGCCGCCTCTGCGCGCGCCCGGAGTCCGCCAAGGATGAGAAGCGCCGCGCCACCCAGGCCCAATACCGTGAGCGTCACACCCCCCAGCGCGCGTGCGCCCCAGAGGACGAGGCCCACATCGTGCACCGGCTGATGGAGCAGGGACGGCTCGGGGACGAAGAAGCCCGAGCTGACAAACCACGCCCCGACGGTGATCCAGCTGTTGAGCAGGAAGATGACCGCCGCCACGGCCGGCCATCGCGCGATCGCCCAGACCCGCCGGCCGATTCCCGGGAGCGCGTGTCCTTGCCGCCAGGCGGCCAGGCCAGCCAGGACGGTCAGCGCCGCGATGACGGGCCAGGCTTCGTAGCGTGTCCACGCCGCGGCGGCGAGGACCCATCCAAGACGCGAGGGCACCCGATCCGCGCCGCTCTGCACCCAGTCATAGGTCTCGGCGACCGCGAGCCAGAGGAGCCCAATCAGGAGCGGCTCCGTCATCGGGGTCGTGCCGAGGTAGAGCAGGTTCGGATTGAGGGCGAGGGCCAGCGCCGCGACCGTGGCGCCGGCTGCCGAGCCCGTGAGGCGCAACACGAGCCGAGCCGCCGCCCAGACCGCCAGAGCCAGTGAGGCCATCGAGAGCGCCGAGGCGGACAGGCCCGTGCGGTACAGCGGGTCCAACTGCACCGGAAGCATGTTGAGCAGGTGGGGCAGTGGCAGCCACACGGCCCCGATTTGCTTCCAGCCCGGCGTGAGGGAATCGAAGACGCGCCGGGCCACGACGAGGTGTCCCTTGGTGTCGTAGTGGCTCAGGACGATCCCCAGGCGGTGGTACCACCACCAGGCCGCGCCGCCCGCCACCGCGCTGCAACCGGCCAGCAGGGCGGGGAGCGCTCGGCGGCGGTCGTCTATAATCGGCGGCACGGCGGCAGCATATCGCAGCGGCTCTATCCTCCAGACCCCCCTTCACCGTGCACGAATTCCTGACACATCTTCACGAACTGGCGCTCGCCGCCGGCGGCCCAGGGCTGTTCGGTGTGGCGTTTCTGGATTCTTCATTCGTGCCGCTGCCCGAGATCAACGACCTGCTGGTCGTGCTGATGGTGATGCGCCATCCGCTCGGGTTGCCGTACTACGCGCTGATGGCTGCCGCCGGTTCGGTGGCAGGGTGTTACGTGCTCTACGCGCTGGCGCGCAGGGGCGGGTCGGCGTTCCTGCAGCGGCGCCTGAGCGCACGGCGGGGTGATCAGGTGCTCGCGCTCTATCGGCGCTATGGCCTGCTGACGCTGATGATCCCGGCGCTGTTGCCGCCGCCGGCCCCATTCAAGGTCTTTGTGTTGCTGGCGGGCGTTGCGGGCGTGAGCCCGGTGAAGTTTGTGACCGGCATTGCCGTCGCCCGCGCTGTCCGCTATCTGGCCCTCGGCTGGCTGGCGATCCGGTACGGCGATACGGCGCTGGTGCTGATGCGTACGCGCGGCCCCGAGGTGGCGCTGGCGGTCGTGGGCGTGATTGTGGTGATCACGCTCGTGTACTGGTGGGTGAAGCGGCGCAAGCCGGTAAACTGAGGACACGATGGGGTATCGCAGCCAGCTTGAGGCCCGGATCGCCCGCAAGACGACCAAGGCCATCACCGACTACGCGATGATCGAGGACGGCGACCGGGTGATGGTCGGCCTGTCCGGCGGCAAGGACAGTTGGGCGCTCCTGCAGATGCTCGACGAGCTCCGGCAGCGCGCACCGATCCGCTTCTCGCTCATCGCCGTCAACGTCGACTCCGGCTACAAGGACTACAAGCACGGCGTGATTGCCGAGACGTGCCGGGCCCGTGGATGGGAGTACCGGATCGAGCACACCGAGATCGGCGAGGTGATGGACGACATCCTCGAGGCCAACGCCACGCCCTGTTCGCTCTGTGCCCGCCTGCGGCGCGGCGTGCTGTACCGTCTGGCCGGCGAGGTGGGCGCGACCAAGATCGCGCTCGGGCATCACCTGGACGACTTCGTCGAGACGCTCCTGCTGAATGTGTTCTTTGCCGGCGCCCTCAAGGCGATGCCGGCCAGGCTCCTCTCGGACAACGGGGCGCACGTGGTCATCCGGCCGTTCGTGCATGTGACGGAGGATGAGACGCGGGCCTATGCGCGTGAGCGGGAGCTGCCGATCATTGGCTGCTGTTGTCCGGCCTGCGGGGACCTGAGCCTGCAGCGGCAGCGGATCAAGAAGCTCATCTTCGATCTCGAGCAGGAGCACCCGGGCGTCCGGCACTCGATGATCACGGCGCTTGGGAACGTGATGCCGAGGCATTTGCTGGACCGGCGGCTGAATCCCGTGGCCGATCTGGTTGCGGCGATCCCCGACGATGAGCAGGCGCCCTTGCCGACGCTGATTCCGCTCATCACATCCCGGCACTGACACCGCGTGCGCGCCGTGGTGCAGCGGGTGACCGCGGCTCGTGTCGAGGTGGAGGGGCGCACCGTCGGAGCCATCGATCGAGGTCTGGTCGTCCTGGTCGGCGTGGCCGCGGATGACGGGCCCGATGACGTAGCCTACCTGGCCGCCAAGCTGCCTGTCCTGCGCATCTTTCCCGGAGAGAAAGGAAAGGAGATGGACCGGTCCGTGACGGATGTGGCGGGCGCACTGCTGGTGGTCTCGCAGTTCACGCTCTATGGCGACACCCGCGGACAGCGCCGGCCGTCCTTCATCGCGGCCGCGCCGCCCGATCGCGCGCGCCTGCTCTACGAAGACCTCGTGCGACAATTGCGCCTGTCGGGTGTGCCGGTGGACACCGGCGAGTTTCAGGCCGACATGCAGTTGCAGTTGACGAACGACGGCCCCGTGACGATCCTGCTCGATAGCCGTCGCCTTTTCTGAGAGACGTCCTGATGGTGAATCCGCTCCGCTGGCTGCTCCTGTGCGGTCTGCTGCTGCCCAGTGGGGCCGTGCCGGCCTTCGCGCAGCAGCGGCCCTTGACGACCGAGGACCCCGAAACCGTTGGCGCCGGGCGTCTGCTGATTGAAGGCGGCGTCGACTACGGGCGCGGCGTGGACTTTCCGCTGTCCGGTCTTGCGGGCAATCTCCTGCGCGTGCCGCTGATCGGCGTCAGCGTGGGCCTGAGTTCCATCGCGGAACTGCAGATCGATGGGGGCGTGCACAACCGCCTCTCGATTACGTCGCGAACCAATGCTCCGTTCTCCCGGATGCTGCGCGACATGGGTGATCACACCTCGGACGTCGAGGATATCGTCGTCGCGACCAAGATTCGCATGATGCCCGAGGGTGCACACCGTCCGTCGCTGGGCATCCGCTTCGCGACACGCCTGCCGAATGCCTCCAACGAGAGCGGGCTGGGCAGTGACACCACCGACTTTCAGGGCACCATCCTGCTCGGAAAGACCGTGCAGTCGGTGCGCATCGTCGGCAATATCGGCGCGGCATTCCTGAGCGACCCGGTGCACGGAGAGAGTCAGAACGATGTGGTGGTGTACGGACTCTCGTTTGCTCGCGCCATTACGACCGCCGTTGAGGTTGTCGGGGAAGTCAACGGGCGTTGGAGTACCGCGTCCGGCGTGGCTCCTGCGGGTACCGAGACCAGAGGCCAGGCCAGGTTCGGTGCGCGGTACACCCACGGTCTCTTACGCTGGGATGCTGCCGTCATTGCCGGTCTCACGCCCTCGGACCCCGGCGTCGGCGTAGCGGCCGGGGTCACCTATGTGTTCAATGCGTTCAAGGTGCCCTGATGGGACTGACGATCACCAAGGCGCATGCCTACGGCAATGATTTTCTGTTCGTGCCAGAGGCGGAGGTCCAGTCCGATCCGGTGGCGCTTGCCCGCGCGTTGTGTGCCCGGCATACGGGCGTCGGGGCTGATGGCCTGATCCTCTACACGGTGCGCCAGGCCGGTGCCACCATGCGGCTGTGGAATGCCGACGGGAGCCCGTCGGAACTGTCCGGGAACGGTCTGCGGTGTCTCGCGGCACTCGTGGCTCGCGAGCAACGGCTGGATCCGATGGTTCCCGCGCGTGCCACGGTGGCCATCGGCACCACCGCTGGCCTGAAGACACTGGACCTGCTGGCCGTCGAGGGCGCGCGCTACACCTTCCGCGCCGCGATGGGAGCGCCCACGGATCTGCGGCAGGCCGTGATCACCGTGGCTGGGGAGGCGGTGCCGGTGGTGCGGCTGGGGGTGGGGAATCCCCAGTGCATCGTGCTTGGGCCACTGCCGGACGAGACCCGCTTTCGGGCCATCGGTGGCGCGCTGGCGGTGCATCCCGCGTTTCCGGACGGCACCAATGTGGAGTTTGTGGCGGTCGAAGCGCCGGACCGCATTCGCATCCTGATCTGGGAGCGCGGAGTGGGGCCGACGACCTCGTCCGGCACCGGCTCCTCGGCCTCAGCCGTGGCAGCCGCGGCGTTTGGTGGAGCAGAGCGGTCCGTGGACGTCGTCGCCCCTGGTGGCACCCAGCGGGTCGAGTGGCGCGATGACGGCATCTACCTGACCGGTGATGCCGAGATGCTCGTGACCGGGGTCTGGCTGCCGAACTGAGGCGTGAGTTGCTGCGTACCCGACCGGGTGCGCGGGCGCGGTTTCCGAAACCTAACGGGCCCGATGGGCGGGCTGGCGGTTGGCCGTGGCCGGGCGCTTGCCGGGTTGCAGCGTCGCAATGGCCGCCGCCACTCGTTCGGCCGCGCCGTGCGAGAGCCGATCCGCCGTCTCCAAATCTCCACCCTCGACCTGTGCGCGTGCTTCTTGCAGGTCATGGGCAATCGTGTCCAGAGCCACACTGGCCGCCGAGGCGGCCCGGCGCAGCCCCCGCGTGCGGGCTGCGGCCGCAACGTCGGCACGCGCCGCGCGGTTCCGAGCCGTGGCGTCCTCGATCCGCTGCTGGAGCTGGGCGCGCAGCGCCTGCTCGCCGACCGTCGCTGCCTGGGCCGCCGTCTGGGCACGGTCGTGGCTGGCCAGTGCGTGGTTCAGTGCGAGCTTGAAGTCATGCGCCGCGACCGCGGCCGTACTCTTCTCAAAGGCGTCCTGTGCCGCCTTCAGATCGGCTGCAGCATACCGATCCGCATGGACGCGCTCGGCTGCCGCGATGGCAGTGCGGGCGAGGTCCATCTCCTTCGTTGGAGGCTCGCCGCACGCGGCCAGCACCAGGCATCCCGCCAGTGCGATGAGAGCTCGGCCGAGGCGACAGTGCATAACTCTGAGTATAGACATCGACCCGTCGCGCTGGCGAATTCTTCTGGAGGCGCGGTGAAGGAACTCGCTCCGCACGATCGCCCGCGAGAGAAGCTGGAACGGCACGGCGTCCGCGCCCTTGGAGATAACGAACTACTCGCCCTGGTACTGGCCAGCGGTGCCAGAGGTCGGAATGTATTGGCCCTGGCGGCCGACCTGCTGGCGGGAAGGGGTATCCAGGGCATGGCCGCACTCTCGCTGCGGGACCTGACGCGGCATCCGGGCATCGGGCGGGCGCGTGCCGCGCAGGTGCTCGCGGCGCTGGAACTCGGCCGGCGGACCCTGACCACTCTGGGCGCGGAGCGGGTCCGGCTCGCCACTCCGCAGCAGTTGGCCTCGTGGCTGATTCCGCAGTACGGCGCGGCCCGCGTGGAGCAGTTCGGGATTGTGATGCTGGACACCCGGCACCGGTTGATTCGGGCCACGATTCTCTCGGTCGGTTCGCTCGACGCGACGGTCGTGCATCCGCGGGAAGTGTTCCGGGAGGCGGCGGGGGAGTCCGCCTCGGCCATCGTGCTGTTCCACAACCACCCATCCGGCGATCCCACGCCGAGCCCGGACGACCTCGCGTTGACCCAGCGGCTCGTGCGTGCCGGTGACGTGATGGGGATCCGAGTGGTGGACCATCTCGTCCTCGCCCCGCAGCAGTATTACAGCCTGCTGGAGGCCGGCCGCCTTCCGCGTTGAGAGGCATTTCGCCCTAAGATCTACGGGACGTGACCACGCTCTATCTGGACTGCTTCTCGGGCGCCTCGGGCGACATGGTGCTCGGAGCGCTCATCGATGCCGGAGTCCCGCTGGAGGACGTCCGGCACGCGCTGGGCCGCCTGGCGGTGGACCCCGCGGCCGTCTGGACTGAGCGCGTCGTGCGGACCGGAATCCGTGCGACAAAGCTGCAGGTCGTGGGCGAACGCGTACCGCAGTCTGGGCCCGCAACTGGACTCTCCCATGCGCATCCCCATCCTCACTCAGACGCCCAGGGACACGCGCATACGGTGGGTGCGGAGGTCGGCACACCGTTGGACGTCAGCCCACGCGGCCCGCAGGCCGAGCATGGGCATCGGACGCTGCCGGAGATCGACGCGCTGATTGACGGGTCCGCCTTGAGGCCCGAGAGCCGCGACCGCGCCAAGGCGCTCTTTGCCAGGCTGGCGGCCGCCGAGTCCGAGGTGCATGGCATACCGATGGAGTCCGTCCATCTGCACGAGGTCGGCGCGCTGGATTCGATCATCGACATCGTGGGCGCGGTCTTTGCCTTTGAGGCCATCGGGGCGGACGAGATCGTGGCGTCGCCGCTCAATGTGGGAAGCGGCACCGTACGGACCGCCCACGGTCTCTATCCGGTTCCGGCGCCGGCCACGATGAGGCTGCTCGCCGGGGTACCGATCTACGCAGGCACGCAGGTGGCCGAGATGGTCACACCGACAGGGGCGCTGCTGGTCTCCAGTTACGCCCAGAGCTACGGCCCGATGCCGGCGATGACCGTCCGCGCGACGGGGTACGGCGCAGGCGGTCGCGAATTCCCGGAGACACCGAACGTGCTGCGCGCCGTCATCGGCACACGAGGGGCTGGTGCGCATGCGCACGCGGTGTCGGTGATCGAGTGCGAGATCGACGATCTCAATCCGCAGATCCTCGGCGCGGTGATGGACCAGGTGCTCGCGGCCGGCGCGCTCGACGTGTTCTACACCGCCGTGCAGATGAAGAAGAATCGGCCCGGGACGCTTGTGACGATCGTGGCCCCGCCTGACCGGCGCGAGACGCTGACGGCGCTGCTCTTCAGGGAGACGACCACGATTGGCGTCCGGCACCGGGACATGGCGCGCGAGTGTCTCGCACGCGAATACCGGACCGTGCAGACGCCGCTGGGAGCGGTCCGGTTCAAGATTGCGTCCAGAGCGGGCACGATCGTCAATGCCGCGCCGGAATTTGACGACGTGCTGGCTCTGGCCACGGCGCACGGCCGCCCCCTCAAGGATGTGCAGGCCCTGGCGATGAAAGCGTTCCTCGAATCATGAAGCCGTTCTACGTTACGACGCCGATTTACTACATCAACGCGCGGCCTCATATCGGCCACGCCTACACCACGATGGTGGCCGATGCGATCGCACGGTCGCGGCGTCTCCTCGGGGACGACGTCTTCTTCCTGACTGGCACTGACGAGCATGGCCAGAAGGTCGAGCGCGCGGCGCAGAAGGCCGGTATGGCGACGCCCGCCTTTGCCGACGAGGTGGCCGGCGCGTTCCGCCAGATGTGCACGGACCTGAACATCTCGAACGATGACTTCGTCCGGACGACCGAGGCCCGTCACCGGAAGGCGGCGCAGGCGCTGTGGCAGCGCGTGGTGGACGCCGGCGATATCTACAAGGGTGACTACGAGGGCTGGTACTGCACGGTCGACGAGATCTTCGTCCCTGAGACGCAGTTGGTGAACGGGACGTGTCCGACCTGCGGCGGCAAGGTTGAGCGTCTGAAGGAGGAGAGCTATTACTTCCGGCTCTCGAAGTATCAGCAGCCGCTCCTGGATTTCTATGCAGCCAATCCAGACTGCCTCCAGCCGCACTTCCGCCTCAACGAGATCCGGACGTTCGTGGAAGGTGGCCTGCAGGACCTGAGCATCAGCCGGACGTCGTTCCAGTGGGGCATCCCCGTGCCGGGAGACCCGCGCCACGTCATGTACGTGTGGTTCGACGCGCTGACAAACTATCTGACCGCGCTGGGCTTTGGGGGCGATGGGGACGACCGCGTGGCGCGCTTCTGGCCGGGCGTCACGCATCTGGTCGGAAAGGAGATCATCAGGCAGCACGCGCTCTACTGGCCGGCCTTCCTGATGTCGGCGGGCCTGCTGCCACCCTCGCGCATCATTGCCCACGGCTGGTGGCTGATGGGTGGCGCCAAGATGTCGAAGTCGGTCGGCAACGTGGCCCGCTATCAGGACTACACGCGCGTCTTCGGCGTGGACGGCCTGCGGTACTTCGTCATGCGGGAGATGCCGCTCGGCCTTGATGCCAATTTCTCGGACGAAGGCCTGTTGAACCGCTTCAACGCGGACCTCGCCAACGACCTCGGGAATCTGATCAGCCGGGCGACGACGATGGTGCATCGCTATTGCGACGGCGTCTTGCCGGCCGCAGATGCAGGCGACGCGCTGGATGCGGCGCTCGCCGTCGAGGCGGCCTCGGTCATCCAGGACGTGCTCGGCGAGTTTGAGCGCTGCCAGACCAGCGCAGCCCTGCAGCGCACGTGGGAATTGGTCCGTTCGGTGAACCAGTACATCGTGAAGCGCGAGCCGTGGGCGCTGGCGAAGAATCCGACACAGCGAGCTCTGCTGGACACGACGCTCTATCACGCCGCCGATATGCTGCGCATCATTGCGGCGCTGACCGAACCCGTGATGCCCGCGGCCGTGGCTCGGATCAGGACAATGCTGGGCATCGCACCCGAGCCGTGGACCGGTCTCGCGCCAGGCACGCTTGCGCCGGGCACCCGTCTCGGTAAGACCGAGGCACTCTTTCCAAGAATCGAACTGACCGTGGAGGACCTTCGAGCAATGTCGCAATCAGAGAACCCACCCGCCCAGGCGCCCGCCGCGGAACCGGCTCACCCCGTGGGAACACCGGCCACCGCAGCCGCACCTGCGCCGGTGGCGGCCGCGCCGGCGGTTGGGGAGCCCCGGATCAGCATCGACGACTTCATGAAAGTGGAACTGCGGGTGGGGAAGGTGCTCGAGGCGGAGGCCGTCCCCAAGTCGAAGAAGCTGCTGAAGCTGACCGTGGATGCGGGCACGGAGCAGCGCACGATCCTCGCAGGTATCGCCGAAGCCTATACCCCGGAGCAGATGGTGGGGCGCACGATTGTGTTTGTGGCGAATCTCGAACCCCGCAAGCTGATGGGGATTGAGTCCAACGGCATGGTGCTCGCGGCCAGTGTCGAGGGTGGTCTGCCGACGCTGGTGAGCGTCGACAACGTACCCGGCGCACGCGTCCGTTAGGGCCGGGCTGGCTGTCGTGATCGATTCGCACTGCCATCTGGCGGGAGAGGAATACACCGCCGACCTCGCTGACGTCGCGTCGCGGGCGCAGGCCGCCGGGCTCTCAGGCGCCCTCGTGATCCTGGCAGCCGAGGATGCGGCGGAGGTGGCCCGCATGGCGTCCGTGTCTGCGGCGTGGCCGTCGGTGGTGTGCGCCACGGGCGTCCATCCTCAGTCCGCCGGGCTCTTCGCGGGCAACGCCGATGGGGCGGCGCTGGCGGTGTCCGCGGTGCTCGATGCGGAACCCCGGTGCGTGGCCGTGGGCGAGATTGGTCTGGACTACCACTACGACCATGCGCCTCGGGACGTGCAGCAGGCGGTGTTCCGTGCGCAGGTGCGTCTGGCCAGGAGCCGCCGGCTGCCGATCATCATCCACACGCGTGATGCCGAGGAGGACACCTTCGCGATCCTGGCCGAGGAGGCTGGTGGGGAGGTGCCCGGGGTCTTTCACTGTTTTACCGGAGACAGGGCGATGGCCCAGCGGGCGATCGACGCAGGGTTCTATATCTCGCTCTCGGGCATCGCGACCTTTCCGAAGGCACCGGAACTGCGCGAGGTGGCCAAGCACGTGCCCGCTGACAGACTCCTCATCGAGACAGATAGTCCCTTCCTCTCGCCCGTGCCTCACCGCGGATCGCGGAATGAACCTGCGCGGGTCGTGCACGTGGCTGAAGTCGTGGCCCGCGAGCGTGGCGTCAGCGTCGGGGAACTGGCGGATGGGACGACGGCGAACTTCCGCCGCCTGTTCGGGAGCGGGCAGTGATGGACGCCCCGTTGGAAACTGTGGTCAGATCCACAGACGTGTCACTGCCGATACCCAGCCCAACTGCCGCGACCCTGGCCTTGCTGTTCGAGCCGATCAGCGAGGATCTGGCCGCCGTCGAAACCGAATTCGTGAAGCAGGTCCAGTCGCACGTGGCGCTCATTCCCACGATTGGCACCTACATCCAGGAGGGCGGCGGCAAGCGCGTCCGGCCGGCGGTGCTGCTGATGGCAGCCCGGATGGCCGGCTATCAGGGTCCGACCGCGGTGCTCTACGCGAGCGTCGTGGAGTTCATTCACACGGCGACCCTGGTGCATGACGACATGATCGACGAGGCGGACACCCGCCGCGGGCGTCCTGCCGTGCATGCCAGGTGGGGGAATGACGTCACCGTGCTCCTGGGCGATTTCCTGTACATCAAGTCCATGTCGATGGCGCTGACGCCGGATCGTCTGGATCTGGTGCGTCTGCTGTGCGAGGTGACGCTGCGCATGATCGAAGGCGAGCTGTACCAACTCACGCGCAACGGCGTGGCGAATATCAGCGAGGACGAGCACTTCGACATCGTGCGGCGCAAGACGGCCTATCTGTTTGCCGGGTCGGCGCAGATTGGCGGGATGCTGGGCCCGATTACGGAAGCGCAGCAGCAGGCGCTGTGGAACTACGGCCTCAACATCGGCATGGCCTTTCAGGTCGTGGATGACCTGCTCGACTACACCGGTGCCAAGGATGTGGTTGGCAAACCCGTCGCAGGCGACCTCCGCGAGGGGAAGGTGACGCTGCCGCTCATTCACCTGCAGGCGCACAGTGCCGAGGCGCGGACGCTCATCGCGGCCGTGATCGCCGGGCGCGACGCGACGCCGGATCAGTGGGATCGCTTGCTGGCACTGATGGCCGAGCATGGCTCGGTGGACTATGCCCGGGGCCGGGCGCGGGGCTTCGCGGACGATGCCAAGGCCGCGCTTGAGGCGTTCCCGGCCGGGCCCGAACGCGACGCGCTTCTGACGCTGCCGGACTTCGTCCTCGGCCGCGACCACTAGCGCGGACTCTCGTCCTTCGGCGCACGATACCCATGCAGCCGGCCGACCGCATCCAGTTCCTCCGGCAGGAAATCCGCCGGCACGAGGACCGCTACTACCAGCAGGCGGATCCCGAGATCAGCGACGGTGAGTTCGATGCGCTGATGGCGGAACTGCGCGCGCTGGAGGCGGCCTCGCCTGGCCTGGTGACGGCCGATTCGCCCACCCAGCGCGTGGGGGGGCGGCTGGCTGACGGCTTTCCATCCGTGCAGCATGCCGAGCCCATGCTGAGCCTCGACAACGCGTACTCAGAGACCGACCTGCGCGCCTTCGACGAGCGCGTACGAAAGGGACTCGGCCTTGGTGAAGGCGACCCTCCTGTCCGGTATGTCGCGGAACTGAAGGTGGACGGCCTGAGCATTGCCCTCCGGTACGAGCGGGGTTCCCTGGTGCGTGCGGCGACCCGTGGAGACGGAGACACGGGCGAGGACGTCACGGCCAATGTGCGGACCATCCGCGCGCTCCCCCTTGTGGTGCCGGGTGCCCGCGAGTGCGTGATGGAGGTCCGCGGAGAGGTCTACCTGCCCCGGGCCGCCTTCGAGCGCATCAACCGCCAGCGTGTCGAGGCGGGTGAGTCCCTCTTCGCCAATCCCCGCAACGCGGCCGCGGGTACGCTGCGCACGTTGGACCCGGCCCTGGTGGCGCGCCGGGGACTGAGCGCGTGGGTCTATCAGCTCGTCGTCGTCGCGACGGACGGGGGGGGCGACCTGCCGGAGTCGCACGAGGCGCAGCTCGCACGGCTGGAGCAGTGGGGGTTGCCTGTCGAGCCGCATCGCCGCCCGTGTGCGGGCATTGATGAGGTGGTGCGGTTCTGTGCCGATTGGCAGGAGGCGCGTCGCGACCTCGACTTCGAGACCGACGGCGTGGTGGTGAAAGTCGATGAGCTGGCCGCGAGAGCGCGGCTCGGCGCGACCTCGAAGTTTCCCCGGTGGGCGACGGCCTTCAAGTTCCCGGCGGAACAGCGGACGACCCGGTTGCTGGCGATTGAGACCGAAGTCGGACGGACGGGCGCGGTGACGCCGTTCGCCGTGCTCGAACCGGTGGTCATCGCTGGGTCGACCGTGTCCAGAGCCACCCTCCACAACGCTGATGACATCGCACGGAAGGACATCCGGCCCGAGGACTGGGTGTTGGTTGAGAAAGCTGGGGACGTCATCCCCCGCGTCGTGGGGCCGGTGCTCAGCCGGCGGCCGATGTCCGCGGAGCCCTGGGTGATGCCCGAGGCGTGCCCCCGTTGCCAGTCGGTGCTGGTGAAGGAAGAGGGCGAGGCGGTCTGGCGCTGCGAGAACGCGTCGTGTCCCGCCCGAATCCGCCGGGGACTCGAGCACTTTGCCTCGCGAGGCGCGATGAACATCGAGGGGTTGGGCGAAGCGCTGGTCGATCAGCTGGTGACGTGCGGCCTCGTGCGAGACATCGCCGACATCTATGCGCTGACGCTGCCCCCGCTCGCGGCCCTTGAGAGCCAGACGCAGAAGGCCGATGGCACCGCCATCGTGCGGCGCTTTGGTGAGAAGTCCGCGGTAAAGGTGGTCGAGCAGATTCAGCGAAGCCGGGAGAACGAGGTGTGGCGCCTCATCTTCGGCCTTGGGATTCGCCACATCGGAGAGCGGGCGGCGCAGGTGCTGGCGGCGGCATTTCATTCACTGGAAGCGCTGGCCGCGGCGACGCCGGAAGCCCTTGAAGCGACGCCGGATATCGGACCGGTACTGGCGGCGTCGGTGCACGAGTGGTTCACGGCTCCGGGCAATCGGGCGCTGGTCGCACGGCTGGGTGCAGCGGGTGTCCGCATGGAGGTGCCCGAGGCGGAGCGGCAGGCGACAACAGCGCCTGGCCCGCTCTCGGGGCGCACCTACGTGCTGACGGGGACGCTTGACACGATGACGCGCGACGACGCGGAAGCCGCACTGGCGCGGCTCGGCGCGAAGGTGACCGGGTCGGTGAGCCGGAAGACCACGGCGGTCGTGGCCGGCCGCGAGGCGGGGAGCAAGCTCGACAAGGCACAGGCGCTGGGCGTGCCGGTCCTGGATGAAGCGGCGCTGCGCGCGCTCCTGGCCGGAGCCTGAGCGCTCCCTATAATGAGGCGATGACGCGCCCGTTCGTCGTGGCCTCGCTCGGTCTCACCGCGACCGTGGCGTTTCTCGTGGGCCTCATCGTGGCAGGCGGCCAGGCTCCGGCGGCGAGCCCTTCCTCCGGCCCGCCCGTGCCGCGCGAGTTTGCGGTGAGCGGCGCCTCGCTGTCGCTCCCGGGCGGCATCGCGGGGGCGACATCGTTCGCGGACGTCGCGGAGCATCTCAATCCAACCGTGGTGAACATCGATGCCACCTCGCGTGGTCCCGGCTGGGATCGGCGTCAGACGCCCGTGCTGCCGGGGCGGCCCGACCTCTTTGATCGGCCCTTCGATCCGGACCGGGGAGAGGGACGAGAGGGGATAGGTACCGGGTTCGTGTTCGATCCCTCGGGACTCATCCTGACGAACCATCACGTCATCGCCGGGGCGGAGCGCGTCATGGTCCGCTTCGCAAGCGGACAGCAGGTGCGCGCGGCGATTGTCGGCTCGGATCCTGAGACAGACATTGCCGTGCTCAAAGTCGACACCGGCGGACTCCTGCTGGCTGCGCCATTGGGCGACTCTGATCGGTTGCGGGTCGGCGAGTGGGTCTGTGCGATCGGGAACCCGCTGGCCTATGAGCACTCGGTGACCGTGGGTGTGGTCAGCTTCATCGGCCGGAAGCTCTCGGAGACGTCGCTGGAGCGGTACATCCAGACGGACGCGGCCATCAATCTCGGAAACAGCGGTGGGCCGCTGATCAACGCGCGGGGTGAGGTCGTAGGCATCAACGCGGCGGTGTCCTCACGTGGAAGCAGCATCGGTTTCGCCGTGCCGATCAACCAGGCCCGGGCGATCCTGCCGGCCCTGATGGCTGACGGCCGCGTGTCGCGGGGCTTTCTTGGTGCGGTGGTCCAGCCGGTGACGCCGGAGCTGCGCCGCTCGCTCGGGCTCGGGGCCGCCACCGGGGCGTTGGTGCAGGACGTGGTCGCAGGGTCCCCTGCTGCGCGGGCCGGGCTGCGTCCCTATGACGTCGTCCTCGACGTGAATGGGGAGCCGGCCAGCACCAACGACACGCTCGCGGCCGCCATGGCGTCGCTCCGGCCCGGCGCGCCGGTCACGGTGCATCTCATGCGGGATGGACGCACGGTCGCGCTGGCGACGCGCCTCTCCGAGCGTCCCCGGTCAGGGGCAAGCGAGGAGTCGCCGCCGGCCGCTGGCGCCAGGCTGGAGATGCGCGGCCCTGCACTGGGCCTGTTTGTGCGTGAGCTCGACCGCGAGTTCCGGATGCGATATCGGGTGCCCGATGAGGCGCGCGGTGTCGTGGTCTCGAAGGTGGAGCCCCTCAGTCCGGCCTCTGACGCCGACATCGCCCGCGGACACGTCGTGCTGGAGATCAACCGACGGGAGACGGCGACCGTCGATGCCTTCCGCCGCGAAGTCGGCGCCGCCAGAGCCGGCGATGTGCTGACGTTCTATCTGTTCAATCCGGACCGCCAGCAGCGGGAGCTGCGGTCGGTCCACGTGGAGCCGTAATCCGCATGCCTCGCATCCTGGTGATTGACGACGAAGCTCCCATCCGCGATGCGCTGCGGATGATCCTGGAATACGAGCGGTTTGAATGCGTGGGCGCCGCGTCCGGCGCCGATGGGATGGCCCAGATCACGCGCGAGCGGCCCGACGCGGTCCTGCTCGACATCCGGATGCCTGGCATGGACGGTCTGGAGGTGCTCCGCGCCATCCGAGCGATGGACGACACGCTCCCGGTCATCATGATCTCGGGTCATGGCACCCATGCGACGGCCTTTGAGGCCGCCAAGGCGGGCGCGTTCGATTACGTCGAGAAGCCGTTAAGCAGTGAGCGCGTGCTCCTGACGATCCAGCATGCGCTGACGCAGTCGGAATTGCGGTCCGAGAACCGGGAACTGAAGCTGGCGATGGAGGCGCGCTATGAGCTGGTCGGCGAGAGCGCCGCTCTCCGGCGGGTGCTGGCGTTGGTTGCGAAGGCGGCGCCCACCAACGCAACGGCGCTGCTGCTCGGTGAAAGTGGTGTCGGCAAGGAGCTGGTCGCGCGTGCCATCCATCGAAACAGCCCGCGCGCGCCTCAGCGTTTCGTGCAGGTGAACTGCGCTGCGATACCAGAGGAGCTGATCGAGTCGGAGCTCTTCGGGCACGAGAAGGGGTCCTTTACGGGCGCCGCCGACAAGCAGATCGGCAAGTTCGAGCAGGCCGACCGCGGCACCATCTTCCTGGATGAAGTCGGGGACATGAGTCCAAAGACGCAGGCCAAGGTGCTGCGCGTGCTCCAGGAGCAGGAAGTGGAACGGCTGGGCTCGGCGCGGACGATCAAGGTGGACGTACGAGTCGTGGCGGCGACCAACAAGGACCTCGAGGCCGCTATCGCACGGGGGGAGTTTCGCGAGGATCTCTTCTTCCGGCTGAACGTGATTCCGATCGTGGTCCCGCCATTGCGGGAGCGGCGGGAGGACATTCCCGCGCTGGTGGCCCACTTCGCCACGCGTCTGTCCGCCGAGCACAATCTGCGCCCGGTTCGGATTGCACCCGGGGCGATCGAGGCACTGCAGCGCCAGCGCTGGCGGGGCAACATCCGTGAACTGCGGAACACCATCGAGCGCCTGATGATCATGGCGCCAGGAGACATTGTGCGCGTCGAGGACCTGCCGGCCGAGTGGCGCGGCGGAGAGGCCGGCGTGACGGCGCCGCCTGGCGAGGGCGCGGCCGTGCCCTCGCCTGCGCCGGAGGCATCCACGCTGCGTGAGTTCAAGGACGTGGCTGAGCGCGCCTTTCTTGTTCGGAAGTTGCGCGAGCATCACTGGAACATCTCGAAGACCGCGGATGTGATCGATACGCCCCGTAGCAACCTGTACAAGAAGCTGGAGCAGTTCGGCATTTCCCAGGAGGCCGATGGGTAGCGGGTGCCATAATGGGATGTCGCAGTCGGCTGGACGGCCGCCGGTCGTCGCACCTGGGTTCTCGGATCGCCGGCCTGCAAAGGCTGGCGGGTCGTGGCTCAAAGGGCGGTGGCGGGAGGAAAGTCCGAACTCCTGAGAGCAGTGCGCCGGGTAACGCCCGGGCAGAGCAATCTGACGGAAAGTGGCACAGAAAATATACCGCCCGGGTGGGGCGGGTTGGTGGGTAAGAGAGTGGCTGCCACTCTCGATCACGGGAGCAGCAACTCCTTACCCAAGTGAGCCGGGACGTGAACTGGTGGTCGAGGAATCCATCATTCCGGCAACAGCTTGGACCCACGAACCCGTCTCACTTGGGTAAGGGTGAAAAGGTGCGGTAAAAGCGCACCGCGCTCGTGGCAACACGAGTGGCAGGCCAAACCCCGCACGGAGCAAGACCAAATAGGGTGGCGCCATGAGGACTGCTCGTCCCAGGCCACCGGGTAGGTCGCTGGAGCTCACGAGCGATCGTGAGACTAGAGGAATGGTCGTCTCTCGTGCGCGGTGCCGCAAGGCACCGTGTCACGGGAACAGAATTCGGCTTACAGGCCGGCTGCGGCACTTAGCACATCATGCGGATCCGTTCTGGAGTCAGTCTCGCTGTTGCCGTGGGCGTCGCCCTGCTGACGGGCGTGCGGGCACAGCAACCCCCGTCCAGCGCCGGCGCGCTGGCGAATAGACCGGGCGCCAACCGCGCACCTGAGTTCCCCGTTCCGTCGATCACGGACTACAAGCCGCGGTCGACGCTCGTGACGGCGCAACATCCTGTGCCCCGCGCGAAGTTCCCCGTCATCGACATCCACAGCCACCAGCCTGCCCCGATCACGCCGGCCCAGTTCGAGACCGTTGTCGCGGCCATGGACCAGCTGAACCTGCAGGTGCTGGTGAATGCCTCTGGGGCGAGCGGGGACCGCCTGGTCCAGTCGATGGCCGCGATCAAGGCCACCCGGCATCCTGGCCGCATGGTGATGTTCTCGAACATGAACTTCACCGATGTCGGGCCCGGTTACGGCGCGAAGGCGGCGCGGCAGCTTGAGGCCGACGTGAAGGCCGGTGCGCTCGGACTCGGCGAGATCATGAAAGGCTTCGGTCTCCGGGCAAAGCGTGCTGACGGCACGCGTCTCACGATCGATGACCCTGAGTTGGATCCTCTTTGGGATGCCGCGGCGCGTTTGAAGATTCCCGTGCTCATTCACACAGGCGAGCCGCAGGAGTTCTTCCAGCCCATCGACATGGCGAACGAGCGGTGGCTGGAGCTCTCGCTCTATCGCGACCGGCGGCTGCCCGAGGGGCAGTTTCCGCGCTTCGAGGCGTTGATGGCCGAGCGGAATAACTTGTTCCGGCGTCATCCGAAGACCACCTTCATTGCCGCGCACTTCGGCTGGCACGCCAACGATCTTGGCCGCCTCGGAACGCTCCTCGATGAGATGCCGAACGTCTACGTCGAGACGGGCGCCATCCTCGCCGAGCTTGGGCGGCAGCCGCGAGCGGCGCACGACTTCTTCGTGAAATACCAGGACCGGGTCATCTTCGGGAAGGATAGCTACCAACCTGACGAGTACCCGTACTTCTGGCGAACCTTCGAGACCTCAGACGAGTATTTCGACTACTACCGCGACTATCACGCGTTCTGGAAGCTGTACGGGATGGGCCTTCCAGACGTGGTGCTGCGGAAGCTCTATTACCAGAATGCGTTGCGGCTCATGCCGGGCCTGCCGCGTGAGGGGTTTCCCCGCTAGGGTGCCATGGCGCGCTACCTCGTTACCGGCGGTGCCGGGTTCATCGGGTCTCATCTGACTGGCGCGCTGCGCGCGCGCGGCGATTCGGTCCGCGTGGTTGACGATCTGTCGAGCGGTCGGCTCGACAATCTGGCCGGATTCTCGGAGGTCGAGTTCATACAGGGCGACCTCGCGGATGCGGATGTGGCGCGGCGGGCTGTGCACGAGATCGACTACGTGCTGCATCTGGCGGCGATTCCCTCGGTGCCGCGCTCGGTCACCGACCCGGTCAGAAGCCATCGCGCCAATGTGGATGGGACGCTCAATATCCTGGTGGCCGCCCGCGACGCGGGTGTGAAGCGGCTGGTCTTCGCCGGGTCCTCCTCTGTCTATGGGAGTGAGCCGGGGCTTCCGAAGCGCGAGTCGATGCCGACGGCACCGATGTCTCCGTACGCATTGCAGAAGCTGACGGGCGAGATCTACTGCCGGCTGTTTCACCGGCTCTACGGACTTGAAACCGTGGTGACGCGCTTCTTCAATGTGTTTGGGCCTCGGCAGGATCCCGGCTCGCCCTACTCGGGTGTGATTTCGCTCTTTGTGACGGCGCTCGCCACTGGGCGACGGCCGCTGATCCATGGGGAAGGTGGGCAGACGCGTGATTTCACCTACGTCGAGAACGTGGTGGATGGCGTGCTGCGGGCCGTCACGGCCCCCAAGGCGGCCGGCGAGGTGTTCAACGTGGCGACGGGGCACCGTGTGTCCCTGCTCGACCTGCTGGGCGCGTTGGCCCGGGAGATGGCGGCGTCTGCGGACCCTGAGTTTGCGCCCGCCCGTGCGGGCGACGTGCGCGACTCGCTGGCGGACATCAGCAAGGCGGGGGAGTTGCTGGGATACTCGCCCGGTGTCTCGTTTGACGAGGGACTGCGCCGCACGATTGCGTGGTATCTGGCCTCCCAGGCTGGCCGCTAGCGGAGGCGCGAGCCTGACGCGCCCGCGGTGTGCCGGAGTGGCTACAATGGCGGCATGCCGTTGTTTGATTACACCTGCCGGGGTTGCCAGCACACCTTTGAACACCTGACCCGCCAGGGGCATGAGCCGGCGTGTCCGAAGTGCGGCAGCACGGACGTCGAGAAACAGATGTCGATGTTCTCGGTTGGCGCGCCCGTGCCGACCGCGGCCCAGAAGGAAGCGACCCGCATCGAGCGGGCCGGCTGGGTGCCTGTCGGAAAGCCGTTCCGGAAGCGCTGACGGCCAGGGCCGGCGCGCTCAGCGCGCGACCGGCTTGAGGCCCTTGTAGAGGAAGCGCTGCACGCGGCGTCCGTCGACGCCCTCGCCGACGTACAGGTTGCCCTTCTTGTCGGTCACCACGTAAGCGGAGGAGTTGAACTGCCCGCCGAAGTGGCCACCCTGCCCGAACGATCCTAGAATCTCCAGGTCAGACCGCCGCAGAATCCAGACGCGCATATTCCGCGGGTCCGCATCGTAGAGGAACTGCTGCTCCGGGTCCGTGGAGAAGGCGAGCGTGTCCACGGTGCCGCGCGGCGTCTTAGGCAGGATGAACTTCTCGCGAACGAAGGTGCCGTCGCGCTTGAACACCTGGATCCGGTTGTTGCTGCGGTCGCCGGCGTAGACCAGGCCATCCTTGCTGACCGCAACCCCGGTGAGAGTCTGGAACTGCTTTGACGGCGGCTGGTCGGTGCCGGCCGGGTTGAACTTCCATGGCACGGAGTCGTCCGGTGTGTTGCCGTAGGCGCCCCACATCCGCTTGTACGCCCCCGAATCCGCGTCGAACACAATGACGCGGCGGTTCCGGTAGCCGTCGGCGACGAAGAGTTCGTTGGTGGCGGGGTCGACCCACGGAGCCGGTCCGCCCAGGATCTTCGGGTTGGTGCTCGTCCCCTCTTTGTGGCCGGGTTCGCCGATCTGCAGCAGGAACTTACCCGTCCTGGAGAACTTCAGCAGCATGCTGTCCGAGGGGGACCCGAGCCAGACGTTGTCCTTGTGGTCCACGAACAGGCCATGCTCGCTGTCGACCCACGGGGTGCCCGGGCCCGGACCGCCCCAGCCCTGGAGATAGTTGCCGGCCTGGTCGAACTCGATGATGGGTGGTGCCGGGAAACAGCAGGGGGCATCAGGGAGATTGAAGCCCGCGCCCCGCTCCTGCTCGGTGATGGACGAGGGCCGGTGCAGCACCCAGATGTGGTCGTGCGTATCGGCAGCCACGCCGATGAGGTTGCCGAGAATGCGGCCGCCGCTGAGCGGCTTCGGCCAGTACGGGTCCCACTCGAACTGGGGGACCATCTGCGTCGCCTTTGGCGCGGCGGCGCCGAGTCCAAACGACAGCGCGAGGGTGAGTCCAGCCGAGACGGCCGCCAGACGGATGATGTGAGCGCGAGCCGGCATCGAGCCTCCTCCTGATGTCGCCACCGCGCAGCCGCGGTGGATTGGGCGTCAGCCCAGTTGCGTAATGGTGACGTCGAGCGTCCGCACTTCGCGGGGCGCCTGCTGCCACTGCACGAGAATCGGACTCTGATACGTCCCTTCGATGAGCCCCGTGGAGCCATCGGGGCGCTCAGCGACGAGCAGGCTCACCGAGCGGCGCATGCGGAAGAACCGCGCGGCCGGAACAGCCAGCGTGCGGGCGAGGACTTTCTCCACCATCGACCCACGCAAGCCGAGCGAATCGAGGCCGGAATTGAGGACGCGGACGAAGTCGTACTTCGCATAGCCCAGGGCTTTTCCAGGCACGGCGAAGGGATTGGCCAGCATGTGCCGCGACTTTTCCGCCGCGAACCGGAGCGGATTCTTCAGCACTTCCGCCAGGTCGTGCCGCATCAGGAGTGTTTCAAACTCGTTGACGGTCAGGCCGGAGTGGCGCTCTGCCTCGGTCAGCGAGAGCCGGATTCGGCCTCGGTGCACGCCCGACCGTTCAACCAGTTCGGTCAGTTGCTCGGTGATGCCAAGGCGCGGGTCCTTCAGATTGATCGAGTCAATGTGATGAGACGAGACCGGCACCTGGATCCGTGCCCGTGCCACGACGATCTCCCGGTTGAAGCCAATGACGCGCGCGAGTCTCCGGCGGGCCCGGCCTTCACTGACGCCGTCCAGTTCGACGAAGCAGACCGGCTCATCTGAGCGGTTGGGATGGGTGACGCACGACCGCAGGCCACCGGCGATGAACGCCAGGTGAGAGTCGGCGTTGCGCGGCTCCACGGCGCGCTGCTCGGCGTCGAGGTCCTCGCGGCGGTCCAACTGGTCGTGTTCGTAGCCCGCGCCCTCGGGAAAGATGTGCCGGAAGGCCTCGACGTACGTGGGGACGCCCGTCGGACTCAGGCGCTGGGCCAGACTGCGATCGAGGAATCCGGCCGTGGTATGCGCAGACCAGTAGAGACACTGGTCGTAGTCCCGGAGCGCGTCGTGTTCGTCCTTGAACCGCGAACGGAGCTCCACGACTTCGAAACGGGCCTGCGGGGCCAGTTCAAGCGTGACGTCGAGAGGCTTGGCGGGCATCGGCAAGGGCTGGTTCCCTGACGAGAACTGGGGGTAGCGTAGCACAGGCGGCACGACCGGTTGTGGTGGGTCCGAGACGAGCACCCAGGCTTGGTGACGGGCCTGCTCCGCGCGTAGGATGACCTCTGGAGGCCTGACACATGCGTGGGAACGACACGGTTATTGCTCTACTGAACGAAGCCCTTCGGGAGGAACTCTCGGCGATCAATCAGTACTTCCTGCACGCCGAGATGTGCATCAGCTGGGGCTATACCAAATTGGGCGCCTTCATCCGGAAGCAATCCATCGACGAAATGAAGCACGCCGAACAGATCATCGAGCGCCTGCTGTTTCTCGACGCGGTGCCGAAGATGGACTATCTCCCCCTCAACGTGGGGCAGACCGTCCGGGCGCAACTGGAGGCGGACCTGCAACTCGAACTGAACGCGGTTGCGATGTACAACAAAGCCGTCCGCGCGTCCCGCGAGGCCGGGGATGATGTCTCGGCGGATCTCTTCAAGACCCTGCTGGCCGACGAGGAGCGCCACGTGGACTGGCTCGAGGCCCAGCACCATCAGATCAAGGAAATGGGCTACGAGATCTATCTCTCCAACCAGACGGGCGGGCCGGCGGCCGAATAGCTGAAGACCGCATGAGCGGGTCCCGGCGCCGAACGGGAACCCTCTGCTGCGCGCAGTCCGATGAGGGCGAGCACGGCGTGGGGCGTTTCGGCGACAGGACCCGCTCACGCAAAGCCCGCACCGCTGCCATACTGGCGTCGTGAATCGACTCGCGCACGAAGCCAGCCCCTACCTCAGGCAGCATCAGCACAATCCCGTCGACTGGTATCCCTGGGGTGATGAGGCCTTCCACGCGGCCCGTGAGCGCGATGTGCCGATCTTTCTCTCGATCGGCTACTCCACGTGCCACTGGTGCCACGTCATGGCCCACGAGAGCTTTGAGAACGCCGAGGTGGCGGCGGTGCTCAACGGCCACTTCGTGTCGGTCAAACTGGATCGCGAAGAGCGGCCCGACATCGACCGCATCTACATGGCCTTCGTCCAGGCGTCCACGGGCTCTGGTGGATGGCCGATGAGTGTGTGGCTGACGCCTGACCTGAAGCCGTTCTACGGCGGCACCTACTTCCCGCCGACGTCACGCTGGGGACGCCCGGGTTTTGTCGAAATCCTGACCGAGATCGGGCGTGCCTGGCGGGAGGAACGGCCCAAGGTCGTCGCCTCAGCCGACACGATCCTTCAACGGCTTCGTGCGTCCACGGGCGGGGCGGAGAGCACCGGTGATGTGCCAGGGGAGGACGTGCTCGTGGCGGCCGTCCGGCAGTTCGGTGCGGCCTACGACCAGCGTCACGGCGGGTTCGGCGGTGCGCCCAAGTTCCCACGGCCCGCGGAGCTGATCTTCCTGCTGCGTGAATATGCCAGGACAGGCGACACGTTGGCCCGCGATGCGGCGACCGGCACGTTGACCGCGATGGCCACCGGGGGGCTGCGCGACTATCTCGCTGGCGGGTTCCACCGGTATGCCGTCGATGCGGCGTGGCGCGTGCCGCATTTCGAGAAGATGCTCTACGACCAGTCGCAGATTGTGCTGGCCTGTCTCGATGCGGCGCAGGCCACCGGCGATGCCTGGTTTGGAGACGTGGCGGCAGAGACGCTGGGCTATGTCGTGCGGGACCTCACCGACCCATCGGGCGGCTTTCACTCCGCCGAGGACGCCGACTCGATTCCGGCGGAACTGGCGGGCGACCCTGGCGCGCATGGGTCCGAAGGTGCGTTCTATATCTGGCGTGACGCCGAACTTGATGCGGTGCTGGGGCCAGATGCCGAGCCATTCCGCTTGCGGTTCGGGTGTCTCCCGGACGGTAACGCGCCTGCCGACCCCCATGGGGAGTTCGAGGGACAGAATCTTCTCTGTCTCGCCCGTCCCGTGCGCGAGGTGGCGGGGCAGTTGCGGATGACGGAGGCGGACGTGGAGGCCGCCCTCGCCCGCGCGCTTCCCGCGCTGGCGGACGTCAGGGCGCTCCGCCCGCGGCCCCACCGCGACGACAAGGTGCTGGCGTCATGGAATGGGCTCATGATCGCCGCCTGCGCGCGCGCGGCACGCCTCCTTCCGGACGGTGCCGCGGCGTGGCTCCCGCCGGCAGTACGGGCGGCGGAGTGCGTGCTGGGCACGATGTGGGACGACGCGCGTCAGGTGTTGCTGCGCCGTGCGCGGACTGGTGCCGCCCCCATCGACGGATTTGCCGAGGACTACGCCTGCATGGTCTGGGGACTGTTGGAACTGTTCCAGGCCACCGGCGAGGCGCGGTGGCTCCAGTGGGCGTCCACACTCCAGACGCTGATGGACGAGCGGTTCGCGCACGGAGCGGGTGGGTGGTACAGCACGACCGGCGAGGATGCGAGCGTGCTCGTGCGGATGAAGGACGACTACGACGGGGCGGAGCCGTCGGCAACCTCGGTCGGCGCTGGCAACCTGCTGACCCTGGCTCACCTGACCGGAGACCACGACCGTGCCGGGGCGGCCGGGCGGGCGATTGCGGCCTATGGCGAGGCGCTGGTGCGCATGCCGCGAGCGGTGCCCATGATGCTCGCGGCATTGTCATCGTTTCACGCCGGGATGACGCAGGTCGTGGTGGTGGGTCCGCACGGTCGGGCAGACACCGCCGCGCTGCTGGCCATTGTCGCAGCGGTGTATCTGCCATCGTCGGTCGTCGTACCAAGAGACCCGGATGAGACGGAGCTGCCGGGGATGCTGCCGTGGATTGCGCCCCTCGTCATGCGGGAGGGTCATGCGACCGCCTACGTGTGCCACGGGTTCACGTGCGACCGGCCGGTCACGGACCCGGATGAGCTTCGCGCTATGCTGACAGGCGATGCCTTACCCCGTTGAAATCTGGCTCCGCGGCGATAACCATGCGACCACGGAGGCCATCGCGGATATACCACGTGATCCGAAGGCGTGGACCGAGGGAGACGTGACCTACGTACTCACGGCCATGCTTCGAGCCATTGATCGGGCCAAGCACCCGGACGCCGAGCCCGACCGGCCCGTCTCCCTGCGGGGCTTCAGCTGGATCGTCAACCCGTTCGAGGGTGGCGTGGTGATCGCCATCGAGATGACGTTGGGCGCGATTGTGGCTGGTCCGTTCGATGTGCCCGAGGCCCTGCTGACGACCCTGATTCAGCGGGCTCTGGTGGCAGCCAACCCTCCAGTCTCCGTCGCCGTCCACTAGCAGCCCGTGGTGCAAGTCCTGCGTTGCACCGAGACGGACGAGGCGCCCCGATGGCAAGGCGCGATGACCGAAAATGCCGGGAGTATTTGACGGAAGAGCCACGCAGCCAGCGGGGATGCATCGTTCGTCGAATGCCGTGAGACTTGCACCACGGGCTGCTAGGCGACAGAGGGGCCGGGCGCAAGGACTCGATCCTTGGCGTCTCGGCCATGGGTTCCGGTGGATGGCCTGTCGGCCAACCGTGAGAAAATCGTCAGGTCCCACGTCGTGGCCTGGGGTTGTGAGACCGTTGGCTGCGGTGGTGACCGGGGCGATCCAGTTGGTGCGCGGACGTGCGAAGCCGCGAGCGACGGTGGGGTAGCGCTCGTCGATGGGACGACCACGATCGGCCGGGACAGCCTGTTCTGGCCGGCAGGGCTGGCCTAGGATGGAACCTGCCTCTGGGTGGGTGAGTACACGTTCTCGAACCGGGTGACCTGGGTGTCCCGGCGGGAGAAGCCCGGTTCCGACCGGTTCATGCGAAGGATGGTCCGTTGATACCGACTGCCTCGAAGGGCCGCGCCACGCGGCATGACTGGAGCCTCACCGAGATCGAGGCGCTCTACACGCAGCCGTTTGCCGACCTGGTCCTTCAGGCGCAGCTGACGCATCGCGAGTGGCATGCGCCCAATGAGGTTCAAGGCTGCGTGCTGCTCAACATCAAGAGTGGCGGGTGTCCTGAGGACTGCGCCTACTGCCCGCAGTCGGCGCACTACGAGGCCGAGGTGCCGCGCGATGCCCTGATGGACGTGCCGTCGGCACTCGAGGCGGCTGCGGCTGCCCGAGCGCAGGGCGCCACGCGTTTCTGCATGGGGGCGGCGTGGCGCGAAGCACCGTCCACCGGTAAGGCCTTCGACCAGGTCCTGGACATGGTGCGAGGGGTGCGCGCGCTTGGCATGGAAGCCTGCTGCACGCTCGGGATGCTCAACGAGCGTCAGGCGGAGGCACTCGCCGAGGCCGGGCTCACGGCCTACAACCACAATCTCGACACCGCGCCGGAGTTCTACGGTTCGATCATCACGACCCGTACGTATCAGGACCGGCTTGACACACTCGCGCGTGTCCGCAAGGCCGGGATCACGGTGTGCTCGGGCGGCATCATCGGGCTTGGCGAGAGCCGGCGCGCCCGGTACGGGCTGCTGCAGCAGTTGGCGAACCAGACGCCGCATCCGGAGAGCGTGCCAATCAATCTGCTCGTGAAGGTGGAGGGGACACCCCTGGCGGACCGTCCCGACGAAGACCCGCTGGAGCTGGTTCGGATGATCGGCACCGCGCGCCGGCTCATGCCGGCCTCGTATGTGCGCCTCAGCGCCGGGCGGATGTCACTCTCGGACGAGGCGCAGGCGCTCTGTTTTCTCGCGGGCGCGAATTCCGTCTTTATGGGAGACCGGCTGCTCACAACCCCCAACCCTGACGCCGACGACGACATGCGGCTCTTCAACCGCCTTGGCATGCACCTGCGGCCGCAGGGCGCCGAGGCTGCTGGCGCGTCCCTGCCAGGGCATGGGCGTTCCTGAGCGGCTCGGCGCGCGCATCGCGGCCCGGTTGGCCGCGCTCGACCGCGAAGGGCTGACCCGTACCCTCGCGGGCCCTTCGGGGATCGATCTCTCCTCGAACGACTATCTGTGCCTGTCGCGTGACCCGCGTGTGGTGGCGCGTCTGGTCGAGGGCGTCCACGAACATGGTGTGGGCAGCACGGGCTCGCGCCTGCTGCGAGGCGAGCGAGCATCGACGTCCCGCCTGGAAGCGCGGTTCGCGGCATTCAAGGGCGCGGCCCGCTCCCTCTATTTCTCCAGCGGCTACCTGGCCAATCTCGCCGTGGTGGCGACATTCGCCGAGCCTGGCGATCTCATCATCTCGGACGGGCTCAATCATGCCAGCCTGATTGACGGCATCCGCTTGGCCAAAGCCGAGCGCGCGATCGCGCCTCACGCGGATCCGGCCGCGTTGGAGCAGCTGCTCGCGAATCGCCGGACCACGGGGCAGGCCTTCGTCGTGACGGAGTCGATCTTCAGCATGGACGGCGATGAGGCCCCGCTGGCCGACTACGCGGAGATCTGCCAGCGGCACGGCGCGGCGCTCGTCGTGGACGAGGCGCATGCCGTCGGCATTTACGGCCGGCGCGGGAGCGGGCTTGTTGAAGAGACCGGAACGGAGGACGGCGTCTGGCTCACGGTGAACACGGCTGGTAAGGCGCTTGGGGTCAGCGGAGCGTTCGTCGCCGGTGACGCGCCGGCCGTTGACTATCTGATTCAGCGTGGGCGGCCCATGCTGTTCTCGACGGCTGCGCCTCCGGCGCTCGCCGAGGCCATCGGCGAGAGCCTCGCGATTGTCGAGGGTGAACCCGCGCTGAGGGGACGCGTGCGCGCGCTCGCGAGTCTGCTGCGGAGCGCTCTGAGAGACCGGCAGCTGCCGGTCATGGACGGTCGGTCGCAGGTGGTGCCGATCCTCGTCGGCGACAACGAGCGGGCCGTCGCCCTCAGTCGAGACCTGCAGGCGCAGGGGTTCGACGTGCGGGCCGTGCGTCCGCCGACGGTACCCGCCGGCACGGCGCGCCTGCGCGTGTCCGTGAACACCGGACTGACCGAGACGGTGCTGCATGATTTCGTTGCCGCGCTGGCGGCGAACTGGGAGCGGACCACGCTGTGCGCGGCGTCTTCGTAACCGGGACGGACACCGGCGTTGGCAAGACGGTCGTCTCCGCGGCGCTGGTGCACGCGCTTCGCGCCGACGGGGCCGTCGGCTACTGGAAGCCCGTGCAGACCGGCATCGAACAGGACGACGACACGGCGACCGTGCGCCAGCTGGCCGCCTGCCGCGATGAGGAACTGTGGCACCGCGGCGTGCGGTTGCCGCGGCCCCTGTCCCCGCACCTGGCAGCGCGTCTGGCTGGTGTGTCGATTGATGTGGCGAGCGTGCAGGCGGACGCGCCGACTGATGCCAGCCGCTTCTGGGTCGTTGAAGGTGCTGGTGGTGTGCTCGTGCCGGTCAATGAGCGGGAGCTGATCGTGGATCTGATCGCGGCGCTCGGCTTGCCGGTGGTCGTGGCCGCACGTTCCGGGCTTGGCACCATCAATCACACGCTCCTGACGGTGGAGGCACTGCGCACCCGCAGGTGCGTGGTGACCGGGGTGGTCATGGTAGGACCATCCAATCCGGAGAATCGGGATGCCGTGACGGTGCGGACCGGCGTGCCCGTATTCGCAGAGCTACCGTTGCTGTCGCCGCTCACGCCCGAGGTGCTCGGCCCATGGGCCTTCGGTGCCTGTCGGGCCGCCACCCGGTCGTGGAGGGACGCCTGATGCGCGGCGGCGATCTGGCGGCTCGTGATCGGGCGGTGCTCTGGCACCCGTACACGCAGGCCCTGGGGAGTCCGGCTCCGCTGGAGGTCGTGGGCGGGGAGGGCGCGTATCTGCACACCGCGGATGGCCGCCGGGTCTTCGACGGGATCTCGTCGTGGTGGGTGAACATCCACGGCCACGCGCACCCGCGGCTGAATGCCGCGCTGGCATCGCAGGCCGCGACGCTGGAGCATGTAATGTTCGCGGGCTGCACGCACCCACCGGCCGTAGAACTGGCCGAACGCCTCGTGGCCGCCACCCCGCGCGGACTCAGTCGCGTGTTCTACTCCGACAACGGCTCGACGGCCGTCGAGGTGGCGCTGAAGATGGTGCACCAGTACTGGCGCAATCGGGGAGAGCCGCAACGCCGGGTCGTCGTCGCGCTCGAACACGCCTACCACGGTGATACGGTCGGCGCGATGTCGGTCAGCGAGCCGTCTGTCTTCACGGCCGCGTTCACGGACCTGCTGTTCCCGATCGTGCGAGCGGCCTCGCCCTATGCCTACCACTGCGGGCGTTGCCGCGCCGAGGGCGCCTGCACGCTCGCGTGCGCGGCGTCCCTCGAATCCATCCTGGCGGAGCGCGGGCACGAGGTGTCGGCCGTTCTCATCGAGCCGATGCTGCAGGGTGCGGGAGGCATGGTGGTGTGGCCTGTGGCCTTCCTGCGTGATGTTCGGCGGATCTGCGATGCCCACGGCGTCCTGTTGATCGCGGACGAAGTGCTGACAGGATTCGGACGGACGGGCACCCTGTTCGCGTGCGAGCACGCCGACGTGACGCCGGATCTCATGTGCCTCTCGAAGGGGCTGACCGCGGGCTACCTCCCGATGGGTGTCACGCTCGCGACGGACGCCATCTACGAGGCGTTCCTCAGCAACGATCGCACCCGGACCTTCTTTCACGGGCACTCGTTCACCGCGAATCCTCTCGCGTGCGCGGTGGCGCTGGCCAGCCTGGACATCTTCCGCGAGGAGCCCGTTCTTGAGCGCGTCGGGGTGATTGGTGCGCGGTTGGCGGCTGGACTGGCCGGGCTGGGTGGGCTGCCCTGTGTGGGCGAGACCAGGCAGATCGGGGCCGTCGGCGTCGTGGAACTCGTCTCCGATCGGTCGAGCCGCGAGGCGGGTGGGTATCTGGATGGGATTGGTCCGCGGCTGGCCGCGGCGTTTCTGGCGCGGGGCCTCTTGCTGCGGCCCCTCGGGAATATTCTCTACGTCATGCCGCCGTATGTGACGACACCGGCGGAGGTGGACTGGGTGATGGGGGAGGTGCGGGACGTGCTCGCTGAACTGGGCCCGCCGTCATGAGGAGGAACGCCGAGATGACGCGGAAGTGGACCGTGGCGATGAGTGGCATTCTGGCCGTCGTGGTGCCGGTGTGGATGGCGGCCCAGGGCGCCCCCACGCGGATCACGGTGGAGAGTCCGTCGATGCAGGACGGACAGCCCATGCCCGCGGAGTTCACGGCCGACGGCCGGAACACCTCGCCGGGACTGCGATGGAGCGGCGTGCCAGCAGCCACGCGGGAGTTGGCCGTTGTGGTGACGGACGACGACTACGTCTGGTCAGTGCCGTCTCCTGTGCCGCTGCTCCACTGGGTGATGTTCGGGATCAAACCCTCGGTGCGGGAGCTTGCCGAGGGTATGCCGACGCAGGAAATCATTCCGGCGCCTCCGGAACTGGCCGGCGCGTTTCAGGCGCACACGACGTTTGACGTCAACGGATACCGGGGGCCCCAGCCGCCGGTAGGCCAGACGCATCACTACCGCTTCCGCGTGTTGGCCCTCGACACGGTCATCGACCTTCCGCCCGGGTCTCCGGCGAGTCAGGTCTGGCAGGCCTTCCAGGGCCACATCATCGGCGAGGGGAGCCTCGTCGTGTCGTATGCGCGGACGCCGAAGCCGGTCAAGAAGCCGGTGGTCTAGCCTTCCCGACCGGGAGTGGCGCGCCAGCACAAAAGTGCCGATACTGTAGACGTATGCGAACGCTATTTGTCCGAACCCTCTTCCTGCTGGCGCTTGTCGCGCTGGCTCGGCCTGTTGTGGCGCAGACGACGCCGGTGTCCTCTGAGACTCCGGGTACGCCCGTTGGCCCGCCACCGAACGGCACGCCTGCAGCCGGGACTCCCGCCTCGCCGGGCACCCATGCCCCGGCCAGTTCGGCCGCGTCGGCCGTGGGGGTGTGCACCATCTCCGGTCCCGTCCTCACGCCCTCTGACTTTGGCGTCCCGGCCGGTCAGCCTGTCGCGGATGTCTCCACGACGTTGCTGGCCGACGGACGAATCCGCATGTACGCGTTTGCGCAGGGCCAGGGGATCCGGAGCGCCGTCTCCGTGAGCCAGGACGGTTTGAGTCTCCTGCCCGAAGTGGGGGCCCGGCTGGCAGATGGCGCGGGTATGCCCCGCATCGTGGGAGGCCCGGTTGGTGGGTACCGCCTGTTCTTTACTTCGGGCAACGGCATCAAGTCGGCCACCAGTGCAGACGGCCTGACATTTGGCATTGAGGCAGGATTTCGGATCAGTGCGGAGCAGGCTGGCTTCACCGACGCGGCCGGTGCGCTACAGGCCCTCAGCGGCGGGTCGATGGTGAACCTGCCCGATGGTCGGTATCGGTTGTATTTTTCGGACCTGCCCCGTCCCGGTGACACGCCAGGGGGGCACCGCGTGAAGAGCGCGGTCTCTTCGGACATGTTGACCTGGGAGGTCGAGCCGGGAGTTCGTATCGGGCCTGGCGCGGCCACGCTAATGGAGTCTGCCGAGCATCCCTTCGCCCTGCCGCATCCCGATGGCAGCGTCACCCTCTACTACGGCAAGTTCAGCACGGCGACGCCGGGGCTCGTAGAGGGGTTGTACTTCTCCACCTCCACGGACGGTCTCACCTTCGGGACCGAGACGCTCGGCGTTTTCAACGGGAACGACCCCGACGGGATTCGCCGGCAGGATGGCACGCTGCTGATGTACTACGGTGGGTTCGACCCTGCGATCGGCGGCATCGTCAGTGTTGCGACATGTCCCGATCCGGCCGTGTCGGCCGAGGCGTCAGTCGCGACCACTCCGTCGCCGGCGCCGAGCAGCACCGCCACCATCACGATCACGAGCGCTGGCGCGTCCCCGCGAACAGTGACGATCGCGGCGGGCGGGCGGGTGACCTTCGTCAACGAGGATGGCCGCCCGCACGACATGTCGTCGGACCCGCATCCGGTACATACCGATTGTCAGGCGGTCAATCAAGTCGGGTTTCTGTCCCCCGGGCAGTCGCGTACGTCAGGCAATCTGACGACCGTGCGCACGTGCGGATTCCACGACCACGACCAGCCCACGAACACGAATCTTCAGGGCCAGATCATCATTCAGTAAGAGACGCGGCGCGAGGCCGGCCAGAGATGCGACCTGGAGGTCCGGTGGCAGCGCCGGTCACCAGACTGGCGCTCCTGTGAAGTGGCCCCGCTGGGAATCGAACCCAGACGACCGTGAGGTCAGCGGATTTTAAGTCCCCAATTTTACTTTATTCCCTAATTAAAGTGTCACTGATTGTGACAACTTGTGACAATATTCGGAATTGTGGGGGCGGTGGGAATCGAACCCACACGAGCTGTGAAGCCCTTCGGATTTTCGTACCGTCCACGACTTTCGTCGCCAGCGTCGGGATGCTGTTTGCGGTCTGGAATGACCCTTCACCGTAGCCGCGTCAAGCGACCGTAGGTGCGCCCCGTCCATTCTCTACACCTTCCAGCCCCTCACGCGGCTGGCTTGGCTCGGGATTAGCACGACGCACGAGCGCCAGAGCCTTCCCCGACTTTGAGGCGTTCTACTCGTGCTGTTTCCAGCACGGCACTCAGTTCGTCAAGTCCGATGCGTCTGCCAGTTTCGCCACGCCCCCGTGGGGAGATTGTAGGTCCACTCGCCCGCGGGACGCACCAGCGTTCCCTGAAGCGGCGTCAACTCCCAGACGAGCCAAGGACACCAAGCCCCATCCGTTCGCGCGTTACACGCGCTGCCAGCGTCCTTGGTGAGCGCGTCTGGGGACACCCGCTAACCCGAGCGGACCATTCCCCTAGCCTTTCCCACGTCGGGGTTCGGTGGGGGAGGTGCCAACGCAGATGTCTCTCTGCACGCCACGCCGCTCATCAGCAGCACCACCAGCACGTCGCCCAGACGTCTGCGCGTCAGGGATGTCCTCATCTACTTCTCGCCACGCTTCTCAAACGCTGCCAGCCACTCCCTCGCTAGCTTCTGAGCCTCTGCCAGTTGAGCAGGCGTCATCAGCGTTGCCAGGAGATCACGCGCCTCTGAGGATTTCTTCTGGTCCTCTGCGGACGCAGGAGACGCCCCGAGGGTGCACCATTTATGCGCTTCAACGTAATCCTGCGGCACACCGCGTCCGTAGGCATACATCAACCCAAGGTTGCTTTGGGCAGCTGCATACCCTTGATCCGCCGCCCTGCGAAACCCCTCTGCCGCCTGGGCGTCGTCCTTCGGCACGCCACGCCCGTTGAGATACGCAAGCCCAAGGTTGTTGTGGGCATCAGCGAAGCCTTGATCTGCTGCCCTGCGGTACCACGCCACCGCTTGCGTGTCGTCATGCGACACACCACGCCCGCTTGCGTACATCAACCCAAGGTTGTATTGGGCGTTCGCGATGCCTCGGTCCGCCGACTTGCGATACCACGCCACCGCTTGGGCATCTTCCTGCGGCACGCCACGCCCGTTGTCATACATGACCCCAAGGTTGTACTCAGCAGCCGCGTCCCCTTGGTCTGCTGCCTTGCGGTACCACGCCACGGCTTGCATGTTGTCCTGGGGAACGCCTTGCCCGTTCGCATACATCAACCCAAGGTTGTACTGGGCAGCTGCAAACCCTTGGTACGCCGCCTCGCGATACCACGCCACCGATTGGGCGTCGTCCTGTGGCACGCCCTGCCCGTTGTCATACATGACCCCAAGGGCGTGTTGGGCAGCCGCATGTCCTTGGTCTGCCGCCTTGCGATACCACCCCGCTGCTTGTGCGTCGTCCTGCGGTACGCCTTGCCCGCCTGTGTACATCAAGCCGAGGTTGTACTGGGCAGCCGCATGTCCTTGGTCTGCCGCCTTGCGATACCACTCGACAGCTTGGACTCCGTCCTCGGGGACAGCGAGACCATTCTCATGCATCCCCCCGAGAATGAACTGCGCGGGAGCGTATCCTCTCTCCGCCGACTTGCGATACCACGCTACCGCTTGGGCATCTTCCTGCGGCACGCCCCGCCCCTCCCGATACGCATACCCAAGGTTGCTCTGGGCGAGTGAGTATCCCTGCTCAGCCGCTTTGCGATACCACGCCACCGCTTGCGCATCGTCCTGCGGGACGCCCCGCCCGAACCGATACGCAAACCCAAGGATGTTCTGGGCAACTGCGTTTCCTGCGTTCGCTTTGACACGGAGGGCTGCGATGTCAGTAGGCGCTGTCTGTGCCGTCTCGGTCTGCGCACGAGGACGGACGGAGGGGGTCTGCGCACCCGCTACGCCACTCACCAGTAGCACCACCAGCACGCCGCCCAGACGTCTGCGCGTATTCAGCATTCGCCGAGTGTAGCCGAGCCACAGGGGGGAGATGCGGAGTCCCAGACCCCACCCTCACGGCTCGCTGGAAGAAGCACCAGAACCGTCACCAGCGCGTCCTGCCAGTCCGTGGCGACACGACCCCAAGGACACCCGCACACTCGCTTCGTCGGGGCTGTCGGCGCTCCTGAGTCAGTGTTCGATTAGCGAGCGATGTAGCCCCACTTGCCCGTCTGGTCGTCACCGATGCGGACTGGGGCGAGCCCCTCGCTGAAAGGGCACACCCCGTTCGCAGGGTGTAGGATTCTTCCCGATGGCACCCCCGAAAGAGCCACGCAATCCCGACTGGAGTGAGGACGAGATCATTCTCGCCCTCGACGCGTATCTCTCAGCCAAACCGAAGGACCTGCAGAAGGCGAGTCCTGAGGTCGCGGAACTGAGCGCGTTGCTGCGCCAGCGGTTCCGTCAAATGGGCATTCAGGGTCAGGACACGCTGCGCAATATCGCGGGCGTGTATATGAAGCTCCAGAACCTCAAAGCACACGACCCCGACTACCTCGCTCGTGGCAAGCGTGGTCTCGCCGCAGGGAATCGCCTCGAACAGCGGGTCTGGGAGCAGTTCGGAACGCACCCCGCCGAACTTCATGCTCACTCACACCAACTGCGAGCGTTTATCGCCGCGAAGGTGCAAGTCGGCGATGTCGAAGACGACGTCCAGGTGATTGATGGCGCACTCGCATCGGAAGGGCGTTTGCTCGTGCGCGTCCACAAGACCTACGAACGCAGCAAGAGCAATCGCAATAGAAAGATCCAGCAGTTCCAGGCACAGCACGAGGGGCGGGTGTTCTGCGAGTGCTGCGGTTTCGACTTCGAGCGCACGTACGGAGAGCGCGGTCATGGCTTCATCGAGTGCCATCACGCGGTTCCATTGTCGCGCTTAGCGCCTACTCAGAAGCTGTCGCTGCGCGACCTACGGCTCCTGTGCGCCAACTGCCATCGCATGATTCACATTGCGCAACCGTGGCTATCCATCGAAACGCTGGCAGCGGGAATGAAGCTTCCTCGTTCCCGATAGCGAAGGACCCACTGACTCACCGATACACGATCGGGTTCGCGTCAGCGCTGCTCATGGTTGGCGGATTGGCGTCCGCACACACACCACCTCCGTCCAGTTGTGGGACGTCTTCTGTCTCAGGCGTCTGTCGGTGGATATCGCGGTAGAGCAACTACTCTGAGGTTTCGGCTACCCTGTGCGCGGAGTGTCCTAAATGGCTGTCCCGACCTACGACCTGACTATTCGTCCCGTGCTGGAACTGGCAGCTCGCCAAGACATCACCCGTCGCAGCGCAGTGCTTGCGATGCGCGACCATTTCCACCTCACCGAGGAGGAGATGGCGCTTCGCATTCCCAGCGGATCAGATGGGGTTGCGAGCAACCGCACAGGGTGGGCAATGACCTACCTTACAAAGGCGGGTCTGCTCGCAAAGATCGCACCGAAGACCTACCGCGCAACCGAGGCAGGGCGCGCGTTCCTCCTCGACCACAAGGGCGACATCAACAAGGAGGACCTTCTCACGATCGACACATTTCGAGAGTTCGCGGTTGGATCGCGGCACACGAAGCACGGCGACGCTACACCGCAGACCATAGGCGAGGTAGCAGACAGCACCCGCACTCCCATCGAAGTCATCGATGGTGCGGTTGAGACTCTCCATTCGGATGTTCGACAGCGACTCCTTGAGGCGATCCTCGCGCAAGACCCTGAGTTCTTCGAGCATCTGGTGCTCGATGTGCTGTCCAAGATGGGCTACGGCGACATTCATCAGGACGCGGTGCTTCATACGGGAAGGAGCGGCGACGAAGGTATCGACGGACGCATCAATCAGGACGCACTAGGACTGGATCAAGTGCTGGTTCAGGCAAAGCGGTTTAGTCCTGAACAGGTCGTGCCTAGAAAAGATATTCAGGCGTTCATAGGTTCCCTTGCAGGGCAGGGCGTGACGAAAGGTGTCTTCATTACAACCAGTTCATTCGCTGCATCCGCGCAGGAGTTCGTCCAACGTGGGAGTTCGACCAAGGTGGTGCTCATCGATGGGCGCACCCTCATCGACCTAATGATGCGCTACAAGGTCGGTGTGCGAGTTGAGCGGACGGTCGAGGTGCTCGACATCGATCAGAACTACTTCAGTGAGGAGTAAATAAGATGATGACCGCGCTTGTGGCGGCGTTGCTCCTGTGTGGAGCAATGGCTTTTTGGTATGTACGGCGAGAGCGGCGCGATCCAATCGTCGAGAAGACCAGACTGTCCGTTCTCTTCAAACGGTCTAGGGAGGGGTCTGATGTCCAAGCCATGCTGGAGCTGGCGCATGCGTATTCCGAGGGAATAGGCGTCCGCAAAAACAAAGATCTCGCTGAGCATTGGCTAGGGAGGTCACGTGATGTGTTCCTCGAGGCGATCTTTCAGCAAAGCATCCACAGTCTCAGGAGCGAACCCAGGCATCCCGAACTAGCTCTTGAAGGACTGAGGCTGGCATCAGGGCAAGGGTACGCGAAGGCACAACTGATTCTGGCGGGTCTGCTGGTTGTGGGAGACGACGTCCCGCAGGATCTGGTCGAAGGGTATCGGATGGCGAACGTGGTGGCGGAGTCTGCAATCGACGAATCTGTCAGGGTAAGCGCAGAGGAGCTGCTGGTTATAGCGGAGGCTCAGATGTCGGCGGAACAGGTCGAGGAAGCGAAGAAGTCCTCGTCGGGCGGCGGGCTCGGGGTGTCGCATTCGGAAGGCTGAGACTCTTCGATACGGGTCGCTGATGTTCTGGTGGTGCTACTGATGGAATTCCAAGGCGTGTTCCCGTGGCTTGTGGTGGGCGGTCTTCTCTGGTCTGTGCGAGCGCGTCTGGTGAGCATGGAGAGCCGCGTCGCGTCTCTTCGAGTCGAGGCGCAACAGCGGCACGACGCGCGAGCGAGAGCCGAGCAGATCATTCGACAGTGTCCCAACCTCAGCTTTGGTCGACACCTGCGCGCGCTGCTAGCTGTGTGAGGCGGCGCAATGGGAATGTCTGCGATCTGTATCCACGCACTAATCCTCTGCGCGTCGTGTCCGAAAGAAGGATGCGTGTAGTCGTCACTGGTTACGCTGCGTGCGTCAAGCAACAGACACTCTGCGTGCAGTCCCGCGAACGCGAGCACGATCTCGTCGGCGGGTACCGAGGACGGGGTGTTCATGGCAGGGCTCATTTCCGTTCATCAATGCACACTCGGTGGACTACTGGTCTGGTACCAGTTCTGCGGTGGATCCGACCGAAGCATGGTCAGCCAACCTCTTCGCTGGTTACACGCGCCTAGCCCCCAAGATTTTGTTGGAGGGGTTCGCTCAAGTGTGGACAGTACGCGCGCCAGTTCCGACCCTACCTTAGCGAGGACGCGACGCACTCCCTGATCAGGTCCGAGCGAGTGACCCCTCGGTCTTTCGCTCGGTCCGTCAGCGTCTTCAGCAATCGCACTGTCCCTCGGAACGTGATCACCACGTCGAGGTAGTCGGTGGTCGTCGTGATCGTCGTGTTCGTCATTCGCGCTCCCATTCAGCGAGCTACCACCAGCACCGCAACCGCATAGGGTCGACTGGTGTTGTTCAGTTTCTTCAGCAGGTCGGCGTGGTCTGTGGCATCCGTCACGTTGAACACGACTGTCTTGAACAGGGGGTTCTTCATCGCGGTGGCAACGTGCTGCGGCGTCGTCATCTCAACGGTCTTGGTCGTGCCTCCTACATGCAGTTTCATGTCATCGCTCCTTGTCTGGGGTTGGCTTCACGTGCGAGACAGGCGGCACCCGTTGTCTCGGTCGTGGCACGCGCTGCTGGGTCGCGAGTCGTTGCGGGTGATTCCATGTCCAGTGCGAGACGAACACCCGATCCCGCTGGCTGGTGATGGCTTCGCAGTATTCCGCAAACGTCGGCAGCACTAGTCCTCCTCCTCGGCGCGTGTTGGTGTCCGTCGCGTGTAGAGTCCGTGTTCGAGGCACCACAGGACCGACTCCCTGATTAAGGCTGACGCGGTGGTGTCGTACTCGGTGGCGAGACGGTCTAGCGTGGCAATCGTCGCGCGTGGCAACCGCGTGCATGCGGCGGTGCTGTTGTCCGTCGCTTCTCCGTGCTTCACCATCACCGCGGTGAGTTCTTGCTTGATGACATAGCGGTCGATCTTCGTGGCGCGCTGGAACCGTTCCCGCAATCGTCTGATGTCGTGGCGGTCCAGTGTCATGGCTGGTGCTGGTTCGGTGGTGCTGTGTGGGTCGAATAGGTTCATCTGTCTTGTCCTCCGTATTACTTATGCGACAGCGGCGAGGGCGGCTTTCCAGTACCACCCTGGCTGGGCGATCGGCTGGGAGACACACCGCGCTTCCACGGCTGGTGCGGGGCGCAGATAGTCGGCGTGCTCGCTCAGCAGCGCTGGCGTCTCAGGCACGACGAGGCACGGTCGTTCTGCGTGGCGGTCGTTCTCAAGGTGGATATTCGTGCCGAATGCGTCGATCAGGTGTCGCAGAAGGACAGCACACGGGCGTGGACACAGGGCACGTCGTGGTGCTCGGTCTTGTCGGATCACCACCTCATCCAGCTCACTCGGTGACGGCAGAACGCACCTGATCCAGCCGTGGTAGTGAATACGACGTCCCCCCGTCGTCACCGCTGGCACCAGGAAGGCAGCGACCTTCGCCGATGCTCGCGTACGTTCTGGGTGGTTCCGCGAGAACGCTGGATCGAGTTCGATCAGGGTCTGGTGAATGGCTGTCTTCACCCGCATGGCAGTTGTGCGTGAGGTTCGATCCACCAGTTCTTGCGGTTCCAGTGTGTCCGCTTGTGATCGGGTCATGACGTCTTTGAATACATCGGTCCGTGGTTTGATCGTGATCCAGAACCAATGGGCATCCTGATCGTTCTCGTGGAGGGTCTTGATCCAGTTCATCCATTCGTTGTGTTGATCCTGTTGTGTCTGATTCATCGTGATTAGCTCCGTTGACTCTGTGTATGTGAGGGTTCTTAGCTGTTCTTGGACATAGCTGCGGCATAAGCACCTGTCGTTGCGTGCTCGCGTGGGCGTATTCACCGCAATGTCTGTCCACTGGGGACAAGACATCGCGTCACGCAGGGCAGGCGACTGCTGCGTGTTGTGTATTACTTAGGGAGCGGGGTGTTCCACCGCTCACGCACACGGTGCACCACCCAGAACGAGCTGCTCTGTTGTAGCGGGAACCCCTGCGTGTCCTCGGGACCCCCAGCGCCCCAAGGTTGAACTGGGCGTCTGCGAATCCCTGCTCGGCGGCATTACGAATAGTCGTGTGGGTCACATTGCTCTCTTTGTGTCCCTGCATGAACCCGCACGAGTCGGGATCCATCCAGAGTGGTGACACGTAGCAGTCGCAGATCCTCGTCATTGAGGAACACGCTGCTCCGTGGTGTTGCTGTGTTGTCGTGCTGAGGTGGGAGACGAGAGGCAGGAAACCGCAGATAGAACGTGCGAGCGACTGACAGACGGATCGATCCACCCGTGTTCCCCGAGCTGCTGGTGATGCGTCCCTGAAGGACGATCCCGCTGCGGTGCTGGGTGACGGTGTTGTGCGTTCGGTTCTCTACATCAACTTCACCAACTTCCTCTGTGCTTCCGCATCCTGATCTACGTATCGCTGTGTCATTGCGAGGGATGCGTGTCCCGCAAGTGCTTGAACGTCCCGCATGGAACCCCCGACGGACGAGACCATTCGTGCGGCTTTCGTCAAAAACGTCCGACGTCCACTGTGACTTGACGCACCGACGAACCCGAGTTCCTTGAACCAGTCCTTGTTGAACAGAAACGACACGCTCGCAGCTCGGGATGGAAGGTCCAGGTTTCCTTTTGCGAGCGTCACCACATACCCGTCAGGCGTCACCCGTCCGCGCTCTTGCTCGTCCTCCATCAACTCACCCAGCGCGGCTTTCAGCTCTGGGTGCAGCGGCAGGACGCGTCCCCCGCGCTTTCCCTTGCTCGCGGTGTTCGTGAGCGCAAGCGAGTCGGCGAGGTTCCCTTCGGCATCAGTGAGCATTCCCCACGTGACACCCGCGATCTCTCGTGCTCGCAAGCCCGCACGGAACGACAAGAGGACGATGACGCGGTTCCGCTTAGGAAACCGTGTTTCGGTCTCTACGTAGCGGAGCAGCGCACGCACCTGCACCTCCGTGAGCGTCTTGGCTTGCTTCCCGAGCCCTGTCATCGCGCAATCTCCTGCCTTTCATGTGTACTACCAACTTACATTAGAATTATATACTATTTGGTAGTTCTTGTCAAGCGCTATTGTCGGCTCAGCACCCACTATTGTCTTGTAAGTCATTGAAAATAAAGCAGTTGTGCTATTTCATACACCCCTAGAAACACTACCGATAACTAGTATTGTTGGTAGTAACGTATTTGCTTAATATGTCTGTGTTGTTTGATTGTGTGTATTAATGTTGCAATTTGTTGCGTGTTAGATGGATACTGCCGTCATGACGTCAGCCAAGAAGTCAGCCGCCGAACTCCTCGAAGACGCCAAGCGCGTAGCACCGCGTGAGTCGCTCCAGGAACATCGACAGACCATCGCGACCCTCCGAGCCAAGAACTACACGTGGCGGGAGATCGCGCAGTTCTTGGTGGAGCGGGGAGTCGATACCGACCATACGAAGGTCTTTCGTTTCATGCAGCCAAAAGGAGATAAGAAGATGACCTTGCCCGAAACGCTCACTGTTCCCACCTCCGATGACTACGTCAATGCGTTGACTGCGGTCTCCAGCGACATTAGCGAGAACCAGCGCAAGATGCTGGAGCATCACTACAGAGCGCACAACCGAACCGTCACCTTCGGGGAACTTGCCAGTGCCGCTGGCTATGCGGACTACCGCGCCGCGAACCTGCACTACGGCAAACTCGGCAGTCTCATCGGAGACAAGGTTGGAATGCAGTACGCACTGCTGGACGAGACGAACCCTGAAAGCGACGCGTTCTACAGCAGCGCCATCGGCTCGGGCAGTCATTACCGAAACGCCGCAGGGGAATTTCAGCTGATCATGCACCATGAGATCGCCAAGGCGATCGCACGTCTAGGCTGGTTCAAGTAATCCAGCGCGCTGAATTTAGGGTGTGGGCGATCGCGCTCACACCAATTCTTCTACGTTCAGGTCAACCGACAGTCGCTTGAGGTAGAACGTATCCAGCATTGCCACGCTGGTTCCCGCGTTGTCAGCAAGCAGCTTCAGGTTGATACGTGGGTTCGCCTTGATTCGCATCATCAGTCCCGTGCTACGTAGCGACTTGAGGTTGCGAACGTTCCCGAATCCATCCTTCCGCAGTCCTGCGGCGTCCAGCAGTTCCCTGAACCCGTCGCGGTGGTGTTCCCGAAAGAGCAGATCGTCTGGCTGGAGGCTCCGACGCTTAACCAACCGCTCATACGCGGACGCTGCACCCGACCAGCCAATGCTCTTGCGGTTCCCTGTCTTTCCCTGAATTCGCATCTCCAGGTAGGGACGCCCTTTGTCCTTGAGTCGCTTGACAGCGCAATCACGGACGCGCAATCGGCGCACCTCGTCCACCCGAGCGCAGGAATGCACCATCAGCAGGCAGAAGTCGTAGAGTTCCTCCCGCTGCTGCTTGGTGCGTGGGTTCAGGTTGTCTTCGCCAATGCGCGCCTTCGCGACTCGCTGGAGCGTCGTCCATTCGTCGGGATCGAGCCACGGACGCGGATTTGCCGCGATCTTTCCGACAGGTGGAAAGGGAGCGGGCAGCGTTGCTAGCCAGCCTTCAAGGACGGCGTGTTTCAGCGCCTGGCGAATCGTCACCAAGTCCTTGTGCAAGGTGGACGGGGTGAGCGTCTTGCCGTCCTTGGCAGCGGATTCCCGTCGCCACTTGAGAAAGTCGTTCAGAACTTTCGGGGAGACATCCACCACGTCCCAGGGCTTGAAGAACTCGCGGGCGATGTTCCATTTCGCTTGGTGCGAAATGCGCTTTTGCGGGGACTGGATGGACGCGAGGAATGCTTCGGCAGCGGCTCCCATCGAGCGGGACGGTCCGATCCCCTGCTGGACGTTCAGCAGTCCACGAAACCACGACAGCGCGATTCGTTCCGCGCGTTTGAAATCGGTCGTCTCGGTATTCGTGAAATGGATCTGTCCCTTGATGCACGCGCGCGCCTTCAGGAACGCAGCACCCTTGCGCTCGTCGAGGTAGAGCCCTTTTTGAATCTTGAATGAGTGATTTGCCGCGTAGCCCATACGCGGTATATTGTGACAAAAGTTGTGACAACTCAATAGTCACATTAAGTCATTTGTTTACAATAACTTAAGTGTAATTGTTGGTGCTTTTAAGTCCGCAGCGTCTACCAGTTCCGCCACAGGGCCGCACGGGGACTCTACACCCGGAATCGTATCAACGTAACCTCGGCTGGGCGTCGAGCCAGCGCGAGAGCACGGCCTGTTGACGCTGCTGCACGGCCACACACCCCTGGATGCGCTCCAATGCGCGCGCCAGCGCCCGGGCCGCGGTGGGGAGTGGGTGTGCGTCGAAGAAGCTCTTCAGCTGGTCCGCTTCTTCCGTCGAGCAGAACGACCCGAGTGACCCGACGGTACCGGGTTGGCCTTGGTACGGGTCCAGCTTCGCCACGAAGCGATCCCAGTGCGCCGTGAAGTACGACCAGGCCGTGGGTCTCGTATCGGCGCGTCCCAGCACGCCTGCCACCAACGTGGTGACGTCCTGGGAGCGAATCTCCGGGGAGAGCGCCAGGGCGAGCGTGCGCTCGGCCAGGGCCGGACCCGGGAAGGATGGGAGGGCCATGAGGTACCGGAGGTTCTCCTCGGGCTCAGCGGCTGTCGTCGTGAGCCGCTGGAGATATTGCTCGTAGAGGTGGGCATCTCCTCCGAGCGCGGCCACGCGCAGCACGGTGAAGACCAGCGTGCCGGGCACGGCTGATCGGTCGGCGAAATAGCGCTCCGCGAGCGCGCGGGCTTCCGCCTGTACCTGGGGGTCACCGCCTGTGACCCCCACGAGATTGATCAAGGTGTTCCGGCGGCCGAGGGTCTCCTCCGAATCGTTCGGGCGCGGCGTCACGCCGAGCTCACGGAGCGCGTCTCCGAAGGTGGCGCGGATCCAGGCCGCGAAGCGGGCGCGGTCGCCTGGAGCGGCGATATTGCCCAGCACGAATCCGAGACGTCCGGCCACCTCCGCCAGGACCGCCGAGGACGACTCCCGATTGAAGGTGGCGGCCATATCCAGATAGGCGCCGACATCGTGGCGACCCGAGCGGGCCATCCACCAGGCGTCTCCCGCAAGACGGAGTCGTTCTACCGGAGACAGCGAGGCCGTGGCGACCTCTGCGAGTGCGCGCTGATCGGCCGGCGAGTACTCGGTCAGGAAGTAGCCCGACGCGGTGGGATTCACCAGCATAGGTCCACACCCAGGTACTGAGAGCTGTCCGGTGTCTGTTGTGAGGACCTGGCATACGGCAGGGCCGCCCTTGGCCGCGCGGGCACAGACCGGGAGTATCCACGTGTGCGGTGTCGCCACTGACTGCCCTGGGGCACCGAGGAATCGTGATTGCCGCAGGGCGAGCGTGGATGTCCCGCCCTTGCAGGTGCTGGTCACCGAGATGACTGGGGCTCCGGGCTGCGTCACGAAACTCGAGAGAATCCGATCGACGGGCTTGCCAGTGACGCGCGTCACCTCACGCCAGAAATCCTCCCCGGTCGCATTCTTGTAGGAGAAGCGGTTCAGATAGCTGGTGACCCCCTGTCGGAAAGGTTCCGGGCCGACATAGTGCTCAAGCATGCGGAGCACGGCGGCGGTCTTTTCGTAGGCGATACCGTCAAAGACCTCGTTGATCTCCTCCGGTGTGCTGACCGGCATTCGAATGGGCCTCGTGGCCTGCTGAGAGTCGGTCGCGAGAGCGCCCTGTGTCTCGCGCGCCTCGTCGAGCTCCACGGCCCACTCTGGCTTCCAGCGAGACGAGGGCTTCTTCTCAAGCCAGGTGGCAAAGCCTTCATTCAGCCAGAGGTCGTCCCACCACTGCATGGTGACCAGGTCGCCGAACCACTGGTGTGCCAGTTCGTGGCCAATATCTGCGGCAATGCCCTTGCGGGTATCAAGCGACGCCCGGGCGGGATCCATCAGCAGCCGTGACTCGCGAAATGTGATGGCGCCGGCGTTCTCCATGGCGCCGGCGGAGAAGTCGGGAATGCCGATGATGTCCATCTTTCCGAACGGGTAGCGGATGCCGAAGTACTCGGCCAGCATGGTGAGCTGCACGGTGGTGGCTTCGAGCGCGAAGCCCGTCTGCGACAGCTTGTCTGGCGTCGAGCACACGCGCACGGGAATGGCGCCGGCAATGCCCGACCGGCATGCGAAGTCCCCAACCAGAAGCGCGACGAGATACGCGCTCATGCGCGGTGTGCGTGCGAAGGTGACGGTGTGCGTGCCTGGCTGCGGACCCGCGGCGTCCCGGGTCGCCACCCCGTTGGAGATGGCCATCGCCCCGTCAGGAGCGGTGACCGAGATGTCGAAGGTGGCCTTGAACGCCGGCTCGTCGAAGCCGGGAAACATCCGGCGCGCGTCGGTCGCCTCGAGCTGGGTCACGGCGTACTTCCGGCCGTTGGCCGTGCTCAGGTAAAAGCCCCGAAGCTGGTCATTCAGGATGCCGGAGAATTGGAGGTCGAGCGTGGCCAATCCTGGGGGAATGGGCTGGGCGAGCGTGAGCGTCGCCGTTTCCGTGGCCGCGTCCAGCGACACACGAACCTGCTGCGTCCGCCCCGCGACGGTGACTGATGCAGTCTGAATCGTCAGTTCTGCGGCATGGAGCGTCACCGTCGCCGTACGAGTCGAACTGCGGACGTCGATTCGGGCCGTGCCGGTAAAGGTATTCGTCGTGAAGTCCGGGGCGAACCAGAGCGTGTAGTGCTCGGGCCGGATGGTGGTGGGGAGTCGCTGGGCGTGGGCCGGACCTGGGAACAGGACCGCACCAAGGACACAGCACAGGAGCAGGTATCGCCGTGTGACGGGCATGGGACAAAGTTATCAGACCAGTGCCCGCAAGGCGTCATGGCCGAATCAGCCACCCGGCAGCTCGATGTGCGTGCTGTGCAGCGGTGGTGGGGGTCACCGCAGAGGGGAACGGTGCGTCAGTGGCGGGCCGGATCGCGGGCGTCGATGACCGCACGGAGAAACGTATCCGAATCCGCGTTCGCGGCGGGGAATGTGCCAGGGCGGTGTGTGGCCGTGGTCACGGCGATGACACGAAGGCCGGGGTCGAGGGGGGCGGCCTCGACCAGCCCTGCCGTCTGTCGCCACTGGCTGACTTCGCGGGCCGCGCGTGCGAGATGGTCGGGGCGCAGCAGGAAGGCACGTGTCGCTCCCCGCGCAGCCGGAGGCAGTCCGTCGGTGGAGGCGACCGTCGGACCGGTCAGGCGCAGCACGCCCGTGCGCGCGAGCCAGGGCGCCCAGCGGAGTCTCCGCACCAGGGCGACAGTCTCCAGTGAGTCGGTGTGCGTGTCGGGCCGGTCGGCCAGGATCAGGGCCGACACGTCACCCGGAAAACGGCTGGCATAGAGCTGTGCGTACCACGCGCCGAGAGACTGTCCCACGAGAATGACGGGTCGCTGGACCGCCGCCTCACTGAGGAGGGCATGGAGCTCGTCCGCGGCGCGAGTCGCGTCGAATCCGAGTCCGCTCGCTTCACTCCAGCCCAGGCCGGAACGGTCGTAGGCGCAGACACGCGTCTGTCTGGCCAGGGCGGGTTGCACGGCTCCCCAGGCTGATGAGAGGCCCGCCTCGGGCGCCTCAAGCACCACCACGGGAGAACCATCGCCCACGCAGTAGAGATGCAGTTGGTGGTCGCCGATACTGATCCGTGCGCCCGGCGGTGGATAGTCACGTCGTTCCAGAGCCGTCGCGACGCCCTGGTAGGTCATGCCCGCCGCCAGCGCGGTGCCGATGAGGGCCACGCCGACTTTGACAGCGCGGCGAATGATCGTAGCCGGCGTGTTCACGATTCTCGCTCCTGCAGTCCGTACTTTTCTATGCGTGAGTAGAGCTGGGAGCGCGTCAGGCCCAGGAGGCGTGCGGCGCGCGCCTTGTTGTGCCGCGCCTGGGCCAGGGCCTTCATGACAAGGGCGCGTTCGACCTCTTCGAGATCGAGTCCCGCCGCGGGCAGCGTCATGGCGGCGACCGCGTCGGCAGCCGCGGGCCTGGCCGACGCGAAGGGCAGATGCTCAGGTTGAATCACCGCGCCGTCCGCGAGGATGACGGCCCGCTCGATCGCGTTTCGGAGCTCCCGTACGTTACCGGGCCACCGATAGGCCAGGAGTTGCTCGCGGGCCTCCACGCTGATACCAGCCGGCGGCTTTGCGACGGTCTGGCCCAGTTCCTTCACGAAGGCCACGGCAAGCTCGCTGATGTCCTCCGGTCGTTCCCGCAGCGGTGGCAGGTGAATCTGGAAGACGGAGAGACGGTAATACAGGTCCTCGCGGAAGGTGCCTTTGCTGATCGCGGCCATCAGGTCGCGGTTCGTTGCGGCGATGACGCGGATATCTGCGCGGAGCGTGCGGGTTCCGCCGAGACGCATGAACTCACGCTCCTCGAGGACACGCAGCAACTTGGCCTGTACACCGATGGCCATCTCGCCGATCTCGTCGAGGAAGAGTACCCCGCCGTTGGCCTGCTCGATGCGTCCGGGCTTGGCGGCCACCGCGCCGGTGAAGGCGCCACGCTCGTGGCCGAAGAGCTCGGACTCGAGAAGCTGTTCAGGCAGCGCTGCGCAGTTGATGGCGACGAACGGTCCGCCGGCTCGGCGCGAGGCATGGTGGACGAAACGCGCCGCCACTTCCTTGCCCGTACCGGACTCGCCGGTGAGGAGCACCGTCGTGTCCGTCGGGGCGACGCGGACGGCTTGTGCCAGCACATCCTTCCAGCGAGGCGACGAGCCGAGTACGCGGCGGTCACCACGAGCGTCCTGATCGCGGCGGAGCCGGGTGACCTCGGCCTCGAGCAGCGAGTTCCGCTCCTGTTTCTCGTCGACCTCTCGCGCTTTCTCCGCGAGCTTCTGGTGGGAGAGGGCCAGCGCAATGTAGCTGGCGGCACGCCGGGCGAAGTCGAGGTCTTCGTCGTCGAAGTGGTCGGCATCGCGCGCCAGGAAGAAGAGTGATCCGAAGACGTTGTTGTCGAGGGGCAGCGCCACACGCAGGACGGACTGTGCGCCGACCGCGCGGAACATGCGTCCGCGGATGGTGCCGGCTGGAATCTCCGACGACACGTCGCGGACGATGTAGGCGCTCCGGTTCAGCAGTGACTGGTCGGCCTCATTGAGCATGATCGGGGCCCACCACATCTCGTCAACGTCTGCGCCAGCCAGGGCATGCACCCGGAAGCTGCGCGCGTCACCGGCCCATGCGGTCAGGGCCAGCACGTCGTGGGGGAGGGCCTCGCGCAGGACCGCCGATATTTCAGCGAATGCGCCCCGGATATCCAGCACGCCAGCGACGGTCTGCAGCAGGCGCTCAAGGCTGTCGAGCCGGTCGCGGCGCAGCGCGTCGGTGCTGCGAAGCGCCTCGTAGAGCACCGCCATGGCCACCAGGTCGCAGAGGTCCTCCAGAAGGGCATGGTGGGTCTGGTTAAAGCGGCCAGGCGCGTCAGCGGTGAACCACAGCGCTCCGAGGACCCGAGGCCCGTGTCGCAGCGGGCACATCATGACCGAATTGGCGTTGGGATCGAGTGGATGTCCGGAGGCCGTGTCCCGAGATTGGGCCAGTGCCGCCGCCTCGGCGAGCTTGTGCACAGCCGAGTCGACCTCACCCGACGGGCGGGCTGTCAGGAGAGTGACCGTATCGGCCCGGTCCAGGCGGAGCAGGTGCATGCGGTCAAAAGGCACCGCCGGGTGAAGGCTGAGTGCCAACCGGGAGACGACATCCGGCAGCGGATGGGCGTCCGCGACCACGCGGGCGACCGCTGAGATGACCGAGTGAGCGTCCGCGGAGGGCATAGAGGGGCGGGCAGCACCCGCAGGCTCAGTGTGACCTGAACCCCCTGCCCAGGCAAGCCACTGACGAGGGAGCGGCCGCCGCTGCGTGGTGGCTCAGTTGCTGGCGACGGCCGGGAGCGGAACCGGCCGTCCGATCCGGCATGGCTCGACCAGCAGCCGCAGTGCGTACTCTCTCGGCGTTCCCGTCGTGCGAGAGGGGGACGACATCCGGTAGACGGCGGCGAGCACGCGGCCCTGCCGCAGCGAGGCGGGAACGGGGTCCAGCAGCGGCGGTCCCAGCAACTCCAGTTCGATGTGGACGAGGCGATAGAGCGGAATGCGCGCTGGGGTCAGGCATTCGACGAGCACGTCGTGCTCGCTGGCGTTCCTGGTGAGGACGGAGATCGATCGGAGGGTCCCGGAGGAGTCCCGCCAGGAGAGGCGGCCCTGGACTCGGAGGGGGCGTCGTTCGCCCACGCGGGCCCTCAGGACGGGTGGCTTTGGGGGAATGGTCAGGAGTCTGGCTCTGCTCACGGATGCACCTCACTGCACACTCCTTCAAGAGCCGGTCCGGCTGAACGTTCCCAGAGTCCTTGGCGACTAAACTCTGGAAGTGACTGGTAACAGGTCGTTTATACGGCATGGCTCGCACGGTTCCCGAGGATGACCTGGATACTGAAGACTCACCAACGGACGAAAATGGAAACTAGGTATCCATTGCCGGTCCTGAAATCTCCAGGCGACGCAGCTTGAGATAGAGCCCCCGGCGCGTCAGGCCGAGCTGGCGCGCTGTCACGGAGATGTTGCCCCCGGCGGCCGCCAGGGCCGCCTGGATCGCCTCTCGCTCAAGGTCCGCGACGAGCGTGGCGAGCGGTCGAGTGAACAGGGCCGAGGCTGCTGTCGGAGGGGGCCCGGACAGGCCCGTCGCCTCGGTCCTCGGTTGAGGCGCTGCCAGGAGCTCGCCAGAGAGGTCGCCCGGTTCGACCGTGCCGCCCGGCGCCGACATGGCCACCGCGCGCTGCACCTCGTTTCGCAGTTGGCGTACGTTGCCGGGCCACCAGTAGCGTGCGAAGAGATCCAGCGTCGCTGATGACAGCTGGACGTCCGGCCGGCGCAGGCGTTCACAGGCGTCGCGCAGGAAGAACGTGCTGAGGTGCGGAATCTCGTCTCGCCGTTCACGCAAGGGCGGCACGTGAATCCGGAACACGCTCAGCCGGTAGAACAGGTCCTCGCGAAAGCGACCGGTGGCCACCCGTTGTTCCAGATCGGCGTTGGTGGCGGCAAGGACCCGGACGTTCACGTGCTGCGGCCGTGCATCGCCAACCGGCAGGATTTCTCCCTGCTCCAGAAACCGGAGCAGCTTTGGCTGCACATCTCCCGGGAGGTCGCCAACCTCGTCGAGAAACAGGGTGCCACCGTCGGCCTCGCGGATCAGTCCGCGTTGATCGCTCACGGCGCCGGTGAAGCTGCCGCGGCGATGGCCGAACAGCTGGCTATCCGCGAGCTCGCGCGTGGCGCTCGTGCAGTTGTACGGCAGGAAGCTCTGCGCGCCTCTGGGAGAACCCTGATGAATCGCGCGCGCCACCAGGTCCTTGCCCGTGCCGCTCTCGCCGGTGATGAGCACGGTGAGGTCGTGGTCCTTGAGGCGCTGAATCTGTTCCACGACGCGGGCCATGGCGGCGCTGGCACAGATGAAGCCCGGAAGCAGGGGTTCGAGCGGTGCCGCACTCTCGCCGACAGGCGAGTGCGAGCGTTCTCGGGCCGCACACAGGTCGAAGCCTTGCCGGGCGACCGCCACGAGGAGTCGGAGGCGTCGTCGAATGGTCTCAGGCAGGGGGAGAGGCGCCCGCACGAAGGCCGTGCGCTCTCCGCGCGCGTCGCGGCCGAGGGGGGCGATCCAGCAGGCACCGGCGTTTTCGGGGGAGGCGATGACGTCGGCGGCCTCGGGTGAGCAGCCCGAACTGGCTAGCACGGCACACTCGCCGCGCGGGCCGCGGACGCCAATGACGACGGCGTCGGCGTGAGCCGTTTCCCGCAAGGCCGCGGCGACTTCGCGCGGGAGGAGTCCTGTCACCTGCGCCGCATCGACCAGCCGACGCACAATGGCGTCATCGGCATCCACCGTGAGGCTGAGGCTTTCGCCGCTGCCGATGGAGGAGACCACACGCGCGGCAGCGGCCGTCGTATCCCGAAGGTCGCGTGAGGCCCCCAGCTCGCGAAAGACGCGGGATGCGGCATCCAGATGCGCCACGGCGAGCGAGCGGTCTCCCGAATGCCCCGCCAACTGCCCAAGTGCCAGGTGGCCGAGGCCAGCCTGGTAGCGCTCGGAGAGCAGCTCGCAGACCTGGATGCTCTGTGCGAGGTCGTGGTGGGCCTCGGCCAGGCGTGCTTCGTCCCGGTGCACTGCCGCCCTCACTCTGAGCAGTTCCGCCCAGAGGCCGGGGGTGGCATCCGGACTGACGGTCTGTTCGCAGGCACGCACGTGAGCCGCGGCTGCCGCCGTGCGCCCAAGCGAGAGAGCGGCTCCCGCGGCCACGAGCCGAGCCTGCATGCCCTCCGCTGGAGGAATACCGGGTTCCTCGAGCATTCGTTCAGCCTGTGCGATGGCGTCAGCTGGCGCGCCGCGTCGCAGCGCGAGTCGCGCGGCCAGGACCTTCAACGACCATTCATACCAGCGACTGGTACGCGTGCCTGAGTCGCGGAAGGCATCACGCGCATGGCCAAGGCAGACCTCCGCGTCCTCGTAGGCGCCGGTCAGCAGGTGGACCTGCGCCAAGGAGTCGTAGACCGCGCCCGTCGTTTCCCGATACTGGACGCTGCTGCGCAGATCGAGGGCCCGCCGCAAGACTGACTCGGCGCGCGAGAGGTGTCCGACGCGCACGCAGATCTGGCCCAGTGACGCCAGGGCCACGGCGAGGCCGTGAGTCGAGCCGGCCGACTCATGCAGCCGCACGGCCTGTTCGGCGAGCGCCAGCGCGTCCTCGTGGCGATGACGCACCAGCGCGACGTTCGCCTGGTTGTGGAGCACGGCTCCGAGGACGTCGCTGGCGCTGGCGGCCGTGGCCAGGCGCTCGGCGTGGCGAAGCGCCGCGAGCGCTTCATCGTACCGGCCCGCTTGTCCGAGTTGGACTGCCGAGAGCGAGTGGACCAGGGCGAGATGGCGACGGTCGCCCGCCGCGTGCAACGCGGACGAGGCGAGCGCGAGGTGCTCCTGCACGGTGGCGTCGTCGCCCATCTTCTCGTAGCAATGGGCGAGTTCGTAGTGGGCCAGCCCGATGGCGCGCGAATCATGCGCCATCTCGGCATGACGGAGCGCACGCTGATGGAGGGCGATCGCGCGGGAGGGCTCGCCCCGTTCGAAGGCCACGCGGCCATGCAGCCGCCAGAGACCCGAGTAGGGCAGCGAGCTCGGTGTGTCGGACAGGGCGGTCGGCACCCGGCCGAGGGCGCGTACCGCCCGCGGCAATGCATCCTGGAGGAGCCACGCCTCGGCGAGCGCGATTCGGAGGTTCAGTCCGGTGGGTGTATGCGCGTCACTGGCGATGGCGAGCGGTTCGAGCAGGCGCGAGGCGTCCTGTCCCCGCCCTTGCTCAAGCGCCCTGAGCGCGGTCTGATAGACCTCCTGTTGCTCGGGGTTCAGCACCGGCGGAGTATACCGAGTATCCAGTGCCGGCCAGGGGCGGTCGGACTGGTGGTTACGGAATGAGCGTCCTGAGTGCCACGTCGAGGTCGACTGCACCGCCGGTGACCTCGGCCAGGACGGCGTGGCGGCCTGCCGCCCCCAGCGCCGCCAGATCCGCGCGGGCCTGGGCCAGCTGGAGTGTGCCGAAGGAGTAGACCTGCTCTGGGATGGCCAGATCGTCGACTGGCTGTAACGAGGCGATGAGATACCGGGCCCCCGGGGAGCCGCCTTTGTGCAGCTGGCCCGTGGAGTGTAAATACCGCGGCCCGAATCCGAGTGTCACGGGCGCACCCGTTCGCGAGCCGAGACGCTCCACAACCGCTTGAAGGACGGCCCGGATCTCCGGGTCATCGGGATCGGCGTAGGCCAGCACCGCGACGTAAGGGGCCTCGGGCGCGGTGAGCTGAGCGGCGAGATCCGCCGCGATGTCGACAGCGGTCGTGCAGCCGATCCGCAGTCCGCCGACGGTGGCATGCACGGGAGGCTCCGGCAATACTCGGTCCGAGGCGAATCGCACGAGGAGCGCCTCCGTCGCGGACTTGGTGCTCTGGACGTCGGGCTGGTCGAAAGGGTTGACGCCCATGAGCCATCCGCAGACGGTCGTCGCGAACTCCCAGCGGAAGAACTCGCCGCCGAGGCCGGCAGGCGTGGCGAGCGTGATGCGGGCGACGGGCGTGCCGCTCGCGGTGAGGGCATCGATGACACCCGCGTCGGCCGGCTCCTGAATCAGCTCGACGATGACGGCGGCCCGGTGGCCCCGCGAGGCCCGGAGGGGCGCTTCCATGACCGGCAGGACCCCGAGTCCCTCCTTGCCGGTGCTTTCCGCGACCAGTTGCTCGACCCAGAGTCCGAAGCGCTCCAGCCGCGGCGAGAGAATCAGTGACACGGCCGGGCGACCGACCGCGGCGCACGCCGCCAGATAGGCCCCCAGCACGGCTCCCGGATTGGTGGCCGCGTTGTCGGTTCGGCAGTGTTCCGCCATGTTGCGTCCGCTCGCGAGGAGATCGCCAACCTGCAGCCCGGCCAGGGCGGGCGGCACAAGGCCGAAGAGCGACAGTGCGGAGAAGCGGCCACCGATGTCGGGCGGATTCAGCCAGAGGTCGCCGAAGCCATCAGCCATGGCGGCCTCTGCCAGGCGCGTGCCCGGGTCGGTGACGGCCACGAAACGGTGTGCCCAGGGGGAGATACCCGCGGCCTCGATCTGGCGGCGCGCCTCGAGCGCGAGCATGTGGGGTTCCACCGTTGAGCCTGACTTGCTCGCCACGATGACCAGAGCCCGGCCGATGCCGGCGAAGGTCCGGCGGATGGCTGCGGGCGACAGTGAGTCGAGCATGCGCAACGCGCCACCGCCTCCGCCAGGTGTCAGCGCATGCGCGATGACGGCGGGTGCGAGGCTGGAGCCTCCCATGCCGAGCAGCACCACGTGCGACACCCCGTCTGCCACGGCGTGTGCCCGCGCATCGGTCATGCGGTCTGTGTGTGCGGCGGAGATCTCCGGTGCGTCGAGCCAGCCGAGGCGGTCCCTGACTGACTCGCGCGTGCCTGCGGTGTCCGGCCAGAGCGTGAGGTCGCGCTCCCAGAGGCGGGATACGGCTCGGGCAGCCGTGAGGCGAGCCAGCGCTGTCTCGCAGGCGTGGCGGACGTCCGGGGGCGTGAGGAACTGCAGGTGAGCGGGCATGGTTGGGTCCGAGGCCTATGATAGTGGCGTGCGACTCTTTCTCGCGCTGGCATGTGTGTGCGCTCTCGGGGCGTGCGCGTCTCCGGAGCCCTCCACGGCGGGGGCCGTTCCGGCGCCCGCGGCGCCCGTCACGCGTTCGGCGCGGCCGAAGATCGTGGTGCTGGGGGATAGCCTGGCCGCTGGGTACGGTCTCAACGACGGTGAGTCGTTTCCTGCCCGGCTGCAGGAGCGTCTGGACCAGCGGGAACTGGGTTTCGAGATCGCCAACGTGAGCGTCTCCGGCGATACGTCCGCCGGAGGACTGCGTCGGCTCGACTGGGCGCTCGATGGCGACGTCAGGATCCTGCTGGTGGAACTGGGTGGGAATGATGGCCTTCGAGGTCTGCCGCTGACGGAACTTCGCGCCAATCTCGCTGCGATCATCGAAAGAGGGCAGGCGCGTGGTGCGACGGTCGTGCTGGCAGGGATGGAGGCACCGCCGAACTTCGGACCCGATTACACGGCCGGATTTCGCCGCATCTACCGCGAACTCGCGACGCAGTACCGCGTGCGGCTCGTGCCGTTTCTGCTGGAGGGGGTGGCGGGGAATCCCGCCTTGAACATCGCCGACGGCATCCATCCCAACCCCTCGGGCGCTCGCATTGTGGCGGACAATGTGTGGCGCGTACTCGAACCCCTTGTGAAGCGGCCTGCCTGATGATTGAACTGCGCGCGGTCTCCAAGTCGGTCATGAGCGGCGACCGGCCTCTCACGATCCTTCATCCTCTGACGCTGTCCATCCCGAAGGGCGAGTTCCTGGCCATCGTGGGACCGTCGGGCAGCGGCAAGTCCACGCTGTTGGGCCTCTTGGCGGGCCTGGACGCGCCATCCTCCGGCGAGGTCATCATCGATGGCACCTCGATCACCGGCCTCGGCGAGGACGCGCTGGCGCGCCTGCGCGGACGATCCATCGGATTCGTGTTTCAGTTCTTCCATCTCGTGCCGTCGCTGACCGCGCTCGAGAACGTCATGGTGCCGTTGGAGCTGGCGAACCACCTGGACCCCGAGGCGCGGGCGACCGCGCTGCTGGCCGAGGTTGGTCTGGCCGAGCGCGGACATCACTATCCCTCGCAGCTGTCGGGCGGTGAGCAGCAGCGCGTGGCGATTGCGCGCGCCCTGGCCAATGACCCGCCGCTGGTGCTCGCTGACGAGCCGACGGGAAATCTGGACTCGGTGACCGGGCGTCACATCATGGACCTGCTCCTGGGTGTGCACCAGGCCAGGCGCACGACGCTGATTCTGGTGACCCACGATGCCGAACTGGCTGCCCGCGCCGACCGGCAGCTGGTGCTGCGCGATGGCCGCTCTGTGGACGTGCCCACGTCGGAGTCCGTTCGTTCGTGAGTTCGCCGCATCCCGGCGTGTCGTGGCGGTTCGTCGTGCGGATGGCTGGGCGCGAGCTGCGGTCATCCTGGCGCCGTCTGGCGTTCTTCTTCGTCTGTATCGCCGTCGGCGTCGCGGCGATCGTGGCGCTGCGATCGGTGATCCAGAGCGTGCGGGGCACGCTGGCCGGACAGGCGCGGAGCATGCTGGGTGCCGACGTCGCCGTGTCGAGCAACCGTGGATTGCCGGAAGCCGTCCGCACTCGCGTCGCGGGAGCGCAGGCCGCTGGCCGCATCCGCGAGTGGAGCGAGTCCACGGAACTGCTGACGATGGCCCGGCCCGGGGACCCCTCGCGAACCGAGACGCGCATGGTGGAGCTCAAGGCCGTTGACCGCCTGTTCCCGCTCTATGGCGAGATGGTGCTCGACGAGGGCGCCTACACCCACGGACTCCTGCGGGATCACGGCGCGCTGGTCAGACCTGAACTCCTGACGCAGATGAACGTCCGCGTGGGCGATACGCTGCTGTTCGGCACAGAGCGTTTCACCATCCGCGGCGTCGTGCGCAGTGAACCGGGCCGCACGGCTGGCGCCTTCAGTGCGGGTCCACGTGTGTTCATCGACCAGGCCGAACTGGCGGGCACCGGACTCCTGACCCTCGGAGCGCGGGCGTCGCATCAACTCATGCTCCGCGTGCCAGACTCCGACGTGGACGGTCTTGCCGAGTCATTGAAGGCCGAGTTCGCCGAGTCCTTCGTGGGCGTGCGCTCGTATCGACGCAGCGAAGACCAGATGGGGGAGACCTTCGCCCGGGCCGAGAACTACCTCAGTCTCGTCGGGTTGGTGGTCCTGATCCTGGGCGGCATCGGTGTCTCCAGCGTGACCCGTGTATTCGTGCAGGAGCGCATGAAGGCCATCGCCGTCCTCAAGTGCCTAGGGGCATCAGGGGCGGATGTCCTGGCTCTCTACCTCGCGCAAACCGTCCTGCTCACGTTGGCCGGGGCGGCCTTCGGTGTCGCCGTGGCCGCGGTTGGTGTCCTGTCGATGCCCGTGCTGGTCACTGGGGTGCCCGGGGTCCCGGACGTGCAGGTCCATGTGACGGCGTCCGCGATTGGGCATGGCGTGCTGGCCGGCCTCATTGTCTCGATCGCCTTTGCCCTGGTACCGCTTCTGGAGACGCGGGCGGTGAAGCCGGCCTTGTTGCTCCGCGCGGACGCCGTGCTGACCCAGTCCCGCCTCGCGCAAGTGCTCGTGGGCGGCGTCGTGGGCGCGCTCTTGATTGGCGTGGCGGTCTGGCAGGCGGGTTCGGTCCGCGTCGCATTCATTCTCGCCGCCGGCCTGGCCGGACTGGCGCTGGCGCTGCTGGGCGCGGGCCGGGTGCTGATCCGGCTGTTGCGGCCCCTGGCAAAGTCCCGGAATTTCGCCGTCCGGCATGCGGCACTGCACGTTGTGCGACCGGGACCGCAGACCAACGTGATCCTGCTCGCTGTCGGCCTGGGCGCGTTCTTCATCCTGGGCGTGCGGGCACTCGAAGCGAATCTGGTCCGCGATTTCTCACTGCAACTTGGGGACGACGCCCCGGACATGTTTCTGCTGGACGTGCAGCAGGACCAGCGTGTCCGGCTGACGCGAGTGCTGGATGACGGGAACGGCGCCCTGCCGCCGCCCCGGATGATGCCGGTGCTCCGTGCACGGGTGACGGGCGTGCGCGGCGTGGAGGTCCAGATCGACGGCGTGCAGGACGTTCGGGGACGCGGGTCCCTGGCCCGTGAGTACACGGTGACCTATCGGGATGGCCTTGAGGCGAACGAGACGATGATCGCCGGCCGGTGGTGGAGTCAGCCGGTGCCTGGCGGGTTGCCAGAGGTTTCGATCGAGGAGAGCGTGGGCGATCGGTTCCGGATCCGGGTAGGCGACGTGATGCGCTTCGACATCCTTGGCAGGGTTGTCGAGGCGCGGGTGTCGAGCGTCCGCCGGGTGGACTTCCGCCAATTCCAGGCTGGTGGGTTCATGTTTGTCTTCCGGCCGGACGCCTTCACCGGCGCGCCGCACAGCTATATGGCCACGGCATACGGACCAGGAGCGGCGGAGGACCGGAACCGGCTCGTCGCACGAGTGGTTGGAGATAGCCCGAACGTGACCATCGTGGATTTGCGCGATGTGCTGCAGACCATCCGCGGCGTCGCGGGCGCGGTGACCACCGGAGTCACCGCCGTCGGGGGCCTGGTGCTGTTCAGTGGCCTGCTGATTCTGGTCGGCGCTGTGTCGGCTACGAAGTTCCGCCGGGTGTACGAGGTCGCGATTTTGCGGACCCTGGGCGCGGGATCGGGGGCCATTGGGCTCATGCTGCTGCTCGAGCACGCGCTGCTGGGTGCGGTGGCCGGCACGATGGGGGCGCTCGGGTCACTGGTGCTGAGCTGGGCGGTGGCGACCCGCGTGCTGGATTTGCCGTGGGACCCGGCGCTTGGCCTCGTGTTCGGTGGCATTGGGGTGTCGACCGTGCTGGTGGGGGTCGTGGGCCTGGTGGCCAGCGCGGACGTCCTGCGCCGGAAGCCCCTGGCAACGCTGCGCTCCGAGTAGATGATAAAATCCAGGCTTTGCCGGACACGTGGCGTCCGGCGTCGGAGTTGATGCGGATGGATGCAACTGGCTACCGAGAAGCGCTCCTCATGAAGCAGGCCGAACTCCTCGGCGGCACAGCGGCCAAGCCGTTGCAGTGGACGATGGAGAACAACTCCGGTCGCCAGGGCGACCTGGCCGATCAGGCGGACGGCACCAATGAGGTGCACATCCGGCTGAAGCTGAAGCAGACGGATGCCAAGATCCTCCAGGCCATTGAAGACGCGATGGGCCGCCTGGACGACGGCAGCTACGGCCAGTGCCGCGATTGTGGCGAACCGATCGCCCCCGCGCGCCTGGCGGCGATTCCCTGGACACGCGTGTGCATCACCTGCAAGGAAAAGCAATCCTGATGGCTGGTACCTCTGAATCACTTCCGGCACTGCTCGGGGCACTGACGGCTGATCGACTGGCGATTCTGGCCCGCCACGAAGCGTCGGCCCGCGTGGTGGCCCACTACGATTTCAACAACACCTACCAGTACGTCATCAGTCGCGAGGAGACGCACCTGCGGTGGCTGCTCGACGCGCTGACTGACGTGGGCGCGTCAGTCCCCGCGCCGGCCTCGTCCCTGGGCGAACCGGTGGCACCGAAGGGTACGGACGCCGCCGCGTTTCAGGAGATCCTCTCGGCGGATGCGACCAGCCTCGGTGGATTCGTGGATCGATGGCAGCCTCGAGTGGCGGCCATGACGCATGCCCGCCATCGCCGGATGCTGGATGTGATCCTGGATGAGTCGCGCGAGCACCAGCGTCTCTTCGCGCAGGCCGCCACGGGCTTCGAGGACGTGCTGGGCCGGCGGACCAAAGGGTCCCCGCGCATCGGCGGCGTGCTCCCGAAGCGCTGGCAGGCGTGAACCGTACACCGGTTGCGGTGGCCCTTGGGAGCAATCTCGGGGACCGCAGCCGGACCCTCGACGCCGCCGTGGAGCATCTCCGGCGGTTCCTGACGGATGTTCAGGTCTCGTCCTACCACGACACGGCTCCGGTCGGTGTCGAGCCACAACCGCGTTTTCTGAATGCCGCCGCAGTCGGGCACGCGACGTCGACCGCCGCCGAACTCCTCGCCGAACTCCTGCGCATCGAGACCCTGTACGGACGTCAGCGCCCTGGACCGGGAGCACCGCGGACCCTTGATCTCGATCTGATTCTGTTCGGGGATGCCGTGATGCGGGAGGACGGGCTGGAGGTGCCGCACCCGCGCTTTCGAGAGCGGGCCTTCGTGCTGGCGCCGCTCAGCGAGATCGCGCCGAATTGGCGCGACCCCGTGAGCGGGATGACGGTGCTGGAGCTATTGAGCCGCCTCGGGCGTTGACCCGCTGTGCTTCTTCCAGAGACCTGACCACCCTTCTTCGAAGAGGGTGTAGACGGCGGGGACCAACACCAGCGTGACCAGCGTCGAGGCCGTGAGGCCGCCGATTACGACCCGGGCGAGCGGCGCCTGCAGTTCCGCGCCATCGCCGATGCCCAGAGCCATCGGGACCAGGCCGAGGCCGGTCGCCAGTGACGTCATCAGAATCGGGCGCAGACGCGTCCGGCCCGCCAGTGCCACGGCTTCACGCAGCGGCAGCTTGTCGCGGGTCCGCAGGGTATTGGTGTAGTCAACCAGCAGGATGGCGTTGCTGACGACGATGCCCGCCAGCATGATGACGCCGATATAGGCCTGCAAGCTGAAGCTCGTGCCGGTGGCGAGGAGCATCACGACCACGCCGAACGCCGCGACCGGGATGGAGAACATGATGATGAATGGATCGCGCAGTGACTCGTACTGCGAGGCCATGACGGCGTAGACCAGCAGGATGGCCAAGGCCAGCATGAGCTGGAGTTCGCTGAACGACTTGGCCTGCTGTTCCACCTCGGCGCCGAAGCCGACGGAAAAGTCCTGTGGAATCCTCAGCTGCGGCAACCGCTCCTGGACTGCCTTGACCGCGTCGCTCAACGCCACTTCCGTCTCGGCGTTCACGCGCTGAATCCGTTCCTGGTTCTTTCGGTCGATGGAGACTGGACCGGTGCCGCGATCCATGGACATGAGGTTGCGAGCCGGCACGACCTGTCCTCCGGGACCGGAGACGAGTACGTCGGCGACGTCCGGCACGCTGCTGCGATCCTCCTGGCGGAGCCGCACGACAATCGGGTACTCATTGCCGCGCTCGTGGAAGTAGGCGGCCTGTGTGCCGGCGACGTTCGTGCGGATCGTGTTGGCCACGCCGGTGACACTGAGGCCGAGCAGGGCGGCCTTGGCGCGGTCGATGCGCAGACCCACTTCAGGGCGACCATCGTTCTGTCCGAGGCGCGCATCGGCGATGCCGGGGGTGTTGCGCAGGAGTTGGAACGCGTTCTGGGCTACCTGACGCGCGTCCTTCAGATCGTGACCGCGGATTTCAAGTGAGAGCCGACCATCGCCACCGCCGCCGAACATGCGGCTCAACTGGAAGTTGCCCCCAGAGGGGTTGGCCCGGACGATGACGCCGGGAATGCCAGAGAGCTGCCGCCGGAGGTCCTGCGCGATGCGATCGCTTGAGCGCAGGCGCTGTTCCCGTGGCACAAGGCGGACCTGGAAGCTGCCACGATGGGACTGTGTATTGCCGAAGGGTCCGAAGCCGCCTCCCCCGACATTGGTGATGATGGTCTCGGCTTCAGGCACGGCGTCCTTCACCATGGCCTCGAGCCGGATGATCATCGGCTCGGTGCGCTCGAAGCGGGTGCCGATGGGCAGCTCCGCATTGACGGAGACCTCGCCTTCATCAGCCGTCGGGACGAGCTCGGATCCGATTCGGGGCAGCAGCACGACGGCGACCACCAGCATGGCGGCGCTCAGACCGATGACGGTCGGCCGGTGGCGCAGGGCCACCTCGATGATCTGGCGATAGCGGTCGTCCATGCCATTCAGGAAGCGCTCGCTTGTGCGGTACAGGCCGCCCAGGAGCCCGCGGCGGTGTGCGCCCTCCTCAGGCAGGTGGAGGACACGGGAGCAGAGCACCGGGACGATGGTGACGGCCACGAACAGCGACATCGCCAGCGAGAAGATCACGACGACCGACAGCTGCTTGAACATGACACTGGAGATGCCGGTGAGGAACAGCAGCGGGATGAAGACGGCAATGTGGGTGAGCGTGGACGCCAGAATGGCCGACCACACCTCCTCGCTGGCGTCGATCGAGGCCGTCATGCGGTCCTTGCCCTTCTCCATATGCCTATAGGTGTTCTCCAGCACCACGATGGCCGCGTCCACGATCATGCCGATGCCAAGAGCGAGGCCACCGAAGGTCATGGTGTTGAGGGTGAAGCCCGCGAAGTAGAGCAGGGCGAAGGTGCCGATGACGGAGACCGGAATCGAGGTGGAGACGATGAGGGTCGAGCGGATGTCGCGCAGGAACAGGAAGATGATCAGAATGACGAGGATGCCGCCGACCATGGCGTGTTCTTCGACGTTGTTGATCGCGCGCTCGATGAACTTGCTGCTGTCGTCAAGCAGCGTCAGATTGATGCCGGGGACCTCGCGATTGATCCGGTCGATCTCGGCGCGGACCCCCGTCGCGATCGCCACCGTGTTGCCGCCAGACTGTTTCTGAATCCGGAGACGCACGCCAGGGGTTCCATTGATGCGCATCGACGAACGGCGGTCTTCCGTGGCGTCCGTCACGTCGGCGATGTCGCGCAGGTAGACGGGCACGGTACCGCCCTTGGTCAGCACGACCAGATTGCGGATGTCGTCAAGGTTATTGAACTGGCCCTGGCTGCGTACGAGGTAGGTGGAGTCGCCCTCGCTGACCTCGCCCGCTGGGATGTTCTGATTCTCCGTGCGAAGCAGATTGATGACCCGGTCTACGGAGAGATTGAGCGCGGTGATCTTCTCCTTGGACAGGTTGATGTGAATCTGGCGGCGGAGGCCGCCCTCCACGGTGACGGCCGCGACGCCTGGAACTCGCTCCAGGCGAGGGGAGAGGTCGTGCTCGGCAATTTCCCGGAGGGCGACGGGGTCGAAGTCACCCTTGACGCCGACGCCCATGATCGGCATGGAGGTGGAGTCGAATTTGAAGACCACCGGCGCTTCGGCGTCTTCCGGGAGCCGGCCGCGCACGCGGTCGATGCGGTTCCGGACGTCGTCCACGGCCTCGTTGATGTCGGTGCCCCAGGTGAACCCGAGACGGACGTTCGCATTGCCCTCAGAGGACGTCGATTCAAGCGTCTCGAGGCCCGCGACGGCGCTGACTGCCTGCTCGATGGGGCGCGTAATCAGCTCCTCCATCTCGAGCGGGCCGACTCCGGTGTAGCCGACACGCACCGTCACCGACGGCAGGTTGGTGTCGGGCATCAGATCGACGGGGAGTTTGGAGAGCGAGATCAGTCCGATCAGGACGATGACGGCCGAGATCATGAACATCGTGACCGGCCGCTGGATCGCAATACGCGGAATGCTCATCGCCTAGGCTCCTCTGTTGGGTCGCCCGCCACCGGCGGGTGCCTGCCGCGTGGGCGGTGCCGCCCCATCTCCGCTCGGGGGCGCTGACTTGGGCGGACCACCTGGGCTGCCATCGGGTGCGCCTGCGCCCGGTCCGCCAGGTCCGCCCGCGCCTCTCCGGCCACCGCCAGGTCCCCCTCCGGGCTTGCCGGTGGAGACGAGGATACGGTCCCCGTCTCGCAGTGCGGCGGCGCCCGTGGTCACGAACTTGTCCTGGTCGGTGATGCCCGACACGACTTCCAGGCGCCCGGTATCTTCAATGCCGATCGTGATCTCCCGGAAAGCAGCCACCTGCTCCTGGGCGACGAAGACGCCGCGCTTCCCGTCAAGATCCACGACGGCGTTGCGGGGCACCAGCAGGGCCGACGGCTTCTCATTGGTGGTGACGCTGACGCGGGCATACATCCCGGGCTTCAGGCGGTAGCCCGGGTTGGGAATCTCGACCTCGATCTGCGCGGTGCGGGTCGTCGGGTCCAGGACGGGGGCGACCCGTGCAATGCGACCGCGGAAGGTCTCGCCGGGAAAGGCGTCCACTTCGACACGCGCGGGCTGACCGTCACGCACACGGCGCAGATCTTTTTCGATGATGTTCGCGACGAGGCGAACCAGGTCGATGTCGACCACATCCGCAAGGGGGGCATTCGGCGAGACGTAGGCGCCGGCATCCGCGGCGCGCCTGGCGACGAACCCATTGACGGGAGAGACGATGAGGGTATTGGCGAGGATCACCCGAAGTTCCTCGAGCCGCGCCTTGCTCTGATTGACCTGGGCTCGCGCGAGGTCCAGCTGCGCGACTGAGGCCTGGCTCCGGGCTTCCGCGTCATCCAGCGTCTGTCGCGGCAGCAGCTGCCGGTCGAAAAGGCTCTTGGAGCGATCGAGATTGGTCTGGGCAAACTTGAGGTCGGCCTCGCGTTGCCTGATCGTGGCGTTGCCGACTTCAAAGGCGGCTTCGGCCTGCTTCACCTGCTCCAGAAACTCGCGGTCCTCGACTTTGCCGATCTTCTGGCCCCTGCTGACCCGGTCGCCGAGCCGGACGTACACGGCGTCAAGCCGGCCGGCGGTCTTGGGGACCACAGCCACCGTGGCGTCTCCTACCAGATTCCCCACGACGGTGAGCTGCTCGGCGATCGGTCCCCGCTGGGCCGCACTGAGTTCGACCGTCATCGGTGGCCGGCCGAAGCCGCGGCCACCAGGTCGCCCTCCAGCACCACTCGCGCCTCCCGGCGCACCGGGCCCTCGCTGGCCCCCAGGCCCGGGCTGTGAGGAGCCGGCCTGCGCGCCTCCTGGGGCGTCCTTCTTGCCGATGCCGAGCTTGCTGCACGCCGGCCCTGCCGAGACGAGGGCGACCGCTACGAGGAATGTCCCAACACGTGTCATGAACGCTCAGTTCCTAGTTGATGGAGAGCCCGTTGGCCCCTGCCGCCCGGATCGTGGTGCCGCCTCCGGTCGCGCCGATTGCGGTAACCCCGCCGGAGGACCGGCCGGCCACCGGGGCCTCCTGGGCCCGCTGGAAGTCAACGAGTGCCTTGCGGTAGTCCAGCAGGGCCCGGAGTTCGGCGTTCTGTGCGTCCGCCAGATCCCGCTGGGCCTGCACGACGAAGAAGTTCGTCGACATGCCGACCTCAAACTTGCTCGTTTCGGCATCGAGCCGCCGCTGCTGGAGTTCGCGGGACACGGACGCGGCCTGATAGCGGGTCAGGCTGCTGTCAACCTGGAGTGCCGCGTTGGTGACCTCGGTGGCCACCTGGAGTTCGAGCTGCTTCTGCTGGGCGGCGGTCTGCTGCTTCTGGATCCGGGCGCGCGCGATGTTGGCGTCGGCGACGGTCGAGCCCAGCGGGTAGCTGAAGTTCACCGAGACGTTCCACTGCGGGGCGGTGAACTTGCTCAACGTACTCAGCGCGTCGACAAAGCCGCTGGGGATGATCTGGGTCACGGTCCCGCCAAGGCCAGTGCGGACAAACTGCGGCCCGCCGATGCCGCTGGAGCCGTAGCTGGCGTTCAGATCCAGAGCGGGCAGCCGCTGATCGGTCAGGCTGCGGATGGAGATCTCATTGGACGCTATCTGCTGTCTGGCCTGTTGCAGGTCCGTCCGGTTTTCCAACGCGCGCTTGACGGCGGTTTGCACGTCGAGCGGCTCGGCCGAAAAGGACGGGCGGTCGATGGGGTTCAGCGCGGAGGTCCAGAGGGGGTCGTCGGTGCCATTGACCAGCAGTCGCTTGAGCGCGAGCTCGGCGGTCCGGTGGGTCGCCTCGGCCTGCACGAGTGTCTGCCGGCGGAGGGCCTCTTCGGACTGCGCCTGGACCACGTCGATAGGCGCGAGCGTGCCGACCTCGACGCGGGACTTGTTGTCTTCAACCAGCTTCGAGGCCAGTGCGAGAGACCGCTTGGCCGCGTCGACCGCCTGGATGGCATAGACGAGGTCCCAGTAGCCATTGCGCACGTTCGCCAGGGTCGTGACGACCAGGCCCCGGACCGCAAGTTCCGACATGTCCTGATTGATCCGCGTGATGAGCAGCTGCGAGCGCGTCGTATCGATCCGCAGGCCGCGCATGAGCGGCTGCACCATGACGGCGTTGATGCTGGTGCTGAGCGTGGGATTTCTCAGGGCAAACTGGTCGGTCTGTTTCAGGCGGTTGTTGTTGAAGGTGACCGAGAAGCTCCCGCCGCCCTTGCGGAGATTCTGAGCCAGGCCACCATTCCCGGTGAGCGTGCCGGTCTCCAGGATCGCGGCGCCGGCGGTCTGGCTGCGGCTGAAGGTCGTGGCACTTCTGAGGCCCGTGGTTGAGGTGAGGGTCGGCCGGTAGTTCGCGTTCAGCGCCGCCAGCGAAAAGTCGAAGGTCTGAGGGTTGAGCCGCTCGACGGCGATGTCGAGGTTGCGCTCCAGCGCACGCTGCGTCGCGTCATCGAGCGTCAGGTTCACCGTCGTGACGGCGGCCGGGGCCTGAGCCGTGGCGGCCGCCTGCAGCGAGGCGGTGCGCTCTGCGGCAAAACGGGCTGCCGCCTCCCGCGCCAGCGTCGCAACGCGTTCGGCGTCCTGAGCGGACGATGGCATCGTGACGAGCAACAAGCCCCCCGTCAGCAGGCAGGTTGTGAGCAGGCGAAGTCTGGAGTCGGTCATGGTCGATTGGATGGGCGTCCGGGCGGGTTGCGGAGGTCGCGACCCCGTTCATGGTGAAGCTCGTCGAGTCGTACTCGCTGGTCTGGCGATAGGAGGCGCCGCATCTGCAGCAGCATCAGCGTGCGTGATTTGTTCAGTTCGGAGCGTGCGGCCTCGACCCGCTCAAGCTGCCGCACGACCGGACCGTCATCCGCGGAGTGCTCGATGAGGGCGGAGAGTTCCTGCTCGGCCGCGTCGAATCGCTGCTTGCCGGTACGCAGGGCTGGAAGTGCCTGCTGGAAGATGTCTTCGATCTTGCGGCTCTGGTCCGCGGAGAGCGAGAGGCGTTTCTGCGTGCCCTCGTCGCTCCACCACTTGAATCCTTGCGCGGACACCGGAACGGCGACCCCGAGACACGCCGCGACAAGCAGGGCGTACCTGAGCCATCCGGTGCGGCTGACAGTCATCACACGGATTACGCCCGCCCGGCTGGAGTCGTTTACCTGCGGCAGAGGGGTCACCCCAACGGCTCCGCCGTCAGGGCCGAGAGCCGATGGATCGTGCGCTCGACGACGCTGTCCGGCGTGGAGGCGCCCGAGGTCAGACCGATGGACACGGGTCCAGCGAGGGGCAGCCAGTCGGCGGCCACCCGCTCGGAGGCCTGGCCAACCGGCTTGTGCCGGAGAGCGGCGGGGGACTCCAGGCAGGAGGGGTCCGCCACGTGATAGGTCGGCACGAAGTCGGCCGACATCCGCGCGAGGTTGCAGGTGTTGCTGCTGTTGTAGCCGCCGATGACGATCATCAGGTCCAGGGAACGGGTCGACAACAGGTGTTCGACGGCGTCCTGACGATCCTGGGTGGCGCTGCAGATGGTGTCGAAGGACCGGAAGCGAAACGTGCTCTCCTCGGGCCCGAACCGCGCAGCGATGGCGGCACGGAACATTTCTCCGATGGCCAGCGATTCCGTGCTGAGCATCGTGGTCTGGTTCGCGCAGCCGATGTGCTGGAGATCCCTGTCCGGATCGAACCCGGGCGAGGTTGCGGCGGCGAACCGTTCGAGAAACGCGGTGCGGCTCCCGCCATCGCGGATGTAGTCGCAGGCCACGCCCGCCTCATCCTCGTTCAGGACGATGAGGTAGTGGCCGACTCCGGCGTTCAGGGCCTGCGAGGCCGTGGCCTGAGTCTCCTCGTGCCAGTGCTTGCCGTGGATGACCGAAGTGAAGCCTTCCTCGGCATAGCGGCGTACGTTCTTCCAGACGTTGAGCACGGACCCGCATGTCGTGTCGACCAGCGTGCATCCGCGCTCGTCGAGCCGCTGGAGGATTTCAAGGGTGACGCCGAAGGCCGGCAGGATGACCACCTGGTCCGGCGTCAGCTGTTCGATGGACTCGCCCGGGTCGCTGAGGAAGCGGATGCCCTGGCGCCGAAGCTCGTCATTGACGTGCGGGTTATGGATGATCTCGCCGGTGAGAAACACCTCGCGGTCGGGAAACCGGTGCCGGGTCTGGTAGGCATAATCGACCGCGCGGTCAACGCCGTAGCAGAACCCGAACTCCCGCGCCATGTGAATGACCAGTCGCCCGGAGCGATATTCGTAGTCCTCGGCCTTGATCCGGCGGACGAGGTCGCTGTGGTAACTGCCGATGAGCAGGGGCTGGACCTCATGCTTGAGATCCAGACCTTTCCGGAAGATTTGGGCGCTCACCTGGGCGTTACCACGTCGTGTCGTGCTGCTCGGACAGTGGTGTCAGCTCATGAATGGCGCGCAGCATCCCGACAGGGCCCGAGTGCACGGATTCGAGTGCGGTCAGGAGTTCATCGTCCCCAGCCACCGACACGGCATACACCGCCGGTTGGGCGGTGACGTGCGGGGGGATGCCGCGCGCGAGGGGCTGAACTGGCCTGTCGGATTGGGTCCAGCGGCCAAGCGCCAGTCCGACGATGAGGCCAGCGGCAGCGGCGACCATCCAGCGCGGGCGGGCGCGCAGGGACGGAACGCGCGGTGTGCCGGCGCCGGGAAAGCGAAGGAGCTGTCCGGCCGGTTGTGCCTCGATCGCGGCCAGGATGCGCCGTTTCGACGCATCGATCCGGGTCTCGGTGAACACCTGAGCGAAGGACCCGTCCGCCCCGGACCTGATCTCTTCAGTGAACGTCCGGAGTTCCGCAAGCCGCGCCTGGCAATGCGGGCAGGAGGCCAGGTGCGGATCCGCGGGAGCGGTCTCGAGCAGGGCATACAGCCGGGTGTCGTTCAGGTGGCGCTCGATGGACATCGTGTCAGCGCTCCAGGAGGCCGCGCAGCCGGCGAAGGGCGCGGAACAGGTGCACGCGGACCGTGGCTTCTGTGAGGCCGAGCGCCTCACCGACAAAGGCCGGTGACTGTCCATCGAGATACCGAAGGACGAAGACCTGACGCTGCCGGGCTGGCAGTTCGGCTAGCGCGCCAGCGATCTCGCCTGCCCGGGCCTTTGACAGGAGGCGTGCCTCCGGAGACGGTGCGGTCGAGGCCGGTTCCGGGGGCCACACCGGTGAGGCGTCACCTGCGGGAATCGTCCACTTGAGGCGCCGTGACCGCGACTTCTGGCGGTCGAGGCAGCCGTTCACGAGAATCTTCGTGAACCAGACTTCAAATGGACGAGTTTCTGAGTACGCCGGCATGTGCAGGAACACCTTTAAGAAAGCGTCCTGGGCCGCTTCGGCGGCATCGTCGGCATCGCGCAGGTAATAGTAGGCAATCCGCAAAGCCCTCCGGTGGAGCAGGTCGACGAGCGCCGAGAAGCGTTCCCGCGCCTCGTCCCTGGCCCCGCTCGCCAGCATGGCCTTGATCTCGCTGGCCACCACCGATGCGGGACTGGGCGGAGTCCCCTCCGGCGTGACCGGGGCGGCGATGGGCGCAGGTGCGTGGGAGCGTCTTGGCATGTAATACCGCCGGGCTGGCGGATGTGTTTACGTGCCCTCAACTATAGCCGCAAAGCCTACTGTTAACTTGTGTTACGCTGGCGTCCTTCGGGGCAGTTTAGCCCTGTTTTCCTTGCAGAAAGGTCAAGAGCGGCACATGAGTGAGCAGGCAGGCAAGAACACGGGCCTTCAGGCCATTGGCTTTCCCTCGACCGGTCCGTTGCACTGGAATCTCAGTGAGGCCGCACTGTACGAGGAGGCCGTCCGCCGCGCCGAAGGCGTGATGACCGCCGACGGCACGCTCGCCTGCCGCACGGGAACCCACACGGGCCGCTCGCCGAACGACAAGTTCTTCGTGAAGGAACCGAGCAGCGAGCAGCACATTCACTGGGGCAGCACAAATCGCCCGATTGACGAAGCGCAATTTGACCTGCTCCACCGGGACATGGCCGCGTTCGCCCAGGGCAAAGAACTCTTTGTCCTTGACGCCTGGGCCGGGGCAGCGCAGGACTACCGGATGCCGGTGCGCGTGGTCACCGAGTTCGCGTGGCACAACCTGTTTGCCCGGAATATGTTCATCCCCGAGAACGATCAGGCGGCCCGGGACCGCCACCAGCCCGAGTTCTGCATCATCGACATGCCGAACTTCAAGGCTGACCCCGCCAAGCATGGGACACGGTCAGAGACGTTCATCGTGGTCCACATGGGCAAGCGCCTCGTGCTGATTGGCGGGACCAACTACGCCGGCGAGATCAAGAAGTCCGTCTTCACCATCCTGAACTACACGCTGCCGCTCAAGGGCGTGCTCTCGATGCACTGCTCGGCGAATATCGGCGCGAAGGGGGACACGGCGCTCTTCTTCGGCCTGTCCGGCACCGGCAAGACCACCCTGTCGAGCGACCCGGCGCGTCAGCTGATCGGTGATGACGAGCACGGGTGGAGCGATACCGGCACGTTCAACTTCGAGGGCGGCTGCTACGCGAAGGTCATCAAGCTGTCGAAGGAGGCCGAGCCACAGATCTACGCGGCATCGCGCCGCTTCGGCACGATCCTCGAGAACGTCGTGACGGACCCGGTGACCCGTGCCATCAATTTCGATGATGGGTCGCTGACCGAGAACACCCGGAGTTCGTATCCGCTGCGCTTCATCGACAACGCCGTGCCCTCCGGACAGGGTGGCAACCCGGCCAATGTCGTCATGCTGTGCGCGGACGCCTATGGCGTCCTGCCGCCGATTGCGCGGCTGTCTCCGGACGCAGCGGCCTATCACTTCCTCTCGGGCTACACCGCCCGCGTCGCCGGCACCGAGAAGGGCGTCACGGAGCCCAAGGCCACGTTCAGCACCTGCTTCGGGGCACCGTTCCTGCCGCTGGCGCCCGGTGTCTACGCGAAGATGCTCACGGAGAAGATTGCGCGGCACAGCGCCCGCGTGTGGCTCGTGAACACCGGGTGGACGGGTGGACCCTACGGCGTCGGTTCGCGGATGAAGATCGCCTACACGCGCGCGATGATCAACGCGGCGCTGAACGGCGAACTGGACGCGGTGGAGTACACGCGGCATCCGCAGCTCAACGTGGACATGCCCACGTCGTGCCCGGGTGTGCCGAACGATGTGCTGGACCCCCGGACGACCTGGAGCGACAAGGCGGCGTACGATGCGCAGGCCGGGAAGCTCGCGGCGATGTTTGTGGAGAATTTCAAGACGTTCGAGACAGGCGTCACCGCCGCTGTCAAGGACGCCGGTCCGCGGGCCTAGGCCGCGCGGATCTCAGGCGGCAGCACCGTGCAGTACGAAACGGTCATCGGGCTTGAGGTCCACGCCCACCTCCTGACGCGCACGAAGATCTTCTGCGGGTGCTCCACTGCGTTTGGAGCCCCGCCGAACTCCCAGGTGTGTCCGGTGTGTCTCGGGCTGCCTGGCGCGCTGCCGGTCCTGAACCGGCTCGCGGTCGACTACGCCATCAAGGCGGCGCTGGCTCTTGGATGCGAGGTCCAGCGCGAGTCGATCTTCGCGCGCAAGAACTACTTCTATCCGGACCTCCCGAAGGGTTACCAGATCTCGCAGTACGAGCAACCGCTCGCACTGCGGGGTTCCATTGATCTGGACGTGGATGGCGCGGTGCGCCGCGTCGGCATCACGCGCGTCCATATGGAAGAGGACGCCGGGAAGTCTCTCCACGAAGGCTTTCTGGACTCCGCCCGCCGGAGCTATATCGATCTGAACCGGAGCGGCGTGCCGCTCATCGAGATTGTGAGCGAGCCGGACATGCGCTCCGCGGCGGAGGCGGCGGAGTACTTCAGTCGTATCAAGGCGCTCCTGGTCTGGATTGGCGTCAACGACGGCAATATGGAGGAGGGGTCGCTCCGGTGTGACGCCAACGTCTCGGTGCGTCCGGTCGGACAGACGACGCTGGGGACCAAAGCCGAGGTCAAGAACGTGAACTCGTTCCGGTATCTCGAGAAGGCTCTGGAGTTCGAGATCGCCCGTCAGATTGAGATCGTGTCCCAGGGCGGCCGTGTGGTGCAGGAGACGCGGCTGTGGGATTCCTCAACAGGGCGGACGCAGTCGATGCGGAGCAAGGAAGAAGCGCACGACTACCGGTACTTTCCGGAGCCGGATCTTCCGCCTCTTGTGGTCGATGCCGCCAGAGTCGAGGCCGTACAGCAGACCCTGCCAGAACTGCCGGAGGCCCGGCGCGCGCGGTTCGTCTCCGCGTATGGCCTTCCAGCCTACGACGCGGGCGTCCTGACACAGTCCTCCGAGGTGGCCGGCTATTTTGAGGCGGCGGTCGCCGCATCCGGCAACGCGAAGGCGGCGAGCAACTGGATCATGGGTGATGTGCTCCGGCGCACGAAGGAGCACGACGTCGCCGTCTCGGCCTTTCCGATCAGTCCGGAAAGCCTGGGTGGCCTGGTCAGGCTCATTGACAAGGGCACCATCAGCAGCGCGATGGCGAAGGACGTCTTCGCGCAGATGTTTGAGTCCGGTCGTAGCGCTGATGCCATCGTGGCCGCCGAGGGCCTGGCTCAGATCGGGGACGCCGGTGCGCTGGCGTCCATCGTGGCGGAGGTCATGGCGGCGAATGTGGATGCCGTGGCCCAGTACCGGGCCGGGAAGCAGCAGACGTTTGGTTTCCTGGTGGGCCAGGTGATGAAGGCCAGCAAGGGCAAGGCCAATCCCCAATTGGCGAACCAGGTCCTGCGAGATGCGCTCGCTGAGGGCGCTGGGCAATGAGCGGCCGCCCCATCATCGATATCAGCGGCCTCTCGAAGCTGTACGCCCGGGGCCTTCCGGCCCTTCGGGAACTGACGCTCGCCGTGGAGCGGGGTGAGTTCATCTTCATCACCGGACCCAGCGGTGCGGGCAAGTCGACGTTGCTGCGGTTGCTGCTGCTCCAGGACCGTCCATCGAACGGTCGTATTGTCGTCAACGGGTACGACCTGTCCACGTTGTCGAAGGCACAGATTCAGGAGTATCGCCGCGGAATCGGTTTTGTCTTTCAGGACTTCCGGCTGATTCCTGCGAAGACTGTGCTGGAGAATGTCTGCTTTGTCGCCGAGGTACTCGGCATGACGGAGTCCCAGCAGAAGCGCCGGGCGTTCCAGGTCCTGAAATCCGTTGGGCTTCAGCATCGGATGAATGCCTATCCGGCCGAACTGTCGGGTGGGGAGCAGCAGCGCGTCGCGATCGCGAGAGCGCTGACATCGGACCCGAGTCTGCTGCTGGCGGATGAGCCGACGGGCAATCTCGATCCGGATCTGGCACTTGAAATCATGAACCTGTTTCGCGAGATCAACGCCGGTGGTACGACGGTGATTGTGGCGACCCATGACCGGGAGCTGATTCGGCTGGTCGGTTGCCGGACGCTGATGCTGGACCAGGGCACCATCGTGGAGGTGGCGTGAGCGGGATCCGCTTCGCGCTCCGGGAGGGGTTTGCCAGCATCTGGCGGCGCCGGACCTCGAGCGCGCTTGCGATGACCGCTATTGCGCTGGCGGCGCTGGTCTTGTCGTCGCTGCTGTTGGTGACGTCGAACCTGGAGCGGCTGCTGAGCGGTTGGTCGACGGCCGCGGAGTTCTCCGTGTATCTGGTCGACACCGCGACGTCGGATCAGCGGGGAGCGGTTGAGGCGGCAGTGGACGGGTCAGGCGTGGCCGCGCGGCGCGAGTATGTGTCGAAGGTGGACGCGCTCGCGCGATTCAAGCGCGACAACGCGGAACTGGAGGCGTTGGCAGCGGCGCTGCAGTCGAATCCCTTTCCCGCTTCAGTCGAGGTGCAGGTCCAGTCCGAGAAGCAGGGCAGCGCAGAGGTCGAAGTGCTCGTGGCCGTGCTGGCGAAGCTTCCAGGCGTCGCCGACGTGCGCTACGACCGCGAGTGGATCCGGCGGGTGACGGGAGGCCTCAGCATGGTCCGCCGGCTTGGGCTCATCATCGGTCTGGTGATGATGGCGGCGGCGGCGCTGACGGTGGCCGCGGTCATTCGCCTGGCCTTTGATGCGCGGCGCGAGGAAATCCGCCTGATGTACCTGGTGGGCGCACCGTACCGATTCATCCGGGGACCGTTCATTGTCGAGGGCCTCGTCCTCGGTGGTCTCGGGGCGGGTGTGGCTGTCCTGGTTCTGTGGCTGGGATTCCGTGCGGCCTTTGCCTGGTGGACCCCAACGCTGTCGTCGCTGGGCGCGTTGGAGGTGCTGCGATTCCTGCCCGTGTACACGGCGAGTCTGGTCGTCGTGGGCGGGGCTGTCGTGGGGGCGGCCTGCGGGTTTGCGGTCTCGAGGCGAACCTCTTAGTGCCCATCGAACGGGGTGTAAATCGGTTGACACGTCTCGCACTGGATCGGTAGACTGTTTTCAATTCTTGCAGATGCCCGCGTCGAGGATTCGTCTCTCGCGCTTCGTCACAGAGTCACCCAGGGGTTGCCGGCCATGCCTGCATTCCTTGAGCGACTTCTACCGTGAGGAAGTCGCACGGTGTCAGCGCTGTCTGGATGACCGTCGCGACATGTATTCGCCGCAGGCCATCCGGGACGTGGAACTGGCGCTCTCGCGGGTCATGGCGAGTCTCGATCGCCTGAGCACCTCACCGGACGCGGATGTCGTTGTGGGCAGGCTCTTGCGGCAGTTCGACGCAGCGGCGGGTTTGATGAGCTGGTCAGACCCCACGCAGGTTCACTGATTGTCCCTCTGCCGGCCAGGCCGGCGTTCTCCCTTCCGGTTCTCTCTGCCCACCGCTGTGCCAGCGCACGCGGCCACTCGATCGTTTCTTCCTCATGCTCACACCTGAAGCGCTTCTCTCCCGTCTGCGAGAGTCCGGCATCCTGCCGGCGACTCCCCGCGAGATTCTCCGCCGGCTGAAGACGCCGAAGGAACACCGCGTGTCGCTGAAGCGCCACCTCCGCTCCCTTGCGCAGGCCGGACACCTCGTCGAACTTCGGGGCCAGCGCCTGGGACTTCCTGACGGTGATGATGCGGCCAGGGGGCGGTTCACGATGCACCCGTCGGGGTTCGGATTCGTGACGCCCGATGCGTCCAGGGGCCGCGAAGACGACATCTTCATTCCTCCGCACGCCATTGGCGAGGCGATGCACGGCGATCGGGTACTGGCCGTGGCCGACAGGCAGACGCCACGTGGACTGGAGGGCCGGATTGTGCGCGTGCTGGCGCGCGGGCAACAGGCGCTGGTCGGCCGCTACGAAGAGGACGGCCGTGGCCGCGGCCATGTCGTCCCGTTCGATCCACGCGTCAAGGACCCCATTGAGGTGGCGCCAGGCCGTGCGATGGAGGCCGAACCCGGGGAGATGGTCGTCGCCACCATTACGCGGTGGCCGACACCCCTGACGGGGGCGGCGGGGGAGGTCACCAAGGTGCTGGGACCGGTCGATGCACCGGGCGTCGACACGGAGGTGATCATCCACAAGTACGGCCTGCCCGACGCGCACAGCGACGAGGCCGTCGCGGAGGCGCTCCGCTGTGGAGATGCGGTGCGCGAAGAGGATCTGGCCGGCCGGACAGACTTCCGCGGCGTGCCCACGGTGACCATTGATGGTGAGCATGCGCGTGACTTCGACGACGCGATCACACTCGAGAGGCTCCCGAATGGCCACTACTGGCTCGGCGTGCATATCGCCGATGTGGCGCACTATGTGGTGGAGGGCAGTGCGCTCGATGACGAGGCGTACGAGCGGGGCACGTCGGTCTACTTCCCGGAACGTGCGATTCACATGTTTCCGTCGGAACTCTCGACCGGTCTCTGCAGCCTCAGGCCGCGCGTGGATCGGCTCGTCCAATCCTGCCTGATGGAGATTGACGTCAACGGTGCCGTGGTGCGCCATGAACTCCATGACGGCGTCATTCACAGCACGGCGCGGATGACCTATACCGCCGTCAACGCGATCCTGACCGACCGGGACCCTGCGCAGCGCGCGGCGCACGCCGATCTCGTCCCGCTCTTCGAGTTGATGCAGGCACTCTTCGAAGTGCTGAACGCGAGACGTCGCCGCCGCGGGGCGATCGACTTCGACCTCCCTGAATCCGAGGTGGTGCTGGATGCGAACGGCGCCATCGAGGCGATCGTGGCCAGTGAGCGCAACGTCGCCCACCGCCTGATCGAGGAGTTCATGCTCCTGGCCAACGAGACCGTCGCTGCGCACCTTGAGGCGCAGTCAGTGCCCGCGCTCTACCGTGTGCACGAGGCGCCGGATACGAAGAAGGTGCTGGACTTTGAAACCTTCATCACGACGCTGGGCTATAGCCTGGCGGCCGGCGGTGAGCAGGTGCGCCCCGGGCATTTTCAGGCGCTGGTCGACCGGATGCGTGGGACGCCAGAGGAGCGCCCCATTGCGGCGCTGATGCTGCGGACGATGCAGAAGGCGCGCTATGACGCGGTGCCGCTCGGCCACTTCGGTCTTGCCACCGAGCACTACACGCACTTCACGTCACCCATCCGGCGGTATCCGGATCTGGTTGTGCATCGAATGGTCCGCGCCAGCCGCCATCGTGGACTCGATGCCGAACGGACCGAGGAACTGCAGGCGGAGTTGCCGGAGTCGGCGCGTCACCTCTCGGAGCGGGAGCGCAGGGCCGATGAGGCCGAGCGTGAACTGCTCCAGTGGAAGAAGGTCCGTTTCATGGCGGACAAGGTCGGTGAGGCGTTCACCGGGTTCATCACGGGTGTGACCGCGTTCGGCCTGTTCGTCGGCCTCGTCGAGCACTACGTGGAAGGCATGGTGCATGTCTCCACCTTGGCGGACGACTACTACCGGTTCCTGGATGACCATCACGTGCTGCGAGGAGAGCGCACGGGCCGGATGTTCAGGCTTGGCGATCAGGTGACGGTGCAGGTGATCCGCGTGGACCAGGAGCGCCGGCAGGTCGACCTGGGGATCAGCGACGTGCTGGAATCCGTGCGGCGTTCGGCCCGGCCTCGAACCGGGCGGGGAGAGCAGCGAACGAAGGCCGAGAAGAGGCGGGCCCAGCGGCCCGGGCGCAGAGAGCGTGAGCGGAAGGCCGCGCACGGAGCCGGCGGCCGCCCACAGAAACGGCGGCGCTAGGCGCCGGCCGACTTGTCGTCGGAGTCTTCCTTTGAGGCGTCCTTGAAGTTGCGGATGCCCTTGCCGATGCCACGGCCCAGCTCTGGCAGCCGATTGGCGCCGAAGATGATGATGACGATCACCAAGATGATGACGAGTTCGGGAATGCCGAGACGGCTCATGACAACCTTCCTCTTCAGTCCGACCCTCGCGCGGGTCGGGTGCGCTCACGGGGTCACCGTCAGACGCTCGAGGAATTGTACCACCCGCGTTGCACTTTCCCGAGTGGCTGTCTAGAGTACGGATACGCGCGTGACGCATGGATGTGACTGAGAGACAGCTCTACACGGTGGCGGTATTCCAGGACGCGGCGTCAGCCGCGCGTGGCGTGAACGCGCTGCTCGCCGAGGGATTCCCGGCCGGTGCGGTGAGCACCGTCGCCGTGGAAGCGGTCCAGGTGAGTGGCGCCGAGGATCGGGTGTTCGGCCCTGACACGGCCGTTCTCGAGGTGCGAGGACTCGGACGCGTTAGCGCCGGAGGCTCCGCGGTGGCGGTGCTTCAGGGGCAGGATGCCGCATTCGAGGCGAAGGGCCTGGCCGCCGCAGCGTCGCGTCTCGGCTTCCAGCCGCACGACGGCCGCATCTTTGAGCTGCTGGTCGCGCGTGGCGGAACGCTGGTCGCTGTTGCCGGAGCCGACAGGGCGGCAGATGCGCTGGCGGTTCTGCACGCCTACGGAGGCGGCAACGCCGCCATCGGGGCCTGGGCGGATCGCGTCCACGTTTTCGTGTCCTGACCCTGGCGCAGGGCAGCGCATCAGACACGGTCAATGCCAGATCGAATTCGCTCAAGGCATCCCACTTGCAATTGCGGGGTGGCAGTGGCTCTGCCAGAATGAGCCGATCGAGCGAAACCATGCTGCCCCCCTTGGACGAGGACTCCGTTCCCAACCCGCCGGGATATCTGTCCGTGCAGCTGTCCGCGCGCGGTGGGGGACCGTTTCAGTCCTATCAGAAGCGCGGGCGCATGGGCGGAGCTCTGAGCGCGTCGGTCCTGGCCCATGTGGGTGCGATTCTCGGGATGCTGCTCATCTCTCGCCTTGCGCCTGAGCCGTCGCCTGATGCCGAGTTGCCCGAGCGTGCGCCGCGGCAAATCGTCTGGCTTGCGGAGCCGGGGCCAGGGGGCGGCGGAGGGGGCGGCGGCAATCAGATGAAGGAGCCACCCCGCCGGATGGAACTGCCCGGGCGCGACAAAATCAGTCTGCCGGTCGCGAAGCCCTCTGTCCCGGTGCCGGTCGAAACACCTCCGAAGGCCGAGGAGCCGAAGGAGGAGCCGCAGTTGGTCATCCCCGCAAAATCCATGGCGGCAGGTGCGACGACAGCGGTCGGCGCCATCGAGTCGAACGGTGCGACCAGCGGATTCTCACAGGGCAGCGGGAGTGGCGGAGGAGTGGGCACGGGGACCGGGACCGGAATTGGGTCTGGTCAGGGAAGTGGTCTCGGTGCCGGATTCGGCGGGGGCACCGGTGGCGGCGCCTATCAGCCCGGTAACGGCGTGTCGGCGCCGAAGCTCCTGAAGATCGTGCAGCCGCAGTACACCGCCGACGCCATGCGCGCGAAAGTGCAGGGTGTGGTCGTCCTTGAGTGCATCGTCATGCCGGATGGCACGGTCGGGGAGGCGCGGGTGAAGCGGTCGCTACCCTTCGGCCTCGATGAGGAGGCCATCAAGGCGGCCAGGCAGTGGCGGTTCTCACCGGGAACCCGGCAAGGGGAGGCCGTGCCGGTCATCGTCAGCATCGAGCTGTCGTTTTCGCTGCGGTAGCGTGCAATGAAAAAGGGCCGGCGGGGAGTCCCCACCGGCCCTTTCGACTTCAGCGCGCCACGCCACGAAGGCGCGGGTGCGGGATCTAGTACATCCCGCCCATGCCGCCTCCGGGAGGCCCGGACGGCGCGTCCTTCTTCTCCTCGGGAATCTCCGCGACAAGCGCTTCGGTGGTGAGCAGGAGCGACGCGATCGACGAGGCGTTCTGCAGGGCAGAGCGGACAACCTTCGTCGGGTCGATGACACCAGCCTTCACCAGATCCTCATACTTCTCGGTCGCGGCGTTGAAGCCCTCGTCGGGATTCTTTAGCTCCTTGACCTTCGACACGATGATGGAACCCTCGTGGCCGGCGTTGGTCGCGATCCACCGCATCGGTTCTTCGATGGCGCGGCGGATGATCTCGAGACCGACCTTCTGGTCGCCTTCGAGCTTGAGGTTCTCAAGACCCTTCGACGCACGGAGCAGGGCCGTGCCGCCGCCGGGGACGATGCCCTCTTCGGCTGCCGCCTTGGTGGCGTGCATCGCGTCTTCGACGCGGGCCTTCTTTTCCTTCATCTCGGTCTCGGTGGCTGCACCGACCTTGATGATCGCGACGCCACCGACCAGCTTGGCCAGCCGCTCCTGCAGCTTCTCGCGGTCGTAGTCCGAGGTCGTTTCCTCGATCTGCGAGCGCAGCTGCTTGACACGGCCGCTGATGCCGGCCTGCGTGCCCGCGCCCTCGACGATCGTCGTGTTGTCCTTGTCGATGACGATCTTCTTCGCGCGGCCCAGATCCTCGAGCTTGATGTTCTCAAGCTTGATTCCGAGGTCCTCGGTGATGGCGCGTCCGCCCGTCAGGATGGCGATGTCCTCGAGCATCTGCTTGCGGCGGTCGCCGAAGCCGGGCGCCTTGACGGCCGCGGCCTGGAGCGTTCCACGGAGCTTGTTGACGACCAGAGTCGCCAGCGCTTCGCCATCAACTTCTTCCGCGATGATGAGCAGGGGCTTCCCGCCACGCGCGACCTGCTCGAGGACCGGGAGGAGGTCCTTCATCGAGCTGATCTTCTTCTCGTGGATCAGGATGACCGGATTTTCGAGCACCACTTCCATGCGCTCTGGATCGGTCACAAAGTAGGGGGACAGGTAGCCGCGGTCGAACTGCATGCCCTCGACCACGTCCAGCGTCGTCTCGAGCGTCCGCGCCTCTTCCACCGTGATCACGCCGTCCTTGCCGACGCGCTCCATCGCTTCCGCGATGATGTTGCCGATGGTCGCATCGCTGTTTGCCGAAATCGTGCCGACCTGCGCGATGGTCTTGTTGTCCTTGACCTCGCGGCTCAGCTTCTTTAGGCCCTCAGTGACGACTTCCACGGCCTTCTCGATACCGCGCTTCAACTCCATCGGGTTGGCGCCGGCGGTCACATTGCGCGCGCCTTCGCGGTAGATGGCCTGGGCCAGTACCGTGGCGGTCGTCGTGCCGTCGCCCGCGAGGTCGGACGTCTTGCTGGCGACTTCCTTGACCATCTGCGCGCCCATGTTCTCGAGCGGGTCCTTGAGGTCGATTTCCTTGGCGACGGTGACGCCGTCCTTGGTGATGAGCGGCGATCCGAACTTCTTGTCCAGAACGACGTTGCGGCCCTTCGGGCCCAGGGTGACCTTGACTGCGTCGGCCAGCTGGTTGACGCCGCGCAGGATCGCCTGGCGGGACTGCTCGCCGTAAATAATCTGCTTTGCCATTGCTTGCTTCTCCCTTGTCCGCGGTTACTTCTTGCTCTTGCTGTCGATGACCGCGAGCACTTCGTCCTCGCGCATGATCAGGTACTCCTCGCCGTCCATCTTGATTTCCTGGCCGGAGTACTTACCGAAGAGGATCGTGTCCCCTTCCTTGACGTCGAGCGGCTGGCGGGTGCCGTCTTCCTTCACCTTGCCGGCGCCGGCGGCGATGACTTTGCCCTGCTGGGGCTTTTCCTTGGCGGCGTCGGGGATGATGATCCCCCCGATCTTCTGCTCGCCCTCTTCTTCAAGGCGCAGGACGATGATGCGGTCGTGTAGCGGTCTGACGTTCATTTCGGTCGACTCCACTGACTGAGAGGTTGCTGTTCGGGCCGCGAGGCCCTGGGCACGGTGCTGGACCGCGTAGGAACCTACGGGTCCGGACGGCAACATTAGCAGTCGCCGCCAACGAGTGCTAATTGTAGGGGCCCCCCACCGGGGGTGTCAAGATTGGCTGACGAAGCGGCGCGGAATCCGGTAGGTCTGCAGCTTCCTGCGGAGCGTATTCCGGTGCATTCCGAGACGTTCGGCCGCCCGGCCGAGACTGCCCTCGACGGCGGTCAGCGCTTCGATGATGAAGCGCTTCTCAAACTCTGCCAGGGCATCCTCATACCGGATGCCGCGGGCGACCATCTCCGCGACGAGGCGGTCGAGTTGCTCCTTCATGCCGGCACGGGGAGGTCGGCGCCGGTCAATCGCCGATAGGCCTCGAGGTACTTCTCGCGGGTGCGCACGACGACGTCGGCCGGGAGCGTGGGCACCGGCGGCTGCTTGTTCCACCGGATGGATTCGAGAAAATCCCGCACGAACTGCTTGTCGAAGCTGGGCTGCGGACCGCCTGGGGCGTACGCATCCGCAGGCCAGTATCTGGACGAATCCGGCGTCATGACTTCGTCAATCAGCAGCAGGGTCCCGTCGGCTCGCAGTCCAAACTCGAACTTCGTGTCGGCGAGGATAATGCCGCGAGCGGCCGCGTGCGCCACGCCGTAGGCGTAGAGCTCCAGCGTGAGCCGGCGGAGGCGGGCCACAAGGTCCTCGCCGATGAGCCGGCTGGCCTCCGCCTCGCTGATATTGATGTCGTGGCCGCTCTCGGCTTTGGTCGCTGGCGTGAAGATGGGCGCCGGCAGCTGGTCCGATTCCCGCAGGCCCGCAGGCAACGGGATGCCGCAGACCTGCCCGGTGGCAAGGTATTCCTTCCAGCCTGAGCCGGACAGATATCCGCGCGCGACGCATTCGATGGGAATCGGGGCAGTCCGAGTCACCAGCATCGAGCGCCCCTGGAGTTGGGCAGCATACGGGGCGAGCTCATCCGGATACTGGGCCGTGTCCGTCGCCAGCAAGTGGTTCGGTACGATGTCTCCCGTCCGGTCGAACCAGAAGCGGGACAACTGGGTCAGGATGCGGCCTTTGTCCGGGATGCCAGAGCCGAGGATGTAGTCGAAGGCCGAGATGCGGTCCGTGGCCACCATCAGCAGCGCATCGCCGACTTCATAGACTTCGCGCACCTTGCCGCGACGGAAGACGGAGAGGCCTGGGAGTAATGACTGGAGAAGGGGTTCGGATAGGGTCACGTATTGTCCGGGAGGGCAGCCAGTTTAGGCGGGCTCCGGCGGCGCTGCAACCGTACGCAAGGAGAACGGTGTGCCGGAGAGATCACCCTGATATATTGTGGACGCCTTCCTGAGGATCTGTTTCCGTTGAAGCCCATTCGCACTCTCGCCGTGTCCCTGCTTGCCGTGGCGCTCGTGGGGTGGTTTCTCCGCCACGCCAACCTGTCCGAGGTATGGCAGGAGATGCGCGCGGCCGACCGGCCGTTGCTCATATGGGGCACCCTCCTGTTCGTACCCATGATGGCGATGCGGGCCATCCGCTGGAAGTATCTGATGGCGCCGATTGGCCCGGTGCGGATCCGCAATGCCTGGCGGACGACGATGATCGGGTTCGCGGCGTCGAACGTGCTGCCGGCGCGGCTTGGCGAGGTGCTGCGACCGTACCTGCTGGCCAAGGCTGAAGGACTCAGCGCCACATCCACGTTTGCGACCATTGTGGTTGAGCGGTTACTGGATGGGTTGGCGGTTCTGGCCCTGCTGGCCCTCTACCTGGCAGGTGTGACGGGGCCGCGTCCTCAGACCGCGGTGATGGCCACCGTCGCGGTGTCCTCGGGTGTGACGGCCGTTGCGATTCTCCTGCTGCTGGTCGGGATGGCGGCACTGTCCGCCCGGCCCGAGCGTGTGGGCCAGTTCGTCCACAGCACGGAGCGGGTGCTGCCCCCGCGCTTCGCGAAATCTCTGGCGCGGCTGGCCGAGACGTTTTCCCATGGCCTCGGCGTCGCCCGCGCCCCCAGGCTCCTGTTGGTGTCCATGGCGTGGACGCTGGCCCTCTGGGTGACCATCGCCCTCCAGACGTGGATGGTGTCTCAGGCATTCGGTATTGCGATGACGGTCGGAGGAAGCTTCCTCCAGCAGGCACTGCTGGTCATTGGAATTGCCATGCCGACGCCCGGCGGCGTGGGCGGCTTTCACGAGGCCTATCGGATTGGCGCGACGACGTTTTTCGGTGCCTCGAACGACGCGGCGATTGGCGCCGCCCTGACACTGCACGCGATCTCATTCATCCCGACCACGCTGCTTGGCGGGATCTTCATGCTGCAGGACGGTCTGAATATGGGCCGGCTGCGGCGGTTGGCTGACGAAGGGGCAACGGTGGAGCCATGAAGTGTCCGTTCTGCAATCACCTTCGCGACAAGGTCGTCGATTCCCGCGAGAGCAAGGAAGGCGAAGTCATCCGCCGCAGGCGGGAATGCCTCGAGTGCGGTAAGCGGTTCACCAGCTATGAGCGGATCGATGAGATCCCTTACATGGTCGTGAAGAAGGATGGCAGCCGCGAACGGTTCGAGCGGCAGAAGCTGGTGTCCGGTCTCCTGAAGGCCTGCGAGAAGCGCCCCGTCAGTGTGGCGGCGCTCGAGGCGGTGGCCGACCGGATCGAAGGGGTGCTGCAGGACCGCCCAGACAAGGAGATGACGACCAACGAAGTGGGCGCCATCGTGATGGATGAACTCAGAAAACTCGACAAGGTCGCGTATGTCCGATTCGCATCGGTCTATCGCCACTTCCGAGACATCGGCGAGTTCATGAGCGAGTTGAAGGACCTTCTCAGTACGAAGGAGTAGGGACCGCGGTATGGCCGTTCCCTCACGGTCCGCTCCGTCCGCGCACTCGTCGGGACCCACCCCGCCGCCGCTCCGGCGTGCCGACGTGCCCCCGGCAGGGCCCCGGCCATTCCGCGACAACACGCGCCTGATCGTGTTCGGCATCATCGGGCTCCTCGCTGTGCTGGGCGGCCTGTTGGTGCTCGCAGGGCGCTCCAGCAGCCTCGCCCCGGACTTTCTGACGGAGTTCGTCCTCTACGCGCTGCTGGTGACCGACGTCGCCATGCTGGCAGCGCTGACCTTCGTGCTTGCGCGCAACATCGTGAAGCTGGTGGTGGAGCACCGTCGCGCCCTGCCATTCGCGCGATTCCGGGTGAAGCTCGTGGCTGTGCTGCTGGGCATGACGCTCATTCCGGCAGTGCTGGTGCTGATCGTGGGCAGCGAACTCATTCGCACCAGCGTGGTTCGCTGGTTCAACGCGCCGATGGAAGAGGTGCTCGCGTCCGCGACCGCAATGGCCGGCGACCTCTATCAGGAGCGGCAGGCGCGGGTGCGTGATGTGGCCCGGCGGGTGGCATCCGCGGTCTCGCATCGGGACCTGCCGGCACTCGACCCCGGAACGGTGGCGGGCCTGCTCTTGCCGGATGAGCAGGGTGCGCGTCCGAGCGTGGATGTGTTCAGACAGACGCCAGCGGGCCTCGTGCGGGTTGGGCCCGGTGGCGCGCGTGATCCGGCCGTGGCGACCGCGGCGGCGCGGCTCGCGGCTGTGGCCGTCGAGCGGCGGGCCGAAGCCAGTGCCAATGATCGACTGGACGAGGCGCGTGATCTGCTGGGCCTGGCCGTGCCGATTGAGGGGCCGGGGGGCGTGCCGTCCGGGGCGGTGGTTGCGATGGACGTGCTGCAGGGCGAAATCGCACGGCAGGCGCAGCGGGTGACTCGGGCCTATGAGGCCTACCAGCAGGCGCGCGTGCTGCGTCGGCCGCTGACGGCCGTCTATCTCTCGTTCTTCGTGATGCTGACGTTGCTGATTCTCGTCGCGGCGACGTGGATGGGGCTCTACTTAGCGAAGCGGATCACCCGGCCTGTGCAGATGCTTGCGGCGGCGGCACGGGAAATCGGAGCCGGACATCTGGACCACCGGCTGGTGCGCGAGACGGCGGACGAGTTTGGGTCGCTCATCGACGCGTTCAATTCAATGGCCACGGAATTGGCCGCAAGCCGGCGGCGACTGGAGCGCACAGCACTCGATGTCGAGCGAAAGCACCAGGACGTGGAGGCGCGCCGACGTTACATCGAGACAATCCTGGAGCGTGTGGCGACGGGCGTCATTTCGGCGGATGAGTCTGGCGCGATCCGGACCGTGAATCCAGCGGCGGCACGGCTCCTGGGCGTGGCGGGCGACCTGTCGGGCCGACCCGTATCCACGATTCTGGGTGCAGCAGAGTTGCGCCCTCTGGCGAACCTGATCGAGGAGGCCGCCCGGAGCAGGAAGGAAGTGCGCCCGCGCGAGATCGCGATGACGCTAGACGGTCGCGAGCTCCACCTCTCGGTGGTGACCACGCCTTTGCTGGGTGCCGATGGCACGCCCGAGGGGGTGGTACTCGTGTTCGATGATGTCACGCCGCTGATTCGGGCTCAGAAAGTCGCGGCGTGGCGAGAGGTCGCCCGCCGGCTTGCCCACGAAATCAAGAACCCATTGACGCCGATTCAATTGTCGGCGGAGCGGTTGAGCCGGCACTTCGGCGGCGCGCCGGAAGCCACGCGGGCGCTGGTGGAGGAGTGCACGTCGACGATTGTCGGGGAAGTCGACTCACTCAAGGGGCTCGTCGATGAATTTTCCCAGTTTGCCCGGATGCCTGCGCCTCGCGCCGTGCCGACCGAACTGCATCGACTTGTCAATGACGTGCTCTCGTTGAACGACGGCCTGCTGGCTGACGTGCAGGTGACGCGCCGGTTCGCTGCGGGGCTGCCCCTGGTATCCGTGGATCCGGAACAGATTCGCCGCGTGGTTCAGAATGTCGTGGACAATGCCATTGAAGCCATGGATAGAAAGGGCGAGATCGCCATCGAGACCGAGCATGACGCCGGCCACAGCCTCGTGCGGTTGGTGATTGCCGATCAGGGCCCGGGGATTCCCGCCTCGGAGCGGGAGAAGCTCTTTCTGCCGTACTACTCGACCAAGCGCCGAGGGAGCGGGCTGGGTCTGGCCATTGTTCGTCGCATCGTTGCCGAGCACGGCGGCAGCATTGAGGTGACCGACAATCGGCCGATCGGGACGCGGTTCGTCATCGAACTGCCGTGCGCGTGAAGGACGGGCACCGCTGATGGCCTCCATTCTCATTGTTGATGACGAGCCGGGTGTGCGCTCCTCTCTCTCGGGTGTCCTGCGCGATGAGGGCTACGACGTATCGTCAGTGGACAGTGGCGAGGCGTGCCTGGCACGACTGGGAGAGGACACGTTCGATGTCGTGGTGCTGGACGTATGGCTACCCGGGATGGACGGGCTGGCGACACTGGCCCGCATGCGAGAGCGGCAATGTGATGCGCAGGTCGTCATGATTTCCGGACACGGCAGCATCGAGTCAGCCGTGCGCTCAATTAAGCTCGGCGCGTTCGACTTCGTCGAGAAGCCGCTGTCCCTGGACAAGACGGTGCTGGTGGTCCGCAACGCGATTCGCCAGCGGCGCCTGGAGGTCGAGAATCAGGCACTCCGGGCGCGCATCGAGCATCAGCAGACGCTGGTCGGTGAGAGTCCGGCCATGATGCTGCTCCGGGAACAGATCAGCACGGCGGCGCCGACCAATGGCCGCGTCCTGGTGCTGGGCGAGAACGGAACCGGAAAGGAACTGGTCGCCCGCAATATCCACGCCCTCAGTCATCGGCGCCAGGGACCATTCATTGAGGTGAACTGTGCGGCCATTCCCGAGGAGCTGATCGAAAGCGAGCTGTTTGGCCACGTGCGCGGGGCCTTCACAGGGGCCATCGCGGATCGTCGCGGTCGTTTCGAGGCCGCGCATGGCGGGACCATCTTCCTCGACGAGATTGGCGACATGAGCCTGAAGACGCAGGCGAAGGTCCTGCGTGTCCTGCAGGAGCAGGTGATGGAGCCCGTCGGGGGCACGCGCCGGATTCGGGTCGATGTCCGCGTGGTCGCGGCGACAAACAAGGATCTGCTGTCGGAGATCCAGGCGGGCCGCTTCCGTGAGGACCTCTATTTCCGGCTGAACGTCGTGCCCATCACGGTCGCACCCTTGCGTGACCGGGTCCCCGACATTCCACTCCTGGCCAGTCACTTCATGGCCACCTTGGCCCGCGAGTATGGACGTAAGGAAAAGGTGTTCGACGCGGACGCGCTCGCGGCGCTGCAGAGCTACAGCTGGCCGGGCAATGTGCGGGAGCTGCGCAATGTCATCGAGCGGTTGATGATCATGGTGCCGGGCGGCCGCGTGACGGTGGCCGATCTGCCGCTGGTGCCGGTCGTCGCTCGTGCACTACCTGACGCGCAGCTGGCGCCGTTGACACCCCTGCACGAGGCGCGCGACGCATTCGAGCGGAGCTACATTCTGCAGACGCTGGCCAAACAGCGGGGGCACATCTCCCGGACCGCTGACGTGCTCGGCGTCGAACGCAGCAATCTCTATCGGAAGATGCGTGCGTTAGGCATCCCGGTGGGTCGCAGGGACGAGGAGCTGGGTTAGGAGGCCAGCCCTGCGCGCCGGAGCTGCTCCTCGAGCAGGAGGTCCGGTGACCAACCCGCGATGCGGAGTGCCTCCGGGGCGCACCCGCCCAGGGCGGCCTCGGGAATCAATCCAACGACTTCGCTTTCTGCGACCGCGACCCCCGCGGCCAGGGCCGCTGACTCAACGGCCCGGAACGCTTGTGCCGCGTTGGTCTGCTCGAGATCGGTGAGATTCATCGAGACCTGCACACGGCCGCGGTGTGCCAGCCAGAGTGGCAGCGCCTTGACGCCTGGCAGCCCCCCGTCGCGGGCGCGGACCTGCTTTGCAATGGCGGTGGCGATGGCGATGTCGGTGGTGTCGAGGTCGACATTGAAGGCGACGAGCGGCCGCCGCGCACCGGCGACGAGCACGCCGGCCGTGGGGTGCGGGGTCCGCGGGCCCGCATCGGGCGTCCAATCGGACCGCTGCATGCGGGAGGCGAGGGCGTCGAGCCCGCCGGCCCGAATCTGGTCCAGCCTGCGTCGGTGGGGCGCGGCGGCGGCCTCCTCGTACAGAAAGACAGGCACGCCGAGGGTCGCGGCGATCTCCTCCGCCAGTTGTTTCGCGAGTGCGACCGCGTCCGACATGGCCGCACCGGCCAGCGGCACCAGTGGCAAGACATCCACCGCTCCGACACGAGGGTGGACGCCTGCGTGCTCGCGCAGATCGATCAGGCGCACGGCATTGGCGACCAGGGCGAGCATGGCATCGTGTACCGCGCCTCGTGCGCCAGCGACGGTGAGGACGGTACGGTGATGCGACGGGTCGCTCGAGGTGTGGAGCAGGTGGGCGCCGCCGCCGGTGCAGGCCTGTTCCAGCGTGCGAATGGTCGCCGGCCGGCGGCCTTCGCTGACGTTTGGAATCGCTTCAAGCAGCATCCGGGGCATTGTCCGCCAGGTCGTCGTTCCTGTGTGATTGACCCCCTGCGGGAACTGCCTGATAATTCGAGCATTCCACTGCGATCAGGCCATGCCATCCACCCCACAGCCCCACGATCGCAGCTCCCAGGAATCCGAATCACGTGATGCGCGGATCGAGCAGCTGCTGCTCACCGGGCTCGACCTGTATTTCGCCGGGCAATTTGAGCAGGCGATCAACGTCTGGACCCGTGTGTCATTCCTCGAGCGTGGCCACGGGCGTGCCCGCGCGTATATCGAGCGGGCGCGCAGCGCGATTGCAGAGCAGCAGCGGGAAGGCGATGAGCTCCTGCAACTCGGGGTGGACGCGTTTAACCGTGGCGACACCGACCGTGCCCGGGACCTGTTGACACAGGCCGTGGAACGGTCTGGGCCGGATGACCTGGCTGCGACCGTGCTTGAGCGAGTGCACCGGCTGGGGCGTTCATCGGGTGGCGCAGGAGTAGGGCTTGCCGATGCGGGCGCGTTGAGATCGGGTGGAGAGCGTGTGATGGCCGGCGACATCCAGCGAAGGATGAGTCTGCCACTCGTGGTGGTGGCGGCCGCTGTGGTGGGCGCCCTGACGGCGGGGATCGCCATTGAAGCGTGGTTCGGAGCGCCGGGCAGTCTGGCGCCGGCGGGGCAGAGTCGCGCTGAGGATCTGCCGGTGCCGCGCGGCAGCGACCTGTCGCTGGCGCGCGCGCGGACGCTGGCGGCCGGCGGCCATCTGCCCGACGCGTTGCGCGCGCTGGACAGCATCGGGCTCTATGACAGCCGCCGTGCGGAGTCCGATCACCTGCGAGCGGAGTTGCAGGCTCGCTTGCTGGCGTTGAGCGGTGTCGAGGCGTCGGATGCTGGCGGGGGGCGGTGACATGGAGTGTCCCAAGTGCGGGTATCTCGGTTTTGAGGACACGCCGCGGTGCCGTAACTGTTCCTATGATTTTGCGCTCGCCGCGGCCGCGTCCGACGTTGGCCTGGAGGATATCGACCGAGCCATCAGCCAGGATCTCGACAGCGGTGCGGTGGCACAGGACCCACGAGCCTGGCCGGATCTGGGTCGCCTCGATGCGATCGAGCAGCCAGCAGGGGTCCCAGCTGTCTTTGACGTCAGCGACCTGGATGCCCTGCTCACGAAGGCGGAATCCGCGGGCCTGACGGCGCTGAACCTTCCGACGGTGGCGTTACCGGAGGAGGCTCCGCCGGCCGTGAGGATCGATCCCCAGCGGGATGCGTTCGCGCAGGAGGCATCGGCGGAGCAGCCGCCGGTGCTGTTCAATCCGGAGATGTTGTCCTGGCCGACGTCCCCGGCAGCGGTCTCGCGATCCGTGTCTGCGCCATCAGAGTGGGACGTGGCGCCCGTTGAGGAAACGTCCCCACGCGCTCGTCAGGAGCGTCCGGCGCTTGAGATCTCTGCGCTCGATGATGACGCGCCGCTTGTCCGGCTCCAGCGGCCGAGGGCGCCCGTGTCCGTGCGCAAGACACCGATGAGCCCGAAGCTGCGGGCGGTCTCGCGGACAACGCCTCAGGAGCCGGGTTTTGACTTTCTCGAGGCCGCGTTGTCCGGATCGTCCGCGTCGTCGATGGAGACCGAGGACGCCGTGGACCGGGATCCTCTTCAGGCGGAAGTCCTTGAGGCGAGCCCGGCTCTTCGTCGGCTCGCGGCGGCGGCGATTGACGGCGTGCTGTTTGCGGGCATCGACCTCGCGGTCGTGTACTTCACGTTCCGGATCGTTGGAGTGGCGATTGCGGAGTGGCGGATCATTCCCCTGTGGCCGCTGTTGGCGTTTCTATGCGCGATGAAGCTGGTCTACGCCTCGGTCTTTACCGCGATGGGAGGCCAGACGATCGGCAAGATGGCCGCAGGGATTCGGGTGGTCTCCATGGAGGACCGCGCCGTGACCGGTGCGGCGGCCTTTCGGCGGACGCTGGCGACGATCGTGGCGCTGGCCACGGCCGGCGTGGGCTATCTCCCCGCGCTGATCGGTGACCGTCGGGCGGTGCATGACCGCCTCTCGGGCACGCGTGTCGTGTTGTCCCCGGCGGCCTGAGACATGGTGCCTCTCGCGCGGTTTCTCTCAACAGTTGGCTATATCGGGTTTGCGCCGATCGCGCCCGGAACCTGGGGATCGGCCGCGGGCCTTCTGCTGCTGGTAGCGCTTCGGTGGACGGGTTCGGCATCTCTTGAACTGGCCGCGGTGGTCGTGTTGCTTGCCGTCGGGATCTGGAGCGCCGACGTCACGGGGCGCGCCATGGGCGACGAGGACCCTGGGCCCGTCGTCATCGATGAAGTTGTGGGGATGCTGATTACGCTCCTCTGGATTCCCGTGGGCCTGACAGGCGCGCTGCTCGGTTTTCTGCTGTTCCGGATCTTCGACATCGTCAAGCCGTTCCCGGCACGGCAGTGTGAGCAGTTGCCGGGTGGCTGGGGCGTCATGCTCGACGATGTCATGGCCGGGGTCTACGGACAACTGGTCATGCGTGCCGCGGTCGCATTCCTGCCCGCCTGGTTTTCCTGATGCCGGGCAGTCCGCCCGTCCGCCCGTTCGAGCGCGCGGTGATCCTGGCGGTCGGCAGCGAACTGCTGGGGCCGCAGCGGCTCGATACGAACTCCCTCGCGATGACGGCTGCGCTCAACGAGCGCGGCATCGACGTGCTGTGGAAGGCCGTGGGCGCCGATGAACCGGAGAGCCTGGCGCGCCTGCTGGCGCGCGCCCTTGCGGATGCGGATCTCGTCCTGATGTGCGGGGGGCTGGGGCCGACCGACGACGATCTGACGCGGGATGTGGTGGCGCGCGTGCTCCATCGGTCGCTGCGCGAGGACCGCGCCATTATCGAGGCCATCGCGCAGCGCTTCGCGGCCCGCGGGTGGGAGATGCCCGCGAACAACCGCAGGCAGGCCCAGGTTCCTGCTGGGGCCGTCGTGCTGCCGAATGCCCGAGGGACTGCGCCGGGCCTCTGGCTGGAACACGGGGAACAGGGCGTGTTGCTGCTGCCTGGTCCACCCAGGGAGATGGTGCCGCTGTTGGCGCAGGCCATGACGGCGTTCGTGGAACCTCGCGCCGGGGGCCGCCGGATGGTGCGGCGCGTGCTCCGGATGACCGGGCGTGGCGAGTCGCTCATCGATGAAGTCCTGCAGCCGCTCTATCGTGCATGGGCTGCGGCGGCGTTGCCTGTGCGGGCGACCATCCTGGCCGCGATGGGACAGATCGAACTGCATCTCTCTGCGGTGGATGTCGACGCCGGCCGTGCCGAGGCGGCCGTAGACGCGGCTCTTGCCGAGGCGCGCGCGGCCATCGGCCGAGACGTCTTCAGCACGGGGGAATCGCTGGAGGCGGTGGTTGGCGAGTTATTGGCGTCGCGCGAGTGGCGGGTGGCCGTGGCGGAGTCCTGCACCGGGGGGCTGGTCGCGGAGCGGCTGACCGCGGTGCCGGGCGCGTCCCGATACTTCGAGCAGGGCGTGGTGACGTACAGCAATGCCGCCAAGACTCAGTGGCTTGGCGTCGAGCCTGCGCTTCTGGCGGAACACGGCGCCGTCAGCGACCCGGTGGCGCGGGCGATGGCCGCCGGCGTTCGCGCGCGAGCCGGCTCCGAGGTTGGACTCGCCGTGACGGGCATCGCCGGACCCGACGGGGGGACGTCCGCCAAGCCCGTGGGCACGGTCGTCATTGCCGTGGCGCTGCCGGAGGGGATGAGCAGCCGGACTCTGCAGTTGACGGGAGATCGGGAGCAGGTCCGTTTTCAGTCGTCCCAGGCCGTGCTCGACCTGCTGCGCCGGACTCTGGGCGGGTAGCCCGGGTACACTGGTTCGGCGTGATGCTTTCTGTCTTGTCGGCGCCGGCCGCCGGCCCTATTCCGTCTGCGCACGGGCTTCGGTCCGTGTGCGCATGTCTGTTGCCGGGGGCTCGATGAGTCGCCCGCAGGTCGCGGTGCTCGGGAGCGGGGGATGGGGCACGGCTCTGGCCACCCATCTCGCACGCGTGGGTCACGACGTCCGACTCTGGGGACGCGACCGTGAGCTCATCGCCCTGCTCGCTCGGAGCCGGGTCAATGAGGTCTACCTGCCCGGAGTCGAGTTGCCGGCGGCCGTGACGCCGATGGCGGATCTGTCCGCCGCCGTGGCCGGGGCATCGATGGTGGTGGCCGCCGTGCCGTCGCACGGGTTGCGTCAGGTGGCCCGGGCCATGGCGACCTCGCTCGCACCGGGTGCCACGCTCGTATCGGCGACCAAAGGCATCGAGGTTGAATCGCTGTACCGCATGTCCGAGGTGCTGAGCCAGGAGTGCGGCGCGGGCCATCCGGTGGTTGTGGTGTCGGGGCCAAGCTTTGCCGCCGAGTTGGCACGGTCGCTCCCCACGGCTGTGGTGGCCGCATCGACTGATGCCGCGGCGGTGGCTCGCGTCCTCGAGGAGTGCCGCAGCAGTTACTTCCGGCTGTATGAGAGCGATGACGTCGTGGGCGTGGAGATCGGAGGCGCCCTGAAGAATGTCATTGCCATTGCCGCGGGTGCCGCGGAGGGGCTGGGTCTCGGGTTCAATGCAAAGGCCGGCTTGATCACCCGAGGTCTCGCGGAGATCGCCAGGCTTGCCGTGGCCGCCGGTGGCCGCCGCGAGACCCTGGCGGGACTGGCCGGTCTCGGGGACCTCGTGCTGACGTGTCATGGTTCTCTCAGCCGGAACCGCCAGTTTGGCGTTGAACTGGGGCGTGGCCGCTCGGCGGCGGAAATTGTCGCCGGTATGAAGGCCGTCGCGGAAGGCGTGAGGACGGCTGGCGCCGCACGGATTCTGGGACGCCGGTACCAGCTGGAACTGCCAATTACCGAACAGGTCGTCGCGGTGATCGAGGGACGGACCTCACCAGCTGTGGCCGTGACGGAGTTGATGGATCGACCGCAGCGGCCGGAGGCGGAATAGATGGGACTGTTCGATCGACTCAAGCAGGGGCTGAGCCGGACGACCCAGACCCTGGTGTCGCGGTTTGGGGATCTGGTGCGGCGGGCGGACGATGCCGCCGATGGCGCGCTCGATACCGACACGGCGGAATCGCTTGAAGAGATGCTCATTGCCGCGGACGTCGGCGTCGCGGCGTCGCGCGTCGTGGTCGATGCCGTCAGGCACGGTGGCGCGGGCGGGCTCCGCGATCGCGTGAAGCGCGAGCTGCTGCGGATGTTCGAGGTGGCCGCTGCGGCGCATCCGCCGGTGACGGGACCGTCGCCGCGCGTGGTGCTGGTCGTCGGCGTCAATGGTGTAGGGAAGACCACCACGCTGGGGAAGCTGGCCGCCACGCTCAAGGCGTCTGGGCACGCGCCGATGGTCTGTGCGGCGGACACCTTTCGCGCGGCGGCCGTGGAGCAGTTGGAGATCTGGGCCCATCGCGCCGGCGTGGAGATCGTGCGCGCCGCCCACGGCGCTGATCCCGCCTCAGTCGTCTTTGATGCGATCACGTCCGGCCGCGCCAAGGGGTGTGACCCGATCCTCGTGGACACAGCCGGTCGCCTGCATACGCGGGTGAACCTGATGCACGAACTGGAGAAGATGCGCCGGGTGGCGGGCCGCGCCATGGCCGGGGCACCACATGAGGTGCTGCTCGTCCTGGATGCCACTGTGGGGCAGAACGGCCTTGTGCAGGCGCGGGAGTTCCTCGGCGTTGCCGGCGTCACTGGCATCGTGCTGACAAAGCTGGACGGCACCGCCAAGGGCGGCATTGCCGTGGCGATTGCACACGACTTGAAGCTGCCGATTCGCTACGTGGGCATCGGTGAGGGGATTGACGATCTGATTCCCTTTGATCCGGCTGCGTACGTGGATGCACTGTTCGAGGCGGCGTGACGACGAGTCAGGCCGACCACGAGTTCATGGCGCGCGCGCTCGCGCTGGCGGAGCGCGGCCTCGGCCGTACAACACCCAATCCGGCCGTTGGAGCGTGCATCGTGGCCGAGGGTGTGGTCGTGGGACATGGTTCGACGGAGCCGCCCGGGCAGCGCCATGCGGAAATCGTCGCGCTGGACGCGGCGGGAGGGCGCGCCCGGGGCGCGACGCTCTACTGCACGCTTGAGCCGTGCGCGCACACAGGGCGCACGGGACCCTGCGTCGACCGCATCATAGCGGCGGGCGTCACCCGTGTGGTGGCGGCGGTCGAGGATCCCGACCCGCGGGTTCGGGGTCGTGGATTCGACCGGCTGAGGCACGCCGGTCTCACCGTCGAGGTGGGCGTGGGTGCGGCCGAAGCGGTTCGCGTGAATCTGCCGTTCTTCACCGTGCATGGGAAGGGGAGGCCGATGGTGATCGCCAAGGCGGCCGCCAGTCTCGACGGATGCGTGGCGGCGGCGCCCGGTATGCGGACCGCGCTGACCTCGGAGGCGGCCAACCGTCGCGTTCAGCGGACACGCGCACAAGTGGACGCCGTGGCAGTGGGCTCAGGCACTCTGCTTGCGGACGATCCCCGGCTCGATGTGCGTGAACTGTATCGGGCCAGACCGCTGGTGCGGGCCGTGTTTGACCGACGCCTGAGGACGCCGGCAGACGCGCGGATCTTCACGACGCTCGACGCCGGGCCGGTTGTGATCCTGACCAGTGCGGCCGCCGTGGCGCGGCATCCCGAAGTTGCGGAGGCGCTGACGGCGCGCGGCGCGATCGTCGTGCCCGACGCAGATCCCACGTTTCCCAATCTGCTCCGGCGTCTGCTCGCGTTCGACGTGCATGCCGTGCTGCTTGAAGGGGGACCCGTCCTGCATGGTGCGGCGTTTGCGGCTGACGCGGTGGATATCGTGCAGGCGTACGTCTCGCCGATCTCGGTTGGCCCCGGGGGCGTGCGCGCGTCCGCGGCGCTGCTGCAGTCATTGCCGGCGCTCGTGGGGGCGCGCGTGGAAGCGTGGGGACCCGACGCGGTGATTGAGGGCTATGTTCACCGGATTGATTGAAGCGGTCGGCGACGTCGTATCCCTGCTCCCGCAGTCCGGGACCAGCCGGCTGACTGTGCGCACGGCACTCGCGGCGGCACTCGCACCTGGGGAGAGCGTGGCGGTTGACGGCGTCTGTCTGACGATGGTGTCCGACGGCCTGGACCTGACGAGCGCCGATCTGGGTCCGGAGACGTTACGGGTGACCACCCTCGGAGCCCTTCGGCCCGGGTCGAGGGTCAACCTTGAACGGTCGATGCGAGCAGACGGCCGATTGGGTGGCCATTTCGTGCAGGGCCACGTGGACGGCATGGGCCGTCTCCTCGCCGTCCGCGAAGAGGGCGATGCGCAGTGGCTCACGCTCTCGTATCCTGACGCGCTGGCGTCCCTGCTCGTGTCAAAGGGGTCGATTGCGGTCAACGGCGTCAGCCTGACGGTTGCGGCGCTGCGCGCAGGGGAGTTGGACGTGATGATTGTGCCGTTCACATGGGCGCATACCGCGCTCTCTGGCGTGCGGCCCGGCGAGCCGGTGAATCTGGAAGCCGATGTGATTGGGAAGTACGTGGCGCGAGCGCTCGAGGTTCGAGGGCTGGGCGCGCTGGACGGAGAGGCGGAACGGTGACGACACAGGCAAAGAGCCGCAAGCGCACGGTCAAGGTGAAGCCACGCGGGAAGCCCGCGTCGGGGGGACGGGCGAATGGGCCGTTCGCTCCGATCGAGGAGGCCGTGGCCGCGATCCGGGCGGGACGGATGATCGTGGTCGTTGATGACGAGGACCGCGAGAACGAAGGCGACCTGACGATTGCGGCGTCGAAGATTACGCCGGACGTCATCAACTTCATGGCGACGCACGGCCGCGGGCTGATCTGCCTGTCGATGACCGGGGAGCGTCTCGACGAACTCGAGATTCCCCTGATGGTCGAGCGCAATACGACGTTGTTCAAGACCGCGTTCTGCGTGTCCATCGAGGCCCGGAAGCACGTCTCGACGGGTATCTCGGCGGCCGACCGGGCCGCCACGGTGCGCGCGGCCATTGACCCGAAGACCCAGCCCGGGGATCTGGCGCGCCCGGGACACATGTTCCCGCTCCGTGCGCGCGATGGCGGGGTGATGGTGAGGGCGGGTCAGACGGAAGCGGCCGTGGATTTGGCCCGGATGGCAGGGCTCTATCCCGCTGGAGTCATCTGCGAAATCATGAATGCCGACGGCACGATGTCGCGGGTGCCGCAGTTGGCTCGGTTTGCGAAGAAGCATGGCCTGCCGATGATCACCATCGCAGACCTGATTCAGTACCGCATGCGTACCGAACGGCTCGTGCGGCGTGCGGCCGAGGCAGACCTGCCGACCAAGCACGGGCCGTTCCGGATCGTGTGCTACGACAATCAGGTGGACGGTGAGACGCACGTGGCACTGGTCCGTGGCAGTCTCGGTGAGGGGAAGGACGTACTCGTGCGCGTCCACTCGAAGTGCCTCACGGGAGACGTCTTCCACTCGGCCAAGTGCGATTGCGGTGCACAACTCGACGCGGCCATGGCGCGGATCGCGCAGGAGGGCCGGGGCGTGCTGCTCTATCTGAACCAGGAAGGGCGGGGCATCGGCCTGGTGAACAAGATCAGGGCCTACGCACTTCAGGACCAGGGCCTCGATACGGTCGAGGCAAATGAGAAACTGGGCTTCAAGGCCGACCAGCGGGACTACGGCATCGGCGCGCAGATTCTGAGCGACCTGGGCGTCAACACCATGCGCCTGCTGACCAACAATCCGCGCAAGTTCGTCGGGCTGCAGGGCTATGGCCTGGCGGTGTCGGCGGCTGTGCCGCTGGAAATTCCGGCCGGCGAGCACACCCGCAAGTACCTCAAGACCAAGAAGGACAAGCTGGGGCATTTGCTCAAGGGGGTCTAGCTCCGCAGGGGCGCCCAGTTGGCCAGCCTTGCCGGAATGGGAGGGTTTGGCCTAAGATAAGTGTTTCTGTCCACTGGGCTTAGGGGCCCAGAGGCAGCCCTTGTCCATGTTCGACGCGCTCAGCACACGTCTCCAGTCCGTTTTCGCGTCCTTGCGGCGTGAAGGCCGGCTGACTCCTGAACTCGTGGAGACGGCGCTGAAGGAGATTCGCCTCGCACTCCTGGAGGCGGACGTCAACGTCAAGGTGGTCAAGGCGTTCATCGATCGGGTGCGGGATCGCGCCCTCGATGAGGAGGTACTCAAGAGCCTCAGCCCGAGTCAGCACGTCGTCAAGGCGGTGCGGGACGAACTGCTGGCGCTCTTCGGTGAGACCAAGGGCGGGCTGGTGCCGGGCAACCGGTCGCCGCGGGTCGTGCTGATGCTGGGGCTCCAGGGCTCGGGCAAGACGACGACCTCCGGCAAGCTTGGCGCGTGGCTGGCAAAGCAGGGGAAGCATCCGCTGCTGGTCTCCACGGACGTCAGGCGACCAGCGGCCATTGCGCAGCTCGCGGTGCTGGGGGAGAAGGCGTCCCTGCCGGTGTTTGACCCGGCGGGGAATCTGGACCCGGTGTCGCGTGCCGCCGGCGCGCTGGTGGAAGCGCGTAGCAAGGGGTTTGACACGCTCATCGTCGACACGGCAGGCCGTCTGCACATCGATGATGAACTCATGAAGGAACTGGCCGCGATCAAGGCAGCCGTCCAGCCGTCGGATCTGCTCTACGTCGCGGATTCCATGACGGGGCAGGACGCGGTCCGGAGCGCGGGCGAGTTCCACGGGCAGATCGGCGTCACGGGCGTGGTGCTGACGAAGCTGGACGGTGATGCGCGAGGCGGCGCGGCCCTGTCGGTCGTGTCGGTGGTCGGTGTCCCGATTGCCTTTGTCGGCAGCGGCGAGCGGATGGAGGACATCGAACTCTTCCACCCGGACCGCATCGTGTCGCGGCTGCTCGGCATGGGCGACGTGCTGTCGCTCATCGAGAAGGCCGAGCAGGTTATCGACCAGGACGATGCGGCGGACCTGGAAGACAAGCTTCGACGGAATGCCTTCACGCTGGAGGACTTCGCGAAGCAGTTGAAGATGGTCAAGCGGCTCGGGCCACTTGAAAACATCCTCGGGATGATTCCCGGGATGGGACAGATGAAGGACGCGGCCGCGCAGAAGCCGGACGAGAAGCAGTTGGGCCGCGTGGAGGCCATCATCTCGTCGATGACGGCGCAGGAGCGGCGGAATCACACGCTCATCAACGGGAGCCGCCGCAAGCGGATCGCGTCGGGGAGCGGGACATCGGTAGAAGACGTGAACCGGCTGCTGAAGCAGTTCGTCGAGATGCAGCGGGTCATGAGGATGATGGGGCAGGGCGGTCTGCCGGCGATGGCACGCGGGGGCATGAAGATGCCGCCGATGTCGGCTGGTGGTGCCGGGTTGCCCGGTCGTAAGCGCAAGAAGGGCGGCCCGTGGGGCCTGATCAAGAGTCGGTAGGGTAGGAGGACAGATGCTTTCGATTCGTCTGCGGCGGATGGGTTCAACCAAGAAGCCGTTCTTCCGTGTTGTGGTGCAGGAAGCGCGTTCGGCGCGGGACAGCAGTTTCGTGGAGAACCTCGGGACGTACAACCCGCGGACCAAGCCCGCGAAGGTAGAGCTCGAGAAGGCCCGGATCGAGCACTGGCTCAGCAAGGGCGCGCGCCCGTCTGATTCCGTGCGGACGCTGCTGGCCAAGCACCTCTCGAAGGACCTGGGCGCCGTGGCGCCCGTGGCGGAGTAGCCGTGTCCGACCAGGCGTCGAGCCCGGTGAAGGCGGTCGTCGAGGTGATCGCCCGTGCGCTGGCCGATAAACCGAGTGCGGTCCAGGTCGAGGAGCGTGAGCGCCGCGGCATGTCCGTGGTCGAGCTGTCGATGGCGCCCGGTGATATCGGCAAGGTGATCGGACGACAGGGTCGGACGGCGGCGGCGCTGCGGACACTCGTGGGGCTCACGGCCGAGCACCACGGTACGCGGGCGACGCTCGACATTCGGGACTGAGGCTGGCGGTGCCCGACTGGGCTGACCTGATACTGGTCGGACGGATCGCCCGGCCGCACGGGTTGCGCGGCGCGGTCGTCATCAATCCGGACACCGACTTCGTCGAAGAGCGGTTCTCGGAGGGCAGCCGGTTGTGGTTGGGCGGGGCCGGGGTTCCGCGCGCGGTGGTCATTGAGACCATGCGCGTACAGCAGGGGCGGCCGATTGTGCAGTTCGAGGGGTGGGGCTCGATTGAGGCGGTGCAGCCTCTGGCGGGCGCCGAACTGCGAGTCGAACCCGAGGCGCTGCCGGCGTTGAGCGACGGTGGGTATTACCACCACGAGCTCATCGGATGTCTGGTCGAGACGGCGGCGGGAGAAACGGTCGGTCACGTGAAGGCCGTTGAAGGTGCCGGTGCCATAAGCCGGCTGGTGGTGTCGGGACCACGGGGCGACGTGCAGGTGCCTTTTGCAGAAGAGATTTGCGCGGTGGTGGACACCGCGGCCCGGCGGATTGTGATCCACCCGCCGGAAGGGTTACTGGATCTGAACCGCTGATGGGCGGCAGGGCGCCGCGGAGATGAAGTTCGACATCGTCACGATCTTTCCGGCGATGGTGGCGGCGGGCCTCACCGAGGGGGTCGTCGCCCGCGGGGTCGAGCGGGGGTTGGTGGATGTCCGGATCTGGAACCTTCGGGACCAGACGACGGATCGTCACCGCTCGGTGGATGATGTGCCCTATGGCGGTGGGCCCGGCATGGTGATGACACCCGAGCCGTGGGTCCGGACGCTGGAGGCCATTCGCCGGGATCGCGGTGAACCGGCGGCGGTGGTGTTGCTCTCGCCGCAGGGCCGGGTGTTCACGCAGGCGGAAGCGGTCCGGCTGCGGGCGTTGGACCACGTGGTGCTGCTGTGCGGGCGTTACGAGGGGATCGACGAACGGGTGCGGGACCTGGTCGCGACCGAGGAACTGTCGGTCGGGGACTTCGTGGTCAGCGGCGGTGAATTGCCGGCACTGCTGGTGGTCGACGCGGTGAGCCGGTTGGTGCCGGGGGTCGTCGGAGATGCGGAGTCGGTCGTGGGGGACTCGTTCACACGGGGCCTGCTCGACTACCCGCACTACACGAGGCCGGCGGAGTTTGAGGGACGGACGGTACCGGAGGTGCTCCTGTCGGGACACCATAGGGAGATCCGGCAGTGGCGGAAGCGGATGGCACTTGAGCGGACGCTCGAGCGCCGACCGGAACTGGTAGAGGGGGCGGCCCTCGACGTGGACGAGCAGGCGTGGCTGCGCGAGTGGCGCCGGCGCCGCGAAGACGAAACGTAACAGCGCGGGCCGACACGCGTGGCGTGTGGCTGTGGACAGATGCCGGGACGGACCCGGCCGGAAGGAAGGACGACGATGGGTGCGATGGAACTGGTGGAACAGTCGCAGTTGACCGAGCGGCCGCGGATGAATGCGGGCGATACCGTCAAGGTGCATGTGAAGGTCAGAGAAGGCGACAAGGAACGCATCCAGGTATTCGAAGGCATGGTGATCGGGATGCACCGCGGCGGCTCCCGTGCGTCGTTCACGGTCCGGAAGGTCTCCTTCGGCCAGGGCGTGGAGCGTATCTTCCCGCTGCACTCACCGACCATCGCGAAGATCGAGGTCATCCGCTCAGCTCGGGTCCGCCGCGCGAAGCTGTATTTCATCCGCGATCTGAAGGGCAAGGCCGCCCGGATGAAGGAAACCAAGCGGGCCTAGCCCGCTGGTCTCGAGGTGCGGACGCCGGGATGGTGCGCCACCGTGCCCACCGCACCCTCGAGAACGCGTGTCGCCGGGAGGGATTCCGGCGCATCGCGGGTACCGATGAGGTCGGACGCGGCTGCCTCGCTGGCCCAGTGCTGGCGGCAGCCGTCGTACTCGACCCCGCTCGGCACATCCCCGGACTCGCCGATTCAAAACTTCTCACCGACCGTGCGCGCGAGCGGCTGTACGACAGCATCGCCGAGCGCGCCGTGTCCTGGGCGGTGGGGTCGGCTTCGCCCGATGAGATCGATCGCCTTAACATTCACCGCGCCTCGCTCGAGGCGATGAGACGCGCCGTGGTGGCCCTTGCACCCCCTCCTGACCTGGTGCTCGTGGACGCGTTCACCATTCCAGAACTGCCGGTAGACCAGCGCGCCGTGCCGCATGGCGATCTGCGCTGCGCGGCGATAGCCGCCGCGTCGATCATGGCGAAGGTGACTCGGGATCGGCTCATGCGCCTCCATCACGAGACGGATCCGCGATATGGCTACGACCGCCACAAAGGCTATGGGACCGCGGCGCATCTTCAGGCGCTCCGGCAGTACGGCTGGTCGCCGCTGCATCGCCGCTCATTCGCTCCGGTCGCCCTGGCGGGCGCAGGGCCACGCTGATGGGTCTGGACCGCATCCATACGCTGCGGCGGGCTGACGCGCTCGTGCGGACCGGGCAGCTCGCCGAGGCGCGCGAGTGCCTGGTCGCGCTCGCCGCCGAGGCGCCGGATGATTGGAGTGTCGTGCAGGCGGCGGCGGACCTCTGCCGCCGGACTGGCCGCGCACGCGACGCGGTCCGGCTCTGGCTGGGGATGGCGCGGCACTTCGCCCGATCCGGCGTGCCGGGTCGCGCGGAGCAGATCTATGAGGACGTTCGGCAACTCGCGCCGGACGATCGCGCGGCGACGTTTCGGCTCGCGGAATTGGCGTCTGCGGCGGGTGATCGTGAGCGGGCGCGTCTCCTGCTCGCCGAGGTCGTGCAGTCAGCCGGCGTGGGGCCGGGCCCGTCCGTGACCGGAGCGCCCGGTACCGAGGCGGTCGTGGCCAGCCTGACGGCCGGGCGGTTTGAGGACGCGCGGATGGCACTCGTGCGGCTCGTGGTGGCGTCGCGCGGTGTCGACCCAGCTCTCACTCAGGCGTGGCTGGACGCCACCGCCCGTGACCCGGGCGCCATGACAGCCCTCGCCATGGCGCTGTCCGACGTCTGCCTGGTAGCCGGGGATGCCAGCGGGTCCGTGCAGGTGCTGCGCGAGTTCCTGGCGAGGGCCCCAGGGGAGCCAGAGGTGCTGCGCCATCTGGTGGCGATGGCGCTCGAGGCCGGTGCTGGTGCCCCGGTGCTTGACGCGCAGGCCGAACTGGCTGAGGCGCTGCTGCAGCGAGGATGCGCGGCCGATGCGTTATCCGTCGCAGAAGATCTGGTGGCGCGTCTCCCGGACACGGCGAACCGCGCGCGGCTCGAGCGGGTTCGGGCCGCGGTGGCCGCGGCGGGACACGTCGGGCAGACGGTGGAGTCCCCTGAGGCCCAGCCTGCAGCTGCGGTGACCGAGGGCCTGCTGCGCGACCTCAGTGATGCGCTTGAGGCCCTCGGGACCCCATGACATTGGTCCGTCGGGTTCTGTGGGTCGTGCTGTTCCTGGAGGTAGGGCTGCTGTTGGCCGTCGTGCCGTGGTCAATCTACTGGGACCGGAACTACTTTACCCAGGCGATGCCCTGGCTCAGACCGGCCATCGGGAATAACTACGTGCGCGGGGCCGTGTCCGGGCTGGGCATCGTGAATCTCGTGGCGGCAATCGTGGATGCGTTGTCGCTGGGCCGGGCCGTGAAAGCGGCGTGGGCGGACGCTGTCAGGCGCGCGCACGAATGACCTGGCCACCGCGGTGCGCGCTGGTCACGGACCGTGGGCGCTGGGGTTCTGAATGGCGCCGCGCCATTCCCGCGCTCGCGGGTCGGGCTGCCGAAGCCGGCGTGGATCTCTTCCAGGTACGGGAGTACGGCCTGGAGACGAGGGCGCTGGCGTCGCTCGTGGCCGCCTGCCGGGAAGCGATGGCCGGTAGCCGAACGCGTTTGCTGGTGAACGACCGGCTGGATGTGGCGCTGGCGGAAGGTGCCGACGGCGTGCACCTGCCTGGTCACGGCCTGGGCGTCGCTGAGGTGCGCCTCCAGGTGCCTGAGGGGTTCCTGATCGGGCGGAGCGTGCGCGGGCCGGAGGCGGCCGCGGGCGAGTCCGGCATGGCCGATGTGCTGGTGTTTGGCACCGTCTTTCAGACGGTCTCCAAGCCGGGAGTGGTTCCCGCCGGTCTGAGAGGGCTGGCGCGGGTGACCGCTCTCAGCAGGGTTCCGGTACTGGCCATTGGCGGGGTGAACGAGGCCGTGCTCGGGGATCTGGCACTGGCGGGTGCCGCCGGGATTGCGGCGATTGGCTGGCTGCAGGTGGAGAGCACTGCGGAAATGCGCCGGCGTGTCCTGGCGGTGCGCTCTGCGTTTGATACACTCGGGCGGCAGCTCCCATGACATCCGGCGTCTCTTCTGCTGACTTCGGACCGCGCCTCAAACGCGCGCGTGAAGCTCGGGGGACCACCCTCCGGGAGATTGCCGCGCGTACGAAGATCGCGGCGTCTGCCCTGGAGGCGCTGGAGCGGAATGATATTTCCCGCCTGCCTGGCGGCATCTTCGGTCGTGCCTTTGTCCGCGCGTATGCCGTGGAGGTCGGACTCGACCCCGAACAGACCATCCGCGAGTTTCTCGAGGCCTTCCCGCACGATACCGTGACGGTCGGCAGCCCGTATGTGGCCTCCGAAGACCACGCGGCGGTCGAAGGCTCCCGACGCAGTGCGCAGACGGCGCTGAAACTCGCCGTGATTTCCGTGCCGGTCGTCGTGGCGATTATCTATTTCACGATGGCGCGTGCCTCGGCGCCCGCACAGCCCCCACCAGCGCCGGTGGCCGAGCCCGTGCCCGTGGCCATGCCGGCACCGCCGCCACCACAGGGCGCGGCAGTCAGCGAGGCGCCACTCTCGATCGAGTTGGTGGCCACCGCTCCCGTGGGCGTGACGATCATCGCCGACGGAGTCGCCGAGGCGGCGCGCACGATGGTGGTCGGCGAGCGGCGCGCGCTGGCCGTGGAGCGCGGCCTGACGCTGAGCATGACGAACGCCGCTGCGCTGCAGGTGACCATCAACGGCCAGCCCACCGTCCCTCTCGGGGGAGCTGGCGAGATGCGCACCGTACAGATTGATCGCGATTCCATGGCATCGCTGCTGGCTCCCCGGTAGTTCCCCCGCATACGGCCGTGACAGGCCTTTCCCCGCTGCTGACGCTCTTCCAGGCCGGTGACGTCGAGCTGGATGTCCGCCGTCTGGCCGCGCGGGGCGGTCTCATGCCGCACGGGCGCGACGACATCGCGCTGCTGGCCCTGCTGACCCGTGACCGCGACGCCAACGTCGCCGACATCGCACGCGCCAGTCTCGCGCGGTACCCGCCGCCGCTGGTGGCGGAAGTCGGTGAGGAGCTTGGTCTCAACCTGTCCGCGCTCGAATCCGCGCCTGCCACGCCCCCGCCGACCTCCGAGGTTCCGCCCAGGGATGACCAGAGCACGGCGGAGTCGGTCAGGAGCCGCATCCTGGGAATGGGCGTGGCTGAGCGGCTGGTGCTGGCGTTGCGCGGGGGGCGGCCCGAGCGCATGGTGCTCGCGGGCGACCCGGCGAAGGCGGTGGCGCTCGCGGTGCTGAGCAATCCCGGTCTGCACGAAGCGGAAGTCGAGAGCCTCGCACGCCAGGCTCAGGTGCACGAAGACCTCTTGCGCGCGATCGCCGGTCAGCGCGCGTGGGTGCGCCACTACGGTGTGGTGGTGTCGCTGGTCCGGAATGCCAGGACACCGGCTGCCGTCTCCCTGCTTCTGCTGCCGCGCCTGCAGGACCGTGACCTGCGGCTGGCCTCAACGGACCGCAACATCCCGGACATCGTGCGGGTACGTGCCCGGCGGAAGCTGCTCGGCGGCTAACGGCGGGTGCGGCGGGGCTTGTCCGCAAACTCCTTCCGGAGGTCGTTCAGTCCTTCCATGTAGACGGTCGCGCGTTCACGCGTCTCTTCGTCGGGCAGCAGTCGGAGCAGCGCGATCGCGTGCTGCAGGTCGGCCTCGATCGTCGCCGCGGCGGTGGCGAAGTAGATGCGCCGGATTTCCGCGAGCATGGCCTCCGGCGTGGCGGGCGTCTTGCCGAGCGCCTTCAGGGGAACGAAACTCGCGGGCTGGGGCGAGGCCGGCTCGGCCCGACGCTTCACAGTCCGGACCGTACGCGGGGATTTCTTTACTGCCACTGGAGACCCTCCGTTTCGATGGAGAAGGGGAGCAGGCGCGCGCCTCCCGCCTCGAGCGCCGCGGCGACCGCGGCGTGACGATCTGGGGGTGTGAGGCAAAACAGGCACCCGCCGCCACCTGCGCCACAGACCTTGCCGGCGGTGGCCCCGGCGGACCCGGCGGCCTGCATCAGGCGGTCGATTGTGGGGGTGGTGACGCCGGGCGCGAGCCGCGTCCGATTGGCCCATTCGGTGTTCACGGCGTCTGCGACGGCCGCCCAGTCCTCGCGCGCAAGGGCCTCGCGCATCACGACCGCCGTGTCGCGGATCCGTTCGAAGCAGTCGAAGATGAAGCGGTCGCCATCAAGGTGGCGGCGCGTGATCTCCCAGTTGTTGGTGCCGGAGTTGTGCGGCTCGCCCGTGTAGCACAGCACGATGCGGTCCTCGAGTGCTGCAGGCAACACGGGTAAGGCGACGCGCCGGGGCGCTTCGAGGCCGAGTTCAATGGCCGCCACCCCGCCATAGAGCGCCGGGCGGTAGTCCTGCACGCCTGTCGGAACGCGGATCGTCTGGCACTCGACGTTCTTGACGATTTCAAGCAGCGTCTCCCCGTCGGGTTCTGCGCCAATGGCGCGACCAAACGCCGCGCCGACGGCGACGGCCAGCGCAGAGGAGCCCGCGATGCCCGCACCCGCGGGGGAGGCACAGTCCGTCGTCAGGGTGAAGCCGTTCCGCGTGACGGCGCCGGTGTGGTCTCGACCCAGGAAGGCGTGGGCGAGGAGCGTGAGGAGCCGAAGGTCGCTGGGGTCACGAAGATCAGACTCGGGTGTGCGTGTGACCTGCCGGCCGGTGTCAATGGAGTGGAAGACCCGGAGTCCGTCGGTCCGCGGCTCGAGACGCGCGCGTGCGCGCAGACTAATGGCGGCATTGAGCGTTTGCGCGCCCTCGTGAAAGAGGTACAGCGGCCAGATGTCGAGCGTGCCGCCGGCCAGATCAATTCGGGTGGGTGCCGAGGACTCGATGATCACGTCCGTATCATCGCATCACTCTCGTCACTGAGGACCGGTCGCTATCTATAATGACGACGTGCCGTCGCCTCTACGTCGCGAGATCGGACAGCTGGTGTTCGGAAGTCTGTCCGGTCCCTCTGTGTCACCCGGGTTCGCGGCGCTGGCTCGCGAGTTTGGTCTCGGGGGCGTGACCCTCTTCCGGCGGAACATCGAGGAGCCGATGCAGGTCGCGGAACTCGCGCGCGAGATTCGGGGGCTCGTGCCGGGGACACCTCTGTGGGTGGCGATTGACCAGGAGGGCGGCCGGGTGGCGCGCCTCCGCGCGCCGTTTACAGAGTGGCCGCCCATGGCGACGTTGGGCCGAAGCGGCGATCCGGAACTGTGCCGCCGGTTTGGGCGTGCGCTGGCCGCCGAACTGGCCGCGGTCGGTGTGACGCTGGACTACGCACCGGTGCTGGATGTGCATACCAATGCCGCCAATCCGATCATCGGTGACCGTGCGTTCTCGCATGACCCCGACGTTGTGGCGGCGTGCGGCACGATGGTCATCGAAGAGCTGCAGCGCGCGGGCGTGGCCGCGTGCGGGAAGCATTTTCCCGGGCATGGGGACACGGCCGTTGATTCGCACCTGGCCCTGCCGGTCGTCGAGCATCCGCCTGACCGTATCCGGCGCGTCGAGTGCGTGCCGTTCCGCGCGGCCATTGCGGCCAAGGTGGCGTTCATGATGACGGCGCACGTGCTGGTCCCGTCGATGGATGCCGCTCTGCCAGCGACACTCTCGCGGCCGATCGTGGATGGGTTGCTCCGGCACGAACTGGGTTTCGAGGGCGTGATCCTGAGCGACGACCTGGAGATGCGGGCGCTCGCGGACGGGTGGCCGCTCGGTGAGGCCGCCGTGCAGTCCATCGCGGCGGGTTGCGACGGCGTCCTGTTGTGCCGCGCCCTCAGTGAGGCGCGAGACCGCGATCTCGATGCCCATGCGGAAGTGCTTGAAGCGCTGGTGCACGCCGTCGAGGACGGGCGGATTCCGTATGCACGGTTCGATGACGCGCTGGTTCGGCAGCGGCAGGCCCGCGAGACCTTTCTGCGGACAGCGCCGCCCCCTCCCCGAACGTGGAGGACGGTCGTGGGGACGGAGGCGCATCGCCGGATCGCCGACGAGATGAGGCGGCACGCATGACGAACAACGTGTCGAGCCGGCTGCGTCCAGCGGTCGTCCGACCGGGCGCCCGGGTGGCTGTGGTCTCTCCATCGAGTCCGATTGATCGGGCGGAACTGGATCGTGGCCTCGACGGCCTGCGCGCGCTCGGATTCGAACCGGTCTGGGACGAGGACACACTCGCGAAGGACGGCTACGTGGCGGGACCAGCATCCTCGCGCGCAGCGGCGTTTCTGCGTGCCTGGGAGGACCCGACGGTCTCGGCACTGGTCGCCTCACGAGGCGGCTATGGCAGTGCGCAGATCCTGCCGTGGCTGGACCCCGCGCGGTTGCGCGCCACGCCCAAGCTCTTCATCGGCTATTCGGATACCACGGCCATCCTGACCTGGCTCACGGTCCACTGTGGCCTGACGGCGCTACACGGCCCCATGATCGAGCGGCGCATCGCCGCGCTGGATGCCGGCGTGCATGTGGAGAGCCTGCGAGCGGCGTTGGCAGGGGGCGCTGCCGGGAGACTCATGGCACCGGCATCGGTGGAGGTGCTGCAACTCGGGGAGGCAGAAGGCCTGTTGCTGGGCGGCACCGTGGCGCTGCTCTGTGCCTCGCTCGGTACGCCGTACGCATTCATGCCGCCAGCCGGCTCGGTGCTCTTCCTTGAAGACGTGCAGGAGCGCCCGTTCCGGCTCGACCGCATGCTGACGCAGTTGCGCCTGGCCGGCGTGTTCGACCGCGCCAGTGCCGTGGTGTTCGGCGACATGCCTGGCTGTGACGATGCGGGAGGGCTCACCGCCCGGGAGGTGGCCGCGTGTGTGCTGCGCGACTTCAGGGGGCCGGTGCTCTGGGGCTTCCCCTCGGGCCACACGACTGGTCCGCTGTGGACGCTGCCGCTCGGCGTGCGCGTCCGCGTGGTGACAGGCGCCACGCCTGGGGTGATTGTGGACGAAGAGGCGGTGGTGTGATGCGGATTCATTTGATAGGCGTATGTGGTACGGCGATGGCGACTCTTGCCGCGTTGCTGCAGCGCCGCGGTCATCAGGTGCAGGGCTCGGATCAGCACATCTATCCGCCGATGAGTGACTTCCTCCGAGAGGAGGGCATCCGGTTGCTGGAGGGCTATCACGCGGAGCATGTCACCGAGGATGTGGATCTGGTGGTCGTGGGCAATGCCATCTCACGCGGAAATCCAGAACTTGAGTCTGTGCTGGATCGGCGCGTGCAGTACTGTTCGCTCCCCGAAGCCGTCCGTGAGCACTTTCTGCGGGAGGCGCAGTCCATTGTCCTGGCCGGCACACATGGCAAGACGACCACCACCGCTCTGACCGCGTGGCTGCTGACGCACGGTGGCTGTGACCCGGGCATGCTCGTGGGGGGGATTGCGCGCAACTTCGGTGAGCGTGGCACGAGCTATCGCGTGGGCAGCGGTCCGCACTTTGTCATCGAAGGGGATGAGTACGATTCGGCGTTCTTCGACAAGACGGCGAAATTCCTGAAATACCTGCCGCAGGTCGCCGTCATCGGCAATGTCGAATTCGATCACGCGGACATCTACGCCGACTTCGCGGCCGTGCAGTTGGCATTCCGGCGCCTGGTGAACCTGGTGCCCCGGAACGGACTTCTTCTGCTCGGCGCCGACGACGCAGGTGCCATGGCGCTGGTGCCCTTCGCGGTGAGTCCGGTTGAGACCTTCGGACTGGCCGAGGGAGCGGACTGGCGGGCGACGGATGTCGAGGCGCATGACGGCATCACGTCCTTTACGGTGCGTCACGCCGGGGACGAGATCGGGCGTTTTGCCTCACCGCTGCTCGGGCATCACAACGTCCGCAATGCGCTGGCCGCGATCGCCGTTGGCCAGTGGGCGGGGGTGTCCGCCGCCACGCTCGCGGAGGGGTTGGCGTCTTTCGCCGGAATCAAACGCCGTCTCGAGATCGTGGGCCAGGCTCGGGGTGTCACGGTGATCGACGACTTCGCGCATCACCCGACCGCCGTGCGCGAGACGCTGGCGGCGCTGCGATCCGGGTACCCGGACCGGCGCATCTGGGCGGTCTTTGAGCCGCGGTCGGCATCCTCGTGCCGGCGTGTGTTTCAGGACGCCTTCGCCGAGGCCTTCGGGCACGCCGACGAGGTGATTGTGGCTGCGGTCTACCGGTCGAGCCTACCCGAGGAGGAGCGCCTCAATGCCGTGCGTCTGGTCGCGGATCTGGGACGACGCGGGCAGCATGCGCGACACATCCCGGACGTGCCTGCCATCGTGGAGACGATCGCGTCAGAAGCGCGCGAGGGGGATGTCGTCATGGTGATGTCCAACGGCGGATTCGGCGGCATCCACGGCCTGCTGCTTACGGCGCTTCGCTGAGCATGGTCCTGGATTGGCGTCCTGCCGGTGACGCCGCTTGGATCTGTGGAGCGGCCGGGCCTCTTCAGCTTGATGTCAGCGCGCGGATGCGCGGCATCGCGACCGCGGTGTCCGCCGCGAACATCCCTGGTGTTCGGGACACGGTGCCGTCCTGTGGCGCCGTGGTGGTCCACGTGGACCCGCTGCGGTGGTCGGAGGGCGGGCTCGACCAGCTGCGGGGCGTGTCGGTGAACCCGGCGGGGGAGGCGGCACAGGTGGTGGACGTGCCGGTCATCTACGACGGCGAGGACCTTCTAGCTGTGGCCGCGCATTCGGGTCTCACGGTGGCCGACGTGACACGGCGTCACGCGGCCGGCGTGTACACGGTCGTGATGACGGGGTTTGCGCCAGGGTTCCCGTATCTGGCAGCCGTTGACCCGAGGCTGTCTCTCCCTCGGTTGGCGACACCGCGGCTCCGAGTCCCTGCCGGCGCGATTGGACTCGCGGCCGGCATGACCTGCATCTATCCAGGCGGCACTGGTGGCGGCTGGAGCCTGGTTGGCCACTCCGACATCCGCCTGTTTGATCCCGAAGCCGTTCGGCCCGCCACGCTCCGCCCAGGAGACCAGGTGCGCTTTGTCCCCGTCCACGCCCTGGCCCGGGAACCGGGGCCCTCGTCTCTCCCCCCTCGTGCCGCCACGGCGCCGGCGCCCGGGGGACTTCGGGTGCTCCGGCCTGGGCAGCTGACCAGCGTGCAGGACGGTGGCCGCTGGGGCTTTCAGGCGCTGGGCGTCCCGGTCTCGGGCGCGTGTGAAGCCGGTGCACGGCGGCGGGCGAACCGGGCCGTGGGGAATGCAGACTCGTGCGCGGTGCTTGAGGTGACGGCCGTCGGCCCGGACCTGCGTGCGGAGGAGCCACTCCTGCTCGCCTGGTCCGGGGCGGGAATGGCGGTTGAGCTGGACGGCCGCCAGATTCCTGCGGGCGTGGCCGTTCAGGTGAAACCAGGCGGTGTGGTCCGCTGTGGGGCCATCACGGGCGGGCTGCGCGCCGTGGTGGCTGTCCGTGGGGGCCTGGACGTTCCGGTCGTGTTGGGAAGCCGATCCGCGTGTCTCGGCGGAGCCTTTGGCGGGGGAGTGGGCCGCGCCCTGCTGTCCGGTGATCACCTGCCGATTGGCCGTCCCAGCGGAGAGCCCCGTCTCGTTCCCAATCCCTGGCGTGGCGGCGGACCCATCGTATTGCGTGTGCTGCCTGGGCCGGACGCGTCGCTGCTGAGCGCGTCGGTGCTCGCGCGACTTCTCGAGACACCGCTGACCGTGTCGCGGCACGGGAATCGTACAGGGTGCCGTCTGTCGGTCCAGGTGCCTGAGCTGTGCGACCTCGCCGCCGGAGAGCGGCTGCCGTCCGGCACCGTCCCTGGCGCGATTCAGTGCACACCCGCGGGTGACCTGCTGCTCCTGCTGGCGGACCGCCAGCCGACAGGTGGCTATCCACAGGTGCTGGCTGTGATCGCCGCGGACCTCGATGTCGCGGCACAATTGACGGCTGGTGACCGAGTGACCCTGACCTGCTGCTCGCCCGATGACGCATTGCGCGCCCTCGTCAGCCGCGAGGCTGCCCTGCTCAATGGCTGCTGAACTGCCTATCCGCCGCAACGTCGCGCTCGGTCCGCTGACCACGCTGGGCGTGGGTGGTCTGGCGCAGTGGTTTGTGGACGTCACCACGGTGGACGAGATCGCCCAGGCCTGCCGCTGGGCGTCCGAACGCGGCCTGCCGCTGACCGTGCTCGGGGGAGGCAGCAATGTGGTGATTCATGACGCGGGCGTGGCTGGCCTGGTCGCGCGAGTGCGCATTGTCGGCCGAACGCTCCGGTGGGCAGGCGACGTACTGGAGGTCCAGTCAGGGGCAGGCGAAGCCTGGGATGCGCTAGTGGAGGCGTGTGTTGGGGAAGGCGCGTGGGGGCTGGAAGGCCTCTCGGGCATCCCCGGGACGGTTGGCGCCACCCCGGTGCAGAACGTTGGTGCGTACGGTCAGGACGTGAGTCAGACCATCACCTCGGTCCTCGTCGTGGACCGCGAACAGGGCGAGCCCGCGAGGCTGGGCACGGCGGCCTGCGCGTTCGGGTATCGGGACAGCCGCTTTCGCTCGAAGGACCGCGATCGGTACATCATTGCGGGCGTGACATTCCAGCTGCATCGTGGGCGCCCGCGTTCGCTCTATCCCGAGGTTGAGCGGATACTGGGCGGTGCGTCCGGGGAGATCTCTCCCGCGGCCGTACGGCAGGCGGTACTCACGCTTCGCCGGGCGAAGGGCATGGTCGTGGAGTCGGGTGTGGCGGACAGCCGGAGCGTCGGTTCGTTCTTCGTGAATCCGGTGATAGCGGCGCAGCAGGCGGACGCGTTGGCGGCCCAGGCCCCAGGTATCGAGCTGCCCAGGTATCCGGCTGGCGCGGGATTCGTCAAAGTGCCAGCCGCCTGGTTGATCGAACGAGCCGGGTGGTTTCGCGGGGGCGCCCGCGGCCCGGTCGGGTTGTCGACCCGGCATACGCTGGCTCTCGTCAACCGCGGTGGTGCGACGGCTGATGACGTGGTGGAACTGGCCGTGGCGATCAAGCGCGCCGTGCAGGAGCAATGTGGTGTGGCGCTGTGTGCCGAGCCGGTGTTTCTCGGGTTTATGGCGGACGCCCGGGTGGCGTTTCTGAAGGGAACGGAGAGCTGATGTCCACGCTCGTGATCGAGGGAGGGCACCGTCTGGAAGGGCGAGTGGCCGTCGAAGGCAACAAGAACGCCGCGCTGCCGCTGCTGGCGGCGTGCCTCCTCACAGGTGAGGAGTGTGTGCTCACCAACGTGCCTCGCATCGGTGATGTCGACGTCATGGCGAGGCTGCTGGCGGATCTCGGGGCGAGCGTGGAGGGGATCGGGACGCCGACGCTGACGATTCGTGCTGCGGAGATCAGGACGCACGAGGCCGATCGGACGCTCGTCGGCCGCCTACGTGGTTCGGTGCTGCTGCTGGCACCGCTGCTGGCGCGGACCGGTCGCGCCAGGTTGGCGCCGCCAGGAGGAGACTTTCCCGCGCGGCGCAGCATCTCGACCCACCTTGAGGCTCTGGAGGCGATGGGGGCCAGATTAAGCGAGGGCCGCGATCACGTCCTCGAGGCGCCGGACGGCCTGCGACCGGCCTCAATGTATCTGTATGAAGCGTCGGTGACCGGCACCGAGACGGCGCTGCTGGCCGCCGCCGCAGTACCCGGCACCACGGAGATTCGGCACGCCGCCACGGAACCCCATGTGGTTGAACTCTGCACCTTCCTCGCGCGCATGGGCGCGGAGATTATCGGCGCCGGCAGTTCCACCATCCGCGTGACGGGCGCAGCGCGCCTCCGCGGGGCGCGGCATGAACTGGGGGGCGACTATATCGAGGCCGGCAGCTGGGCGGTGGTCGCGGCCATTACCGGCGGAGAGGTGGCCATTGATGGTGCCCGTCCCGAGGACATCGAAGTGGTCGCGGCCGTCCTGCAGCGGATGGGCATCGAGTGCGGCATGGTCGAGCGCTCGTTTGTGGTGAAACCCTCGAAACCCAGGGCGGTGCGGCGCATTGCCACCGGCCTCTGGCCTTCATTTCCGAGCGACCTTGTCAGCCTGGTGACCGTCCTGGCCACGCAGGCAGAGGGCCGCACGCTCGTGCATGACTGGATGTACGAGCTGCGGCTTTTTGCACTGGAGCAGATGAGCGGGATGGGGGCGGACCTGTTTCTGGCGGATGCGCACCGCATCATCGTCAACGGGCCGACGCGCCTTCGGGGTGGACGCACACTGGACAGCCGGGATCTGCGATCGGGCATGTCGCTCATCGCGGCCGGTCTGGCGGCGGACGGGGAGACGCGCGTGGCGCCGCTCGAAACGGTGGAGCGGGGCTACAGTCAGCTGGTGGACCGGCTCCGATCCCTCGGCGCCAAGGTCACGAAGGTCCTCGACTGAACGCCGCCTAGCGGGGCAGGGGCACTGCTGGAGGTTGGAGCGGTGCCGCCGGCGCGGCAGGTGTGACCACCGGGTTCACCGGTGGCAACTGCATGGGTAGCGGCAGTTCCAGCGAGGTGACGCCCGTTTCCCTGCCGACCCTGAAGGGCCTCAGGTCGGTTTCGTTGAGATCGAGCACGCGGATGATCCGCGGCGTGAGCGTCAGGACGATATCGGTTTCCTGGGTCTCCTTGCGAGAGTGCGCGAAGAGCCGGCCAAGAATGGGCAGGTCACTCAGCCCTGGCACGCCGTCAAGCACGCGGCGCTCGTCGTCGCGGATGAGTCCCGCCAGCATGTTGGTCTCACCGTCGCGGAGGCGGATCACCGTGTTGATCTCCCGGTTGCCGAACGTGGGCAGACCGCCGAATCCGGTGCCGGAGATACTGCTGACCGCAACCTTCACCGCGAGCGTCACCTCGTCATCGTGATGGGTCCGTGGCGTGATGTCGATGTTGACCCCGATGTTCTCGTAGTTGAACGAGGTGATGGGCTGCTGCGCCGTGCCGCCGGTGGCAATCGGCGCGAAGGTGGTGACGGGAACAGGGACGCGCTCGCCGAAGCGCGCCTGTGCCGCCAGGCCCTCGGACGTGCGGAGCTGCGGATTCGCCAGCGTCCTGGTGTGCGTGTCGGACTTCAAGAGCCGGTAGTAGAGCCCTGGAAGATTGGTCAGCATCAGGTCGCTCTGCGTGAGGTTCCGCAGATTGCGCAGCGTGAGGCTGGAGTTATTGATCGTCGCCGTCCCGTTCAACCCTGGCGAACCTGGGGACGCGACCTGCAGGCCGTAGTCGCGTAGCTTCGTGCGGTCCACTTCCAGGAGCTCGACATCGATGACCACCTCAGGTCTGGCCTTGTCGATGGCGGCCAGGAGCCGGGCGGCCGCGGCGACGCGTTCGGGCGTGTCCTTGATCGCGATGGCATTGTTGGCGGCGATGGGAGCGATGCGGCGGGCATCGATCACGATGCGCAACAGATCGATCGTTTCCTTGAGATCGGCGTTGCTCAGGTAGAAGGTCCGGACGATCTCCTCTTCGTACTCGCGCCGTTTGGCCGTCGTGTCGGGAATGACCGTCACCGTCCTGAGGCCGGTCACGCGGAAGAACGCCTTGGTGCTGGTGGAGACCGCCGAGAGCGCGTCTTCAAGCCCGGCATTGCGGAGGTCGATGGTAATCGGCTGGTCCTTGAAGTCGGCGTCGAAGACGATGCTGATGTTCGCAAAACGTGCGATGGCTGTGAACACGTCCCTGGATCGCGCGTCGCGGAAGACGAGTGACGCAGGCAGTTTGACGTCGGTCGGCAGGTCCAGGCCAGGAGGTGGGAGTGCGCGTGAGCGCTCTACGAGGGTTTCCAGCTTGGTCTTGCCCTCGCGCGCCACTGCGACGCGGGTTCGGAGCTGAGCGCGGGTGTCGCGGAGCGCGTCCTCGATCTCCTTGCTCGCCGGGTTCAGCTCAGAGGCGAGCTGAAACTCGACGAGGGCTTCGTCCAGCTTTGTGGTGAACGCGAGACGGCGGCCGCGCGTGAAGTGTTCCTGAGAGGCGCGGAGTTTGGCGCGCTCAAGCGCCTGGCGGGCCGAGCGGTCGGTTGGATCCTTCTGCAGCGCCTTGGCATACTCCACGACCGCGACGTCGTAGTCACCGGCCTGCTCGGCCTGGAGGCCGCGCACGGCGAAGCCCCCGGTGGCGCAGCCGATAGCGAACGACAGCGAGAGACACGCCACCCAGAGTCGTGCCGGTCGCGCGCGAAGGGCGTCAGTGAGATCCATCATCGGTCAGAACATCCACTCCCTTGGGGATGCGGAACGCGAACTGCTTATCGGACAGACCCTGATTTTCCTTCACATGGGTGAAGGAAAAGGCCGAGGTGCCGCCCTGCAGGTCCACGGTCGTCAGCCCAATGATCCGCAGGCCCGGCAACTGCACCACCAGCAGCATCTGCGCGTAGTCCGCGCCAGGGTTGCGTGGCGTCAGCGTCAATGTCGTGGTGGCCGGGGTCGCGTCTCCGGCCAGTGCGACCACGAAATCCCGCGTGAGATTGCCTTTTCCGGCGAGAAACAGCACGGGCAGCGGTGCATCGGCGTCGGACGGGACCTGCGAGACCACCACTTGCCGGTCCTGGGGAATGTACGCGTAGATCCGCCGGCCGTCGGAGACGAATTCCTTCCGTTCGGGCGCGTCATAGACCCAGCGCATCAACCCGGGCTTCTTGAATGCGGCTGTGCCGCGTTCGACGACCTGAGTGCGGAGGGTCCCGCCGCGGTATCGGTGCTCGAAGTCGGCCGAGAAATCGCGGATGGTGTCGTAGTGCCGCTGGACCGCCTGTGCCAACACCTCCGGGGACGCCGGGGCAGCAGGAAGGGCGACCGGCAGCGTGCTCAGCGCCGTGAGGAGGAGGACGCCGATCATGCGAGGGGCAAGGGGCATCGTGTGGACGGTGCCTCACCATAGCACGGTGAGTGAACGGGAGGTCAGGCCTTGAGGGAGGCCGCAGGCGCGGCGGGGCGCGGGGCGTCTTTGGCTTCAATGGGCAGGCCGGCCGCGAGCCACGCCGCGATACCACCCGCAAGAGCCGACGCCCTCTGGTGCTGCCGGATGAGCGTGGCGGCGACCGCGCTGCTGGCGAGTTCGTCGGGGTCCGAATCGTAGACAACCACCAGTCGGCCCGCAGGCAGGGCCGCGCCCGCCTGATGTCGGACCGAACCGGGAATCCGGACGGTGCTGTGCTCGTAGGGGTACTTGAGCCGTGCGTCCAACACCAGGGGCGCTTCGTCGCCTCCTGCGCTCAGCAGCGCTTGGAGCTCTGCGGGTGTGATGCGGGGAACAGGCACGGCAGGTTGATGGGAAGCCGGTAGCCGGAAGGTGAAGTGGTGGACGGCAGGGGGATCGAACCCCTGACCTCTGCATTGCGAACGCAGCGCTCTCCCAGCTGAGCTAGCCGCCCGAAACCGTGGTGGTCGCACGGACGCCGCAGCGGGTTGCAATGCTGTCGAAATCCGGCAACGACCGAAGCCCAAGTGTAACATAGCTGGAGCGATGAAAACCCTGCGTAGACTCGGCGTACTGACCGGCGGTGGTGATGCCCCTGGACTGAATGCGGTGATCCGCGCCGTGGTGAAAGCGGGGTTCAACGCGGGCATTGAGGTCATCGGTCTCGAGGACAGCTTCGACGGCTTGGTGTATCCCGGCAAGACCCGTGTGCTGACGCCCAGTGACGTGACGGGCATCCTCCGCCTGGGCGGCACGATTCTCGGCACCACGAACCGCGGCAATCCATTGACGAGCGTGATCGAGACCGAGGATGGACCGTCCACCTACGGAGATCGTGTCGTCGAGATGTTCCACCGCCTGAAGCTCGATGCGCTGGTCTCGATCGGTGGGGACGGCACGCTCGCCATTTCCTACGAGTTCCACCAGCGGGGGATCCCCATCGTCGGCGTGCCGAAGACGATTGATAACGACATCGTCGGGACCAACTCCTGTTTCGGGTTTGATACGGCGGTCTGCTGCGCCACCGATGCGATCGATCGCCTGCACTCCACGGCTGAAGCGCACAAGCGCATCATGGTGGTCGAGGTGATGGGGCGTAACGCCGGGTGGATCGCACTGCACGCGGGTGTGGCTGGCGGGGCCGATGTCATTTTGATTCCCGAGTTGCCCTACGACGTCGAGAAGGTGGTCGCGCACGTGAAGGATCGCGACCGATGGGGCGCGAAGTGCACGATTGTCGTGGTCGCCGAAGGGGCCACGTCCAGGAACGGGGAGCGGACGGTGATCGAGGCGGCGAAGGGGTCGCGGCTTGAGCGGTTGGGCGGGGTCGCGGCACGGGTCTCATCCGACCTGGAGGCGCTCTCAGGAAAAGAAGCCCGCTACGTGGTCCTCGGACATCTGCAGCGTGGCGGAGCGCCGACGCCGTTCGACCGGATGCTGGCGACCAGGTTTGGAGCCACGGCCGTGGAGATGGCGCGCAACGGTGTGTTTGGCGTGATGGTCGCCAACCGTCCGCCAAGCATTGTGCCGGTCCCGTTGTCGGAAGTCGTCGGCCGCACCCGGACCGTGCCGCATGACTCCGACCTGATCAAGACCGCACGTGCACTCGGCGTCTCATTCGGGGACTGACCCGTCCCCGGCCTGGCCGTCGGGCCCTCAGTGGCCGAGGAGCTCGGCGTCCTTCCGTTTCTGGACCTCGTCGATCAGCTTCACGTGCTCGTCGGTGATCTTCTGCACCTGCTCGAGCGCACGCCGTTCTTCGTCCTCAGAGATCTTCGCATCCTTCAGCAGTTTCTTGATGCGGTCGTTCGCGTCGCGCCGGACCTGGCGCACAGCGTTGCGGCCCTCTTCCGCCTGCTTGTGGACGTGCCGCGAGAGTTCCTTGCGGCGGTCGTCGGTGAGCGACGGGATGGGAACCCGGATGGACTTGCCGTCGCTCTGAGGATTGAGGCCGAGGTCCGATAGGCGGACCGCCCGCTCAATCGCGGCCAACAGCGAGGTGTCGAAGGGCTGCACCACGATGAGCGCGGCCTCCGGGACCGAGAGGGAGGCCACCTGGTTGAGCGGCATCTTGGAGCCCCAGGCTTCCACCTGGACGCCGTCGAGCAGGTTCACAGAGGCACGGCCCGTCCTGACCGCGGCGATCTCACGCCGCACGTGTTCAATCAGTGTGTCCATCCGCGTCTTAATCTGCGCGGACATGCCCTTGATGTCGTTGAAATCCATATCTGCCTCTATGCCTTCACCGCTGGGCTCGGCACCACGGTGGTGCCGATGGGTTCTCCCATCACCACGCGCCGGATGTTGCCGGGTTCACGCAGGTTGAAGACCACGATGGGAAGTGCATTCTCTTTGCACACGGAGATGGCCGCCGCGTCCATCACCTTCAGCTCCAGCGCCAGAACCTGCTGGTAGGTGATGGTGGGGAACTTCGTGGCGTCCGGGTGCAGTACGGGGTCGGCCGAGTAGATGCCGTCCACCTTGGTGCCCTTCAGGATGGCATCGGCCCGAATCTCCATCGCCCGGAGCGCAGCTGCCGTGTCGGTGGTGAAGTAGGGGTTGCCAGTGCCGGCGGCGAAGATGGTGACGCGGCCTTTTTCGAGATGGCGCACGGCTCGGCGACGGATGAAGGGTTCGGCCACCTGGCGCATCTCAATCGCGGTCATGACGCGGGTGTGCGTCCCTTGCTGCTCGAGAGCATCCTGCAGTGCCAGGCCGTTGATCACGGTGGCGAGCATGCCCATGTAGTCAGCGGTCGCCCGGTCCATACCTTTGGCCGATGCCGCCAGGCCGCGGAAGATGTTCCCCCCGCCGATGACGATCGCCACCTGGACGCCGAGGTCGCGGATTTCGCCGATGTCACGCGCAATTCTGGAGGCGACCGCGGGGTCGACGCCGAACTGCTGCTGACCCATGAGGGCCTCGCCGGACAGCTTGAGAAGGACGCGCTTGTAGAGGGGAGTCGATGAGGAATGGGCCGACACGAGCCGTAATTATACGCGTTCTGGAGGACGGCCCGTGGGGCTGTCCTCCAGAACGGTTAAAGGCTATTCGCTGAGCTCGCCGACCCGGAACCGCGCGAAGCGGCCGATGGAGATGTTCTCGCCGGTCTTCGCAGACGTCTGGGCCACCAACTGACCGATGGTGAGGGCGCCGTCGCGGACGGAGGGCTGGTCCAGGAGGACGAACTGGGAGTAGAAGCTGCCGAGCTTGCCCTCGATGATCTTATCGAGGACGTTCGCCGGCTTACCTGAGCTCTCCATCTGGGCCCGGTAGATGCTCTTTTCTTTCTCGATGGCATCGGCGGGAACGTCCTCACGGCGGACCCACTTTGGGTCGGCGGCGGCAATGTGCATCCCGACCTCGCGCACCAGGGACTGGAAGTCCTCGGTACGGGCGACAAAGTCGGACTCGCAGTTGACCTCGAGGAGGACGCCAATCTTCCCGCCGAGATGGATGTAGCTGGAAATCGTGCCTTGCGCCGTCGTCCGGCCGGCACGCTTCGCGGCCTGGGCGAGACCGCGCTTGCGGAGGAGCGTAATGGCTTCCTCCATGTTGCCCTGGGCCTCGCTCAGGGCGGCCTTGCACTCCATCATGCCTGCGCCCGTCTTGTCGCGCAGCTGCTTGACCATATCAGCGGTAATGCCTGCCATTGCTGTCTCCGTCGAAAGATGACCGCCGGAGGGCGATCGAGGGGGCGGTCGCGCCGCCGTACAAAGAAATCGCCGGCTCCACGAACTCGAGCCGGCGCGTCTGGGTCAGCGAGGCTCAGGCGCCTGCAGGCGTCGGAGCGGGCTCGGCGCGCCGCTGCGGACGCACTACGCGCGTCAGCCTGGCGGCGGCGTCTGCGGTGGCGGCTTCCTCAGCCTGCACAGCCGCTTCTTCGGCCTGGCGAGACTCACGGAGTGTCCGGCCTGAAATCACGGCATCCGCCACGTGTGAGGCGAATAGCCGAATCGCGCGCAACGCGTCGTCGTTGCCAGGGATCACGAAATCCACTTCGTCGGGGTCGCAGTTCGTGTCGACAATACCGATCACCGGAATCTTCAGCTTCCGGGCCTCGTCGACCGCGATCTTCTCCTTGCGGGTATCCACAACGAAAATGGCGTCGGGAAGCTTGGCCATGTGCCGGATGCCTTCGAGGTTCTTCAGGAGCTTCCGCTTCTCCTTCTCGTTCTTGGCGATTTCCTTCTTCGACAGCGTTTCATAGCGGCCATCGGTCGCCATGGCTTCGATGTCGCGCAGGCGCCCCAGGCTCCGCTGAATCGTTGTGAAGTTGGTCAGCAGTCCGCCCAGCCAGCGCTGGTTCACGAAGTACATCCCTGAGCGAGCGGCCTCCTCGGCGATGACATCCTGCGCCTGGCGCTTGGTGCCCACGAAGAGGATGGTCTTGCCCTCCGATGCGATCGACGTAATGAACTCCGACGCGTCGCGGAACCGCTTCACCGTCTTGTTCAGATCGATGATGTAGATACCGTTCCGCTCTCCGAAGATGTATTCCTTCATCTTCGGGTTCCACCGCTTCGTCTGGTGGCCGAAGTGCACTCCGGCTTCCAGTAGATCATTCATCGCAATCGCGGACAAGCTACCTCCCTCTGATCGTCGTAATGCCGTGAACTAACGCTTGCTGAACTGGAACCGCTTGCGGGCGCCAGCCAGGCCGTACTTCTTCCGTTCCTTGATGCGCGAGTCGGAGGTCAGGAGACCTTCCTTCTTCAAGGACTTGCGGTACTCGATGTCCATGGAGACCAGCGCACGAGCGATACCCAGGCGGATGGCTCCGGCCTGCCCGTTCACGCCGCCGCCGGCGACGGTGGCCAGAATGTCGAACTTCTCGACGGTCTCCGTCAACTGGAGCGGTCGCCGAACCTGCGTACGAAGCTGGTCGGTGGGGAAGTAGGAACTGAATTCACGGTGATTCACCGTGATGGTGCCCGTGCCCGGGCGCAGGAAGACGCGAGCGGCGGACGTCTTACGACGTCCAGTGGCGTAATACTCTGTGGCTGGCAAGGCTAGGCGACCTCGATTTTCTTGGGCTGTTGAGCCGTGTGCGGGTGCTCCGAACCGGCATAGACCTTCAACTTGCGGTACATGGCATCGCCCATCTTGGTCTTGGGCAGCATGCCGCGGACGGCTTCTTCAAGAAGGCGGGTCGGACGCCGCTTCCGGAGTACTCCGGCGCGTTCCTCACGCAGACCACCCTCGTATCCGCTGTGATAGCGATAGAGCTTCTGATCGTCCTTGCGGCCGGTGAGCTTGATCGCGCTCGCGTTCACGATGACGACGTGGTCGCCAGTGTCGATGAAGGGGGTATAGGTGGCCTTGTGTTTCCCCTGGAGCAGGCGGGAAGCCACGGTGGCGATACGGCCCAAAACAAGACCGTTCGCATCGATGACGTGCCACTGGCTGTCTACGGTCTTCGAGCTGGCGACGAACGTACGCATGAAGAAAAAGACCTCGCTGGCCGACCGGAGTGTAGAAACACCCTGACCGGGCAATGACCTACAACTGCAAACCCTGATCCTAGTGACGGTTCCAGCGATTGTCAAGCGGCTGGAACCGAGATGGATGTCCAGTTGTAGTGCCCGTGATTGTAAGCTTCTGACGGTTTCGTGGGTCAGCGTGGGCGAGCGGGGCCGCCAGCTAGCCGGCTTTGCTCTGAGCGTGTGCTGGCACGCCGGTTGCGATACAAGGATTACTATCATGGCGCTTTTCCGCTTCGGCCAACCTCCATCTGTCATTGGCCTTGATATCGGGTCCGGCGCGATCAAGGCTGTCGAACTGCAGCCGGCCGGGAAAGGGTTCCGCGTTGCAGCCTACGCGTCGGAACCGGTTCCGCCGGGAAGTATCGGAGAAGGCAGCATTCGGGATCCGGAGGGCGTGGCGCGTGCCATCCGTGCCGCGCTGGCGCGCGGAGGGTTCCGCGGCCGCGATGTCTGCGTTTCGCTGTCCGGCAACGCCGTCATCGTGAAGAAGATTGTGCTGCCGGTGATGACGCCGGGCGAACTGGCGGATTCGATCGTCTGGGAGGCCGAGCAGTACATTCCGTTCGATGTGCAGGATGTGAATCTGGACTACCAGATTCTGGACCCTGGAACCGGCCCGGACTCTCGCGGCAGCATGGAAGTGCTCCTCGTGGCAGCGAAGAAGGACCGCACCGCGGAGTATGCGGCCGTCGTGGAGGCCGCCGGGCGGACGCCTGTGGTGGTGGATGTGGATGCCTTCGCGTTGCAGAATGCCTATGAGGCGAATTACGGACTCGACGGAAGCGCGGTGGTCGTGCTCATGAATGCCGGGGCCAGCGCAGTCAACGTCAACATCCTGCAGGACGGCCGTTCCGTGTTCACGCGTGATATTTCAGTGGGTGGGAACGCCTATCGAGATGCCCTCCAGCGTGAACTCGGTGTTGGGCCCGAGGATGCGGACCGGCTCAAGCGCGGGGGACGCGTCGAGGGTGTTCCGGAGGATGAGGTCCCTCCGGTTCTGCGCGCCGTGACGGAGCAGATCATGCTCGAAGTCCAGAAGACCTTTGATTTCTTCAAGGCGACCACGGCCGCTGATCGGATCGACCGGGTGGTGCTGAGCGGAGGGGCCTCTCAGGTTGACGGGTTCGCCGCGATCGTGCAGTCCCGGTTCGGCATCCCGGCAGAGCCGCTCGACCCCTTCAGACACATCGTGTGGGACAGCGCCCGTCTTGGCTGCGACGCAAGCGAGGCCGCGCCGGTCGCGGCCGTGGCCGTGGGCCTCGGACTCCGCAGGGCGGGCGACCGGTGATCCGTATCAATCTCCTGCGCACCGCTCCGGCGCCCGCGCGCGCCCGGCTGGCGGGACCGGCTGCGGCCGTGCCGCTGGCCTGCGCCGCTGTGCTCCTTGCCGGCGCGGTCGGTATTGGCTGGTGGTATTGGTCGCTGACCCGCGCGGAGCAGTCCGTGGCGGCGGAGTTGGCGACCGCCAGGCAGGAGGCGGAGCGCTTGAAGGGTGTGATTGCCGAGGTGGCCCAATTCGAGCGGCGCAAAGAGCAGCTCAAGCTGCGGGTGGATCTCATCGAGGAATTGCGGGCCAACCAGAGTGTCCCGGTCAAGCTGGTGGATGCGGTGAGCCGGAGTCTGCCGGAGATGCTCTGGCTGACGCACATGAAGCAGAGCGGGGCAGACCTGGTCATCGAGGGGCGCAGCACCACGCTCATTGCGCTGTCCGATCTGGTAGGGAATCTTGGTAATTCGCCCGTGTTTGAACGGCCCGTGGAACTGGTGGACAGCCAGGCGGAGAGCGCCGTTGCGGGTGCGGCGGGGACGGCGGAGCTCATCCGCTTCACGCTGAAGGCGCGGATCGCGGGATCGACGAAACCCGTGCCAGGGCCGCCTCCGGCAGCGGCGGCTACACCCGGGAAAGCGGGGGGCAAGTAGCATGGCGGACTCCCGCATTTCCCGGTGGCCCTGGTATAGCCAGATTGGTGGATGTCTGGCGCTGACGGCGCTGGCCACCGCCGGCTTCTTTACGTACTACGCCCAACCGGTCGGGCAGCAACTGGCGGAACAGTATGCGCAACTCGCCGCCGTGCAGGGCGAGATTCAGCGTGCCCAGGCGACGGCGCGGCGACTGCCGCAGTTCCGCGCGGATGTGGCGCGGCTTCAGCAGCAGTTGGACCAACTGCGTCCCGTTCTTCCAGAGGAGAAAGACGTCGCGGACCTCCTGCGCCGGCTTCAGGGAATGGCGACGGAATCGCGCCTGGTCATCCGCGCGTTTACGCCCCGACCAGTCGCGCCGAAGCTCCTGCACGTGGAGTGGCCGATCTCCCTCGAGTTGGAGGGCACGTATCACGATGTTGGGCATTTCCTGGCCCGCATCGGGGGCTTCCCGCGGATTATCAATGTGACGGACCTCGAGGTGCGGGCCAAGGAGAAGACCGTACCTGGCGGTTCGACGGTCTCGGTGCTCTGCACTGCGACGACATTTGTCCTCACGCCCGCGAAGGACCCCGCGCCGGCGGCGGCAGGGAGCAAGGTCGTACCGGGAGGGAAGAAGTCGTGACACGGCGTGCCGTTCCGATCGCTGCGCTGATCGCGATGGTTGTGCTGTGCGCGGGGACGGCGTCTGCCCAGCGGGCACAGGCACCGCGCACGCCGGCGCCGATCATCGCGCCGCTGGACAGTTACGACCCCGGGGGCCGGCGCGACCCGTTCGTCAGTCTCCTTCGGACAGGCCCCGACCCCAATGGCCGCGGCAATGTGCCGAGACCGGCTGGAGTGGCCGGCCTCGTGGTGAGCGAGGTGGCGCTGAAAGGGATATTGCAGTCGGAGTCCGGGTACGCCGCGCTCCTGCAAGGGGCCGACACCAGAACGTACGTCGTGCATGTGGGCGATCGCCTGTTTGACGGCCAGGTTCGCGCCATTGCGCTGGACAGCGTCGTGTTGTTGCAGCGATCGAGCGATCCGCTGGTGACGCCGCAGGAAGTTGAAGTACGGAAACGTCTAAGGCAGGTGGGAGAAGGCAAGCGATGACGTGGTCAACATGGAGCCGCAAAGGGTTCGCGCTGAGCGTGGCTGTAATGGCGGTGGCCGGGGTATGGCCGTCGCTCAATGCAGCCAGCGTCGTGCTCCGGTCGGTGAGCAGCCGGCCCGAAGGAGGGCGGCCGATGGTGGCGATCGAGGCGTCCGCGCCAGTCGCCTACGAAACGACCCGGCCGGATTCCCGGACGTTCGTGGTGGAACTACGTGACGTGGACGCCACGCCGGCACTGTCGCGCGTGCCTGCGGCGATCGCGGGCGTTCGCTCGATCGCGGTCGAGCAGGACCGCACTGTGGACGGCGTGTCCATCGCCCGCGTCAGGCTCGGCATTGATGAGGGCGATCGGCCGAGTGCTCATAGCGCGAAGAACGTCATCTTCATCGATCCTGGGACGAGTCGTGGAGGGGGCGGTCAGGAGCGTCCGGCGAATCCGGTGCTGAGTACGGCACGGCCACAGGGCCCGGGGGCGGCACCGGCGCCAGTGCGGGCTCTCCAGAACGGGGTGGTTCAGTCGGGTGAACCAAAGAAATTCACCGGTCAGCCGGTCAGCCTCGACTTCCAGGGTGCGGACCTTCGCGCGGTGCTGCGGGTGTTTGCCGAGATTTCCGGTCTAAACGTGGTGATTGATCCCGCCATCCAGGGCAGCGTTGATGTCGCCCTTCGCGATGTCCCCTGGGACCAGGCGCTGGAGATCATCCTGCGTTCCAACAAGCTGGGCTACTTCCTTGAGGGCACGATTGTCCGGATTGCGCCGCTGACGGTCCTGGCTGACGAGGAGACACAACGCCGGAAGCTGGCGGATGAGCAGGCCCTATCCGGCCGGCTCCAGGTCATGACGCGGGCGCTCAGTTACGCAAAGGCTGAGGACGTGGCGCCGCTTCTCACGAAGACGATTCTGTCGTCGCGCGGTCAGGTGCAGACGGATGCGCGCACCAATACGCTCATCATCAACGACCTGCCCGAGCGCCTGGCGCAGGCAGTCGAGTTGGTGAACACGCTCGACCAGCCGCAACCACAGGTCGAAATCGAAGCGCGGATCGTCCAGACGACCCGTGAGTTCGCACGGACGCTCGGCGTGCAGTGGGGCGTCGGCGCACGGGCCAGCCAGGCCCTGGGCAACACGCTGCCCGCCGCATTCCCGAATCAGGGGTCAATTACGGGGCGTACCGGAGGCTCGCAGGGGGACACGGCGGAGGACGGGGCCAAGACCGCAGTGAACCTGGGCGTCACGGGAGCGAGTTCGGCACTCGGACTCGCGCTGGGGTCGGTCAATGGGGCCGTCAACCTCGATGTGGCCTTGTCCGCGCTTGAGCGCCATGGCCAGGGGCGGCTCCTGTCGACACCACGCGTGGCCACGCAGAACAACGTCGAGGCGGAGATCACGCAGGGTGTGCAGATACCGATTCAGACGGTGGCGAACAACACCGTCACGGTGTCATTCAAGGACGCAGCCCTGACCTTGAAGGTGACACCTCAGATCACGGCGGCCAACACGGTGATCATGCGCATTTCCGTCGAGAACGCGGCGCCCGATTTCAGTCGCTCGGTGAATAACATTCCGCCCATCGACACCCAACGCGCGGTGACGCAGGTCTTGGTGACCAACGGCGAGACGACGGTCATTGGCGGTATCTATGTCAGTCGCGAGCAATCAAGCCAGGACCGGACACCGGGGCTGAATCGCATTCCGTTGCTCGGCTGGCTGTTCAAGCGGGACGGGGTGACGGATGAGAGCCGTGAGTTGCTCATCTTCATCACGCCGCGCATCGTGCGGATGTGACCGTGCAGGCGCGGAGGAGGCACAGAACCGTGAAGTGCAGAGGATGGATGCTGGCGGTGCTGCTGGCAGCGGGAGCGGCGGCTGGCTGCGGCGACGTGGCGCGAAGCGGACGGTCACCGGCGCTCGTGGTGATTGGATCACTGGAAGCGGCATCGGGCGCGTCTCCGACAACGTTTGGGGGCACGCTGGATTCCGACGTGATCACCAACGTCACACGAACGGTGGGTGGCGCGCAGGTACTGGAACCTACGGTCTTCAGTGACGTGGGTCGCGCGACGCTCCGGCTGACCCTGAAGGACCCGGGCGTGCCAGGGAATGCGTCGTCGCCATCGAGCCTGAACCAGGTGACGATTACCCGCTATCAGGTGACGTTTCGGCGGTCGGACGGGCGGAATACCCCTGGCGTCGACGTACCGCAGCCCTTCGATTCGGCCGTGACGGTCACAGTGCCCGCGGATGGGACCACGACGGCGACCTTCGAACTCGTGCGCAACACGGCGAAGCAGGAAGCCCCGCTCTCCGCTCTGCGGTCGAGCGGCGTCGTCATTGCAACGGTTGCGGATGTGACGTTCATCGGTCGGGACCTGGCCGGGAACACGGTGACGGTGACCGGCAGCATCGGCGTGCAGTTCGGTAACTTCGGCGACCCGCGGTAGAGGACTATGCGCAGCATCTGGATATCGATGAAGACGGCGCGAATGGTGGCGGTCGGTGCGCTGCTCATGGCCGCCGCTGGCTGTGGTCTGGAGGAGCAGAAGGCCGCGACGCTCATTGCGCCGTCGGAATTCAGCCTGTCGGTGACTGCAACGGTGTTGCCCGACCAACTGCCGCGTGACGGTCAGTCGCAGGCGGTGGTGACGGCGTTGGTGCGTGACGCCCGAGGACAGGCCGTGGCTGGACAGCGGTTGAGTGTCTCGGCGACCGTCGGCACGGTGACGCAGTCCGAAGTGACGACGGACTCGTCCGGACGTGCATCGGTCGGGTACACCGCGCCGGTGGCCAGCACTGTCGTGGGCGATGGACAGGCGGTCATTGCCCTGACCCCTCTCAGCGGCAACGCTGGCGACGCGGTCGCCCGGACCGTGTCGCTCAGATTGACGGGTACCCCCAATACCGGTGCGCCCGTCGCGGTGTTTTCGCTTCTGCCGACGGCTCCGGAGCGCGGACAACTGGTGACATTTGATGCCAGCGCCACGACCGACGAAGGTGCGCGCTGCGGCGATGCCTGCACCTACGCCTGGAACTTCGGGAGTGAGGCGTCGGCGTCGGGCCGCACGGCGACCTATCGCTTCCTGCAGGCGCGCACGTATGCGGTGACGCTGACGGTCACCGATGCCACGGGGACGAGCACAAGCGCGACGCAGTCGATCGCCGTGGTGAATCCTGCCGCGCCCACGGCCGTGTTCACAACCTCGCCGAGTTCCCCAGCCATTCTGCAGAACCTGAATTTTGTGGCGACCGGGTCGGCGGCTGCGGCGGGCCACACGCTTGCGCTGTTCGACTGGAGCTATGGGGACGGCGCCACCTCCAGCGGTACGAGTGCATCGTCGAGCCACGCGTACACGACGACCGGTACGTATACCGTGACGCTGACGGTCACCGATGACGTGGGGCAGACCCGGACGGCCAGTGGCACAGTGATCGTGGTCAACGGGCTCACGGCGAATTTCTCTGTGTCGCCGAGTAGCCCAGTCATCAACCGGACGGTGAACGTGAGCGGCGCGGACTCCACGTCCGTGGCCGGGGCGAGCATCGTGCTCTATCAGTGGGACTTCGGCAACGGCCTGACGTCCTCCGATTCCGGCGCGACCGCGACAACCACGTATACGACGGCCGGCACCTACACGATCCGCCTCACCGTGCGAGACAGTGCGGGCCGGACCGCCACCGTGACGAAGAGCGTCACGGTCACGGCCTCGTGACGGTGGGAGCTGAGTCGGCGGCGGCGCAATTCTCGGCGCGCGTGGCAGCCGTGAGGGCGCGGATCACCTCCTCGGGGGCGGATGCGCTGGTGGTGACCCACCAGCCCAACATCCGGTACCTTTCCGGGCATTCCGGGAGTGCCGGGATTCTGGTCGTCTCGCACGATGCGCTCGCGCTACTCCTGGATGGCCGATACCGGGAAGCCGCCAGGCGGTTGTTGGAAGAGGGGCTGGCTCCTGATGGGCTGGAGGTGGTCGACGTGCCCGCCAGCTACGACTCCGCCACGCTGGCGTACGTCGGAGAGCGGCACCTGCGGCGGGTGGCCGTGGAAGGCGACTATCTTCCGGTCGGGCGCTTCCGGTGGTTCGAGCGGATGTCGGCCGGCGACGGCCGCACGGGGCCTTTGTGGCAACCCGTGGCGGGGCTGGTCGAGGGAGTGCGCACGGTAAAGGATGTCGCGGAGCAGGAGAGCCTGCGCCGGTCGGCGCGGGGCCTGACGGCCGTCGCTGAGGCGGCCTTCCGGTTCGTACGCGAAGGGGTGACCGAGCGGGACGTTGCTGGGGTCATCGAGGCAGCGATGCGGGCCTCCGGGTTTGAGAAGCCGGCGTTTGACACCATCGTGGCCTCAGGTCCAAATGGTGCGCTTCCTCACTACAGGGCAGGTGACCGAAAGCTTGCGTCTGGCGACCTGGTCGTGCTGGACTTCGGCGGTGTGATGGACGGATACTGCAGTGACATTACGCGCACCGTCGCGCTGGGGCCTCCTGGGATGGAGGCCCGCCGTGTGTACGGGGCCGTTCTTCGGGCGCAGCAGGCAGCCATCGGGCAGGTGGCGCCCGGTAGAACTGCTGAAGAAATTGACGCCGCTGCCCGTGCCGTGCTGGCGGCGGATGGTTTGGGCGAAGCCTTCAGCCACGGTACCGGCCATGGGATCGGCTTGGAAGTGCATGAGGCGCCCCGGGTGGGTCGGGCGGTTGAGGGCTCGGCACCGGCTGAGCTCATGGCTGGGATGGTGTTTACCGTCGAGCCTGGAGCCTATCTACCTGGATGGGGCGGGGTCCGCATCGAAGACGATGTAATGGTCACGGGCGTTGGATGTGAGGTCTTAACCGACGTGCCGCGTGAGCTGCTGGTGCTGTAGACCGCGAGGAGTGGACGGAGTCTATGGATTTTGATGAGTTGAAGCAGGTGCTGGAGATGGTGCGTGAGCACGATCTCACGGAGCTCGAGCTCGAGCGCCCCGACTTCAAGATCCGCGTGCGGAAAGGGCCATCGGGGCAGTTGCAGGCAGTGACACCCGTGGCTGCCGTCGTCGCCGCCTCTGCGCCGGTTGCGCCCTCCGCGGTGGCGGCCCCCATGGCCGTGCCTGCCGAGGATGTCGACCTGGCCGTGCTGAAGTCGCCGATTGTCGGCACGTTCTATCGGTCATCGGAGCCTGGATCGGCGCCCTTCACCGACGTCGGTAGTCGGGTGAAGAAGGGGCAGGTCCTCTGCATCATCGAAGCGATGAAGCTCATGAACGAGATCACCTCCGATGTCGACGGGGAGGTCGTGAAGGTGTTCGTGGAAAACGGGCAGGCCGTGCAGTACGGCGAGCGCCTGTTCGCCATCCGTCCCAACTAGCCCATGTTCAAGAAGATTCTGGTCGCCAACCGTGGCGAGATCGCGCTCCGCGTGATCATCGCCTGCCGCGAGATGGGGATTAAGACCGTCGCCGTCTATTCGGAGGCCGACGAGCACGCCCTGCATGTGCGCTTCGCGGACGAGGACGTCTGTATCGGTCCAGCACGGAGCAGCGACAGTTATCTGAACATTCCGGCGATCATCAGCGCCGCAGAAGTGACCGGCGCGGACGCCATTCACCCAGGCTATGGGTTCCTCTCGGAGAATCCGCACTTCGCGGAGGTCTGCGAGGCCTGCCACATCCGCTTCATCGGTCCGAGCCCGCACGTCATCAAGTTGCTCGGCGACAAGGCGAGGGCCCGCCGGGCGATGAAGAAGGCCGGCGTCCCGATGCTGCCGGGCAGCGAGGGCCCAGTGGATTCCGAAGAGAAGGCGCTGAAGCTCGCCAACGAAATCGGATATCCCGTCATCATCAAGGCCGTGGCCGGTGGCGGCGGGCGCGGCATGCGGATCGTGCGCGCGCCTGAAGAAATGGGGGCCCTGCTGCGCACCGCCCAGCGGGAAGCCGAGTCCGCGTTTGGTTTAGGGGACTGCTACGTCGAGAAGTATCTGGAGAACCCCCGGCACATCGAGTTCCAGGTTCTCGGCGACCATCACGGCAATCTCGTGCACCTGGGCGAGCGTGAGTGCTCGATCCAGAGGCGCCACCAGAAGCTGATCGAGGAGTCGCCCTCGCCGGCCCTCACCGACAAGGTGCGGAAGAAGATGGGCGCAATCGTCGTCGACGCGGCGAAGGCGGTGCAGTACACCAATGCCGGCACGTTCGAGTTCCTGATGGACAAGGACGGCAAGTTCTACTTCATGGAGGTGAATACGCGCCTCCAGGTCGAACACCCTGTCACGGAACTGGTGACCGGCATCGATCTCGTGAAGGAGCAGATCCGCATCGCGGCGGGCGAGCGCCTGGGCTACAAGCAGAGCGACATCGCGTTCAAAGGCCACGCGATGGAGTGCCGGATCAACGCCGAGCACCCTGAGAAATTTACGCCGTCCCCTGGCGTCATCCGTACCTTCAATCTCTCGTCGGGGCCCGGTGTCCGCGTGGACACGGCGGCTCATGCTGACTGCACTATCCCGCCCTACTACGACTCAATGATCGGGAAGGTAATCGTGTTCGCCCGTGACCGGGCCGAAGCCATCGCCAGGATGCGGCGCACGCTTGAGATGAGCGTGATCGAAGGCATCCACACCACGATGCCTCTCCATTTGCGGATCCTGGCCGACCCGGACTTCCAGGCGGGCCGCATCGGCACGGGCTTCATGGACCGGCTCCTGGCCGAGCCGGCCAAGCCGCGCGGCGTTGCCGCGGCAGGCTAATCACTCCCGTTCCTTTCGCGTGGCGACGACCGTAGCAGGCTCCCGGGACGCCCTGCCGTCGCGCCTGTATGTGATCTGCGACGTGGACGCGCTCTCCCGCGTGTCGTGGGAACCGCTGGCGTTTGTGGACGCGTGCCTCTCGGCTGGCGCCACCTTCTTTCAGATCCGCGCAAAGACGCTGGAGGCCGGTGCCTTCGCCGCACTGACCAGGCGGATCCTCGCGCGCGTGTCTGGCGTGGCCACCGTGATCGTCAACGACCGGGTCGATGTCGCTCTGGTGACAGGCGCGTCGGGCGTGCACGTGGGGCAGGACGATCTGCCGCCAGGCGCAGCGCGCGAGCAACTCGGTCCGACGGCGCTCGTGGGGGTCTCCACGCACACGGAACAGCAATTGGCCGTGGCACTGGTCGCTCCGGTCTCCTATGTCGCCATCGGTCCCGTCTTCGCGACAACCACAAAGGACACGGGATACGACGCCAGGGGACTGTCGATGGTGGAGCGTGCGCGGGAGGCCGCCGGTTCGCGGATGCCGATTGTGGCCATCGGCGGGGTGACGCCCGAGCGCGCGGCCGCGGTCCTGCGGGCCGGGGCAGATGCGGTTGCCGTCATCGGTGGCCTCGTCGGGCCAGACCCTGGCGCCTGTGTCGCCCGATATCTCGACCAGCTCTCGTGAGTCGACAGCTATAATTCGCCCGCCCCTGGAGGAGACCTGATGCCTGGTTCCAACCCCTTGTTTGCCACGAAACCGCTCGCACAGCTCCTTGAGGAACTGCACGGGGAGCAGCGCCTCCGCCGCGTGCTGGGCCCGGTGCAACTCTCCGCCCTCGGTGTCGGCGCCATCATCGGCGCGGGCATCTTCGTCGCGACTGGCTCGGCGGCGCATAACGTCGCCGGTCCGGCCCTGATGGTCTCGTATGTGGTCGCGGGGCTGACCTGCATTTTCGCCGCGCTCTGTTACGCCGAGTTTGCGTCAATGGTGCCGGTGGCCGGGTCGGCCTACACCTACGCCTATGCCACGCTCGGTGAACTCTTCGCCTGGATCATGGGCTGGGACCTGGTCCTCGAGTACGCCGTGGGCTCGGCCACAGTGGCCAACGGCTGGTCGGGTTACTTTCAGAGCGTGATCGCGAAGTTCGGCATCAGCCTGCCGGCCGCACTGTCAGGGCCGCCCATCGTCTACGACACAGTGACCGGGCACTTCGTGCAGACGGCTGGATTGATCAATCTGCCGGCGGTGCTGGTCGTGGCGGTGGTGACGGCCGTGCTCGTCAAGGGCATCCAGGAAAGCGCCTCGTTCAACGCGGTGATGGTGGGCGTGAAGCTCGCGGCGGTGCTGTTCGTCATCGCCGTGGGTGCGTTCTACGTCAGCCCGGAGAACTGGCATCCCTTCGCGCCCTACGGCATGAGCGGGCTGAGTGTCTTTGGCAAGCCATTGATGGGGCAGGTCAACGCGGGCGGACAGCCCGTGGGGATGTTGGCCGGCGCGGCCATCATCTTCTTCGCGTATATCGGGTTCGATTCCGTGTCGACGCACGCCGAGGAGGCGAAGAATCCGAGGCGCGATGTCCCCATCGGGATCATCGCGTCACTGCTTATCTGTACGGTGCTCTACATCGCGGTCGTGGCGGTGCTGACCGGGATGGTGCCCTACACGAAGATCAGCGTCGACGCCGGGGTGTCGGACGCCTTCAAGCAGGTGGGTCTGCCGTGGGCGGAGTTCATCATCGCCGCGGCTGGCGTGGCGGGTATCACGTCCGTGCTGCTCGTGCTGATGCTGTCAGGGCCGCGCGTGTTTCTGGCGATGGCGCGCGACGGCATGGTGCCGCGTGGCTTCTTCGGGGACGTGCATCCGCGGTTCAAGACGCCGCACCGGTCGACGATCCTCATCGGTGTGTTCGTGGCCTTCCTGACGGGCTTCCTGCCGATCGATGCCCTGCTGCACCTGACGAATATCGGGACGCTCTTTGCGTTTCTCGCGGTGTGCGTGGCCGTGCTGATCATGCGGCGAACCAATCCCACGGCCGAGCGGCCCTTCAAGGTGCCGTTCTATCCTGTGGTGCCCATCCTGGGCATTTTCAGCTGCCTGCTGCTGATGATGTCACTCCCAGTGGCGAACTGGTATCGCCTGATCGGCTGGCTGCTCATCGGCCTCGTGATCTATTTCGGCTACAGCCGCCGGCACAGTGAGCTGCGTCGCCGCAACGGGCTGGTGGCTCGATGACGGCGCGGCTCCTCGACGGCCAGAAGCTCTCGGTCCAGCTGCAGGCTGAGATCCGTCCGGCGGTGGCAGCGTTCACGGCGCGGGTGGGCCAGCCGCCAGGCCTCGCGATCGTGCTTGTGGGCAACGACCCTGCCTCCGAGGTGTACGTGCGCAACAAGGTGCGGTCGGGTCAGGACGTGGGCTTTCGCGTGGACCTGGAGCGGCTGCCTGCCACGGTGACGCTCACCGAGGTGCTGGACACGGTGGCCCGCCTGAACGCCGACGATCGCTACGACGGCATCCTCGTGCAGTCTCCGTTGCCGGCGGCATTGGGCCGCGGAGCGGAACAGCGCGTGTTTGACGCGATTGCCGTCGGGAAGGACGTGGATGGGTTCAGCCCGGAGAGCGTGGGGCTGCTCGTGCAGAACAGGGCGGCCATCGCCGCGGGTACCCCATCGGGCGTCATCGAGCTGCTCGAGCGTGAGGGCATTCCCATCGCTGGCCGCCATGCGGTCGTGATTGGCCGCAGCGACATCGTGGGCAAGCCCATGGCGCTGCTTCTGCTGCACCGCCATGCCACCGTGACGATCTGCCACTCGAAGTCGGTTGACCTCCCGGCGCTGTGCCGGCAGGCGGACATTCTGGTGGCCGCCGTGGGCCGGGCGGGGTTGGTAACGCCGGACTTCGTCAAGCCGGGCGCCACGGTGATCGACGTCGGCATCAATCGCGTGACGGATCGAGCCGAGGCGGAGCGCGTCCTGGGGACCGGCCATCCCCGCTTCAAGGTTTTCGAGGAGAAGGGGTCGGTGCTGGTGGGTGACGTCCACCCATCGGTCGCGGAGGTAGCGGGTGCCCTGACGCCTGTACCTGGTGGCGTGGGGCCGCTGACCATCGCCATGCTGATGCGCAACACGCTGGCGGCAGCTGGGGCGCGGCACCCGGCCTGAACGGCGGAGGAGCACGCTTGGCCACGCCGCCGCGACGCATCGCCCTGACGGGCGGGATCGGCACGGGGAAGTCCTTCGTCCTGCGCCATCTGGCACGCTGCGGCGTGCCCACGCTGGACACCGACGTCGCGGCCCGCGACGCCGTGCGCCCAGGTGAATCGGCCCTGGCCGCGGTGGTGGCGCGCTTCGGGCCCGGGGTCTTGCGAGCCGACGGCACCCTCGACCGTGCCGGTCTGGGTCATCTGGTCTTTGCCGACGCCGCCGCACGGCGCGACCTTGAGGCCATCCTGCATCCGGTGATCTGGCGCGCCGTCTTTGAGTGGCTCACGGGGTTGCAGGCCACCGGCGTGGTCGCGGTCCCGCTGCTGTTCGAGACGGGGCAGCAGCAGCAATTCGATCGCGTACTGCTGACGGATTGCCCCGAGGACCTTGAGGTGGAGCGGGTGATGGCCCGGGATGGACTCGATGAGGTGGCCGTCCGCGCGCGGGTGTCGGCACAGATGCCGGCCGCCGAACGGCGGCGACTGGCGGACGCGGTGGTCGACACCTCGGGAAGCGAGGAGGACACTGTCCGCCGACTGGAGATGATCTGGAGTGGGTGGGGGCTGCCTGCGCTGGAACCGCGCGAGCCCTGAAGACAGAAACACCGCGACGGATGGCTCCGCCGCGGTGCGATGTGACGCCTAGGCGCCTACTTGATTTCGAAACCGTCCGCGGTCTTCTCGCGGTGAGCGGTGTGGCACGCCTGGCAGGTTGCGCCCATGTCCTTCATGGCTGCCTGGATACCCTCGCTGCTGGAGAGGCTTGCGCTCACCAGCAGGTCGGCCGCGCCTTTGGCTCCCGTGTCGGCCAGCTTGACGGCATCAGCCGCGCCCTTGGCGTTCCAGTACTTGACCACGACGGCAAAGGCGTCCTTTGAGGCCTGGGCCTGCTTCGTGGCCAGTGCAAAATCCTCAGAGGCCCCGGGCTTTGCGAGCGCGCCCATGGCGGCGCCGAGATCCTTCATGGCCTTCTGGAAGTCGGCCGGTGGCTTTTCCGCGGCGCGGGTGGCGACGGTCAAGCTGGCGACCAGCAGACAGGTAAGTGCGAGAGACAGCCGACGCATGTAAGTCCTCCTCAGGCGCACGTTCCGAGTGCGCGTGGTGCAAAGTAAAACAGAATTCCGACAGAGTAGCCAAGAAAAAGGTTACGGCCAACCTGAAAGATCCCGCAGGGTGGGGAGAACTTCACGCTATTCAGAGAACGCCCCCCCGGTTGGGGCAACGCGCTCTTCAATGAAGGTATTCCACTCGTGGCACTGGGGGCACTGCCACAGGAGCTCCGTCGCCCGGTAGCGACACCTGGTGCATACATGAGGATCGAGGTAGAACACGGCCTCTCTCGCCAGCGTGACATACCGGGCCACCAGAGAAGGCTCGAAGGCCAACGCGGCCAGGGCTTGCCAGATCGCCTGATGCACGCTCATCCCATGGGGGTGATGGGGCAGTGCGTCGAGCAGGCCGTCGAGCGCCTCGGCTGCGTGGCCTGCCGAGAGGTCGTGGCGCGCGAGCGCCAGACGGGCCCTCCAGTCTTCGGGGTGTTCGGCGGCGAGTGTGCGGCACAGTGCGCGGAAGCGCTCAGGGCGCCCCTGTTCCCGGTAGGCGTGCTCAAGGCGATCGAATGCGAGATGGGCACGGTCAGGGACCGCCTTCACGAGTGTTTCCCACGCAGCGACCGCGCCGGCGAGATCGCCGTGCCTGAGGCGCACGTCGCCCAGGTTGAGATGGGCGGGCGCGGTTCGGGCGTCTGTATCCAGTGCGCGCTGGAAGGCCCGGGTGGCTTCGGCATCCCCACCGGCCTTGAGGTGAGCGGCGCCGATCTCATTCTGAAGGAAGGCCAGGATTTCGAGATTCGCTGGCCGGGCCGCCCCGTCAATCTGCGCGATCTGGCGACGCGCCGTTGTGGCCTCTTCCCACTGGTGTTGGTCCTCGTGGAGCTTCTGCAGATTGACCAGGGCGTGGCGGTTGGCCGGGTCGAGCGTGAGCACCTCGCGGAAGGCCTCGACGGCCCGGTCGACGAAGCCGCCGCGGCGAAAGTCGAGGCCGAGGCAGAGCAGCACGTAGGCGTGCTCAATGGGCCGCAGGCCGGGATGCTGGAGCAGCCCCTGGTGCGTATTGATGGCTCGCGTGACCTGTCCCTTTTCGCGGAAGAGGTTGCCCAGAATCATCTGGAGTTCAAGGGCGTCGGGCTCTGTGGATGCGGCCTGCGTGAGTTCCTCGATGGCGTCGTCGATCCGGCCTGCCACCAGGAAGTTCAGCCCCAGCATGTAGTGCGGCGTGTCGCGGAGCCGGCGGCGGTCCAGCCAGCGGCCGTCCCTGAGCTTGTAGCGTTCCCAGGCCTTTCCGCTCAGGATGCCCATCAGCAGGGCGAGGAGCGTGGCCAGCAGCCAGAGCTGCGGGGTGAGCTGCACGGGCTTACAGGAGGGCCGTGCCCCAGAGGTCGTGCAGATGCAGCACGCCCTCGGGACGGCCGGTCTCGTTCACGACGACCAGCGCCGTGATCTTGCGAGTGCCGCGATCAAAGGACTTCAGCGCGTCCCCTGCCAGCATGTCTCGTCGGACGACGACGGGCGAGGGGGACATGATGTCGCGCGCCGTCCTGGTGAGCAGGTCCGGTGTCGTGCCCATGTGCCGGCGGAGATCGCCATCGGTGATGACGCCGAGGAGCTGTCCATCGGCGTCCACGACAGAGGTCATGCCCAGACCCTTCCGTGAGATTTCGTAGACGATCTCCGGCATCGTCGTGGCTGGGCTCACCCGCGGAAACGCGTCTCCGGTGTGCATCAACTCGTCGACGCGCTTGAACTGCCTGCCGAGCTTGCCGCCGGGGTGCAGCGACGCAAAGTCCTCCACGCGGAAGCCCTTGGCCTGGAGCACGGTCATCGCGAGTGCGTCGCCCATGGCGAGCGCGGCCGTCGTACTGGCGGTCGGAGCGAGCCCGAGCGGACACGCTTCCGTCGAGACACCACAGTCGAGGACGGCGGCGGCCGCGCGACCGAGCGTGGACCCGGGCGTGCCGGTGAGCGCAACGAGGGCCGCGCCGAGCCGCCGGATGGTCTGCAGGAGCCGGAGGAGTTCGTCCGTCTCGCCGCTATGGGAGAGCGCGATGACGACGTCGTCGGGCTGGATCGCGCCAAGGTCGCCATGGATGGCTTCCGCCGGATGCAGGAAGAACGCCGCGGTTCCGGTACCTGTCAGCGTCGCCGCGAGCTTGCGGCTGATGATGCCGGACTTGCCCATGCCGGTGACGATGACCCGGCCGCGACATTCCGTGACGAGGCGGACGGCGTCGTCAAAGGCTGGGCCCAGCCTGGCGACCAGCGCCGCAATGGCGGCGGCCTCCGTCTCCAGCACGCTCCGTGCGAGTGCGCGTCCGCTGAGGGGCTCCGTCATCCGCGCACCTCCGGAGGCGGCGGGCAGGGCGGCACGCGGTGCAGCGCCACGAGGCGTTCCATCAGCGGCCCCAGGCAGTCGAGGCGCAGCGCGTTCGCGGCATCGCTTTTCGCACGGCGTGGATCGTCGTGCACTTCCATGAAGACGCCGTCGACGCCGGCGGCGACGCCGGCTGAGGCCAGGGGCTCGATGTATTCCGCGAGGCCGTTCGTCACGCCGTCGCCGGCTCCGGGCAGTTGCAGGCTGTGCGTGACGTCGAAGATGACGGGATAACCCAGGGCACGCATCATCGGGAAGGCCCGCATGTCCACCACCAGGTTGTTGTAGCCGAACGTCACACCGCGTTCCGTGAGCGTGACGTGGTGATTGCCCGTGGAGGTGACCTTGGCGATGACATGCCGCATGTCGCCCGGCGCGAGGAACTGGCCCTTCTTGACGTTGACCATCTTGCCGGTCGCCCCGGCGGCCAGCAGCAGGTCCGTCTGCCTGGAGAGGAAGGCGGGGATCTGGAGGATGTCGACCACTTCGGCTGTCGGTGCCGCCTGGGCGGGCTCGTGGATGTCCGTCAGGATGGGCAGGCCGCTTCGTTCGCGCACCTCGGCCAGCACCCGCAGACCCTCGGCCAGGCCTGGACCGCGGAATGATGTAACAGACGTGCGATTGGCCTTGTCGAACGAGGCCTTGAAGACCACTGGGACGCCGATCCGGCTGGCAATGTCGCGGATGGCGAGCGCCATGTTCACCGCATGTTCGCGGCTTTCAATTACGCAGGGGCCGACGATGAAGGGGAGGGATCCGTCCCCAAAGGTCACTGGTCCGGCAGAGACGGGATGCACGGCCGCCATTATAAGTGGCGGCCGTGCGTTCAGCGGGCGCCCGCAGCGGGTTGGGGCTGCGCGGCGGCCGCTTGAGTCTGGCCGGTCTTGTGGCGCTGGCTCGCCTCGACGAAGCTCGCAAAGAGCGGATGCGGCCTGAGCGGACGGGACTGGAACTCCGGGTGGAACTGCACGGCGATGTACCACGGGTGATCCGGCAGTTCTGCAATTTCCACGAATTTTCCGTCAGGGGAGCGACCCGAGATCTGCATGCCCTTGGTGGCGATGGCCGACTCATAGAGGCAGTTGAACTCGTATCGGTGACGGTGGCGTTCCTGGATCAGGTCGGTGCCGTAGATGGCGCGCGCCCGTGACCCGGGCGTCAGGGCGCAGGCGTATTGACCGAGGCGCATGGTGCCGCCCAGTTCATCCACGCCGAGCAGATCGCGGAGCTTGTAGATGACCTTGTAGGGGGCGTCTTCGTTGCACTCGGTCGAGTCCGCGCCGTCAAGGCCGCAGACATTGCGCGCGAACTCCACGGTGGCCCACTGGAAGCCGTAGCAGATGCCGAAATAGGGGATGCCGTGCTCGCGCGCGTACTCGGCAGCCTTCATCATGCCGCGGGTACCGCGCAGCCCGAAGCCGCCCGGCACGAGAATGCCGTGCGAACCTTCGAGGAGCTTCGTGCCATCTTCTTTTTCCAGCGCCTCGGCCTCAATCCAGTGCAGGTGCACCTTCAGCCGGTTCGCGAAGCCGCCGTGGAAGAGCGCCTCGTTGAGGCTCTTGTACGAATCCTCGTAGCCCGTGTACTTGCCCACGACATGAATCGTGAGCTCGTCGGTCGGATGTTTGATGCGATTGACCAGTTCCTGCCAGGCTGACGTATTGGCCGTGGTCTGGGGCAGGTCGAGCAGCTTCAGGACGATCCTGTCCAGCCCCTCAGCCGCCAGGACGAGCGGTACTTCGTAGATCGTCTCCACGTCGAGCGCCGTGATGACGGCCTCCTCGGCCACGTCGCAGAAGAGTGCGATCTTCCGCTTGATGTCTGCGTCGAGGAAGCGGTCCGTCCGGCACAGCAGGATGTCGGGCTGGATGCCGATCGAGCGCAGGTCACGGACGCTGTGCTGGGTCGGCTTTGTCTTCAGCTCGCCGGCGGTGCCGATATAGGGCACCAGCGTCAGGTGGATATAGATGGCGTTCTCGCGGCCCACGTCGAGACGGAACTGACGGATGGCCTCGAGGAACGGCATGCTCTCGATGTCGCCGACCGTGCCGCCGATCTCTACGATGAGCACGTCGACGTCTTTCCCGGCGGCGCGGATGTTGTCCTTGATCTCGTTGGTGATGTGGGGGATGACCTGGACGGTGCGGCCGAGGTAGTCACCCCGGCGCTCCTTGTTGATGACGGAGAGGTAGATCTTGCCCGTCGTCCAGTTGCTGTTCCGCGTGGCCACCATGCTGGTGAACCGCTCGTAATGGCCCAGGTCGAGGTCCGTTTCGGCGCCGTCGTCGGTCACATAGACCTCGCCGTGCTGGTACGGGCTCATCGTCCCCGGATCGACGTTGATATACGGGTCGAACTTCATCAGCGCGACCTTGTGTCCATGGTCTTCGAGCAGGCGGCCGATGGAGGCTGCGGCGAGACCCTTGCCGAGGGAGGAAACTACGCCGCCGGTAACGAAGATGTATTTCGTGGGACGTCCTGCGTTAGTGGCCATCATGTGTGCTGGAAAAGGCGCCGCTCAAGTGCCTCGCGGACGCGGGTGAGGTCGTCCGGCGTGTCGACGCCGATCGATTCGTACGGGGTGACAACGGTGCGGATCCTGACGCCATGTTCAAGGGCGCGCAACTGTTCGAGCGATTCGGTCTGCTCAAGCGGTGTCCGCGGCCAGGCCGCGAAGCGGAGCAGGAACGCCCGCCGATAGGCGTAGAGGCCGATATGGCGGAGCGATTCCGCGCCGGCCTCACGCAGGTACGGCACGGCGGCTCGGGAGAAGTAGAGCGCATTCCCCTCGAGGTCGCGGACAACTTTGACGACGTTCGGGTTCTGCACATCCGCGGGATCGGCGATCGCGGCGCAGAGCGTGCTCATGTCCAGGGACGGCTCGGCCAGAAGCGGTGTCACGGCTGCGTCGATCGCGTCTGGGCTGATGAGCGGTTCGTCCCCCTGGACGTTGACGACGATGTCGCAGTCCAGCCCGGCGGCGGCTTCGGCCAGCCGATCTGAGCCGCTCTCGTGCGCGGCACTGGTCAGCACGGCGTGGCCGCCGAAGGCACCGACGGCCTCGGCGATGCGCGGGTCGTCGGTGGCGACGGCTACCGCATCGATCGTTCTGGCCGCGGCGGCCCGCCGATAGACGTGCTCCACCATGGAACGGCCGGCGATATCGACGAGAGGCTTGCCTGGGAAGCGGGTGGAGGCGAATCGCGCCGGGATCAGGGCGACCGCGCGGAGGGGCTGAGACGTCCGACCGAAGGGATTTCGGAACGTGTCAGGGTGCACGTTGAATGCTAACACGGTCGTCATTGGCCGGATCGCAATGTCGGATCGGCGGCAGTATGATGGCGCCATGTTGCCGACGAACTGGAAGGGAACGGTCGTCTGGTCGGGCACGACGGCGCTGGCCACCTGGCTGGCCTCCGCCGCACCCGTGGTCGCCCCTCGTGTGGCGTCGGGGCCTGTCGCAGGTCACCTCGAGGCCTCAACGCATCGCGCCGTCGTGACGCGGGTGCAGGACTTGAGCGAGGAGGCGGCCCGCCTCTCGCGGCGCATCAGCGGGCAGGATGGCTATACCGAACCATCCCGCGACCCGTTTCGCTTCCGGCCGGCGCCGGTGCCCGCGCCGGCGCGTCCAGTGGCGGTCCTGGCGCCTCCGCCCGTGGCCGCTGCCGTGGCCCCGCCCGCGGTGCAGCCCCCGCCGTTCGTGCTGTCAGGGATCGCGGAGGACCGCCAGGGTGATGTCGTCATTCGCACCGCGGTGATCGCCGGGAGCGGCGACCTCTGGCTGGTCAAGGCGGGGGAGAAAATCGAGGGGAAGTTCGAGGTAACGGCAGTGGATGCCGACGCGGTGGAACTGATCCGCGCCGACACCGGCACTGCCCTCCGATTGATGTTTAGACCCTGACGAGGCGCGCGTCCCGCACCGCCGGGAGCGCCCGCAGTTCCGCCAGCACCGATTCGCCGACGGGCTTCGTCTCGTCGATGCTGACCACACCCACCGCTTCACTTCCGCTCCGGCCGAGCGCGAAGGTCCCGATGTTGATGCCCTGGCGGCCGAGGACTGTGCCGACTTCGCCGATGACGCCCGGCTGATCGGAATTGGCCAGCACGATGAGCGAGCCTTCGAGGGCCGCGTCCACCGGCACGCCGTTGACCTGGACGAGTCGCGGCGCGGCCTTGTCGAACACGGCGCCCTCCACCCAGTGCTCACCTTTACTGGTGGTCAGCTTCACGGAAATCAGGCGCGTGTAGTTGCGCGGACGCGAGCTCTGGGACTCAATGATCTCGATCCCGCGCTCCTGCGCCACAGCCTTGGCGTTTACTGCGCTCACGCTGGTCGACAGAATGGGCCGGAACAGGCCCACGAGGACGGCGCTGACGATGAGGTCCGTCTTCCCGCTGGCCAGTTCGCCGTAGTAGCGGACACCCAGCGACTCAATCCGGTCCGTGGTCATCTGCCCGAGGAACGCGCCGAGCCGCTCCGCCAGGATGATGAAGGGCGCCATCCGGGCGTATTCCTCTGGTGAGACCGAGGGGAAATTGACCGCGTTGCGGATGATGCCGTCGCGGAGGCAATCCCGGAGGGCCGTTGTCGTTTCGATGCCGACCAGCTCCTGGGCCTCGCGCGTGGACGCGGCGACGTGCGGGGAGGCGACGACCTGCGGCAGCATCTGCAGGCGCTGATCGACGGTGGGCTCCTTCGCAAAGACGTCGAGCGCGGCGCCGGCGACCTGACCAGCCTCGATGGCATCGGCCAGCGCGCCTTCGTCGATGAGGTCGCCGCGGGCCGTGTTGATGATGCGGATGCCCTTCTTGGCCTTGGCCAGCCGCTCCGCATTGACGAGATTCTTCGTCGACGCGTTGGAAGGCATATGGAGCGAGATGTAGTCAGCCCGCGCGAAGAGCTCGTCGAGCGTGACCAACTCGACGCCGAGGTCTTCGGCGACCTGGGCGGAGATGAACGGGTCGTGCGCGATGACGCGCATCCCGAACGGCGCGACGCGGCGCGCGACCTCCTGGCCGATTCGGCCGAGGCCGGCGAGTCCGAGGACCTTGTCCCGGATTTCCTCGCCCATGAACTTCTTCTTCTCCCACTTGCCCTGCTTCATCGCGGCGTCGGCGCCGGGGAGGTGTCGGGCGAGGCAAAGAATTTGACCAACCGCCAGTTCCGCAACGCTGATGCTGTTGGCACCGGGCGCGTTCATGACGACGATGCCGCGCGCACTGGCGGCCTTGACGTCCACGTTGTCCACGCCAGTTCCTGCGCGTGCAATGACGCGGAGTTTCGGCGCGGCTTCAATCAGTTCCGCCGTGACCTTGGTCGCGCTGCGCACCATGATCGCGTCGGCATCGGCGAGGTCGGCCTTGAGCTGTTCAACAGGGCGACCCGGTGTGGCATCTACAGTCCAGCCCTCCGCGCGGAGCAGGTCCGCGGCGGATGCCGGAAGATCATCAGCAATAACGATTTTCATTGGCAGGATCGTGATCTCAGACGTGATGGGTTAACGACAAAACAGTATAAACTTTCTCGGGCTCCTCGCCGTCGCACCATCGTGGTGCAAACCGCTAAATGGTTCGACTTCGCGAGGAAAATCCTGCACGCTTGGGGTCATTTCAACAGGCTTTTCCACAGATTCTGTGAACGCGGTGTGTTCGTCAGCGGGGCGAGTCCCCTAAGGGATAGAACGGCATGAATCGCAAAGTGACGGTAGTGGGTGGCGCCGGCAATGTCGGCGCGACGGTAGCTCGTTCAATCGCGGAGAGAGAGCTGGCCGATGTCGTGATCATCGACATCGCGGACCAGAAGGCCGCCGGCGTAGCCCTCGACATGTATGAATCGCAGCCGATTCTCGGCTCGGATGCCCGGATCATTGGCGGAGCGGACTGGAGCGCGGCCGAGGGCTCTGACGTCGTCGTCATTACCTCGGGCAAGCCCCGGAAGCCCGGCATGAGCCGCGACGACCTCGTGAAGGACAACTTCGCGATCATGCAGAGCATTGCGCCAAACCTGGTGAAGTACACGCCGAACGCGGTGATTATCCCCGTGGCGAATCCGCTCGATGCGATGTCGCAGGCCCTCTTCAAGCTCACCAAGTTCCCGCGCGAGCGCATCCTGGGCATGGCCGGTGTGCTCGACTCCGCCCGCATGAGCACGTTCGTGGCGATGGAACTGGGCGTATCGGTGGAGAACATCCACTCGTTCGTGCTCGGTGGCCACGGCGACACGATGGTGCCGCTTCCGCGTTATTCCACCTGCGCCGGCATTCCGATCACGGAGCTGCTGTCGAAGGAAAAAATTGACGCGATCTGCAAGCGCACGGCCGATGGCGGCGCTGAGATCACAAAACTGGTCGGCACCAGTGCCTGGTATGCGCCCGGTACTGCGGCGGCCATCATGGTTGAGGCCGTGCTGAAGGACAAGAAGCAGGTGCTTCCGTGCTCCGTCTACCTGACCGGTGAGTACGGCATCAACGATCTGTTCGTGGGGGTTCCCGTGAAGATCGGTGCCCGCGGGTGCGAGCAGATCATCGAAATCAAGCTGACGGCGGAAGAGAACGCGGCGCTGCAGAAATCGGCCGGCGCCGTGCGCGAGCTCGTCGACGTCATCGGTATGTAAGGGCGAGGTGTGGGGTGGCGGACCGGCCGGGGGTTCCCGGCCGGTCCGCACGTCCCGCCGTGCGGAGGGGAAGGCCGTGAGCCTTCAGCCCTTGAGTGCGGCCTTCTGATAGTCGCGATACATGCGGGCGATGCCGGAGATGGAAATTTCCTTCGGGCACACCGCTTCGCATTCCCCTTCGTTCGAACAATTCCCGAAGCCTTCCGCGTCCATCTGATCGACCATGCGGACCACGCGGGTATAGCGCTCCGGCTGCCCCTGCGGCAGCAGGCCGAGGTGCGTGATCTTGGCCGAGGTGAACAGGTGCGCCGCGGCGTTCTTGCAGGCTGCGACGCATGAGCCGCACCCGATGCAGGCCGCCATGTCCATCGCGGCCTCAGAGACGTCCTTGGAGATGGGCAGGCAGTTGCCGTCCGGCGCGCCGCCCGTATTGAAGGAGACATAGCCGCCAGCGCCGATGATCCGGTCGAAGGCGCTGCGGTCCACGACGAGGTCCTTCACGACGGGAAAGGCCTTGGCGCGCCAGGGCTCGATCGTGATCGTGTCTCCGTGCTTGAAGCTGCGCATGTGCAGCTGGCAGGTCGTCGTGCCGCGCACAGGGCCGTTCGGCACGCCGTTGATGACCAGGCCGCACGCGCCGCAGATGCCTTCGCGGCAGTCGGACTCGAACGCGATGGCGTCCTCGCCCTTCTTGATGAGGCCCTCGTTGACCACATCCAGCATCTCGAGGAACGACATGTCGGTGCTGACCGTGTCTGCCGTGTAGTCGACAAGGCGGCCGGGCTTGCCGGGGCCGTCCTGCCGCCAGATCTTGAGCTTGACGCTGATAGTCGCCACCTACTTGTAACTCCTCTGCGTGGGGTGCACTTCCTCGAAGACGAGCGGCTCCTTGTGGAGCACCGGTTCCTTGCCGACGCCCTGGAATTCCCAGGCCGCCACGTAGGAAAAGTGCTCGTCGTCCCGCTGGGCCTCGCCGTCCGGCGTCTGGCTCTCCTCGCGGAAGTGTCCGCCGCAGGACTCGGTGCGGTTCAGCGCATCGCGGACGAGCAGTTCGCCGAACTCGAGGTAGTCGGCCACGCGGCCGGCATGCTCGAGGCTCTGGTTGAGGTTGTTCTGGTCGCCGGGCACCGAGACAGTGTTCCAGAACTCCTCGCGGAGCTTCGGAATCTCCTCCAGCGCCGTGCGCAGGCCCGCGTCGGTGCGCGCCATGCCCGCGTAGTCCCACATGATCCGGCCGAGCTTGCGGTGGAAGCCCCGGATCGTCTGGTTGCCCTTCACGCTGAGTAACGTGTTGATACGCGCCTGCGTCGAAGCCTTGGCTTCTTTGAAGGCGTCGTGGTCGGTCGAGACGGCCGGCAGGGTCGTGCTGCCCAGATAGTGGGCGAGCGTGTAGGGGATGACGAAATAGCCGTCGCACAGGCCCTGCATGAGGGCGCTGGCGCCCAGGCGGTTGGCGCCGTGGTCCGAGAAGTTTGCTTCGCCCAGGACGTGGAGTCCGGGGACCGTGCTCTGCAGGTTGTAGTCCACCCAGAGGCCGCCCATCGTGTAGTGGATGGCCGGGTACATCCGCATCGGGACCTTGTAGGGGTCCTCGTCCGTGATGCGGTTGTACATGTCGAAGAGGTTTCCGTAGCGCATCCGGATGACGTCCTCGCCGACGCGTGTGATGGCGTCCGCGAAGTCCAGGTACACGGCCAGGCCGCTCTCGCCGACGCCTCGGCCGTCATCGCAGGCCTGCTTGGCATTCCGGGAGGCGACATCGCGGGGGACGAGGTTGCCGAAGCTGGGGTACTTCCGCTCCAGGTAGTAGTCGCGCTCGCTCTCGGGAATCTGCTCCGGCGGACGCGAGTCGCCCTGTTTCTTTGGCACCCACACGCGGCCGTCGTTGCGAAGGCTTTCGCTCATCAGTGTGAGCTTCGACTGGTGTTCGCCGCTGACGGGGATGCAGGTCGGGTGAATCTGCGTGTAGCAGGGGTTGGCAAAGGCCGCCCCGCGCTTGTGGGCACGCCACGCCGCCGTGACATTCGAATTCACCGCGTTGGTCGAGAGGTAGTAGACCGTGCCATAGCCGCCGGTCGCCAGGAGCACCGCATCGCCGGCGTGCGTCTCGAGCTCGCCCGTGATGAGGTTGCGGACCACGATGCCGCGGGCCTTGCCGTCGATGACGACCAGGTCGAGCATCTCCCGGCGGGGGTAGAGTGTCACGCCGCCATCGGCGACCTGCCGCATCATTGATGAGTAAGCGCCGAGCAGCAGCTGCTGACCCGTCTGGCCCCGCGCGTAGAAGGTGCGCTCCACCTGGGAGCCGCCGAAAGACCGGTTGTCGAGCAGGCCACCGTACTCGCGGGCGAAGGGCACGCCCTGCGCCACGCACTGATCGATGATGCTGACGCTCGATTGTGCGAGGCGGTAGACGTTGGCTTCGCGGGCGCGGTAGTCACCGCCCTTCACCGTGTCGTAGAACAACCGGTAGATGCTGTCGCCGTCGTTCTGGTAGTTCTTGGCGGCATTGATGCCGCCCTGAGCCGCGATCGAGTGGGCCCTCCGGGGGCTGTCCTGGATACAGAATGACTTGACGTTGTAGCCCTGTTCACCCAGTGACGCGGCGGCCGAGGCGCCGGCGAGGCCCGTCCCGACCACCAGAATCGTGAACTTGCGTCGGTTGGCCGGGTTGACCAGCTTGTTCTCGAAGCGGGCGCGGTCCCACTTGGATGCGACGGGGCCCGACGGAATTTTCGAGTCGAGCTTCATGCCTGCACGCCTCCCACGAAGTGCGCCCAGAGCGCGATAAGGATGAATCCGGTCGCGATGAGGACCGCGATGAGCTTGCCGGCGGTCAGCAGGCGCGGCGTCCAGGTCGGGTGACTGAAGCCAAGGGATTGGAACGCGCTCGAGATGCCATGGAAGAGGTGCGATCCCACCACGATCATGGTCAGGACGTAGAAGCCGACCACACCCGGGTTGCTGAAATACTGCATCTCCAGCGCGAAGAGGTCCCTGTGGCCTTCCTCCGTCAGCGGTGCCGGGGCGAACTTGAAGCCGTAGACGTGGAGCACCAGAAAGACGAGAAGCCAGAGGCCCGTCAGAATCATTGTCGTCGACGCCAGCGTCTTGCGGCTCCGGCCACCGGCGGGCTTCTTAACGGCGTAGGGCACGGGCCGGGCCGCCCGGTTCGCCAGCGTCATCCCGACCGCCTTGACCGCGTGGGCCAGGATGGCCAGCAGCAGGACGACCTCGATGCCCATGATGAGTGGGTTCTCGGAGAGGGCGCCCGCGTAATGGTTGAAGGTGTCGTGGCCGGCGAACACGACGAGGTTGCCCCCGATGTGTACCAGCAGATAGACGAAGAGAAACAGTCCTGTGATGCCGACGAGCAGCTTGGTGCCGACCGACGACGTGAACGGACGTGAAACCATGGATACTCCCTGACGGACGGCGGCTTCAAACGCGACGAAGACTATCTGCCCCGCGAGCGGAACACGCTCAAACCCATCAAGTGTAGTTTCTCGCGCGGATATCGCGCAATCGAGGCTTGACCGCTTGGTACGGCGCTGGCTACGATTGGCTGCTTTGAAAATCCACGAATATCAAGCCAAGAGTGTGCTCGCCCGGTTCGGTGTGCCCGTGCCGCGCGGCGAAGTTGTGTTCACGCCCGCTGAAGCCCGGAGCGCCGCGGAGCGCCTCGGCACCAGCGTGGTTGTCGTCAAGGCGCAGATCCATGCTGGAGGCCGCGGCAAGGGAGGCGGCGTCAAGCTGGCACGGTCGCTGGACGAAGCCGAGCAGCTGGCGAAGCAGATGCTCGGCATGACGCTCGTGACCCATCAGACGGGTCCCGAGGGCAAGAAGGTGGAGAAGCTCCTCGTCGAACAGGGCCTCGACATCGCCCGTGAGCTCTACCTGAGCGTGGTCATCGACCGCGCCGCCGAGGCCCCGGTCATCATCGCGAGCGCTGCTGGCGGCATGGACATCGAAGAGGTCGCGGCCCACACGCCGGAGCAGATTCTCAAGCTGACGGTCAACCGCGGCACCGGCGTCATCCCGTTCCAGGCGCGCCAACTCGCCTTCGGCATGGGTCTGGATGGGTCGCAGAGCAACAAGTTCGTGAAGGTCCTGGAGTCCATCTACACGGCCTTCATCGAGACCGACGCGTCGATGATCGAGATCAATCCGCTCATCGTGACGAAGAGCGGCGACCTCTTGGCGCTGGACGCCAAGGTCAGCTTCGACGACAACGCGCTCTATCGGCACCAGGACCTGAAGGACCTGCGCGACATCTCCGAGGAGGACCCGCTTGAGGTCGAGGCGTCGAAGTTCTCGTTGAACTACATCCGGCTCGACGGCACGATCGGCTGCATGGTCAACGGCGCCGGTCTTGCTATGGCCACAATGGACATCATCAAGCTGTCCGGAGGCGAGCCCGCCAACTTCCTGGACGTCGGTGGCGGCGCAAACGCCGAGCAGATCAAGAACGCCTTCCGGATCCTGATGGCCGACACGAATGTGAAGGCCGTCCTCATCAATATCTTCGGCGGCATCCTGCGCTGCGACGTGCTCGCGGCCGGTGTCATCGCGGCCGTCAAGGACCTGGGCGTGCCGGTGCCGATCATCATCCGGATGGAAGGCACCAACGTGGACGAAGGGAAGCGGATGCTGAAGGAGAGCGGCTTGAACTTCGCGACCGCGGATTCGATGGGCGAGGCGGCCGACAAGGCCGTGGCGCTGGCGAAGGGGGGCAAGTAGTCATGGCTGTCCTTCTCGACAAGAACACCCGCCTCATCGTCCAGGGGCTGACCGGCAAGGAAGGCACCTTCCACGGCAAGCAGGCCGCGGCCTACGGTACCAACGTCGTCGGTGGCACCTCGCCCGGCAAGGGCGGATCGACCCACGAGGGCTTCGCAATCTTCAACACTGTCGCCGATGCCCGCGCGAAGACCGGCGCCAACGCGTCGGTGATCTTCGTCCCGCCTCCCTTCGCGGCGGACGCGATCATGGAAGCGGCGGATGCGGGGATTGAACTGGTGGTCTGCATCACCGAGGGCATTCCGGTCGTGGACATGATGAAGGCCATGACCTTTCTCGAGAGCCACCCGAAGACGCGGCTGATCGGGCCGAACTGTCCTGGCATCATCTCGCCCGGCAAGGGCAAGGCCGGCATCATCCCGCACAACATCGTGCGTGAGGGGCGCATCGGCATTGTGTCCAAGTCTGGCACGCTGACCTACGAGGCGATTCACCAGCTCTCGAGGGTGGGCATGGGCCAGACGACCTGCATCGGTATCGGGGGCGACCCGCTCATCGGGACGAGCCATATCGACGCGCTGAAGCTCTTCAAGGACGACCCGGATACGGAAGCCGTGATCATGATCGGCGAAATCGGGGGCAGCGCCGAGCAGGAGGCTGCCGCCTACATCAAGGCGGAGTTCACGAAGCCTGTCGTCGGCTTCATTGCCGGCCAGACGGCGCCGCCAGGACGCCGGATGGGACACGCCGGCGCCATCATTTCGGGCGGGTCGGGTACGGCCGCCGAGAAGATGGAGGCCCTGGCCGCCGCTGGGGTTCGTGTGGTCAACAGCCCTGCTGACATGGGGAAGGCCATGCAGGAAGTGCTGGGAAGATAGTCAGTCGAGGAGGGATGCCCGGGCGGTCCTTCGGGACCGGCTGGGGTTTCCCGCCTGGCGGGTTGACGCCTCCCCGCGCCAGTCCGACAGGGTTCTCGCGAGAGGGGAGCACCCACCATGGACAACGGCGCTGCAGCACGCGATCAGCCTCCCTCAGAGCCATCCGCGTCACCGGTCGTCAACGAATTCACCATCCAGATAGCCACCGTCAACGGCTCCGGGAGTCAGACGGCCAACCTCGTGCTGCTCCGGTCGATCTTCCAGATGGGAGTCCCGGTGTCGGGCAAGAACATGTTCCCGTCGAACATCGCGGGACTGCCCACCTGGTACACCATCCGGGCCAGCGCCCGGGGCTACATCTCGCGCAAGAAGGAAATCGACATCCTGGTCGCCATGGATCCCGAGACGGCCCGGGAGGATGTGCTGACACTGCCTCCGGGCGCCCTCGTCATCTACGACGAGCCGCTGCGGCTCAGTGAACTCCGGTCCGACGTGACATTTGTACCTGTGCCATTTGACCGGCTGGTGGCACCTGTCTGCCCCGAAGCCAGGCTCCGGCGCCTGGTGCGCAACCTGATCTACGACGGCATCCTCGCCAGGCTCCTCGACATCGACATGGGGGAAATGGAGACGGCGCTTGTCCGCCAACTGGGGCGCAAGGCCAAGGCGACGGAGTTGAATCTCGCCGCGCTCAAGGTCGGCTGGGAGTTTGCGGGGCAGGGGCTGCCGCCACAGCGGGCGTTCCGGGTGGAGCGGATGGACCGCACGGCCGACATGATGCTCGTGGAAGGGAATGCCGCCGCGGCCATGGGCGCCCTGATGGCGGGCTGTACCGTGCTCGCCTGGTATCCAATCACGCCGTCCTCGTCCCTATGCGAGACGCTCATCCGGTACCTGCGGAAGTACCGCCGGGCCCCGGATGGCGCGTGTACGTTTGCCGCCGTGCAGGCGGAGGACGAGATCGCGGCGCTGGGGATGGTGCTCGGCGCTGCCTGGGCAGGCGCTCGCGCGATGACGGCCACGTCAGGTCCGGGCATCTCGCTGATGTCCGAGTTCGTCGGGCTGGGCTACTACGCGGAGATTCCGGCGGTCATCGTCGACGTGCAGCGCGTGGGGCCCTCCACCGGGCTGCCGACGCGCACGGCCCAGGGCGATATTCTCTCGACGGCGCTGCTCTCTCACGGCGATACGAAGCATCCACTGTTGTTGCCGGGGTCGGTGGGTGAGTGCTATTCGATGACGATGGACGCATTCGACCTGGCCGAGCGGCTCCAGACGCCGGTGTTCGTCATGATGGACCTCGACCTGGGGATGAATACCTGGATGTCGGATCCGTTTCCCTATCCGGAGACGCCGATCGATCGTGGCAAGGTGCTGGACGAGGCGAGGCTGCGCCAGCTGGGTGCCGGCTGGGGCCGGTACGCCGATGTCGAGGGGGACGGGATTGCGTATCGGACGATTCCTGCCGACGGCCTGCCGCCCACATTCACGCGCGGGTCCGGGCACAACGCGCGCGGGCAATACAGTGAGCGGGCCGACGACTACGCCGAGAATGTCGACCGGCTTGCGCGCAAGTTCGATGGGGCCAGACATTTCATGCCCGCACCGGATGTGGATGTGCGCCCGGGCGCCACGATCGGGATCGTCGCGTACGGCACGAGCCATTTTCCGGTCTGCGAGAGCCGCGATCAGCTCCGCGAGGAATACGGCGTGGAGACGTCGTATCTGCGCCTGAAGGCGTTCCCGTTTCACGATGCGTTGACGGCGTTCGTCGATGCGCACGACCACGTGTATGTCGTCGATCAGAACCGCGATGCCCAGATGGCGGCGTTGATGCGGCTCGACCTGCCCGGTGATCGCGTGGCGAAGCTGCGCAGTATCCGGCACTACAGCGGGCTGCCGATTGACGCACGCAGCATCACCGACGCACTGCTGCGACGGGAAGGGCAGGGGCCGCTGGCCGAACCGGACGGCCCGGCCTCCGCACCGTCGGCCCGGAGGGAGCAGTAGTCATGGAGACCACCAATCGGCTTGGCCTGGTGATGGCCAGCTACCGCGGCGGCAAGTCGACCCTCTGTGCCGGGTGTGGCCACAACGCGATTTCCGAGCGGGTGATTGAGGCCTGCTTCGAGATGGGGATCGACGCCACCCACGTCATCAAGCTCTCCGGCATCGGGTGCTCGAGCAAGAGTCCCGCCTACTTTCTGTCCGGGTCCCACGGATTCAACTCCGTGCACGGCCGGATGCCGTCGGTGGCCACCGGCGCGTTGCTGGCCAATCACCGGCTGCAGGCCATCGGCATCAGCGGAGACGGCGATACCGGCGCGATCGGGATCGGGCAGTTCGTGCACCTGATGCGCCGGAACCTGCCGATGATCTACATCGTGGAGGACAACGGCTGCTACGGGTTGACCAAGGGACAGTTTTCGCCCACGGCGGATCTGGGCTCCACCCTCAAGAGCGGGGTGGTCAATGACCTGGCGCCCATCGACCTGTGCGCCATGGCGATTGAACTTGGCGCCAGCTTCGTCGCCCGCTCGTTTTCCGGCGACAAACGGCAGCTCCTCCAGTTGCTCAAGGCTGGGCTGGCTCATCGGGGGACCGTGCTCATCGACGTCTTTTCGCCCTGTGTCACGTTCAATGACCACCGGGGCTCGACGCGCAGCTACGAGTACGTGCGAGACCACGAGGAGCCCCTGCACGAGTTGAACTTCGTGCCGTTCTTTGAGGACATCACGGTCGAGCAGGAGCCTGGGGCGGTGCGGGAGGTCGACCTGCACGACGGATCGAAAGTCTTTCTCAAAAGCGTGGCGGCAGACTACGATCCTACGGATAAGCTGGCGGCCATGCGGCTGCTGACGGACACGGCGCGGCGCGGGGAGTACCCGACCGGCCTGTTGTATGTCGAGCCCGACAAGGTCGACTTCTGCACGCAGCTCAATCTGGTGGATGAGCCGCTGGCAACGCTCCCGCTGGAGCGTGTGCGGCCGCCGAAGTCGGCACTCGACGAAATCATGGAATCCCTGCGCTAGGGGCACGGGCACCAGCGCACATCACGCAGGCAGATAAGAGAGACATGGCACTGACATTTGCAATCATCAAGCCGGACGCCGTCGAGGCGCGTCTGACCGGACGGATTCTGGCGCGCATCGAGCAGGAAGGATTCACCGTTCGCGGCATGCGGCTGCAGCACCTCACCAAGCGTGAGGCCGAGGGCTTCTACGCCGTCCACAGCGCGCGCCCGTTCTTCGGCAGCCTGACGGACTTCATGTCGTCGGGTCCCTGCGTGCTGCTGGCGCTCGAGGCGGAGGGCGCCATTGCGAAGTGGCGCACGCTCATGGGTGCCACGGATCCGGCCAAGGCCGAGGCCGGGACGCTCCGCAAGGAATTCGGGCAGTCCATTGACAAGAACGCAACCCACGGCTCAGACGCGCCGGAGACGGCCGCATTCGAGCTGGGCTATTTCTTCCGGGGGCTCGAGCTCCTGTAGCACGCCGTGGCACGCCTCTTCATCCTGGGCGGAGTAGGCCTGGTGGCGGTAGGCGTGCTGCTGAAGATGGGCGTCCCCCTGGGGCGCCTGCCCGGTGATTTGATCGTTCGCCGGGGTTCGTTCACGCTTTATGTACCGCTGGCCACGTCGATCGTGGCCAGTCTCGTGCTCACCGCGCTCATGACCTGGTGGTCTCGGCGCTAGCGGACCGGAGTCGCGATGCCCTCCATCAAGGCTGATAAGTGGATTCGGAAGATGGCGCTCGAGCACAAGATGATCGAGCCCTTCGAGGACCGGCAGGTCCGTGACGGCGTCGTGTCTTACGGGCTGTCGTCCTATGGGTACGACATCCGGGTCGCGGACGAGTTCAAGGTCTTCACGAATATCAACAGCACCGTGATCGACCCCAAGAATTTCGACAGCCGGTCGTTCGTCGACATCAAGACCGACGTCTGTATCGTGCCGCCGAACTCCTTCGCACTGGCGCGGACGGTGGAGTACTTCCGCATTCCGCGTGACGTGCTGACGGTCTGCCTCGGGAAGTCCACCTATGCCCGCTGCGGCATCATCGTGAATGTGACCCCGTTCGAGCCCGAATGGGAGGGGAACGTCACGCTGGAGATCTCTAATACGACGCCGCTTCCCGCCAAGATCTACGCGAACGAGGGAATCGCCCAGGTGCTCTTCTTCCAGAGCGACGAGGTCTGCGAGGTCTCCTACGCGGACAAGAAGGGCAAGTATCAGTCGCAGACGGGCCTCACGCTCCCGCGGATGTAGGCGGGCCGGCGGCTTCCCTGGACGGCGCGCGACGGCGTCCGCCCGGGGCCGCCTCACGATAAGATCCAGAGTGTGATTCGCCCGTTTCGCTCGATTCTGCCCACGATTGATTCCTCCGTCTTCGTCGATGAGACCGCCCAGGTGATCGGCGACGTCCACATTGCCGCCGAGTGTGGCATCTGGATGGGCGTCGTGATCCGCGGTGACGTCAATTACGTCCGGATTGGCCAGCGCACCAACATCCAGGACGGCACGATCATTCACGTCAATCGCGTGCCGTCGCACGCCTGCATCATCGGCAACGACGTGACCGTTGGCCACGGCGCCATCGTGCACGGTTGCACGATCGAGGATCGCTGTCTCATCGGAATGGGCGTGATTCTCCTGAACGGCTGCCACATCGGCTCCGGCTCGATCATCGCCGCCGGAGCACTGGTGCCAGAGGGCATGGTGATTCCGCCGGGTTCGATGGTGATGGGCATGCCGGCCAAGGTGCGCCGCCCTCTCACACCAGAGGAGGACACCTCGCTCGACAAGTACGCGCAGAGCTACGTGAAGTACCGGCTGGACTACATGCCGTCCGCGGTGACGGCCTCGTGAGCGGCCCGAAGCTCAACACGGGTCCGGCGCGCGGCATGCGCGACTTCCTGCCCGTGGACGTGAGGCGCCGGGCGTTCGTGATTGATGTGGTGACCCGCGTCTACCAGTCGTACGGCTTCGAGCCGCTTGAGACGCCGGCGGTCGAGAACATTGAGACCCTCCTCGGTAAGTATGGGGAGGAAGGCAATCAGCTCATCTACAAGATCCTGAAGCGGGGCGAGCATGAGTCGACCGGGCAGGCCGACCTGGCGCTTCGCTACGACCTGACCGTGCCGCTGGCGCGCGTCGTGGCCGAGCACCGCGCGAAGCTGCCGCGCCTGTTCCGGCGCTACCAGATTCAGCCGGTGTGGCGGGCGGACCGGCCGGCGCGTGGCCGGTACCGCGAGTTCTATCAGTGTGATGTCGACGCGCTCGGGTCCACGTCGGCGGCCATCGAGGCGGAGCTGTGCGGCGCGGTGAGTCAGGTGCTGACCGAGTTGGGCTTCGAGGATTTCCGGATCCGGCTGAACCATCGAGAGCTGTTGCGGGCGGTCCTGCAGGCTGCCGGGGTGCCGGAAGGGCTGCATGGGGAAGCGCTCATCGCCGTCGACAAGCTGGACAAGATCGGCCCCGAGGGTGTGACAGGGGAGCTCACGGCGCGAGGTGTCGCGCCACAGGCGGCCCGTGCACTGCTCGGTGTGTTCGCCGGTGGAGAGGCGGAGAACGGCGCTCTCCTGTCGAGTCTGGAGGCCTTTGTCACCGGCGGCGCGGCTGGAGTGGCCGTGCCGGCGTGCCTCGAAAACCTGCGCGAGATCCTCGCGCTCACGGAAGGAACTCCCGCCGCCGGCCGGCTGCGCGTGGACCCGTCCCTGGCGCGCGGCTTGTCCTATTACACCGGCGCCATTTTCGAGATTGCCGTGCCGGACCTGGCAGGCAGCCTCGGTGGCGGCGGCCGGTATGACGGCCTGGTGGGGATGTTCTCCGGGGAGCAGGTGCCGGCGTGCGGGTTTTCCCTCGGCCTTGAGCGCATCCTCGTCGTGATGGGGGAGCGGAACCTCTTTCCACCGGCGCTCACTGCGGCACCGGCGGACGTGATGATCTCCGTCTTCCGGCCGGAGGACCTCGGGCGGGCCATGCAGTCGGCCCTCGTGCTGCGGCAGGGGGGACTCCGGGTGTTCGTCTATCCCGACGTGGATAAGATGGGGAAGCAGCTCAAATACGCCAGCGGCTGCGGGATTCCGTGCGTGGCCATCCTCGGCGAATCCGAGCTGGCGGCGGGCACGGTCTCGATCAAGGCGCTGGCCAGTGGCCGGCAGGATACAGTGGCGCTCGCGGATGCGGCGCGCACGATTCAGGACTTTTTAGGAGAAGTACGTGGCTGAACAACTGGGTGACCTGACACGCACACACACCTGCGGCGAACTGCGCTCGGGCGACGTGGGCCGTGATGTCGTGCTGCTGGGCTGGGTGCACCGTGTGCGCGACCTCGGGGGCGTGCTCTTCGTGGACATCCGCGACCGCGGTGGCGTGACCCAGGTGGTCTTTGACGCGGATGACGATGCGACACTGGCCCGCGCCAAGAAGCTCCGGTCCGAGTTTGTTGTCGGCATCGGCGGCACCGTGCGGCGTCGCTCGGACGAAACGGTCAATCCCAAGCTCGAGACGGGCGATGTCGAGGTCGTGGTCCGCAAGCTCACGATTCTCAACGAGGCCAAGACGCCGCCGTTCACCGTGGCGGAGGATTCCCCGGTCTCTGAGGAAGTGCGTCTCAAGTACCGCTACATGGATCTGCGCCGTCCGCGCCTTCAGGCGAACATCGTCCTGCGCCATAAGTTGACGACGGCCATCAGGCGCTACTTCGATGAGGCGGGGTTCCTTGAGATCGAGACGCCCATTCTCACCAAATCCACGCCTGAGGGCGCGCGCGACTATCTCGTGCCGAGCCGCGTGCATCCGGGCGAGTTCTTCGCGCTGCCGCAGTCGCCCCAGCTCTTCAAGCAGATCCTCATGGTGGCCGGCATGGACAAGTACATGCAGATCTGCAAGTGCTTCCGCGACGAGGACCTGCGCGCCGACCGTCAGCCCGAGTTCACGCAGGTCGACGTTGAGATGTCGTTTGCGCGGCCCGAGACGATCTTCAATCTGATCGAGCCGCTGATGGCGAAGATCTTCTCGCTCATCGGGATGGAGATTACCGCGCCGTTCCAGCGGATGTCCTACGCCGAGGCGATGGCGACGTACGGCTCCGACAAGCCGGACCTGCGGCCCGGTATGCCCATTCAGGATCTCGGGCATCTCTTCACGGACTCGCAGTTCCGGGTATTCAAGGAGATCGTCAACGGTGGCGGCACGGTCAGGGGCTTCGTCGTCAACAACGCGGGGACCTATTCCCGCAGCGAGGTTGATGGCATCGTGGACGAGGCCAAGGCGCTCGGCGCCAGTGGCCTCGTGTGGGCCCGCCGCGCCGACGACGGAACCGTGACGAGCTCCGTGATGAAGGCGCTTGGTGAAGCGGAAGTGGTGCGGGCGCTGGATGCCGCTGGATGCGGCAACGGTGATCTGCTGCTGATTTCTGCCGGCGAGCCCGACACGGCCTCCAAGCTGCTCGGGCAGATTCGCCTGAGCCTGGCGAAGCGCAAGGGCCTGCTTGAGACGAACGATTTCCGGTTCCTCTGGGTCGTGGACTTCCCGCTGTTGGAGTGGGATGCAGAGGAGAAGCGCTTCGTCGCGATGCATCACCCGTTCACCTCGCCCATGGATGCCGACCTGCCGCTGATGGACTCCGATCCGGGCAAGGCGCGCGCGAAGGCCTATGACCTGGTGCTCAACGGCAGCGAGATCGGGGGCGGCAGTATCCGTATTCATGATGCGACGCTGCAGAGCCGGATCTTCTCGCTGCTGAACATCAGCCCGGAAGAGGCGAAGACCCGCTTCGGATTCTTCCTCGAGGCACTCGAGTACGGCACGCCGCCGCATGGGGGCATCGCACTGGGGCTCGATCGCATCGCAGCGCTGCTGACCGGCGAGAGCTCGATCCGTGAAGTGATTGCGTTCCCGAAGACAGCCGCGGCCGTGGACCAGATGTCCGATGCGCCGTCAGCGGTGGACGCCCGGCAGCTCAAGGACCTTCACATCCAGATCGCCCGATGAAGCGCATCGTCCTGCCGGACGAAGGGGTCGAGGCCATCTTTGGGCCTCGCGACAGCAACCTGAAGCACATCGAGGGGCTGTTGGGTCTGCGCCTGCGCACGCAGGGGCACGAGGTCGTGGCGGAGGGGACGCGGGAAGCCGAGGCGCAGGCCGAGCGCATCTTCCACCAGCTGGGGCTTCTAGCCGGCGAGGGCTTTGCCCTCAACAACGGTGACGTGAAGACGGGCGCGCAGTTGGTCATCGACAACCCCGACGTGGATCTGCGCGACTTCTTCATGCGGAGCGGGCAGCGTCAGGCGGGCCGCAAGCGCGTGGCGCCCAAGACGGTGAACCAGCGGCGCTATCTGGAAGCCATCGAGCAGCACGACATCGTGTTTGGCATCGGGCCCGCCGGTACCGGCAAGACCTATCTCGCCATGGCGGAGGCCGTGAACTACCTCCTGGCGAAGCGCGTGAACCGCATCATCCTGGCGCGGCCGGCCGTCGAGGCGGGCGAGAAGCTCGGGTTCCTCCCGGGCGACCTGACCGAGAAGGTCAACCCGTACCTGCGGCCGCTCTATGACGCGCTGTACGACATGCTCGACACAGAGAAGGCGCAGCGGCTCATCGAGCGCGGCACGATTGAGGTGGCGCCGCTCGCGTTCATGCGTGGCCGAACGCTCAATGACGCGTTCGTGATTCTCGACGAAGCGCAGAACGCCACATCCGAGCAGATGAAGATGTTCCTGACGCGCCTCGGGTTCGGATCGAAGGCCGTGGTCACCGGTGACGTCACGCAGATCGACCTGCCAGGTGGGAAGTCGGGCCTGGTTGAGGCGCTCAAGGTGGTGCGGGATGTTGCCGGGATCGGGTTCGTGCATTTCGATGACCGGGATGTGGTCCGCCACAAGCTCGTCCAGGAGATTGTTCGGGCCTATGAACGAGCGGCAAGTCCGGCGGGCGGTCGGGGCGTGAGCGCGGTGTTGGCGCCGGCGGGACCCGGTGCGGCAGATACACCCTCGCAGGCGGGGCACTGACGGTGGTGGCCCGCGCTCGGCGGTCAACCGGAGCGCGGGCACGGCCAGCCCCGCGTCTTGAGGTGGAGGTTGTGGCCGGTGGGCTATCGTCCGCGAGAGGGCTTGGCTCCTGGCTGACGGCTGCGGCGCCTCGGAAGGCCAGAGGCAGTGTCTGCGTGGCGCTGGCGAGCGACGCGCGGGTTCGGAGCCTGAACCGTGAGTTTCGCGGCATGGCCTACGCGACCGACGTGCTCTCGTTTCCGTCCAGCCCCGATGAGGCGTCGCTGGGGGACATCGTGATTGCCACCGGCGTGGCCCGTCGGCAAGCGCGGGCCGCGGGGCACGCGCTGACCACGGAGCTGAAGGTGCTGGCGCTCCACGGACTTCTCCATCTGCTTGGTTACGATCACGAGACGGACCACGGGGAAATGGCGCGGTTCGAACAGCGCCTCCGCCGCCGGCACGGACTGCCCGCCGGGCTCATCGAGCGTGCCTCCCGATGATGCCGCTCATTCTCTTCGTGCTGGCCTGCCTCACGGTGGCGCTCGGCTGCGTCGAGACCGCCTTCTCGGCGATGCTCCGGCTGTCGCTCCGTCTGATGGCGGAGCGTGACGATGCCGGCGACCGTCTGACCGGATATCTCGCGGACCCGCTCTCCCTCTTTGTGCCGGTGCGGCTGCTCTCGGCCGCATGCCTGGTCATCGCCGCGCTGCTGTTCCAACTGGCCACAGGGGCGTCAGGCTGGCGGGCCGCCGTCGTGATCTTCGTGGCGATGGGTACCTGGACGATCGGGCTGCAGTACGCCCTTCCTGCGCTCATCGTGCGCCGCAACCCCGAGCAGGCGCTCTCGCTCCTGCTCCCACTGTTCGATACCGTGACCAAGCCGCTTGCGCCAGTCACGCGTCCGCTGGCGGGTCTGGTGGAGGAGATGCGCCCACAGGAACGGGGCCCGGAGTCCGATGGCGGATCAGAGTCCGGCGGCACCGGGGCACCCGAGGGAGCCGATGAGGACGACATTTCCGACGCCGAGGGCCGCGAGCTGCTGAAGTCGGTGGTCGACTTCACCGATGCGCTCGTGCGTGAGGTGATGACGCCACGGCCAGATATCGTGGCCATTCCTGTGACCGCCTCGCTGACAGATGTGCGGAACCTCTTCCGGGAGGAGCAATACTCGCGGGTACCGGTGTTTCGCGACAGCCTCGACAACATCGTGGGCGTGGTCTTTGTGAAGGACCTGGTGGCCTTGCCGCCGGGAGCCGAGCCGCCGCTGACGACATTGATGCGGACGCCGCAATTCGTGCCCGAGAGCAAGCGGGCCACGGACCTGCTCAAGGAGCTGCAGCGGCGCCAGTCGCACCTGGCGATTGTCGTGGATGAGTATGGCGGCACGGCAGGGCTGGTGACGGTCGAGGATCTGATCGAGGAGATCGTCGGCGAGATCCGGGACGAGTACGACACAGAGAGCGATGCAGTCATTGTCGAGGAGGATGGCGCGCTTCTCGTGCAGGGCAAGACGGGTGTGGACGAAGTGACTGAGCGGCTGGGCGTCACCATCGTACGGGACGGGTTTGAGACGGTGGGCGGCTTCCTCCTCGCGCGGCTGGGCCGCATGCCGTATGTCGGCGAGGTCTTCGAGACCGACGGGCTGCAGGTGGAGGTGGCCGAGGTCGAGCGGCGGCGCATTACGAAAGTCCGGCTGCGCCGCATGGCAGTTCCGGAGGAAGGCGAGGCGGCGTCATGAGAACCGGAACGGTGGCGCTCGTGGGGCGCCCAAACGCAGGCAAGTCCACGCTCCTCAACCGGTTGGTCGGCGAGAAGGTGGCCATCACCTCCGACAAGCCGCAGACCACGCGGACCCGCATTCTTGGCGTCCGCAACGACCCGGGCGGACAGATCGTGTTTGTCGACACGCCCGGGGTGCATCGCCCGACCCATCGCCTCAACGTGCGCATGGTGGATACGGCGCTCGACGCCATGCGCGAGGTCGACGCGGTCGTGCTCGTCGTGGATGTGACGGCGCCGACCGGGACGGGCGACCGCTTCATGCTGGAGCGCGTGGCGCCGCTGACCGTGCCGGTCTTCCTGGCCTTGAACAAGGTGGACCAGATCGAGAAGAACCAGTTGCTGCCGCTCATCGACAGCTACCGCCGACAGCGGGATTTCCGCGAGATCGTGCCGATTTCGGCGGCGGACGGCACCAACGTGGAGACGCTGGCGAGCCTCCTTCTGGCGAGTCTTCCCGAGGGCGACCCGCTCTACCCGGTGGACTACCTCACCGATCAGCAGGAGCGGCAGACCGCGGCCGAACTTGTCCGTGAGCAGGTGCTCCGCTGCACGCACGACGAGCTGCCGTTCTCCACGGCCGTGGTCGTGGACCAGTATCAGGAGCCGGAGGGTCCGAAGGGAGTGCTGCGCCTCTACTGCACCATCCTTGTGGACCGTGATTCCCAGAAGGGGATCGTGGTGGGGAGGGCTGGTTCGATGATTCGGACCATCGGCACGGCGGCCCGCGCTGAGCTCGAGAGCCGGTTCGACTGCCGGGTGTTCCTCGACCTGCACGTCAAGGTCCGGCCCTCCTGGCGGGATGACGAGCGGATGCTCGACGATCTGGGCCTGCGCTAGGGGGCAGACGGGGGCTTTTCCCTCTGGAAATCGTGTTAAGGTGGCCCGACGGCATCACTCATGGCGCAGCGCAGAATCGACCTCGTCCTCGACTCCGTCAAGCGGTTGCTGCGCATTGGGGCGACGGCCAATCTGCTCAATCTGCTGCAGAAGCAGCATCCAGCCGATCTCGCCCAACTCTTCAGTGAACTGAGCGACCGCGACCGCGAGGCCGCGTTCTCCATCCTGGCCGACCGAAACGGGCGACTGGCGATGGAGGCGGTCTCTGAACTCGGCCCCGAAGCCGGTGCCTCGCTCCTCGGCACGCGGTCGGCCGAAGACATTGCCCGGCTCGCACAGGAGGTGCCGTCGGACGATGCTGCCGCCCTGATCGACTACCTGCCGGAAGACCTCTCGACGGCGGTCCTCGACCTGATGCGCCCGAAGGAATCTGGCGTCGTCGAGAACCTGCTCGAGTACGACGAGCAGACGGCCGGCCGCATCATGAACCCGAATGTCTTCGCCCTCAGCGAAGACATAACGGTGGGCGAGGCGATCTCGGAACTGCAGGGCTCGCGCGACGTCGAGATGGTGTTCTATCTCTACGTCGTGGACGAGCGGCGGCACCTGGTCGGTGTGGTCTCGCTGCGCCGGCTGCTGCTGGTCTCCCCGGAGACGCCGCTCAAACGGATCATGACCTCGGAGCTCATCAGCGCCAGGGTCGATACGGACCAGGAAGAAGTGGCCCGGCAGGTGGCCTCCTACAACCTGCTCGCGATTCCGGTCGTCGATCCGGAGAACAAGCTGGTCGGCATCATCACCGTGGACGACGTCATCGACGTCATCAAGGACGAGGCCACCGAGGACATCCTGCGTCTGGCGGGCGTCTCCGGTGACGAGCGCGTCTTCAGCACACCTCTCGATTCACTCCGCCTTCGGTTTCCGTGGCTGGCCATCAACCTGGGCACGGCGTTTCTCGCCGCCTCGGTGGTGGCGCTCTTCGAGCGCACGATTAGCCAACTGACCATCCTGGCGGTCTTCATGCCCATCGTGGCTGGCATGGGCGGCAATGCCGCCACCCAGACACTCACGGTCATCGTGCGTGGCATCGCGCTCGGGGAATTGACGTGGAGCAACGCCCGGAAGGCGCTCTTCAAGGAAGTCATCGTCGGCGTTGGGAACGGCTTGGCCACGGGCATCATCGCCGCGCTGGTGGTCTGGCTGTTCCGCGGCGAGCCCATCATCGGCGCGCTTCTGGGTGTGGCGATGGTGTTCAATCTGTTTGTCGCGGCGACGGCCGGCACGCTCATTCCACTCGGGCTCCAGGCCATCAAGATCGACCCGGCCCTGGCCTCGACGGTCTTCATTACGACCTTTACGGACGTGGCCGGGTTCGCATCGTTTCTGGGGCTGGCCTCGCTCTACCTCCGCCTGTCGGGGAAGGTAGTCTGAGGGGCGGTGCCGCTCTATTCCGGCGACGCGCTCGTTCTCCGGACGTACAAGCTGTCGGAAGCGGACCGGATCGTGGTCTTCCTGACCCGGGACCGCGGGAAGAAGCGTGGCGTGGCCAAGGGTGCCCGACGGCCCCGATCCCGGTTTACTGGCTCGCTGGAGCCCCTGACCGAGGTGAAAGTTGCGTACTTCGAGAAGGAAGGACGCGAATTGGTCGGAATCAATTACGCTGACACCGTCCGGTCGCCGCTGAACCTGGGTGGCAGTGCCCTGGAGCACGTCAGCTACTTCGCGGAACTCCTGGATGAGTGGGCCCAGGACGCGGATGCGGACGAGCGGCTGTTCAGGCTGGGCGCGTCGATGCTGGACGCGCTCTGCGAGGGGGTGCCCGTGGAGCCGTTGGCACGGTACTTCGAGTGCTGGCTGTTGCGGCTGCAGGGGCTGTACCCGGAAGCGCGGGGTGGGCTCTCAGTGGGAGCACAGGCGTTTCTGACCGCGTCGCGGAATATCGCGCCGCGTCAGGTGGCGGACTTGCCGGCTGGCGCCGGAGTCCTGCGGGAGCTGGAAGGTACGCATCGGGCGCTCATCTCGATGCATCTGGAGAAGACACTGAAATCGGACCGCGTGCTGCGCGAACTGCGCCGGCACGGCTGAGGCGGAGACACGTGACCCTGCAAGACCTGATTCTCAAACTCTCGGCCTACTGGGCCTCCCAGGGCTGCCTGCTGCAGCAGCCGCTGGACCTCGAAGTGGGCGCCGGCACCTCGCATCCCGAAACGCTTTTCCGCGTGCTGGGCGACAAGCCCTGGAGCGTGGCCTACGTGCAGCCTTCGCGGCGGCCCGATGACGGCCGCTTCGGGCAGAACCCGAACCGGCTGTTCAAGCATCACCAGTTCCAGGTGATTCTCAAGCCCTCGCCGGACGAGGTGCAGCAGCGGTATCTCGAGTCGCTCGAGGCGTGCGGCATCAACCCCCGCCAGCACGACATCCGCTTCGAGGAAGACAACTGGGAGTCGCCGACCCTCGGCGCGTGGGGCATCGGCTGGCAGGTGCTGCTGGACGGCACCGAGATCACCCAGTTCACCTACTTCCAGCAGGTCGGCGGCATCGACCTGTCGCCGATCTCCTGTGAGATCACCTATGGCCTGGAACGCATCGCGATGTTCCTGCAGAAGGTCGACAACGTCTACGACCTTGAGTGGGGCGGCGGTGTGAAGTACGGGGAGGTGCGGCTGCGCGATGAGGTGGAGCAGTCCAAATACGCGTTCGGCCAGGTCAATATGCCCGAGGCCGAGTTCGCCGCGCTCCATCGCGACCTGTTCGACAAGTACCACGCCTTTGCAGGGACCCTCCTGGAGTCGGGCCTGGTGATCCCGGCGCTGGAACACGCCCTGAAGTGCTCGCACCTGTTCAACATCCTGGACTCGAGCGGCAGCATCGGCGTCACCGAGCGCACGGCGTACATCCTGCGCGTGCGGCAACTGTCCGTGAAGATTGCGCGGGCGTACGCGGATTCACTCCAGACGCCTGCCGGAGAACGCTGACGTGGACCGGGAACTGTTGATTGAGATCGGCTGTGAGGAGATTCCGGCCGGGTGGCTGCCGGGCCTGACCGCGCAGCTGAAGAAGCACCTCACGGCGCGACTGGTTGAGGCGCGGCTGCCGCACCCGGCTGACGTCGAGGCGTTCAGCACGCCGCGGCGGCTGGCCGCTCGCGTGGTGAACCTGGCCGAGCGCCAGACGGACCGAGAGGAACTGGTGATGGGGCCGCCCGTCTCGGCGGCGTTCAACGCGGCCGGGGAGCCCACGCCCGCCGCCCTTGGTTTCGCGAAGAAGAACAACGTGGACGTCTCGGCCCTGCTGCGAGAAGAGACGCCGAAGGGCGTCTATCTCGCCTGCCGGATCCAGCAGCGTGGCAAGGCCACCGTGGACGTCCTGGCCGATGTCATGGGCGGGCTGCTGCGCGACTTCAACTTCCCGAAGCAGATGCGCTGGGATGCCTACCTGGATGACGGCAAGGGCGAGCTCGTGTTCGCGCGTCCGATTCGCTGGCTCGTGCTGCTCTACGGCGGACGGGTCGTGCCCTTTGTCATCCGCCGCACCGAGTTGGCCCAGGGGCCCCAGGTGCAGGACGTCGCCTCAGGCGCCAACACCTACGGCCATCGCTTCCAGACGACCAGCGGGCGCTCAGGGCGCGCCGTCAAGGTGAAGATGTTCGAGGACTACGAGAAGCGGCTTCTCGAGAACTTCGTCATCCTCGACCGCAGTGAACGTGAGCAGCGCATCAAGCGTGAGCTGGAGAGCCATGCCCGCCGCCTCGGTGGGCGCGTGAGTCCACTTGTGGCGGCGCATTCAAGCCTCCTGCAGGAGGTGCCGGATCTGGTCGAGTACCCGACGGTCGTGGCCGGGCACTATCCGCCGGAGTTCCTGAAGCTGCCCGAGGAAGTGCTGACGACCACGATGATTCACCACCAGCACTACTTCCCGGTGGTGGACGAGCACGGCGCGCTGAAGTCGGCGTTTCTGGCCGTAACGAATATCGAGTCGGAGAAGCCCGAGGTCATCGCCCGCAACTCGGAGCGCGTGCTCGTGGCGCGCCTGCGTGATGCGCAGTTCTTCTGGGAGGAAGACAGCAAGGCCACGCTCGAATCCCGCATCGAGCGCCTTGGAACCATCCTGTTTCACAAGAAGCTTGGCAGCTACAAGGAAAAGGCGGACCGCGTGTCCGCGCTGGCGGGCTGGATCGCCGCGGAGGCGTTCGGTACACCTGAGCAGGCTGACGCTGCTCGTCAGGCCGGTCGGCTGGCCAAGGCGGACCTGGGCACCGACATGGTGCGCGAGCTCACGGAACTCCAGGGCACGATGGGCGGGATCTACGCGCGCCAGGAGAGCCTGCCTGAGTCCGTCTGGAAGGCGATCTACTACCACTACCTGCCCATTGGTGTGGACGCCAACGCGGCGCCGTCGAAAGCGGATCTCGGCTCGGCCGCAATCACGTGGGCAGCGGTGGCGCTGGCCGATAAGCTGGATTCGGTCGTGGGCATGCTCGCCGCGGGTGAACGCCCCACCGGTTCGCGGGACCCGCTTGGGCTCCGGCGGCAGGCGCAGGGCGCGGTGAAGATTCTGGCGGATCTCCAGGAGATCACCGGCATCACGGCACGCATCACGCTCGGGCAGCTCGTGGCCAAGGCAGGGGAGCCGTGGACCATGGATGCCGAAGCGAAAGATTCGATCCAGGCCTTCGTCGTCGAGCGTGTGTTGTATCTGTTCGAGCAGCGGGGCTTTGACGTCCGCAATGCCAGGGCCGTGGCGGCCCGGTCACTCGAGACGCTGGATGTGGCCCGCGCGAAGAAGACGCTGGCCGTGCTGGCCGAGTTCACGGGACAGCAGGAATTCAGGCAGCTCGCCGAAGCCGTCAAGCGCGTGAAGAACATCTCGAAGGGTGTGACCTTTACACGCGGCTGGGCGGCGCTTGCGGCCTATGCGACCACGGCGCCGGACCAGGCAGAGCAGGCGCTCATCGGGCACGTCGCGTCTCGCGTGCCGGTGATCGAGGAGGCCGAGCGTACCGGGCAGTACCTGGCGGCGCTGAAGGACATCGCTGGACTCCAGCCCTTCGTGGCGAAGTACTTCGATGACGTGATGGTGATGGCCGATGATGCCGCGCTGCGCGAGACGCGGTTGCAGGTGATGGCCGGGCTGCGGGATTTGGTGGTCGGCATCGCCGACATCTCGGAGATCGTGGCGGAGTAGCGTGACCCGAAAAGTGGAGTAACCATGGCGAAGAAGGCTGCGAAGAAGGCCGTCAAGAGGGCTGCGAAACAGGCCGTGAAGAAGCCCATGAAGAAGGCCGTGAAGAGGGCCGTGAAGAGGGCTCCGGCCAAGCCGGCGGCGCCCGCGCGCAGGGGCGCCCCAGCCAGGAAAACGAGCGCGCCGGCGAAGAAGGCCGCCTCCAAGTCCACTGCCACGGCCACCCCGAAGGCTGCCTCGCAGAAGGCCGGACAGTTCGTGTACCAGTTCGGCCGCCGGACTGACGGCAATGGCTCGATGAAGCCGCTGCTCGGTGGCAAGGGCGCGAACCTCGCCGAGATGTGCCGGATCGGCTTGCCTGTTCCCCCAGGGTTCACCATCACGACTGAGGTCTGCACTTACTACTACGCCAACCGTCGCAGCTATCCGCCCCCGCTCAAGGCGCAGATGCAGGCGGGGCTGGCCGCTATCGAGCAGCAGACGGGCAAGCGCTTCGGCGACCTCAAGAATCCGCTCCTGGTCTCTGTGCGCTCAGGCGCCCGCGATTCGATGCCCGGCATGATGGATACGATCCTCAACCTGGGCTTGAACGATCAGACCGTCGAGGCGCTGGCGACCAAGACGAAGAACGCGCGGTTCGCGTGGGACTGCTACCGCCGCTTCATCCAGATGTATGGCGATGTGGTGCTCGGTGTGCAGAAGAGCCAGGGCGAGGACCACGAACCGTTTGAGACGGTGATCCACGCACTCAAGCACGAGCGCTATCACGCGGACATCGAGGACACGAAGCTGAGCGTCGAGGACCTGCAGCTGCTGGTTGTCCGCTTCAAGTCCCTCGTGCGCGAGCGGGCCGGCGTGGACTTTCCGACAAGTCCCTGGGATCAGCTGATGGGCGCGGTGGGCGCAGTGTTCGGGTCGTGGATGAACGACCGGGCGATGGTCTATCGACGGAAGTACAACATCCCGTCAGAGTGGGGCACGGCCGTCAACGTCCAGGCGATGGTGTACGGCAACACGGGTGACGAGTCCGGGTCGGGCGTGGCCTTCACGCGGAATCCGGCGAACGGCACGAAGGAGTTCTACGGCGAGTTCCTGATCAACGCGCAGGGTGAGGACGTCGTGGCTGGCGTGCGGACGCCCGAACCGGTCGCGGCGCTGGCGGCACAGATGCCGTCGGCCCACAAGGAACTGGAGCGCATCCGCCAGGTGCTCGAACGCCACTTCAAGGACGTGCAGGACTTCGAGTTCACAATCGAGGACGGCGTCGTCTACATGCTGCAGACGCGCAATGGCAAGCGCACGGCCATGGCCGCGCTGAAGTTCTCGATGGACATGGTCAAGGAGAAGCTCATCGACTGGAAGACGGCGGTGCTGCGCAATCCGGCCGACCAGCTCGATCAGCTGCTCGCGCCCGTCTTCGATGCGAAGGACGTGGCTGCCGCGAACGTCATCGCCACGGGGCTCCCCGCGGGCCCCGGCGCGGCCTCCGGCCGCATCTACCTGAACGCGGACAGGGCGGTGGTCGCGGCCGAGCGCGGTGAGCAGGTGCTACTGGTCCGTATCGAAACGTCACCCGAGGATCTGCGAGGCATGATCGCGGCCGAGGGCATCCTGACCGCACGCGGCGGGGTCTCCTCCCACGCGGCGCTCGTGGCCCGGCAGATGGGCAAGGTGTGCGTGTGCGGCGCGGGTGCGCTCGAGGTGGACTACGCCGCGCGCGCGGTCACGGTCGACGGCAAGCGCTACGCGGAAGGCGACTGGATGTCGATAGACGGCACGGCGGGCCGGGTCTACGCGGGCAAGCTCAAGGCGGCGCCCTCCGAAATCGTGGCCGGCCTGATTCACGGGGACCAGGCGGCGCAGGCGACCGAGAAGTTCAAGAGCTTTCAGCAGTTGATGAAGTGGTGCGGCCAGGCCTCGAGGATGGATGTGCGCACCAATGCCGACACTCCGGAGCAGGCGGAGAACGCCGTGGCGTTCGGGGCCGTAGGCATCGGGCTCTGCCGGACGGAGCACATGTTCTTCGAAGGCAATCGCATCGATGCGATGCGCGAGATGATTCTCTCGGAGACCGTGGAGGAGCGGCGAGCGGCGCTGGCCAAGCTGCTGCCGTTTCAGCGGGAGGACTTCGCCGGCATCTTCCGTGCACTCAAGGGGTATCCGGCGACGATCCGCTTCCTGGATCCACCGCTGCACGAATTCCTGCCGCACTCGCCAGAGCAGCAGGCGGAGCTGGCGCTCAAGATGGGCGTGTCGCTCGACCGCATTCACCAGCGCGTCGAGCACCTCCACGAGTTCAATCCGATGCTGGGCTTCCGTGGGTGCCGCCTCGGCATCATCCACTCGGAGATCTCCGAGATGCAGGCGCGGGCCGTTTTCGAGGCCGCGGCGCTGGTGCAGAAGGAAGGCATTAAGGTCCGGCCGGAGATCATGATTCCGCTGGTCGGCTTCAAGAAGGAATTGGACCTGCAACTGGCCGTGGTTCACGCCCAGGCCAAGGCCGTACAGGCCGAGCAGAAGGTGAAGCTCTCCTATCTGGTGGGCACGATGATCGAGGTGCCTCGCGGGGCGCTGACCGCTGGCGAGATTGCGCAGTCGGCGGAGTTCTTCAGTTTCGGCACCAACGACCTGACGCAGACCGCCCTCGGGATGTCGCGCGACGACTCCGGTTCATTTCTCCCGACCTACGCCGAGCTTGAAATCGCCGCGAGAAATCCGTTTGCGACGATTGACCAGGCCGGCGTCGGACAGCTTGTGGAGATGGCCGTGCAGCGCGGGCGTGCTACCCGGCCGACTCTGAAACTCGGGATTTGCGGGGAACACGGCGGCGACCCGGCCTCAGTGCACTTCTTCCACCGTGTCGGGCTGGACTACGTGAGCTGCTCGCCGTTCCGGGTGCCGGTGGCCCGGCTCGCGGCCGCGCAGGCCTCGATCCAGGACGCGAAGTAGGACGAAGGGCCAGGGAGACCGGTGGGGAAGATCGTTCAGCTTCCGGTTGAACTGGCCAACCAGATCGCGGCCGGCGAGGTCATCGAGCGGCCGGCGTCGGTCGTGAAGGAACTCGTCGAGAACGCGATTGACGCCGGGGCCCGGCGCATCCGCGTGGCCGTCGAGCTGGGTGGCAAGGCGCTCATCCGTGTCGAGGACGACGGCGAGGGGATGTTGCCGGAGGATGCGCAGCTGGCGCTCGCCCGGCACGCCACGAGCAAGATCCGGCAGGCCTCGGACCTGGCCGCGATCACCACGCTCGGCTTCCGGGGCGAGGCGCTTCCCTCGATTGCCTCGGTCTCCCACTTCTCGCTGCGGACACGCACGGCCCAGGCCACGGCCGGCACCGAGATTCGTGTCGACGGCGGAGCCATGAGCGCCCCGGCCGACATTGGCACCCCGACCGGCACGGTCATCGAGGTGCGCGACCTGTTCTACAACCTGCCGGCGCGGCGGAAGTTCCTCAAGTCCGACGGGGCCGAGTCCGCGCAGGTCTCGAAGGTGATGACGCAGTTCGCGCTCTGCTATCCGGAGGTGGGCTTCACGCTCATGTCAGGTCCGCGGACGCTGCTGCAGACGCCGCCGGCAACCACGCTCCGTGATCGCCTCTATCAGGTGTACGGCGACCGGCCGGACTTGGTGGAAGTCCATCGCGAGGGCGACATCACCGTGACGGGCTTCGTGGCGGCACTGGCCGAGCAGGGCCCGGTCCGGGGGCCGCAACACGTCTTCATCAATCGCCGCATTGTGAAGGACCGCACCATCGGCCACGCCATCATTGACGCGTACGGCGAGGCCTCCATCCGGGAGCGGGCGCCCGAGGTGCATCTCTTTCTGGAGATGCGCCCAGACGCATTGGACGTGAACGTGCACCCGACCAAGGCCGAGGTCCGCTTCCGCGAGCAGAGCCACGTGCATGAGGTGGTGAAGCGGGCCGTGGCGGATACGCTCGGACACAGCCCGGTGCCGCAGGTGCGGCTCCATGGAGGGCAGGGCGAGATTCCCGGTATGGCGCCCCGCGCATTCACGATGCCGCTGCCTGGTGCCTACGCCGGCGTGTTCGCCAATCGCTGGGTGCCTGGCGGCTCAGGGAGCCAGGGCTTCTCGGGCGTTGGCGGGGGAGCGTATGCGCCGTCGGCCTACTCCGCGCCCACGGATGCCGGTGTCCGCGAGGCCGTCGAGGCGTTTACGGCCGCTCCCGTCGGCACGCCCGATACGTTTGGCGCGTTGATGCCACTGGGGCAGTATCGCGACACCTTCATCATCGCCGTGGACGAGTTCGGCGTGGCCGTCATCGACCAGCACGTGGCGCACGAGCGCATCCTCTACGAGCAGATTGCCGCGCGCCTGACGAGCGGTACGCTGGCCAGTCAGCGGCTGCTGGAGCCCCTCCTGGTCGAGGTCTCTGCGGCGGGGCAGGAAGCGCTCGGCACGCATACAGCGGACCTGGAGCGGCTTGGCTTCGACGTGGATGTCTTTGGCCCTGGGGTTGTCCGGGTGTCCGCCGTTCCGGCCATCCTCAAGCGGGATGACGCCGAGGGGACCCTGCGCGCCATGGCGGACGACCTGGACGGCATGGACACGGGCGACCGCGCGCAGGAAGCCGTGCGCCTGATTGCCGCGACGATGGCCTGCCACGCCGCGGTGAAGGCCAACTATCCCCTCACGCACGAGAAGATGGTGCACCTGCTGAACGAGCTGCGACAGACGGCGCACTCCACGGTGTGTCCGCACGGCCGGCCCGTGATGCTGCGGCTCACGCGGCGGGAGATTGAGCGGAGCTTCGAGCGTGCCTGAGCCCCGGTTTGCGGCGAACCTCACCTTGCTCTTCACGGAGCTACCGTTTCTTGATCGGATCGGCGCCGCCGCGGCTGCGGGATTTGACGCTGTCGAGTGCCAGCTGCCGTACAGCGAACCCATTGATCATTTCCGCCATGCGCTTCGGGGCGCCGGTGTGGGCCTGGTGCTGCACAACACGCCGTCAGGCGACTGGCCCGCGGGGGAGCGTGGCATTGCCTGCCATCCGGACCGGGTGGAGGAGTTCCGTGGCGGCGTCGGGATGGCGGTGCACTATGCGACCGGCCTCGGGTGCCCCACGGTGAATGTGCTGGCGGGTCTGCTGCCTGACGGTGTGACCGCCACCCATGCGCGCCGGACCCTCGTGGCCAATCTGGACTACGCCGCGCAGGTGACGGCCGATGCCGGGTTGATGCTGGTGCTCGAGCCCATCAACCATCACGACGTGCCTGGGTTCTTCGTCACGCGGGCGGAGCAGGCCGTGGGGATTATCGGAGACGTGGGCGCGTCGAATCTGCGTGTGCAGCTCGATCTGTTTCACACGGCCCGCGAGGGTGATGATGTCGTGGCCACAATCGAGCGATTCGGTGGGCTGATTGGCCACGTGCAGTTGGCCGACGTGCCAGGGCGACATGAACCTGGGACGGGGAGTCTTGATTTCGCGGCGGCCTTTGCGGCGCTGGACCGCGTGGGTTACACGGGCTGGGTCGGTTGTGAATACAATCCGCAGGGCGCCACGGTCGAGGGACTCGGCTGGCGGACGCCTTACCTGACTGGACGGAGGACAGAATGACGATTCGGAAGCTCGCCGGTGTGACCGGCTTTACAGCCGCGGCTCTGGCGCTGGCGCTTGTGACCGTGGCCGCGCAGGCCCCGTCGATTGAACGGATCGTGCTGCAGCGTGGCGACCTGGCCGCCCCTGGACGCGAAGGCGTGATGGCCAAGGGCATCTTCCCGGCTGGAGGAACGACGGGCCGGCACACGCACCCTGGTGAGGAGATCACGTACGTGCTCGAGGGCACCATCGTGCTGGAGGTAGAGGGCGCACCGACGCGCACGCTGAAGGCGGGCGACTTCTTCATGGTGCCGGCCGAGAAGGTGCACAACGCGACCTCGCAGGGTGCGGCCACGGTGGTGGCGACCTACGTGGTGGAGAAGGGCAAGCCGCTTACGACGCCCGTCAAGTAGGGGGGCTCCGCCGGCGCACGCCTCGGGGCACGTGCTTCCTGCGCTCCTCGGGCGCGAGAGCACTGCACCCGACTCGTTCACTTCAGTCGCGCTGGAACCACGTGTCCCGATGCCCGCGGCTACCTGAATGCGAGGCGGCACTGGAAGCGCACTAGCGACCAGCCGGCCAGGCTTGTTCGGCGTCTGGTGGGGGAGGCGGGTGGGAGTACCCGCTTCCTGCGCTCCTCGGGCGCCAGAGAACTGCACCCGGCTCGTTCACTTCAGTCGCGCTGGAAGCGGGTACTCCCACCCGCCTCCTCGCACGTCATTGGCCGGTGTCGCCTGTTGGCGGGGCCGGCCGTTTCTGTGTACGGGCGTTGGCGCGTTCGAGCAGGGCGCGTTCCTCACCGCGGTCGGTGGGGCGGTAGTAGTGCCGGTCCTGGAGTGACTCCGGCAGGCAGGTCATGTCGGTGACGGCACCGGGGGCGTGGTGGGCGTATTGATAGCCCTTGCCATACTCCAGTTCTTTCATCAGCGCCGTGGGCGCATTCCGCAGGTGCAGCGGCACGGGCTCAGCGACCATCGTGTGGGCGTCGGCAGCAGCCGCGTTATACGCCTCATAGACCGCATTGCTCTTGGGCGCGTTGGCGAGATAGATCACGGCCTGCGCGAGGGCGGTATTGGCCTCGGGCATGCCCAGGAAGTGGACGGCGTCCTTGGCGGCAATGGTGACGCTGAGCGCCCGCGGGTCCGCGTTGCCCACATCCTCCGAGGCGAACCGTACGAGGCGCCGGGCAATATAGAGCGGATCCTCGCCAGCCTCGACCATCCGCGCCACCCAGTAGACGGAGGCATCCGCGTCGCCGTTGCGCATGGACTTATGGAGCGCCGAGATGAGGTTGTAGTGCTCCTCGCCCGTCTTGTCGTAGAGGAGCGAGCGCCGCTCGATGGTGGTGCTGAGGGATTCGAGTGTGACCTGTGCCACGCCCTCGGCTGAGCGGGGCGCCGTGGCGACAGCAAACTCCAGCAGGTTGAGCGCCGAGCGCGCATCGCCGTTGACGTGCCGGGCGATGGCGCGCAGCGCGTCGGGGTCGACAACGGGCGGTGCGTCGTCGATGGCCGGGTCGGTCAGCGCCCGCTGGAGGATGGCCGTGATCGCAACCTCGCCAAGCGCCTTGAGCACGAACACCTTGGATCGCGAGAGCAGTGCGGCGTTCACCTCAAACGACGGGTTCTCCGTTGTCGCGCCGATGAGGATGATGTCGCCGGCCTCCACACGCGGCAGAAACGCATCCTGCTGCGCCTTGTTGAAGCGATGGATCTCGTCGACAAAGACGATGGTGCGCTGCCCGGTGCGGCGTCGCAGGTCCTGCGCGGCGACCATCACCTCCTTGATCTCCTTGATGCCCGAGAGCACCGCGGAGAAGGGGACGAAGCGCGCCTGCGTGGTGGTGGCGATGAGGCGGGCGAGCGTGGTCTTGCCGGTGCCGGGCGGCCCCCACAGGATGAGCGACCGGAGCTTGTCGCGGAGGATCCCTTCGCGCAGGGGCTTGCCGGGACCGAGGATGTGCTCCTGGCCGATGATGTCGTCCAGGGTGCTGGGGCGCATCCGCTCGGCGAGCGGCGTGCCGGCCAGTGTCGCGGCCGCGAGGGCTGGACTCGGGACGGGGTCGTCGTCGAAGAGTGAACTCATCAGCGTGTGTCCATCGGCCGGTGCGCCTCAGGCCGTGCTCACCGCACGGACACGCGCTGCTGCCGCGCCGCGTAGAGGAGGAGTGCGCCGGCCACGCTGACGTTGAGCGATTCGACGGGTGCGGCCATCGGCACGGTGACGCACAGGCCCGCGGCGTCAATCACCCCAAGCGGGAGCCCCGGCCCCTCGCCGCCGATGAGGAGCATGGTGGGTCGGCGCCAGTCGATTGCGTCCGGAGCCGCGCCATCTCTCGGCACGGCCGCGATGGTTTGGAGTCCGGCGGCCTGTGCAGCGGTCACGAGGTCTCGTGTGTCGAGGGCGCTGGCGACCGGGAGACGCAGTGCGCTCCCCATGCTGCCGCGCATCGCCTTCCAGGAGAGCGGGTCTGCAGAGAGGCCCGAGGCAATGACGCCAGTGGCTGAGGCCGCCTCCGCCGCACGCACCAGCGCGCCGAGGTTGCCGGGGTCCTGCACGTCGGCGGCGACGAGCACGAGGGCCGAAGGGGCCGCGAGGAGCGAGGTCGCGTCCGCGAGCCGACACTCGGCCAGGGCGATGATGCCGGAGGGAGTGCGTACCGGGCTCATGGCTGCCATCAGATTGCTCGTGACGACAGCGACGTCCGCGCCGCAGGCCTCGAGGCGAGCCACCAGGTCCGCGAACTCCGGGTCGTCCAGTTCCGCATCCATGACCGCCGCTACCGGCATGGGCAACGCGGCGTCGAGGGCCGTCGCCACCAGATGGGGACCGTCCAGGAGGACGAGCGAGGTGCCAGCCGTGCGCCCGGTTGCGGCGTCCCGGAATTGGTGCACGAGGGGATTCTGACGGCTGGAAATCGTGCGCATGGGAGGGACGGTCGCGAGGATAGCACGTGCTACCATGACCGTCGTTCCCCCATGAAGGACCGAATCCTTAAGAGATTCTTCGACGAGATCAATGCCCTTGAGCGCGAGCTGCACGTGGAGCTGCCCAAGGAGATTCAGCGCGCCCGCGAGCTCGGTGACCTGCGCGAAAACGCGGAGTACAAATCCGCGAAGGATCGTCAGGATATCGTCAATGCGCGCCTCGCGATGCTGAAGCGGCGCGTCGCCGAGATCCAGATGGTCAATCTGGACCGCATCCCGCACGGGAAGGCCGGCTTTGGCTCCACCGTGCATCTGATTGACGAGACCGGTGCCACCGTCATCTATCAGCTTGTGATGCCCGAGGAGGCCGACGCAGAAAAAGGCCTCATCTCCACGGCGTCTCCCATTGGCCGCGCGATCCTCAACAGGGAGGAGGGTGACGAGATCAAGGTCATCACCCCGAACGGCAAGCGCGAGTTCGAACTGGCCAAGCTGATTACCATCCACGACGAGGCGTGAGCGACTACTCGCCGCGTCGGCGCACGGCCCTGGTGCTGGCAGGCACCGGTGCGCACGGGGCGTACCACGCCGGCGTGCTCAAGGCCCTGCACGAAGCCGGGGTCAAAATTGATGTAATGGCCGGGCGCGGTGTGGGGGCGGCTACCGCCGCCTTGGCCGCCATTGACGGCGCCGCTGGCCTCTGGGCCCCCACCGGCCCCTGGCTCCGGGAGAAGGATCGCCCGGCCTATCAGTGGCGTCTGCCGCTGCGGATCGCGGGTTGGCTGACGGTGGTCCTTGCCGGCGTGGTCACGTTCCCCGTTCTGCTCCTGCTCGCCGCGCTGGTGGTCTATCCCGCCGGCTTTCTCCTCGAAATGCTCGGCTCCGGCTTGGGCGCGGAGATCGTGGGAGGCTTTTCTGCCTGGCTGACAGAAGCCTTCGCGGGGCCGCACCTGCCGACCTATGTGCCGCGTGCCGCCATGCTCGTGGGTGGAGCGGTCGTGATCACGCTCCTCGGCGGCACCATCTCCGCCCGGCTCTCGGCGCCCGCGAGGCGCGAGGTGCGCCGGGGCTGGTGGTGGGCGCTGGTGGCCGTGCCACTTGAGGCGGCAGCGATCCGTCACATCTTCATCGATACGCTGTGGGGGCTCATTCGCGGGGCCGCAGCCAACGAAAAGCCCGAGGCCCGTGCGATTGGCCGGCGCTACAGCGAGGTGCTGACCGAGAGCCTCGGGCAGCCTGGCGTGTCGGAGCTGATGATTGTCGTCTCCGATGTGGACGCCCGGCAGGACGTGGTGGCGGCCTGTCTGAAGGAGCCGCACCGCGCGCCCTTCTTCGCGGCGCGGACAGGCGTGGAGCGCCAGGCGGAGGCACTCGATCTGGCCGATGCCGCTGGCGAGCTGCTGCCAGACCTCCTGGCGGCGGCCCTGACACCTGCTGTGGGCGTGGAGCCGCATCTTGTGCGTTTTCCGGCAGAGAGCTACTGGCGTGGGGAGGCTCGGCGTCTGTGCGACCGTGGCAGCTCGATCGTGCGCCTCCTGGAGGAACTCGCCGCTGCCGGCGTGGAGCAGGTGATCGTGGTCGGCGGGCCCTCCTCGCGCCCACGACCGCACGCACTCCCGACGGCTGGCCTTGGCCTCACCGATCGCCTGGGTGACGCGCTCTCACTGGACGAGGCCGCCGCTCTGCGCGATGCCCCCCAGGCCGTTCGCGGGCGCTTTGCTGGCGTGTATCTGGTGGCGCCGGACCACAGCGCCATTGGACCGTTTGACGTGCAGGGCGCATATGACCGCGCGTCCGACCGGCAGGAGACCCTCGCCGAACTGCTGAGCCGCGGCTACGAGGATGCGCATACCCGCTTCATTGCTCCCGTGTTGGGTGCCAGCGGCGAGTATCTGCGCGTGCCCGAAACATCGGACCTGGGAGCGACCTATGGTGAAGGGGTTTTCGACTCGACTGATCCACGCGGATGAGGCCGGCGGGGCGGTAGCCCGTCCGCTGACCACGCCCATTTACGAAACCACCACGTTCACCTTTGAGAGCGCCGCCGAACTGCAGCGCTATCAGGATGGGGGCGGAGGCTTCCTCTATTCCCGCTACGAGAACCCCACTGTCGTGGCGCTCGAAGCGCAATTGGCCACGGCCGATGGGGCCGACGCTGCGCTCGCCTTTGGTTCCGGCATGGCCGCTGCCTCCACGCTCCTGATGGCGCTCACCACGCCAGGCGATGAAGTGGTGTGCGGCTCGGCCATCTACGGCGGCACCTTTCACCTGCTCAATGGATTCCTTGCGCGCTTTGGCGTGACATCGCGCTTTGTGAGCCCAGAGCAGATGGGGGACCTGGGTGCCGTGTTCGGCCCACGCACCAGGCTCCTGTGGTGTGAGACACCTTCGAACCCCACGCTGCGCTGCGTGGACGTCCGCACGGTGGCCGCCGCGTGTCGTGCTGCGGGGGTGATGAGCGTCATCGACAACACCTTCGCGAGCCCTGTGAACCAGCAGCCGCTGGCGCTGGGCGTGGACCTCACGATGCAGAGTGCCTCGAAGTATTTGAACGGGCACAGCGACGTGACCGCCGGCACCGTGGCCGGTCCCGCCGCGCTCATCGAGAAGATTGGCAAAACGCGGCGCCTCCTCGGCGGGATTCTCGATCCGCAGCCCGCCTATGCGCTCCTCCGAGGTCTGAAGACCCTCGCCGTGCGCGTGGCGCAGCACAACGCGAATGCGCTTGCGGTCGCGCGGGGACTCGAAGGGCACCCCGGCGTTGCTCGCGTGTGGTATCCCGGGCTCGAATCGCACCCCGACCACGCGGTGGCAAGGGCGCAGATGAGTGGCTTCGGCGGCATGGTGTGCCTGGACCTGGAGGGTGGCCAGGCGGCGGCTATTCGCGCGTATGACCGGATGCAGGTGGTACGTCGTGCGGCGAGCCTCGGCGGCGTGGAATCCATCGCGAGCATTCCCGTGCTCACCTCGCACTACGGTTATACGGACGCCCAGCTTGCCGAAGGCGGTGTGACGCGGGGGATGTTGCGCATTTCGGTCGGCCTGGAAGATGCGGCGGATGTGCTCGCCGACGTGAGGCAGGCGATAGGGCAGTAGCCGGTGCGGCTCTCGAGGCGAGACGGATCAGCGGTGTACGATTGAAGTACGAGAGTCGCGAGGCTGACGGAGGTGTCGATGGACGACGAGAGCAGGCCGATAACAGACGCTGCGGAGTGTGCCTATGAGCTGGATGCGAACTTTCGGATTCTCAGGGTCGATCAGCGATGGGCGGTGGTCGCCCGCAGCAACGGCGCTCCGCAACTGATCCCTCCGCCTGGGCCGATCGGCCAATCCGCCGTGTCCTGTGCGACGGACATGACCAGCGCGTTGATCTATGAGCGGTTGTTCACCCGCGTGTTGGAGACCGGAAGGGCCATTGCCATTGCGTTCCGGTGTGATGCACCAGCCCTTCGGCTATACATGAACCTGAGCATCGAGCCCCGCAGCGGTGAGGGTCTGCGGGTCGAGACCACGCTGACACGGGCTGAAGAGCGGCCGCCCATGGCACTGCTCGATCCGGAGGCGCCGCGCGGCAGCGATCTGCTGCTCATGTGCGGGTGGTGCAAGTCAGTGGAGGTCGCGGGGCGCTGGGTCGAGGTCGAGGAGGCAGTGGCAGCACTGGGGCTGTTTGAGCGGCTCTATCTGCCGCGTGTGACCCACGGCATGTGCCCGCCCTGCTATGAGCGGGTCTGCCAGGAGATCGACGGTCTGTAGAGTGTCGCCCCGCCGGCTGTGCATCCCGTGCCAGCCAGCGCGACGCTACCGCGCCTTCTTCTCGGGCTGGTTCCGCAGGAAATGGCGCACGAGGGCCTCAAGCCTCGAGGTGACGGCCTCAGGGTCGAGCGAGCCGTAGGTGGCTTCGTACTTGGCCACCGGGATCACGGCCTTCGCCATCGCACGGTGACCGCCGGCGCTGCCGATGCCGCCAAACGCCTGCTTCACGAACTCACCGGCATTGCGCGTGTAGCCAAGGTTGCGGACGGAGACGGTGATGGCATCGCCGACGCGGGCACCGATCACGGTCCAGCGGACATTCTCAAGCTGGAGATAGAAATCCGCGACGTAAGGAACGACGTCGTCGCGCGGGGCTGCCCCGAGATAGGCGCAGAAGACCTGGTCAGAGAAGTGGCTGTTGTTTCGCGCGGTCACGACGAAGTCAAGCCGCTCGGGCGTGATCTCGGCGCCCTCCATCTTGCGGATGAGTGTGGCGTCAGCCAGGGGATAGAGGTAGCTGAAGGCCTCGATGTCGACGCGGTTGGCCTGCCGGTTGAAGAAGAGCGTGTCGCTCTTGATGGCGTAGAGCATGGCCGTCGCGGTGCGCTCGGAAATCCGCTCGTCCACCGCCCGCAGGTGCTCGGTGAGGATGGTGCACGTGGAGCCGTAATCGGTGCGCACGTCCTTGAAGACGGGCCGGTAGCCCGGTTGTTCAGGGTGGTGATCGATCACCAGGTCCACGTGGCCGACCTTGCCCCCGAAGTACGCGGGCTGCACATCCACCATCGCCACGCGGTCGTAGTTGCCGAGGGTGTCCGTCGTCACCGGCTCGACATGGATGTCGAGCATCTGCTGCATCCGGATGTTCTCGGGCCGGGTCGCGCCGCGAAAGGCGCCAATCTTGGCGGTGGCGCGGGTGCGGCGGAGCGCGGTGCGCAGGGCCAGGCCGCTCGCCATGGCATCGGGGTCGGGGTCGTTGTGGAGCAGGATCAGGATCCGGCCAGCGTCGTGGAAGTAGTGCCGGTACTGCTGCACGCGGAGCCGGGTGAGGGACCGGCTGAACTCGGTGGCGAGGGCAGAGCCGAAGAGTTCGCCTGGCGTGAGGTAGCTCACCTCCGGGAAGCGCTTCTTGAGTTGCTGCTCGCGTCGATGCGCTGCGGAGCCCCCGGAGGCGCCGAGCACGTAGATCAGGGTGCCGCCCGCGTTGTGCGCGGCTTCGATGATGGGGATGAGGCGCTGGTGGCCGTCATCCTCGATGATCACGGCAGTGCCGGGCGTCAGGTCGGCCTTGAGAAAGAGGCTCGTCGTCTCTGGGTCGCCCATCGAGACGGCAAAGCCGGCGCTGCGGAGGCGTCTGGCCATCGCGGCGGCCCGCACCAGAAACTCCAGATCGTAGCCGCCGCTCAACGCTTCGTTGAGCATTCGGATGACGATTTCGTTCTGGCAGACAGCGAGGCACCGCATCGCGCCTGCGATTATACCGGCGTGGTACCATCTTCTGTTTGGCGTGCCCCCTCGGAGCCCGCCATGGAGCCATGACTTCGACTCAGGGACATTTCTCGCTGGTCAGCGAATTTGAGCTGCGTGGCGACCAGGTGCGCGCTGTGCCGGAGCTCACGCAGGGCCTGGACCGCGGCGACCGCTACCAGACGCTCCTGGGTGTCACCGGATCTGGCAAGACCTTCACGATGGCGCAGGTCATCGCCAACGTCAACCGCCCTGCGCTGGTGATGGCGCACAACAAGACGCTGGCGGCCCAGCTCTACCAGGAGCTCCGGCGGTTCTTTCCGCACAACGCCGTCGAGTACTTCGTCAGCTACTACGACTACTACCAGCCGGAGGCCTACGTCCCCTCGACGGACTCCTATATCGAGAAGGAGGCGACGATCAACGAGGAGATCGATCGGATGCGCCTCTCGGCCACGCGGTCGCTCTTCGAGCGGCGCGACGTCATCATCGTGGCGAGCGTCTCCTGCATCTACGGCCTCGGTTCGCCGGAGGCGTACTACGGGATGCTCCTGCCCCTCGAGGTGGGCCAGCGGCTCGGGAGAGACCAGATTCTTCGACGGCTGGTGGAGATTCAGTACGAGCGGAACGACACGGAGTTCGGGCGGGGCACCTTCCGCGTGAGGGGCGACAGTATCGAGGTGTATCCCTCCTACGAGGAGCGCGCGCTGCGCATCGGCCTCTTCGGTGACGACATCGATGAGCTGGTGGTCTTCGATCCGGTGACGGGCAAGTCCATCCGCCGACTGGAGAAGGTGGCGGTGTATCCGAAGACGCACTTTGTCGCCTCGCGCGATAAGACGCGTCTTGCCGTGGACACGATCAAGGCCGAGCTCGAAGAGCGCCGAACGGATCTGGAGAAGGAAGGCAGGCTCCTCGAGGCGCAGCGGCTGCACCAGCGGACGATGTTTGATCTCGAGATGATCCGTGAAATTGGCTACTGCCACGGTATCGAGAACTACTCGCGGCATCTCACGGGTCGGAGCGCGGGCGAGCCGCCGCCGACGCTGCTCGACTATCTGCCGAAAGATGCGATGGTGATCATCGACGAGAGCCATCAGACGGTGCCGCAGGTGCGCGGCATGTATGCCGGCGACCGGGCCCGCAAGGAGGTGCTCGTCTCCTACGGCTTCCGTCTGCCCTCGGCCATGGATAACCGGCCGCTGAACTTTGCCGAGTGGGAGGAGCGGGTCGGGCAGGTCGTGTTCGTGTCGGCCACACCGGGCCCCTACGAGCTGACGAAGTGCCAGGGTGTGGTGGTGGAGCAGATCATCCGGCCGACGGGCCTGATGGACCCCCCGATCGAGATTCGGCCCGTCAAGGGACAAGTGGACGATCTGCTCGGCGAGATCCGCATCCGCGCCGCGCGGAAGGAGCGGGTGCTCGTGACCACGCTGACCAAGCGCATGGCCGAGGACCTGACGAGCTACTTCCAGGAACTGGGTGTCAAGGTCCGCTACCTGCATTCGGATGTGGACACGCTCGAACGGGTGGAGATTCTACGGGACCTGCGGAAGGGCGTGTTTGACGTCCTCATCGGCATCAACCTGCTGCGTGAGGGGCTGGACCTGCCAGAGGTGTCGCTCGTGGCGATTCTGGATGCGGACAAGGAGGGCTTTCTGCGGTCGGCGGGTTCCCTCATCCAGACCTCTGGCCGGGCCGCCCGGCACGTCGAAGGGCGGGTCCTGATGTATGCCGATAAGGTCACGGACTCCATGAAGCATTGCCTGTCGGAAACCGAGCGCCGCCGGACCGCCCAGGCGGCCTATAACGCGGAGCACGGCATTACCCCTCGATCGGTCATCCGGGGGATCGACGACGCCCGGATGAGCATCTATGACCGGGACTTCTCGGCTCCGGAACTGGATGTCCCCGAAACTGAGGTCTTCCACACCAGGGCGGAACTGGACGCCCGGGTTCGGGAGGTGGAGAAGGAGATGCGGTCCGCGGCGGCCAATCTGGAGTTCGAGAGGGCGGCCTCACTCCGGGATATCCTGAAGGGTCTCCGAACGCGGGAACTGGGTGTGGTGCCCGGTTTCGCCCCAGGCGAATAACGAGCTGATGGTCTGACGTGCTGATACGTGTTCTCAAATCGATGGTGCAGGAGGTGCAGGAATACGTGCAGCTCTGTGGCACCGCCATCCGCTTCGCCTTTTCGCGGCCGTTCTATCGGCACGACTTCGTCGAGCAACTCGACTCCATCGGCATGGGTTCGCTGACGGTCGTGCTGCTGACGGGCTTCTTCACGGGCGCCGTGCTGGCGCTCCAGTCGGGCATGACGCTGGACCAGTTCGGCGCGCGGCCGTTCGTGGGTCGCCTCATCAGCGCCTCGATGATCAAGGAGCTGGGTCCGGTGCTGACCGGCCTGATGTTGGCCGGGCGCGTGGGCTCGGGCATTGCCGCTGAGATTGGCTCCATGGTGGTGACCGATCAGGTGAGCGCCCTTCGCGCCCTGGGCACGGACCCGATCCGGAAACTGGTGGTGCCGCGGATCCTCGCAGGCACGCTGATGGCGCCGGTGCTGACGATCGTGGCCGACACGGTGGGCATCCTGGGCGGGTGGCTCATCGCGGTCTACCAGCTCCGCGTGGCATCGAGCCTCTACTGGAAGTCGGTCACGGAGGCGCTGTATATCCAGGATGTCTGGATGGGGCTGCTGAAGCCCTTCGTGCTCGGGTTCGTCATCGTGAGCATCGGTTGCCACGTCGGTCTTCGGACCAAGGGCGGCACCGCAGGTGTGGGCCGCGCCACGACGAATGCGGTCGTGGCTTCATCCGTGATGGTGATTGCCGTGGACTTCTTCGTGACGCGCCTGCTCTTCTCGCTGATTTACTGATGCCCGAGAGCGCCACCGACGTTCGTGGCGGCGCTGTTGCGCCGGTCGGGGACCAGCCGATGCTGGTCTTCAAGAAGGTGTCGCTCGCGTTTGACGACAACGTGGTCCTGCGTGATGTGAGCTTCACGTTGCGCCAGGGGCACACCAAGCTGCTGCTGGGCGCGAGCGGATCGGGTAAGTCGACGATCCTCAAGATCACGCTCGGGTTGCTCAAGCCCGATGCGGGTGAGGTGTGGGTGCGGGGCGTCCGGGTGGATGAGATGACGGAGGCCCAGATGATGGGCGTCCGTACCGATCTGGGCATGGTATTTCAGGACGGGGCGCTCTTTGACTCGTTGACCGTAGGAGAGAACGTCGGCTTCAAGCTCTACGAATCCACGGAGCAGTCACTGGCCGCCGTGCGCACGCGCGTGGAGCAGGTGCTGGAACTGGTGGGGCTGGGCGAATTCATCGATCGGATGCCGGCGGAGCTCTCGGGTGGTCAGCGCCGTCGCGTGGCGATCGCTCGGGCCATGGCGTCGAAGCCGCGGATTCTCCTGTATGACGAACCGACGACGGGACTGGACCCGATTACGGCCCTCAGCGTGGACGAAGAGATTGTGAAGATGCGCGACCTGGAAGAGGTGACCTCCGTGCTGGTGACCCACCAACTCCGCGACGCGTTCTTTGTCACGGATTTCGAGGCGGTTCGTGGCGCACAGGGCGTCGAGTTCCGCGAAGCGCACGAGCGAAAGTTGGACGAGGCGGAGTTCATCATGCTCAAAGAGGGCGTGGTGCACTTCGAGGGTAATTCACGGGAGCTGCGGGCGAGCCGCGACCCGTACATCACGACGTTTCTGTCTTGAGGATCTGATATGCCGCGCACGCGTTCCCTTGCCTGGGCTGAACTGAAGGTTGGGCTGGTGTCGATCTTCGCGATCGGCATCGCCGCGTTCCTGATCTTCCTGCTGAGCGGCAGCACGGGGTTCCCCTGGCAGCGCTACACGGTGAAGGCGATGTTTGACGACATCGCGGGTCTCAAGACCGGCGCGCCGGTGCGCGTAGCGGGGGTTGATACCGGCACCGTGACCGAGGTGGCGTTCAAGCAGGACCAGGTCGAGGTCGTGATGGAGATCAAGAAGGACATGCAGCCGCGTATCACGGACCTCTCCGTGGCGGCGCTCGGGTCCGTCTCGCTGCTGGGTGAGTCCGCGGTGGATATCACCGCGGCGAGCAAGGGTACGCCGGTGCCGGACCAGGGCTACGTGAAGACGGGCAAGGCGGCCGGCTCGATGGCGGAGGTGGCGACCAAGGCCGGGACGGCCATCGACGGCGTTGGTACGCTCGTGTCCGATCTGAACAAGGGCAAAGGCACGATGGGCAAGCTGTTCACTGACGAGCAGCTGTATGCGGACCTGAACAAGCTGGTCGCGGGCCTCGACGAGGTCACGAAGAACGTCAACAAGGGCAAGGGGTCGATCGGCCGGTTGATGCAGGACCCGACCCTCGTGAAGTCGCTGGAGAGTTCCCTGAAGAGCCTGGAGGGCATGACGCAGGACCTGAAGGCGGGCAAGGGCAGCCTCGGCCAGCTCCTGACGAATGACGAACTCGCGAAGTCGCTCAACCGGATGACGTCGAACCTCGATGCCATGACGGCGAAGCTGAACAGGGGCGAGGGGACGGCCGGCAAGCTCCTGAACGACGACGCGCTCTTCACGAAGCTCGACTCGGTGACGGGTCGCCTCGACAAGGTCGTCAGCGACCTGCAGGCCGGGCAGGGCACGGCGGGCCAGCTGCTCCATGACAAGCAGCTCTACGATCGCCTGAACAGTACCGTCACGGAGATGCAGGGGCTGGTGTCGGATATCCGGAAGGACCCGAAGAAGTACCTGAACGTGAGGGTCAGTCTGTTCTAGGCCGGAGGCGGCCACGCCCCGCGGTGGCCGTACGTAGAAAACCGGGTACTCGCTCCCATCGTGCGGAGTCGAGACCCGGTTCACTCGAGCTGGATGGTGGGCGCTGGAGGATTCGAACCTCCGACCCCCGCCGTGTGAAGGCGATGCTCTACCACTGAGCCAAGCGCCCAGCCGAAGTCAAAATACTATCACAGCGTTCCGTAGAGCCGGTCGCCGAAGTCTCCGAGGCCGGGCACGATGTACTTCCGGTCATTGAGGTGCGGGTCGACGACAGGTGTGACCACCGTCACGTCTGGGTGGCGCGCCTCAAGCGTGGCCACGCCTTCGGCGGCAGCCACGATGCAGGCCATGCGGATGTGGGTGGCCCCGGCCGCCTTGATCGCATCAATGGCGTCCGCGGCGCTCCCGCCCGTGGCGAGCATCGGGTCGACGAGCAGCACGAAGCTGTCGTGGAGTTTCGCCGGCAGGTTCATGTAGTAGCGCGAGGCCACAGCGGTGTGCTCGTCGCGTTTGAGGCCAATGTAGCCGACGCGGGCCGAGGGTGCGATTTCAAGGGCGGCCTCGAGCATCCCCAACCCGGCCCTGAGCACGGGGACGATGACGATATCCGAGGCCACCCGCCGGCCCGTGGCCGGGGCGAGCACCGTCTGGACGGAGGTCTGCGCCGTGGGCACGTCACGAAGCGCCTCGGCCGCAATGAGCACGCTGATGCGCCGGGCGGTGCTCCGGAAGTCAGCCGCAACCGTGCGCTGATCGCGCAGCGTCATCAGGGCGTCGTGGGCGAGGGGGTGGTCGACAAGGCGGACGGGCATGGGCGGATCGTACACGTAAGATCGCTCCATGCGCATCCTCTCCGCCGTACTGGCTGGCCTGGTCCTGGCCGGGTGTAGTGCCCAGGGAACCCGTGCCGTGTCGCTGGTGATCACCAACGGGCAGGTCGTCACCATGGACGGTGCCCGCCGCGTGCTGCCCTCGGGCGGTGTGGCGGTGGAGGGCGACCACATCGTGGCGGTGGAGTCCTCGGCCGAACTGGCCCAGCACTTCCGCGCCGCGCAGACGATTGACGCCGCCGGGGGCATCATCATGCCCGGTCTCATCAATACGCACACCCACGCGCCGATGGTGCTCTATCGCGGACTGGCTGACGATCTCGCGCTGATGGACTGGCTGCAGCAGTACATCTTCCCGGCAGAGGCGAAGACCGTCTCTCCGGCCTTCGTACGGACCGGCACGCGCCTCGCCGCGCTGGAGATGATCCAGTCGGGCACGACCACCTTTGCCGACATGTATTACTTCGAGAGCGACATCGCGACGGTGACGGCGGAGGCGGGCCTGCGCGGTGTGCTTGGGCAGACCGTGATCCAGTTTCCGGTGGCCGATGCGAAGACACCGCAGGAGGCACTCGCCAGGGCCGAGCGGTTTATCACCGCGTTCAAGGGGCATGCGCTGATTACGCCAGCCGTAGCGCCGCACGCGCTCTACACGCTGGATGGGCCGACGCTTCAGGCCTCACGGGCGTTGTCCGTGAAGTATGACGTGCCGATGCTCATTCACATGGCGGAGACGGAGGCTGAGACCCAGACGGCGAAGGAGCGTGGGGCATCATCGGCCGTGGCCTACCTCGACAGTCTTGGCGTGTTAGGGAAAGGCGTCATCGGTGCCCACGGCGTGTGGGTCTCGGCCGATGACATGGCTGTCCTCAAGGCGAAGCAGGTGGGGGTGGCGCACAACCCGGCCAGTAACATGAAGCTTGCGAGTGGTGTGGCGCCGGTGCCGGCCTATTTGGCGAGTGGTGTGGCGCTGGGCCTTGGGACGGATGGTGCCGCCAGCAGCAACGACCTGGATATGTTCACCGCCATGCGCCTCGCGGCGCTCCTCCACAAGGTGGCGTCGAAGGACCCGCGCGCCGTCCCGGCGAAGGCCGTCGTTGAGATGGCGACGCGTGGTGGCGCGAAGGCGCTCGGGCTCGACGGCGTGACTGGTTCACTCGAGCCGGGGAAGCGGGCGGATGTGATCGTGGTCGGCGTGAAGGGTGCGCGGCAGACGCCGCTCTATGACCCGCTGTCGCATCTCGCCTATGTCGCAAGTGGTGCGGACGTGCAGGACACTGTGGTCAACGGTCAGGTGCTCATGCGCGACCGGAAGGTGCTGACCCTGAACGAGGGCGCGGTGCTGGCCGACGCGCGGGCTGCGTCGGAGGCCGTCCGCGCGGCCGTCGCGAAGCGCTGAAATCGCGGCCCGAGCCGCGAACCGCGCTATTCGACGACGCCGATGAACGGCAGATTGCGGTGCACGCCCGCGTGGTCGAGGCCGTAGCCGACGACGAAGCGGTCCTCGATCTCGAAGCCGATGTAGTCCACGACCACAGGCACGACCCGTCGCGAGGGCTTGCTCAGCAGGCAGGCCGTTCTGAGGGACTTCGGGGCCCGCGTCAGGAGCACGTCCTGCAGGTAGGTGAGGGTCACGCCTGAGTCGGCGATGTCCTCGACGATCACGACGCTCCGGCCTTCGATCCCGGTATCGAGGTCCTTCTGGAGCCGGACCTCGCCGCTGGTCGACGTGCCAGCGCCGTAGCTCGAGACGGCGATGAAATCGACCGTGACCGTGCCAGGGAGGGCCCGCATCAGGTCGCTCGCGAAGATGAACGAGCCCTTGAGGACGCAGATGAGGTGCAGGTCATCGGGGTGATCGCGCCGGATGTCGGCAGCCAGTTCCTGGACCCGCGCGGCGATAGCATCAGCGGAAATCAGAGTCTGCATGTGTTGAGGCGTGTGGAACGCGAGGGTAACATAGCGACGCGGCTCATGAAGCGTTTCGAGATCATCACGGAGACGGACGCCCGGGTCCTGGACGTCGGCAGCACCGTGGAGCTGGCGGTGGGCGGTATCGTCACGCCCCTTGCGCAGGACACCCTGCGTGACCGGCGCATCGAGGTCGTGCGCGCCGGCGCGACCGTCGAATCCGACAGCCTGGCTCCGGTGGCCGATGTCCGCATCGTGACGCTGGGATCCGACCACACCGGCGTCCGCCTGCGGAACCACCTGCGTCAGTTGCTGCGGAGCCGTGGCCTCGCCGTGCACGACGTCGGGACCGAAGGCACGGAGCCTGTGGACTACCCCGACGTGGCGGCGAACGTCGCGCGGCCGGTGGCGAAGGGTGAGGCGCACGCCGGTATCGTCATCGACGGCTCGGGGCTCGGGTCGGCCATTGCCGCCAACAAGATCACGGGGATCCGGGCGGCCATGTGCAACACGGTGACGCTGGCCCGCTATGCACGGCAGCATAACGGCGCCAACGTGCTGGCCATCGGGTCGACGCTGCTGACCGACGCGGAGGCGGAAGAGATTGTGATCGCGTTCCTCGACACGCCGATGCGCGAGGCGCGGTATGTCCGGCGTCTCGCCAAGGTGCGCGACCTGGAGCTGAGAGGGTAGATGGATCAGGACGATCTGCGTCGCCTCATCCGCATCATCGCGGAGGAAGTGGCGCGCACCCCGAGGACGCTGCCGTCGCGCTGCTCCTGCCACTCGATGGCGCTCGACTGCTGCCCGGACCGCGTGCAGGGCATGGTGGATGCCGGTGCCTCGCGCATCGGCGTCCATGCCTCGGGGGGCGCGGCGGGGAGTGTGGCGGCCATGATCGACCACACGCTGCTCAAGGCGGATGCCTCACTGGCCGAGGTGGAGACGCTCTGCCGCGAAGCGGCGCAGTTTCATTTCGCGACGGTGTGCGTGAATCCGACGTGGGTGGCCACCTGCGCGCGGCTGTTACGCGGAACGCCCGTGAAGGTGACATCGGTCGTCGGCTTTCCACTCGGCGCCACGACGCCGGACGTCAAGAACTACGAGACGCGCCGGGCGCTCTTTGATGGCGCGGGCGAGATCGACATGGTGATCAACGTCGGTGCGCTCAAGAGCGGCGACCTGCGCCTGGTGGAGCGCGATATCGAAGCCGTAGCTGGCCCGTGCCGCGAGGCGGGCGCGGTGAGCAAGGTGATTATCGAGGCCGCGCTCCTGACTGACGAGGAGAAGGTGACGGCGTGCACCCTGGCCAAGGCGGCTGGCGCTGACTACGTCAAGACGTCGACGGGCTTTGGCCCGGGAGGGGCGACCGTGGCTGACGTGACGCTCATGCGGCGCGTCGTGGGCGATCAGATGGGCGTGAAGGCGGCCGGTGGCGTCCGAGACCTGGAGTCCGTGAAGGCCATGATTGCCGCAGGGGCCACCCGCATCGGCGCCAGCGCCGGTGTCCGTATCGTGCAGGAGTCCAGGGGCGGAGCGGTGACGGCTCAGGCGAGGGGCTATTGAGCGTGGATGTGCTGCGCCGCGCGACGGGCTTTGCCGGCGTGCTGTTGGCGGTGGGCGCTCTGGCGTTCGGACAGGCTGGCCCGGGCGACAGGGGCCAACCCGGGCCCTGGGTGGTGGATCTGCGGGGTGCGACCGTCACTCTGCCTTCGGATACCGCGTTTCTCCCGAAGCTGCCTGGCGGCAGCATTGTCCCCGGTCGCGCCTTCGGCTTTGACGGTGGCGCACGGTGGTTCTGGCGCCAGCTGGGACACTCTCGCATGGCCCTGGGCGTGGATGCGAGCTGGGCGAGAGGCACCACGCCGGAGTACCCCACCGTCCCTCGTGTGATTGAGACCTTCACGCGTGTGGCGCCAGATCTCTCCTTCAACTTCGGGACACGGCACGGTTGGAGCTACCTGAGCACCGGGGCGGGCATCGCGCGCCTGCGCGGGTCGAGCACGCTCAAGGGCGTGGCATCGGTGCCGGTGTCCAGCGGCGCCGTCACCGAGATCCATGGGGGCGCGGGGGCGCGATGGTTCACCTCGCCGCACCTCGCCGTTGGCTTCGATATTCGTGTGCACCAGTTGCTGGCAGGAGCCCGCACGCCCGCGACGATGCGCTTTGCTGCGTCCGTCGGGGTCTCTGTGCGCTGATGCCTCTGGCTGAGACCCCGGGTGCTGGCTAGGCGGCGCGGCGCGACGTGTCGCCTCCGAGGGTGATCGTCGGGTCGTGCACGCCGAAGGCTTCTCGCAACGTCCGCGCGCCGAAGCGGTCATCCAGAATCTCAATCTGATCCGCTGTCACCTCCGTGGGGTGGTGCACGCCCACGGCGTGGGTCAGGGCGATGAGGTCCTTGCGCAGTGTCACGATGTAGTTGGCCAGACGGACCGACTTGAGCGTCGGGTCGAGGCCGCGCGCGAGCCACGCGCTCTGCGTGGCAATGCCGGTGGGGCAGTGGTTGGTGTGGCAGCGCTGCGCCTGGATGCAGCCGATGGCCATCAGCGCTTCGCGCGCAATGTTGACCATGTCCGCGCCCAGCACAAACGCCATCAGGGCGGAATCGGGCAGGCCGAGCTTGCCCGAGCCAATAAAGGCCACCTTGCGTGTGAGGCCCTGCTCGGCAAATGCGCGGTGCACGCGGCTGAAGCCGATCTTGAAGGGCAGGCCGACGTGGTCCACGAACACCAGGGGCGCCGCCCCTGTGCCGCCCTCGCCACCGTCAATGGTCACGAAGTCGATCGAGCGGCCCGAGGTGGCGCACTTTCGCGCGAGTTCATTCCAGAAGCTCATGTCGCCAACGGCCGCCTTCACGCCGACGGGCAGGCCCGTCTCGCCAGCCACGAGCTCCACGAAGTCGAGAAGTGAATCCACGTCGTGAAAGGCCGTGTGCGATGCGGGGCTGACGCAGTCGCGCGTGGGATCAATGTGGCGGATGGCGGCGATCTCCGCCGTGATCTTCTCCTTGGGCAGCACGCCGCCTGCGCCGGGCTTGGCGCCCTGACTGAGCTTGATCTCGATGGCGCGGATCTGGGGATGCGCCGCGACGAGGTCCTTCAGGCGGGGCAGACTGAAGCGGCCGTCCAGTTCGCGGACGCCGAAGTAGCCGGTGCCGATCTGCAGCACGATGTCGCCGCCCTGGAGATGGTAGGGCGAGAGTCCGCCTTCACCGGTGTTCTGGAAGCAGCCCGCCAGGAGCGCACCCTTGTTGAGGGCTTCGACGGCGGGTCCGCTGAGCGACCCGAAGCTCATTCCCGACACATTAACCACTGAACTGGGGCGGAAGGGCCGCCGGCGGCCGGTCCAGGCGCCGATCTCGATGGCGGAGGCAATCGGGTGCATCGGGTCGTAGCCCGATTCACCTGCGTGCGGGGTCGGCTTCGGGAAGGCGCTGTGCTTGACGATGAGGTAGTTGGAGGACGACTCAGGCTCGTTGTCCGATCCAAAGCCGAAGTAGTTGTTCTCGCGCTTCGAGGAGGCGTAGATCCATCGTCGCTGGGTGCGGCTGAAGGGCCGCTCCTCGTTGTTGTTCGTCACGATGTACTGGCGCAACTCGGGCCCGAACGCCTCCAGCCAGTAGCGGAGATGCCCAATGAGCGGGAAGTTGCGCAGGATGGCGTGACGCCGCTGCGTCAAGTCATACCCGGTCACGACGGCCAGCAGGCCCAGCACAATCCAGAATGTGGTCACGGCGGTCTACCTCACCGTCAGCAATCGGCTGGGCTGGGTCCCTCCTTGAGGAACAGCTGTCGATAGGCAGACTGGAGCGACGGTGAGCAGCTGAGTGGGAACGCACGACTCGTCCCATGCGCGGGAGACGTGCCAGCCGGGGCAGTGGATACCCGGCACCTCGGTGGGGCTGAACGTGGCCCGTCCGCGGGGCCGCGGTCGAGGACGCGGCCGGCCACGCAGGTGGCCGGATTCAGGCCAGAAATCACGCGCTCACAAGCGCGAGTCGCCGCGCGCCCGTTTCGGCCTCCGACTGGCCCCCTGCTTGCGGAAGGCTCCTCCATCACAACCACACAGGAGGAGCTGACCGATGACTATGACACTGCCACGTCGCCGTTTCTTTGTGACCGCTGGGCTGGGGGCTGCTGGTGCCCTCGCCCCGTCCCTCGTGCCCCTGGGCGCCGCGCAGCAGGCACCCTCGCGGGACGACGCCGTGCTTCGGCACGTGGGCCGCGAGATGGCGCGGCTGTACACGCTGACCCGTTCGACACCGCTCTACGCCGAGCACTATCTGACGCTGGCCGCGAACCTGCGCCTGCTCGCGATGGTCTATCCGGACATCCGGCAGGCGGCCCGGACGCCCAGACCACCACACGATCACACTGCCCATGCGCGGCGAGTGGAGGAGGTTCGGACGCACCTGGGCATCGATATCTCCGGCGAACCGGAGCCCGCCCCGCTCTCGGGCGCCGAGGACGCCCGTGTGCGTGCACAGCTGGCCAAGGAGGGCTTTGGTCCGACGCTGCTGCGGATGGCCGATGCCGCCGAGACACGGGCGGCACAGGTCGCCAGGAATGGTGGGGCGGCGCCGTATCGACATGTGCAATCTGGCTTGTGGTGCACACTGCAGCCGGCGGTCCAGACGGCCAGCTACCTCGTCTGCACGAGCTATGCAGCGAGCATTGGCGGGGCACAGGCGCTCACCGCGTGCTACGTCTCGCAGGTGGTGGTGATAATCTGGCAGTGGTTCTGCTGATGGCCAGATCCCAACGCATGTCGCGGGTGGCGCTGCTGGTGTGCCTCGCCCTGTCCGCCCTTCCACATCACGTGTTTCCCGGACACGCCTGGGTGCGCCCAGTCGAACTCGTCGCGCTGGTGATGGTGCTCACCCTCCTGACCGTTCAGATGCGGGAGAGCGATCGGCAGGGTCCGTATACCAGCCATCGCGGCACGCTGTACGAGAGGAAGTAACCGGCACAAGGGGGCTTCGGCCCCCTTTCCCGCGCAGATCCGCTGTGCCCGGCATGGGATAATCGATCTACATGCATCCTTGGCACGACGCTTACCTGGACGACACGTCCATTGAAAAGTCCTTTCCCGCGATCATCGAGATTCCGAAAGGGAGCAAGAACAAGTACGAGTTGGATAAGGAGACGGGCCTGCTTCGCCTGGACCGTGTGCTCCACAGTGCCGTGCACTATCCGGCGGACTACGGCTTCATCCCGCGCACCTACTGCGACGACGGCGACCCGCTCGACATTCTGGTGCTCAGTCAGGAACCGGTGTTTCCGCTGACGATTGTCGAGGCGCGCGCCATCGGCGTGATGCGGATGCGGGACGAGAAGGGCATTGACGACAAGATCATCGCCGTCAGCGTGCACGATCCCGCTGTCTCCCACTACATGGACAAGGATGAGCTGCCACCCCACGAACTGCGGCAGCTGCAGCGGTTCTTCGAGGAATACAAGGCGCTCGAGCACGAGACCGAAGTGGTGGTCGAGGAGTTCCTTGGGCCGGTCGATGCGATCCGCATCCTTCGGGACTCGCTGGACCTCTATCGCAAGCTGCGTCGCGGCGAACTGCGCACGGCGCCGCTCGTCTAGGGGGTCGCCGCGGCCACCCGAGGAGGGGGCGAGTCCGTGTGTGGGGTGAGTGGAGCGGGAGACGGGGATCGAACCCGCGACATCAAGCTTGGGAAGCTTGCGTTCTACCGCTGAACTACTCCCGCAGTCCGGTAGGTGCCCGTCCATTCTAGCGGCGGTCCCTGAGCGACGCAAACCCGGAGTCGGCTGGTACTCAGCGCGGGGCGTCGGGGATCCGGCTGCGTGGCGCTGCTGCGCACACCGGACAAGTCCACCTCCAGCGAACCTGTCGCATCCGGACGGGGCCCCGTCGACGCCCGTCGCCTGACAGTTCGACGGGTCCCACCGTCGACACCCCATCCGGCGCCTGCGGTGCACTTGTCGTGCGCAGTAACGGTGTGCTCCGCAATTGCGCCTCGCAGCCGGATCCCCGACACCCCGCGCGTTGGCCGCGCGGGAGATACTTACGCATGCCCAAGAAGGCCGGCACCCGCACGGCACCCTCGAAGAAGCGGCGCAAGCCGAACATCCGGTATGTGACGCCCGCTCACCGCGAAGAGCGGGCCGTCGACGAGGATGCGGCGGAACGGCTCCGCCGCGAGCTGAAGCACACGGTGGCCGGGAAGGGGAAGCCCCCGTCCGGTACTACCCTCGGATAAGGGCGAGCACCTCGTCGCGCCGGCGCTCCATCTCGGCGGCGGTAGCGGCCTCGAGGTTCAGGCGGAGGAGTGGCTCCGTATTGGACGGACGCACATTGAAGTGCCAGTCCGGATACTCGATCGAGATGCCGTCCATCTTGGTGATGACCGCATCCGCGTAGCGTCGTTCGATGGCCTCGAGACGCGCCGGCACCTCGGCCATGCTGGGTAGCGCGGTGTTGATCTCGCCGGAGATGAAGTAGCGCTCGCGGTAGGGCGCGAGCAGTTGACTCAGGGACTTGCCCTTCATCGACATCAGCTCCAGCATGAGCAGCGCCGGGATGAAGCCGTTGTCGGCATAGGCGAAGTCTCGGAAGTAGTAGTGCCCGGTCACCTCGCCGGCGAAGATTCCGTCAACCTCGCGCATCCGCGCTTTGATGAAGGCGTGCCCGACGCGGTTCATGACCGCGGTGCCGCCAAGTCGGGCCACGGTGTCCTTCACGGCGTGGCTGGCGCGCAGGTCATAGACGATGGTCGACCCGGGGTGCTTCAACAGAAAGGCTTCGGCCAGGAGCGCCGTCACGAAGTCGCCCGGGATGAACGCGCCGTCGCCGTCGATGAAGAAGCATCGGTCGGCGTCACCGTCCCAGCAGATCCCGATGTCTGCGCCCGTCTTCAGCACTGCCTCGGTGGAGTCCACCCGGTTCTCTTCGATGAGCGGGTTGGCTTCGTGATTCGGAAATGTGCCGTCCGGGGTGAAACAGAGCCGCGTGGTCGTGCAGGGGAGGCGGTCGAAGAGACGCGGCGCCACAAGGCCGCCCATGCCGCTGCCGGCGTCGAGCACGACGTTGAACGGCGTGATCACGGCCGGGTCGATGAACTGCAGGACGCGTTCGACGTAATCATCGAGGACGGTACGCGACGTTACGGCGCCACGACGGGACGGCGTGGGGAAGGCGCCACTGGTGACCATCGCCTGGATCTCGCCGATACCCGCGTCGGCGCTGAGGGCGCGCGCCTGCTCACGAATCATCTTGATGCCGTTGTACTTGCCCGGGTTGTGCGAGGCCGTGATCTGGGCGCCACCCTGAAGGCCGTCGCGGATGCTCGCGAAATAGAGCATGTCGGTCGCCATCATGCCGTAGTCGATGACGTCGGCTCCCTGCAGGCACGCGCCCTCGATAAAGGCGGCGGCAATCGAGGGCGACGACACGCGCATGTCGCGCGAGACACCTATCTCAGTGGCGCCGAGGTAGGCGACAAAGGCGCGGCCAATGTCGCGCGCCACGTCCTCGGTGATCTCCGTCGGATAGACGCCGCGGATGTCGTAGGCCTTGAAGATGTTGGGATTGACAGGCATTAGCGGCTGTACTCGGAGATATGGGAATCGGTGCCGAGCGTCAGCCCGGTGACAGTGGCGTGCGCGCCGACGCGGCTGCCCGTGGCCAGCACGGTATCCGTGACGCGGGCCTCGGGTCCGATCACGGTGGCAGGCCACAGGATGCTGGTGCTGACGATGGCACCTGATTCCACGACGGCGTCACGGCCGATGACAGCGTGTGGACCGACGGTGGCACCGGGGGCGATCCGAGCGCCGGTGTCGATGAAGCAGGGCCCGGTGATGGTGGCAGCCGGGTCGACCGCCGCCCCGGACGCAATCACGATCCGGTCTCCGCCCGGGGTGGGAAACGGCGCCGCGTCGAAACGGCCGTCCATGATGTCGCGGTGGACCTGCCGGTAGGCCGCAGGGGTGCCGATGTCGAGCCAATAGCCGCGATAGGCATAGGCCACGAAGGTCTCGCCGCGCTCCACCAGGGAGGGGAAGTAGCCGCGCTCGATGGAGTACGGCTGGCCGGCAGGAATCCGGTCAAACGTGTCGGGCTCGAGCACGTAGATGCCCGCGTTGATGAGGTCCGTCGTGATCTGGGATGGATCAGGCTTCTCTACGAAGCGCTGCACGTTGCCGTCGCCGTCTGTTTCGACGAGACCGTAGGCAGAGGGGTTGTCGACCGGCGTCAGCACGATCGTCGCCTTGGCCTTGCGCTCCCGGTGCAGCCGGATGACTGCCGCGAGGTCGATCTGCGTCAGGACGTCGCCGTTAAAGACCACCACGGTCTCGGTCAGGCCCTCCGCCGCGAAGCGAATCGCGCCGCCCGTGCCGAGGGGTTCAGGCTCGGTGACGTATCGGATGCGGATGCCTGCCTCTGAGCCGTCTCCGAAGACCTGCTCAATGCGGTCGGGCCGATAGTTCAGGCTGAGCCGGACCTCATCGATCTCCGGCACGAGCTTCAGCCGGTCGAGCTGGTAGTGGAGGAACGGACGGTTGAAAATTGGAACGACGGGCTTGGGCGTCTGAAGGGTGAGGGGGCGGAGACGCGTGCCCTGGCCGCCCGCTAGAAGAATCGCTTTCATGCCAGAGAAGGATGATACGTCACCGGGACGGTCCGGCCGTATCGCCTACGGTAGAATGCCGTAGCCCATGAACCTCCCGAACGCACTGACGCTCGTGCGGATGTTTCTTGTGCCGCTGCTCGTCGTCGTGCTCCTGACGGAGTTCGAGGGCCGGCTCGTGCTCGGGCTGCCCAAGGAGCTCGTGGGGGCGGCGATCTTCGGGCTCGCCTCGGCCACCGACTGGCTTGACGGGCACCTCGCCAGACGGCGACGTCAGGTGACGGCCCTGGGCGAGATGCTCGACCCACTCGCCGACAAGCTCCTGACCTCGGCGGCGTTCATTTCCCTCGTGCAACTGGGCGCGGCGCCGGCGTGGATTGTGGCGCTGATCATCGGCCGGGAGATTGCGGTCACGGCGCTGCGCAGCGTGGCCAGCGCGCGCGGCATCACGATGCCGGCCTCAAAGCTGGGAAAGTTCAAGATGGCGTCGCAGGTGGCGGCCATTCTCATGCTGATGGTGGGTTGGGGACCGCTCCCGTGGTTCCGGCCGATCGGCGAGGTCACCCTGTGGGTGGTGGCGGGCGCGGCGCTGGTCTCGGCCGTGGACTACTACCGCCGCTTTCAGAAGCTGACCAGCGAACCGGTCGCCGATATCCCTGTGGCCCGCAAGCGAGACGCCGGGGAGCGCAGGGCCGGTTAGCGGGCCGGTACGGGCGCGACAGGGGCGCGGCGGCGCGGGATTTCTGTCCGCTGGCCCGCGTAATCGCCCGTCATCAGCGCCGTACTGGCGCTGAGTACCCGCAGGGTCGAGGCTTCTGCGCCGACGGCCACCGCGACCGCTTCACCCGCCTCAAAGAGGAAGTTCTGCGGTGCCCGCCTGTCGTGGTACAGCACAAACCGCGCTCCTGGCTGGACGCCCTGGCTGCTGCCCCGGTCGATCAAGAAGGCATCACCAGCCGCAAAGCTCGACCGTCCGTCGAGCCCCGTGGCAATGCGGGCGTAATCACCGCGCTTCGGCTCAAGATCCCGAACGTCACGAGCCGGCACGGCCGGCACCTGCAGCGGAGCGAGTTCGTCGCCAGGGGTGATCGTGGTGCAGGCGTGGGTAATGGTGGCGAGCGAGAGGTCTTCGTCCACGGCGTAGACGGTGAGCCATCCGGTCGTGTGGACGACATTGCGGCTCGCCGGGCGCTTCTTCGTGGGGGCGGGCACAGGACGCCGCGTGTAGAACTCCTGGCCGACCGTGACGCCCTGCCGCTCGCCGGCGTTGATGGTCACCAGGTCACCGGGGGCATAGGCTAGGCGCACGACGGGGGCCTGGCCACCGGAGATGCGGAGGGGCTTCAGGGCGGAGGCGCGTTCGGGAACGTCAGCGGGTGAGGGCGCGCACATCAGGGAGACCTGGTCAGGGTCCAGACCAGAAGGTCTGGGAGCCGGGGCGTGCTGTGCGGCTGGCAGGCCTGTCACGGCAATGACAATTCCGAATGTGCAAACGAGACGACGCATGACACGGCTCCTTCCGGCCGGGCCGGAGTTACTTGGGCGTCGCGGGGGCCTGGGCGAGATCGAACGACTTCCTGGCCTCAGGCACCAGCGGGCTGTTCGGATACTCCTTCAATAAGCGATCCAGATACGGGACCGCCTCGGCCTTCTTGTTGGATCGGAGCAGCGACTCGGCCATGTAGTAGTAGACCGTGTCGCGGCCAGTGAAATCCGGGTCCGCGGCCAGCACCTCGCGGAAGCGCTGGATGGCACCGGGGTACCACCGGCGGGCCTTGAAATAGAAGATGCCCACATTGACGGAGGCCTGCGTGAGGCGGTCCTTTGCCGCGCGGGCGTTGGTGCGCACTTCGGCTGCCATCGGTGAGGTGGGATACCGCTCGAAGAAGAGGTCAAACTCCTTGATGGCCTCCCGAGTTTCGGTCTGATCCCGCTCGGCGGTGCGCATCTTCCCGAAGTGGCTCATCGCGATCTTGTATTGGGCGTAGTCGGCCCTGGGATGCGTTGGGTAGAAGCTGAGAAACTCGCGGTACTCGTTGACCGCCAGCACGAGCGATTCGGTGCTGTTCTCGCCCAGGTACGTATCGGCCACGCCGAGCTTGGCGTCGGGGCGATACGGGCTCTGGGGGTACCCGTCGACGAGGCGCTGGTAGTAGGTGCGGGCCTTCGACCAGCTCTTGTCTTTGGCTTCCTCGTTGCCGCGCTGGAACAGGTACTTGTCGGCCTCCTCGATGCCTTGCGGAATGATGTTCTTCTTCTTGCCGCAGGCGGCAGTCGTGAGCCCCGTCGCGGAGAGTGCGACGAGGGCGAGGCAGGCGAGGACGGGAGCGAGCGGGCGCTTGGTCATGGCGTAGCTATCAGCATGGCACGGACCCGCTCCGGCAGGCGACACGGCCGGCCCGACGTATCCAGTGCACAGTGAACCGTATGCCCGGCGACGGCCAGGCTCATAGACGGTAAGACGATCTCGTAGTCAAAACGGACTCGAACCGGGGAGAGGAGCGTCCCCCGGGTCCGGATGTCCAACTCGTCATCGTACCGTGCCGGCTGGCGGTATTCGCAATGGGCCTCGATGACGGGGAGCGACACCCCCTCGGCTTCCAGTTCCCGGTAGCTCCAGCCGGCCTGGCGGAGCCAGTCGGTCCGGCCGACCTCGAACCATACAAAGTAGTTCGCGTGGTAGACGACCCCCATCTTGTCCGTCTCGGCATAGCGGACGCGCACCGAGGTGCGCCGGACGAGCGTGCCCGGGGACAGCGTGCTCACCGCGGAAGGGCCACCGTGCCAGCGGCCCGCAGCGCCGCGACGGCGGCTGCCGGGTCGGGGGCGCCATAGACGGCGTTGCCCGCGACGATGATGCGGGCGCCTGCCTCGACCACCTGGCCGATGTTGTCCAGGACGACGCCGCCATCAATCTCGATGGGGATGGGGCGTCTCGAGCGTGCGAGGAGGTCCGCGACGCGGCGTAGCTTGTCCAGGCTGTTCGGAATGAAGGACTGTCCGCTGAAGCCGGGGTTCACGGACATGACCAGCACGAAGTCGAGGTCGTCCAGGACGTCCTCAAGAGCGATGGCTGGCGTGGAGGGCGTGAGCACGGCGCCGGCCAGGGCGCCAGTGGAGCGGATGAGCGCCAGTGTCCGCTGGAGATGCGGCACGGTCTCAACGTGCACGGAGATCATCGCGGCCCCGGCCCTGGCGAAGTCGTCGATGAAGCGGTCCGGTTGCTCGATCATGAGGTGCACATCGAGCGGGCGAGTCGCGACCGAGGCGAGCGACTTCACAACCGGCACACCAATCGTGATGTTCGGGACGAAGTGGCCGTCCATCACATCGACGTGAATCAGGTCTGCGCCGCCGCGTTCCACGGCGGCAACATCGCGGCCGAGATGCGCGAAGTCAGCCGAGAGGACTGACGGCGCAATCTGGACAGCCGTCGTGGAGAGGGATGCGTTCATCGATAGACCTCGAGCGTGATGGTATCGGTTGCGCCCACCGGTGAGCCAGCCGCCGGGACCTGTACGGCGATGAGCCCTGTGGGCAGGCCTGGCGCCCGCCGGCGCGCCGTGAGCGAGACGCGGAGGCCCGCGGCCTTGAGGGCGTCGGTGACACGGGTGGCGTCAAGGCCGACCAGGTCGGGGAGCAACACCGGGTAGGCCTCCGGCCCCGTACTGACGATCAGGCGCACAACCTCACCCGGGGTGCCGGCAGGTGGCCACTGCGCCACCACGGCGCCAGCCGGATGGTCGTCCGCAACGAAGCTCAGTGGGTCGAGCCGGAGACCGGCCTGGTCCACGCGGATGCGTGCCGTGCGGTCGGTGCTCCCGATGAGGTCCGGAATGAGGTTGGCGCGCGCCGGTGTCTTGAGCCAGACGCGCACCGCGCGGGGGCGGCGCGTGCTCTCGCCGGGGACCGGGTCCTGCGCGGCGATGCGGTCGGGCGCGACGGTGGGATGCTCACGACGGCTCGCGTCCACCCGGAGGGTCAGCCCTTCTGCTGCGAGGCGCCCGGTCGCGGCCGACACGGACTGGCCAATGAGGTCCGGGACGGCGACTTCACGCGAACGCAGGGCGACACGCAGTCCGAGCACGGCGCTGGCCGTGAAGGTGACGCCCAACGCGGCCAGAAGCACGAGGATGCGTCCGGCGCTCCAGAGTCCTCTCGCGATGGGCATGTGCGGGCATCGTACCACGCGGGTTTCCTACTAGAATCAGCCCCCATGCGCACACACATGACCCGGGCGGCGCTTGTCGCCACGTTGCTCGTTACGGCCTCGTCGTTCAGCATCGCGCAGACCAAGCCTGCGCCGAAACCGTCTGGGAAGCCCGCCGCCGCAGCCACCGCGCCCTCGCCGTTTGAGCCGCGTGTCGGCCAGTCGGGCAAGGACGTGGTGTGGGTACCGTCGCCGCAGGCACTCGTGGACCGCATGCTCGACATGGCGAAGCTGACGCCGAAGGATTTCCTGATGGACCTTGGTTCCGGTGATGGCATCACCGTGATCACGGCGGCCAAGCGTGGCGCACGGGCCATGGGCATCGAGTACGAGCCGCAGATGGTCGAGCTCTCGAAGAAGAATGCCCAGGCAGCCGGCATGGCCGACCGGGCGACCTTCATGAAGGCGGATCTGTTCGAGACGGATCTCAGCAAGGCGGACGTGATCACCATGTTCCTGCTGCCCTCCATCAACATGCGCCTGCGCCCGACGATCCTCGAGCTCAAACCGGGCACCCGCGTGGTGGCCAACACGTTTGACATGGAAGACTGGGAGGCGGACGAGCAGCAGAACGCTGGAGGGAACTGCACGAGCTGGTGCACGGCGCTCCTTTGGATCGTGCCGGCCAAGGTGCAGGGTGTGTGGCAGACGCCGCAGGGCGAGTTGACGCTGACGCAGCACTTCCAGTTCGCCAATGGGACGCTCGGCGGGGCGCAGATTACCGACGGACGTCTGCGCGGCGAGGATTTTGCCTTTAGCGCCGGCGGCGGGAAATTCCAGGTCAAGGTCAGCGGCACCACCATGACCGGCACCGGCCCGGCTGGCGCCTTCACGGCGACGAAGAAGAACTAGCGCCTGCGGAGCACGGCAGCGAAGAAGGCTTCGAGGCCGTGCTGATGCGGGGAGGTCCGTAGGACCCCATCGGCATCGATGAGATCGGGCGGGAGTGCCTCGGGGCGATCCGTCGTCAGATTGACGCGTGAGAAGTCCGGGTGGGCGGCGAGAAAGCTGGCAACCACCGCATCGTTTTCTTCCGGCTCACTGGAACAGGTTGCGTAGACGAGTCGCCCCCCGATGCGGACCGCCTCAGCGGCGCGCGTGAGGATGTCCAACTGGGTCACCGCGAACGTGGCCAGGTCCGCCTCGGTCCGTCGCCATTTGATATCCGGATCGCGCCGCACCGTGCCGAGCCCTGAGCACGGGGCGTCCACCAGCACCCAGTCGAAGACTGGCCCCACGGGCATGGCCTCCCGGCCGCCGACCTGCACTAGTCGAATGTTGTGTGCGCGAGAGGCGCGAACCGTATCGGAGAGGATGCGCATGCGCCGTGGGCGGATGTCGCAGGCCACGATGAGCCCTTCGTCGTGCATCCGGGCTGCAATGGCGGTGGTCTTTCCGCCGGGGGCGGCGCAGGCATCGAGAACGCGCTCCCCGGCACGCGCGTCTACGAGTGCGGCGACGAGTTGCGAAGCCTCGTCTTGCAGGATCGCCAGTCCGGCGGCGATGACCGGCTGGGGGTCGCCGGATTCCACCACGTACGCACCGGCGGCCCAGCGCGCGGGCTGAAGGGCGACGTCGGCATCGGTCAGTGCCGCCAGTGTCGCGACGGCTGGCCCTGCAAGCGTGTTCAGGCGCAGCGTGGGCAGGGGCACAGCGGTATTGAAGCGAAGGCACTCTTCGGTGGCGGATGCCCCGAGGCGCGCGAGCCAGCGGGCGACGAGCCAGTCTGGATGGGCGTAGGTGATCCCGAGCCAGGAGACCAGTTCGGCCGGGGGCGCGTCGGGGGCTGGTCTGGCCGGGACCGGCAGCTGATTGCGCTGGCGGGAGAGCGTGCGCAGGACGCCGTTGACGAACCCGGCGGCGGAGGTCTTTCGCACGGCGCGCGTGAGCGAGACGGCGTCGTCAACGATGGCGGAGGCCGGGACGCGGGTCAGGTGCAGGAGCTGATACGCCGAGAGCTCAAGCAGCGTGAGCACCTCGGGATCGAGGCGTGAGAGCTCGCGGCCAGCGACGACGCCCAGCAGGTAATCGAGGCGGCGCTTCCACCGTTCAGTGCCGGTCACAATCTCGCGCATGAGGGCGCGGTCGCGGGAATCGGAGAGCGCGCCGTCCTCGGCGGCGCAGGCCGAGGGCAGATCACGCGTGCCGGTCGCGATGGCGCGCAGGGCGCGGTACGCGGCGCTCCGGGCTGGGGCGATCATGCGCCCAGCGCCGTGCCAGCCGTGATCGGACGGCCCGCGAGGAAGGCGCGCGCGTCCATGGCCCGTTTGCCCTCGGGCTGGAGGCGGTCAATGCGAAGAGACGTGCCGGCGCCGGCTGCGACGAGAATGCCGTCCGCATCGGCCTGGATGACGGCGCCGGGAGCGGCGTCGGTCTGCGGCCCCGTGCGCGCGTGGAGCAGGATGAGGCGCGCGCCGTCCAGAAACGTGTAGGCATGCGGCCACGGATAGAGACCGCGCACCCGGTTCCGGAGAGCGTCGGCGGGCAGGCTCCAGTCCACGCGGCCCTCTTCCTTCGTCAGGCGTTCCGCGTAGGTGGAGGCCGTGGCGTCCTGTTCGACTTCGGTGGCGCTTCCAGCGGCGAGCTGGTCGGCCACCTGCACCAGCAGGTCGGCACCGAGCTGTGAGAGGTCGCGCTCGACCACGTCGCTGGTGTCCTCGGGCCCGATGGCCCGCGTGACCGTGGCGAACATGGCGCCGGCGTCGAGCGCCTGGACGACGCGCATGATCGTGACGCCTGTCTCCGCATCGCCGTTGATCACAGCCCGGTGCACCGGGGCCGCCCCACGATAGCGGGGGAGGAGCGACGCATGGACGTTGATCATGCCCAGCCGTGGCAACGTGATGAGGCGGAGTGGAATGATGCGGCCGTAAGCCGCCACAACGCCCAGGTCGGGCGCCAGGTCGCGCAGCGCGGGTTCGATGGCCGGGTCCTTGAGCGTCGCCGGCTGGAACACCGGGATGCCGCGCGCAAGCGCCGCGGCCTTCACGGGAGTCGGTGCGGTCTGGTGCCCGCGGCCCGATGGACGGTCTGGCTGCGTGACCACGCCAACGACCGTGTGGGAGGAACCGGCGAGGCGCTCCAGCGTCGGCACGGCGAACTGCGGGGTGCCGAAGAAGACGACGCGGAGCGGCGTCACCACTGGCCGGCTTTCGTGAGCTTCCGGATCTTGCGCGTGATCAGATCCTTCTGCAGACCCCGCAGCCGGTCCACGAAGACCTGTCCGTCCAGGTGGTCCATCTCGTGCTGGAACGCGCGGGCGAGCAGACCCGTGCCTTCGACCTCGCGGCTTGTGCCGTCACGGTCGAGGCCGCGCACGATGGCACGGGCCGGTCGTGCGACGGTGGCATTGAAGCCGGGGACGCTGAGGCAGCCTTCTTCCTCGAGCTGCATCCCGTCGCGCTCGACCCACGCGGGGTTGATGAACACCATCAGGTCCGTGGTCGTGCGGCCCACCGACAGATCCACCACGAAGATGCGGAGCGGCACCCCGATCTGCGTGGCGGCCAGACCGATGCCCGGCGCGGCGTACATCGTCGCGATCATGTCGTCGACGAGGGAGAGCACTTCCGGCGTGATGGCGTCGACCGGGCCGGCGGGTGTGTGCAGGACTCCGGCGCCGTAGCGGAGGATCGGACGGATCACGTCAGGCGGACGGCGCGGTGCGGTGGAACCGCCCGGCCACCGCGGTCGACGTGGCCGCGAGGTTGCGCGCGATCTCCTCGACCGAATCGGCGCCGAACTTCTCCAGGAGCGCGTCGGCGATGACCAGCGCCACCATCGCTTCGGCCACCACCGCGGCGGCCGGCACCGCACAGACGTCGCTGCGTTCGATGGCCGCGGGCTCCTCGGTGAGGGTGTTGAGGTCGACGGAACGGAGCGGCGTCATCAGCGTCGAAATCGGCTTCATGTAGCCGGTGATGCGCAGATCCTCGCCATTGGTCACGCCGCCTTCGAGTCCGCCGGCGCGGTTGGTCGGCCGCCGCACCGGAAGGACGCCCTCGGCGGTGGCCTTGAGGATTTCGTCGTGCACGCCTGAACCGGGTCGCACGGCGACCTCGGGACCGATTCCCAGGCCGACGGCCTTGATGGCGTGGATGCTCATGACGGCCTGTGCGAGCTTGCCGTCCAGCTTGCGATCCCACTGGACGTAGGACCCGAGACCCACGGGGACGCCGGTCACGATCACTTCGAAGGCGCCGCCCAGCGTGTCGCCGGCCTTGCCCGCGACGTCGATGGCCGTCTTCATGCGCGTCTCCGCGGCCGCGTCCACGCAGTGCAGGGGGCCGTCATCGGGGAGCGCGTCGGCCTCGGCGAAGGAGACGAGACGGTCCGGCGCAATCGAGACGTCGCCGATGGTGGTGACGTGGCTCGCGATGCGTATGCCAAACCGCTCCAGGAGCTGCCGCGCGACGCTGCCGATCGCGACACGCATCGTGGTCTCGCGCGCACTGGCGCGTTCGAGCACGTCGCGGATGTCCTCGTGGCCGTATTTCACGGCGCCGGCAAGATCCGCGTGGCCGGGGCGTGGCCGGGTCACGGCGGGTTTCACGACGCCGGTCGCACCGTCGGGCATGGAAGGCTCGACGAACATCGTCTGCTGCCAGTTCACCCAGTCCTTGTTGCGGACGATGAGCGCAATCGGGGCACCCGTGGTGACACCGTGCCGCACGCCGGAGATCCACTCGGCGCGGTCAGTTTCGATCGCCATGCGCCGGCCGCGGCCATAGCCGCCCTGACGGCGCGTGAGCTGGCGGGTGATGGCGTCGGGCGAGAGTGCGAGCCCCGCCGGGCATCCGTCGAGGGTTGCGACCAGGGCCTGGCCGTGCGACTCGCCGGCCGTGAGAAATCGCAGCATTGGTGTTCGATTGTATATGAAGAATCGCGAGCCCTCGGTGCAGCGCACCTGTTGAATCAACGAGTTGCAGCCGGTCGCCCGGCTTGCAGTGAAGCAGGTCAGGCGCAGCGGAGCACTGGAGGTCCAATGGGGGAGCGGCGAGGGGCGCGGCGCGAGCAGCCCTGGGAACTGGAGCGGGATGGCGAGGGCGTGCGTGTGAGCGGCCGTTGGCGACGGCTGATCGACGAGGCCTGGGCGTCGGCACGGCGCGGCCGCCATGCGCAAGGGCTCCGCATGGCGCGCGCGGCCGCGGGCGCATTGGAGCGGCGAGGCGATGGGCCGGCGGCCGCGCGTGCGTGGGTGATGCTGGCGCGGCTACAACTCGAGCGCGGGGAGACGGCCACCGCTATTCAGGCCTGCGACAGCGCGGAGGCGGTACTCGAGCATGTGCGCGAGCCGGGCCTCATCACCTGCGCCCGGTTGTGGCGGGCCTGGGCGGCGGCAGACGCCGGCGACTATGCGCGAGCCCACGGTGTGGCCGGCGCGGCGAGTCTCAATGCGGGACGCGACCCGGAGGGCCCGAGCGCCGCGGCCGCGTGGGCGGTGTCCACTGCGTGCGGCCTGAGGAGCGGCGTGACCGCAGGAACGCCGGCGCCGGGCGACGAGGCGTGGACGTGCCCGGAGGGGAGCCCCTTCGCGCCGTTGCTGGTGGCGGCGTGGGCCGTGCGGGTCGAGTGGAGCCTCGCGCACGGCGAGGTGTTCCGTGCGGGCAGCGCACTGGCGGCGTTGCGCCGTGTCGCGACGGTTGATCCCACCGTCGCGGTCGAGGTCGCTCTTGCGCAGTTGCGCCTGGCGGCCGCGACGGGGGACGCCCCGTTGGTGGCGTCTGCCGCAGCGGAGTCACTGCGCCGTGCCGACAGCGCGCATCTGCCCTGGGCCCGGTTGCGTGCGTTGGCCGCCTGGAGGGACGCGACCGCTCGGTTGGTCGCGCCCGAGGCAGGCATCCTGCGAGTCCGGGTGCGTCGTGTGGCGGCACGGTCGCCAGTCGGGTGGCGTGACGCGGTGCGCGGGGAGGATACGGACGGGGATGGACGCACGGGAGGCCGGCTGCCCAGCATCAGGCGGCCGGAGCCTGCTCCCCACGCAACGGTGCCCGGACTGGTGGGTGAGAGCCTCGTGATGAGGGCGCTCCGGGCGGAGATCATCCGTGCGGCGCGGACGCCCTTTCCGGTGCTGATCGAGGGGGAGAGCGGCAGCGGCAAGGAGTTGGTGGCCCGCGGGCTACACACGCTCAGTCCCCGGGCGGATAAGCCCTTCCGGGATGTGAACTGCGCCGCGCTGGCTGACGAACTGGTCGACGCGGAACTGTTCGGCCATGCGCGTGGGGCATTCACGGGTGCCGTGGCCAGCCGGGCCGGGTTGATTGAGGAAGCCTCGGGCGGCACGCTCTTTCTCGACGAAGTCGCCGACCTCTCGCCGCGCGCGCAGGCACGGCTCCTGCGAACGCTTCAGGAACAGGAGGTCCGCCGTGTCGGCGAGGTCCAGGGAAGGGCGGTGGACCTTCGCGTGGTCTCGGCCTGCAACCGACTTCTCGATGATGAAGTCGCCGTCGGTCGCTTTCGCCCGGACCTGGTCTATCGGCTGGCCGCCATACGCATCCGGGTGCCCCCGCTGCGCGATCGGCCCGGCGATATCCCCCTGCTGGTCTCGACATACTGGCCCGCTCTGGCAGCGCAGGTCGGCACCCGCGCCGCCATCTCGCCGTCGGTCCTGGCTGCGCTGGCGAGTTACCACTGGCCGGGGAATGTCCGCGAGCTTCAGCACGCGCTGGTCCGGCTCGCCATCCGTGCGCCGGCGACTGGCTCCATTGGCCTCGCGCTGCTGCCTGAGGGCTGGGTGCCAAGCCCCCAGCCGGACGTGGAGCCCCTGACCGAGGCGCGTGGACGCTTCGAGCGGGAGTACGTGCAGACGGCGTTGGCCCGTCATGGCGACTCGCGGGCGGCAACGGCACGGGCGCTGGGCCTCTCCCGGCAGGGTCTGCGCAAGGTGCTGGCGCGAACGGGCGCGCGGTGAGTGCCCACCGGGCGCGGGTGGGGGATGCACTCTCGCCGTTGTCGACGGCTGGTGACGCCGGAGTCGATAGAATGACGGCGTCATGCGCTATCTCGCGCGACGGCTTCTGCTCACGATTCCGGTGCTCATCGGGGTGCTGACGCTCGTCTTCGCCCTGATTCACTTCATCCCCGGAGACCCGGTGCAGGCGATGTTGGGGGAGACGGCCGCACCGAAGGACGTGGAGGAACTGCGGCACCGGCTCGGGCTTGATGCGCCGCTCACCACGCAGTACGTCCGGTTCATGCGCGGCGTGGCGCACGGTGACCTCGGCCGATCGCTTCGCACGGGGCAGTCGGTCGTCAGCTCGATTGCCGAGCGTCTGCCGGCGACGGCGGAACTGGCGCTCGCCGCGGTCGCGCTCGCGGTGGTCATCGCGATTCCCCTCGGGGTTGTGGCGGCGGTGCGGCGCGGCTCGTGGATCGACCACGCCGCGATGGTGGCGGCGCTTGCCGGTGTTTCCGTCCCCGGGTTCTGGCTGGGACCGCTCCTGGCGTTCTTCTTTTCGGTGGAGCTGGGCTGGTTGCCGGTGTCAGGGCGGGGCAGCTGGGCGCATCTGGTCCTGCCGGCGCTGTCGCTCGGGGCGGCGCTGGCGGCCGTGCTGGCGCGCATGACGAGGGCCACGCTGCTCGAGGAGCTGTCGCAGCCCTACGTGCAGGCGGTGCGCGCCAAGGGTGCGTCGCCGGCCCGCGTCGTCGTTCGCCATGCGCTGCGCAATAGCCTGATTCCCGTGGTGACGCTCCTCGGGTTGCAGTTCGGCGCGGTTCTCACCGGCACCGTCGTCACAGAGACGGTGTTCGCGTGGCCCGGGATCGGGCGGCTTCTGATTCAGTCCATCGGCTTCCGTGACTATCCGATGGTGCAGGGGTGCATCCTGTTCATCGCCGTGACGTATGTGACTGTGAACCTGGTGACCGACCTCGTCTACGGCACACTCGACCCACGGATCCGCTATGAGTAACCAGCGATGACGCGACTCGGGGTCTGGCTCGTGGGTGTCGTGCTGGTCGCGGGGCTCCTTGGCCCGATGGTGCTCCCGCTGGATCCGGTCGCTCAGGAGCTGCCGCTCAGGCTGGCGGGGCCGTCGTGGAGTCATCCCTTCGGCCTTGACGAGCTCGGGCGCGACATCCTCGCCAGGCTGCTTGCGGGTGCCCGCGTGTCGCTGCTGGTGGGCATGGTCGTGGTGTCGGTGTCGGTGACGGTTGGGGTCACCCTCGGCGCGATTGCCGGGTATGCGGGCGGTATCGTGGATGATGCGATCAGCCGGGTGATCGACGTGCTGCTCGCTTTTCCTGGACTGCTGCTCGCGATCGCCCTCGTGGCCGTGCTCGGTCCGAGCCTCGCGCATGTGGTGCTGGCGCTCTCGCTGATTGGCTGGGTGGGCTACGCGCGGCTGGTGCGCGGGCATGTCCTCCGGGCGCGGGAGTGGGACTACGTGCAGGCCGCACGCGCGCTGGGGGCATCGACACCGCGGATTCTGCTCCGGCACATCCTGCCGAGTGCGCTGCCGGCTGTCAGCGTGCAGGCGACGCTCGGGATGGGCGCGGCGATTCTTTCAGAGGCGTCGCTCAGTTTTCTCGGACTCGGGGTGCAGCCGCCCTCGCCGTCCTGGGGCACGATGCTGAACAACGGCCGCGTGCACCTGCTCGACGCGCCGCACCTGACGCTTTTTCCGGGGGTGGCGATTGCGCTGCTGGTGCTTGGCTTCAACTTCCTGGGAGACGGCCTGCGCGACCGGCTCGACCCGCACACAACGCCGCAGGCGAATTAACGGTCAGGACTCGCGTGCCGGTTTCGCGGCGGAGGGGCCGGAGGCGGCAGGCGGGTGCACGTTCTGGCCGGTCCGTCTGCGGACCGCGTCAACCAGCGCGGCTACCTCATCGTCATCCGGCGCGGTCCGTTCGGCGCGGGCGGCCCACGTATCAGCCGTCTGCAGATCGCCGAGCTTCAGCGCGGCCGCGAGGATGCGCCGGGTGTGGGCGACGGCCCACGCGCTGCCAGGGTCAAGCGCCTCGTGGCGGATGAGCGCGACCATGGCGTGATGCTCGTCACCCGCGTCCGAGGCGGCGCGAGCAAGGAGGCGCAGCGCGGCGGGGTCCACTGGCAGTTCGGCGGTCGCACGCTCAAGCCACGTGACCGCGCCCCTGGCATCACCCGCCAGAAGTCTCGCGCGGCCCATGGCGGCCAGGACGGCTGACGCAGGATGGTCGCGGGCCGCCAGGGGAGCCAGCGTGGCTTCGGCGTCCGCTCGGAGCTGCCGATCCTGTTCTGCCTCGGCACGGTCGAGTAGGACCTGACCGTGCGCGGCCGTCAGGAGCACCTCTCCGGGGAACTGCTCCTCCGCGCGTTCCAACCGCCTCATGGCCGAGTCGTACTTGCCGGCGGCGGAATAGGCGACGACCACCGCAGCGGCGCGCCCGGGGTTGCCCGGCTCCAGCGCGGCGATGGCATCCAGTGCTTCGGCGCCCTCTTTGACCCGCCCGATTGCGAGCAGGACGGCGGCAAGTTGTTCACGGGCGGGAATCAGAGCCGGCTTGAGCGCGATGGCCTGCTCGAGTGCCCGGGCCGCCTGCGCCGGGTCGGTGGGGCGGAGGGCGACGCCCTCCAGGTAGTGCGCTTCCGCCAGGCGGGCGTCGAGAGTCAGGGCTTTGCGGGCCGAGGCCAGCGCGTGGGCGGTCTGGCCGTCGGTCAGTTCGGCGCCAGACAGTTTGATGAGGACCAGTGGGGCCCGTTCATCAAGGGCCAGACAAGCGCGGTACGCGTCGACCGCCCGTGAGGGCTGGCCCAGGTCCAGGTGCACATCGCCAAGCAATTCCTGCACCCTGGGAGCGGACGGGTCCAGCGCCGCAGCGGCCGTCAGGTCGGCGAGCGCGGCCTGCAGTTCGCCTCGGCGGTGGTACGTGTCTCCGCGCTTGAGGCGCGCGACGGTCGAGTCCGGCTGGATGGCGAGGGCGCCGCTAAAGGCCGCCGCGGCGGCGGAGGTATCACCCGAGGCGAGGGCGGCCTCGCCCTGTCGGAGCAGCGCCCTGAACGCGCGGTCCTGTCCGATCGTGTTCCACACGAGGATGAGGCCAGCCACGACGGCGGCCACGACGGCGGTGACGGCGGTGCTCCGGCGCATCCTGTCCGAATGCTACCGCAGGGCCGTGGACACGGAGCCTGGGGAACTCCAACGGTACGCCGGTGTCCAACCCGAATACGCGGCAGGAGTACACTCGCAGCACCGGCACGGGTATGGCCTCCGGAGGAGCAGGCGTGAACGAGTTGGATTCAGCAACATGGGACACGGCGGCGCCAGCCGAGGCCGCGCTGATTGCCCGGTGCACCAGCGGGGACGAGGCCGCGTGCGCGGAGTTGGTGAGCGCGCATCAGCGGATGGTGTTCGGCTTGGCGTTTCACCTGCTCGGCAACCAGGAAGAGGCACAGGACCTCTCCCAGGAGGTGTTCCTCCGGGTCTTCCGTACCTTGGGATCGTTTCGGGGTGAGTCCGCCCTCCGCACCTGGATCTACCGGATCGTCGTGAATCAGGCACGGAATCGCCATCGAGGATGGCTCCGGCGGCGGCGCGCGGATCAGGTGTCGCTGGATCAGCATGTGGCCGAGTCGGGCGACCTTCCGTGCCATGGCCGGCTCCCCGACGGCGTGCTCGCGTCCAAGGAAACTGCTGCACGGCTCTGGGCGGCGCTGAATCGGCTGCCGTTTGATCAACGCACGGCGATGATTCTGCGCGAGGTGGATGGCCTGCGCTATGACGAGATCGCCTTCTCGCTGGGGATTGCCGTTGGCACCGTGAAGTCGAGGCTGACGCGCGCGCGGCAGGCGTTGCGGGCCGAACTGCTGGGGCTACGGCCATGACGCCGATGGTTGGATGCGAGGTCGCGCGGCCCCTGCTCGGTGAATACGCAGATGGCGAGTTGGCCGTGGAGACCGAAGTGTTGGTGCAGGGGCACCTGCGAGTCTGCCAGGCCTGCGCAGCCTACGTCGAGGATCTTCAATCGATGGGGGGCCGTCTGCGCGAGTATGGGATGTTCGTGCCCGACGTGAATCTGGACGCCGTCGTCTCGCAGGTGTCGTCTCGGGTGCACGCGGAGCAGGAGTGGTCATGGGCGGTGCGGCTCCGCCAGGCCTTCGATGACTACCGGGTCACCTACGCGGTGGTCGGTGCCACCTGTGGCGTGGTGCTCTGTGCCCTGCTGACGGCCGCGCTGGTGGTGGGCCTGGAGGTGCAGACCGCGCACTCGCTGGCCGGCGTCATGCGGGCGCTCGGCAGCCCGGGTTCGGACCTGAACCCGCTCCTGCTGGATGCCCGGATGCTGCCGCCGCGGTTGGCGATTCCGACCTACGCGGACGATGCCCCGGAACTGGTCGACCTGCCCGAGGATGACGCGGTCTATGCGATTGCGGGCACGGTCACGCGACAGGGCAAGCTGACGGACTACGCCGTGCTGGGCGATACCAGACGGCCCGATCAGCGGCATGGTTATGCGGTACAGGGGCCGAGCGAGCAGTCCGAAGAGTCGGTGGCGCGGGCGATGTCGCGTCTCCGTTTCGCCCCGGCTCAAGCTTTCGGAGAAACCGTGGCGGTCAACGTGGTCTGGGTGGTCGCGCGCACAACCGTCCGCGGCACGGTGATGCCGGAATTGCCAGGGACAGGTCCCCAGGGCCTGCGGAGGCCCTCCTAGTTCTCGGGTTCGGCGTCGTGCGGTGGCCGCACGACTCAGCGGGGCGGCGTCGCCGGCGTCACGACGGCGGAGCCTGCGCTACCGGTGTTGTTCAGGGCGTCGGCGGCCCGGATCACCAACGACCGGCCCAGCAACTGGTCACGCTCCAGCGAGAACTCAAATCGCTCGTTTCGTGAATCGGCGAGGCCATCGGCCGGATAGAGCGGTAGCCATCGCTGGCCGTCGAGGGTGTACTCCGCGCTTCTGATGGCTGACTGCGCATCCCGTACTTCTACGGTGACCCTGAACCGCGTGCCATCCTGGCGGATGTCGGGAACGCCGACGACGGGAGGCGTGTTGTCGACGTCGATCAAGGCGCTGTCGAGCACGCCGGAGAGCGCCGTGGCGGCCGGGTTGGACGGTGCATCCGATGCGACGATGCGGATGACATACGCGCCATCGGGCACCGACGCGGTGTCCCACACGGTGAGCGCCTCGGTCAGATGCTGGCGAAGGGGCTTCCAGGCGGTGTCGAACTCGCCCCGGTAGAGCACGTCGAATTCCAGATCGTCGCCGTTGTCGTCCTCCGCACGCCACTGCAGCGTGAGCAAGCCGCGCTCGTACACCTTCTTGCCGAGTTGTACGCTCTCCCGGGAGCCCGCTGTCAGAACCTTTCGCGCCGGCGGCTCCAGGTCGTAGCCGGCCAGGTCGGGGTCGCCAGAGGGATACGGGCGCTGGAACACCGTGCCCGGTGTGTGCACGGTGATGCTCGCGACCTTCGGCCGGGCGTTGCGCGGGAGATAGCTGGCCGCAACCGAGGACAGCACGGGCCCGTCGCCCTGGCCTGTGAGCGTGGCGCGCCATTGCAGGTATCTGGCCTTCGGGCTTGTGACGGCGCTGCCCATCGGGGTGGTGTAGGCCGGTGACCAGTCACTCCAGGTGTCATCGGGGGCTTTGGTATTGCCGGTGCGCGTCGCGACGGCGACACCCGTGCCCGGGGGCACCGCGGCACGCCAGCGGATCACGCCCCATGTCGAGACCGATTGCGCGTCATGGACATCCGACTCGTAGGTGCCACTGCGGGCCGGTGTCGCGTCGAGGCGGTAGAGGCGGCCCGGGTTCGACGATGCGTAGACGACCGAGCCGGCTCGCGTCCGAAGGAGGGACGTGAGGTGCTGGGCCTTCTGACGGGTCACGAGCGTCGCTTCGGCGGGGTTGCCCGTCAGGCGATAGAGACGGCCGCGACTTCCCGTGGCGACAAGCAGCGACCCGTCCTGATCGACGGCGACATCGTAGGGCACGTCGTTGCGGGTCTCCCAGACGACGTCCCAGAGTCCGTCTGGCTGGATGCGGTATATCGCGCCGCTACCTTCGCCGGAGGCGGCGGGCGCGGCCGAGCTGCTCCCGGCGTCGGAGGCCACGGCAACGGCAGTGACTTCCACCGTGACGGTCGCCGTGCCTCCAGCGGTCGGCGCACTCGTCGTCGATGTGCCGGACGGTATCTTGGGCGTGGCGGCGACCGGGCTGGCCTTGGCGCTTGAGGCGACGGCATACAACACCCCGTCCGGTCCCGGGCGCAGCGCATGGATATCGGTGTGTGGCGAATCGATCAAGACGAATGGTTTCCCGGTGGTGTCGAGCTGAATGACCCGGCCTGGCGACTCGGTGCCGATGACGAGGCGGGCCGCGCTGTCGAAGGCGAGCGACATGACGTGCGTGGCCTTCGCCGTGTAGAAGGTGGACGAGGACCCTGAGGACGTCACCTTGTAGACGTGCCCGGTCTCGCCGCCCGCGGCGACAAAGAGGGTGCCGTCTGCCTTGACTGCCAGGCTCCAGATGTAGCGGTCCGGCGGATCGAACACCCGCGTGGACTTTCCGGCCGTGTCCACCTTGTAGACCGCGCCATCGGGCGATGTGCCCACGTAGAGCGCACCACCCGGAGCGGCGGCCAGCGCATGCACTTCCAGTTGCTCGGCATCGAAGAGGATGCTGGCGCGTCCGGCGGCGTCCACCTTCAGCACGTGGCCGTCGTTGCCGGTGCCCGCGAAGATCGCGCCATCGGTGGCCTCGACGAGCGACCACACGAAGGGAGCTGACGGGTCATGCAGCACGGTAGAGCCCGGCGCCAGCAGGAGCCGCCCGTGTGCGTCGACCGCCAGATTCTCGAGATCACCCTTGAGGAACTCCGCCGCGCCGGAGGCCTGCCACACGGCGGGGGTGGCGGCCTGGACGCCGGCCGTGGCCAGCGCGGCGAGCATGAGTGCGGAGAGAAGGCGGATACGCATGCGTGACACCGGAAGCGTTAATCGACAGGAATCGTGAGCGTGCGGGACCCGGAGACGACGTAGTCGAAGGGAACATCCCAGTCGCCACTGAGCGTGCCGCCCACCCCCCGGAAGCTGCCCCCCTGACGGTCGCCCTCCATGACGGCGATGACCGATGCGGGAAGGGAGGAGAGCGATTCCCCGCGGACCACGGCACCCTGGTCGGGTTGCACGAAGCGGACGTAGAAGCGGTTGGCGTGCCGGATCTCCGCGAGTGCCGCGAGCATCTGCGGCAGACTGCGCGTCTGGGCCGGAGAGGTGTCGCGTGGGTCGGCCTGCACCGTGCGCAGGGCGTCGGCCACGAGGATGGACACCGAGCCCTTCGCCTGAAGAGGAATCCGGATAGGGACAGTCCGGCTGATCGACTGGCCACGATAAGTACGAACGAGGAGCGTCACCGGCACCGTCTCGCCTGGCTTCACGCTCGGCCGGTCGATGCTGACCCGGTCGAGGATGGCCGTCCGGAGTTCCTCGGAGGCGGTGATGTTCAGTGTGACCGCGTCAATCGCGATGGGCTCGTGCACGTTGCGGAGGAGCGTGGTGAGCGGGCCCATGATCGCGTTGCCCGCGCCCATCGGAGCCTGGTCCCCTGTGAACACATCGTCGATGACGACCTCGCCCCGGCCCTTGAGTACCGCGCGTCCATTGACCGTGTAGGTAGAGGCCCCCATCTGCCGCTGGTACGAGGTCAGCGTTTCGACGATCGTGAGATAGGTCATCAGCGGCGTGAAGAGCTGGTCGTGGGCTACCTGCATGCGGAAGCTGCGGGTGGCGCCGGCGGCGGTGAGGTTGATCGCCACCGGGATCAGCGCCGGGCCAGGACCGAGGCGGCCGGCGACGGCCGTGGCGCGGTCCTGGGAGATGGTACCGATGACGGCGCCGGTGCTGGCGATCTTGATCGAGTTCTGCAGGCTCGGGAGCAGCGCGTGGACGTACGCGCGGGTCATGGGAAACGCCGTGGGGCCCAGGTTGTAGAAGGGATGCCCGAACGCATACACGGTGGAGCCGTCGACCTCGGTGACGGTTCCCGTGGCACCGACCTCGAGGTCGCCGCTCACCATCGTGATGCCGAGCGGGTCGCCAGGCCGAAGTGCCGGGGCGGGTGTGGACGTGGATGGCGTCTGAGCCGCGCCCGTGCCGGTCATCGCGGGCAGGAATCCGGCGGCATGAAAGAGCGACTCGAGCGGCGCCACGGTGGAAGCCGAGAATCCGCCGAGGCCGAGTGGCGTGGCGATGGGCCGCAGCATCGCCCCGAGAGCGGCCAGTGAGCCGGGGGTGCCGGCCGCCGGTTCGGCGTCAAACGGGGAGTGTGCGAACGGTGTGAGGGAGGCGAAGGCCTCGCGCACATCGGTGAGCGGGTCGTCGATGCCCGCGCCGCGGGGCACCCGGGCCGCAGCGAGCCGTCGGCGGGGCGTGTCGAGCGCGGCGTCCGCGATCATTTCCTCGATGGGAGTAATGCCGGCAATCGGCTCCTTCGCGAACGAACCGAGGGAATACGCCACGGCGCCCACGAGACGTCCGTCGATGTAGACGGGGCTGCCACTCATGCCTGCGATGACGCCCGTGTTGGCCAGCGGCCCACCCTCAAGGCGCGCCAGAATCAACGTCCGCTGCGGGCCCATCACATTCCGGAGCACGCCAAGAATGTGGACCGTGAAGGATTCGAGCCGGGTGCCGGCAAAGACGGTCCGGCCCTCTGCCGTCATGCCAGCCTTGACCTCGTCGACCGGGAACAGGCGCGAGGCGGCGGGCAGCGAGGCGCCGCAGCAGAGAGCAAGAGCGCAGAACAGGGCCAGGCCCCGGAGGTGCCGCATCGCGAATCCGTTATAGGAAGAATACCGGCAAACTGCAAGCCGACCGGTTGACGCCCCGGCGCGGCGTGGGGTAACGTCTCCCCAGTTCACGCGATGTCACACACGCTCTCTTTTGCGGTGCGCCCTGCCTTCACCAGCTCCTGGTGGCGGTACTGGTGCGCGGCTTAAGAGGCGGGTTCATCGTCTGATTCCAGTCGATTTCCACGACGAGTTTCGAGCGCCTCTTCAGCCCCAGGGTTGAAGAGGCGTTTCTGTTTTAGGCGGGATTGAGGAGGGGATGACACGCCCGTTGCTGTGTGAAACCGTGACCGGGTCGACGCTTGCTGAGCTGCGAGCGGCCCGTGACGCCTCGACCGGGGCGGACATGGTGGAGCTGCGCCTGGACGGGGTTGCGGATCTTGACGTGGCCGGTGCGTTGGCCGACCGCCGGACACCCGTGGTGGTCACATGCCGGGCCTCGTGGGAGGGTGGACGATTCGATGGGTCCGAGGAGGATCGGCGCCGGATCCTGACCGAGGCGCTCGCCCGCGGCGCGGATTATGTCGACGTGGAGTGGAAGGCCGGGTGGGACGACCTGGTTCGCCACGAAGGCGGGCGTCGGATTGTGCTTTCGCATCATGACTTCGAGGGGATGCCCTCTGATCTTGAAGCGCGGCATCGTGCGATGCGGGCGACGGGCGCGGGCATCGTGAAGCTGGCCGCCACCGTGACGCGGGTGCGCGAGACGCTGCGGTTTCTCCCGCTCACCGCCGATGGGGTGACCATCGCGATCGGGATGGGGGCGGCAGGCGTGCCGACGCGGCTCCTCGCGGCACGGTTCGGGTCGGTGTGGACTTATGCGGGCCAGGGCGTGGCGCCGGGGCAGATGCCGGCAGCCGAGATGCGCGAGCGGTTCCGATTTGGAGAGGTGACGGCGACGACCGCTGTCTTCGGTGTTGCGGGGCGCCCGATCCTGCATTCGCTGTCGCCGGCGATGCATAACGCGGCGTTCCGTGCGGCGGGCATTGATGCGGTGTATGTGCCGATTGAGGCGGCAGACGCGGAGGACTTTCTGGCCTTTGCAGAGGGCCTGCCGATGGCCGGTGCCAGCGTCACCATTCCGTTCAAGCAGGACGTGATGGCGATGGCGACCGCCGTCGATCCCGACGCCGCGCTGATCGGTGCGGTGAACACCATCCGGCGGGAGGGAGCCGGCTGGGCGGCGACCAATACCGACGTGGCAGGGTTCCTCGCGCCGCTTGAGCGACGGGCGCACCTTCAGGGGTGGGCGCTGGCCGGGGCGCGGGTGGCGGTCATGGGCGCTGGCGGCGCGGCACGGGCCGTCGTCCGTGGTGCCGGCCGTGCGGGTGCAGCGGTGACGGTACACGCCCGGCGGCCCGAACAGGCTGACGCGGTTGCTCAGGGGCTGGGCGCCGCCGTGGGGAGTTGGCCCCCGGCGCCCGGCTCGTGGGATGTCCTGGTGAACTGCACGCCGGTGGGGAATCTCCATTCGGTCGAGGAATCGCCCTTGCCGGGCGGACCCTTTGAGGGGCGGCTGGTCTACGACCTGATCTACGCGCCTCGGGAGACGCGCCTGCTGCGCGAGGCGAAGGCGGCGGGGTGTGACACCCTCGACGGGTTGCCGATGCTGGTGGCGCAGGCTGAGGAGCAGAGCCTGTGGTGGACGGGCCGTCGGGTTCCGACGGGCGTAATGGGGCGGGCCGTGGGACTTGGCGGCGAGGACGCGTGATGCGACTGACAAGCTACGAGGAATTCGCCGAACTGGCCCGGCAGGGCACGTTCGTACCGGTGTGCAAGGAGATCGTGGCCGATCTGCTCACCCCCGTCTCCGCGTTTCTGAAGATTGCGGAAGACGCCGACCACGCGTTTCTGCTCGAGTCGGTGGAGGGCGGCGAGCAGGTGGCGCGCTACTCGTTCCTGGGCAAGGACCCGTTCATGGTCCTCAGATCCCGCGGCGGCCGCACGCTGATTCAGCAGGGCGGTACCCGCAGCGAATCGGAACGGCCCTTCTTCGAGGTGCTGCGCGAGGTGATGGCGGGCTATCAGGCCCCCTTCGTCAAGGGCCTGCCGCGCTTCACCGGGGGCGCTGTCGGCTACCTCGGATACGACACCGCCGCGTGGTTCGAGCCGGTGCCTCTGGTGCCGTCGGTCGATGAGGATGATGCCGGTTTCATGCTGTTTGAGACGGTACTGGCGTTTGATCACGTCCGGCACCGGATTCTCATCATCGCGAACGCACGGATTGCTCCGGGCGATGACCTTCGGGCGCAGTACGACTTCGCGTGCACGCGAATCGGTTTCGTGGAGCGGGAACTCGAGCGGAGCCTCTCGCACCAGGCGCCAGCCCATGGCGGGGCGCTCGACGTGCAGTCGAACATGTCGCAGGTGGACTACGAGGTGATGGTGCGCACCGCGAAGGAGCACATCGCCGCCGGGGACATCTATCAAGTTGTGCTCTCGCAGCGTTTCGAAACGGCGATCAAGGCCGACGCGTTCACGGTCTACCGTGCGCTCCGGCACGTGAATCCGTCGCCCTATATGTATTTCCTCCGGATGGGCGGGCGCTCGATCGTCGGTGCGTCACCCGAGATGCTCGTCAGAGTGGAAGGGCGAACAGCGCAGACGCACCCGATTGCCGGCACGCGGCCGCGTGGGAAGTCAGAGGTGGAGGACGCCGCTCTTGCCACGGAGTTGCTGGCGAGCGAGAAGGAGCGTTCCGAGCACGTGATGCTCGTTGATCTGGGTCGCAACGATTTGGGACGGGTGTGCGAGTACGGCACCGTCCATGTGCCCCGATACATGGCGATCGAGCGGTACTCCCACGTGATGCACCTCGTGTCCGTGGTGGAGGGCACGCTGGCCGCCGGGAAGGATCGCCTCGACGCGCTCGCGTCCTGTTTTCCGGCGGGCACCGTGTCCGGCGCTCCCAAGGTGCGGGCCATGGAGATCATCAACACGCTTGAGCGGGACCGTCGTGGGGTCTACGCCGGTGCGGTCGGGTACCTGGACTTCGCCGGCAATCTCGACTGCTGCATCACCATCCGCACAGTCGTGATGGAGCATGGCCTGGCGAGGGTGCAGGCGGGCGCGGGCATCGTGGCGGACTCGGACCCGGCCGCGGAGTATCAGGAGACCCGGGACAAGGCGCGGGCCGTGCTGAGCGCGCTCGAACTGGCCGAGGCAGGACTGTGAGGGCGGCGTCATGATTCTGGTCATCGACAACTACGACTCGTTCACCTACAACCTCGTGCAGTACCTCGGGGAACTGGGTGAGGAACTGGCCGTACACCGGAACGACACATTGAGCGTGGCGGACATCGAGGCCATGCGGCCGGCGCGCATCCTGATCTCGCCCGGCCCCGGCCGTCCGGAAGACGCGGGCGTCTCGCTGGAAGTCATCACCCGGCTCGGCGCGACGACGCCGATCCTGGGCGTGTGCCTGGGGCACCAGGCCATCGGGATGGCCTACGGAGGTATCGTGCGGCGCGCCAACCGGCCGATGCATGGCAAGACCTCGCGCATCGTGCACCAGAACACGAGCGTCTTCGCCGGGCTCCCGCCGGTGATCGAGGCCGGGCGGTATCACTCGCTGGTGGTTGCCGACGAAGGGCTACCGGCGGAACTGGAAGTCACGGCCCGGACCGAGGACGACGGCACCATCATGGGATTGCGGCATCGGCAGTTCCCGGTGCACGGCGTGCAATTTCATCCGGAGTCCGTGTTGACGCCGGACGGCAAGCAGATGCTCCGCAACTTCCTGGCGCTCTGATGTCGACGCTCGCCCCCCTCATTGAGAAGCTGATGCGCCGCGAGGACCTCTCCTCGACGGAGACGGCGGCTGCGATGGAAGAGGTGATGGCCGGTCGCGCGGTGCCCGCGCAACTGGCGGGATTCCTCGTGGCGTTGGCCATGAAGGGGGAGCGCCCGGCGGAGATCGTCGGCCTCGCACGGACGATGCGCGCCCAGGCCGTCCCGGTTCTGCGGGCGGCGGGTGATGTGTTTGATACCTGCGGCACGGGCGGTGATCGCGCCGGCACGTTCAATATCTCGTCCGCGGCGGCTGTCGTCGTGGCCGCATGCGGCGTGAAGGTGGCGAAGCACGGCAACCGGTCGGTCTCAAGCCGCTGCGGCAGCGCGGATGTCTTCGAGGCGCTGGGTGTCCGCGTGGACGCGTCACCGGACACGGTGGGCAGGTGCCTCGACGAAGCGGGTATCGCGTTCTTCTTCGCGCCCACGTTCCATCCGTCGATGCGGCATGCCGCGGCGACACGGAAGGAACTGGGCCTCAAGACCGCCTTCAACATGCTGGGCCCGCTGACCAATCCGGCTGGTGCGACCAGGCAGATCGTGGGTGTGCCGCGCGCGGAGTGGACAGAGCTGATGGCGCTGGCACTCGGGCAACTCGGCAGCCGGCGCGCCTGGGTGGTGCACGGCGCGGACGGGCTCGACGAGATCTCAACGACCGGGCACACCCGGGTGGCGGAATGGCGTGACGGCGAAGTGCACAGCTTCTTCCTGCATCCAGGGGACGCCGGACTGGCGACGGCTGCTCCGGAGTCGCTGGCCGGCGGTGATGCGGCCGAGAACGCGGCGACGATCCGGCGCGTGCTGGACGGCGAGTCAGGACCGGCGCGCGATGTCGTGGTGCTGAACGCGGGAGCGGGCCTACTGGTCGCGGGCGCGGTCCACACGCTGGTGGAGGGTGTGGCGCGCGCGTCGCAGGCGCTTCACGAGGGTGCGGCGCGGCGGACGCTGGCCGAGATGGCGCGCCTGTCCCAGGAGGTGAGGCCATGACCGCGGGCACTCCCGATCTGCTCCAGGCGATTGTGGCCGCGACCGCGCGGACCATTGAGACACGCCGGCAGGAGGAGCCTGACGCGGCCCTCGAGGCGCGGGCGATGGCGGGGCGGGTGCCGCGGGGCGATCTGTTCGAGGCGGCGCTCGGGCGCGCCGGACGCGTCAACGTGATTGCCGAGTGCAAACGTCGGTCGCCGTCGAAGGGGATTCTCGCGGCCGACTACGACCCGGTGGCTATTGCCCGTGCCTACACCGAAGGGGGCGCGGCGGCGATCTCGGTCCTGACCGAGCCCTCGTTTTTCGATGGAGCGTTGGCGCATCTGGCTGCCGTCCGGCCAGCCACGCCCCTGCCGTTACTGCGGAAGGACTTCACGATCGACCGGTATCAACTGCTCGAGGCACGGGCAAACGGGGCAGATGCCATTCTGCTCATCGTGGCGGCCCTCGATCAGGCCACACTGGTACGTCTGCAGGCGCAGGCCTGGGCCCTCGGGCTGGCGGTGCTCGTCGAGGTCCACGACGAGGCCGAACTGGAACGGGCCGTGGCCGCAGAGGCCCGGCTGATCGGCGTCAATAACCGGAATCTGCGGACGCTCGCGGTGGACGTGGAGGCCTCGCGGCGTTTGTCCGTGCGCATGCCCGCGTCGGCCATCGGCGTCAGCGAAAGCGGGCTGTCGTCCGTCGAGGAGCTTCGGGCCCTGTCCGCGCTGGGCTACCGGGCGTTCCTGATGGGCGAGCGTTTCATGACCGACGCCAACCCGGCCAGGGCCATTGCCGCGATGGTGGGTGCGTGACGTTTGTAAAGGTCTGCGGCATCACGCGCGAGGACGACGCGCGCGCGGCACTGACCGCGGGCGCGACCGCGTTGGGGTTCGTGTTCTGGCCGAAGAGTCCGAGGGTGGTCACGGCGGAGCAGGCCGGCGCCATCATCGGAGCCTTGCCGTATGGGACCAATGCCGTTGGGGTCTTCGTGAACCAGTCGGTGGAGGAGATCGACCGGGTCGTGCGGACTGCCGGGCTGACGGCCGTGCAGTTACACGGCGATGAATCGCCCGTCGCTCTTCCCGGGATCCACAGGCCGGTCCTCAAGGCCGTGACGCTGGAGGGTGCGAACGAGGCGCTGGAGACCTGGCCCGACTCGGTGTTGCTGCTGCTGGATGCCCACGATCCGGTGAAACGGGGCGGCACCGGACAGGCGGTGGATTGGGCCGGCGCGGCCCGCGTTGCCGCGCGGCGGCCGATCGTGCTCGCCGGAGGGCTGCGGCCCGACAACGTGCGGGAGGCGATCGAGACGGTCCGGCCCTTCGGTCTGGATGTGTCGTCAGGGGTGGAGGACGCCCCGGGAGTGAAGAGCGTGCGAAAGTTGACGGAGTTCTTCGAGATGGTGAGGTCCGCTGATGGCCGGTGAAGCAGGACGCGTCGGGCGCCGTGACCCGGATGCCAGGGGCTACTTCGGGGCCTACGGAGGCCGTTTCGTACCTGAAACCCTTGTCGCGCCGATTGAGGAGCTGACCGAGGCGTATTTCGCGGCGCGCGGCGAGGAAGCGTTCCAGCGCGAACTGGACGACCTGCTGGCGCACTACGTGGGTCGGCCCACGCCGCTCTACGAGGCGACGAGGCTTGCGGCATCGGTTGGGAACGCGCGAATCTTCCTGAAGCGCGAGGACCTGACCCACACAGGCGCGCACAAGATTAATAACGCCCTTGGCCAGGTGCTGCTGGCGAAGCGGATGGGCAAGCGCCGCATTGTCGCGGAGACCGGGGCGGGCCAGCACGGCGTGGCGACGGCGACGGCCTGCGCGCTGCTCGGGCTGGAGTGTCATGTCTACATGGGCGCCGACGATATGGTGCGGCAGGCGCTCAACGTCGTGCGGATGGAACTGCTTGGCGCGACCGTGCGGAAGGTGACCGCTGGCAGCCGGACGTTGAAGGACGCCATCAGCGAAGCCATGCGGGACTGGGTCACCAACGTCACCGACACGTTCTACGTGCTCGGCTCGGCGCTGGGACCGCATCCCTATCCGTTGATGGTGCGGGAATTTCAGGCCGTCATCGGTCGCGAGGCGCGCGCGCAGGTGCTTCGGCAGGCGGGCCGCCTCCCGGACCTCGTGGTGGCGTGCGTCGGCGGCGGCAGCAACGCCATCGGCATCTTCGATGGGTTCATCGACGACGCGTCGGTGCGCCTAATTGGTGTTGAGGCCGGTGGAGAGGCGATCGAGCCCGGCCGCCACGCGGCGAGGTTCGATGGCGGCAGCACGGGCGTGCTGCAGGGCACGCGCACCTTCGTGCTGCAGGACCCGGCCGGGAACATCGAACTCACGCACTCGATTTCGGCAGGGCTCGACTATGCAGCCGTGGGACCGGAACATGCCTGGCTGCGCGAGATCGGCCGGACCGAGTACGCGCACGTCAGTGACGCGGAGGCGCTCGACGGCTTCAAGGCGCTCGCGAGGCTGGAAGGCATCATCCCGGCGCTGGAGTCGTCGCACGCCATCGCCCACGCGATGAAGCTCGCCCCAGGACTGCCGCAGGGGACCGTGATGGTGGTGAATCTGTCTGGGCGGGGCGACAAGGACGTGCAGAGCGTCTCCGCCGTGCTAGCGGCCGCGGAGGCGCGCTCATGAGCCGTATCGCGGCAGCATTCGCCCGCCTCAAGGCGGAGGGCCGCACGGGCCTGGTGACGTTCGTAACCGCCGGAGACCCTTCGCTGGAGCACTCGGCCGAGATCCTCATGGCGGCCGACCGCGGCGGTGCGGACGTGCTCGAAGTCGGCGTGCCCTTCTCCGAGCCTCTGGCCGATGGTCCCGTGATCCAGCGGGCGACGGAACGGGCGCTGGCCGCGGGCACGACGCTCGATGGCGTGCTCACCATGGTGGCGGGGGTCCGGAGCCGCCTGCGGGCGCCGGTGGTTCTCTTCAGCTACGCCAACCCGATTCTGCGGATGGGTGTCGAGGCCTTTGCCGAACGGGCGGCCTCGGCTGGGGTGGATGGGGTCCTGATGGTCGATCTACCGCTCGAAGAAGCGGGGGACTGCCGGGCCGTCTACGAATCCCGCGGGATTGATACAATTTTCCTGCTGAGCCCCACGACAAGCGATCGTCGGATTCGGCAGGCCTCAAGTCTGGGTAGTGGTTTTCTGTACGCGATTTCGCGGCTGGGGGTCACCGGGTCCCGTGACACGCTGGCGGACGGGGCCGAAGCGATCGTGGCCCGGATCCGGGCCGCGAGCCAGTTGCCGGTTGCAGTGGGTTTCGGCATCTCGAAGCCGGAGCATGTGCACGAAGTGGGAAAGTGGGCGGACGCGGCCGTGGTCGGCAGCGCCCTGGTGAACCTGATCGCTGAGTCCGGGACGGCGCCGGATCTTCCGGCGCGTGTCGAGGAGTATGTGCGGTGGCTGAAGGACTGACAATCGAGGAACTCCGGGGGCGCATCGATGTGATCGATGACCAACTGGTGCGTCTGCTGAATGTGCGGGTGGCGTGCGCGGTGGAAGTGGGACGGCTGAAGCAGGCACAGGGCCTGCCGGTCTATCAGCCCGATCGCGAGAAGCAGGTGCTGGGCCTGGTGCAGGAACGCGCCACGACCCTTGCCGGTCCGCTGAATGCGGATGCGGTGGTCAGGATTTTTGAACGGGTGATGGATGAATCCCGTCGGGCCGAACGCCGCGCGGCGGACGGCGACGAGACATAAGGGGCACGTCATGGTTGTGGTGATGCAGGAACGGGCGAGTGAAGCCCAGATTGATGCGGTTATTGCCAAGATCGTCGGGCTCGGGATGGACGTGCACCGCTCGTCGGGTGCCACGCGGACCGTGCTCGGGGTGGTCGGGGCGCACAAGGTGGACCCCGATTTGCTCCGGATTCTCGACGGAGTGAAGGACGTGGTGCGGATCAGCGAGCCGTTCAAGCTCGCGAGCCGGACCTTCAAACAGAGCGACACCGTGATTTCGATCGGTGACGTGAAGATCGGCGGAGACGAGGTCATCGTGATGGCCGGTCCGTGCTCTGCCGAGAACCCCGCACAGGTGGACGCCACGGCCGCTGCCGTCAAGCGCGCCGGCGCGAAGATTCTGCGCGGGGGTGCATTCAAGCCGCGCAGTTCCCCGTACAGCTTCCAGGGCCACGGCGAAGCCGGGCTGCAGATGCTGCGCGAGTCGGGTGATAAGTACGGCCTGAAGGTGATCTCCGAGGTGATGGACGTCAGTCAGATCGAGCTGATCGGCCGCTACTGCGACATCTATCAGGTCGGAGCGCGCAACATGCAGAACTTCACGCTGCTGCGTGAGCTCGGCAAGACGCGCAAGCCCGTCATGCTCAAGCGCGGGCTGTCGTCGACGATCGAGGAGTGGTTGATGTCGGCGGAGTACATCCTCTCCGGCGGCAACTCGGATGTGATGCTCTGCGAGCGCGGCATCCGGACCTTCGAGACCGCCACGCGGAACACGTTTGACGTCTCCGCGATTCCGGTCGTGAAGAAGCTGAGCCACCTGCCTGTCATCGCGGACCCAAGTCACGGTGCGGGACGCCGGGACATGGTCGCGCCGATGGCGCGTGCGGCCGTGGCCGCCGGTGCGGACGGGCTCATCATCGAGGTGCACAATGATCCCGACCGGGCGCTCTCGGACGGGGCGCAGTCGATGTTCCCGGAGCAGTTCGACCGGTTGCTGTCGGAGCTGCGGATCATCGCACCGGCCATTGGCCGGAGCATCTGCCTCGACCCGCCCGCGACGCGCCGCTAAGGCAGGCCGGGCGGTTGCATGGCTGAGAACCCGACGGGCCGGGCCCTGCCGATGGTGCAGGCGAGAGACCTGACGCCGGATCCGGTGTTCGAGCGGATCGGGATCGTCGGTCTCGGGCTCATCGGGGGGTCGATTGCGCTCGCGGCCCGCGCCCGCTGGCCACGGGGGCTGGTGATTGCCGTGGATCGGAAGGACGTCCTCGAGCAGGCGATGCTCCGCCATGCCGTGGATGTGGCCGCCGATGACCTCTCCATTCTCGCGGGCGCGGATCTGGTCATTCTCGCCGCGCCGGTTTTGGAGAACGTCCGTCTCCTCGCGGAGCTGCCGCGGCATCTGGCCGGGCCGGCGATCGTGACGGACGTCAGCAGCACGAAGGCGGCCATCGTTGAGGCCGCGCGCGTGCTCCCTGCAGGGCTCCGTTTTGTCGGCGGGCATCCGATGGCAGGGGCGGCGGTGGGCGGCTTCGGACACGCGAGGCCGGATCTTTTCCAGAACCGGCCATGGCTGCTGACGCCCGACGCGACGATCCCGCCCGAGGTTGTGCAGCAGCTCTCGGCCTTCGCCGAAGGGTTGGGGAGTGCCGTGTCGACGCTGACCCCGTCGGAGCACGACCGGTTGCTGGCGGCGCTGAGCCACCTACCCCAGCTCACCGTAAGTGCGCTGATGGCGGTGGTGGGCGCGGAGGCTGGAGAGGCGGGGCTGGCGCTGGCCGGCCGCGGCCTCGTGGATACGACGCGGCTCGCCTCGAGCCCTGCCGATGTGTGGCGCGATATCGCGTCGACAAACGCTGAGCAGCTCGGCCGGGTGCTGGACGCGCTGATCGCGCGTCTGACGCATCTCCGCCAGGGGCTCGACGACGGCCAGGCGCTTGAGGCCACGTTTGAAGAGGCTGCCCGTTGGCGGGCGGCGTTGATGAAGGATCGAACCAGTTAGACCTGTTCCCAGAGGAGTCACGATGTCGAAGTACGAGCCTGCTGTCATTCTGAGCGCCGTCCGCACCCCCATCGGATCATTCGGTGGATCGCTGAAGGACCTGTCCGCCGTGGACCTGGGTGCGATCGTGGTCCGCGAGGCGCTCTCGCGCGCGGCCGTGCAGGGCAGTGACGTGGGCGATGTGATCCTGGGCTGCGTGCTGCAGGCCGGTAACGGCATGAATGTCGCGCGTCAGGTGTCCCTCAAGGCGGGTCTGCCGCAGGAGGTGCCGGCCGAGACGATCAATCGCGTCTGCGGTTCAGGCCTTCAGGCCGTTGCGCACGCGGCCGAGGCGACGCATCTTGGGTATTCCGAGGTTGTCGTCGCCGGTGGTACCGAGTCGATGACCAACGCGCCGTACATCCTGAAGGGCGCACGCTGGGGCTACCGGATGGGGAATGCCGAAGCCGTCGACATCATGGTCGGCGAGGGGCTGACCTGCGCGCTGGAGCAGTGCCACATGGGCATCACGGCCGAGGAAGTCGCGAAGCGCTGGAACATTAGCCGCGAGGACCAGGACGCCTTCTCCGCCGAGAGTCAGCGGCGTGCCGTGGCCGCCGTCGAAGGCGGACTCTTTGCAGACGAGATCATCCCGGTCACGATTCCCCAGCGCAAGGGCGACCCCGTCGTCTTCTCGAAGGATGAGTTCCCGCGCGCGGGGACGACCGCGGACAAGCTGGCGGCGCTGCGACCTGCGTTTACGAAGGAGGGTTCGGTCACCGCGGGAAACGCCTCGGGCATCAACGATGGCGCCGCGGCGCTGATCGTGGCCTCCGCGGCGAAGGCCTCTGCGCTCGGTCGCGCGCCACTGGCGCGCATCCTGTCGTTTGCCACGGTGGGTGTTGAGCCGAAGGTCATGGGTATCGGTCCGGTGCCGGCGGTCCGCAAGGCCCTTGAGCGCGCGGGCCTCACGATGGCGGACATCGATCTGTTCGAGCTCAATGAGGCGTTTGCCTCGCAGTCACTGGCGGTGGCGCGTGAACTGAAGGCGGACGCGGCGCGCGTCAACGTGCGTGGCGGGGCCATCGCTCTCGGTCATCCCATTGGTGCCAGCGGCGCGCGCGTGCTGACCACGCTCATCTATGCGCTTCGCGCGCAGGGCGGCGGAAAGGGTGTCGCAGCGCTGTGCATTGGCGGCGGGCAGGGCATCGCGATGGTCGTTGAGGTGCCGAAGGCCTGACGGCGCTGCGTGATCGGGGCCCGGCGCCGAAGAGCCCCATGCTGGCGTGCTCGCCCTCACCGGGTGGCGCGCAGCATGGGGCGTCTCGTGAGGAGGCGCTAGGGTCTGGTCACTGCCGAGGCTGCGGTCGGCCGCTTAGGTACGGCGGGAACGGCTCAGGACCGACTCGACGCGCGCCATGACGACCGGCCAGCGATACTCCCGGTCGACGTAGTCCCGACCTGCCGCCCCGAGGGTATGGGCCTCCGCCTCGTGGGTTAGCAGGTAGGACAACGATTCCGAGAACTCGAGCGGAGACCGGTAGGCGAGACCACCGCCGGCGCGGTGTACCTGGCCCGCAAGGACGCGGCACTGACCGTTGACGAGCGCGGGCACGCCGCGATTCCACCCCTCGAGGAGCGCGATGCTGAGGCTCTCAAAACGCGAGGGGACGGCAAGCAGTGTCGCGTGCGCGAAGAGCGCATCGCGAACCTCGGCTGAGACGAAGCCAAGACTCCTGATCCGGCTGTCAGTCGGCAAGGGCTCGGCCCCTGGACCGGCGAAGACGAGCGTCGTGGGCTGACCACCCTGCGCGAGGTGTTCCAGGAAGAGTGCGGCGAGCGTATGCGCGCCTTTGTTCCGGTCGACGCGTCCAAGGCAGAGCACGTACTGCTCGGGGAGTCCGAGGGCGTCAAGCGGTGCCCGATCAGGCGTCGTCCCTGCTGGTTCGATGCCGATGCCACTGACGGCCGTGACCGGAAGGGCTCGCCCCGCACTCGTTTCCACGAGCGTCTGTTCCTCAGGCGTCATGAACAGATAACCGGCCGGACGTGAAAACAGCGCCTCGAGTTGACCGAGCCGGATGGCGGGATCCTCCTCGGCAGTCGGGACGAGAATCGCCCGATTCGCCACGTGCGGCAATCCGAAGTAGGACGGGTAGTAGCGGAACGTGAAGAAGAGTACCCGGTCGTACCGCGAACCCTCGGCGCGGAGATGCTCGACCAGTGCCGGGACCTGGGGACCATTCTCGCGAAACCACTCGTCCTCGAGGTCCGGAGACACCGGATCAGGTCCGAAGACGGCGTCGCTCAGATCACGAAACCGCCCGGCCTGGCGTTCGCGCAGGACGGGAAAGCGTCTGACTGTGACACCGCGCTCCTGTGTCACGCCGGCCGGGACCGCATTGGCCCAGGTGAGGTAGTCGCGGGCGCAGGAGGTGAGAACCGTGACGTCGTGGTGTGCGGACAACCGCTCTGCGTATTCCCGGCAGAGCGCTTCAGAGCCGCCTGCGATGTCGGCGCCGTAGCGTTGAACGACGAGGGCGAGCTTCACCGGCCGGCAAGGCGCTGGAGTTCAGCGTTGAGCCGCGTATTTTCGATGGCGAGCTCTTGCACGGCGGCAAAGAGGGCCTCGTTCACCCGTTGCTGCCGCGCGAAGTTGTCTCGACTGAACTCGAAGAGCCAGCGGACGACGGGTAGCACGGTGCGGATCTTCAACCAGACCAGAAGGGGCCCGAGGACGCCGCCGCGATGCGACTGTGTTCGAAGCGCCGTCTCAAGACGCCACGTGGACGGTTCGCCGAGGACCTCGGCGAACAGGAGGCCGCCGGGGTGGTGGTCGGCCGCTCGACGCAGCACGGCCTCGACGGCGTCGAGTACGCGGGGGTCGTCCAGCGCCTCGGAGGCGCCGTGACGCCGGAGCTCGACGCGGAGCCGCTCGCGAATGCGGGCGCGGACCTCGGTCGCGATGAGGTCGGCCGGTCGGTGCTGGTCGGTCGTCGCCGTCACTGTTCGCCCAGGGCGCTCTGGATCTGCACGTTGGCGGAGGTGAACGCGTTCACGCGCCCCTTCTGCTTCAGGCGCAGTGTCAGTTTGTAGGTGCCGCCCGCGCGGTAGGTGTGCTCCGCGCCGTAGCGGCGGGTGATGACGCTGCGGCCCGCCTCGTAGGGCTCGCAATCCGCTGAGGATTCCGACGTGGTGTCGTCGCCCCAGACCCATTCCAGTTGTGGGCAGTAGAGCTCGGGGTTGTCCTCGGCCCCGCCCTTGATCTCGACCGATGCCCGCACGCGGGCAGGGGCCACGGCCATGGAGGGTGTGACCTTGAGTGATAAACTCACTCTTTTGCTTTTGTCGTCCGCCGCGCCACTCGCGCCCCCCGAGACGAGGAGGGTGAGCAGGACGGCCAGTGTCCAGGTGGTCGAGCGGACCAGCGTGTGAGTCATGTGAATATCCGGAGCAGGATGACCGGATTGTAGCAAGGAGCAGGGATGCCGAGCGTTCATCAGCCTGTGGTGGTGCGCATTGATGGGGGACGGCCAGAGAACGGCCAGGTGGACGCCTGGATTGTCCCCGTCTTCGAAGAGGACGCCTTCGTCGATCTGCCGGGGCTCGATGAGGCGACCGGCGGCGAGCTGAGCGCGGCGCGCACGCGCGCCGAGTTCAAGGGCAAGGCTTTCGAAGTACTGGCATGTCCGCTGCGTGCCTGGGGCGCCCGGTACCTCATCGCGGTCGGTGCCGGGGCGCGGGCTGCGTGGACGGGGGCCCAGGCGCGGCGCGTGGCGACCGTTGGGGCGCTGGCAGCCCGCTCCCGCCGCCTCCCGCGCGTGGGGGTGCTCTGTCGCCCCTGTCCCAGTGACCAGGTCGCCTCCGTGGTCGAGTCCCTTGTCGAAGGCGTGTATCTCGCCAATTACGACGGCGCGGCCCGGAAGAGCGAGGGCCCTGCGCAGTCCTGGGTCAGCGAGCTTGTGATGCAGACGGCGGATACAGCGGCCGCACGGCAGGCGGTTGCGGTGGGCTCGGTCGTGGGGGAGTTCACCAACCAAGCACGGGAACTGGTCAACGAGCCCGGCAATATCCTGACGCCACGGGAACTGGCCGAGCGCGCCACGGCGCTGGCCGGCGCGGCCAGCCTGCCGATTGAGGTCCTCGATGATGACGCGATCGGCCGTCTGGGTATGGGCTTGCTCCAGGGCGTGGCCCGCGGCAGCAAGGAACCGCCTCGCGTGATCGTGCTGCGACACGAACCCGCAGGGGTGACGGCGGGTCCGGTCCTCGCCTTCATCGGCAAAGGGATTACGTTCGATTCCGGTGGCATCTCGATCAAGCCGGCCGAGAACATGGACAAGATGAAGGGGGACATGGCCGGCGGCGCCGCGGTCATCGGCGCGATGTGCGCCATTGCCAGGCTCAATCTCCCCGTGCGCGTCCTCGGCATCGTCCCGGCAACGGAGAACCTTCCCGGCGGAAATGCCATGAAGCCAGGAGACGTCCTCACCTCGGCAGCGGGGAAGACTGTCGAGGTCCTCAACACGGATGCCGAGGGGCGGCTCGTACTCGGTGACGGTCTCTGGTACGCGCGCCGCCTCGGCGCGACCCATCTGGTCGACGTGGCGACGCTGACGGGCGCCTGCATGATCGCGCTGGGCAAGACGACGACGGGCCTGTTCGCCGCGCCAGAGTCATGGGGCGCGACCGTGCTCGCGGCCAGTGAACGGGCCGGAGAACGCACCTGGTCGATGCCGGTGTTCGAGGATTACCGGGAACTGTTCCGCAGCGACATCGCGGATTTCTCCAATACTGGCGGGCGCTATGGTGGCGCCATCACTGCGGCACTTTTCATCAAGGAGTTCGCGGGCGACCTGCCGTGGGCGCACCTGGATATCGCCGGGCCGGCCTGGGCCGAAGAGGCGAAGCCCTACCAGCCGAAGGGCGCGACTGGCGCAGCGGTCCGTACCCTTGTTGAGTTGGCCCGCGCGGCTGGTGAGTGGGCCGGCCGCTGATGATGCAGGAGTCCGGCGCGATCGTCATCGACGTCATCAAGCAGCCGCCGATCACTCGTGAAGTCGGCATGGGCGAGGTCGTGCTTGGCGCCGTGGGGCTGACCGGCACGATCATGATCGCGGCGGTCACCGTTGGACTCCTGATCGGGCTCGTGGTTGTAGGCCTCAAGATGGTCCGCAGTCGGAGGCCGACGGGGTGAGCTCCGAGACGTCGCCCGACGACGCGGCGTCCACCTCGCCCAGCGTTCGTTTCGAGAGCGTGCTCGGAGTTGGACGTCTGTTCCTGACACTTGCCGGCCTTCTCGCCGTCTATATCGACCCGACCGACCCGCCAGCCTTCATCCGCATCATCTACGCGCTGCTCGGCGGCTATGCGTTCTACGCCGCCGGACTTCTCGTGCTGTTGCGCGGGGCAAGCCAGGTGCCCCCGTCGCAGGCGCTGACGATCCATCTGGTCGACATGGTGTGGATCGCCCTGCTGACCGTGTTCAGCGAGGGAGCCGTCAGCCCGCTGGCACTGTTCTTCCTGTTCGCGCTGTTGGCGGCGGCGTATCGCTGGGGATTCCGCGAAACCGTGGCGACGGCAGCCGCAGGGATTGCCTTTCTGCTTGGCGAGGTCGCGGTGGCCGTCGTCGCCCCCTGGGAAACCACCTGGCGGACAGCCCTGCAGGCGGATCTCAATCGCACGATCCTGCGTGGTGTCTACTTCGTGCTGACGGGGTTTCTGCTCGGCTACCTGGCCGAGGAGCAGCGACGCTACCGCACCGAGATGCAGACGATCGCCGACGCGGCACGGCGCATGCGACTTGATATCGACCTCGGTGCGGCGATGGGTTCCATCGGTCGAATCGTGCGGCAGGCGTTTCACGCCGACGCGGTTGATATCGTGTTGAAGGATCTCGAGGGCGGGCGGACCGTCCGATGTCGAGTGGACGCGAGTGCTCCCGACCCGGCAACCGAGGCCATTCCGCTATCGCCTGAGGACGAGCACGCCTGGCTGTTTCCAGATGGTGGGCGAGCCTGGCAGCTGTCGGCGCGAGAGGACGGGATGGCGCGCGGGACGGATGCGAGCAGTTGGCGCTTGCGCCGGTTGGCGCTGCACCTGCCGCCGACCTTCGGAGCCGGCCGTGCCTGGTCGTCGGTGAAGGCCTGCAACATGGGTGTCTCCGGTGAGTGGCTGGCCCGCGTGTTGATCTGGGACGCCAGGCCAGAGGTCAGCCGTGAGCACGCGCTGCATTTTCTAGAGGCGCTGGTGGAACATGTCACGCCAGCCGTGACGAGCGTCTTGCTGATGCGACGGCTCCACCTGCGAGCCGGGGCCGCGGAACGTGCGCGTGTGGCGCGGGAGCTCCACGACGGCGCCATCCAGGCGCTCTTTGGCATTGAGATGCGCGTCGCGGCGCTCATCCGCGCCGGCAACGATCGGCCACGCGTGGATGTGGAACTGGCAGAGATTCAGCGCATGATTCGCGACGAGATTCAGGGCATCCGCGAGCTGATGCTGACCCTGCGCCCGATTGAGCTGGACTCGGGCGAGCAGCTACCGGACGTGCTGGCGGCCCTCGTCGAACGGTTCCGGCGCGACAGTGGCATGTCGGCCAGGTTCGTGGCTGTCGGACGCCCCGCGGGACTCTCAGCAGAGGCCGGAGTCGAGATCGTGCGAATCGTGCAGGAGGGTCTCGTCAATGCACGAAAGCACAGCCGGGCGCGGAATGTGCTCGTGCGACTGACCTGCGATGAGCGGCATTGCCGGCTGGTCATCGCGGATGACGGCATCGGCTTCCCATTCGAGGGACGCCTTACTGCGGCAGAGCTTGATGCGCTGCGGGAAGGGCCAACCATCATCAAGGAACGTGCGAAGATCGCGGGAGCGGGCCTGGTGGTGCACTCAACGCCAGGCTGCGGCGCCACACTCGAACTTGAGATTCCGATGCTGCCCCATGCCTGAGACTTCGACTGTCACGATCGGTATTGCCGACGACCATCCCATTTTTCGCGACGGCCTGCGCCGGCTCCTTGAAAGCGAGCCGGGTTTCCGGATAGTCGGGGAGTGCGCCGACGGAGACCAGGCGGCGGCGCTGGTGCGTGACCAGGAGCCTGACATCCTCCTGCTGGACGTGGCGATGCCACGTCGAGGCGGCCTGGAGGCGCTGCAGGGGCTGCTGGGCGGTCACACGAAAGTTGTGCTGCTGACCGCCGCTATTCAGCCGCGGGATATTCTGAAGGCCACGCAGCTGGGGGTCTCTGGCGTGGTGCTGAAGGAACGCGCGACGCAGTATCTCATCGACGGCATTCGCCGGGTGATGGCGGGTGAGTACGTCATCGGTGTGGAAGCCGGGGCGGATCTCGGTGGCGTGATGCAGCGCGTGGCCGCCAGCACGGAGCGCCCCTATGGATTGACGCCGCGTGAGCATGAAGTGGTCGAGGCCATTGGCGGCGGTCTTTCGAATCGGGAGATCGCCGGGCGGTTCGGCATCAGTCAACAGACCGTGAAGCATCACCTCACCAGCATCTTCAGCAAGATGGGTGTGACGAGCCGTCTGGAACTGGCGATGCTGGCGGTCCGGGAAGGGCTCGTCTCCACCCGGACGTAGCGCGTTATTGGGCGGCGAGACGCTGGGTCGACTTCAGCCCGCGCTGATAGCGGAGGATGCCCTGCAACAGGGCGTCGGCGATGTGCTGCCGGTATTCGACGGTCTTGAGCAACGGCCCCTCGTCGTCGTTGGTGATGAACGACACCTCCGCCAGAACACTGGGCATGGTGGCGCCGATGAGGACCATGAAGGGCGCCTGCTTCACGCCAAGGTCACGGGTATTCCGGTTCGACCGACGGAGTCGGTCCACCAGCGACGTCTGTACCTGCCCGGCGAAGTCCCGTGATTCATCAATCTTGTTGTTGAGGGCGATCGCCTTGACGATGTCCGGCAGCGCGTGCATCGTCCGGGCGGAGCCGGCGTTCTCGCGAGCGGCGATCCGCTCGGCCTCTGGGTTCGGCGCGAAATTCAGGTAGTAGGTTTCGAGCCCGCGGGCTTTGGAATTTTCGCTGGCATTGGCGTGGATGGAGAGAAAAAGATCCGCGCCGTCCCGGTTGGCAATCGCCGTCCGCTCCTCCAGGGGGATGTAGACATTCGTACGGCGGGTCAGCATTACCTCGACGCCTGGCTGGGCCTTCAGCAGCTTCTCAAGCCGCACGGCAATGTCGAGCACAAGGTCTGCCTCGTTGAGTCCCTTGACCTGGGCGCCAGGGTCGTGACCGCCGTGGCCTGGATCGATGACCACGCGGGAAATGCCCAGTCCAAGTTGCCGCGAGAGCGAGTAGCCCCCGTTGGCATTGGCGGCCGGGGAGACCGGCGGAGGCCCGACACGCGCCGCGATGGAGGCTGGTTGGCGCGCGACCTGCGTGGAACTGGCGACAGCCACGGCGATGGCGCGTGCGGGCAGCAGATCGGGCTGCCAGGAGGCGCCAGGCGTAGGCCGAGGCCCCGTGACACCCCGGGTGAGTTCTCGAACGGGGAACGCGGGCCGCGCTGGAAGAGGCGCGGGCACCGCGGCGATGCGTAGCCCGGGGGCGACCCGGGTCGCCGGGGGAGCCGGAATCGTGGCCGCGCGTTCGACATCAATGACGAGACGAAACGGCTGGTAGAGAGGATAGACGCTGTAGCGGGCCGCCCCGTCGAGGTCGAGCACGACGCGCGTGAGGCTTGGAGCTGGACGACCCAGTCGGACGTGCCGGACAACATCGCCCCCGAAGCTGAAGGAGCGGTCGCGCAGGGCGGGGGCGGCCATGGCGTTCGTCAGATCGAGAAAGACGCGGGGAGGCCCATCGATGCGCTCATCGTGAAACGCGACCTCGCGGTCAAGTTCCACGGTGACGCGCACGACCTCGGGAAGCGACTCCCGCCGGACGGCCGTCACGGTGGCCTTGGACGAGGCGTTCGACTGCGGCACGGCCGGCGCGGCCGGCAGCAGCACGACCAGGGACAGCGCCGCGGTCCGCCAGTTAGCGGAGCTGCGCATCCACCTCCTCGAAGTACCCCGCGTCCACCAGTACGTCGCGGGCCTTACCGCCCGTGCCCGAGGAGACGATGCCTTCCGCCTCCATCATGTCGACCAGGCGCGCGGCCCGGCTGAAGCCGATCCGTAGCTTGCGCTGGAGAAAGGAGATTGAGGCCTGGCCACTCGACACGACAATGCGGGCGGCATCGTCGTAGAGGTCATCCTTCTCGTACTCGATCCCGCCAGGGCCGGTCTTTTCATCATCGGCCGTGATGGCGTCGTTGAAGGTGGGCGAACCCTGCTTCCGCAGGAAGCTGGCGAGCCGCGCGCTCTCCTGTTCCGAAATATAGGGCCCGTGGAGCCGGATGGCCCGCGAGGAGGCGGGCGGCATGAAGAGCATGTCGCCCTTGCCCAGGAGCTGCTCGGCGCCGTTCGCATCGAGAATGGTGCGCGAGTCGATCTTCGAAGACACACGGAAGGACAACCGGGACGGCAGATTGGCCTTGATTAGGCCGGTAATGACGTCCACGGAGGGACGTTGCGTGGCGAGAATGAGGTGGATGCCGACAGCGCGCGCCATCTGCGCGAGCCGGGCAATGGACTCCTCAACTTCGTTGCTGGCCACCATCATCAGGTCGGCGAGCTCGTCGATGACCACCACAATAAACGGCAGCGTCTTTGGCGCGTCGTCGCCGACGGGCGCATCCGGGCTCTCGCGCTGATTCCGAATGTTGCGGTTGTACTGCTCGATGTTTCGGACCCCTTCCGCCGCGAGCGTCTTGTACCGCTCCTCCATCTCTCGCACGGCCCAGCGCAGCGCATTGGCGGCCTTTTTGGGATCGACGACGACCGGCGTCAGGAGGTGCGGAATCTCCTCATACATCCCGAGCTCGAGACGCTTGGGGTCGATCATGATGAGGCGCACTTCATCCGGCGTGGCGCGGTAGAGCAGGCTCGTCAGCATCGCGTTGAGGCCGACGGATTTGCCGGTTCCTGTCGAACCGGCAATCAGTAGGTGCGGCATTTTCGCGAGGTCCGTCACATACGGCTCGCCGTGAATGGTCTTGCCGAGGACCAGCGTGAGCTTGGACTCCGAGTTGACGTAGGCGGGGGATTCCAACATCTCCCGGAGAGAGATGGCCTGGCGGTTCGGATTCGGGATCTGGACGCCGACAGTCGCCTTACCCGGGAGCCGGTCAATCAACACGGACTCGGCTTCCATCGCAAGACAGAGGTCGTCGGCGAGGCTGGTGATCCTGGCGTACTTGACGCCGGCCTCTGGCTTGAACTCATAGGTCGTGACCACCGGACCTGGGTGAATCTGCACGACTTGTCCTTCGACGGCGAACTCACGGCACTTCTCTTCGAGCTGGATCCCGCGCTCCCGCAAATGCCGTTCGTCGACGGCCTGTTCCGCCTTCGGGGCGTCGAGGAGCGTGATGGGCGGCAGCGTGAACGCGCCCTGCTTTCGCGGAGCCGGCTTTGGTGCATCGGGCGCGGGAATCGGGAGCGACGCCTGTCGCTTGACGACGGCGGGCGCGGGGCGCACGGCCATGGCTGAGGAGGGATGGGCCACGATTGTGGCGGTCCCGCCGGCGTCACTCGCGTCGCTGTCGACAGCCGCGACACGACGCTTCTTCGTCTGAACCGGCACGTCGGTGGGTGTCGGATCGACCGCCCGCATCGCGCGGCGTCGTGCCCGTGCCTCGATGAGTCGCTCCCACCAGGCGCGCAACTGGCCTACGCCGACGGAGGAGGCGGCCCGACCGTGCTCAGACGCCTGGGAGAACAGTCGGCCCAGGGAGACCTGCGTCGCCAGCACGACGGCAAGCAGGATGAACGTCACGAAGACCAGGCCGGCCCCGGTGCGGTTCATGTATTCGGCGATGGTGCCGGACAGAAAGGCCCCGAACGAGCCGCCCGCGTGAAAGGTCTTGCCTGCCTGCTCGGTGCTGCCGAAGGCCAGGCTCAGGAGTCCACTCATCGAGGACACGAGCATCGTGACGCCGAGGGCCTTGGTGTAGATCGCGTCAACAGTCACACACCAGAAGTAGTTCCAGCCGACCAGCCCGATGAGGAGCGGCACCAGAAAGGCGGCGTAGCCAAGCGCCTGGAACGAGAGTTCCGATCCGAACGCGCCGACGCGGCCAATGAAGTTGGCGGGCGCGTGGCTCGTGTCCGTTGTGAAGAACCACACGGGGTCCGAGGGGTCGTAGCTCACCAACGCGATCATCCAGATCAGCGCCGCCATGAAGAGGGCAACGCCGATGACTTCGCTGAACCTCCGCGAGAGGGATGTGTCGGTTCGCGCCATTTAGATCTCCAGCAAGGCCGGGAGCACCAGGGGCCGGCGGCCTGTCCGCTTCTTGAAGAATCGCCTCAGCTCATCCCGTACGATCTCGGTCATCAGTCCTTGGTCGGCGCGCTGCTCGGCACTGGTGGCAGTAATCGCATCGGCGACGGCCTGCCCCGCGTCCGCGAAGAGCCTGGACTCAGCGTCCGGTTCGATGACCATGCCCCGGGAGAGCAACTCCGGGGGGCCGACGAGTTGGCCGGTCTGTCGATTGAGTCCGACGACCGCCACCACGACGCCGTCCCCACTGAGATGACGACGGTCGCGCAGGACTTCATCGTTGACCTCGCCCAGACGCGTCACGTCGATCAGCACACGGCCCACCGGCGCGTGGCCGGCAATGCGGCCCGTGGTTGCCGTGAAGTGGAGCACATTGCCGTTCTCCGCGAGGATGACGTCGTGACGGTCCGGACCGCCGGCAAGAACCTGTGATGCCACCTCGCCATGCCGGCTGAGCTGGCGATACTCCCCGTGCACCGGTACGAAGAACCGGGGCCGGACGAGCGAGAGCAGGAGCTTGAGCTCTTCCTCGCTGCCATGCCCGGAGACGTGGATCCGCCGGGCGCTATCGACGATGGACGCGCCGCGTCGCGCGAGGTGGTTCATGACGCGCGCGATGGCCTTCTCATTGCCCGGAATGGACCGTGCGGAGAAGACCACCGTGTCGTCGGGTTCGATCGTGACGTAGCGGTGGTCGCTGACCGCCATGCGTGAGAGCGCCGCGCGCGGTTCCCCCTGGGAGCCGGTCGCGAGACAGAGCACGTCCTCCGCAGCAAAACTCGCCAGATCCACGTCTCGTATCTGCACGCCGGCCGGGATGCGTAGTCGGCCCAGGCGCTGGGCAATCTCGCTGTTCTGCACGAGGCTGCGGCCGATGAAGGCCACCTTGCGATCGAACTGCACGGCCAGGTCGACCAATAACTGCATCCGGTGGAGGCTGGACGAGAACAACGCGACGACGAGCCGCCCGGGCGCAGTGGCGAAGAGTTCCTCGAATGCGCCGAGCACGACGCGTTCGGATCCGGTGAAGCCGGGCCTGTCGACGTTGGTGCTGTCGCCGAACATCGCCAACACGCCCTTTGCGCCCAGTTCGGCAAACCGTTGCAGGTCGCAGGCCTCGCCGTCGAGTGGCGTCTGGTCGATCTTGAAGTCGCCGGTGTGGATGATGGTGCCGACGGGCGTATGAATCGCCAGCGCAACGCAATCCGGCATGCTGTGCGTGACGCGGAGGAACTCGATGCTGAACGGCCCGACGGTCACCACGTCGCGTGGCCGGACAGGCATCAGTCGACCGGACTCATCCGAGAGACCGTGTTCCTCAAGCTTCGGCTCGACCAGGGCGAGCGTCAGAGGCGTGCCGTAGACGGGACCGTCCACGAGGGGCAGGACATAGGGGACACCCCCGATGTGGTCTTCGTGGCCGTGGGTGAGGACCAGCGCCTTGACCCGGCCGCGGCGCTCGCGCAGCCACGTCAGGTCCGGCACGATGAGGTCCACCCCCGGCTGGTCGGGGTCCGGGAACATCACACCGGCATCGATCACGATTGTCGTGTCGGCGTACGACACCGCCATCATGTTCATGCCGAATTCGCCCACGCCACCGAGCGCGACGACTTCGAGCGTGTCGGCGGGTGGAGCGTTCTGTCCCTGATCGGTCATGAATCCAGCGCGCGATCCGTTACGACAGCACACGCCGTGAGTCCGGGCGGACTCCTCCCGTGGACGTGCCGTAACCGAAATCAGGCGGCTGGGACGCCTGGCGGGCCGCGGACCTCACCGGGGGTGATGACGTCGCGTCAGGCCCAAAACTCTGGCGGGCTCAATAACTTCCGGAGAAATATAGCACAGGGCTCAGGCGGAATTGGGCAGGGAATTGACGAGCCGGACGAACGTGTCGATGCCCACCTGCTCCGGTCGAATCTGGGGGTCGAGGCCCACCCCCACGATTGCGGCTCGGGCCTCTTCGGCCTCGAGCCCCGTCGCATGGCGAAGCGCATTCAGCAGCGTCTTGCGGCGCTGAGTAAACACTCCGCGGACGACCTCGGTGAATCGTCCGGCGTCGTCCACGGGCGGGCGGGCGGCGTGAAAGTGCATCCGCACGACGGCCGATCGGACCTTCGGCGGCGGCCGGAACGCGCCCGGGGGCAGTTCGAGCGCCAGTTCCACGTCGGCGGTCAGTGCAGCCTGCAAGGAGAGCACGCCGTAGTCATGCGACCCGGGAGGGGCCGCCAGCCGGTCGGCCACCTCCCGCTGCAGCATGAGTGTGGCATCGGCAATGCGGCGCCCGGCGTCATGGGCCGCGAGGAGACGAAACAGGATCGGTGAGGAGATGTTGTACGGGAGGTTCCCGACAACCCGGATGGCGGTCGTGCCCGTCTCCACGCACACCGTCGCCAGGTCGAGTTGCAGAATGTCGCCGCGAATCAGCGTCACGTTCGTGGGGAGGCGCGGTTCGAGATCGTCCGCGAGGTCCCGGTCAATCTCGACCGCGATGAGCCGCCCCACATGCGGTGCCAGCGCAAGGGTGAGCGCGCCGCCACCCGGGCCGATTTCGAGGATGGTGTCATCGGGACGTGGATTGACCACTGCGACCAGTTTCGCCACCCAGGCCGGCTCGAGGAAGTGTTGTCCGAATCGCTTCCTGAGCATCAGGCGTCCTCCGGGCCGCCCTCGCGGGCGTGCCAGAAGCGGGTCTCGACCTCCTCGATCTCCTCTTCGCTCATCCCGAAATAGTGACCGACCTCATGGAGGAGGGTCTCCGCGATGATGATGCGCACGTCGTCGGCGTCGGCGGCATCCTCCTCGATGGGCTGTTGGAAGAGCGTGATGTGGTCGGGTAGCCGGTTGCCATCGTCCCAGTGGCGCTCGGGCAGGGGAGTGCCGCTGTAGAGCCCATAGAGCGAGTCGGGGGGCTCGACCTCCATCTCCTCGAGGAGAGACGCTGAGGGATGGTCCTCGATGACGACGGCGAGGTTCGTCATCGCCCGGCGGAACCGGGCAGGGATGAGCGCCACCGCCTCCTCAGCGAGCCGTGCGAACTCGGCGTGGGTCACGGCGTGGAGCAACAGGACCGAGGGTTCGGAAATAGGCGCACTGCTCTCGCACGGCGCAGCGGTCGCAGAGCGGTGCCGGCCGGCAGATGCGCCGGCCATGCAGGATCTGGGCGTCCGAGGCCAGGACCCAATGCGTGGCTGGCAGTAGGGCGCAGAGCGCCTCCTCGACCTTGACCGGGTCATCACTGTGTGCCAGACCGATGCGATTCGCCACGCGCAGGACGTGGCGATCGACCGGCAACCCCGGGACCCCAAGGGCGTGCCCGAGCACGACGTTGGCCGTTTTGCGGCCCACACCAGGCAGAGCCGTCAGCGCATCCAGGCTGGCAGGCACCTGGCCAGCATGCTGGTCCACGAGTTGCTGCGACATGCCGATGAGAGACCGCGCCTTCTGCCGGAAGAAGCCCGTGGCGTGGATGATCGGCTCGAGGTCGTCGGGCGTGGCGGTGGCAAGCGCCGCGGCGTCGGGATAGCGGGCGAAGAGGGCTGGCGTGACGCCGTTGACCCGAACGTCGGTTGACTGCGCCGACAGCATCGTCGCCACCAGGAGTTCGAATGGTGTGCGGAAGGACAACTCGGTATCGGCGTTTGGATGCTGCCGGGACAGAGCATCGATGACAGCCATCGCCGCCTTCGGCGTAAAACCCGGGGTGGTACGCGGAGCCCCCACGGTGACGCGGGTCAGTGGACCGGCCCCTGCTGGACGCTGGGATGCGATTCGGAGAAGACGCGCATGTGTTCCTGCAGGGCGGTAATGAGGCTGGGCACGAACTGGACGGGGACGGCCACTCTGGCGCGCACCGGAGCCTTCACCACATGGTCAGATTCGGCGCTGCGGACGGCCGCCTCGGAAAGCGGCATCACCTCACAGAAGGTCAGTGTGAAGTCGAAGGGGGTGTGGGCGATGGAGCAGAAGTTCGCGTAGATGCGCGGCTCCCCGGGCTGCTCGTCGGGAACGATGGTGAAGTTGATAGGGGAACGGGTGTCGTCGGCCATAGGCCGGCATTGTATCCGGCGTCAGTATTTCCGCATCACGCCGACGACGACGCCCTGCACCTGTACCTGGTCCGGCGCCACATAGATCGGCTCCATCGTTGGGTTGGCGGGCTGAAGCCGTATACGGTCCTTCTCGCGGTAGAGCTTCTTCAACGTGACGTCAGAGCCCCCCATGAGTGCCACCACTGTTTCACCGTCGAGCGCCGTTCGGCGATCCTCGATGATCACGAAGTCGCCGTCACAGATCTGCTCGTCGATCATCGAATTGCCCCGGACGCGGAGCACGTAGCTGTCGCGCTTCCCGGCCAGGGCCTCCGGTACGGCGATCGTGTCCTCCGAGGCAATCGCCTCAATCGGGGTGCCGGCGGCGACAAACCCAAGGAGGGGGAGTTCGACGGCGCGCGAGGCGCTCCGGGCCGGGATGACCTCAACGGACCGGCTCCGGTTCCACGCACGACGGATGAAGCCCTTGTCCTGGAGGTTCGTCAGGTGCTTGTGCACCGTCGCCAGAGAGGATAGGTGGAAGCGGCGGCCGATTTCCTCCAGACTGGGCGCGTAGCCATGCTGCTGGATGAAGTCATTCAGGTAGTCCAGGATTTCCCGCTGGCGCTTGGTGAGTGGTTGCACGTCGTCCTCCCGAGAACGGTTGGACTCTACGCGAATAAAGAGCGAAAATCAACTCGTGCTGCCCCCGCTGTCCACGCAATCCCGCACCTATGACGTGATCGGGCTCGGAGAGTCGAGTGTTGACCTCCTGCTGACGATGGAGCGGTTTCCCGAGCCCGACGGCAAGATGCGGGCACTGGAACAGGCGCGGCAGCCCGGGGGCCAGATCGCGACGGCGATTCGCGCGGTAGCCCGTCTGGGATGGCGCGCGGCCTTCGCTGGGTCGGTCGGCGACGACGCGGACGGCCTCCTGCTGCATGACGCGCTGCGCTCGGACGGTGTGGATGTCTCCGCGTCACCGCGTGTGCGGGGCGCAACGACCCGGAGCGCCGTCATTCTGGTGGATCGCGCGCGAGGGACCCGCAGCGTGATCGAGCACCGGGACCCGGCCCTCAATCTTCCCGTGACCACGCTGCCGGGGGCCGCCCTCAGCGCATCTCGTGTGTTGCTGGTGGACGGCACGGACCTCGTGGCTGCGGTTGGCGCTGCAAGGGTGGCGCGAGCGGCGGGCGTGCGCGTGGTGGTCGACGTCGACGAGGCCGTGGGCGACGGGGGTGATCTGCTGCGGCTGGCGGATGTCGTGATCACGTCGGAGGGTTTCGTCAAAAGGGTAGGCCTGGGCAGCGTGGATGCCGGTCTCGCCGCGCTGGCCGAGGCGTGTCCTGGGGCGGCGCTTGTGTGTGCGACGCTCGGCCGTCGCGGGGCGCGGGGCCGCTCGGCGGGGTCGTGGGTGGCGGTGCCGGCCTTTGAGGCGCCGTGCGTGGACTCGACCGGCGCAGGGGACGTCTTTCGGGCCGGATTCATCGCGGCGTGGCTCGGTGCGCAGGGTGGGCCTGACGCGGCGGACGCGTTGCGACATGGCTGCGCGGCAGCGGCGCTGAGCTGCGCGGCGACGGGAGCGCAGGGGAGTCTTCCCACCGCACGCGAGGTGCAGGCGTTGCTAGACTCAGGCCGCGTGGTGACAACGATATGAGCGGCCTGGCACGGGGAGGCGTGTGCGTGCTGGTGCTGGTGTGGGCCCTTCATGCGGGTATCAGTGCGGCGCCGGCGCCGACGCGCGAGCTCGCGGCGGCCTGCGCGCGGAAGATCGACGCCATCTCCAAGGGATCGCAGAGCGGCAGTGCGCCGCGGCGCACGACCATTTCCGAGGCCGAGCTCAATGCCTGGCTCGTCTTTACCGGCGCTGAGCGGCTCCCAGTCGGCGTCTCGGAGCCGTCGGTGAGCCTGCTCGGCGAGGGCCGCGCGTCTGGCCGTGCCGTTGTCGACCTGGACCTGATGGGCCGGAAGAAGGGCAGCGGGGGGCTCCTCGATCCGTGGAGCTATCTGGGCGGCCGTGTTCCGGTGCTGGCGACCGGTGCGCTGCACACGGAGGCGGGCGTAGGCCGGTTCGTGCTGGAGTCGGCGCAGGTATCGGGGATCCCCGTGCCGAAATGGCTCCTCCAGGAACTCGTCAGTTTCTACGCCAGGTCCCCGTCCCGGCCGAGAGGCGTCAGTATCGATGATCCCTTCCCGTTGCCCGTCGGCATCGACCGCCTGGAGGTTGGACCGAGCCAGGCGGTGGTGGTGCAGTGAGCGGGGGAGGGACTCCGCCTGTCGACCCGCTGGCGCTTCGGCTGCAGTTCCTGAAGGGCGTGGGGCCGCGCAAGGCGGCGGACTTCGCGAAGGCCGGTCTCGAGACGGTCGAGGATCTGCTGTATCGCCTGCCGTTTCGGTACGAAGACCGCTCGCGCATGCGACCGGTGCGCTCCTTGAAGCCAGGGGAGCGGGCGGCCGTGTCGGGGACGATCATCAGCGCGCATCTGCTCCGGACGCGCCGGCGCGGCTTCACCATCTTTCATGCCGTCCTGAGCGACGCGAGCGGGTCGATTCGCTGCACGTGGATGAACCAGCCGTTTCTGGCCGACGTCCTCGTGCCGCAGCTGTCCGTGGTCATTTTCGGCGACGTGCGTCTCGACTCCAGCGGCCTGCACTTTCTGAATGCGGAATATGAGGCCGTCGAGGCCGAGGACGCCGACGGGCGAACACCCCTCCGCACGGGCCGCATCGTGCCGTTCTATGAACGCACGGGCCAGGTCACACCGAACATGCAGCGCCGGCTCGTGCGGGATGCCCTGGACCGATTGCCGCCAGTGCTGAGCGACCGGATCCCGCCTGAGGTCGTGGCGCGGGTGGGCCTGCCGGATCGGCGCGAGGCATTTGAGGGAGCGCACTTCCCGCCGAATGAGGCGGATGTCGAGGCTCTGAACCAGTGCGCGACCGCCGCGCAGCGGCGTCTCATCTTCGATGAGTTCTTTCTGTTTCAGGCGGGGCACGCCTGGCGCCGCCTGTCGCTCGCCGGTGAGTTGAAGCCCAGGCCGGTCGTGATGTCGGACGCGATTCGGGCGGCGGCCGCTCGCGTGCTGCCTTTCAAGCTGACGCCCGGACAGCGCACGGCCCTCAAGGAGATCGTCGACGACATGTGCCGGCCTGAGCCGATGCACCGGCTGTTGCAGGGGGACGTCGGTTCGGGAAAGACCATCGTTGCGTTGATCGCCGCGGTCGTCGCGATGGAGCACGGGCTGCAAGTGGCGTTCATGGCGCCGACCGAGATCCTGGCCGGGCAGCACTATCGGAATATCGCGACGCTGCTGTCGCACTCACGCTTTCGCGTGGAACTGCTGACCGGAAGCACGCCGGCTCTCGAAAAGCGAGCGGCATACGCGAGCCTGGCGCGCGGGTCCACCCATCTGGTCGTCGGCACGCACGCCCTGGTGCAGGACGATGTGGCGTTCCGGGAACTGGGGTTCGTGGTCATCGATGAGCAGCACCGGTTTGGTGTCGCGCAACGCGCCGCACTGCGCGCCAAGGGCCTTCGGCCAGATGTCCTGTTGATGACGGCGACGCCAATTCCGCGCACGCTGGCCCTGACCGACTATGCCGAACTGGACGTATCGAAGATTCCGGATCGTCCACCGGGCCGCACGCCCATCACGACGCTGGTTCGGCCGGAGTCACGGCGCGATGAGGTGTATGCGCTTGTGCAGGCGCAGATCGCGGCGGGGCGTCAGGCCTATGTCGTGTATCCGCTCGTGGCCGAGTCCGAGAAGTCGGACCTGAAGTCGGCAACGGAGATGGCAGAGCACCTGCAGACCGAAGTGTTTCCGGCGTTCACCGTAGGCCTGTTGCATGGTCGGATGAAGGCCGACGAGAAGGCGCAGGTGATGCAGGCGTTTCTGTCCGGACGGACGCATCTCCTGGTCTCCACGACCGTGATCGAGGTGGGCGTCGACGTGCCGAACGCGACCGTCATGGTGATCGAGCACGCGGAGCGGTTTGGCCTGTCGCAGCTTCATCAACTGCGCGGGCGGGTGGGACGGGGCACACATGCGTCTACCTGTGTCCTGCTGTATCAATCACCGTGGACCGATGAGGCTCGGCAGCGGCTGCAGGCCATGCACGAGACCGATGACGGGTTCGTGATTGCCGAGCGCGACCTTGAACTGCGCGGACCCGGGGATTTCTTCGGCACGCGGCAGTCGGGCGTGCCGGCGCTGAGGACCGGAGACCTGGTGCGCGATCGGGACCTGATGGAACGGGCACATGCGGAGGCGCGGCAGGTCATCGCGGAGGCCCGTCTCCCGGAGTCGCTCGTGACATTCCTGCGAGACGAGTGGCCGGCGCGGTTCGGCTTCATCGAGGTGGGCTAGGGGCGTGCGGGTGATTGCGGGTGACTGGAAAGGGCGACGGCTGGCCGCGCCGACCTGGGAGGGCCTTCGGCCCACATCGGACCGGCTGCGGGAGACGCTCTTTAATGTGCTGGCGACGCGCGTCCGTGGCGCACGCGTGCTGGATGCCTATGCCGGCACGGGTGCCGTGGGTCTTGAGGCGCTGAGCCGGGGCGCGGCGTGGGTGACCTTCCTCGAGCGTGACCCGCGGGCGGTTCGGCTCATCGAGCGGAACCTGGAGACCTGCCGGGCGGTGGAGGAGCAGCCCCGCCGGTATACTGTGGACCGCGGGGATGTGACGCGATGGACGGGCGGCGACGGGTCGCTCTTCGATCTGGTCTGGCTGGATCCGCCCTATACAGATTCTGCTGCCGCGGCCCTGACGCAGTTGCGTCCCTGGGTGGCCGATGACGGACTGGCCCTTCTGGAGCACGCAACCCGACGCACGCCGGATGTTCCGGTGGGCTGGACCGTGACCCGGGTGCTCGCATCCGGTGACAGCGCGCTGACGTTCCTGCATCCGACCCCGGTATACCCATGACGACACAGGCACCCCCACCCGGCCGGCTCGCGATTTATCCGGGCTCGTTCGATCCCCTGACAAACGGGCACGTGGACATCATTCTCCGCGGGGCGCGCATGTTCGACCGGATTCTCGTGGCGGTGCTGGTCAATGCCGGCAAGCAGCCCATGTTCGAGGCGGTTGACCGCGTGAACATGGTGCGCGAAGTCTTCCGGGAGTATCCGAACGTCGAGGTCGACACGTTTGGTGGCCTCCTGGTGGACTACGCGCGGGAGAAGCGCGCGACCGTGATCGTGCGGGGCCTTCGCGCCGTGTCGGATTTCGAATACGAATTTCAGATGGCGCTGATGAACCGCCATCTGGAGCCGGCGCTCGAGACGGTATTCATGATGCCGGCGGAGCAGTACACTTATCTGAGTTCCCGGTTGATCAAGGAAGTGGTCAGCCTGGGCGGCGACGTGCATGGGCTCGTGCCGCCGTTGGTTGAGGCCCGCCTGCGGGAGCGCCGCCAGGCGTAGGCCCGGAAGTTGGCAGAGGGAGGACGAACGTGGGAGTGATCGCGGATCGGCTGAGTGCGATTTCGGAATCGCCGACGCTGAAGGTAGGGGCCAATGCCGAGAGGATGCGGCGGGCCGGGATCGATGTCATCGACCTGGGGGCCGGGGAGCCGGATTTCAACACGCCCGAGCACGCGAAGGCGGCTGCCGTGGCGGCCATTGCCGCAAACTTCACGCGGTACACCGCAGCCAGCGGTGTGCTGGAGTTGCGCGAGGCGATCTGTGCCCGCTATGCCGCCGACTATGGAATTTCGTTCAAGACGAATGAAGTGTCCGTGGCCGCGGGAGGGAAGCAGGCGCTGTTCAATGTGGCGCTGGCCCTCTACAACCCCGGAGATGAAGTCATCACCCACGCGCCGTACTGGCCGACGATTGTCGAGCAGGTAAAGATGGCGGGTGCGACACCGGTCATTGCCCGTACCAGTTCCGATGACGGTTTCGCCGTGCACGCGGATGCGATCATCGAACGCATTACGCCCAAGACGAAGGCCATTGTCATCAACTCGCCGGGTAATCCCACAGGCGCGCTGATTTCCGAGGCCGAACTGGCGAAGATTGCGGACGTCGCCGGGCCGAAAGGGATCTGGATCGTCATCGACCTCTGCTACGAGCAGCTGATCTACGACCGTGATCCCCACAATCTGCCGAAGGTCTTGTTCGACCGGATGCGAGAGCGCACCATCCTGTGCGGGTCGGCCTCAAAGGCCTATGCCATGACGGGGTGGCGCTGCGGGTGGACCATCGCGCCGGCTGAAGTGATTGCCGCCTGCAACACGATTCTGAGTCACGCGACCTCGAACATCGCCTCAATTACGCAGAAGGCGGCGATCGCGGCGCTGACCGGGCCGCAGGACGACGTCACGCGGATGCTGGAGGAGTATCGGGTCCGGCGCGACAGCGTGCACGCCTGGCTGACGGCGCATCCCGCGATCAAGTGCGTGAAGCCCCGTGGCGCGTTCTATCTCTTCCCGGACCTCACGGGCCTCCTCTCGCCGGAGATTCCGACGACCGGTCTCTTTGCCGATCGGCTCCTGGAGGAGGCGCATGTGGCGCTGACGCCAGGCGAGGCGTTCGATGCGCCGGGCTATGTCCGCATTTCGTATGCGACGTCGATGAAGAACCTCGAGGAAGCCTCGAAGCGTCTCCTGGCGTTCGCGGACAAGATCAAGCCCGCGCCTGCTGCGCGCTAGCACGGTGCGTGGTGCTGGCACCTGCGGTTCTCCGCGAACTGGCTGAGGCCGTCGGTGCCGCATGGTGCCGGACCGATGAGGCGTCGCGCGATGCCTGCGCCGCCGACGCCCTCCGGATCCCGTGCAGGCCGGATGCGGTGGTGTGTCCGGCCTCAACCGCTGAGGTAGTGAGGGTCGTGCGCGTCTGCGCCGCGGCTGGCGTGCCGATGGTCGTGCGCGGGGCCGGCACCGGCTATACCGGCGGCGCGGTCCCCGTGGCCGGCGGTGTGGTGATCTCGATGGAGCGCTTCACGCGCATCCTCGAGATTGACCCACTCAATCTGGTCGCCGTCGTTGAGCCCCAGGTCATCACCGGGGACCTGCAGCGCGCGGTGGAAGCCGTCGGTCTCTTCTATCCTCCCGATCCGGCCAGTCTTGAGCAGTCCTCAATCGGGGGCAACGTGGCGGAGTGCGCCGGCGGGCCACGTGCGTTCAAGTACGGCACCACGAAGCGGTACGTCCTCGGCCTTGAGGCCGTACTGCCAACGGGTGAGGTCATTCGCACGGGCTCGAAGGCCGTGAAGAACGTCGTGGGTTACGACCTCACGCAGTTACTGGTCGGTTCCGAGGGCACGCTGGCCATCATCACGCAGGTGACGCTCCGCCTCATTCCGCGGCCATCGGCGCGGGCCGTCATCCTGGCGGGCTTCAGCGGCGTCGGACCGGCCGTCGACGCGGTGACCGCACTGATCGCGCGACGTGTTGTGCCGGCGGCGGTGGAGTTTATCGACGACCGATCACTTGACGCGCTCCGGCGTCATGCGCCCTCGACCGCGATCCCGGCGGACGCGACCGCGATGCTGATTGCCGAAGTGGATGGCACACCCGCGGCCGTGGAGGCCGACGCCACGGCGGTCACAGCGGCCTTTCGGTCGACTGGTGCCCGTGGGGTGGTGCGGGCGGACGGAGCAGCGGAGATCGAGGCGATCTGGACGCTTCGGCGTCAGCTCTCCTATGCGCTCCGCGCAACCGGGCTGACGAAGATCAATCACGATGTCGTGGTTCCGCGGGGGCGGGTTCCGGCGCTGATGGAGACTGTGGCGGCGCTGCGCCGTGAGCTCGACCTCGACATCGCCTGCTTCGGACATGCCGGTGACGGAAATATCCACGTGAACGTGATGATTCCGCCCGGCGATGCCGACGCGCGGGCCAGAGGCGCCGAGGCCGAGAGTCGGCTCTTTGCCGCCGTGGTGGCGCTCGAAGGGTCCATCAGCGGCGAACACGGAATCGGGTTCACGAAGGCCCGCTTTCTGGGGCTTGAACTCGACGCCGCCCAGATTGCACTGATGCGCCGGGTGAAGGCCGCCTTCGATCCGGCCGGCCTGCTCAATCCCGGCAAGATTTTTCCGACAGACACGGAGGAGACATGGCAACGATCAAGGTGAGACAGAACGGCCCGTACCTGATTGAAGGGGACGACATCACCGTCGTGGACTGGAACGGCGCGTCCTATCCGGTCGAGCGGCGTCCGTTCGCGCTGTGCCGCTGCGGCGCTTCGGGCAAGCGTCCCTTTTGTGACGGTGCGCACAATAAGTGCGGTTTCACCGCGACGGAAGGCGCTACGGCCGCAGAGTAACCGGGACTGGCTGACTGGGCGAGGCCGGACGGACGTCCGGCCCTGGCTTCACGGAAGGAATGTGAAGCGCGCGAGGCCGGAGACGGCGCTTGACCAGGGGATCGAACTATTGCGTGGCTGCGTGCGCGCACTGACGCGAATGTAGTACTCCCGATTGGCCTCGAGACGAGCCGTGTCAAACAGGGGAATACGCTGCAGCGACGTCAGCCAGTTACGGATGCTGGCCTCGTCCTCGAGGAGCTTCGTTTCATCCGCCCGGCCGTCCACGGAACGCGTCACTGAAGCCCGTCGGGTCAGATTGTCGTATTGCACGCTGCTGCTGACCACGGCTTCGGCAATCGTGCGGTCAACCCAGAAAGGCACCTCAAGCCGCAGCTCGACGGTGTAGGTAATGGTGGTGCGCAGGCCGCTAGCGATGGCGGCCCGGACGTCCTCTGTAAAGCCGTCAGCCAGATTGAACGATACAAGGACCGACCCATCACGGGCGAGGGGCACGACCCGAATCGATTCCTGGGCGGACACGGGCCGAGCGGCGCCAGTCATCACCAAGGCGCACAGCATCATCAGCCCCGCAGACCGGGACGAATGGGCCATGAGAAGACGGAGAAGAGCCGGCATATGCACGCGTTTCCCGTGAAATGTAGCACAAAGGGCACCCCGCTGCGGGGTGCTATCATCCGGGCGTCGTGTCTCTGAGGCGTGGCGTTCTTCTGCGTGCGGCCGCCGTGGCCGTGGGTCTTGCCCTTGTGGGCGGGACCGCGCATGCCCAAAACCTCGCGTTCTCCCTCTTTGAGCGCTACCTCGACTCGCTCAGGCAGCAGGCCGGTATCCCGGGGCTGGCGGCGCTCGTCAGCCAGAACGGACTCACTGAGTGGGAGCGCGGCTTCGGGCAGCGGAGCATCGAGCGCAATCTGCCGGTCCTGTCGGATACGCCTTTTCCCGTCGGTGGGCTGACGCAGGCCTTTTCCTCCACCTTGGCGCTCCAGTGCGTGGACGGGGGGCAGGCAACGCTGGATGATGCGGTCAGCCGTTGGGTCCCGTCGAGTGCCCCCGACCTCACGCTGGGTCTCCTGCTGAGCCATGGAATTCCCGGTGATGGCTTCCGGTATGACGCTGCCCGCTTCACGCAGCTGACGCCGATGATCGAGGATTGCTTCGAGCGCCCGATTGCGAATGTCGTGGCGACCGAGATTCTGGACCGCCTGGCGATGCGTGCGTCGGTGCCGGGAACTGACCTGATGCTTCAGGGCAATGATGCGCGGGCCGCATTTGATGCCCAGGTTCTCTCCCGGTACGAGGGGGTGTTGGACCAGGTGGCCACGGCCTACCGTCTTGACCGAGCGGGCCGCCCTGTCCGCGTGGAACAGTTGCCGGCGGGCCTCAATGCCTCCACTGGCCTGGTGACCAGCGTGCGGGATCTCGGCCGCTTTGCCTCGGCGCTGGATGACGATGTGCTCATGTCCCAAGCGACCCGGACGCTCGCATGGTCGAGCCGCGTGTCGGCGGCCGGCAAGCCAACCCCAGCTGGTCTGGGCTGGTTCGTGCAGAGCTACCGCGGTGAACCCCTCGTCTGGCAATTCGGCTCCCTGAACGACGGCTACTCGTCGCTGCTGTTGATGCTGCCCAGGCGGCGACTTGTGTTCGCGCTGCTGGCCAACACCGACGGACTCAGTGCCCCGTTCGCGCTTGCCAATGGCGACGCGACAGTCTCTCCCTTTGCCGAGCTTTTCCTTCGCACGTTCCTGCCCTGACCGGGTGATTCGCACAGCTCTTGCGACTGTGGCCCTCTGGGCCGCGTTGGCGCCAGCCGGCGCGTCGGCGGACTGGCTGGTGACGCCGTTTGTCGGGGCCAAGGTGGATGCCAAGACCAATCTCGTCGATCTCGATCAGGCGTCCGGGTCGACGAAACCGGGCGTCGGCGTGTCGCTCAGCCGGATCGGTCAGGGGGTGGTTGGTGTTGAGGCGGACCTCGGCTATCTCCCGGGATTCTTCGATTCGTCCACGCGAGGGGGGCTGGTGTCGTCCAGTCGCGTGGTGAGCCTCACGGGGCTTGTCGTGGCCTCAGCCCCGGCGCGTGTGATGCGAGACTCGCTCCGCCCCTACGCCACGCTGGGCGCCGGCTGGATCCATGTCGGCATGACGGACCTGCGCGGCGTGCTGGGCGTGAGCGACAACTATGCTGCGGTCGCGGTGGGTGCCGGAGCCATCGGGCGCACCGGGCGCAAGACGAGCGTCCGATTCGACCTGCGCCGGCTTCAGACGGTCACCGCCGGTCACGCCCGCACCGTCGGATTTGGTTCCGCCCACCTGAGCTTCTGGCGGGCGTCCGTCGGCCTCAGCCTTCACTACTGAGAGAGCACCGGGGACGGCACACCCGCACTGCAATCCCCGGACGGGCCTCAGCCCACGGGGGCCGGGACACCCTTGCGGAAGTCCAGCCCCTCGCCGATCCGGTCGACCACGACCGTGTCACCCTCGCGGATGTCGCCGTCCAGAACACGCAGTGCCAGTGGGTCCAGGACCTTCCGCTGCAGAATCCGTTTCAGCGGGCGCGCCCCGTAGGCGGGTTCGTAGCCTTCACTGACCAGATATTGCTTCGCTGCATCAGTCAGCGTGACCGTGATCTTCCGGTCACTGAGCCGGGAGAGTAGCCCCGTGACCTGAATGTCGATGATCCGCGTCATCTGCGCCATGTCGAGCGCATGGAAAATGATGGTGTCATCCACCCGGTTGAGAAACTCCGGCCTGAAGTGGTGGCGGAGTGCTTCCTGCACGGCGGCACGCACATTGGCATCCACGGCTCCGCCCCGCAGCGTGGCCTCAGTGATGGCGTGCCCTCCGAGATTCGAGGTCATGATGACCACGACGTTCTTGAAGTCGACCGTACGTCCTTTGCCATCGGTGAGTCGTCCGTCGTCCAATACCTGGAGCAGAACGTTCAGAACATCCGGATGGGCTTTTTCGACTTCATCGAAGAGCACGACGGCATACGGGCGTCGGCGCACCGCCTCTGAGAGCTGGCCGGCATCGTCATAGCCGACGTAGCCGGGGGGCGCGCCGATCATCCGCGCCACGGTGTGCTTCTCCTGATACTCGGACATGTCGATCCGGATCATGGCGTGGTCGTCGTCGAAGAGGAACTCGGCGAGTGCGCGGGCGAGCTCCGTCTTGCCCACGCCTGTGGGCCCAAGAAACAGGAAGCTCCCCAGTGGACGATTCGGATCCTGCAACCCCGCCCTGGCACGCCGGATGGCATTCGCGACCGCCGTGACCGCCTCGTCCTGTCCGACAACGCGCTGATGGAGGCGCCCCTCCATCTTGACGAGCTTCTGGACCTCGCCTTCGAGCAACCGGCTCACGGGGATATGCGTCCACTTCGCCACCACCTCGGCGATGTCGTCCTCGTCGACCTGGAGTTTCAACATGCGTCCGCCGGCGGGCGCATCGGAGGCCGGCTGTGCCAGCGTGCGCTCCAACTCGGGGATTCGGCCGTACTGCAACTCGGAGGCTTTGGCATAATCTCCGGCGCGCACCGCGGTGTCGAGTGCGAGCCTGGCCTGCTCAAGGGCTTCCCGGACTGAACTGCTGCCTTGAATGTCGGCCTTCTCTTTCTGCCACTGGGCCTGCAGCCCGGCATCCTCCTCCTTGAGGTCCGCCAGCTCTCGCTCCAGCTTCGAGAGCCGCTCCCGAGAGGCGGCGTCGGTTTCCTTTCGGAGGGCCTCGCGCTCGATCTCAAGCTGCATCACCCTGCGGCGCACCTCGTCGAGCTCGGCAGGCATCGAGTCGATCTCCATGCGGAGCCTCGACGCCGCTTCGTCGATAAGGTCGATGGCCTTGTCCGGCAGGAACCGATCCGCGATATAGCGCTGGGACAGCACCGCGGCAGCCACGAGCGCGGCGTCCTTGAACTGGACCTTGTGGTGGATCTCGTACCGTTCCCGCAGGCCACGCAGGATGGAGATCGTGTCTTCGACGGTCGGCTCCCCGACGACCACTGGCTGGAAGCGGCGTTCGAGCGCGGCGTCTTTCTCGATGTGCTTGCGGTACTCATCCAGCGTCGTGGCCCCGATGGTGTGCAGCTCTCCTCTGGCGAGCATCGGCTTGAGCATCTGCGATGCGTCCATGGCCCCCTCGGCGGCTCCGGCGCCCACGACGGTGTGGAGCTCGTCGATGAACAGAATGATGCGGCCGGCCGATTCCGAGATCTCCTTCAGGACCGCCTTCAGCCGTTCCTCGAACTCCCCACGGTATTTGGCTCCGGCGACCAGCGCGCCCATGTCCAAAGCGAAGATCTGCTTCTCCTTCAGCCCCTCAGGGACGTCACCGCGGACGACGCGCTGCGCGAGGCCCTCGACGATCGCCGTCTTGCCGACGCCCGGTTCACCAATCAGGACCGGGTTGTTCTTCGTCCGGCGCGAGAGGACCTGAATCACGCGACGGACCTCTTCATCTCGACCAATGACGGGGTCGAGCTTTCCCGCGCGCGCGAGCTCGGTCAGATCCCTGCCGTACCGCGTCAGCGCCTCGTAGGTGGACTCCGGATTAGCTGAGGTCACGCGCTGGTGCCCGCGCACCTGCGTCAGCGCCGTCAGCAGGGCGTCTCGGGTGGCGCCGAGTCCCGCCAGTACCTGCGCGGCAGGGGAGCGGCCTGTCTCGGCGGCAAGTGAGAGGAGGAGGTGTTCGGCGCTGATGTATTCGTCTTTGAGACGATCAGCCTCGGCCTTCGCCGCCTGCAGCACGAGCCCGAGGCGGGGCGAGGACCGAACATCGCCGCCCACTGCCGTGGCCGTACGGTTCATGGCGGCGCGGGCCTGCTGAGCAGCGAGGTCCACCCGGATGTTGAGCTTGCCGAGGATCGACGATGCCAGCCCTCCAGTCTGCTCGATCAGTCCGACGAGCAGGTGTTCCGGCGTGACCTCGGCATGACTCGCCTGGGACGCGAGCGTTTGCGCGGCAACGAGTGCGGCCTGGGATTTCTCGGTCAGCGGAAAGTCGCCCATGGTGTCCTCCGGAATTCACAACGTGCTCAGTTATCCAGCGCGGCCAGCATCTCCCAGAGTTCCCGTGCCTTGGGAGAGAGCGCGGACGGCAGCTGAATGTCGACTCGCGCGTACGCATCGCCGGTGTCGGCGGGTCTTCCCGCTTGCGGCATGCCGTAGCCCTTCACGCGGAAGAGCTGGCCCGGCTGCGTGAGCGGGGGAATGCGCAGGCGGACCGGCGTGCCGCTAATCGTCGGGACCGAGGCCTCGCCGCCAAGGACCGCCGTGGTCGCAGGCAGCCGCAATTTCACATACAGGTCCCGCTCCCGCCGTTCGAAGGTGGGATGCGGCGCAATCCGAATACGGAGGTAGAGATCTCCGGCCGCACCAGCCACCTGTTCGCCTTCGCCGGCGACCCGGACCCGGCTGCCATCAGTGACGCCGGCCGGAATGCGGACGTCCACGGTGCGGGTGCCCGCTGTCGCCGGAAGCGTCAGGCGCTTGGTCATGCCGCGATAGGCCTCCTCAAGCGTGAGCTCCAGTTCATGCTCGATGTCGCGGCCGCGACGCGCCCGGCGGCCGGGTCTGGCCGCACCGCGACGAGCCTGCGGCCCCGCGCCAGCGCCTGGGGCACCGCCGAAGAAAGTGCTGAAGAAGTCGGAGAAGGCCCCGTCCCCCCCGAAGAGATCGGCCATTTCCTCGGGGCTGACACTCCGGCCGCCAGGCCCCGGATGCCCGGCTTCATGGGGCCCTGGCTGGGCGTGTTCGTACTGTCGCCAGTTCGCGCCGAGTTCGTCGTACTTGCGGCGGGAGTCCGGGTTGCCCAGGACCTCATTCGCCTCGTTGATGTCCTTGAAACGGGCCTCGGCCTTCGCGTCGCCCGGATTGACGTCGGGGTGGTATTTACGCGCCAGCTTCCGGTAGGCCTGCTTGATCTCCTTCTCGGTAGAGGAGCGGGTCACTCCGAGAGCGGCGTAATAGTCCTTGAACTCCATCGCGGCCCTCTAGAATCCGATGATCTGGTTGAGGCGACGCACTTCTGCGCCCAACTGCCGTCGGCCCTGCGGTGTGTCGACACCGCCGTCGTCGAGTAACGGCCGCACCCGCTGGACAACCTCAGCCACCGCCAGCAGCCGCTGTACGCCGGCAAGGTTCACGCGGTGTTCATCCACAAGTCTGCGGATGAGCCGGATCCGTGCCAGCTCGTCGAGGGAGTACACCCGCATACTGCCGAGTGTTCGTGACGGTCGTACCAGTCCGAGCCGCTCGTATTTCCGCAGCGTCTGAGGATGCATCCCCAGCATCCCCGCGGCCACACTGATGAGAAAGACTGCCTGTGTCATGTCGCTCCGGGCTACAAAGGTGAGCCTATTCGACTCTAGGCATTGATACGGTTCATGTCAATGTATGTTCCCGTTGCACGGGGGCGGGCGTTGAGGCGAACAGTCAGGTAATCTGAGGACGTGGGTGCAGACGTACTGACCATTGCCATGCTCGTCGGCCTTGAAGGCCTGCTGAGCGCCGACAACGCCTTGGTGATCGCCGTGATGGTGCTGGGACTGCCAAAGCGGGAGCAGAAGCAGGCCATGCGCTACGGCATGGGTGGGGCCTTCGTCTTCAGGGCCGTGGCGATCTTCCTGGCCGCGTATCTCATCCGGGTGGCATGGGTGAAGGTGGCCGGCGGGGCATACCTCCTCTATCTCACGGGCTCGCACTTCCTTGGGGGCGGAGACACCGACGAGCGCCGCACCCCACTGGGGCCGCGGACCATTCTGGGCCTCTCGCCCTTCTGGTCAACCGTCCTGCGGGTGGAACTGGTCGATGTGGCATTTTCGATTGATTCCATCCTGGTGGCCGTCGCCATGTCTCCCAAGCTGTGGGTCATCATCACCGGGGGCATCCTGGGCATCGTGGCGATGCGGCTGGTTGCCGGCCGGCTGCTGGCCCTTATTGAGCGCTATCCCGTGCTCGTGGATGGGGCGTTCGTCATCATCGCGTGGGTCGGCATCAAGCTCCTGCTGGAATACCTCCACACCGTCGGCCTTGTCGGCTTCGAAGTGCCGAAGTGGCTCTCGCTCGGTGCCATCGCCGTCATCTTCGGCGCGTTCGTCGCCTACGCGGTGTGGAAAGGGGAGGCCGAGCCCGAGGCGACGGCTGCTCGCGCCGACGCCCTGGTGGAGCAGGAGTTCGAGTGAGGGCGGAAGCGCTCCCGACTGAGGCGCTGGTGCGGCTGAACAGCGCCAGTGTTGCGGCGCGACTGGTGTCCAGTGTCGTGCACGACCTGAACAACGGATTGCTGGTCATCGGCGGGTCGGTCGAGCTGATGGAGGATACCCCGCTCACCGAACAGCAGCGGCCGCGACTGGAGCGCATCGGGCGGCAACAATTGCAGATGGCTGAGACGTTGCGGGAGTTGACTGCCGTGCTGAAGCCGGAGGAGACCGACCGGAAGTGCGAAGTCGCGGCCACCGTCGCGCACGCCTGCCACCTGCGCGCAACGGCGTTCCGGCGCCTGGGGATTCAGGTCAAGGGTCTCCCCGTCGATCGGGTCGGATTTCACGTGTCTCTGCCATCCGATCGCCTCCTGCAGATTCTGCTGAATCTGCTGCTCAATGCGGAGTCGGCGCTGCGCGACGCGCCAGTACGAGAGCTTGAGCTGCAGCTGGTGGAATCATCGGGTAACGCTCGGCTGACCCTGTCCGATTCGGGCCCGGGCTTTCCGGCGGCTCTGAGACCAACACTGGGACAGCCGTTCGTCACCGCGACTCCCGAAGAATCGGCGGGCCTGGGCCTGTTCGTCTCGCGAGTGCTGGCGGAGCGGGCAGGCGGTTCGCTGACGCTCGGAGGCGAAGCAGGTGGCGCCAGGCTTGACCTGACGCTCCCGCTATGTCGACTACCAGAAGGGCGCTAGGCGACGTTCAGCCGCTGCAGCTTGTCGATAAACGTGGTCCGGCTCAGATTGAGGAGCCGTGCGGCCTGGCGCTTGTTTCCGCCGGTCTTTTCAAGGCACTGCAGAATCAGATCGCGCTCAAGGCTGGAGACGACGTCCGTGAAGCTGATGCCTTCGTCGGGAATCGTCGGCGTGGAGGCCACGCTTCCGGAGGTACGCTCCCGCAACTGGGCTGGCAGGGTGTCGGGGCCAATTTCTACCGACGCACCGCTCATCGCCACGGCGTGTTCAATCGCGTTCTCAAACTGCCGGATGTTCCCAGGCCAGTGGTACGCCATGAGGATACGGAGCGAGTCCTGCGAGAGGGTCTTCGCAGGCAGGCCGTTGTCCTTGCACGACTTCTCCACAAAATGTCGTGCCAGAAGCGGGATGTCCTCAAGACGCGTCCGCAGTGGCGGCAGCGTCACCGGGATCACGTTGAGCCGGTAATACAGGTCCTCGCGGAACGTGCCCTCCTTCACCATCTGGCGCAGGTCGGAGTTGGTGGCGGCGATGATGCGAATGTCGAACTTCATCGACTTTGAATCGCCTACGCGCTCGATCTCCCGCTCCTGCAGTGCCCGCAGGAGCTTTGACTGCAGGGGGATCGGCATGGACGACACTTCATCGATGAAGAGAGTGCCCCGGTGAGCCAGCTCGAAGCGTCCGACGCGGGCGGATACAGCGCCCGTGAAGGCGCCCTTCACGTGGCCGAAGAGTTCAGCCTCAGCAAGATTCTCCGGTATGGCGGCAGCGTTGAAGGCGACGAAGGCGTGGGCGGCGCGGGGGCTGTTGTGATGAATCGTTCGCGCGATGAGTTCCTTGCCCGTGCCGGTCTCGCCCTCGATGAGGACCGTACTGTTCATCGGTGCCACCAGCTCCAGGGTCGAGAAGAGGTGCTGCATCGTGCTGTGGCGGCCGATCACATTGTCGAAGCTGAAGCGGCCCCGCAACTGGGCGCGTAGAGCCGCGTTCTCCGTCCGAAGACGTCTCTGGTCGATCGAGGCCCTGAGCACGCGCGCAAGCTGTGTGATCTGAAAGGGCTTGATATAGAAGTCGATGGCACCGCGCTTGATTGCGGCCACAGCATCAGTCACGCCGCCAAACCCCGTGATGACCACCGCGCTGATGTCGGGGTACCGCCGCATCGCCTCATCAAGGACTGCCATGCCGTCTCCATCCGGCAGCCGGAGATCCACGACGAGCGCGTCGTAGGCGAACCCTTTGATCCGGTCAAGGGCGTCGGCGGCATCTCCCGACTGGGCCGCCGCGAATCCCTCCTGCTCAAGGGACTCGGCGATGGTGGCGCGGAGGTCCTGTTCATCCTCGACGATCAGTACGGAGATGGGCGTGGTCGCTGGAGTCATGGTTTTGACGTTCTGCATCATAGCCGTGTCGGGAATCCGGCACCAGGCACTTGCCTGAGCCATCGCTGAGCTGTTCAAGTCCTAAGAAGGCCTTCCGATTACGTGTCTACGTAGGCTGCAGATACTCATTTTGGTTAGCGAAATCTGCAAACAGCATGCCGTCAGATGTGCCGGATTACCGTCTTCGCGTCCTGATTGTGGACGATGAGCCCGACATCCGGGCCCTGTTGGAGGAGGTGTGCCGCGTCAGGGACTTTGCAGTTCTGACCGCAAAGGACGGCCTTGACGCGATCGGCGTACTGACGAGGAGCCCGGAAGCGCCGGATATCGTCATCTCCGACGTACAGATGCCCGGGGCGGACGGCTTCGCGGTTCTGGAAGCGGCCTTGCAAAAGTCGCCCAGGACCCAGGTCGTGTTGATCACCGGTTACGGTACAGATGAAGGGCGGGCGCGCGCACAGCAGGGTGGCGCCGTGGCCTACCTCCTGAAGCCGGCATCCCTCCCCACGATCACCGCGATGCTTGACCAGCTCGCCAAGACGGCCGCTGACGCCCGGGCTGCAGGGCACGGACATCCGTCCCGTTCGTGTCGGTATCCCGGCGCAGCCACAGAGCCCAACCCGAAATCCTGAGCAATTCCACGCTCTTCACTCCCGGCATCTGTCTTGCGATGTGAGCCGGTGCCGGCAGGTGAATTCCCGAGTCGGTATTCGGCAGCCCGCGGCCATTCTTGAGGCCGTCGGCAGGAGAGCACAGCGATGGATGGGATCAGAGACCTGGATGTTGTCACGGCCCTTCGGCGTCAGATGACGATCTCGGCTGCGCGCCAGGTCGCCTCCGCAGGCAACCTCGCAAACGCCGAGACCCCCGGCTACGAAGCCGTTGAGCCAACCTTTGCGGACACCCTCGCCAGCAGCGTGAGTGACCCCGGAGCGCTATCGGTCGGCGTGCAACCCGTACCCGGCCTTCCCGCTCGTCGCGATGGCAACACCGTACAAGTGGATCGCGAACTGCTCACCATGGGACGCGCCGCAGGCGACTTTGCCGCGGCACAGACCGCTCTGGCCGCCAAGTTCCGGCTGGTCCGCTACGCCATCAACGAGGGCCGGTAAGTATGGCTACCCTCAACGCCGCGATGTCGGCGAGCGCCAGCGCGCTCGCGGTCCAGCGAACGCGCATCGAAGTCGCTGTGTCCAACATGGCCAATGCCGAGTCCACGAAGGGCGCCAATGGCCAGCCGTACAGGCGCAGGAACGTGCTGCTGGCGCCAGAGCCGGTGGCGTCCTTCGACGCCACGCTTGGGGGCATGCAGGCCACCGGCGTGCAGGTCACCGGCATCACCGAGGACCAGACGCCGTTCAAGCGACGGTATGACCCGGGGCACCCGGATGCGGATCCCGACGGCTTCGTGTCGATGCCGAACATCGACGCCCCCGAGGAAATGGTCGACATGATGGGCGCCGCCCGTGCCTATCAGGCGAACCTCGCGGCCATCGGCATGATCCGGGATCTCGTCAACAAGTCATTGGAGCTGGGGAAGTAAGCCATGCCGATTGATCGGGTGCAAGGATCGTCGTTTGAGTCGGCCCTGAAAGGGGTCTCGACAATGGCGACGGGTGGCGCGGGTGGATTTGCCGAGGCACTGCAGGGGCTGGTCAAGTCGGTCGAGGAGTCATCGGCCGGCGCAAACTCGGCGGTGACCGGCATGCTCGACAAGACCAATGACGTGCACGACGCCATGATCGCGCTGCAACGGGCAGAGATGGCGCTCGAACTCACGGTGCAGGTCCGCAACAAACTCGTGGCGGCCTATCAGGACGTCATGCGGATGCCGGTCTAGTCAGGTTCAGACGTGGCCCCACTTCCTACTCTCAAGCCTGACGAGCTCCTCGCACGCGCGCGCGTGCTGGGGGGCTCATTCACCACGGCGCAGCTCGCGACGCTCGGTGCCGTACTCGTCGTGGTCTCTGGGCTGATCGTGTTCTCCACGCGTTGGATTGAGCAACCCAGTTACGCCGTTCTGTACTCGCGCATGGAGCCGGAGGCCGCCAGTCAGGTCGTGGCCAAGCTCAAGCAGATGAAGGTCGCCTATCAGATCGAGGACGCGGGCGGCACGCTCCGGGTACCCGCGAGCCGGGTTGATGAACTGCGTCTTGAGCTGGGTGGACAAGGGCTACCCAGCTCCGGGCGGATCGGCTTCGAGATCTTCGACAAGACGGCATTCGGCGCGACGGAGTTCATGGAGAAAGTGAACTACCGTCGAGCGCTCGAGGGAGAGATCGCCCGGACCATCGCGACGATCTCTGAGGTCGCCAGCGCGCGCGTGCACATCGCAATGGGCAAGGACAGCACGTTTGGGGAATCTCGACCGACGAAAGCATCCGTGGTGCTCAAGCTCCGCGGTCAGTCCGGTCTGCCAGCCGGCACGATCGCCGGAATTGCGGGACTGGTGGCTGGCAGTGTCGAAGGCCTTCGCCCTGAGGCTGTCGTGATTCTCGATAGCTTTGGCCGCCCACTCTCACGATCCATGGGTGACGACGACATGACAGGTGCGGCCGGGCAGCTCGAACGCCAGCAGCGCCTGGAGCACGACCTGTCCGCCAAGGTGATGGCGATGCTTGAGCCCGTGGTCGGACCGGAGCGTGTCCGCGTCAATGTCGCGCTGAAGCTGAATCCCCAGACGCGCGAGGAGACGGAGGAGCGTTGGGACCCGAATGCCGTTGTGCGGACCCGCCAGATGACGAGCGACTCGCTCGCGGGTGGTGCGACGGCGACGGGGGGAATCGTCGCGGGAGCGCGGGGGAACGCGCCACCGCCCGCCACGCCGGCGCCACTGCCCGGGCAGGCGCCGGCACAGGCCGGGAGCGCGACAGGGAGTATTGGCGGACCTGGACGGATGGCGGAGACCACTAGCTATGAGGTGAGCCGGACCATGCGGCATGTCTCCTCGCCTCCAGGCGAGGTGGCCAAGATGTCCGTGGCCGTCATTCTGGATGACGCCGTGGTGGTAAAGAAGGGCGCGGACGGCACCATCACGAGTACCCGGACGCCCCGGACACGGGAGGAACTCCAGAAGGTCCAGACGCTCGTCGCGGCGGCCGTGGGACTCGACACGGGCCGTGGTGATCAGTTGACCGTCGAGCATATGGCCTTTGACGAGCCCCCAACGGAGGAGGTCAAGGCGCCGTCGATCGTTGACCGGATCGCGCCGCGTGTGACGGAGTGGAGTCGTCTCGGCGTCATCGCGGCCATCTCCATCTTTGCGATTCTCGTCGTCGTGCGGCCGCTGATGAGGCGGGCCGCGCCGGCGCCATCGCAGGCGACGGGAGAGCTGATGCCACGCGCGCCGAGTAGTCTCGAGTCAGCGACGGCGCCGGCCCTGATCGCGGCTCCTGGGGCGCTGGCCCAGCCGGGACCGCCTATCAGGTCCGCCGAGGACATGGAGCACGAGATTGAAGCGCAACTCGATGCCGAGACCAGCGACCTCGGCGTGGATGCCTTCCGAGTGCCCGTGCTGACACGGCGCATTTCGCAGATGGCCACCAAGGAGCCGGAAAATGTTGCGCGTCTGATGCGGTCATGGATGCGAGAGCGGGGAGAGCGCGCGTGAACCTTCAGGGACCACAGTCCGTCAGCGGCCTCACCAAGGCTGCCATCGTGGCGCTGATGCTCGGCGAGGAGGTCTCGTCTGGGCTCTTCCGCCATATGAGCGAGTCGGAGGTCGAACTGCTCGCGCAGGAGATGGCTGAGTTGGGGCCAGTGCCGGGCAACCTCGTGGAGAGGGTACTCACGGACTTTCATGCGGCCGTTGCGGCACCATCACATGGCACGCGCGGCGGAGTGGACTACACGAGACGGGTTCTGACGAAGTCGGTGGGAGAGCCCGCCAGCCGGGCAATCATGGACCGCGTTCAGCGCGCATTCCAGTCGAATGCCGGGTTCGCCGCGATCGATAAGACCGACCCCAGCCAGCTCTCGAAGTTTATCGCCGGCGAACATCCACAAACGGTCGCGCTCATTCTCGCGCGGCTGAATCCAACGAATGCGGCGCAGCTCATCACGATGCTGCCCGAGGCGGCCCGTGTCGACGTGCTGACGCGCATGGCCCATATCGAGGAGATTTCCCCGGAGGTGGTCACGCGCATCTCGGACGTGATCGAATCCCGGATCAAGTCACTGGCGGGGCCGACCATGGAGCAGTCCGGCGGGCTGCGCGCGGTGGCCGATCTCTTCAATCGGCTGGACCGGAGCGTGAGTGCGCCGGTGCTGGAGGCACTGGAGGAGAAGCGGCCGGAGCTGGCCGTCTCCATCCGAAACCTGATGTTTGTCTTTGATGATTTCGTGAGCCTCGATGACACGGCGATGCGGGAGATTGTGCCGAAGATCGACAGAAAGGATCTGGTCATCGCCCTCAAAGGGTCGAGTGAGGAGCTCCGCCGCAAGTTTCTGGGCAACATGTCCCGCCGCGCGGCGGACATGGTCCGCGAGGAAATGGATGTGCTCGGGGCCGTAAAGCTCAAGGACGTGGAGAAGGGGCAGCAGAACATCGTAGCCATCGCCAGAAAGCTGGAAGACGAAGGCGCGATCAGCATGGTGGGCGGATCGGGTGAAGCCTATGTTGCCTAGAGCGCGTCGTCTCGCAGATCACCAGGATGCGGCGGCGTTCGTCTGGCAGATGGGGGGCGATCTCACGGCGACGGTGCTCGCGCCCTCGGCGCCAGACGCCGCTCCACGGATTGACGCCGAGCAGATAGCCCGGGAGGCTTTTGAACGGGGCTTCGCCGAGGGCCGCGAGGTCGGCACCGCGGCCGAAGCGGAGCGCGCTCGGGCTGAATTGGCCCGCCTGGTCATCTCCCTTGACGAGTTGGCCGCGGCGCGCAGCGACATGATCCGGGCGACCGAGCACCAGATGGTGGAGCTGGCTCTGGCGATCTCCCGACGGATTGTGCAGCGCGAGGTAAGCCTGGACCGCGACCTGCTGGTGTCGATGGCGCACGTGGCGCTGCAGCGCCTGGAGCAGGGCGCAGCTGTGACGGTGCGGTTCAACCCGGACGACTACGCCTCCACCGTCGCCGCGCAGACGACACGCTGGGCAGGGACGCCGGTGACTGTGACCCCGGACAATGCCGTGCCACGCGGTGGCTGCCGGATTGAGTCGACGTTCGGCAGAATCGACGCCGGAGTCGAAGCACAGTTGCAGGAGGTGGGTCTTGCGCTGCTCGGCACTCCCCTCGCGGAGGCGTCCCCAGGTGCGTGACTCAATGAGTCTGGCGCACCATCTGGCGCGAGTAGCGGACCTGGACACGATGCCACCGGCCGGTGAGGTGATCCGGACCGTCGGCCTTCTGGTGGAGTCGGCGGGACCCAGGGCGTCAGTCGGGGATGTCTGTGAACTGGTCCACGCGGACGGCGCGCCGGGCCTGCCCGTTCAGGTCGTCGGGTTTCGCGATCGGGTGTTGCTCTCCGTCCCACTCGGGGACACGGCCGGGATTCGGCCGGGGTCGCGCATCGTGGCACGGAGCGGCTCGGTCAGCGTCCCTGTCGACGAGAGCTTGCTGGGCCGGGTGCTCGACCCGCTAGGCCATCCGCTTGACGGGTTGCCGCTCCGCGCTCGCAGTCGCTACCCGTTGTTTCCCCCGCCGCTGAACCCGATGGATCGTGAGCCGGTGGTGACGGCCCTGGCGACCGGGGTCCGGTCGATTGACGGGATGTTGACGTGCGGTCGCGGCCAGCGCATCGGGCTCTTCGGCGGTAGCGGGGTTGGCAAGAGCACGTTGCTCGGGATGCTGACGCGGGGGAGTTCCGCGGATGTGATCGTGCTCGGACTGGTCGGCGAACGTGGCCGGGAATTGAAGACCTTCCTCGAACGCGACCTCGGGCCCGAGGGCCGCCGTCGGTCGGTCGTCATCGTCTCGACATCCGATCACCCGCCTCTGATGCGGATGCGGGCGGCATATGCGGCCACGGCCGTCGCGGAGTACTTCCGGGATCAGGGGAAGCACGTCCTCCTGCTGATGGATTCCGTCACACGCTTTGCGATGGCGCAACGCGAGGTCGGACTGGCAGCAGGCGAGCCTCCGACGACCAAGGGGTATCCGCCCTCGGTGTTCGCACTGCTCCCCGCATTGCTCGAGCGCGCGGGCGCGGTGTGCGGCCGGGGAAGTATTACCGCGATGTACACCGTGCTGGTCGAGGGAGACGATCAGAACGAGCCAATAGCGGATGCGGTCAGGTCCATTCTGGATGGTCACGTGGTCCTGTCGCGGGACCTGGCTGCCAGGCAGCACTATCCACCGGTGGACGTCCTGCAGAGCGTGAGCCGGACCATGCCGGACTGCGTGCCGCCGGAACACCGACGCAAAGCGGGTCAGGTACGGGAGTGGTTGTCGGCGATTCGGAACAGCGAGGATCTGGTCAGCGTCGGTGCCTATGTCGAAGGGAGCAATCCGGCGATCGATCAGGCGCGCGCGAAGCAGACGGCGATTGACGGCTTTCTGCGGCAGGACGCTGAGGATCGGTGCGCGTACGACGATGCCATTGCCAGGCTCGGGGCGCTGTAGTTGAAGCCGTTCCGGTTTCGGGCGCAGCCGGCGCTTGACCTTCGGCAGCGGGAGGACGACGACGCCCGACGGGTCTGTGCCGAGGCCGAGTCTCATGTGATGGCGGCGCAGGCCCGGAATCATCAGGCGCGGGCCGACCTGGCCGGAGGGCAGGCGGCACACGCACTGCATACAGGAACGGGGACGTCCGAGCACGAGCGGGAGTGGTACCGATTTTGGATCTCTGGATTGGAGCAGGCCGTGCTGACCACGCAGGAAGCGTTGGGGGCCTGTCAGGCGGAGTTGGCAACGTGCCGCAAGGCGCGCCAGGTCACTCGCCTGCGAGTCGATGCACTCGAGCGATTCAAGCAGAAAGCCAGGCAGGCCTATGACCAGGCCGAACTGGCCGAGGAACAGCGGCTCACGGATGCCGCGGGAACGGCGCGTTTTGTGGCCCAGCGCCGGGCTCTGTTACTTGGGCGCACGGGCAGTGAGGAATGGACATGAGCACCACGTCCGTCACAGGGACACAGGCTGGCAGCGCGACCACGGACGTGGCGTCGCTGTCGAAGAGCAGCAACCTGGGCAAGAACGCCTTCCTGCAGTTGCTGGTCACCCAGCTCCAGCATCAGGATCCGACAGCGCCGCAGGCCGATGGCGAGTTCATCGCGCAGCTTGCCACGTTCAGCTCCCTCGAGCAGCTTCAGCAGATTGGGCAGACGCTCACTGGAATCGACACGCGTCTTCAGACGGCCGAGACCGCTCTGGGGACCAAGACCGGCGCCGCGGCCTAGCCGCGCGTCCCTTTACGAGGCATAACCCATGTCAGTTGGCTCCTTCTCCGCCGGGCTCTCGGGCCTGAACGCAAACTCAACCTTCCTGAGTGTCATCGGCAACAACCTCGCGAACATTAATACGATCGGCTACAAGTCGAGTTCGGTCACGTTTCAGGATCTCGTCAGCCAGACAGTCGGTGGGTCAAACGGCAACCCGATGCAGGTCGGCCTCGGCGTCGTGACCGGCTCGATCTCCCCGAGTTTCAGCCAGGGCGCGATCGAAAACACTCGGGAAGCCACGAACGTGGCGATTCAGGGCAACGGCTTCTTTGTCGTGCGGGGACAGAGTGGCAACGTTTATACCCGAGCCGGGAACTTCACGCTCAACAGCAACGGCAAGCTGGTGACGCCCGATGGCTACTTTGTGCAGGGCTACACGCAGATCAACCCAGCGACCGGCGCCATCGTGACGACGGGCCAGCCAACCGACATCACCGTGGCGGCGGGTGCGCTGCGCGCGTCATCGCCGACGACGAAGTTCCGGACCGTGACGAATCTGAGCGCTGTGGCGGCGGCGGGCGATAGCTTTACGACCTCCGTGCAGGTGACGGACTCACTCGGTGCCCAGCATGTCGCGACACTCGAGTTCACGAAGGGCGCCACGGTGGGGGAGTGGACCTACTCGGTCACCTTGCCTGCTCAGGACATGGGCACGGCCGCTGACGTGGAGGTGGCCACAGGCACGATGGCGTTCGACGCCTCAGGTGCGCTGGCCACTGTGGACGGGGCGCTACCGGCGGATGTCACCATTACCACTCCTGCGTTCGGCAACGGCGCCGCGGCCTCCACCATGACCTGGGATTTGATCGACAACAACAACATCGCGTCGATGACGGGCTTTGCCGCGCCGTCGGCGACATCGTCGATCTCGGCGGACGGCTCTACGGCCGGCAGTATTGACTCGGTGAGCGTGGCGCCGGACGGGAGCATCATCGCCACACTGGGGACCGGTCAGTCCATGTCGGTGGCGCAGCTGGCCCTCGCGAGCTTCAATAATCCCCGCGGACTGTCAAAGCTTGGCGCCAACAAGTTTGGCGAGACCCAGGTGGCCGGCGTGGCGAACGTCGGTGTGGCCGGTGTGGGTGGCCGTGGCACGCTCATCGGCTCCGCATTGGAGCAGTCGAACGTCGATATCGCGCAGGAGTTCACGCAGATGATCCTGGCGCAGCGCGGCTATCAGGCGAACTCGAAGGTCATCACCGTATCCGACGAGATGCTCGTGGATACACTGGCTCTGAAGCGGTAGTCATGGTGGACCTGGGCGGCATCCCCGGGATGCCGATGACATCCGGCCCGGTCGGACGCGCCGGAGGCGCGCCCGATACGGCCGGAGGGGCAACAAGCGCCGACGCTCTGGGCTTCGGCGGCCTCTTTGATGCCGTGGCGGAGTCCACGGCTGAGGAGTCACCCGACGTGGAGCAGGGCTCGGCGATAGTCGACCCCGCTCCACTCGCCTTCCTGCTCGCGCAGGATCTGGCCAGTACGCCACTCGGCAAGTCTGGCGTAGCTGGGCCGGTGCGTGCCCGCATGTTCCGGCTTGAGGCAGATGGACCGGCCATGACGCCGGTTGAGAAGGATTCCACTACCGAGGTCGATTCCGCGGCCGACGTGCTGGCGGTTTCAAACTGTGCCAGTTGGCTGGCACCGGCGCTTTCCCTTGCCGATGGGGGTGGCGAGGTCTCGCCGGTTCGAGCGGCGGCTGAGCCGGCCGATCTCCTCCCGCAGTCGCCTGCAACACCGGTCCAGGTGGCGGCGCCGGTTCCGGACGGCCCGACGCCCGCCCCCACGGTGGCGGAGCCCGGGGTGGCGCAGGTGGCCCACGGCCCCGTGGGCGAAGAGTCGCCCCCTCACCTTCCATCGCGTCACGCCGAGGGAGGGACCGCGGCGCGCGTCGTCCGCGCGCCAGAGCCAGCGCCCGCCGATGAGGCGCAGCCAGCGGTCGATGCGCAGCCGAATCAGGCTGCGCGTACGGAGCTGGCCACAGTTCCGATGCCGGAACGTTCACCACGCGCGACCTCCCCTGACAGGAGCCCGATGCTCTCTGGTGAGGTGTCAGGTCGCGTGACTACGTCTACGGACACGGCTCCTCCGGTGCAGGCTCAGATAGAGGTCCCGTTCCTGGGGACGGGTTCAGCAACGGTGCCTCAACGTGCGCCACGGATGACGGGGCCGGACATGGGCAGGCCCACCGGGCAGCCTCGGGAGGAACGCATCGGCGCTGCGACCGAGCTGAGGGAGCCGGTGGCCTGGGCGCCCGCGCCCGGGACGGCCTCACGGGATGCGTCGGACCAAGGGACGGAGGACTCGTCCGGCCATCAAGGCCGCGAAGCCAACGGCGCTGGCCAACCAGGACAGACCGTCGTTCCGATACCGGCACTGTCAACGTCAAGCGCGTCTCCCTTGCTCGCGAGTAGCGCCGGCAATCCGGAGGCCCCGAGAGCCAGCAGTTCACTCAGTGCAGAGACCGGCGAGCAGGTGAGCAGCCAGGTCGTGCAGAGTCTTCGCACGCAGCTGCGTGGCGGTATCGGGGAAGCCGTGGTCCGGCTCCGGCCAGAGTTCCTTGGTGAGGTCACGATCACGATCCGCGTGGAGCGCGGCGCTGTCGAGGCCTCGGTCAAGGCCGAATTGCCCGCTGTGCGCGAATGGCTGGAGGCACAGGAGGCCACGGTGCGGCAGAACCTCAGCGAACAGGGACTCTCACTCACCAGGCTCCGCGTTGAGCCTGACGGGGAGCGTCAGCCCGGCCAGGGCGGGGAGGAACCACACCCGCAGGGTCGGCAACCCCGTCAGCCACGGAAGGACGAGCAGCGCTTCGATCTCCTCGTGTAGCCAGTCCCATGGACGGCTGGCCGGCAACCTGCCGACCGGCCGTCCGCGGATCCCGTGCCACCTGGCACGTTTTGCGCCTGATTCCGCAATCGCGGTGTCGGGCACCCACCTTGCTCTAGCTGATGTCGGAGGCCTGACACAGCGATATGAGCGATCAACCCACGCCTGATGCCGCCGTTGCGGCGAAGAAGAAATCGAAGCTGCCGCTGATCATCGGCGGCGCGGTCATCCTGCTCGCGGTCGCCGGCGGAGGGGCGTACTGGATGCTGCGCGGCAAGGCCGTTGAAGCCAAGACAGAGACGGGCGATGAGCACGCGGAGGCCGCGAGAGCCGAGGACAAGGAACCGCAGGGAGTGGTCCCGCTCGAACCCTTCGTCGTCAATCTGGCTGACCAGGACGCCACACGATTTCTTCGACTGACGCTGAAGCTGGTGATCCCGGAGGAGCAGGCCAAGGAAGTCGAGGGCAAGGAAGTCGCCAAGGCGAGGATCCGATCGACCGTCCTCGAGTTCCTCGCGCAACAGACCGCCGACCACCTGGTCACGCCGGAAGGCAAGGCCGAATTGAAGACGGCCATTGCGGAGCGTGCCCGCGAGTCCATGAAGGGTCTGCATGTCACCGATGTCCTCTTCTCCGAATTCGTCGTCCAGTTCTAGCGCGACGGGCTTCCCGTCGCTGCACGACGTCCCGTGTCACGTCGAGGTCGTCCTCGGTACGCGGACGATCTGCGTGCGGGAATGTCTGGAGATGCAGACGGGCGCGATCTTCAAGATCGATCAGCCGGCTGGCGCCGATATGACGCTGACGATCAACGGCGTGCCCGTCGCCATGGGTGAAGTCCTGGTGGTGGATGACCACACATCGGTTCGAGTGACCGAAGTCCTGCCGGCACCACGCGGAGAAGTGCTGTGAGCAGCGCCCGCGGCCTCGTAGCGCTGCTGGTCGTTGTCGGACTGCTCGCAGCGGTGCTCTGGCTGCTTCGGCGGGGGCTGGCGACACGCCGGACCACCGGGCTGCTGAGCGTGGAAACCGCACTGTCATTGGGCGAGCGACGGACGCTGGTGGTGGTCTCGGTGGAGGGTAGACGTCTCTTGCTGGGCGTGACCCCGGCCTCTGTGTCACTGGTCACCGAGCTCGCGCGCGGCGATGCGTTCGAGGGAGCGCTCACGGCGCAGGGGTCCCCGGCGTCATGAATAACCTGAATCTGCAGTTGGACGGGATCGGTGCGGTGTCCGCTCCGCTCCAGATCGTCCTGTTGCTGACGCTAATTTCGTTTCTACCCGCGGTCCTGGTGACGATGACCGCCTTCACGCGCATCGTCATCATCTTTCACTTTCTGCGACAGGCGCTTGGCACGCAGGAGATGCCTCCGAACCAGATCCTGATCGGCCTCGCGATGTTCCTGACGATGTTCGTGATGGCGCCGGTCGGCGCGGAGATCAACCGCGTGGCCTTTGAACCTGCGATGAACGGCAAGCTCTCGGCCACACAGGCCCTGGCCGCGGGCACACCGCCGCTCAAGGCGTTCATGCTCAAGCAGACTCGCGACGCGGACCTGGAACTGTTCGTGGAGTTGAGCAAGGAACCGCTGCCGAAGTCGCGGCAGGACCTGGCGATGACCGTCGTGATCCCCGCCTACGTCATCTCTGAGCTGAAGACGGGCTTCCAGATGGGCTTCTTTCTGTTTGTGCCGTTTCTGCTCATCGATCTCGTCGTCTCCACGACGCTGCTCTCCATGGGGATGATGCAGCTACCGCCAGCCATGATCTCGCTGCCGTTCAAGGTGCTCCTGTTCGTCATGGTCGACGGGTGGAATCTCCTGGTCGGCTCCATCGTGAGGAGTTTCAACGTATGAACGACGCACTGGTCGTCGGCGTCGTGCGGCAGGCCATTGAGACAGCCATCATGGTCTGCATGCCGATGCTGCTCGCCGGTCTGCTGGCCGGTGTCGCCGTCAGCATCTTCCAGACCATCACGTCGATTCAGGACAACGTGCTGGCGTTCATTCCCAGGGCCGCCGCGATCTTCGGCGTCTTCGCCCTGACCTTTCCGTGGATCCTCCGGGTCTTGACGGGCTTCTCGAGCGATCTCATCCGGCGGTTGCCGGAGTTCATCAAATGACAGCCGTCGCGCCGATGCTCCGGTTCGGGTTGCTGCTGGTCCGGCCAGGCATGATCGTCATGCTCTCGCCGTTCCTCGGCGGCCCGTCCGCTCCGGCGCGGCTGAAGGTGGCACTCATTGTCCTGCTGGCCGTGCTGCTGGCGCCGGTCGTTCCCGTCCGGGAGGCCATCACCGGTGCGAGCCTGGCGCTGGTCATCGCGCGGGAGCTCGCGATAGGTCTCGCCCTCGCCCTCGTGGTGAGTGCGCTGGTGGCCGGAGCCGAGTTCGCTGGCCACCTGGTCGGACACCAGGTGGGCTTCACCTACGGTGCAACCGTCGACCCGGCAAGTGGTGTCAAGCACACCGTCATCGCATCGCTCTACGGGATGCTGGCCACGCTGACGCTCTTTGGCGTCAACGCCCACCATCGGGTGCTGGAGACGCTGGCCGACTCCTATACCGCGCTACCCATCGGCACGGGCGGCATCAGTGCGTCGATTGTCGACGGCGTTGGCAGTAGCCTCGCGCTGGTCCTGACGACCGGCGTCAGGCTCGCGGCGCCGATCATGCTCGTGCTGCTGCTCGTGGAGATCGCGCTGGCCGTGTTGTCGCGCTCCGCTCCCGCGTTGAACCAGATGGTGGTCGGACACGGACTCCGGATCCTGATCGGCCTGTTGCTCCTGGCCGCCATGGCCGGGACAGTGCCTCGGGTCGTCCCAGGGCTGGTCGAGACGTCGCTGGGCATCGGCACGCGCCTGGCCGGGGCCTTCAGGTAGGCCATGGCGGACGAAGAAAAAACAGAAAAGGCCACCCCCAAACGGCTTCGCGAGGCGAAGAAGAAGGGGCAGATTCCACGAAGCAAGGACTTGGCAGTGGCAGCCGGTTCGCTCGCCACCACGCTCGCGATCGCCCAACTGGGTAGCGCCACGGTGGTGCGGATGGGGCACATCCTGGCCGGCGCGCTGCAGCATTTCGGCGACAGGGCCACGGCCAACATCTCCCAGGGAGATCTGACGGCCATCACGTACCAGCAGCTGGGGCTGCTGGCGGTGCTATCCGGCCCGGTGGCACTGGCGGCAGCCCTTGCGGGCGTCAGCGCCTTCGCGCTCCAGGGCGGCATCAATCTCAGCGTCGAAGGACTGAAGCCGCAACTCTCGCGCCTCAGTCCGGTCACCGGATTCAAGAAGCTCGGGTTCAATCAGTCCGGGCTCGACACGATCAAGACGCTCATCGTCGCTGCGGTCATCTCGTACCTCAGTTGGACCACGATTCGGGAGGTGATGGACAACAGCATCACGCTGGCGTTTCTGTCGCCGGGCCAGGCGGCGCTCGCGGCCGGTGGCCACATGCAGACCCTGTTGACGCGCCTTGGGTGGGCGCTGCTGGTCCTCGGCGCGGCCGACTACGGGCTGCAGCGCTACCGGTCGCGCTCGCAGCTCATGATGAGCAAGCAGGAAGTCCGCAACGAGGCCAAGGAAAGCGATGGCAGTGCGGAGGTCAAGAGCAAGGTGCGCCGTATCCAGCGGGAGATGGCGAATCGGCGCATGCTCAGCGACGTCCCGAACGCCACGGTCGTCATCACGAACCCGACCCACTTTGCGATCGCCCTGGAATACCGCCGCGGTGTGATGCCGGCACCGAAGGTGCTCGCCAAGGGCGTGGACAAGATGGCCTTCCGCATCCGAGAGCGGGCACGCGAGCACGGTGTCCCGATCGTCGAGAACCGGCCGCTCGCCCGCGCGTTGTATGACTCGGCCGAAGTCGGCCAGACGATTCCCTCGGAACTCTTTTCCGCGGTCGCTGAGGTGCTCGCCCAGCTCATCCGCCTCAAACAGCTATGGCTCTGATCCCACGTCGTCCCGCCCGCGGGACTCAACTCCTCGTGCCGGCGGCCGTCATCTCGGTCGTCCTGTTGATGATCCTGCCGCTGCCGCCGCTGCTGCTGGATCTACTGCTGTCGGTCGATATCGGCCTGGCCGTGGTGCTGCTGCTGACCTCCGTGTACGTCAAGCAGCCGGTCGACTTCTCGGTATTCCCGTCCCTGCTGCTGTTGCTGACCTTGATCCGGCTGTCGCTGAATGTGGCGTCCACGCGGCTGGTCCTCATGAATGGGGGAGAGGGCACAGGGGCGGCCGGCGACGTCATCATGGCCTTCGGCCAGTTCGTGGTGGGAGGCAACTTCGTCGTTGGCGTGGTGGTCTTCCTCGTCCTGATCGCGATTCAGTTCATCGTCATCAACCACGGCGCGGTCCGCATCTCGGAAGTCACGGCCCGGTTCACGCTCGACGCGTTGCCCGGCCGGCAGATGGCGATTGATGCGGACCTCAACGCAGGCGTAATCGACGACAAGGAAGCCCGTGACCGTCGTGAGCGGGTACGGCGCGAGGCAGACTTCTACGGATCGATGGACGGTGCCATCCGGTTCACCCAGCGCGACTCGATGGCGGCGCTGCTCATCACCGGCGTCAACATCGTCGGCGGCCTGATCATCGGCGTGATGCAGCAGGGGATGGACCTGTCCACGGCTGCCGAGACCTACACCATCCTGACGGTGGGCGAGGGGCTGGTCACTGCTATCCCGTCCCTGCTCGTCTCGATGGCCGGCGGTCTGATCACCACGCGCGCGGCCTCACAGTCCAACCTCGGCGAGGAGGTTGCGTCGCAGCTGTTCGCGCGGCCCCGCCCGTTGGCGGTCGGCGCCGGAGTACTGGTGCTCTTGGCGCTGATTCCTGGCCTGCCGAAGGTGGCCTTCCTGACGGTGGCGGCGGTCCTCGGTGCTGCAGCCTGGACGGTCCGTGATGAAGAGGCTCCTGAGCCGGAGAAGGCTCCCGGCGACGGCAGTACTGATCTCGTGGACCCAATCATTGGGGTTGATGCGCTCAGTATCGAGGTGGGGTACGCCCTCGTAGGCCTGGTCGACGAGAAGCAGGGCGGGACGCTGCTCGGGCGTGTCAGGGCCATCCGTCGGCAGGTCGGCCAGGAGACCGGCATTGTTGTGCCGGCTGTGCGCATCGCGGACAACCTGCAGCTTGGGCCACGCGTCTATGCGCTGCTCATCAAGGGCGTGGAGGTCGCTCGCGGCGAGGTCTATCCCGACCGCGTCCTGGCGATTGACCCCGGCTCGGTGGGCACGGCGCTGGATGGGGTGCCGACCAAGGAGCCGGCGTTTGGGCTCCCCGCTACATGGATTCCGGCGGATCAGCGTGACAGCGCGGCGGCCGCTGGTTTCACCGTCGTGGATGCGACGACGACCATCTCCACGCATCTGTCCGAGGTCATCCGAGGCTTCCTGCCGGATCTGCTGTCACGACAGCAGGTCAAAGAGATGCTCGACGTCGTCAGTCAGACCTCGCCAAAGCTTGTCGAGGAGCTCGTGCCCAAGATGCTCGCCGTCGGGGATGTGCACCGCGTCCTTCGCGTGCTGCTGCGAGAGCGAGTGGCCGTGCGTGACCTGACGAGCATTCTCGAGGCGCTGGCGGACGTCGCGTCGGTCACGAAGGACCATGACGTGATGGCCGAGTCGGTCAGGGCCTCGATTGGGCGGGCGATCTGCCGACCGTATCAGAACGACAAGGGCGAGCTGCCCGTGATCGGTGTGGCTCCGGCCCTGGAAGAGAAGCTGCTCGGATCGGTCGTCAAGACCGAACAGGGCGTGGTCCTGGCGCTGGAGCCCGCTCAGGCTCAACAGATCGCTGCCCGGATTGGCAAGGCCATCGAACAGGCAGTGGCACAGCCTGTGCTCTTGTGTTCACCAATGCTCCGTCCCCATCTGCGCCGCCTCTTTGCTCGCGTGCTTCCGCACCTCGGCGTGCTGTCGCACGCGGAGGTGCCAGCGCACGTGCCAGTGGTAGCCGTCGCCACACTCGACTGATATGGATTTCAAGAGATATCGCACGGAAACAGTGCAGGACGCCCTCCGCCAGGCACGCGGTGACCTGGGCCGGGACGCCATGATTCTGGGGATCCGGAACGTCAGGGCGGCAGGCATGCGCGGCCTGTTCGGGGCGCGGGCCGTGGAAGTCACGGCTTCAGCTGGCCGGACTCCCGTGTCGGGTTCCCGACAGAGCGTCGCCAGCCCGGCGATCTCGGCCAGCGCGAGGCAGGGTCGGGAAGCGGCCGAACTGGCGGCGAGACTTGAGGCGGGCGGGGTTGATATGGCCCTGGCCGTCGAGCTGGCGCGCCGTCACATCGCGAGCGCACCTGGCCGGGGGCGTTCCATGGAAGCCCTCGCAAAGTCGCTCGCCGAGGCGCTGGCGCCTCTTGCCGCAACCGACGAGAACTACGCGCTTGTCGAGATGTTTGTCGGCCCGCCCGGGGCGGGCAAGACCACGACCATCGCGAAGATCGCGGCGCAGGAACGTGCCCGTGGAGGGCAGGCCCCGGCGCTGGTGAGCGCGGACGGGTTCCGCGTGGGCGCCGTCGAGCAACTCCGGCTCTATGCAGACATTCTGGGCACACCGTTCACAGCGGCCCGGACGCCGGCCGAAGTGGCGCAGGCCGTCTCCGCCCAGTCGCGGCCCATCCTGCTCGACACGGCCGGACGGTCACCGTCCGACCAGGCGTCCCGGGAGCTGTTTCACACGATGGCCCGCCGTCGGGGCGTCCGTACCCACCTGGTGGTCGCGGCATCATCCGGCCGCGAAGGTCTCCGGCTCGCGTTCGAGCACTTCGCGGAGGCACGGCCAACCCGGGTGGTGATTACGAAGCTGGATGAGGCCGGCTCCATTGCACCCCTGCTTGCGCTGCTCAAAGAACGAGGTCTGCCGGTGTCGTATCTCGGTACCGGCCAGCGGGTGCCCGAGCACCTCGATGTCGCCAGCGGTGCGGCCCTCGCGGGCTGGGTCACGGGTGAGTCGGCGGTCGCGACGGAGTTGGCGGCATGAACACCATACAGGGCACCTCGGCGACCGTGATTGCGGTCACCAGCGGCAAGGGCGGCGTGGGCAAAACCAACGTGGCCATCAATGTCGGCGTGGCCCTGGCACGCCTCGGCTATCGCACAGGTGTCCTGGACGCCGACCTCTCGCTCGGCAACGTGGATGTCCTGCTCGGGCTGAGCGGTGAGTATCACCTCGGGCACGTCCTTGCCGGGCAGCGGAGCCTTCGCGAGGTGGCCCTGACCGGTCCCCAGGGGCTCCAGGTCTATCCCGCCAGTTCCGGTATGCAGGCGCTCTCTGGGCTGACGGCAGCGCAGGAGCGTGCGCTGGCCGCGGCCATTCGTGACATCAGGCCATCGCTGGACTTCCTGCTGCTCGACACCGCCCCCGGCATCTCCGAGGGCGTGTTCCAGGCGATTGCGCTTGCGGACCAGGTGATGCTGGTGGCGTCCATGGAGCCCGCCGGACTCGTGGACGCCTACGCCACCGTGAAGGTGCTGACGGCGCGCTCCGCCACGAAGGAGATTGGCGTCGTCGTGAACGGCGTGGTCGACGCCAACGATGCCCAGTTGGCCTACAAGCAGCTCGACACCGCCAGCGACCGCTTTCTGAAGCGGAGCCTCCGCTATCTCGGTTACGTCAGTCGCGACCCGCTTGTGCAGGACGCGATTCTGGTCCAGCGCCCGATCGTGGACCACAACCCTCAGGCGCCGGCGAGCCGGTGCTTCCGCGTGCTGGCCTCCCGTGTGGCGGGCCTTGCGCCAGGAAACGGCCAGGGCTCCCATATCGGTGCCCGCCGCCAATTCGGTTCCGGGGAGATGCCGCAATGCGCATGACCACCGACACCCCGACGACAGAGCGCGACGCGCTGGTCATCGAACACGTCGGACTCGTCAAGACCCTCGCCCTGCGCCTGGCGCAGCGTCTGCCTCCGCAGGTTGACGTCGGCGACCTGATCAGCGTGGGCACGCTCGGCCTGATCGACGCTGCCAGTCGCTACAAGGCCTCGACGGGTGTCCCGTTTGACGCCTTCGCCCGCCGGCGCGTGCAGGGCGCAATGCTCGACGCCCTACGCGACATGGACTGGGCTCCGCGTTCGGCCAGACGCATGCGCCGGACTGTCGACTCAACGGTCGCCGGGCTCCGGCACACGCTGCAGCGAGAGCCCAGCGAGGCTGAGATCGCCCGAGCGATGGACCTTCCGGAAGCCGATCTGCAGAAGGCGCTCGACCAGCTCAAGAGCATGGACCTGGGCCTCATGCGGCAGCTCGACTCGGCCGGGCCTGACGGTGCCCCACTCATCGAGTTGTGCGTCGACCCCTCGGAAGGAGTGGTGAGCCAGATCGAGCGGTCCGAAATGCGGACGTTGCTCGCGTCCGCCATCGCCGAGCTGCCCGAGCGCGAACGGCACATCCTGGCACTGTATTACGAAGAAGAGATGACGCTCGCCGAGATCGGTGAGGTGCTGGGCGTGTGTGAGTCGCGCGTTTCGCAACTGCGCACCCTCGCTATCTCGCGCCTTCGGACGACGCTCAGAGGCACGCTCGGCTCGGAGGCTGCGGCATGAACGGTCGGGTCCTCTCACAAGCGGAAATTGATGCCCTGCTCCCGGCTTCTCGGGAATCGGCAGGAAAGCCTGGAGCTTCAGGCGGCGCGGTTCCGTACGACTTCAGCCGGCCGGATCGGATCACCAAGGACGAACTGCGGTCACTCCATTTACTGCATGACCGCTTCGCGATGAATGTCTCGACGACGCTCTCCGCCTACCTCCGCGCCGTAACCGAGGTGTCGGTCGTCTCCGTCGAGCAGTTCCTCTACTCCGAGTTCCTGATGTCGCTGCCGGATGCGACCGCGTTCTACGCGGTCGATGTCGACCCGATGCGGGCGACTGGCGCGCTCGAGATCAGTCCCCTGGTCGCCTTCACGATCATCGACCGGATGCTCGGAGGCAGTGGCGTCGGCAGCGCGCCAAATCGGGCCATGACGGAGATCGAGTTGAACGTCGTGGACGCCATTGCAAAAGTGCTCCTCAAGACACTCGCCGACACCTGGCGACCCATGGCGAAGGTGCAGCTACGGGTCACGGGTCGCGAGACACGCCCGCAGATGCTCCAGGTGTCTGACTCCAACGAGGTCATGATCCTGCTGGTCTTCGACGTCCGCGTGGGAGAGAACAGGGGAGCGATGCACTTGTGCTTCCCTGCGGCGGCACTCGAGCCCATCGTGCAGGCAATGGCCTCGGGCAACCAGCGGGCGCGCGAGTCGAACACGAAGGCCGAGCAGTGGCTCCGGAGGAATCTGTCGCGGGTGCCACTGTCCGTGTCCGCGCAATTGGAGACGACACTGCCGGCCCGCGACCTGGTGCTACTCCAGCCAGGTCAGATTCTTGAGCTGCCGCATGTCGCCGGTCGTCACGTCGACGTGCATGTTGGCGGGCGGACGCGCTTCCGCGGACGGCTGACGATTCAACCGAACAGCATGGCGGGCGTCGTGGTGGAGCAGTTGGCCTACCAGGGTCAACTCGCGGAGGCGGCGTAGCTATGGCGGGAGAGATGGAAGGCGCTGTGCCGATTGGATCGCTGGGGCCACGAATGGTGCGCCCGGGCGGTCGCATATCCGGAAAGGGCAATCAGCTCGATGTCATCCTCGATATCGACCTGCCGATGGTCGTCCGCTTTGGACATACGGAGATGACGATCGAGGCCCTGACGCGGATTGGCGAGGGCTCGGTGATTGACCTCGGGAGATCGCCGCACGAACCGGTGGACCTGTTGGTGAGCGGTCGACTGGTGGCCCGGGGTGAGGTCGTGGTGGTGTCGGGCCATTACGGAGTCAGAGTTCTGGAACTCGTCAGCGGTGAGAACGCTGGCACGGGGATGGAGGCGTAACTGTGGTGATGATGGGCGTAGTCGTCGTGGGTATCGTGGTGCTGACAGGGCTGCAGGTCGTACAGATTCGCGGCATGTTGTATCAGCAGCAGGCCGTGGCGCGGATGACCGATCGGGTGGATCAACTGCGCGCGGCCATGGCTCTGCTCACCGATACGACGGAGACCGGGTTCCGCGACATCGCCATGGAAGTCGGGCGCAGCGCGGCCGCAGTGCCCGCACCGAAAGCCAGGGCCCAGGTCGCCCGGCGGATCACCGGTGCAGCCAGGCGCGGACGCACCGTTCGGGAAATCGCCGCCTCCGAAAAAATGTCCGAAGGGGAAGTCCGGCTGCGCATGACGCTGGCCGAGGCGCCAACCGGAAGGAAGGTCCGCCGTGCCCCGGTGCAGTGACCCTCAGTGTGGGCGGTGGAGGCCGGAGCGGCCCGTTCTCGGACTCTCCCAGGGCTTCAGGCTGAACGGCTCGTGGTACTGCTCGCGTGAGTGCCTCGACGCGGCGGCCCGGCTGACGTTGGGTGGCACCCAGTTCCCCGTTTCCCCCGCCACCGGGCTGCCGCCGTTGCGACTCGGTGTGCTGCTGCGGCACCAGCGGGCGATCGACGGAGAACAGCTCCAGGCCGCGCTTGATGAACAGCGAATGAGCGGCCTGAAGCTCGGCGCGCAGCTCCGGTCCCTTGGCATGGCCTCTGGCGAGTCGGTGCTCAAGGCGCTCGCCGTCCAGAATGGCGTGAGCTATCTCTCGTCCCTGGATTTGAACCGTGTGCGGGGCGGGTGTCCGCTGCCTGTGGCCACGGTTCGGGCACTCGGCCTCGTGCCGTTTGACTTCGACCCGTTCGAGCGGCGCGTCTCGGTCGCGATCACGGCGCCGCTGTCGCGCGCGGCCGTCCGTGCCATGGCGACGCTGACGCAGTGGACGGTCGAACCGTTTCTGGTAGACGACGCGGTCTGGTCCGTGGCTCTGGCGTCCTACCGGCCGGTGGAGTCCCCCGATGGGCAGCCCTGGTCGGCGGCGGTCTCCAGCGTCCGACAACTGGCCGACCACGTTGCCGCGCTCGCGGTTGACGGTCAGCCTGTGACCATGCGCCACGCGGCCTTTGACTCGCGCACGTGGGTGCGGCTGGAGTCGGGCCGGGAAACCCGGGATGTCGTGGTCACCCCCGATGGAGGAATCCCATGGCCGGTGCAGCCTACAGCGCACTGAGCGGGATGCGGAACCGGCTCGAGGAGCTGGATCGCATCGCCGTCGACCTGGCGAATCTGAGCACGCCCGGGTACAAGACCGAGCGCAGCGCGCAGTCGGCGTCCTCGCGCAGCGCCTTCGAAGGCACGCTCGACTCCGCCGTGGATGTCACGAAGGGCGTCACGAAGATTGATTTCCGCCAGGGGACCATCGCGACGACCGGCCGCGATCTCGATGCGGCGATCGACGGAACAGGATTCTTCGTGATTGAGACCCCTGCCGGGCCGCGCTACACGCGTAACGGCGCGTTCTCCCGGTCCGTTGACGGCACGCTGGTAACAGCAGACGGGCTGACCGTGCGTGGCGAGAGCGGCCCCATCCGGCTCGGCAAGGGGCCTGTTGCGATCTCCGGCGACGGGACCATCAAGGTCAACAACGTGCCGGCTGGAAAGCTGGCGGTCGTCGACCTCCAGGAAGCAGACGCGGTGCGGGAGTCCGGGGCGCGCTTCAACAGCCGGCCCGGCAAGACACCTGAGCCTGTGTCCAGTGCCCGGATCGTCGGCGCGTCACTTGAGAACGCGAACGTCTCCATGGTGGATGCCATGGCGCACCTCACCGAAGTGTCCCGTGGATTCGACTCCATGCAACGGGGCATGTCGACGGTCTTCAATGACATGGACGAGCGCGCGATCAGCGAGCTCGGACGCCGGTAACCACCAGAACGGTCATCGGCATCGAAAGGACGGACTTCAGTGATTCGAGCCCTCTACACCGCCGCGAGCGGCATGAACGCCCAACAGGCCAACATCGACACGGTGGCCCACAACCTGGCCAACGTAAATACGTCAGGGTTCAAGAAGAGCCGGATTGAATTCGAAGACCTCGTCTACCAGCAGACGAAGGTGGCCGGCACGCCCAATTCGCAGGAGGCTGAAGCGCCCATCGGGCTTGAGGCAGGTCTGGGCGCCCGGGCTGTCGCGACCGCAAGGAATTTTTCGGTGGGCAATCTGCGCAGCACCAGCTCGCCGCTGGATATCGCCATCGAAGGTCAGGGCTTCCTGCAGGTCACGTTGCCTGGCGGCGAGACCGGATACACGCGGGCGGGAAACCTGCACCTGAGCGGTCAGGGACAGATCGTGACGAATGAGGGCTTGCAGTTGAAGCCCGGCATCACGATCCCTGCCGGAGCGACCTCGGTGAGCATCTCCAAGGACGGCATCGTCTCCGCCGTTGTGGCGGGCCAGGCCCCCCAGCAGGTGGGCACGATCGAGCTGGCCAACTTTCAGAACCCGGCAGGCCTCGAGGCTCGCGGGGGCAACATCTTCGTCGCGACGACCGCATCAGGCAACGCCACCAACGGCCTCCCCGGTGCCGACGGGACCGGCACGCTGGTGCAGGGCTTCCTCGAAGACTCCAACGTCAGCGTCGTCGAGGAGATGGTCAACATGATTCTGGGACAGCGCGCCTATGAGGCGAACTCCCGCGTCATCCGCGCGGCGGACGAAATGCTGCAGCAGGTCAACAACCTCTCGAGGTAACGATGCGAACCACGCCAGGTCTCGTGCTCATCGCGGCGCTGTCCCTGCTCGGAACGGCGCGCCCACGCGCCGCAGAGACGGGGGCATCAGTCCGCGCCGCCGTGACCGCGGCCTGCCACGCGATCTTTGGCAAGGAGAGCGAGGTCGAGGTGACGCTCGGGATGGTGGTGCCGGCGGATCTGGGTGACGTGGTGGCCACAGTGGCGCCAGGCGGGCGGGTGGCGCAGCCATCCCGGTTTCTGCTCTGGCGTGGCACGCGACAGGTCGGATACGCGGTCGCCACCGTGGAGGTCGTGACCGATGTCATGAAGCCGCAGCGAGCCATCGCGCGCGACGAGGTGGTCGAGGCCTCGGCGGTGGCAATGGATCGGGGCCGCCTGCCGTCGGTGCCGTTCCTGCGACTGCCCGGTCGCGATGAGGTGATTGGCGCCAGCGCACGCCGGGCACTGGCGGCGGGGGAGCCGATTCTCAACGGGCTTGTGGCAGAGGTGCCGGCCGTCCGCACGGGCGAAACGGTACAGGCGCGGCTGACCCGAGGATCTCTGGAGATTCATGCCCGCGCGGTGGCGTCCGGCACCGGTCGGATCGGGGATGTCATTCGCGTGCGGACGATTGGTGCCGAGCGCGTGGTTGCCGCACGCATTACCGCACCTGGCACTGTGGAGATTCAGCCATGACAAAGAGGGAACTGTGGCGCGCTGCCGTGGGCGGCGCTGTGATGGTGGCGTGCCTCGCCGTGGGGCGGCCGGCAGACGCCAAGGGCAAGAAGGCGGCGCCGCCGAAGCCACCGTCCGCGAATTACGACGAGCTCTATCAGCACTATCTCGACCTGGCTCGGAACCCGCCCGTCGTCCCTGCGGGGCCCGGCAATTTGTGGGTGAGTAATCTGTTTGGCGACTTTCGAGCCAGAAACACCAATGACCTCGTCACCATTCGTGTGTCGGAGTCGGTCTCGGCGTCAGGGTCAGCCGAGTCGAATCTCGACAAGGACACGCAGACCGGGGCGTCGCTGTCGAAGCTGTTTGGTCTTGAGACAAAGTACGCGGGCTTTCTGGATCCGTCGAGCCTGGCGGCCCTGTCGAATAAATCGGCATTCAAGGGGAGCGGCTCCACCCAGCGCCAGGGCGTGCTAACCGCCACGCTGACGGCCCGTGTGGCCGAGGTCATGCCAAATGGCGACCTGGCCATCGAGGGAATCCGGGAACTGGAAATCAACGGGGACCGCCAGATTCTCGTCCTCACTGGGGTGATCCGCACGGCGGATGTCGGCCCGGGCAACGTCGTCGAGTCCACGGCCGTCGGACAGATGCGGATTCGGTACTTCGGACAGGGGTTGATGCGCGACAACCTGCGTCCCGGGTGGATCGCTCGCGTCCTGAATCGGGTGTTCTGACGTGCGTGTTCACTTCGCCCTTCCGTTCGTGGCGGCGCTCGCGGCCGTCGGCGTGCTTCACGCGCAGGAATCCGTTGCGCCCGTGCGTCTCAAGGACGTGGCGGCGCTGCAGGGTCCCTCAACGACGCCGGTCATCGGCTACGGCCTGGTCGTGGGTCTGAACAAGACCGGCGACCGCCGGCAGACCGTCTTCTCCACGCAGTCGCTAGCGAACATGCTGGAGCGGTTCGGGGTGATGGTGCCGCCCGGCGACGTCAAGGTCGAGAACGTGGCGGCCGTCCTTGTGACGGCCGATATCGGACCGTACTCCCAGCAGGGGAGCCGTCTCGACGTGACGGTCTCGTCAATCGGCGACGCTCGGAGTCTGCAGGGCGGCACGCTCCTGCCGACGCCACTGCGTGGACCGGATGGTGCCGTCATGGCGCTCGGGCAGGGTCCGCTCTCCATTGGAGGCTTCGGCGCCAGCGGCGGCGAGAACAGCGTGTCCGTGAACCATCTCACCGTGGGGCGTGTGCCACGCGGCGCAACGGTGCAGGTGGCCCGTCAGACAGCTATCGAACCGATGGAGACGCTGCGCCTGACGCTGCACGAGCCCGATTTCACGTCCGCGAGCCATATTGCGTCGGCGATCAACAACGAGCTTCGGACCGGGGTGGCTCGCGTACTCGACCCCGGCACGGTGCAGGTGCAGGTGCCCGGCGCCTACCGATCGTCGGTGCCGGATTTCATCGCGCGACTGGAGCCGATCTCCGTGCTGATGGATGCGGTCGCGCGCATTGTGATCAACGAGCGCACGGGCACGGTCGTGCTTGGCGGCGATGTCCGTCTGGGGCCTGCCGCCGTCGCGCACGGCAATCTGTCGGTGAAGATCGCGAGCGACTCTGAGGTCTCGCAACCGAACGCGCTCTCCAAGAACGGGCAGACCGCTGTCACGCAGAAGGTGGACATCGCCGTGGAGGAGGGCCGCGCACAGCTGGTGACGCTGCAGAGCGGGACCACGCTGGGAGAAGTCGTGCAGGCGCTCAACGCCCTGGGCGTGACCCCACGCGACATCATTTCCATCGTCCAGGCGCTGAAGGCCGCGGGGGCTCTCCGCGCGGAGATCGTGATTCTGTGAGCGTCAACCGCATCGATGACCTCGTCTCGCGAGCCCAGGCGGCCGCCAAGACCCTGGGTGACGCCAAGCCGGAGGACCGGAAGGCTCAACTCGCGTCGATTGCGGCTGAATTTGAGTCCATGCTCATGGGACAGATGCTTGGCGCCATGCGGCAATCTGCGAAATGGGGCGGCGAGGAGGACGAGAAGGACGGCTTTGGCGGGCAGGCCTTCTTCGAGATGATCGATACGGAGCTCGTGCAGAAACTCGCGAGGAATGGCGGACTGGGCCTTGGGGCTGAGCTTCAGCGGAACCTCGACCGGTCTTTCGGCCAGGGGGGCGCGAATCCGACACTTTCGCCCCTGGCCTCGCCCCTGCCGCCCGCGGCGGGACCCGCCTCCGTTGACCCGCAAGCCGTTGCAAAACAGGTCACTTCTGCCTATGGCTGGCGCGCGGATCCTATTGAGGGACAGGCCAGGTTTCACAAGGGCATTGACCTTGCAGCAGCCTACGGCGATGACGTGCGGTCAGCTGCCCCAGGCCGGGTCGTGTTCAGCGGCGAGCAACGCGGCTACGGAAACACGGTGGTTGTCGAGCACGCCGGTGGGGTTCGCTCCCGGTATGCTCACCTCGCCAGCGCCGATGTGCAGGCGGGTGTGGTGATCGCGGCGGGCCAGACCATCGGACGGGCTGGTTCCACCGGCCGGTCGACCGGACCCCACGTTCACTTCGAAGTGACGGTGGGGGACCAGTCGGTCGATCCGCAGTCGTGGCTGCAGGGACTGAGCGCAGGATTCAAGCCAGGACCTCGCGGTGCCGATTTGCCCAAGGGGCGCTCCATCGACGTCGGGGCGCAGGAGTGAGACATGAAGATTGATGACGCGTACAAGGCGATGGATGTCTACGCCGCGACCCGAGCCAATCAGACCGACAAGGTCGACAAGCCCGGCGTGACTCGGGCGGGTGGTCCCGCCGTGTCCGGCTCAGACGCCGTCCAGGTATCCGATGAAGCCCGTCTGCGTGCCGAGGCCGTGAAGGCCGCCGAAGACGCACCCGCGATTCGTCCGGAGGTGGTCGCGCGGGGCAAGGCGCTGCTTGAGAGCGGCCAGCTCGGGAAGGACCCCGCGGCCCTGGCGGAGTCGTTGATCAACGCCCTCCTGGATCAGCCAGGACGCCGTGACTGAGCCCGTCAGCCCCGTACAGGCGGCGGTTCTGATGCGGGATGCGCTGCAGGGCCTCGTTGAGGCGCTGCGCATTCCAGACGTGGACCAGCTTCTGGCGTGTGAGTCCGCCATCGAGTCGGCCATCCGTTCACTGCCGCCGGATGCCGGCGATGATGCGGATGCCACCGCCGTCCGCCGCGCCGTCGCGGAGGCCCGGTTGGCACTGCTGCGGAGCCGGCGGTTGGGTGCGTCGCTGGTCACCGAGGTGCGCCAGGCGCTCGGGCAATCTGACATCGTCTACGGCGCCGGGCTCCAGCCGGCACCGACGGGTCGTTTTTTGAACGCGCGAGGCTAGATGCCCGACCTGCTTGGCAATTTGACGCTGGCCGCGCGCGCCCTCGAGGCTCAGCAGCGCGGGCTTGAGGTCGCCGGTCAGAACATCGCCAACGTCAACACCCCGGGCTATGCCCGGCGCGTTGTCGATCTGGTATCGGTTGCCCCCGCCGATAACTTGAGCGCCGGCAACGGCGTCGTCGCCACGGGCGTCCGGGCCATGCGAGACCGGCAGCTCGATCGGCGGCTCTTTCAGGAGATCCCCGGACAGGCGGGGCAGGCGGCGGCTGCGGATCAGCTCTCGATCGTCGAGACGATCTTCGGAACCGCCGGCCAGTCCATTGACGGACGTCTCTCGGCGCTGCATGACGCGTTCTCATTGCTCGCAGAGAACTCGCAGTCGACGACCGCACGCAACCAGGTGCAACAGGCGGCGCGGTCGCTGGCGGGGGAGTTCACGTCCGTCAATCAGCGGCTGCTCTCGGTGCGGCAGGATGCGGACGTGAGTGTGCGGGCCGCGGCTGATGAATTGAACAGCCTGGCGGACCAGGTGGCCCGCGCCAACCGGAATCTGAGTGGTGGGTCACAGGCCGCGATCGCGGACGTCCAGGACAAGGAGACGGAGTTGGTCCGGCAGATTAGCGAGCTGGCCAATATCGGCGTCAATCTCCGTACGGACGGCGGCATCGACCTGAGCTTCGCGGACGGACGGCCCCTGGTCGTGGGAGGGTCGGCGTACTCCGTCACGGTGCAGTCCACGCCTCCGGACGGCATGGCCTCCCTGATCTCGAACGGTACGGCGGTCGAAGATGAGCTGTCTGGGGGCAGACTCGGCGGGCTCCTTCGCGTCCGCGACGTGCTCCTGCCGGCCTATCAAACTCAACTCGATACGCTGGCGCAGGGTGTCGCTGACGAGTTCAATGCGATCCACAGCACCGGATACGACCAGACCGGAAGCGCCGGCGGTGATTTGTTCACGGTCACCACGACGCCGCCCGATGTCTCCGGCGCCGCCCGGACCTTTGCCGTCTCCGCAGCGGTCAACGCCGACGCGCAGTGCATCGTGGCTGGTGCCACCACAGATGCCGGTGACAACTCGCAGGCCAAGGCGTTGGCCGCCCTGCGTGACGCCCGGGTGCTCAACGGCGGCACCACGACGATGACCGAGGCGTGGGGCCAACTGGTCTTTGCCGTTGGCCGGGATTCAGCCTCCGCGAGTCAGGAAGCCGACACCCAGAAGGCCATCGTGTCCCAGCTGGACTCGCTGCGGGACCAGGTGTCTGGTATCTCTCTCGACGAAGAAGCCATGCAAATGCTGAAGTTTCAGCGGGCCTACGAGGCCAACGCCCGCTACTTCAGTGCGGTGAGCCAGACGTTGGATCTGCTGTTGCAGACGGTGGGCAGGTAATGCGAACCACCTTCGGCAACGTCGCTCGCGACACGGCCGCCGGTATCGAGGCGGCCGGCAAACGTCTGGCGTTCTTCCAGAGGCAGGTGTCGAGCGGCAAGCGGCTCGCCGCGCCGAGCGACGACCCGAATGCCGCGATGCGCGTCGTGTCCGCCCGTGGTGAGCTGGCGACGGTGGAGCGGTACTCGCAGGCCACCGTGACCACCACGGCCCGTCTGACGGTCGTCGACTCGACGATGAGCGGCATCGTGGAAACCCTCAGCCGCGCCCAGACCGCGGCGCAGAGCGCCGCCGGCGCCAGTGTGACGGCGGCTCAACGACAGGCCGCAGCCAGAGACCTTGCTGGACTGCGGGACTCACTTTTCGAAGACCTGAATCTGACTTATCAGGGCACGCACATCTTTGGCGGCAGCGCGACGACCACCGCACCGTTCACAAAGGACGGGTCAGGCACCGTCAGCGCCTACGCAGGCAACAGCGCGGAGCTCACGGTGGACATCGACCGGGGCCGGTCGGTCGGTGTGACGTTTGACGGTTCGCGCCTGACGCAGGGCAGCGATGCCGAGGATGTGTTTGCCATTTTTACCCGGACCATCACGGCGGCCGGGGCCGGAGACAATGCCGGCCTGATGGACGGCGTCGCGGCGCTGAAACGGGTGTTCGACCGCGCGAACAGCATGCAGGGTGAAGTGGGCAGCGCCCTGAACGCGATCACCTCCGAGCAGGAGCGGTTGCGCGTGCAGCATGAAACGACCACGACACGTATCTCAAGCCTTGAAGACGCCGACATGACCAAAGCCATCTCAGGGATGACCGAGGCCGACACCTCATATCGGGCCGCGCTGGGCGCATCAGCCAACGCCTTGCGTGTCTCTCTGCTGGACTATCTGAAATGACCGAACCGAACCTGACGATTCCGACTGAACTCGTGGTGACCTTTCCCGATGGCCTGCCAGGCTTCGAGGCCTGCCAGCAATTCCTGCTGTACTCCAAGCCGGAGACGCTGCCCATCCGGTGCCTGCACGCCGTGGAGGGGCCACGGGCGTCGTTTCTTGCAATCCAGACCGACGAGGCGCTTGAGGGATACCGCCATCAGTTGAGCGGGCCGGACCGGCTCCGTCTCCAGGTGGAGGACGAGTCGCACCTGCTGTGGCTCGCCGTCGTCACCGTGGATGAGGAGGGGCCGGTGACCGCCAACCTGCGGGCGCCCATCGTCATCAACGTCGCGAAGCAGCTGGGGTATCAGATCATGCCCCATCAGTGCGTGTACCCTCTGCGGCACCCGCTGGCCCAGGCCGCCTGAGACCGGAGCCCACATGCTCGTGTTCACCCGCCGCCGCAACGAAGCCATCATGATCGGCGACGGCATCACGGTTCGCGTGATCCGTGTCGGCAGGAATGGCGTGCGCCTCGGAGTCGAGGCACCGCCGGCCATCCCTGTCCATCGCCGTGAAATCTACGAGCAGATCATGGCGGCCAACATGACCGCGGCGGAAGCGCCCGCGAAGATCGACGCCATCATCGAGCGCCTTCGCGCAAACCAGCCGGTCCGCGGAGTGTCACAGCTCGAGGCATGACCATCACCGACTGGTCCGGAGCCGCGCCGGGCGCGGTCGCAGAACTCTATGCGCGGGAATCCCAGCAATGGCGGGACGCATTTGACTGGGACACCGCGGCGCAGTGGTTGGAAGTGGAGACTGCGCGCACGGCATGGGGACTCCCGGGCCTGCTGGCCACGGACGACGCGGGCCAGCCTGTGGGCTGGCTGTTCTACCTGCCTGGACCAAGCGGTGCGCAACTCGGCGGTGTCAGCGCCACCACCCACACCATGACGCGCGCCCTCGTCGCGGCGTTCGCCAACCGCGAGCAGGGGAGAACTTTCGCCGCGTTCATACCGGCACTGTCGCCGGGTCTCGAGGAGGCCCTGCACCTCGTCGGGTGCGAGACGATCCCTCACCTGCACCTGGTCGCCTCGCTGGACCGACTGACTCAGCCTCCGATGACCCGGCCGGTCGATGCTGGCATCACCCTGCGCCCCTGGCGCACCGGTGACGACCTCGTCGCCGCCCAGGTGTTGCTGTCCAGTTACGCCAGGGACGACGCCGCGCTGTTTGCGCCGACGGGGGCACCCGATGAATGGCTGACCTATGTCACGAACCTCGTCGAGCAGATTGGGTGCGGACGGTTCGTGCCGGAGTCGAGCGTGGTGGTGGAGCGTGACGGCCGGCCTGCCGGGATCGCCCTCGTCACACTGGTCAGCGGTGCGATGGCCCACCTGGCGCAGATCGCCGTCATGCGCGACGCACAAGGACGGGGCCTGGGAGGGGCGCTGCTCGATGCGGCACTCGGCGCGGCCCGTGCAGGCGGTGCACGAGCCATGTCGCTCCTGGTGTCCAGCAAGAACAAGGGGGCCATCGCGCTCTATCGCCGCTACGGCTTCGAGCCGCGCGGGCACTTCCTGGAGGCGCGCGGACTCGCGTCCTCCTCCGGCCCGTCCGACCAGGTTACCCCCGTCGGTTGAAGATCGCCGACGTCTCTGGGGCGGGCGCGATTACGCGCCGATAGGCCGCGAGCGTCTGCTCGCCCTGCTCAAGCGCTTGAAGCGCACCCCGGCGCGCCTGCTCGGCGTGGCGGAGCGATTCCATCGTCCGCTCGTCCCCTGCCACGATGGCCGCGACCCGCTGTGCGGTGTGGCGATGTAACGCCGCCACGGCCTCAAAGGCAGGAGTTCCATTCAGAGCCTGCCGGTGCTCCAGGAGCGACCGCCGCACGGGCACCAGTTCGTGCTCGACGGAGAGTAGCCCGTCCATCACGCGGTCTCGCTGATCTGCCGCCTCGTGAAAGGCATCGAGGTCCGATGCCGAGCTTGCGTGTTCCTGCCGCTCGGCCAATGCCTCGAGCCGGGTCAACAGGCGCAATTCCGCCTCAAGACCGGCCTGATACTGCGCGAGCAGGGCGTCGAGGTCCTGCCTGGTCATCTCCGCGCTGCCACGGCGGCGACCGCATCCGGCGCGGTCGAGATCTTCGCCCAGGCCTCGCGCATGCTCCCGAGCAGCCGTTGCACCTCCGAGATCGCGGAATCATCCTGCCGGCCCGTCGCATCCAGGAGGCGGCTGGTCATGTAGGTGTAGAGGCGATCAAGGTCCTGCGCCACCTGGCCCCCCTTGTCCATGTCGAGCGTGCCCTGCAGTTCGCCGATGATGGCCTGCGCGCGCGCGACCGCTCGCGTGCGACCGGGCCGGTCTCGGCGCCCGGCCGCAGCCGTCGCTTCGCCGAGGAAGCGGATGGCGCCGTCGTAGAGGAGTACGACGATTTCGAGGGGCGACCTGGATGTGACGTCGGTCTGTTTGTAGGCGTTGAGTGCGCGTGCGGTCTGCATCAGTGAGGTCCGTCTAGAAGCTCGAAGCTACGGAAGAAAGTTGCGCCTGCTGGTTCTTGAGCCGGGTCATGGCGAGATCCGCCTCGGTGTACTCCCGCTGAAGCGACAACCGTCGCTGCTCGAGGCGGGTACTCAGGTTGTCTATCTGACGGCTCAGGGCGGAGGCCCGCTCGGTCATCCGATCCCGGGCGGAGGACACCAGGCCGCCAGACTGGGTGTAGTCCTCCATCAGGGTTGTGAAGGCGCCGAACGCGCCTCCGTCCCCCGTGCCGGCAAAGAGCGTCTGCGCCGCCCCAGGCTCCGCGTTGATGGCCGTATCGAAGACCTTGCTGTCCAGCGTGAGCTTGCCGCTCGATGAGGCGGCAATGCCTAACTGGGCGAGGCTGGTCATCGTGCCGGTGCCGTAGGAGTCGAAGAGCGCCGAACGCAACGCATCCCGGAGCCCACGGACCAGAGGGTCATGGGACACATTGTTCTTGCCGGCCGCATCGGCCGTCCGCTGATCGTCAAAGAAGGACAATACGCCGTTGTAGGCGTCGACAAAGTCCTGGACTTTAGCCTTGGCGGCGGTCGTATCCCGGGTGACTTCGACCCGGATGGTCGCATCCGGGTCCAGCTTGTGCAGCGTGAGCGACACCCCAGGGATGGCCTCCTCCACGACATTGCTGTCACTGGTGACGGCAATGTTGTTGACGGTGAACAGGGCATCAGCCGCCGTCACCGCGCTATCCGCGGCGTCGTCGCCACTGACGCCGTCGTTGTCCGTATCGGTAAAGCCGAGGCCAGCGCCGCCGGTGAGGCCGTTGGTGACCGTGAAGCCGTTACTGAGACCGGTGTCGATCGCGGTCAGGACCAGGCGGTAGGCATTGGGTGCGGATCGCACGATGGCTGCCCGGACAGGGGAGTCTTCGGCCGCGTTGATCTGGTCCGCGAGCCCTTCAAGCGTGGTGTCTTCACTGAGACTGATGACGACAGGATCGCCGCCGGTCTTGGTCAGGGTGAGCGAACCTCCGGAGGCCACGACCGTGTCCGTTGCCGCGACGGTCGTGTTGCTGCTGGTGACCTGGGCCCTGGCAAGTTGGGTGACCACGACGTCGTAGGTCCCGGTCGCCGTACCGTCACCGGCTGTCGCCGAGACGGCCGCGTCGGCGCTGCTGCTGGCTTTGAGAATCTGCAGCGAATCGGCGGCCGCGAGTGAGTCCGCCGCGTCATGGACCTTGCCAAGTCTGCCGACGAGACCGGCAAGAATCTGATTCTGGCCTTTTTGGTCCGATTGCTGGTTCTGGAGGCGGGTGAGGGGGGCGCTCTCCTGCGTCATCACTGCATTGAGCAGCTGCCCGAAGTCGATGCCGTTAAACCCGCTGATGCTGACTGGAGATCCCACAATCACCCTCCGCCCTTCCGGCAGGGAAGGGTCTCCCGAGGTATAAGCGAGATTCGGGCCAGCTCGTCATAGAGGATGGGCGCCCAGGGTTTATCCGTCCCTGGGACGCCCATCCAGCCTTCCGGCTATCCGTCTAGTCCTACCGCAGCAGGGACAGGACGGACTGGTTAGCCTGATTGGCCTGAGACATCGCCGCCATGCCGGCCTGCGTCAGGATGTTGTACTTCGCCATGTTGGCCGACTCTTCCGCCACGTTGGCGTCACGAATCCGGCTGTCGGCCGCCTTGTTGTTCACCATCTGGGACTGTGCCAGTCCCATCGCGAACTGCAGGCGGTTCTCGAGCGTGCCGACCGTGTTCTGCACGTCACCCAGATTCGAAATGGCGTCCTTGACCTCCGAGAGCGCCGTCTGTGCGCCGTCGGCATCGGTGAAGCTCGTGCTGGTCAGGCCCAGCGTCGAGCTGTCCGCCGCCCCGATGGTGTCTGTCACGGCGCCGTCAGCCGCATTCGTCTCGGAGCTGACAAAGACCGAGAAGTCATCGCTCGCGTCGAGGCCGCCCACGGTGGCCTCACGGTCGATTTCCTCGATGATCTTCCCGTATTCATCGGAGAGCTTCGTGACGTCCACGCCGTTGCTGGACGAACCTGCCTGCGTCGCCAGGGTCGCAAGCCGATCAAGCAGCGTCGAGATGTTGGAGAGGGCGCCGTCCTTGATCTGGAGCTTCGACATGCCGTCGTTGGCGTTGCGGATGCCCTGGTTCAGGATGGTGACCTTGTTGCGGTAGTCGTTGGCGACCGCCAGACCCGCGGCGTCATCGCCGGAGTAGTTGATGCGGTAGCCGCTCGACAACCGACCGAGGGCCTTGTTGAGACCAACCTGGGTGTTGGTCAGGTTCGCTGCAGCGTTTGCCGAGGCGATGTTGTTGACGACTGAGAATGATGCCATTGCAGATTCCTCCGTGAAAGAGGGCCGGCTTCCGTGCCGGCCGGGCCACCGGGCGGAATGCCCGCGGCGTCAGGGATGTAATCGGGACCAGTTCGCAGACCTTGAATGCGCAGTGTGCCGAGTCCTGGTCGGCCGGACGGCCGACACCCTGTCGGCGCGTCGCCCGCGTGGATGGGCGGCATCAGCCTTGCGCCGGACAAAGCGCCGGAAATAGGCGCATGGCGGGTCGGGCGCATGTTGGCATCCAGCTTGCGACTCCACCTGTGTCGCCATGCCGTCCCTTGCCACGCTCACTGCCGTTGCTCAGCCAGTTCCCTTTGCGCCCCCTGCGCTTGGGCCTGAGGAGATCGCTGAGGTTGTCGCCACGCTGGAGTCCGGATGGCTGTCCACTGGACCACGGGTGCGCCGCTTTGAACAGGCGTTCGCGCGCTATGTCGGCGCACCGTATGCCATCGCGGTGAATTCCTGTACGGCCGCCCTCCATCTGTCCCTGCTCGCATCAGGCGTCGGGGCGGGAGATGAGGTCGTCACGTCTCCCCTGACCTTCTGCGCCACCGCCAACGTGGTGGTGCACTGCGGCGCCACGCCGGTGTTTGCGGACGTCGTACCGGAGACCGGCAACCTCGACCCAGCGGCCGCAGAGGCGGCGGTGACGCCGCGTACCCGTGCTGTCATCCCCGTGCATTACGCGGGCCGGCCAGCGGACGTACGGCGGCTGAACACCCTGGCCGACACGCACGGCCTCACGCTGGTCGAAGACGCGGCGCACTGCGTGGAGGGGGTGGCCGATGGCCGGCGCATCGGCACGACGGCCCGCTTCTCCTGCTTCAGCTTCTACGCCACGAAGAACCTCACGACGGGGGAGGGCGGCATGATCACGACCAGTGACGACAAGGCCGCCGATTACATGCGCATCGCGTCGCTGCACGGCATGGACCGGGATGCCTGGGCCCGGTACACCCCGGGGCACAGTGGCCAGTACGACGTGGTCATGCCGGGTTTCAAGTACAACATGACCGACATTCAGGCCGCTATCGGGCTGCATCAGCTGGCACACCTCGACGCCCGGCATGCGCGTCGCAGCGCGATCTGGGATGCGTATGACCGTGGTCTGGCGGGGTTGCCGCTCACGCGCCCTCTGCCGGCCGATCCAGGCACGGTGCACGCGCGCCATCTCTACACCGTCCTGGTCGACGAGGCCGCGGCCGGCATCACCCGCGACGAACTCCAGGTGCGCTTGCGTGACCGGGGCATCGCCACCAGCGTGCACTTCCGGGCGTTACACCTCCACCCCTACTACCGTGATCGCTTCGGTCTTCGCCGGGGCATGTTCCCGGTCGCCGAGTCCATCTCCGACCGCACGCTCTCATTGCCGCTCTCTGCTGCGATGACGAGTGTGTCGGTTGAGCGTGTCATCGAGGCCGTTCATGAAGCGCTCTGCTAATGCGCTGGCGCGTCGGCGCCCACGGGTGCTGTTCCGGACCGTGGCGGGGCCGCGCCGCGGCTTTGGGCATCTCGTGCGGTGCGGCTCTCTGGCCCGCGCACTCGCGGTGGACCCAGTGATGTCCCTCCGCGGTTCGGCAGAGACGGCCGCCCACGCGGCCGCGTTGGGCTGCAGGCTGGTCGAGGGACCAGCCCGCGAGGTGTTGGCGCGCACGGTGTGCGATGTGCTGGTGGTCGACGATCCAAACCGGCGGGCGGCCGCCTCGTGGATCCGCGCCGCGCGCCGGGCCGGACGGCCCGTCGTGACTGTTCATGATCTGGCCCTTGGGTGCCTGGAAGGAGACATCGTGGTTGATGGAAGCGTTGTTCAGAAGCCCGCGCTCCGGCGAGCGACCGGGACAGTGGCCGCCGGTCCGCGCTATGCCGTGCTCGACCCGCGCCTGCTCTCATGGCGCCGGCGCGGCGAGGCGCCGGCGGGCGCCCTCACCGTGCTGATCGCACTGGGCGGCGGGTCGAACGTCACGTTGGCCGCGGCTATCGCCGATGCCCTCACGGCGGCGGACGAGCGGGTCCAGGTGCGGATCGCAGGCGGGTTTTCCGCTGGCGGACACGCGCAGCTGCGAGTCCAGCCGCGGGTCTGTTGGCTGGGTCGCACGCCAGGACTTGGACGGGAATTGGCGCGCGCGGATGTGGCGGTGGTCGGGGGCGGCGTGACGCTCTACGAGGCCTGCGCACTCGGCGTGCCGACCGTGGCCATCCCGGTTGTCGATGCCCAGCGTGAGACCATCGCGGGCTTTGTCCGCAAAGGGGCCGCCACGGGCATCGTGGAGGGTCCCGTCGACATGAGCCGTGTAGTCGAACTCGTCATGTCGCTCGCGGAGAGCCGGCTGAAGCGGACGCAGATCGCGAAGCGGGCCACCAGCCTGGTGGACGGCCGCGGCGCGGCACGCGTGGCGCAGTTCGTCACCCGCTTGGCCACCACCCACTGAACACCATGCGCGGCATCATCTTCGACCTCGACGACACGCTCTACCCATACGAGCACTTCCGCATCAGCGGCTTCGGCGCCGTCGCGCGGCATGTCGAAGGGCGTGACGGCGTATCGGCGCTCCGGGCCTTCAGTGCGCTGTGCCGGGCGCGGCTCAGCCGGCCTGGCTGCGAGTTTCAGGCGCTCGCCGAGGACCTGCGGCTCCCTCCGGCGCGCGTGGACGAGTGGACGACGGTGTTCCGCAATCACACGCCGGACCTCGCGCTCACGCCTTCCGTGCGTGCCATGCTCGCCGGCTTGCGCGCCAACGGGTGGCGTATCGGCATCCTGACGAACGGAGCGCCAGCGACCCAGCGACGAAAACTGGCGGCCCTTGACGTGATCCCGCTGGTGGACGCGCATGTCTGCGCGGAGGACGTGATGCCAGGGGGCAAGCCCGCCGTCGCCTGCTTTGACGCGGTGCTCGCTGCGCTGGGCACAACGGCCCGCGCGACGGTGCACGCAGGGGATGACCTGCTGGCAGATGTCCACGGGGCGGCCGCCGCTGGCCTCCGCACTGTCCGCGTGCGTTCCGTGAGCTATCCGGGTTCCTGTCCTGGAGACGCGGACCTGGTCGTGAACCGTGTGGAGGAGGTGGCCTACGCCGCCGCACATCTGATTCCGGAGGACCTGGCTCATGTGGCGTGATCCGTACGGCCGGCGTATCGGCGCCGGTGAGCCGCTGTATGTCATCGCCGAGATCGGCCTGAACCATGGGGGCTCCCTGAGCACGGCGCTCGAATTGGTCGACGCGGCCGCCGCTGCGGGCGCCAGCGCGATCAAGCTCCAGAGTCTCAAGGCTGAAGAGCTCGTCGCGCCGGGTTGCCCGCCCCCCGCGCATGTGTCGACACCGTCGCTGCAAGGCTTCTTCGCTCGATTTGAGCTTGATGCCGACGCACACAGGGCCGTCGTGGACCGCGCCCGCCACCACGGCCTGGCCGTCATCACGACACCCCTGTCCGAAGGTCTGCTGCCGATGCTTGAGGCGGTCGGGGTGGATGCCTACAAGGTCGCCAGTGGTGACCTCACGAACGACGGGTTGCTGCGTGCCGTGGCCCGGACGGGGAAGCCCGTGTTCCTGTCAACCGGCATGGCGACCATACCGGAAGTTGTGCGGGCCGTACGCCTGGTGCGGAGCGCCGGAGGCACCGTGGCGGCAGTGCTGCACTGTGTGTCGGCCTACCCGGCACCCGCCGAGGCTCAGAATCTCCGGGCGCTGCTGGCCCTCTCCCAGGCGGTCGAGGGCCCCGTCGGTCTCTCTGACCACGCCGCCGACGGACTGCCGTCAGCCATTGCCGCGGTCGCGCTCGGTGCAACCGTCTATGAACGCCACTTCGCGCGGGAAGGCGACACCTCCGCGATCGACTTTGCCGTGTCGAGTTCGCCGGCAGAGCTGGCCGCCCTCGTGACCGCCTGTGCCGATGTGTCGCGCAGGCTCGGCAATGGCCGGAAGGTCTGCCAGCCATCGGAGTCGGTCAACCGGACCGCCAGCCGCAGGGGTGTCTACGCCCGAGCGGCACTGCCGGCCGGGCACATCGTCGGTCCTGAGGACCTGATCGCGTTGCGCCCGGAGACCGATATCCCGGCCTCCGAATTGCCACTGCTCATCGGCCGGCCTGTCACGCGGGCGGTAGCGGCCGGCGAGGCGCTCATGCGTGTCGACATCAGCAGGCGGGCGGCATGACCAGGCTCAACGTCCTCATCACCGCCGCCTCACGGCGCGTGCCGCTGGTGCGGGCGTTCCGCGCCGCATTGACCAGGGCCGGAGTGTCGGGGCGCGTGATTGTCACGGATGTGAACCCGCTGTCACCGGCCGTCTTCGAGGCCGACCGCGCCTACGCTGTACCACTGGCGAGCACGCCGTCCTACCTGCCGGAACTGCTCTCGCTCTGCGATCTCGAGGACATCGGCCTGGTCGTCCCGACCATTGATGACGAGTTGCCGCTCTTCGCGGCGGCGGAGTCCGCGTTCCGGTCGCGAGGTGTCCTGACGGCCTGGTCACCGGCCGAGACCGTGCGCATCTGCAACGACAAGTATCTGACCGCGATGCACCTGGCGGCCCATGGCATCGCGGTGGCCAGGTCGGTGCTGCCGACAGAACGCGCGTCGGACATGGGTTTGCCCCTCTTCATCAAGCCACGTGGCGGCCGGGGCGGCATCGGTGCGTTCCCGGTGCGCTCCGAGCGGGAACTGGCCTTCTTCGTGGACTATGTCCCCGAAGCCGTGGTTCAGGAGTATCTCGACGGACCGGAATTCACCATCGATGTGCTCTGCGGCCTCGACGGCGTGCCGCTATCGATCGTGCCGCGCGAGCGCGTCGTCATCCGGGCCGGGGTCAGCGACCGGGGCCGCACAGTCAACGACCCCGCACTGATCGCACTCGCCGCACGCGTGTGTCGCGCGCTCCGGTTCGCAGGGCCGCTCAACATCCAGTGCCGCGTCCACAAGGGCACACCGGTGGTGTTTGAAATCAATGCGCGGTTCTCTGGCGGGATTCCCCTCACCATTGCCGCCGGCGCCGACTTTCCCGCCATGCTGATCGACCTCGCACTCGGCCGCGAGGTTCGGCCGCAGGTGGGAGCCTTCCGCGATGGCCTGTGGATGACGAACTACGAGACGGCCATCTTTCTGGACGAGGTCCAGTTGGCATCACCGCCGCTACGGGAGCGGCCCGTCCCCCTTCAGGAGGTTGCATGACCGGGACAGTCGGAATCGTCCTGCAGGCGCGCCTGGCGTCTGCTCGTCTGCCATTCAAGGCGATCGCACCGATCGCCGGCCAGCCCCTGCTGGTGCACTGCATCGAGCGCCTGCAGGCCGGGGGCCGCGCGGACGTCATCCTCGCCACGACCGATCGGCCGGAGGATGACGCACTCGCGATGCTGGCCGTCTCACATGGCGCGCGGGTGTATCGCGGCGACGCCACGGATGTGCTGGCGCGTTACCTCGGCGCGGCGGAGGCCTTCGGCCTCGACTACGTGATCCGCGCGACCGGCGACAACCCGGCCGTGGAGTGTGGCGGCCCGGGCCGCGTACTGGATGCCCTTGCCGGTGGGGCGGATTACGTCATCGAAGAGGGGTTGCCCTATGGCACCTGCGTCGAGGGCATGACCCGCGCCGCACTGGCGCGCGCCGTGCGCGACTGCCACCGGCCCCAGGACCGGGAACATGTCACCCTGGGCATCCGGGAGGCACCGGAGCGATTCCGCGTTCAGGCGCTTGAGGCGCCGGTCGGCCTGCGCCGACCCGATCTGCGACTCACGGTCGATACCCGTGCCGACCTGCTCTACATGCGCGACCTGTTCCGCGCGGTCGCTGAGGCGATGCCGCCGCTGTCGAGGCTGATCGCGGCCGCCGACACCTTCCAGCGGAGGGAGGCGGCGTAATGCCACGATGGGTCAGTCGGGCCGACTTCGCCTCACTGGCGGCGGTGCCCGTCGGCGTGCTCTGCATTCTGGTGGGGCAGAAGCTCCAGGGCGGGAACGTGTCGGCGCTGCTGCACGGCGCGGCGGCGCTGATCGTCTTTGGTGGCACCGCGGGTGCCGTGCTCCTGTCCCATTCGCCGGGACATACCGTACGCGCGCTCGGCAGCGCCTTCAAGACGTTCCGGCACGAGGCGCGGCAGATGCCGGCGCTGGGAGCCCGCATGACGGCGTTGGCGATGCGGGCACACCGGCGCGGCATTCAGGCGCTGGAGCCTGAACTGGCGGACGAGCGTGATGCCTTCCTGCGCAGCGGTCTCTCATTGGTCATTGACGGGGCCTCGGGCCGCGAACTGGGTCAGGTGCTCGCGGTGGAACGCCATGCGGCGGACACGCAGGATGAAGCGTGCGCGCGCGTCTGGGAGTCCGCGGCCGGCTATGCGCCGACGCTGGGCATTCTCGGCGCCGTGCTCGGTCTCATCGAGGTGATGCAGCATCTGCGCTCGCCCGAAGCGCTCGGCACCGGGATTGCGACCGCCTTTGTCTCGACCGTCTATGGTGTGGCTTCGGCGAACCTGTTGTTCCTGCCGATCGCCGGACGCCTCCGAGAGCGCGCCGCGCTGGGGTCCCGGCAGCGGGAGCTCATCGCCGAGGGCCTGCTGGCCATCAGCGACGGTGCGAGCCCCCGATTGGTGGCGGACCGGATTCGCCCCCTCGCGCCAGGCACGCCGCCGGTCGAGGAGATCGCGGCACGGCTCCATGCTGCCGTCCCGCAGAGGCTGGCGTGACCATGCGCAGCACTTTGCCTCGCGCGGCCTCCACTGACCGCTGGATCCTCCCCTATGCGGATCTGGTCACGCTCCTGCTGGCCTTCTTCGTCACGCTCTACGCCGTGTCGCGGGTGGACCTTGACCGGTTCGAGCCGGCCTCGACCGCGCTTCAGGCGGCCTTCGACGGGAACAGCCGTCAGGCGCCAGCGACAGCCGGGCCGCCTCGGCTCGTCTCGCCACCGCGCGTCGTGGCCGGGACTCCGCTTGACGCCATTCAGCAACGGCTCGAGGGCGCCATTGCGCTGGCCGGACTTGAGGGCCGCGTGGGGCTGGTCCGGGATGAGCGGGGCGTCGTGCTGACCTTGCCCGAGTCCGCGGCCTTTGATTCCGGGCGGGCCGACCTGACTGGCCGGACCGCTGCGCTGCTCGCCGATGTAGGGCGGGAGTTGCGGCCCATCGACAACGATGTGCGGGTGGAAGGGCACACAGACGACCAGCCGGTGGCGGGCGGGGGGTACCGCTCCAACTGGGATCTGTCGACCGCACGCGCGAGCGCGGTCGTTGCGTTGTTCATTGAGCGCGCCGGCGTCCAGCCAACCCGCCTCTCGGCAGCGGGCTACGGAGAGTTCCATCCCCGTGTCCCGAACACGAGCGCGGAGTCCCGCGCGCTGAACCGCCGTGTGGACATCGTGATCCTGTCCTCGAAGGCCCGCGAGGTCTCTCGTGATTGAACTCGACAGCCAGCTGACCAGCGAGATCCTGGGTCGTGCCACGCGGCCCGTACTGGCCGATGAGACGCGCACAGCCCTTCAGGGGCGCACCGTTCTCATCACCGGAGCCGGCGGCTCCATCGGGAGCGAACTGGCGCGACAGGTGGCTGCCTGCGGACCACGCGGGCTAACGCTGCTGGACCAGTCCGAATATCACCTCTTTCAGATCGAGGCCGAGGTGCGGCGGCGCTGGTCCGCGGTGGCCCTCCGCGCTGTACTCGGCGATATCACCCGGGCGGCGGATGTGGCCGAGGCCTTCGACGGCGCGCCTGAGATCGCGTTGCACGCCGCCGCGTACAAGCATGTGACGATGGCCGAACGGGCGATCGTGGCGGCCGCTCGCGTCAATGTGCTGGGCACGGCGATGGTCCTCGAGGCCGCCCGCCGGGCCGGGAGCCGGATGGTGCTCGTCTCAAGCGACAAGGCCGCGGAACCCGCCAGTGTGATGGGCGCGACCAAACGCATGGCCGAAATGCTCGTGCTGGCCAGCGGGGAAGCCGGGCAACGGGCCGTGGTGCGGTTCGGTAATGTCCTGGGGAGCAGTGGCAGCGTGCTGGAACTGATGGTGCGTGCCATCGAGCAGGGCGCGCCGATTCCGGTGACAGACCCCTCCGCGACCCGATACTTCATGACGGTCAGCGAGGCCGTCTCGCTCGTGCTGACGGCCGGTTGCGGCCCGCACCAGAGCGACGTCTTCTGGGTCGATATGGGCGAGCCGATCCGGATCGGCGACCTGGCCGCGCGTGTTGAGCGCTGGGCCCGGTCGCAGGGCCGGACGTTCCCAGGCACGCGCGTCATCGGACTCCGCGACGGGGAGAAGCGTGACGAGCAGCTCACCACCCAGGGGCTGGAGATGACCCCCACCCTGAATCCCCATGTCTGGACAGCCCGACAGACGCCGATCGACGTGACGGAACTCACGGCCGCCGTGGAACAGCTCTCGACGGCCGTTGAACACGGTGATGCCGCCAGCGTGCTCGAGGCACTGGTGGACGGCGTACCGGACTTCATACCCGCGGCCGCCACCTGTGCCCGGGTCCTCCCCAGGCCAGTTGCGTTCGCCGAAGCCGCCTGACGCCCTGGTGACCGTCCACCGGACAGCCCCTGTCGGCCGTCCGGCCGCTTCGGTGTCCCAGCCGGCATTCCAGGCCAGCGCTCTCTGAAACTGGCCACATTTCGGACGATTGCCTTCAAGGGCAAGTTCGGCACCGGTCTTGCTCTCTTGCTCTCTGCGATGCCACCAGAAGGTGGCCATGCTTTCAAGGAGCGCGTGCAGATGAAAGTGCTGGTAACCGGAGGGGCGGGCTACATCGGGTCGTTGGTGTGTCCGATGCTGCTCGACGAAGGCCACGATGTGGTCCTGCTCGACAACTTCATGTGGGGGATCCATCCCATTCTCCACTTCGTGACCCACCCCCGGCTCACCGTCATGGACGGCGATATCCGCGACCGGGCCACCGTTGCCGCGGCCATGTCCGGAGCGGACGCGGTGATTCACCTGGCGGCGATCGTGGGCTATCCGGCCTGCTCCGCGGATCCGATGCTGGCCAAGTCCACGAATGTGGATGGCACGCGTCATCTGTGCGACCTGGCGTCGCCGAACCAGGCGCTCATCTTTGCCAGCACCGGCAGCACCTACGGCCAGTGCGACACCATTTGCACCGAGGAGACGCCCATCAATCCCCTGACGCTCTACGGTCGGACCAAGCGGGATGCCGAACAGATGATCGTCGACAAGGGCGGCATCGGGCTGCGCTTCGCCACGGTGTTCGGCCTCAGTCCGCGCCTGCGGCTGGATCTGATCGTCAACGACTTCTGCTACCAGGCCTATCACCAGCGCCAGATCGTGCTGTTTGAGGGCCACCACCGGCGCACCTTCCTCCACGCGAGGGACGCGGCGCTCGTGTATCCGTTCACGCTGGCTCGCTTTGACCAGATGAAGGGTGACGTGTTCAACGTCGGTTCCTCGTCCATGAACTTCACCAAGGCCGAGATCGCGCGGAAGGTGCAGGCCATCCAGCCCTTCTACCTGCACGAAGCGTCGGTGGGTGAGGACCTCGATAAGCGCAACTACGAAGTGTCCTACGACAAGATTCACCGCCTCGGGTACGACGCCACCGTGTCGATGGAGGAGGGTATCGCCGAGGTCCTTCGCGTGGTCCCACACATCCGCCAGCGCTCTGAGTGGCGCAACGCCGCGTAGGGGAGACCGTCATGCGCTATCTCGTCACCGGAGGATCCGGATTTCTCGGCCGCGCGCTGGTATCGCGCTTGAAGGCGGCCGGTCACGACGTCGTCACGCCGGCGTCCAAGGACTATGACCTGACCGTACTCGCCGAGGCACGGGCCTGCTTCGAGACGGCCCGGCCCGACCGCATCATCCACTCCGCCGCCTACTACGGTGGCCTGGGGATCAACCAGGTCGAACCCGCGACGATCTATTACCGCAACCTCGTCATGGGAGCGAATGTCTTTGAGGCCGCCCGGCAGACGGGCAGTATCGAGAAGGTCGTCGTGGTCGGCACGGCCTGCTCCTATCCCGGACAGATCAGCGATCTGATGCGGGAGGAGCAGTTGTGGGAAGGTGCCGTGCATCCGAGCGTCGAGAACTACGGCTTCACCAAGAAGATCATGTCGGTCCAGGGCCGGGCCTATCGCAAGCAATACGGACTGCGGTCGTGCCACCTGATTCTCACCAATCTCTACGGTCCGTGGGACAGCTACAACCCGCACCGGTCGCATGTCGTCGCGGCACTCGTCCGCAAGTTTGTCGAGGCCAAGCTCTCGGCCGCGAAGCATGTGCCGCTCTGGGGCACGGGCCGTGCCGTGCGGGAGTTCCTCTACGTGGAGGACTGCGCGGACGCCATCCTCGAAGCCGCCGACCGCTATGAGGAGACGGACCTGCCGCTCAATATCGGCACCGGCATTGGCACCACCATCAAGGAGCTGAGCGAGACCGTCGCGGACCTGACCGGGTTCACGGGCGACCTGGTGTGGGAGACCGAGAAGCCGGACGGGCAGGCGCGCAAGATTCTGGACCCGAGCCGTGCGCGCGAGATCCTGAACTGGCGGCCGACGCACTCGCTGCGCGACGGACTGGCCAAGACCATCGCCTGGTACGAATCCAACAAACTCGTCGCCGACGCACGCTGGTAGCCATGCTCGAGATCGTCATCGCGGCTCGCAACGACGACTACGGCGGCCAGGACTTCCATGAGCGGCTGTGCGCCGCCGCCACCCACAACCATCGCGTGCTGGATGCGGCGGGCATCGCCCATCGCTTCACGCTGGTGGAGTGGAATCCGCTGCCCGGCCGCAGGCCCCTGCTCGATATCATCCGGGAGTCGCTGCCGTGGTGGCACGCGGGCATCACCGTCGATCCCGCCTGGCATCAGGCGCTCTCGACCAACCCGCGGCTGCAGTTCATGGAGTTCTTCGCCAAGAACGCGGCGGTGCGCCGCAGCGCGGCCGACCTGATCCTGACCACGAACTCCGACGTCTTCCTGTCGACGGAGCTCGTCCAGGCCCTGACGAGCACCCGGTGGGATGACCACGTCGTCTATCGGGCGGTCCGGGTGGACATCGACCGGTACTCACCGTGGCGGGAGGGCGAGCGGGTGTTCGCCGATGAGCAGTACCAGCTTCGCGTGAACGATCTGCAGCCGCCTGACTATGGCAATTCCGCCGGAGACTTCCTGCTCCTCACTCGAGCGGCGTGGCACGATCTGGGTGCCTTCAACGAGCGCGTGCGCTACGCCAAGATCCACAAGGACGGACAGTTCTGCATCCACGCGCGCCTGCGCGGGTTTGCCTTCGAGACCCTGGGCCGGATTTATCACATCGATCACGACGGGTCGTATGCGAATGCCGGAGCCATGCGCGGGTCACCCGATGCGCCCTATGGCCCTGAATGGGACTACCGGAGTGGGTACACGAATCCCCGGAGCTGGGGTGTGTCGAGCGCCGTGGAGGTACCGGGACCCGAGGGAACGCTTCGGCTCCGGCACCCCGAGGATGCCGGGCCGGCCCTGTCGATCCTGCTCCTGACCGAGGGCCGTGAGACCTCGGCCCCGGACCTGGGCCAGTCACCGGTCGAGATCATCGCCGCTCCGATGTCCGCTGGCGTGGCGCCAGCGGTCAATGCCGCGTTGGCACGGGCTCGCGGGCGTGTGGTGATCATCACCAGCGACAGCACGCTCGCCGCCTTCGGCGGCCGCGCGACGGTGCTCGACGCCCTCTCAGGTGGCGCTGTGCCTGGACTCTTTGTGCCCCGCGGCTTCCTGCGGCATGACCCCAGCCTGGGTGCGCTCCCCATGGCGGGTTCACCCATTGGCATCAGGCGGGATGTCCTTGACGCGCTGATCGATCTGGATGAAAGCGCGGCGGCACCCGTCCCGGCCTTCTGGCTGCTCGCCTCGGAGGCATCCGCTCCCGGTGAGGTGGGCCACAGCGGAGTGGTGGCGGATGGGCTGACCCTGGCCGTGCCTCCAGATCTGGCGGTGCGCACCCTCCTGCGCCGCGGCCAGACTCCCGATGCCGCCCTGATCAGTGACACCGTGCGGCACGGCTCGGTTGCCGCCGCAGTTGAGGCGATGCGAGCCTGGGTGGCGTCCCTTGAGGCATCCCGTATTGCCGTGGTCGGCCCAGACTGGGCGACGGCCCTCTTCCTCGAAGCCCTCGTCGACAGCGGCCGTGAGCTCGTGGGCGTGTTTACGGGTGTCGACGGGGAAGCGCACAGCTGGCGGTGGGGTGAGCAGCTTCGGCCGCTGTCGGAGCTGGCGACGTGCGACGTTGACGTCATCGTGTGTGGGCGCGCGATTCCGGCGTGGGCGATCCCGATGGGGATTCCGGTTCGCGTCCTCGACGGCGCGGGCGCGACGTCGGCACCACCAGCTGAGCTCGATCTGCTGCGGCGGGCGCAGGCCCGCGACCTTGCGTCGGCCAGGACGGACGCCGTGCTGTGCAGGCTGGCGGCGCTCCGCGCGCTCGAAGGCACCGGCCTCTGGAGCCATTGGTATGACGCTGCCCAGTTGGTCGAGCGTCAGGGCAACCCGCGGATGGCGCTCGAGTTCCTCATGCAGGTCACCGGGAACAGCGCCGATGCGGCGCTCGCCGACCGTGCGGCCTTTCACGTCGGGCGTCTCCTCATAGAGGCCGGTCGTCCGGCCGAGGCGATTCCGGCCCTGTCGCGGGTCCTGAGCCGGACGCCGCACCACAAGGCCGCACGCGCCCTGCTTACCCGGGCGGAGGCCGCGTCGCTCGCGGTGGCTGGATGACACACGCGCGACCTCGCCGGCACCGGGACCTCCAGAACGCGGACTACGCCGAGTGGCGACAGTTCCTCCGCACGACCGACACCTGGAGCCGCACCGACATCGAGCGCTACCAGTTGGAGGCCATTCAACGGCTGGTCGCTCGCGCCTCGACGCAGACGACCGGATACCGGTCTCTGTTTGACAACGCCGGCGTCGGCCCGGGCGACATCGCGACGCTCGCCGATGTCCGCCGACTGCCGTATGTCACGAAGGAGATGCTGCGGGACGCTCTCGCCGCGTATACAGCCACCACCGAGGGCTGCGACTACGTCACCACAGGTGGAAGCACGGGCATTCCATTCGGCATGTACCGGACGCCCCAAGCCTTCGCACGGGAGCTGGCCTCCAAGGCCCATCAGTACGAACGCCGGGGCTGGCAGGAGGGCGACCCTCAACTGGTGCTGCGCGGTCTGCCAATCGACACGCCGGATCACACGGCCCTGGTCGACGACCTGAACGAGCTCCGCTGCTCGTCCTATCACCTGGTGCCTGATGCGATGGATGGCTACGTCGCCGTTGCACGGGCCTATGAGCCGCTGTGGCTGCGGTGCTATCCGTCCGCTGGGTGCCTGTTCGCCCGCCACGTGCTGGAGACCGGACAATCGATTCCGTCCCTTCGCGGAATTCTGTGTGCCTCTGAGAATCTGCTCCCGGAGCAGGAGTCCCTGTTGCGCGCGGCGTTCGGCGTGCCGGTGTTCAGCCACTACGGGCACTACGAACTGGCGGCGCTTGCCGGATTCTGCGAACACACGTCGCGGTATCACGTGCTGCCGCAGTACGGCTACGTGGAACTCATCGGCACCGACGGGCTGCCGGTCACCACACCGGGCGGAGTCGGGGAGATCGTCGCTACATCCTTTCTGATGGACGCCACGCTGTTCATCCGCTATCGGACCCGAGACCTGGCCGTCTACGCAGCAGACCACTGCGAGGCCTGCCATCGCCCGCATCAGCTGTGGGAGCGTGTTGAAGGGCGCCTGCAGGAATTCGTGCTCTCGGCCACCGGGCGGCTGATCTCCATGACCGCGATGAACATGCACACGCCAGTCTTCGATCCGCTCCGCCAATTCCAGTTCTATCAGGCGTCGCCCGGCGAGGTGGAGTTCCGGTACGTGCCGAGGGCGGAAGGGGTCGCGGCCCCGGCACTCGACGCGATGCGGACCGCGCTGGGCCACAAGTTGGGCGCCGACATCCGGCTCTCCTTCCGCCAGGTGGACGACCTTCCGCCCACCGTGCGCGGCAAGCGCCGGTTCCTCATCCAGGACCTTCCGATCGAGACGCTCCACGGATCGGCGTCGGGACACCTCCATGGCTGAGCGTCCCACGGTCGGTGTCGTGCACACGGCAGCGCGCTATCCGCGTGAGGCGCCGTTCCATCCACACCTCCAGTATCCGGAGTACCCGTTCGGCGCGAACACGGTCGGGACCGAACCGAACGCCGCCTACGATGGCGTGCGCCGTCTATTCCTTACGCTCGGGCTCGACGCGGCCCGCGCAGGCACGGCGGGCTGGAATCCGCTCGGGACGCTCGTGCAGCCAGGCATGACGGTCGTCATCAAGCCCAACTTCGTCCTCAGCCGGCACAAGAAGGGCGGCGACCTGTGGTCGATCATCACGCATCCCTCGGTGCTGCGCGCCGTGGCGGACTACGTCTGGATCGCCCTTCACGGACGCGGCCGGATCGTGATCGCCGACGCCCCGCAGTACGACTGTGACTTCTCGGAACTGCGCCGGGAAGGTGGACTGGACACCCTCATCGCGTTCTTCGCGTCCCAACCCGGCCCGGCCTTCGAGGTGCGCGACCTGCGCCGCTACTGGTCACGCCGGCGCCACCAGCCCTCAATGCTGGAGGAACTCCCCGGCGATCCGGAGGGGACGGTGCGCGTCAATCTGGGAGGGGAGAGCTGCCTCGCGAACCGGCCGTCAGGCGATCTCTACGGTGCGAGCTATCTTCGGGGCGAGGTACGCGCCCATCACACCGGTGCCAGGCAGGAGTACGACCTCTCCGGCACGATGCTCCGGGCCGATGCCGTGATTTCTGTCCCGAAGCTCAAGGTCCACAAGAAGGTGGGCGTCACCCTGAACGCCAAGGGACTCGTCGGCGTCTGCACCAACAAGAACCTGCTGGTGCACTACACGCTGAAGCCGCCGAGCGCCGGCGGCGACCAGTATCCCGACGGGCACTTCACCCCGATGGAGGAGCGGCTGGTCCGGCTGGAGCGGTGGATGTACGACCATCTGCTCGCCCCCGAGATTGCACCGCTCGAATGGCTGCATCGTGCGGCCTACTGGCTGCACGGACACACGCTGAAGCCGCTGGGCATCGGCATTCCGGCTGAGAAGCGGAAGCTCGACGCCGGCAACTGGCACGGCAATGACTCCGCCTGGCGGATGACGGCGGATCTCATGCAGGTCTTCCACTTCGCGGATCGCGATGGGCGCCTCCGCGACACGCGGCAGCGCCGGACGTTCTCGATCATCGACGGCGTGGTGGGCGGTGAAGGCGAAGGCCCGCTGACACCGGACCGCCGGGAGTCCGGTGTGCTCATCGGTGGCGACAACCTCCTCGCCACGGATCTGGTGGCCACGCGACTGATGGGATTTGACCCGTGGCAGATCCGCACCTATGCACACCTGTTGACCGCGGACCGGGACCTCGGCGTGCGGGACCCGGCGCACATTGACGTGCGCTCGGACACGCCCGCGTACGTGGCGTGCCTCAGTGACCGCACGCAACCCTATCTCAATTTCGCGCCGCACCCGGGCTGGGTCGGCGCCATCGAAGTCGCTCGCCAGGAGGCAGCATGACGGAACGGGTATCAGTGGTGGGTCTGGGCAAGCTCGGACTCGGTCTCGCGCTCAGCTTCGCCAAGGCGGGTCTGCGCACGGTCGGTGTGGACGTGCGCCCGGAGCACGTGGCGGAACTGCAGCGCGGCCGGTCACCGATTGTGGAACCCGGCTACCAGGAGACGCTCTCCGCGGTCGGCGCATCCTTTACGGCGACCACCGACATGGAGGACGCCATCCGCGAGACGGATGTGACGTTCATTCTCACCGGCACGCCGAGTGACGCCTCGGGACGCTTCTCGAGCCGGGATGTCGAGGCCGCGGCACGGGAGGCCGGCCGCGCGCTGCGCCAGATCGGGAAGGCGCATCACCTGTTTGTCATCAGCAGCACGCTTACGCCCGGGACGACGGAGCGCCGGGTCATTCCCGCCATCGAGGAGACCTCCGGCCGCCGGCTCAATCGTGGGTTTGCGGTCTGCTACGACCCGGACTTCGTGGCCCTCGGAAGCGTGATGCACGATTTTGCGAATCCGGAAGTCGTGGTCATCGGCGAGAGTTCGCCTGAAGCCGGGCAGCGCGTCGCAGCCCTGCACGCGCGCATCGTGCAGTCACGGCCCGCGATGTCCCGCATGTCTATTGTCAGCGCCGAGGTCGCCAAGGTCTCGCTGAACGCGTTCATCACGCTCAAGATTGCCTTCGCCAATACCGTGGGGAATCTGTGCGAAGCGATTCCGGGCGCGGATGTGGACCAGATCACCCGTGCCATCGGCGCGGACCGGCGCATCTCTCCCCACTACTTCAAGGGCGGACTCCCGTTCGGCGGCACCTGTTTCCCCCGCGACACGCACGCGTTTCGCGCGGTGTGCGAGGAGCACGGCGAGGACAGTTCCTTGATGGGCGCGGTAGCCGCGTCCAACGAGTGGCAGCACGCCCGTCTCGCGGCCACGGCCCTCTCCCTGGCGGGTCCCGGTGCGCGCGTCGCGGTGCTGGGGCTGGCCTTCAAGGGCGGCACGCCAGTGATTGAGGCGTCCGCCGGAGCCAGACTCGCGCAGGCGTTGGTGCAGGCGGGACGTGCCGTCACGGTGTACGACCGGTTGGCGCCCATCGAGACCCAGCAGGCCCTTGCTGACGGGGTGCATGTGGCGCGCACGGCAGAGGAGGCCATGGCCGGTGCAAGCGTCGTCGTGGTCACCCTGACCGAGCCGGAATATCTCAAGGCGGTCGACGCCTGGCGCCCCGGAGCTCCGGCCACGGTATTGGACTGCTGGCGTGCGCTCGACGGGCGCACGCTCGATGGGCTCATTACCCGCGTGGCGATGGGCCGGGGCGTGAAACCCGCCGACTCCGGGGCGATGGCCGCGTGAACCCGGCCATCGTCATCGACGGCCGCGGCTACTTCACCGGCGGGGGGATTGGTCGCTACACGCGTCAGATCCTTCCGGCCTTGGTGGAGGAATGCCGGTCATGCGGTCTGTCCGTCCGTGTCCTCATCTCGAACCAGCACCGGCCGGACGAGGTGGAGCTTCCCGGCGGCGGACGTGTGGAGGTCGTCGTCTCACGAGCCGAATGGATGGACGCGACGTCCGAGCCCCTCAGGCTCCCAGCTGAAGTCGAAGGCGCGGGCCTGTTTCATTCGCTCAGTGGCCATTGGGTTCCCGATGCGGGCCCCAGCATCGCCACGATTCACGATCTCACGCCGCGCATGCGTCCCGAGTTGATGAGCGCGGATGCACGGTTCCACGGCGAGCGCGTCGTGGAGGCTGCGAGGCGCGCAACCTGGCGCATCGCGGTGTCCCGCACCGCCGCTGACGATCTGCGCAGGGTGCTGGGACCGGGCGCCCAGCCGCTGTCGGTGATTCCCGAGGCCGCGGCGCCCCTCTTCCATGGAGCCGTGGCGGACCCGAACGTCCTTGGTCGGTACGGTCTCACAGCGGGGGAGTATCTGCTGACGGTGGGCGCGGGCCATGCACACAAGAATGTGGCTGGTCTCGTGGAAGCCTACCTGACCAGCGGCGTTGTGGCGCCGCTGGTGATCGTCGGCGCCATCAGGCAAGGCGCGCAGGAGGTTGCTCGACTGCTGGCTCAGCCCAGCCTCTCGCGCCGTGTGTTCATGCCGGGCGTGGTCTCCGATGTGGACCTCGCCGCGCTCTACGCCGGTTCCAGACTCTTTGTGTCCGCCTCGCTCCGCGAGGGATTCGGCCTGCCCGTGCTGGAGGCCATGGCCGCAGGGGCCCCGGTGGTCGCCACGCGCTCGGCCAGCGGGGCAGACCTGGGTGGCGACGCCGCGTTCTGGGTTGACCCGGCGGAGACCCGCGCGCTGGCCTCGGCCATCGCGCAACTCGACCGCGACCCGATGCGGCGGTCAGAACTCGCCAGACGCGGACGAATCAGAGCGGGGCAGTATTCCTGGGCGCGGACGGCCGCGATGACCAGCACGCTGTACTCGGCGATGACCGAGGTCAGGGCAGCATGATGCGTGTCGGTGTCGTGGTGCCCCACTTCGGACAGGCGGTCTATCTCGAACGCTGCCTGAGGAGCCTTCTGGCCCAGTCGCGCCCAGCCGACGCGATTGTCGTCATCGACAGCTCACCCGACCGGACCGGCGGCATCATCGAGCGGTTCGCCGGCTGCCTCACGTACCGGGTCAGCCCACCACGCGGTGTGGCGGCGGCCAGAAACCTCGGGCTGGAGCTCCTGGATACAGAGCTGGTCTCCTTTCTCGACGCCGACAATGAAGCCGCTCGCGACATGCTTGCTCGCCAGGTAGCCGCCCACGAGGCCGCTCCCGCGGTCAGCTTTGTCCATGGCGATCTGGTGCCGATTGACAGCACCGGCCGGGCCAGCCGGGCCGTGCCTGTGTACGGGTCCGAGGCGGTGCCAGTCGACGAGCAGATGGGGTGGCTTCTTGAGCGCAATCGCGTCGCGACCGATACGGTCTGTGCGCGGCGGGATGCGATCAGCCGTCTCGGCGGCTTCTGCGAAGAGCCGGGTGTCCGCGAGGACTACGACCTGTGGCTGCGCCTCGCGGCGGCGGGACCGATCCGCTATCTGCCTGCGCCACTGGCCCGGTATCGCCGTCACGACTCGAACCTGAGCAACGATCAGCATTACATGTTTGCGTGGGAGGCCGGTGCGCTCCGGCGGCAGGACTGGACCACGTCCGTGGACGCGCTCGCACGACGCTTCCGTCACGCGTCTGATTTCCAACTGGCCTGTGCCGAGCTGCGGCTTCGGCGTCAGGAACCCGAAGAGGCCGTCGGGTTGCTACGGACAATCCTGCGCAACACGGGCGATGCGCGCGCGGCCTTTCACCTTGCGCACCTGGCCATTGATGCGGCTCGCTGGGGCGAGGCTGTGGCGTGGCTCGCGCCGGCGCTCGCCGCACGGCCAGCCGACGCGGGCCTCTGGAACAATCTCGGCGTCGCGGCCCTCCACCTCGCGCGTCGCGACACGGCGGCCGTCGCGTTCACCCGTGCGGTCGAACTGCTCCCGGTCTACGAGGATGCCCGCGTGAATCGCGATGCGCTGCTCGTGGAGGCCATTCCCGTGAATGGGTGGCGGGTGACCCGCCGCCGGTTGCGCGACACCGTCCTGCCGCTGTCTGCCGCCGCCTGAGCCTTCCGCGTCAGGCCTCGGTGGGCGTCGGCCAGCGGCTGACCGCATCGCCAGCGGCCGAGGCGAGCGAGTCGCGGCTGAGCGCGCCCCCGCTAAAGGCCACCCAGGTGTTCCAGGACCCGCCATCCGGCTGGTCGAGCATGCTGCGCAAGACACGGTCCGCACGGTCGAGGCTCCCGGCGCCGGCCCGGTGCGCTGCCCTGAGCCGGTCTCGTAGATCCGTCCTGGCCGGGAACGGCGCCAGCACGGTCTCGAGGGTCGACTGCCGGATGTGGGGCGCTTCCAGGATGCCGCCCTCGGTGGCGTTGATGAAGGTCACCTCAGGATGCGCACTTGCCTGGTCGACGATCCACTCCCGGAAGGCAATCAACTGCGTGCCGGTCCGGACGGGGCAGCCGAGGATATCCCTGACCTCCACTGTCGGCCGCCCATTCATCATCTGGTCCTCGTAGTGCTCGATGGTGCCAGGATTGTGGGCGAGGTACGCGCGCCACTCGTCGTGGAACCGGGTGTTGTCGCAGTAGGGCCGATTCCCGCTGTACGCGAAATCGTGACCCGTGAAAATCACTGGGCCGGCCTGGAGTTGCAGCGCAAGGTCAAATGCGGCCGTGGCCACGGAGCCCCAGGCCCGCACGAGTCCGAGGTCGACACCGTGTGACCGCAGCGCACGCCAGGGTTCATGGTCGCTGATTCGAAATCCGAAGGTGCGTCCCGTAAAGGAGTCGAAGGCCCGTGGGTGGAGGCTCCCTTCAGCTGCGAGGAAGATGCCCTCGACATCGGCGACATCACTGAGATGCCGTGCATTCAATTCCGACGGGTCAATGGACACCATGAGATGCGGACGCACGCCACCCGCCAGGAGAGGGCGCAGCGTGGTGTCGGCTGCCACGATGAGCGCGCGATCCTGGAGGTTGCGCAGGGAGGGCAGCGTACGGTCGAGCGAAGGACCCGCCGCCACCAAGACGATTGGGACGCCGGCAAAGCGGCCTCGCAGCGCTGCCGCGTTGGACTCGCGGGCAAGCGCGGGCAGATTCGCCAGGCTCTGCAGGAGATAGGGCCCGGCCAGGCGCCTTCGGGCTCTGGCGTTGGTCGCCGCCTCCCGGGCCAGACGTTCGGCAAGGAGCCGTCCGGCCAGTGCGGTCTGGGGAAGCCGCATGGCGTCGAGTGGATCCAGGAGGAGGGTGGCCGGCGGATCGCCACGGAGCAGGTGGGCGGCGTTGGCCGCGCCGGCGTAGGTCGGCCCCGACACCAGCGCGAGGCGCCCCGCCTCGATGACTCCCGTCCAGTCCCTGGAGGAGAGCAGCAACAGCATGACGCCTGGATCGGGCTCGATGACCAGGACCCGCCGCTGCGCCGAGGACGCCAATGCCTCCTCAAGCCGGCTGCCATCTCCGGCCCCGACCATGATCGCGTCCACCGCCTCGTTGGCGGCGTCCCACTCTGGTCCAGGATGCAGAGCCCACGACCCATCCGGCAGGCGCACCTCTAGACGGACCTCTCCAGCATGCGATTCCAACCGGATCGCGTCTCCCGGGCGGGTCAGCGCGGGCAGCGCGGCGCCGATCCGCTTCAGTGCGTCCAGATTTCTGGCGAGGTGAATGTCTGAGTACATGGCTCCTGTGTCCGCTCATCCGACACGTCCAGCCGTCTGCCCGGACGGAAATGTCCACGCCGCGATGCCCACGTGGCCGTGGGACGCGGCGCGCGATTGACGTGGTCCTGCACCCGCAAGGGCAATGCCAGGTCCCGCTCAAGGCGCGGATGGGGATGCCGATTCCATCCATGGATTGGAAACCGACACGTGCGCATCCTACTAGTTGACAGCGACCCGGGCGTCCGCGCGCAGCTCTCAGCCTGGCTGACTGCCGCGGGACACGACTGCCAGACGGCAGAGGCCAGTGACGACGCGCTTGCCGTGGCGACGGATACGCCGCCGGAGACCGCAATCGTCAGCGTGGACCTCGAGTCAGGCAATGGCCTCTCACTCGCCCGTCGCCTCCGGCACGCCGAGGACGTCGGGATGATCTTCCTCACCGGGACTCCCAGCTACGCCATGGGTGTGTCGGCGATGCGGATGGGGGCCAATGACTATCTCGTCAAGCCCTGTAACAAGCTCGACGTGCTGGATGCCGTCGCGCGAGCGGAGGAGTGGCGCACCAGCCTTCAGCGGGACCGCTCCGCCCGAGGGCTGATGCAGGAGGCGCTCGCGCTCGCTCGCGATCGGAGCCGCCGCGTCGCACAGGCCTCGGCCACCGATCCCGCACAGGCGATGCAGTCGCTCACCGCCGCCCTCAGGGCGCGACTGCCGGAGACATTGGAGCACTGCCGGCGTGTCACGAAGCTCGCCGTCCGGATCGGCAGCATCCTGGGCCTCACGGGCGAGGCGCTGACGGACCTCGAACATGCCGCGCTGCTGCATGACGTCGGCAAGATTGCCGTCGCCGATACCGTCCTCGACACGGAGCGGCCTCTCACGGATGCCGAACTGGAGATCCTGCGCACGCACGTCA
>CANKJK010000002.1 GCA_947482665.1 Acidobacteriota bacterium
CCCCTCAGCGCCCTCCACATGCACGGTGTGGGTGTGACCACCGAGACGGTCGTCCGACTCGAAGAGGTGCACCTCGTAGCGCCGGGAAAGGAGCCACGCGGCGACCAGGCCCGAGATGCCCGCCCCGACGACGGCTACGCGTGTCATGGGATCACGTATAGCCCGGCGTCCAGTATTTGTCAATGTTTTGTCCATGACAAACGCTTGACTCAAGCGTCATGCGCGCCTATCGTTGAGCCATGCTCACCCTCTGGCCCACCCTCACCGGCATCACCGGGTATCTCGTCCTCGACGGACTCTGGCTGGGCCTGCTGATGAGCCGGTTCTACCGAACCCAACTGGCGGGACTGGCGCGGATCTCGGGTGAACGCATCGCCCCGAACTGGTATGCGGCCGCGGTGGTGTATGTGCTCCTCGGCGCCGGACTGGCCGCGCTGGTGACCAGCCGCGCGGACAGCGCCCTCTCGGCCCTCATCACCGGTGCGCTCTTCGGCGTGGTGGTCTACGGGGTGTACGACTTCACCAACCTCTCCACGCTGCGAGACTGGCCGGTGCTGCTCACGGCTGTCGACCTCGCCTGGGGCACCGCCGCGTCGGCGCTCTGTGCCCTGGCCATCTGGAGCGTCGCACGATGAGCACGCGCACGGCCATCACCTATCCCATTCGCGCCGTGGCCAGGTTAACTGGCGTGCCGATCGACACGCTGCGCGCCTGGGAACGCCGCTATGCGGCCGTGACGCCCGAGCGCGATGGCCGGGAACGCGTCTACTCCGATGACGACGTGGCGAGGCTGCGGCTGCTCAACCGCGCCGTGCAATCAGGCCACGCGATCGGCCGGGCCTCGACACTCTCCAACGCCCAGCTCACCCGCTTGCTCGACACGCATACCACGGCAGAGGTGGCAGGAGCCGCGGGTCATGCCGCCCCCGGCGTCGACACGGCCGTCCTCACGCGTGCGCTCGCGACGCTCGACAGCGCCGCGGTGGATGCCGAGTTCTCGCGGCTGGCGGCCACGGTGCCGCCGGTGACGCTCGTCCGCGACGTGCTGATGCCCACGATCCGCACATCCGGCGAGGACTGGATGGCGCAACCGGGCCGCATCGCGCAGGAACACATGATGTCGGCCGCCATGCGCCACCTGATGGGCACCTTCCTGCGTCTGTACGCCAGGCCGCGTGGAGCCACGCGCCTCCTCTTCGCGACACCCGCGGGCGACCGGCACGAACTGGGCCTGCTGGGCGCGGCAGTGCTGGCGGCCAGTGCGGGCGTGGACGTCTCCTATGTCGGGCCGGACCTGCCGGCAGGAGAAATCGTGGCCGCGCTCTCCGCCTCCCGGGCGACGGTGCTCGTCCTGGGCATCACGCTCGACTCACGCGCCGCCGAACGGCTCCGCGACATCACGGCGCTCGGCCGACAGCTTCCCGCCGCCGTGGAGCTCTGGGCCGGGGGCGCCGCAGCCGCGTCCTTCGCGAAGGAACTTGGCCCGCGCGCCATCATCCTGCCCAATCTGGACGCCTACGTGGCTGAGCTCGCCCGCGTGGGTCATCCCCATGCCTGAACGCACGATCCTGCTGACCGGCGCCACGGGCTACGTTGGCGGTCGCCTGCTCACGCAGCTGGCTGCCCGTGGGCACGCCGTGCGCTGCCTCGCCCGCAACGCCGCCTATCTCGCGCAGCGTCTGCCAGCAGGGGCGACCGTCATGCAGGGTGACGTGACCGATCCGGCCTCGCTGGCGCGGGCGCTGGCAGGCGTGGATACCGCCTACTACCTGGTCCATGCGATGGGCGAAGCGTCCGGCTTCGAGGCGCGCGAACGCGCGGGGGCGATCTGCTTCGCCGACGCGGCGCTCGCCGCCGGCGTCCGCCGCATCATCTATCTCGGCGCGCTCGGCGATGAGCACGCTGACCTCTCCCCCCACCTGCGGAGCCGGCAGGAGGTGGGCCGGCTGCTCCGGCAGTCAGGAGTCCCCACGATCGAGTTGCGCGCGTCCATCGTGATCGGGTCGGGTAGCCTCTCGTTCGAGATGGTGCGGGCACTCACCGAGCATCTCCCCGTCATGGTCATGCCCCGATGGGTCTCGGTGCTGGCACAACCCATCGGCATCCAGGACCTGCTCGCCTATCTCGTCGAGGCGCTGGACGTGCCACTCCCCGAGAGCCTTGTCGTGGAGATCGGCGGGCGGGACCGCGTGTCCTATCAGGGCATGATGGCCGAGTACGCGCGACAGCGCGGACTGCGGCGGCTGATGATCCCCGTGCCGGTGCTGACGCCCAGACTGAGCAGCCTCTGGCTGGGGCTCGTGACCCCGCTCTATGCCCGTGTCGGGCGCAAGCTCATCGAGAGCATCCGTCACCCCACGGTGGTGCAATCCGACCTGGCCGCGCGGCTCTTCTCCGTGCGCCCCATCGGCACCGCCGAGGCCATGCGCACGGCCCTCGATCACGAGGACCGCGCCTACGCGGAGACCTCCTGGTCTGATGCGGTCTCGGCGGCGGGCCTGACGGCGCCGCTCGCACCGCCCGCGCTCAGCGACCGCCTGCTCGACGTCCGCGAGGTGCACGTGCACGCGGATGCCGACGCCTGCTTCGCCGCCCTCACGACGCTGGGTGGCGAGGAGGGTTGGCCCGCGTTCGACCTGCTGTGGCGCATCCGGGGCGCCATCGACCTCGTCGCCGGCGGCGTCGGCCTTCGCCGCGGCCGGCCCACGAACCGCCCCTTGCGCGCGGGCGACGCGCTGGACTTCTGGCGCGTGGAGACCTGCGATCGGCCGACACGTCTCAGGCTCTCCGCCGAGATGCGGCTGCCGGGCCGCGCCTGGTTCGACTATCAGATCCGGCGCACGGCCGAGGGCTGCACGCTGCGGCAGTGCGCGGAGTTTGATCCGTCGGGCCTCGCCGGGCGCCTCTACTGGTATGCGCTCGTGCCGCTGCACGCGATGATCTTCTCGCGCACGATCACGGTGCTGGCCGGCCGGGCTGAGCAGATCGCATCGGGGAAGGCCGCCTGATGACGGCCCAGCTCCTCACTGGACTTGTCGGCTGGGCCCTGGTGCTGGCCGCCGCCACGCTGCTCTGGGTTGTCAGCGTCCGCCGGCGTGACGCCAGTCTCGCCGACATCGGCTGGGGCCTCGGGTTCGCGCTCCTCGCCTGGGTGTATCCCGTACTCGAAGGTAGAGTGTCCGGCCGTGGCCTCCTGCTCGCCATCGGGGTCACGGCATGGGGCGTTCGACTGGCCTGGCACATCGCGAGACGCCATCGAGGCGAAGACCGTCGCTATATGGCCTTACGAGCTGCGGCGGGTCCGCACTTCTGGTGGGCGAGCCTCGTCACCGTCTTCTGGCTGCAGGGAACACTCCTGTGGATCGTGGCCCTGCCGCTCCTCGTGGTGTCGTCAAGCCCATCCACGCCCTTCAGTTGGACCGGGGCGATCGGCGGCCTCCTGATGGTCGCCGGCTTCGTGTGTGAAGCAGCCGCCGACGCGCAGCTCACGCGGTTCCGCGCGAGCGCGGCGCCAGGGGCCGTGCTCGACAGCGGACTCTGGCGCTACAGCCGACACCCGAACTACTTCGGTGACGCGGTGTTCTGGTGGGGAGTCTGGCTGGTCGCGGTGCCTGCTCCGCTCGGCCTTGCCGCCATCATTTCGCCGTCCCTCATGACGTGGCTCCTGCTGCGCGTCTCGGGCGTGGCGCTCCTCGACCGGACACTCTCGGCCACCAAGCCGGCCTACCGCGACTACATCCGCCGGACGAGCGCCTTCATTCCCTGGCCGCCCAGGCGTCGAGAGACCGTGGCCGGACCTCCCCGCCGCACGGCCGTGCTCCTGGCCTGTGCCATGGCCGGCTCGCTCGGCGGCCCACTCTTCGCCGGCCCCAGCGAGGCACATCTGATGACGATTGGCGACACCCTTCCAGCCCTGCGGGGCGAGTATCTGTCGGGCCGAAAGGCCCAGCTGCCCGAGGATGCGCGCGGCACAGCCGCCGTCATCCTGATGGGCTTCACCTACGCGTCACGCAAGCCGGTCGAAGCGTGGGCAGAACACCTCAAACCAGCCCTCGCGGGCATGCCCGGCACCACCTTCTACGAAGTGCCCGTCATCGGGGGCATGGCGCGCATGGGCAAGTGGTTCATCGACTCTGGCATGCGACGCGGCACACCGAAGGCGCTTCATGAGAACGTCATCACCGTCTGGGGCGAGACAACACAGTGGAAGGCCAGAGCCGGGGTGACTGACGACCGGGACCAGTTCGCGTACGTCACCCTCATCGATCGCGAGGGACGAATCCGCTGGCGCTATAGCGGTCTGTTCGACGAGGCCGCCTTCGACACGCTCGTGGGCGAACTGCGGGCTCTCGCCACGGAGCACTAGACCGTCCACGCCGCGACGCATCACGCCCGCGCTGCGAGGCTCGGCGGGAGCGCCACGTGCAGAAGCCTGGCGAAGCTCGCCTCCACTCCGCCAAGGCATAATCGCCCCGTGCCGGAGACGCCCTCGCCGCTCGAGGTGGCCCTGGGCCACCAGCGCCGCACGCTGGCCGTGCTGATCGTCGGCGTGCCGCTCGCGTGCTGGGCCTGGGTCATTGCGATGGCCAGAGACATGTACGGCCCGATGACCGGTTCGTCCGCCTGGATGATGACCGCCACCTGGGACGCCGCGCATGTGCTGCTGCTCTGGGCGATGTGGGCGGCCATGATGGCCGGGATGATGCTGCCCTCCTCCGCGCCGCTCATCCTGCTCTACGCCCGCGCATCGCGCCAGCGCACGGACCAGCGGCTGGCCTCCAGCCACACGTACGGTCTCACGGCTGGATACGTGGTCGTCTGGACACTCTTCAGCCTGGCCGCGACCTTCCTCCAGCGGGCGCTCGCGTCATCGCAGCTGCTCACCCCGATGATGGAGCCCGCGTCGAGGGGAGCCGCCGCCGGTCTGCTGCTCGCCGCCGGCCTCTATCAGCTCACGCCCCTCAAGCAGGCATGCCTGCGCTCCTGCCGCACGCCCCTCGCGTTCCTGTCGTCCCGGTGGCGTGCTGGCGTCGCCGGAGCCATGCGGATGGGCGTCGAACATGGCATCGCCTGTCTCGGGTGCTGCTGGGCGCTGATGCTGCTGCTCTTCGCGGGCGGCGTCATGAACCTCGCCGTGGTGGCAGCGCTGACGGCGTGGGTGGCGATCGAGAAGCTGGCGCCCTTCGGCGAGCAGAGCGCCCGCATCAGCGGCGCCCTGCTCCTGGTCATGTCTGGCTGGATGTACGTCCGGTAAGGCGCTCAGGCCGCGGCCGTCGCGTCTCGGTTGCTCCAGTTGAAGTCGTAGAGGATCCAGTTCGTCCCGGCAAAGGAGAGATCAAGGCTCTGCGCCTTCGCCGTGAAGGTGCCGGACCCGCACTGTCCGCGCGTCCAGATGAAACCATCAGGCAGCTCCACCGTCGCGTGATGCTCCTCGCCCGTCACCGGATTCTTGAAGGAGTCGCCACGGCCCTCCGCGATGCCTTCCACGCGGAAGGTGCTCTTCACCCCTTCGCCTTCGATCGTCATCGTGGCCTTCTCGAGACCAACGACTTCAAACGTCGTGCCGAGAATCTGCCACGGCATGCCGCCGAGCTGCCCGCTGAAGATCTGCGCCAACGCGCCAATCTGCGCCTCGGTCGTCGCCGGCTCCACCATGAACACGCACTTGCCGTGACCTTCGTGAATCGCTTTGGGCCACGAGAGAATGGCCGCGCAGGTCAGGCCAGCCAGATCCACGTCTCCACAGGCGCCAGCCGCGAACCGCATGCCGACCAGCGCACGACAACTACCGTCCTTGGAGTTCGGGAACCCGCCGAAATTGCAGCCGCACCCGAAGTCGCAATTGCAGAACTCATAGCCTGTTCCGCGCAGGTGCCAGGTCGCCGGTGTGTTGTCCTGCATCTCCGTACTCCTCCTCGCCCATCTGCACAGGCGTCTGGGGGAGCACTCTACACCCATCGTGCCAGGGCGGGCAGCCACTCCGCGGTACCGCTCAGACCGCCGGAAGCCCTGACATAATTGCGGCGCCGCTGGCCCGTACGCGCTTCGGCCCAGAACGAGAGGCTGACCTTTGATGAGACCCACCCTTTGCCGCATCGGACGAGCGGCGCTGCTCCTGACGTTCTCCTTCACCCCGGGGCTCGCGTCGGCTCAGGGCACGGACGCCGGCGGCGCGACGCTTGCCACGCTGCCCCGCCCCATAGCCTCGGCCACGCGCGCGGTCGGCCCGCTGGTCATCGATGGCGCGTTGACGGAGGCGGACTGGGCGCGGGCTGTGGTGCTCGGCAGCTTCATCCAGGCCGAACCAGCCGCCGGGCAACCGGCCAGCGAAGCCAGCGAAGTCCGCATCCTCTTCGATGACAACGCGCTCTATATCGGCGCGCTGCTGCGCGACACCGACCCAGCCGGCATCGTCACGTCCAGCGAACGCCGCGATACGACCCTTGGCGATCAGGACTCATTCGAGGTCGTGCTGGATACGTTTCGCGATCGGCAGAATGGCTTCATCTTCGGCACCAACGCCTCGGGCATCCAGTACGACGCGCAGATCCGCAACCAGACGGCCAACGCCAGCTGGGACGGGAGCTGGGACGTGCGGACGCAACGCACCGACACCGGCTGGACCGCCGAGATCCGCATCCCCCTGCGGACACTCCGGTACGGTCCAGCGCCGCAGTCCTGGGGCGTCAACTTCACGCGGAACATCCAACGCCGCCGGGAGCGAACCTATTGGGCGCCGCTGCCGCGACAGTTCGACCTTGAGCGCCTCTCGCTCGCTGGCGATCTGCGCGGCTTGTCGCTCAAGACGCCCCACAACCTGAAGATCCTTCCCTACGCCAGTGGGTCCGCCAACCGGAACTTCACGCCCGGGTCGACCACGACCACCGACGGCGAGTTCGGGGTGGACGCGAAGCTGGGCCTCACGCCGAGTCTCAATCTCGACCTGACCTACAACACCGACTTTGCGCAGGTTGAGGTCGACAACCAGCAGATCAACCTCACGCGATTCAACATCCGCTTCCCCGAAAAGCGCCCCTTCTTCCTGGAGAATGCCGGCCTCTTCACCATCGGCGCCGCGGCCAGCGGCACCAGCACCGGCAACCTTGACCTCTTCTTCAGCCGCCGGATCGGTCTCGACGAGACCGGCAATCTCGTGCCTATTCTGGGAGGCGCGCGGCTCAGTGGGCGCACCAACGGCTACAACGTCGGGCTGCTCAACATGCAAACCGACTCTGTGGGCCTGGGGCCCGGCGACAACTTCACCGTCGCCCGCGTCAGCCGCGACCTGCCCAGCCGCTCAGGCGTGGGCGCGATGTTCATCAACCGCGATGCCACTGGGGTCGGTGCCAGGACCGACGACTGGAATCGGACGTTTGGCCTCGATGGACGGCTCGGCCTTGGTGAGCGCTTTACCGTCGGCAGCTTCGCCGCACGGACGAACACGCCAGGCCTCACCGGTCGAGACACCGCCTGGAACATGACCTCGGTGTATGACGACGGCAAGACGTCCATGAACTTCGACTACGGCGTGGTCGGCGAGGATTTCAACCCGGAGGTCGGCTACCTGGAGAACACGTTCGGGTACCGGCGCTGGTATGCGCGCTTTCAGGAAAACCTGCGCCAGGAGCGCATCAAGCGCTGGGGGTTCCGTGAATTCCAACCCCACATCAACTACACGCGCTACGAGTATCTGGACACCGGAGAGTTGCAGAACGGCAACCTCCACATCGACAACCACTGGGATTGGGAGAACGGTAACTTCATCAGTACCGCCGTCAACGGCGTCTGGGAAGGCCTCCGCCGGCCGTTTCAGGTGTATCCGGGCATCGTCGTTCCGCCGGGCGAGCACGGCGGTCTCCGCCTGACGCTTCGAGAGAACACCGACCGCCGCAAGCGCGTGTTCTTCCGCCACCAGTGGGACAAGGGCCGGTTTCTGACGGGCGATCAGAACAGCCACATCTTCGAGACCATCGTTCGCGAAGGCGGGTCGTTCATCGTGGACCTCACCTGGACCCACCAGCGCATCAGCCTGCCCCAAGGCGCCTTCCACACCAACCTCGGCAGCCTGAAGGTGACCTACAATTTCACGCCATCGGTCTTTGTGCAGAGCCTGATTCAGTACAACGACCTGACACGGCGCTGGTCCACGAACCTGCGATTCCACGTGCTGGAAACGGCCGGCACGGGTCTCTTCGTTGTCTACAACGACACCGAAAGCCTGCAGGGCGTGGGGCCAGTGAATCGCGCTTTCATCGTGAAGTATGTGAAACAGCTCGACCTGTTGCGGTAGCGGCCACACCGCCTCGACATCATCACGTTCAGGAGTCCCCTGTGAAGTATCTGATTCTCACCACCGCTCTCGTCACGGCCACCCTCGCCCCGGCGGGAGTCGCCACCGCGCAGATCGTGAACGCGCCCGAGGCCCGCGTGGTCTACGGCCATCATCACCTGCATGTGACCGACGTCGCCGCGCACAAGCGGTTCTGGGTCGACACGCTCGGCGGTACGGTCGGCCCCAAGAAGCTCGGCCCCTTTGACGTGATCCGGGTTCACAACGCGGTCATCCTGTTGCAGGCCGTGGCTCCGAAAGGCGGCACGAAGGGCACGACCGTCGGACACCTCGGCCTCGAGGTGCCGGACCTGCGCGCGACGCTCGCCAGGCTCCGAGCCGCGGGCTATCCCATCGTGACGCGGGCAGAGCTGCCGCCGTCGATGCCCGTGACGGACGACATGCTCGTCACGCCAGGCCTCTCGGTGGCCTTCGTCATGGGGCCAGACGAAACGCTGGTGGAGCTGGTGGAGAACAAGGCGGCCGGCGCGGTGGGCAATCACCACCTGCACTTCTCCGCTGTCGCGCCCAACGAGGTAAAGGCCTGGTACACCAAGACGTTCGGCGCCAAGGCCGCCAAGATGGGCACAATCGACGTGCAGGAGATCCCCGGCACGAACCTGATGTACACGCCGACCAAGGACGCGCCCCTCACGACGAAGGATCGGGTACTCGACCACATCGGGCTCGAAGTGAAGAACCTCGAGCAGTTCTGCAAAGACCTGGAGGCGGCCGGCACCAAGCTCGATCGGCCGTACTCAAAGGTGCTGGGACTCGGCGTGGCCTTCGTGACGGACCCGTGGGGGACGGTCATCGAACTGACGGAAGGGCTGGATCAGTACTAGCCTGGTGCAGTTGAGGCCAGGCGGAGACTGACGCAGCTCACGACGTTCGGGATAGGGGTATCCACTCGACCCCGAGGTCTCGAGAACCGCCCGTCGACTGAGGTTGTTTTAGAAGAAGATGGCGTCCCTGCTGCGCCGCAGCCGGGACGCGTGTCTCGCCCCGGTCGAGGGGCGCCGCAAGCTGGCCGCTTTAGGTGGAGGTGCGACGAACGCTTTCCGCCCGTGGCCCCTTGGGCCCCTGTCCGACCTCGAATTCGACGCTGTCGCCTTCGCGCAGGTCCGAAATCGTCTCGCCCATCACGGCACTCTGGTGGAAGAAGTATTCCTGCCCAGCGTCGTCCTTGATGAACCCAAAACCCTTGTCGCCACGTAACGTACGAATCTTTCCTGTCATGTGTTCTCGCCTCTGATTGTGTACTGACACCGTGAATCCCGGACCCGATGCCGCCTGTGCGGGCTGAAGAAGGCACGCGCCGATCGCGGACCTGGCCCCCTGCCCGATGTCCGGCGGAACCGGAACGAAGAATTCCCCTCAACGATAGCTCAACTTCGCCAAATCCTCGGAACCGGGTCCTGAGGGTCTTCTGGACGGGGGTGCCCCAGCGCGCGTCCCGGTGGGACGCTGGCAGTTTGCGCCGCCTCAGAACGGTTGGCCAGACTCCCCGAGCAGCGCCGTCCGGATCAGCGGCAACGGCAGGGGCCCCAGCTTGATGAAGCTATCGTGGAACTCCTGCAGCGAGAACGGCGCTCCCTCCCGCGCCTTCTTCGCCTTGTAGTCCTCCCGCAGCTTCTGGATCATCAACTTGCCCATCGTGTAGTAGCCGTAGGTCGGATCGGACGTCGCCCGCTTGCTCTCCGACACGGCCACCGGCCGCGTCTGGTAGCCGTCGTTCACGAACATGTCTTCCGCCTGCGCGACCGTCATGGCCTGGGTGTGCATCCGGATGCCGACAATGAAGCGCACGTCACGGAGCAGCGCGTCCTGGATCTGGGCAAGGCGATAGCGTGGGTCGTCTGCGTGGAATCCCTCGTCGACGACCATCTGCTCGGCGTAGTGGGCCCAGCCCTCACTGTTGCTGGCGGCGCGGAAGACCTTGCGCACATCGGACGGGAAATCGCGTGCGTAGAGAAACTGCAGATAGTGACCGGGCCACACCTCGTGTACCGACACGTTGGTGATGAGTGGGTAATGCCACCCGGCCATGAACTCCTCCACCTGCGCCGGCTTCAGCGTCGGGTCTGGCAGCGTCACGCTGTAGTAGGCCTCGGTCGCCACTGTTTCGTACGGTCCCGGCGTGTCCATCGCCGCCGTCGTGGAAGCCCGTAGGAATGGCGGCGTCTCTTGCACCTGCGCCGATGCGGCTCTCGGGATGGTGACGATGTGGTGATCGGCCATGAAACGGGCGATCGCCGCGAGCTCCGACTGCGTGACCTCTATCAGCTTCCCGGCGGGCGGGTGATTTCTCGACAATTGCGCGAGCACCGCGAGCGGCGTCTTCGTCGCATCAATCTGCCGCGCCACGACCACGAAGGCGGCCTTGTTCTTCCGGAGATCAGCCTCAGCGATGGCCAGCAGCCGCTCAAGCGGCAGGTCGATCATCTCGTCCGCGGCGAGCTTCCGGCGATACGTCTCGGCCCCGATGGCAAACTCGCCGTTCGAGCGCTTCAGCAGGTCGCCTTGCAGCCAGGCGCCATAGTCCGTGAGGGCCGAGATGACCGCGTCGTTGGCCTGTTTGAACTCCGCAAGCAGGGCGGGATCCTTCACTTCGGGAAAGGCGGCTGCCACGGCATCGGCAAAGAAGGCGCGGTTGCCGTCGAGCTGCTGCAGGGCGATGTCCGTGGCCACGCGCGGCGGATTCTGGAGATTCTGCCTGGCAGCGGCGAGCGCGGCCGGCATCGCTTTCTCTCGAGCGATCAGCTTGCGCAGCCGCACGTCTGCTGGCGCGAACTGCCGCTTGATCATGATGTAGGCAGTGCTGGTCAGTCCGCTGCTGTAGGTGTCGGGCTGTGTGGCCCACGGCCTGATGACTTCAAGCGTCAGCAGTTCCGAATCGATCTCCAGCCGTATCTGTTCGCGATCGAGCTGATTGGCCGGACTGAGCGTCTTGGGGGCGATGTCCGCCAGCCTGGCGCGAAAGCGTTTCAGGGCCCCGACAGCATCGTCAACCCCGACCCTGGAGTAGTCCTCGAGCCGGTCGTCGAAGTCATGGACACCGAGTTGCGTGGCCATCGTCGGCTGCCGGCGATACGTGTCGGCGAGGAAGTCATGCACGAACGTGGTAAACGCCGCGTCGCCGCCCGATGTCGCCAGGTCCGCGACAGGTGTCGCGCGCTCGGTTCCACCGCCACAGCCGATGGCCACCAGCACGACGCCCATCGACGACATCAATCGTCTCGTCATCGCTCCACTCCGGGTGACAGACACGCACGCGGCGAGCCCAGGCCCCTCTGAGACCCACGGTTCAATCCACGCGTGGAGGTCACGCGTCGCATGCGGTGAGCGAACCGTCGGGCGACTGTACCGCAGCCGGGTGGAAGAGTCGACGGCGCTGATCTCAATCGTCCACGGCAGCGGCACACGCTCCGGGCGATGGGACGAGGCGGCGACGGCGAGAGGCCGCCGCCCGCGCGGTCACCTTCGCTCAGCCGGCGGTGGTGACACGCGATGTGACCGCCGCCATCGGCTCAGGCGACGAGTGCCTGAACTCTATGCGGAGGTGAGACCCACAATGGCCGCGTAACGGCGCGAGGGCTGTAGCGGAGATGGTGTTCCAAGACCGTGGCCGATGGAATGGCACTCACGCCGGGCAATAGCCAACGAGGCGACCGACACTGCGCGAAACGGTGGAGCTGGGTGCGACGCTTCGCCGCTCACCCAATGTGGTGGGAAGTACGAGCCTGACAGTCACTGGTCCTTGAGATATCAAGAACCGCCAACCGGCTCACGTTGGGGAGAGAAGATGGCGTCCCTGCTGCGCCGCAGCTGGGACGCGTGTCTCGCCCCTGAGCAGGGGCGCCCTCAGCCGGTCTCTAGGTGGAGGTGCGACGAACGCTTTCCGCCCGTGGTCCCTTGGGACCCTGTCCGACCTCGAATTCAACGCTGTCGCCTTCGCGCAGATCCGAAATGGTCTCGCCGAATACGGCGCTCTGGTGGAAGAAATACTCCTGCCCAGCGTCGTCCTTGATGAACCCAAAACCCTTGTCGCCACGTAACGTACGAATTTTTCCTGTCATGTGCCTCTTATTCTATCCCGGTAGTAGTGCCATGGACGCGTGAATTGATGCCCCTGCCGCGCGTGTCCGCAAACGTGCGCTGTTCGGCCAGTCGGCCTTCGTGGTTGTGCTGGTCGGTCTGCGGCGTCGGTCCGCCGCTCTGAGAGGTGGCGTCCCCACCGGGATTCGAACCCGGGTTTCAGCCTTGAAAGGGCCGCGTCCTAGGCCTCTGGACGATGGGGACGTATGAACGGCTCGCCATGAGCGAGGCCGGGGCCTTACGTGGTGGGCCCCCCGGGGATCGAACCCGGGACACCCTGATTAAAAGTCAGGTGCTCTACCACTGAGCTAGGGGCCCGACGTGATCCGCGGAGCTGCGCGCCCAGTGACGGGTGCGGCTGCCCGGTAGAACGAGGAATTGTACCACGCACTCGCCCGGCTGGACCCGCTTAGGCCGGCGTATCCGCTGCGCCGGCCACCAACCGCTCCACCACGCCTTCCCACGTAATGGCCTCGGCGACCCGTTTCCCGGCGGCGCCCAGTTCGGCCGCGCGCTGCCGGTTGGCGGCCAGCTCGCGGACTGCCGCACCGAGCGCCTCGGGGGTGGGCTCCCGCACCAGGCCGCTCACGCCATCCGTCACGAACTCGTTCGGGCCGCCGGAATCCGTGGCAGTAATGACGGGCTTCGAGGCATGGAACGCCTCGAGCGTCACGTAGCCGTAGTCCTCCAGGTAGGGAGCGAAGAGCACACCGAGCGCGCCGGCGTACAGGCGGATGACTTCCTCGTCCGAGATCCGCCCGAGCAGGGTCACGCGGTCCTTCAGGCCGCGCTCCACGATCTGCCGCTCGAGGTCATGGCGGAAGGAGCCGTCGCCCGCGATCAGCAGACGGATTGGCTTGTCGACGTGGAGCATGGTGTCAATCGCCAGGTCGACGCGCTTGGCCTTCTCGAGGCGGCTGACAAAGAAGATGTAGTCGCCAAAGGGACCACTCGTGAGTTGCTGCGCGAGCTTCGGCGGATGAAAGAGCGGCTGCGATTCGAGGCCGTTGTACTGACGGAGCCTGGCGGATACGGTTTCCGAGAGCGTGAACCGCGCCTGACACTCCCCCAGTCCCAGGGTATCCAGCTCGACGAGCCGGTTGCGCAGGCCCACGTCGACATCGCTGTGGTCGAAGTCGCTGAACGGCGTGCCCGCCAGCTCGTAGGCCACGCGGTGCTGATGCATCAGCCAGGCAACTTTATGGGGATGCCGGACGAGGTAGCACGGGTACTTGGTTGGGATGACCAGGTCCACGTCCTGCCCGGCCGCTGAGGAGAGATCGATGAGGCGCCAGATCGCAGCCTGCGCCAACACCTCGTCCCTGGGGTAATCCCGGAATGGGATGGATACCAGCTCGGCCTCGTAGCCGCCGGCCCGGAACGCGCCGATGAGCTGGCGAACCAGGATCTCGGCCCCGCCATGAACAAAGGGCACCTGGGCCTCGAGGATCAGCACGCGTCGAATCACCATCTGCCTGCTGACTCTGACGGATACACGCCCTGTTGCGCAACTGCACACCTCCCCACCCGGCCAGAACCCGGCCACACGCGTCTGATTGGACAACGTGCGAGTAGAAACGCCACGGTGGAACCTCAAGCGCAGGGACTTGCGTCAAAGCATGCAGTCCGCTGCCGCCTGGCAACAGACCTGCAACTGACCCCCGGGGAGCCCGCCATGCCGAAGACCACGACCGTCACGACGCTGGACACCGAATCCGCCTTTCTTGAGGACGATCCGGAGGCCTACCTTGCGGCCGACGAGGAGGGCCACGACGCCCCGGAACGGACGCGGGACCAGGAACTCGCTGAAGGAGAGGCCGAATTTGAGGCCAGACCGTCCTCCCATGAGGACGTCGACCTGGTCCGGATGTACCTCCACCACATCGGCAAGCGCCGCCTGCTGAAGAAGTCGGACGAGGTGGCGCTCGGCGAGCGGATGGAAAAGGGCCAGCGGGCCCTGCTCTCCGCTCTGCTCACTTTGCCTGCAACCGCTGACCAGATTGTGGGCATCAGTGACAAGGTGCGGAAGGGCGAGGCCACAGTCGACGTCCTCGTGCTGATGCCGGAAGGCGGAGCCGTGAGCGCCGACACGGTGCAGGGCGTGCTGCGGGCCACGGCGCGCGTGCGTCGCCGTCGCGCCCGTATCGAACAGCTCCAGGCGGAACTGCCCACCGTCCGCGGCGTCCGGAAGCAGGCGGCCCACAAGGAAGAGCTGGCACAGGAAGAGGCGAAGCTGGCGCACGACCTGGACGATCAACCCATCAGGCCGGCGCTGCTCGATGAGATCGCCGCGTCCGTCCGGCCGCTCGCGGAGAGCGTGGCCGCACTGGGGCGCCTGGCTCCCACCGAGCGCTCGGCTCGTGGGCGCGCGCTGGCCGCCGGCGCAGGGCTGCCGCTGGCGGATCTACGCGCGCGGCTCAGCGACATCGTGACGGCCGAACACATGATTCGTGAGGCCAAGAACGAACTGATGGAAGCCAACCTTCGGCTGGTGGTCTCCATCGCGAAGCGCTACGTGAACCGCGGGCTGTCGCTCCTCGACGTCATCCAGGAAGGCAACCTCGGGTTGATGAAGGCCGTCGACAAGTTCCAGTTCCGTCGCGGCTTCAAGTTCTCGACCTATGCCACCTGGTGGATCCGCCAGGCGATCACCCGCGCCATCGCCGACACCGGTCGCACCATCCGGCTGCCGGTACACGTGATCGAGTCCATCAACCAGCTGGAAAAGGAACGCAAGGCGTTCCGCACGGCGCTCAACATCGAGCCGACGGCCTATGAGCTCTCGCAGCGGCTCCAGATGCCGGTCGAAAAGGTGCGCCTGCTGATGGACGCGCAAAAGACGCCCTCGTCGCTCGACGTCCGCGTCGGCGAGGACGACGCCCTGGAGCTGAGCTCGCTCGTCGAGGACCAGTCGATGCCCTCGCCCGAGGAGGCGCTGCTTGGCGGAGACCTCTCGAACGAAGTGGCGCAGGCCATGGCGCCACTCACCGACCGCGAGCGGCATGTGCTCGCCCTGCGCTTCGGGCTCGGCCAGGAACGCGAATACACGCTGGAAGAGATCGGCCAGCAACTGGCCGTCACGCGGGAGCGGGTGCGGCAGATCGAAGTCCGCGCGCTGGAGAAGATGCGGGCCGTGCAGGCCCGCCGCCACGTCCCGCACGTGCCCGTGCACGGCTGAGAGCGGGTTTCACCCTCCGCACAGACAGAGCCCGGCTAGACTGAGCGAGTGAGCGTGGACGTCATCCTGGTGGCACCGGCCGAGTTGGTGCCCGCCCTCAGAACTCGCTGCGAGCAACTCGGCTCCGTGCAGGCCTTTGCGGAAGCCGACGCGCTCGCCGCGCTGGATGCTGTCTTTGCGTCCTTGCCGCGCGAGGTCGCCCTGGAACGCGGTTTTGCCGAGAGCGCCCGCGGCCGCGCCTTCCTGCGCCGCGTCACGGATGACACCTTTGGCCGCGAGTGCCTGATCCGTGTGGTCGATGCACCAGTCATCGCCGAGCCGGCGACGCCCGCACAGGTCTCTGCCCTGGGGCCGTCGCCTGCCGACGGAAGCGCAGCGGACTCCGTCGTCGCGCCGAGGGCGACCCCGAGGCTGGGCGTCATCGAGGGCACGACGACGCAGATTGACGGCACCACGATGGCGCTCATCGATCTCTCGGCCGAGGGGATGCAGGTACTCGGCACGCTGACGCTCAAGCCCAATCAGGCCGTGCGCGTCACGCTGCCGGACGAGGGGCCTGGGCTCCGGGTGCGAGGGCGCGTGGCCTGGGCCACGCTGGAACTCGGTGGCAGAGGCGGCCCGCGCTACCGGGCCGGACTCGCCTTTGTGGACGCGGATCGCACGGCGCTCGACGCGGTGGTCACGCGCCTGACCGTGCTCCGCGCCTGAGCGCGACGCCCTAGCGCAGCCAGGTGGCCGCGATCGAATCCTCCCGGATGATCGTGTCGTCGCGATCGGAACCCGTGGAGACCAGCGCGCACGGCACGCCGGTCACCTCCTCCAGCCGCCGCACATACGCCTGAGCGTTGGCCGGCAGCGCCGAGAACGTCCGCACACCGCTGGTCGGCGTGGTCCACCCGGGCAGCGTCTCGTAGCGCGGCGTCGCGGACGCCAGCAGGCGCAGGTCAGCCGGGAATTCCGTCAGCACTCGCCCGTTCACGCTATAGCCCGTGCAGATCCGAAGCTCCGGCAGGCCGTCGAGCACGTCGAGTTTGGTCAGCGCCAGCGCGTCGAGCCCGTTGATCCGGACTGAGTAGCGCACGACCACGGCGTCATACCAGCCGCAGCGGCGCGGCCGGCCCGTGGAGGCGCCGTACTCCTGACCGCTCGCGCGCAGTTTCTCGCCCATCTCGTCCGTCAACTCAGTCGGGAACGGCCCTTCGCCGACGCGCGTGGTGTACGCCTTGGCCACGCCGAGCACGCCACCGATGGCGCGCGGCGGCACGCCGAGCCCGGTACACACACCACCGATCGAGGCGTTGGAGGAGGTCACGAACGGATAGGTGCCGTGGTCGATATCCAGCAGCGTGGCCTGCGCACCTTCGAAGAGCACGCGGCGGCCGGCAGCCATACCCTCGGCCAGGACAAGCGAGACATCGCCGACCCACGGACGCATCCGGGCCGCGTCCTTGAGGAGTTGGTCATAGACGACTTGCCACGACATCGTGTCGTCGCCGACCAGCCGGTTCCGGGCGGCCACGTTTTCCCGCACCTCGACCTTCAGCGCCTCTGGGTCACCAAGCAGGTCGCCCACGCGGATGCCCCGCCGAGCCACCTTGTCTTCATAGGCCGGACCGATCCCGCGCGAGGTGGTGCCAATCTTGCGCTCGCCGCGACGGGCCTCGGACAGCAGATCCAGGTCGCGGTGATACGGCAAGATGACGTGCGCCTTCTCGCTCACCACGAGGCGAGTGCCAACCTCGATCCCCAGGCCGGCGAGTTCGTCAACTTCCGCAAACAGCGCCTTTGGATCGACCACCACGCCGTTGCCGATGAAGCAGGTCACGCCCGGATGCAGGATGCCGGAGGGAATCAGGTGCAGCACGAACTTCCGGCCACCGACGTAGACGGTGTGCCCGGCATTGTGCCCGCCCTGATAGCGCGCCACCATGCTGAAATGCGGCGTCAGCAGGTCAACGATCTTCCCCTTGCCTTCATCACCCCACTGCGTGCCGAGTACGGCGAGATTCATAGTCATCCGTTCTCCATCGTACCTGAAGATCCGGCGCGTCGACTCGCCTCCCCGGCCGAGACATGACGCGGAGACTCCACCGGCGCGTGTTGTCAACAAAGAGATTTAAGGCAAAATGCATTGACAAGGCCGCGCGCGATTCTTAGTGTCTACTCTTTCGCCGGCGCACCACACCACGCATCACACGACACGCAGAGCACACGCACCATGATCGGTACCCACGCTGGATTCGACCGTCGCGTTCTGAGCGCACTCGACGCGTCGCCGTCCCGCATTCCCGTCGTTCTCGGCGGGTGCGGCTCCGGCCGGTCGTCGCTGCTGGCGCACCTCAGTGAATGGGCCGGCCGGTCTGCGTACCTGATTGACGTGGAGCGCTGCGCCACCACGCCCGAGCGCTTTACGGACGCCGTCTTCGCCAGCGCGCCCATGACGTGGCACGGTCGCGACGCTGTCAGCACATCGGCGCGCGACGCCTTCGATCGGTTCCTGGCGTTCCTCGCCTCGGCCCGTGGCCCTGCCGGCGAGCCCTGCCTGTTTCTGCTCGACGAAGCGTTCGAGCTGCGCACCTTTGAAAACTTCCCCGGGTTGCGGCAGGTGCTGCACGACCTGCTGGAGGCCATCGCCGTCAGCGAGAACCGGTTCGTGCTGACAAGCCGGTACACCGCCAGAGCCCATCGCCTGCTCCGCGAGGCGTCCTCCCGCTATGAGGTGATGCACATCGCCCCGCTGGGTGTGCCGGAAGTCGTGGATCATCTGGCGCCGGCCTTCAATCACTACGAGCAGATGGCCACGGCCGACCGGGACTTCCTTGGCCGGGCCGTGCATGCCCTCACGGATGGCCGGCCGGTCTACGTGCAGGCGCTGGCCGGAGCCGTGGCCTCCCAGGGCGCCGGCCCTGCGGACCCAGTGGCCGCGCTGGCCAGCCTCCTGGTCCGCGGCGGCGCGCTCGACGCGTGGTGCCGCTTCCGCTATGAACTCAGGCTCCACCGGGCGCGCGGCTACGGCGCCCTCAAGGCGATCCTGGACATCCTGGCCGAAGAGGAACCGCTCAACCTGACGGAGATCTCGCTCCGGCTCCACCGGACACCCGGCTCCACCAAGGACTACCTCTCGTGGCTGGAGGACGTAGACCTCGTCACGGTGCGCCAGAAGCGGTACACCTTCTCCGATCCGATTCTGCGGCTCTGGGTGGGACTCCACTGCCGGCCCGTCGCGCCGACGGAGGAAGCCGTGGCGCGCGAGGTGCAGCGTTTCGCGCTGGCGCGCATTCCTGAACCGTCGATGGCCTACGCCGCCACCGGCACCGACGCCGCACGCGACGACCGCCGCAACTGGGGCATCATCGAGATCGACTAGGCGCCGTCGCCTCGAGCGCCTGCTTCGCCGCGGCCTGCTCGGCTTCTTTCTTCGACCGGCCCTCGGCGCGTCCGACGGCCGTGCCCTCCACCCACACCTCGACCACGAACATCTTCCGGTGGTCCGGCCCCTGTTGATCGACCAGCCGGTACTCGGGCAGCGAGACGCCGCGCGCCTGGATGCGCTCCTGCAGCGCGGACTTGTAGTCCAGTCCAGTCACGGCGGCGTTGGCGGCGATATCGATATCGGCCTGGAGTTCACGGCGCAGCCACGCCGAGACCGCCTCGAGTCCGCCGTCCAGATACACCGCGGCGATGAGCGCTTCGTAGGTATCGGCCAGCAGCGTCTGCTTCCGGCGGCCGCCCGTCTTCTCCTCGCCGCGGCCCAGCAGGAGAGCCTCGCCCAGACAGAGCCGTTCGGCCTGGCGCGCGAGCGACGCGGTGGAGACGACGGCCGCCTTCACCTTGGACTTCTGGCCCTCGCGGGATTCCGGAAACTGACGATAGAGCATGTCGGCGACGACGAGCCCCAGCACCGCATCGCCGAGAAACTCCAGCGACTCGTTGTCGACGACCCCGCCCGACTGATCCTCCGCGGCCAGCGACCGGTGCGTCAGCGCGTGCTCCAGCAGCGCCCGGTCGCGGAAGCGGTACCCGAGCCGCTCCTGGAGGTCCTCGAATTCATCCGCGATGCGCACGACGGCCTGGCCCTGCTCCACCCGGTGGCTCTCGATCACGCGTAAGGCTGCCTCCGCCTCTTCTTCCCGCACGGCGATACCAAACTCCCCTTCAGCACTGATGGCCATCGGCCAGACGCCGGGCGCGAGCCCGCCGGTCCGCACCGCCTGAATACCCTGGCTGTCGAGCAGCGCCAGCACCACGCGGGCCTCCATCTCCGACGCCGTCCGGAACACCACGCTCGTCGTCACGCGCGCCCTCCCTGCGGGGCGAGCCGCAGCAGCACCATGGTCATGTCGTCGTGCTGTTCGGCGTCGCCCACAAAGGCCCGCAGCCGCCGGAGCAGCCCGTCCTTGAGCAGGTCGAACGTCTGGTCGGGACTCGCTTCAAGCGCCGCGGCGAGACGCGCCTCTCCAAAACATTCCAGCCGGCTGTTCATCGCTTCGGTGACTCCGTCAGTGAAGAGCAGCACCACATCACCAGGACCGAGCGGCAGCACGTCCTCATGCAGGAGCCGGCCAAAGAGACCCGAATCTGACAGGTCGAGTCCGAGCACCATGCCCTCGGGCGCCAGCAGGCGCGGCGCGCGATCGGCGGCGTGGGAGCCCGGCATGTAGAGCAGCGGGCAGTGCCCAGCCCTGGCGTAGGTGAAGGTACGGGCCGTCAGATCCACGATCCCGTACGTGATGGTGATGAAGCTGCGGCCGTCCAGGTGGCGGGAAAGCGCCCGGTCGGCTTCAATCAGCAACTCGCGCGGCGAGGCGTGACGGCCGGAGAGCGCCAGCATCAACCCCTTGAGCTCGGCCATGTACAGCGCGGCGGAGGCCCCCTTGCCAGCGACGTCGGCCACGATGATGCCCACGCGGCCGGGTCCGAGCGGCAGGACGTCGTAGTAGTCGCCGCCGACCTGTCGTGCCGGTTCGCAGACGCCAACCACGTCGAGTCCCGGCACCGCCAGATCACCGCGGGGCAGGAGCGAGGTCTGGATGCGCTGCGCCACGTGCAGCTCTTCTTCCATCCGATCCTTCTCCGCCTTCTCCCCCAGCAGGTTCTCGATGCTCGCCGTCATCTCGTTGAACGACTGCGCGAGGTCGCCGAGTTGGTCCCGCGTGCGGATCGGAATCTTGTAGCTGAAATCCTGCTGCCGGACGCGGTCGGTGCCGACCAGCAGTTCATGCACCGACCCGGTAATCGAACGGGCGAGCCCCAGGCCCGTGAAAAACGCCACCGCTTCGATCACGAGGAAGAGCCCGCCGACGACCGACAGCAGCGCGAACAGGATCTGGCTGATGCTGTAGTCCCCGATGCGGACGGGAGTCGCCGACACGCGCCGGACGATGTCGGCCGGACTCATCGCAATGGTCGCCGCCACATACCCCTGACGGCCGGTCTCCCAGTCGAGCATGTCGAGGAAGGCAAACCACGACCGCGGCCGTTCGAAGAGGCCGCGCGGCTGAGCGTCGGACGGCTCAGGCGGTGTCTCCTCCGCGAGCCGGCGCCCCTGCTCACTGGGCTGCAGGGCGCCCGGGGCAATGATCGGCAGGAAGGACGCAATCGCCACGCCCGTTTCGCGCTTCAACTGCTCGACGAGCGACGCCGTCACCGGCACATCCACCACCACGGCGAATCCGGGCTGTGCTTCGTCGGGAAACCCGACGGACCGGACCACCACCTGCACGGGCACTGGCGGGCCACTGGTCGCGGGGGGCGCGGTGTTGTAGGCCACCAGGCCGGCGATGCCGGCGCACGTGATCCAGCGCGAGACCACCGGCGGATCCATGTGGCCCCAGGGCCCCTTCCGCATGGCCGGCATCACGATCGGGCGTTCTGTACGGCCGGGGCCGCAGGTGCGATCCACCGGCACGACCGCGAACGACACGCGCGGATGACGCACGGCTTCGACGGCCCGGCGCTTCGTGAGGATGTCGTCCGCTTCGGCCAGCGACCGGGCACCGTCCAATTCGAAGGCCGTCGCCTGAGCCATGAAGCGGCCCTCGTCGACCAGCGTCCTCACGCGGCCTTCAATCAGATAGGCACTCACATTGAAGAACAGCAGCAGCCCGCCGAGCGCGAAGAACGCCAGGATGAGGGCAATGGGCACGAAGCCCAGGAAGATGTAGGACGCCATCAGCTTCCGGCGCACGTACCAGAGGAGGCGCTGCCTGCGGGCTTCGCGCACCAGCTGGACGAACAAGCCGGCAGCAGCCGCCGCAAAGGCGACTGAGCCTGCGGCGTCAATCCAGCCAGGCGGCACGCGGCCGACCTCGCGGACGCCAGCGGCCACCAGCCGCAGCAGGATCGCCACAATCACGAGGCGGCCCGGCCACGAATGGAGCATCCAGCGGCGCGCGCGATCCCCGGGGGAGTGTTGCGGCTCGGTCGTCACAATCCGGCGTACAGCATACAGGCGAGCGAGCCCGGCCCACCCCTCGCGGTGGACCGCCGCGAAGAGGCGGAGTACGCTCTCCCGGTGAAGCTCCGCGACTCCGCTCGTTTCAGCACGCTGTGCATCCATGCCGGACAGACGCCGGACCCCTCCACGGGCGCCATTACCGTCCCCATCTACCAGACCTCGACCTACGTGCAGGAGGGGCTGGGGCGGCACAAAGGGTACGAATACGCCAGGACGCAGAACCCGACCCGCGCCGCCCTCGAGGCCAACCTCGCCGCGATTGAACACGGCGCGGCGGGCTTCTGCTTTGCCTCGGGCATGGCGGCCATCGCCGCCGTCCTGACGCTCCTCGAGGCGGGCGACCACGTGGTGGTGACGGACAACACCTACGGCGGCACCTACCGGCTCTTCGAGCGCGTGCTCCGGAAGGGCGGTCTGGACTTCACGTATGCGGACACGTCACGCCTCGACGCCATTGCCGCGGCGATCCGCCCCAACACGAAGCTCCTCTTCCTTGAAACCCCCACCAACCCGACGCTGCGGCTGACGGACCTGGCTGGGGCCTCCGAGTTGGCGCATGCCCGCGGCGTGGCCGTGGCCGTCGACAATACGTTCGCCAGTCCGGCCATCCAGCGCCCGATCGATTTCGGCGCGGACCTCGTGATCCACAGCACAACGAAGTATCTGAACGGCCACAGTGACAGCGTCGGCGGCGCCGTCATCGCCGTCCAGGACGCCCACATCGACTGGCTGCGCTTCGTCCAGAACGCCGAGGGCGCCATCCTCAGCCCGATGGACAGCTGGCTCGTGCTGCGCGGCACCAAGACGTTGCCCATCCGCATGGAGCGGCACAACGCGAACGCGATGGCGATCGCCGAACTGCTCGCCGCGCACCCGAAAGTGGCCCGGGTGCTCTACCCTGGCCTCCCCTCGCACCCGGAACATGCCCTGGCGCGCCGGCAGATGCGGGGCTTCGGCGGCCTCGTCTCACTCGACCTCGGCAGCCTTGACCGGGCGAGAACCTTGCTCGAATCTGTCCGGCTTATCGCGCTGGCGGAAAGCCTGGGCGGTGTGGAGTCGCTCATCAGCCACCCGGCCACGATGACACACGCCTCGGTGCCCGCCGAGCGCCGGCAGGCGCTGGGCATCACCGACGGCCTCGTCCGCCTGTCGGTGGGCATCGAAGACCTCGACGACCTCACCGACGACCTCACCGCAGCCCTCGACCGCGTCTAACCCCTATGGATCTCATCCGTCAGTTCTTTGAAACCGTCTACAACGTGCCCGAACTGATCCGCCTGGCGGGTCACTACGGCTTGCCGCTCATCATCTTCGCGGAGACAGGCCTCCTGATCGGCTTCTTTCTCCCGGGGGATTCACTCCTGGTGACGGCGGGCCTGTTCGCCGCCAAGGGCGACCTGAGCCTGGGCCTGCTCATCGCCACGCTCATTCCCGCCGCCATCATCGGCGACGCCGTCGGGTACTGGATCGGCACGCGCACCGGCACGGCCCTCTACACGCGGACGAACTCGTTCTTCTTCCGACAGGAACACGTCCGCATCACGCGCGAGTTCTACGAGAAGCATGGCGGCAAGACGATCGTGCTGGCGCGGTTCATCCCCATCGTGCGAACGTTCGCGCCGATGGTGGCCGGCGTGGGCGGGATGGGCTACCGGAAGTTCGCCGTCTACAACGTCCTCGGCGCCGCCATCTGGATCATCTCAACGGCGGTGGGCGGGTACGTCCTGGGCAGCGTCGTGCCCAACATCGAAAAGCAGATCCACCTCCTCGTGGCCGGTGTGATCGTGGTGTCGTTCATCCCGCCCGCCATCGCCTGGTGGCGGAGCCGCGGCGCGGCCTAACGGCCTAGCCGCCGAGCGGTCACTCGCCCGCCGGGGACTCGCCAACAGACGCGGTGATCCAGGCCAGGTAGGCCTCGCCGCCATCCGCCACGCTCAGCACCAGCAGCTCCGGCACGTCATACGGATGGTGTTCCGCAATCCACGCGCCCACGGCGTCGACGTGCCTCGCGGTCGTCTTGATGATCACCTGCTGTTCCCGCGCCTCCTCGACCGCCTCCTGCCAGCGGTAGACGGAGGTCATGGCGGGCAGCACGCTGACGCAGGCGGCCAGGCGGGCCTCCACCAGCGGGCGGACCCACGCCACGGCGTCGGCATCAGCCGGGAGGGTGGTGAGTACGAGGCGGGCGTGGATGGAGGCGTCCATGACGCCGACAGTATGCCGCGCCGCGCCAGAGGCTTGTACTTTCCGATCAGATTTGGTACTTAGGACTTGTACTTGTGATCGACTTGTGATCGAATAGCCATGCTGGGGACTTGTACTTCGGATCCAGACGCGCTATCGTGAACTTCGGACTCTTGTGAACCCTTCGTCTCCCGACCCGTCGACCACACTGACGGCGCTCGCGCGCCGCCTCGGGAAACGTGCGCTTCCGGCGATGTTCGTGGTGCTGGCCGCCGTGGTCGCCGTCGACGCAGTGGTGGGCGACAAGGGCCTGATGGCGATGCTGAAGGCGCGCCGGCAGTATCGGACCCTGGAGGCGGCGCTCGACCGCGCCAAGACCGATAACGCCAGGCTCCGCGAGGAAGCCCGGCGCCTCCGGGAGGACCCGGCCGCCATCGAGGAACTGGCCCGCCGGGAGCTTGGCCTCATCCGCCCGGGCGAAAGACTCTTCATCGTGAAGGACGTCCAGGGCCCCTCCGCCCAGTAAGCCCGGCCTCCGGGCGGCTATAATTCGCCGCTGGAGGGCCCGATGGAGCGTCGCACCGCAGCCGAATTTCCCCAGGAACTGCTCAACCTCTTCGACCAGTACGTGCACGGCGGAATCGACCGCCGCGGGTTTCTGGACGGCGCCGCACGCTACGCCACCGCAGGCGTGAGCGCGGCCGCACTCTTTGAGATGCTCCGCCCGAACTACGCCTGGGCGCAGCAGGTGCCGAAGGACGACACGCGGATCACCACCAGCTACATTACCTATCCCTCGCCGCAGGGCTATGGACAGGTGAAAGGGCTCCTCGCCAAGCCGGCCAACGCCAAGGGCAAGCTCGGCGCGGTGCTGGTGATTCACGAGAACCGCGGGCTCAATCCCTACATCGAGGACGTGGCGCGGCGCGCCGCCGTGGCCGGGTATCTCGCCCTGGCGCCAGACGGACTGACGTCACTCGGGGGTTACCCGGGGACCGACGAAAAGGGCATCGAGATGCAGCGGAGCCTCGATGCCGCGAAGCTCATGGAGGACTTCGTCGCCGGCGCACAGGTTCTCAAGACCCACCAGGACTCCAACGGCAAGGTGGGCTGCGTCGGATTCTGTTACGGCGGCGGCGTGTGCAACACGCTCGCGGTGCGCCTGCCGGACCTGGCCGCCTCCGTTCCCTTCTACGGCCGGCAGCCTGCGGCCGCGGACGTCGCGAAGATCAAGGCGGCCCTCCTCATCCACAATGCCGGGCTCGACCAGGGTGTGAATGCCGGTGCCCCGGCATACGAAGAGGCCCTCAAGGCCAACAAGGTCCGGTACGCGCAATACACCTACGAAGGCGTGAACCACGGCTTCCACAACGACACCACGCCGCGCTACGACAAGGCCGCGGCCGAACTGGCCTGGCAGCGCACCCTCGACTTCTTCAACCAGCACCTCACGTAGCGAAAGCCCCCATGCGACACGCACTTCGTTTCGTTCCCCTGATCGTCCTCGCCCTGGCCGGTGCCGCGTCGGCCCAGGCCCCCGCGGTGCAACCCGCCGCCGCACCCAACCCGAACGCGAAGTTCGGCCAGGCGCTCACGGGGCTCAACTCGCTGAACACGGCCTCGATTGTCTACAGCGGTCTCGGCACCGCCGTGGTGCCGGGATCCAAGGCCCACACACCGCAGCCCGTCTCCAACTTCCGCGTGGCGATCAACTACGGCATGGAGATGCTGAGCGTCGAGGTCGAGCAATTGGGCAAGCCCCACCACATCGCCCAGTATCTGGCCGAGGGCAAGGCCTGGGACGTGATGGAGAAGAAGATCGTCCCGAGGCCTGATGCCGTCCATGAGCGGCTGCGGCTGATGTTCATGACACCGCATGGCGTGATGAAGGCCGCGCAGGACGCCGGGAGCAAGCGCGTCATGGCCAACGAGATGGTGGACGGCAAGCTCGTGGCCACCATGGTCTTCCCCGCCGGCACCTTCTCGCTCAAGGCCTACTTCGACGACAAGGCCACGATCACGCGGGTCCACACGATGTCGGGCGACGCCAAGCTGGGCAAGTCCGTCGTGGAGTTCCTCTACAACGATTACAAGGACTACGACACGCTCAAGGCGCCCACGGGCCCGAAGCCTGGTGGTGCCGCGGCTGCCGCCATTTACGGTGGCATCCCCTTCCCCTCGCACATCGTGCAGAAGGTGGACGGCGTCACCATTCTCGATATCACTCTCACTGAAGTGACGCCCAACGCGGGTCTGGTACTGGACGTGCCGCCCGCCGTTCAGAAGGCAGGAGGTCGTCGATGAACCGCCGGGTATTCCTCTCCGCGCTCGCGCTCGCCACAATCGCCACGGGAAGCGCCTTCGCGCAGAATCCCCTCGCCAACAAGAAATTCGTGGCGGGGCTCATTGCCACCAACGCCATGAACGTGGCCTCCGTGCGGTTCGACGCGACAGCCGGCGCCGACCGCTACGCCATCGCCATCAACTACGGCCTCGGCGCGCATCAGGTCTCGGTCACCGTCGGCAACAAGAAGCCCACCGTCATGACGCTCTGTGACGGCGTCTCGTGGATCGTGCGCAACGGCGGCAAGGCGCAGGCCGCGGGCGATGAAGGGCGCGATCTGGAACGCGGCATCTGGATGACGCCGGCCGGCGTCTACAAGGCCGCGCAGTTCCCGGACGCCAAGGCCGTGCTTGCCGATACGCCCGGTCCGAACGGCACGACCTACATGACGTTGACCTACACCGCCGTCGGCGTCCGCCTCAAGGCCACCATCACCGACAAGGGCCTCGTCGACAAGGTGGAGACGCTGCCGGAGGGCGCCGCGCCTGGCGCGCCCGTGGTGACGGTGAGCTACGGCGCCTACAAGGACGTGGACGGCATCCAGTTCCCGACCCGCATCACCGAAGCGCGCGACGGCAAAGTGGTGCGCGATCTGACCGTGACCGACATCAAGCCCAACGCGGGCTTCTACGTGGAACCCCCGGCCGGACTCGCCAAGGGCAAATAGCCCCCCGGCTGTGCTACAGTGGTTACATAAGGCGGGCGTCTCGTAAGGGTTCGTTGAGACGTGCCGTCACTCTGACGCGGGGTGGAGCAGTCCGGTAGCTCGTTGGGCTCATAACCCAAAGGTCGCAGGTTCAAATCCTGCCCCCGCAACCAACAAGTTCTGCACGACCAGGCCGTCCCCCAAGGACGGCCTTTTTGTTTGTCTGGGTTCGACGGGGGAGCCACCGCGCCCGCGGCGCCAGACCTAGAACCGGAACAGCCTGTTCACCTTGAACACGAGGCTCCGCCCCACCAGGTCCGGCGCGCCCACGCCAGATGTATCGCGCTGCTCGTTGTAAACCACGAAGAGCTCGCTGCCGGCGTGATACTCCCATCGCAGCCGCGCGTTCGTGGAGAACGAGTTCGTGGACGAGTTGTACTGCACGAGCGCGCTCACGAACATCAGTGGCGTCATCGTGTAGGTGGCGCGAGTACCAAGGAGATTCGTCCGGAAGTCACCCTGCACGAGGTGCACGTCGTTGATGGAGGCCGTCGGCTGGAGCGAGAGCCGCGGCGAGAGCTCCACGCGCCCGCCCCCGAGCGTCAGCACGGTGCGGTGGCCGTTGTAGAACTGGCCCCGCTCGAGAGACATGGCGCCGGAGAGCTTTCGCTGCGACCCGAAGCTGTAACCGGCCTTCGCGCTCACGAAGTCGTACTGCCCGACCGGGAGCGTCACGCCGGGGCCGATACGGAACGGCTGCGGCAGATACTCCCCGCTGGCCGTCGTCGAGGCAGAGATCCTGTCGCTGTTGTGGAGTTCAATGGCGAACCCGGCGAGCCCGGCAGTGGATTCCACACGGCCGGTATGGTTGGCGATGCGCGAGTAGGAACCTTCGGTCACATAGCGACGAATCCAGGGGTGCTTCTTCGTGCGGGGGCTGAAGCGGCCGTAGAGATAGGACTTCCGCATGTCGGGCCTGCGGACGAAGCCCATCTCCGGGGAGAACCGCTGGCCGACGAGCAGATGCTCGGCCTGCAAGCCCCAGCGATCGGCCGGATAGTCCATCTGTGCGCGGTAGCTCGACGTGCGGTTCGCACCGTCGGGCCGCGGCGTGTCAGCCCAATAGAGATTCGCGTAGAGGTTCTTGTAGAACTTGAAGACGCCGTCGAGACCGTAGGATGTCAGCGGCGCGCCACCCGTGCCGGCCGTGCGATGTGTCACCAGGGCGCCGAGACTGCTCTGCCTGAACAGGTCCCGCTTCACGCGCACGACGGAGAAGGTCGTCGCCGGGCTGCGGGAGATGGCTTCGTCGTCGGAACGGATCGAGACGGCGCCCAGTTCGAACCGGCCGACCCGACCCGTCAGGCGTCCGCCGCCAATCAGCGACACCTCGCGGCTGCCCGCCAACCCGATGCGACGGCTGTAGAACAGGAGCGGCGTGTCCCCCGCGCCGCTGGCGGTCCCGCCAAAGGCAAAGACGCCGGAGTTCTCGAGGAAGAACTCGCGCTTCTCGGGGAAGAAGAGGCTGAACCGGGTCAGGTTCACCTGCTGCTCGTCGGCCTCCACCTGCGCGAAGTCGGTGTTGTAGGTCACATCGGCCGTCAGGTTCTGCGTCAGTCCAACCTTCACGTCGACGCCGGCGTCCGCCGTGCCGTCGTTGCGTGTCGGCGGATTCGCCGTCAGGTCCGTCGAGAGACCCGTGATGCCGTAGGGCTTCACTTCCAGCAGGCGCGAGGAATCGGGCACTTCCAGACCGACGAGGTTCGGCGCGAGCGACGTGATGGCCAGCGCGGAAAGCCCGCGCGCCGGCAGCGGCACGATGTGCGACGACTCGTTCTTCCACCGTACGGTCCTCCGGGCATTGAAGCCCCACACCTGCGGAGCCCCCGGCTTGTAGCGGAGCGACTTGAACGGCACGGCCGCCTCGCCAATCCACCCATGCTCGAACCGCGACGTGACCGCGGTCCAGATAGGGTTGAAGTCCATGTTGAACTGCGTCTCGTTCGACATCTGGCCGTCCATCCTGCCGCCCAGAATGCCGACGTTGAACGCGTACATGTTCCGCTTGTCGTGGAAGGTGTCGAGGATGAACGAGACGTGCTCGTTCTGCACGAGCTGGTTGGAGTCGCGCCGCATCTCGTTGGCCACTTCCCGTTCGGGGTGGCTGTCCCAGCAGCGGAAGGCGACGTAGAGGTTGTCCTTGTCGAAGAAGACCCACATCTCGGTCTTCTCCGTTTCCACGGCGCCCACCTGCGGCTCCACCTGGATGAAGTTCGAGATGGCCTCGGTGGTGCGGTAGACATCCTCGTCGAGCTTGCCGTCCATCTTGAGCGGCGTCGCGATCCGGACGGCACGAATGGTGGCACGCCCAGCGGCGTCCCGGTTAATGACGGCCGGAGCGACAGGCGCGGGTGGATCCACCGCCTGCGCGAACCCGCGCCAGGGCGCACACACGCTCGCGGCCGCGAACAGGGCGACCAGAGCCCATCTGACGTTCATCAATCTACCTCTGGAACCAGGCGTCGAGGGTCCGCCCGAACACGGTTGCCAACCGGCCCAGGTCGTCGACGCGGACATGCTCGTCGATGGCGTGCATCGAGCGATTGACGGGGCCGAACTCGACCAGCTCGCGCGCAATCGACGCGAGGAAGCGCCCATCCGATGTTCCGCCTGTGGTGGACAGCGCCGGCGTCAGGCCCGTCACTTCACGCACGCAGGTCGAGAGCGTCTCGACCAGCGCACCGGCCGGTGTGGAAAACGGTCGCGCCGACAGGGTCCACCGGATGTCATGGACCACGCCGTGCCTGGTGAGCAGCTCGACCACGCGCGCCTGGAGCCCCTCGGGTGCCGACGCCGGCGAGAAGCGGAAGTTGAAGGCGACCTCGCAGCTGCCGGGCACGACGTTCACGGCGCCGGTGCCCGCCGTGACATTCGAGATCTGGAAGCTGGTCGGCGAGAAGGTCTCGGTTCCCTCATCCCAGCGCGTGGCCGCCAGCTCCGCCAATGCCGGTAGCGCCGCGTGGACGGCGTTCAGCCCCAGCTCCGGATAGGCGATGTGGCACTGCGCGCCGCGCACGGTCAGGACGCCGTTGAGCGACCCGCGACGCCCGACCTTCACGGTGTCGCCGAGCGCGCTCACCGACGTGGGTTCACCAACCACGCAGGCGTCGATCGTCACGCCACGCGTCGCCAGCGCCTCGACGGCCGCGGCGGTGCCATCCACGGCGTCGCCTTCTTCATCCGAGGTCAGGAGCAGCGCGGCCGATCCGGTTGAGGCCTGATGCGTGGCGGCCCACTGCTCCAGCGCGACCACCATCGCCGCCACGGAGCCCTTCATATCCGCCGCGCCACGGCCAAACAGAGACCCGTCCCGGACCACCGGCGTGAACGGCTCGCTGGTCCACTGATCCCGGGGCCCCGGAGACACGACGTCGACATGGCCAGCAAAGGCGAACAGCGGCCCGGCAGCCCCACGACGCGCCCAGAGGTTACCGACGCGACCGCGATCGAGCCGCTCGCAGGTGAAGCCCACAGCCGAGAGCCGCGCCGCGACCAGGTCGAGACAGCCCGCATCATCCGGCGTCAGGGACGGCCGGGCAATCAGCTGGGCCGCCAGATCGAGTGTGGCGGCCTGCAGGTCCGGGTGGGATGCCCCTCCAGCCATCGGCCTACGACCGGAGCAGCTCGTTGATGGAGGTCTTGGCTCGTGTCGCGGCGTCCACGCGCTTCACGATGACCGCGCAGCCGAGCGAGTACGTCCCATCCGCAGAGGGGAGGCTTCCAGGCACGACGACCGAGCCCGAGGGCACGCGGCCGTAGGTCACCTCACCCGTGGCGCGGTCGTAGATCTTGGTGCTCTGGCCGATGAAGACCCCCATCGAGATGACGGAGTGCGCTTCGACGATCACGCCCTCCACGATCTCCGACCGCGCCCCGATGAAGCAGTGGTCCTCGATGATCGTGGGATTCGCCTGGAGCGGCTCAAGCACGCCGCCGATGCCGGCGCCTCCCGAGAGGTGCACATTGCGGCCGATCTGGGCGCACGAGCCAACGGTGGCCCAGGTGTCGACCATCGTGCCTTCGGCGACGTGCGCACCGATGTTGACGAAGGACGGCATCAGCACGACATTCGGCCCGATGTAACACCCGGTCCGCACCGTGGCGCCCGGGACCACCCGCGCACCCGTCGCCCGGAACTGGGCGTCGGTATAGTGCGCGAACCGGAGAGGCACCTTGTCGAAGTTCGGCGCATCGGTGCCGGAGGGCATCACGGCGTTGTCGCGGCTGCGGATGAAGAGCAGCACGGCTTTCTTGATCCACTGATGCGTGACCCAGGCGCCGTCCACCTGTTCGGCCACGCGGAGGGTGCCGGCGTTCAGCCCGCCGATGACCTCGTCGAGGGCCGCCAGCAACTCACTGGGAGCGGTAGCGGCGGTGATGTCCATGCGCCGCTCAAAGGCGGCATCGATGAGGGTCGCGAGCGGATGCTGTGTCATGACGATGGTCGTCATAGTACCAGCAGCACGGCGGGAGTGGCGGGCCGCGCCCCCATCCGCGACAATGGGCACGGATGACCGCCTCGCTCGATACCCGCCTCCGAACACTGCTGCCGCCGCTCTATCAGGACACCTACGAGGACGTGCAGCCGGTCTCCATGGGGTCAGCCGCGCTGAAGTATGGTCCCGACGGCAGGGTCGCCTGGGACGAGATCTGGCGCACCTTCTGCGACCTCGCCCTGGCCGGCGGTCCGCCCCACCGCGGCACCCTCCTCGAACCCGCGACACCGGCGACCATTGCCGCCAACCCCGAGGCGTATGCCGCGGTCGTCGCCGAGCTATGCCGCGGCATCCAACTGGTCACGGGCCTTACCGCCGTACCCGCGCCAGACGCCGGCTGGGTGCGGGTGCACTGCTGGCGCGAAAGCATGACCGGGTGGCTCTTGCGCGCCATCGTCACGGAAAACATCTCGGCGCGTCAGGAAGGCGCGTGGCTGGACTTGCCCGCCGGTCCGGACTACCGCGTCGAGAAGGAAATCAAGAACGTCATCACGTCACTGGCGAAGACCTGCCATTACTGGTCCGGCCATATTCCGGATGAACAGCGCGAGCAGATCTCAATCCTGTTCGTCGAGATGGCGCTCTCGTCTCCGCTCATCGTGCCGGCGACGGATGGCACCGTCTCCCCCGCTGCCTCGACGAAGTTGGCTGATGCCATTGCACGCGAGACAGACCTCGCGGCCGCGCCAGGCGGCGGGCGTGGATGGCTGGGTCTGGAGTGCGGCCAGGTGGCGAGGGCCGTCTGGTTGATGCGGGCGCAGATTGCCGAAAACGTCCTGGCGCGGCGGGAGGAGACCAGGCTGTTCGTTCCGGTCAATCCCAGGCAGGACCCCGACGGTCGTCGTGTGGCCGCGGCCGTGGCGCGCGTCGTCCGCGCCGCCGCTCAGGCCTGAGTCCGGCAGAAGCCGGCGATCCGCTGCGCGGCCTCTCGGCACTCGTCCAGGCCGGCCACGAGCGCCATCCGGACGAATCCGCGGCCGGGCTGGGTGCCGTGCGCCTCGCGCGCCAGGAACTGCCCTGGCAGCACCGTCACGTGCGTCGCGGCGAAGAGATCTCGGGCGAACGCCGCATCGTCCCCGCCTGGCACCTCGGCCCACACATAGAACCCGGCATCCGGCTGATAGACACGCATCACCGGAGCCAGCACAGGCAACACCGCCTCGAAGGCCGCACGATACTGCTGCCGATTCAGGACGACGTGCGCTTCGTCGCGCCACGCGGCGTCGCTCGCGTGCTGCACCGTCTCGCTCATCGCGCTCCCGTGGTACGTCCGATAGAGCAGGAACGCCTTGAGGAGCGCCGCGTCACCGGCCACGGCGCCCGACCGGAGGCCCGGTGCGTTGGAGCGCTTCGAGAGACTCGTACACACGACGAGATTGCGGAAGTCGCTGCGGCCGAGACGGTGCGCCGCCTCGAGGCCGCCGAGCGGTGGCCGCGCTTCGTCGGGGTAGATCTCCGAGTAACACTCATCGGACGCGATCACGAAGCCATACCGGTCCGCGTACTCGAAGAGTTCCCGCCAGGCGTCGAGGTCGAGGACGCGCCCGGTGGGGTTGCCCGGCGAGCAGACGTAGAGCAGCTGCGTGCGACGCCACTCCGCCTCGGAGAGCGACGCCAGTTCCAGCGCAAAGCCCGTGGCGGCGGTCTGATTCAGAAACGCGATGTCGGCCCCGGCGAGGATCGCCGCGCCTTCATAGATCTGGTAGAAGGGGTTCGGACTGACGACCAGTGGCGCGGGCTGCGTCTGGTCCACGACGGTCTGGGCAAAGGCAAACAGTGCCTCGCGCGACCCGTTGACGGGCAGCACCTGCGTATCCGGATCGAGAGCGGGCAGGCTGTACCGGCGGCAGAACCACGCCGCCAGCGTCTCACGGAGCCCGCGCTGGCCGGCGGTCAGGGGGTAGACCGCAAGCCCGCCCACGTGCGCGGTCAGCGCGTCCGTCAGGACGGTGGGCGTCGGAAACTGCGGCTCCCCGATCGAGAGCCGCAGCGGCGTCAGCGCCGCCGGCGTGACACCTGCAAAGAGCGCCCGCAGCCGCTCGAAGGGATACGGCTGCAGGAGCGGGAGACGGGCGTGCATCCGCCGCGTCCCGCGTCTATGCGCTCTGCGCCACGGAGACCGGTCGGTTCGTGGGCGCGGGAACCTGGAGATCCGGCATCGGCCGGCCAGTGAAAAGCGGCTTGGCAGCGGAGGCCATCAACCGTGCCCATTTCTGGGAACGGTTCACGCGGGCGCTGTCGGTCGCAATCCCGGTGTTGGCGTACATCTGCCGATACAACTTGGAAATCAGCATGAAGGCCACGCGGGACTTGATCGACTTCACGACGCTGGACCGCCGCCACACGGAGCCCCAGCTGTAGAACTCATCCCATGCGCCCTGCGCGCCCTCGCGGATCCGCTCCAGGCTCATCGACGGGTGCGGCGTGAAGAGCTTCGGCCGGCGCGACTCGGGAATCAGCCAGTGCGTCGTCACCGGCACGCCGTCGACCGAGGTGCCCTTCTTGTTCTCCGCCGAGGCCCACTTCTCGAAGTCGATGGTGCCAGGGAAGGGCGTGAGCAGCACGAACTGGGCAAAGGCCAGGTCCGCCCGCTCGGCCAGCGCCACCGTGGCGCGGAACGAGTCCGGCGTATCGCTCGGCAGCCCGAAGATGAAGGAGCCGAGCACGTGGACGCCGTGCCGGCGGAACGTCTTCAAGCGCGCGACCAGTTCCTCGCCGGCCAGGTTGAAGCCCTTGTAGACGTCCTTGAGGCCCGCTTCGCTGACCGACTCCACGCCGACCAACGCACCCAGGATCCGTGCGCGCTTCATCGCGTCCAGGAAGGACGTGTCTTCGGCGGCTTCCATCGTGATCTGCGTGAAGCAGACCGTGTCCGACGGGAGCTGCGAGAGGCGCTCCATCAGCTCGAAGCGCTCGGCGCGCAGGGCCTCCAGTTCGTGCAGACGGGTCTTGTCGGACCGGCGCGCGGCCATCGCCAGGTCCTCGTAGGTCACCGGATAGAAGTTGTCGTCCGCGAGGGCAATGAAGCGGAAGCCCATGCGGCGCAGCTCGACGATCTCGGCAATCACGGCATCCACGCCGCGCTGACGCGGCTCCTGGCCGTCAGTCCGCCACACGGAGCAGAACGAGCAATGCTTCGGGCAGCCGCGCACCGTCTGCACCGAGGCCCACATGTAGCGGCCCTTCGGCATCAGGTCCCAGCGGGCCTGAGAGAACTCACCGGCCGGGATACGCCCGCCCTCGTAGACCCGCTGCGGGTTGCCCGCCAGGCAGTCGCGCACGACCTGCGACCACACCTGGTCGCCATCGCCCTTGACCACGGCGTGGGCGCCACCCACCTCGTGCATCTCCTCGGGGAAGAGCGTGGCGTGGATTCCGCCGTAGACCACCCAGGCACCGCGCTCACGGGCGGCTCGGCCGACTTCGTACCCGCGCAGGGCGTTCCCTGTGTGAATCCCGATGCCCACCACGTCGCCGGCGGCGATCGTGTTCAGGTCAATGTGCTCGAGCGTTTCGTCCACGATGATCGGATCGCCCCACGTCGTGCCGGTCGCCGCGGCCAGCACATAGAGCCAGCGCGGAGTAATCACCGCCACGCCGAACGCGCGGGCGCTGGGATTGACGAGGTGCACACGTGGAGCAGAGGCCGGGCGGAGGTCAGTGGAAGCCAATCGGTAGGAACCCTCGAGATATCGTGCGTGGACTGGCCCTCAGTATACCCGCCCAAGGAGCCATAGGCATCAGCTAGACTGAGGAACCTGACCTACAGTCACGGAGGACACATGGCGAGCTTGAAAGGCTCCAAGACCGAGCAGAACCTGAAGGACGCGTTCGCGGGTGAATCCCAGGCGAACCGCCGCTATCTCTTCTTCGCCAAGCAGGCGGATATCGAAGGCTACCCGGAGGTGGCCGGCCTCTTCCGCGACACCGCGGAAGGCGAAACGGGACACGCCCACGGGCACTTGGAGTATCTGAAGAAGGTCGGAGACCCGGCGACGGGCATGCCCGTCACGGACGTGCCCCAGATGCTGGCGTCGGCCGTGGCCGGAGAGACGCACGAGTACACCGACATGTACCCCGGCATGGCCAAGGCCGCCCGGGAGGAAGGCTTCGCCGAGATCGCGGACTGGTTCGAGACGCTGGCCAAGGCCGAGCGGTCTCACGCCGGCAAGTTTCAGCGCGCGATCGACACGTTCTAACAGTGTGGAGGGGCCGGTTGCCCATGGCGCCGGCCCCTTCCCTGTGGACCCACCATGGGCGACCTCCTGCCTGAAATCCGGTACACGCCGACCAGCGGCCTGACCTACAACCCGAACGATCCGACCTACTGGGATCGCGCTGCGTTGCAGCCCGAACTGGATCGCGCGTTTGATCTCTGCAACGGCTGCCGGCTCTGCTTCAAGTACTGCGAATCCTTCCCGATCCTCTTTACCGCCGTTGAGGAAGCCGGCGACGTCCGCCGCCTGCCGGCCCGGCTCACGGACCAGGTGATTGATGCCTGCTTCCAGTGCAAGCAGTGCTACACACAGTGTCCCTATACCGAGGCTGAAGGCCACGAGTTCAAGCTGGACGTGCCGCGCCTGCTGCTGCGCGCCAATGCCATCCGGCGGCGCGAGTCGGGCGTGCCCCTCCGCGAACGCCTCCTCGCCAATCCCGACCTGCTGGGCCGCGTGGGCACGACGCTGCCGATGTTGGCCAACGCCACCAACCGCAGCCGCGCACATCGGGTCCTGATGGAACATGCGGCGGGGATCCATCGGGACGCGGCGCTGCCGCCGTTCGCCTCGGAGACCTTCTCCGCCTGGGTGCGCAAGACCCAGGGCGGCGACGTGACACCGGACGGCACCCACAAGGTCGTGCTGCACCCGACCTGCTACGTGCAGTGGAACAAGCCCGAGATCGGGCAGGCCGCGCACCGCGTGCTGCGCCACAACGAGTGCCAGGTGGCGACCCCGGGCCTCGGCTGCTGCGGCATGCCCGCGCTCGACAGCGGTGACGTGGCGCAGGCACAGAAGGCCGCCGAGGCCACCGTGACGGCGCTGGCGCCGTGGGTGGACCGCGGCTACGCCGTCGCCGTCGTCAATCCCACCTGCAGCCTGATGCTGCGGCAGGAATATCCCGAGTTGCTGAACGACCCGGCGAACCCCACGCTCCACACCCAGGCGCTCCTGGTGGCCGCCGCCACGCGCGACCTCGGGGAATATCTCCACCAGCAGCGGCAGGCCGGACACTTCCGCGAGGACTTCCAGTCCACGCCAGCCGGCACCGTCGCGTACCACGCGCCGTGCCACCTCCGCGCCCAGAACATCGGCTTTCGCGGGCGCGACCTGATGCGGCGCATTCCCGGCGTCACGCCACAACTGGTCGCCGAGTGCTGCGGGCACGACGGCACCTGGGCGCTCAAGACCGAGCATCACACCGCCTCCCTCGAGAATGGCCGGCGCGCCTTTGAGGGGATGGCCGAAGCCGACGCGACCGTCTGGACCACCGAGTGCCCGCTGGCCGGGCTCCAGTTCCAGCAGGCCTGCGGACGTGAGCCTCTCCACCCGATTGAAGTGCTCGACCGCGCCTATCGTGCCGACGGCTTCCCCACTCCGGTTCCGACCAGGGAGCGCAACCCATGACCCCGCTGACGCCCGCCGACATCCTCGACAAGGTGGCCTACGAGGCCGCGCGGCCCGACATCCGCCGGCGGATCATGCTAGAGAAGGGACGCCGCCGCGTGCTCGTCGGCGACCACTGCTCGGTCCACTTCGAGAGCCGCGAGACGCTGCGCTATCAGGTGCAGGAGATGCTGCGCACCGAGGACAGCTGGTCGCGACCCGGCGCGCTTGAGGACGAACTGCAGGCCTACAATCCGCTCATCCCCGGTCCCGGCGAACTCTCGGCCACGCTGATGCTGGAGTATGAGACACCGGCCGAGCGCGCCGTGGCCCTGCCCCGCTTCGTCGGCCTGGATCAGCACGTCTGGCTGCAGATTGGCCAGACCTCACCCGTGCTGGCCACCTTCGACCGGGGCCAGATCGACGCAGGCGCGGTCTCGTCCGTCCAGTATCTGAAGTTTGCGCTGGCGCCGGCGCAGGTGGCGCTTCTCGCCGCCGAGGGCACGGTGGCGCGACTCATCATCGACCACCCCGCCTATCAGTCGCAGGCCGTTCTCGGCGAAGAGACCCGCAGGGCCATCGCCCACGACCCTCACGAGTAGCCGACTCCGCGCCAGGGTCAGGTGCGGCCGTCGCCAGCGCCGCGAGCGGAACCAGCGGGCACGGCTGGTTACCGCTTGGCCAGCAGGTCGCGGATTTCAGCCAGCAGCGTGACTTCGGCTGAGGGCGCTGGTGGAGCGGCGGGGGCCGCGGCTTCCCGCTTCTTCGCCGCGTTCATCGCCTTGACGACCACAAAGAGCGACGCGGCCACGATGAGGAAGTTGACGGCCGTGTTGATGAGCGTCCCGTAGGCGACCACCACTGCGCCTGCCTTACGGGCCGCATCAAGCGACGCGTACGGAGCCGCCTGCGTGCCCTCGCGCAGCAGCACGTACATGTTTGAGAAATCGACGCCGCCGGTGAGGATACCGATGATGGGCATCATGATGTCGCCCACGAAACTGTTGACGATGGCGCCAAAAGCGCCGCCGATGATGACACCCACGGCGAGGTCAACAACGTTGCCCCGCATAGCGAACTGCTTGAACTCGTTAAACATAAGACGCTCCTGAAGACAACAGTGGCGGCACCCCGGTGCCGCCACCCATGATCGTAATCTGCGCCGATGGCCGCGCGCGGCGGCGAGCCTAGGCCAGCACCGTGAGTTTCCCGCTGCTGTCCCCGAACTTCTCCATCCGCACGCCGAACTTCTCCATCAGCGCCAGATGCAGGTTGGCCAGCGGCGTCGCCGCCGGGAACTTCACGTGCCGGCTCGTCGGAATCCCGAGCTTCTTCCCGCCCACGATGAGCGTCGGGAGGTTTCCCGGCCAGTGCAGGTTCGAGTCGCTCATACCCGACCCGTAGAGCATCACCGTGTGGTCCAGGAGCGACCCGTCGCCGTCCGGTGTCGCCCGCATCCGATCCAGGAAGTACGAGTACAGCTTCATGTGGAAGGTGTTCAGCTTGGCCTGCTTGCTCGTCTTCTCCGGGTCGTTCTGGTGGTGCGACAGCGGATGGTTCCCTTCGGTAATCCCGATTTCGGGATAGGACCGCCCCGACAGCTCCCGGGACAACATGAACGTCGACACCCGCGTCAGGTCGGTCTGATAGGCCAGCAGCAGCAGGTCGAACATCAGCTTCGCATGCTCCTCGTAGGAGGCTGGCACACCCGCCGGCTGCTCGACGACGGGCAGTTCACGCGTGCTCTGCTCTTCCGCCTTCTGGATGCGCCGCTCGACCGCCCTCAGCGAGTCCAGGTATTCCGCCACCTTCGTCCGGTCGCGAGCGCCGAGCTTCTTGTCCATCCGGGCGAGATCCGCGCCCACCGAATCCAGCAGGCTGGCGTTATCCCGGATCCGCGCCAGACGCGCCTTCGTATCGGTGCTATCGGCATCGCCAAACAGCGTTTCGAAGACGGCTCGCGGGTTCAGCTCCGTCGGCAGCGGGGTCGTCGGCGTGCGCCACGCGAGCGTGGACGTGTAGGCGCAGGTGTAGGAGTAGTCGCAGGACCCGACGACATCGCCGGCCTCCAGCGTCAGCTCCAGTGAGCTGAGCTGCGTGTCGCCGCCAATGGTCTTTGCAATGAGCTGGTCGACGGAGGTCCCGACGCGGAAGTCCGGTCCGTCCGTCCGCTTGGCGCGAACGCCGGTCAGCCAGGTCGACTGGGAGCGCGAGTGAATCCCGCCGGAGTCACCGGGGCGGTTCTGGGCTTCCTCGTCATCGAGTCCCGTCAGCACGAGCAGCTGATCTTTGTGCGCCGAGAGCGGGGACAGAATCGGCGGCAGGTCGAACGCGCTCCCTTCGGACGCGGGGGTCCACTGGGGCATCTGTACCCCCATGGCCACATAGAAGGCGCCGAACCGCATGACGGGCGCCGCCGCGGTGCGCACCGTCGGCACGAGGGCTGGAATCATGGAATCGAGCAGCGGCAGCGCGACGGCCGCGCCGGCGCCGCGCAGCACCGTGCGACGTGAGAGATGGGCTCCAGTGACGATCATGATTCGGCTCTCCTCATCTGAAAGGGCACGCTCTTGACGATACCGCTGATGAGCGCGGACCAGCGGTAGTTTCCCGGTGCGGCATCCCGGACGATCTTCCGGACGGCCGGCATGTCGTAGTACTCGGCGCCGCGGCCCAGCGCGTAGGTCATCAGCTTCTGGGTCAGAGTGATGGCGAAGGTGTCCTTCTGCTCCAGCAGCGCCGACCGGAATCCGGACGGACCTTTGAACGTGAAGCCGCTGGGCATGGTGCCGGACGGATCGATGGGCGTGACACCGTCGCCTTCGGTGGCGCGGAACTGGCCCACGGCGTCAAAGTTCTCCAGCGAGAACCCGAGCGGGTCGAGCATGGAGTGGCAGGCCGCGCACACCGGGTTCTTCCGGTGGACTTCCATCTTGGCGCGCATCGAGCTCGGAGCCTGGCCCCTCTCGTCGTCCTTCAACTGCGGCACATTCGGCGGCGGCTCCGGCGGCGGCGTGCCGAGCAGGTTCTCCAGCATCCACTTCGCCCGCACGACCGGCGACGTCCTGTTCGGATACGCCGTCACCGTGAGAATGCTCGCCTGACCCAGCAGACCCGCACGCGGGCCCTCAGGCAGGGTCACGCGACGAAAGTCGGACCCGAGGACGTTTGGCAATCCGTAGTGGCGCGCCAGCCGCTCATTGACAAACGTGTAGTTCGCCGTCAGCAGCTCCGCCACGCTGTGGTCCTCGCGGACCTGGCTCTGAATGAAGAGCGCCGTCTCGCGCTGCATCGCGGCGCGCAGCGTGTCATCGAAGCCGGGAAAGATGTCGGTGTTCGGCTTGACGGTGGCCATGTTGCGCAGCCAGAGCCACTGGCCGAAGAAGTTCTCGAGCATCGCGTCGGACTTCGCGTCGGCCAGCATGCGGCGCACCTGCTGATCCAGCACGGCGGGGGTGCTCAGGCGCCCCTTCACCGCGAGGTCAATCAGTGTGTCGTCGGGAATACTGCTCCACAGGAAGAAGGAGAGGCGGGAGGCCAGGTCGAGGTCGCTCACCCGGTACGAGCCGCCAGTCGAGGGCCCTTCTTCAGAGCGGAAGAGAAACTGCGGAGCCACCAGCACGCGCTCCAGCGCGAATTCAACCCCGGGTTCGAACCCGCCCTTCTCATACCCCTTCCGGTAGAAGCCCTGGAGTGTCGCCAGTTCCTCCGCCGTCGGCGGGCGCCGGTACGCGCGTCGCGCCACCGTGGTCAGGACCCGAGTGGCGCATGCCTCCTCGCTCAACGCACCGCCAGGGCGGCAGACGAGCAGGCGCTTCCGGCTCGGCGTGTCCTGTGGGAGCTGCCCGGAGAACGGGCCTTGAATCTCCAGGAAGCTCAAGCCCATCTCGAACTTCCCTGTTTCCTGCGAAGGATTCGTAAACCACCAGTAGCTGCTGCTCGACTGCGGCAGACGGCTGGGACCGACGCCCTCGGTCGCCGCGGCGATCTTCCTGGCGAAGGCCACACTGATCTCGTGCGTCCCGGCCTTGATCGGCACACGGACCACCAGTGGGTCAAGGCCCTCCTCCGCGCCGCCGTAGCGATCATTCGGGTTGGTCTTGACGACCTTCGGCACGACGACCGATGTCACGCGCTCGCCGTCGACACGGAAGTCGATTTGGTTGTCCTCGTTCCGGCCCCGCACGTCGACGCGGCGCTGGTTGTAGCTCATGTGGAAGTCCACGCGGAACAGGTACTCACCGTCCAGCGGGAAGTGGTGCTGCACGGTCGTGCCCCCGCGGCTGCCGAACGACTGCGCCTCGCTCTCGCGGTCCTCCTGCAGCAGCATCCGGGAGATGTTGTAGCGCTTCAGATCCGTGCGAATCGCGGGGTCGCCCATGGCGGCGCGGCCGATCCGGTGCGCGGCGCTGATGTAGCGGTCGAGCAGGCCGGGCGACATGGTCAGCACATCGGCCACGTTGTCGAACCCGAAGCCGGACGTATCCGGCGGCAGCAGCGTCGCGGCGTCAACCGGCAGCGCGAGCAGGTCGCGCACCGCATTGGCATACTCCGTCCGGTTCAGACGGTGCAGCATGGGCCGGCCGGGATTGGGTGAGGCGGCGGCCACTTCATCGAGGCCACGCTCGAGCGACCCGATAAGCGCGCGCGAACGCTCGGCCTCGGGACGGGGCCGGCCAGCCGGCGGCATGGTCCCACCGCGCAGCTTTCTGACGACCTTCTCCCAGAATGCGGGTTCATCCGCGAGCTTCGCGGTGTCGTGCCCTTCGAGCACGAGTCCGCCGGTCTTCAACCTGGCGTTGTGACACGTGACGCAGTACTGCGTCACCAGGGCCTGCGATTCGGCGGGCGCCATCACCGGCGCGGACGACGCGGCGGCGGGCTGCTGTCCGCGTGCCTCGCGACGGGCTGGTGGAGCCGCCGCTTCCGAGAATGCCGCGAGAAAGAGCCACATCGCGCCGACGACGCCGATGAGCCAAGGCTTCCGCATGTCAGGGCCTCCGGTCTTGCCGTTCGTGAGAATCGCGCTATTCTAGCCGCCTTCAACGCATCTCGATGAGGTGAAGTCCATGTGTCGTAGCTTGTCGCGCACGGCCCTTCGTACTGCCGCCATCCTCCTCTCGTCAGGACTGCTGGCGCACACCGCCGAGGCGGCTCGACCCGCCGTGGCGGAGGCCGCACGGGGCCGGGACTGGGCCACCGTCCGCACACTCGTCACCAGAAAAGTGGACGTCAACGCCGCGGCCGCCGACGGCGCCACGGCCCTGCACTGGGCGGTCAACGCGGAAGCGCTCGACGTCGTCCGGCTCCTCTTGAGCGCCGGGGCCAAGCCCGACGCGGCCAATGAGTACGGCGTCACGCCGCTGAACCTCGCGGCGGCACGCGGCCACGCCGTCATCACCGACGCGCTCCTGACCGCCGGCGCGAATCCAAACCTCACCGCCGCCAATGGCGAGCGTCCGCTGATGCTGGCCGCTCGCGCCGGCAACGTCGCCGCCGTCCAGACCCTGCTGGATCGCGGCGCACGTATAGCCGACCAGGATCCATCGAAGGGGCAGAACGCGCTGATGTGGGCCGTGGACGCCGGCAACATTGACGTCGCGCGGTTGCTCCTGACTCGCGGCGCGGATGTCCAGGCGCGTTCCCAGTCGGGTTTCTCGCCTATCCTCTTTGCCGCCCGCGCGGGCAACCTCGACATGGCCCGGCTGCTGCTCGACGCCGGCGCGAAGGTGAATGACACCGACGAGGGCGGTGTGACCCCGCTCCATGTCGCGACCGTCCGTGGCCACGCCCCACTGGCGATCTTCCTGCTCGAGCGTGGCGCCGATCCCAAAGCCGACAAGCCCGGCTACACGGCGCTCCACTGGGCGGCAGCCAAAGTGGAGCTCAACGAATATCCAACGCGGTACGGGACGTGGCACGAGTGGAACGTGCTGGGCGGGATCGTCAATGGCCGCATGGATCTGATCAAGGCGCTGCTCGCCAAGGGTGCGAATCCGAACGCCAAGCTCACCAAGCCGACACCGCGCTTCAGCAACGAAGGCGGCGGCTACCGGGCGCTCGGGTCGACTCCGCTCTTCATGGCGGCGTCCAACGGCGAAACCGAGACGATGCGCGTCCTCGTGGCCGCAGGCGCCGACGCAAACGCCCGCAACAACGACAACTCCACGGTCTTGATCACGGCGGTCGGCCGCCCGTCAGGCGACGCCCAGGACCCGATTCCGCAGCCGGTGGCGCTCGAGGGCGTGAAGCTCGCCGTCTCGATGGGTGTGGACGTGAATGCGTCGGACAACCTCGGGGAGACGGCCCTGCACACCGCCGCCTACCTGGGCCACGACCAGATCATCAGGTTTCTGGTCGAGCACGGCGCGAACATCAATCAGAAGAACAAGCGCGGTGAAACCGCGCTTCGCATCGCGATGGGTGTGGACCGCGGCGCGCTCCGCTTCCCCGGCTATCCCGTTGCCGCCGCAATGCTGCGTACGCTCGGCGGGGCCGCCGAGTAGCCGCTCCTCAACACGGACGAACAGCGCCTAGGGCAGCTTCAGGTAGTCGCTCAGGCGCTCATCCGCCTGGCCCGTGGCCCGCGCCAGCGTCAGCTTGCTCAGGTTGTGGGCAAAGACACCGTTGATGTAGTCGAGCTCGGCCGTGGCCACGGCCTCCTGCGCCTGCACCACCTCAAGACTGTCAGCCACGCCGGCCTCGAAGCGCTGCCGCGTCAGGTCCAGCGCCTCCTTCGTCACGGCGATATTGCGCTGCGCCAGATCCACCTGACTCGTCGCCGCCGTCAGGTCCAGCACCGCACGCCGGATGTCGGCCTCCACCTGGCTCGTCAGGTCCTCGAGCTCCGCTTTCCGCTGCGCCACCACAGCCTCGGCCTGTGAGACGTGCGCCTCGGTCCGGCCACCATCAAAGATCGGCACGTGCACACGGCCGGCGATACTGAAGGTCATCCGCCCATTGGCGAGCGTGCTCCCAATCGAGCCGTAGTCGCCGCTGACGCCCACGGTCGGCATCCGCTCGCTGCGCGCCGCCGATCGCGCCAGGTCAGCCGCACGCACCTGCGCCTCGGCCGACTTCAGATCCGCACGGTGCTCCCGCGCCAGCCGCAGCGCCTCGTCGACCGCCGCCGGGGGCGCGGCAGAGAAGCCCACGGCATCGGCCAGATCGTAGCCGTCCGTCGGGGGCAGGCCCACCATCCGCGCCAGTGCGATCTTCTGCTTCGCGAGGTCGTTGACGAGCGCCGTCAACCGCTGCTGCTGCGTGAGCGCCTGGATCTGGCTGCGATCCACGTCGACCTGCGCCGCCACGCCAGCGGCACGCCGATCGCCGGTTTGCTTGAAGAGCGCCTCGGCCGTCAGGAGCTGCGACCGCGCGGACTCCACGCGCGCCTTCGCCGCAAGCGCCTGCAGGTAACTCCCGCCCACGGCCAGCACCACGAGATCCCGCGCGTCCTCGGTCGTCCAATTCGCGGCGCTCGCGCCCTCGCGCGCCGCCTTGAAGTTCTTCCAGCTCGTCACGTCGACGACCGACTGTGACAACCGCGCGCGCAAGTCGACCACGTTGAACGGACCGACGATGCTCGGAAAGCTGAAGCCCAGCTGCGGTGCTCCAAAGCTGCTGAACCCGTTAGCGGCGAGGTTCAGCTGCTGACGGGTGGCCGCCAGGTCCGCGCCGATGTTCGGCAACAGCGCACTGCGCGCCAGGGCCTGCTGACTCCGCGCCTGCTGCACGGCCTGACCCACGTTCACGGTGCCGAGGTTGTAGGCGAGGCCGCGGTCAATGGCCTCCTTGAATCCAAGCGGACCCGCCAGCGCCGAGGCGCCGCGACGACTCCCGGTGAGCGCCCCCTGCGCCTGGACGGTGGGACTCGCCGTGTTGACGCTCGAGGCCGCGCCCGGCAGCGCCGTCTGCGACGACACCACGGACCCGGCCTGCGTGCTGCGTCCCGACAGCGGCAGCGCGACTCCCTGGGCCGCCCCGCTCCCTTGCGCCAGCGCCGGCATGGCCCCGGCCATCAACAGCAGCGCGCAGGCCGCCCCGCTCGTAATCAGTCGATTCATGATGCGCATATCCTCAGGCGGCCCGGCCGCCGCTACGACAACTGCTGCCGGAAGCGCCAGACACTCACCGTCATCACCACGCCCGCGATGACGACGAGCGCCACCAGGTGGGTCCACACATCCTCGATCTGGCTGCCCCGGATGAGCGTCCCTCTCGCGATGAACCCGAAGTGATAAATGGGATTGATGGCCGTCCACGGTCGCATCCAGGCCGGCATGGCCTCGGCCGGCGTCATCGTGCCGGAGAGCGACATCATCGGCGGCATGATGAAGAAGCTCGCCAACTGCGCCTGCTGTGCGGACTTGGAGAGCGTGGCCACGACCGTCCCAAAGCCGATGCCGCACATCAGGCAGGCGGCGACAGCTACCGAGAAGAGCAGCGCGCTCCCCCGGAACGGCACATCAAACCAGAACCGGATCACGACCAGCGCAATCGTCGCCGGAATCATCAAGAGCACGAACTGCGGCAGGATCTTCGCGATGATGATTTCCGACGTCCTGAGCGGCGTCATCAGCAGCTGCTCAAGGGTCCCCGCCTCGCGCTCCTTCACCATCGTGGCTGACGCCGTGATCATGCCGTTCATCAGCAGCAACTGGCCGATGAGGCCCGTCACGAGAAACCAGGAGGAGACGAGTCCGGGATTGAACAGAAAGAGCGGATGCAGGAGCGCGAGCCCGTGCCGCGGCGGCGCGCCTTCCACCGCCCGTGGCGCCACGTTCACGCCACCGGCCGCCAGCGTCCGGTTGAAACCCGCCAGCACGCCGCGCACATACCCCTGACTCACAGCCGCGGTGTTGGCGTTCATGGCGTTCAGCAGCACCTGGATCATCGCGGTGCGTCCCCGATCCAGATCAGCCGCGAACTCACCAGGAATCACGATGCCCGCGTCCACGTTGCCCTGCCGAATCTCGTCGCTGAGCGCCTCGACCGAGTTGTAGGACGCCTGCAGCTTGAAACTGCCGCTCTGACTGAGCGACGCAACGAGGCTTCGGCTCGCGGACGAGCCACTGTCGTCCACGACGCCCAGTTTGATGCCCGTGACCTTCGGACTCATCACCGTGCCAAAGATCATCAGCTGCAGGATGGGCGGCAGGATGAGCGCGAGGATGACGCGCTTGTCGTGGCTGACCTGATGCAGTTCCTTGATGACGAGCGCCACCAGGGCCGGGCTCCAGAATCGTCTAACGCGGGCCCACATCACGCCTCCAGCCGCATGGGCCGCATCTTGCGCCACGCCATAAGGAAGAACACGGAGCCGATCACCGCAATCGCCAGCACCTTCCACCACACGGCCGGCCAGCCGCCACCCTGCAGCAACGCGTCGCGCACGATCTCGATGTAGTACCGGGCCCAGACCAGATACGACAACCACCGGAGCGAACCCGGCACGTTCGAGAGCGGAAAGAGCAGGCCCGACAGCAGGAACGTAAAGAGGAACCCGCCCATCATGACGCCCTGCATCGCGGTCACCTGATTCGGCGCGGATGCGCCAATCATCGTGCCGAACGCCGCCACGCAGAAGACATAGAGCACCGTCGAGACGAGAAACGGCGTGGGATCGCCCACGAAGCCCAGGCCGTAGACGAACTTCAGCACCGTGAAGAGGACCGCGGCCTCGGCCAAGGCGACGGTCATGAAGGCCAGAATCTTCCCGGCGAGAAACTCCCAGGCCGAGATGTTCGACACATAGACCTGCAGGATCGTCTTGCGCTCCGCCTCACGCGCCATGGCCAGCGACGCGAGCAACGGCGGAAACATCGAGAGACCCATCACGAAGATGCCGGGTCCGTAGAATTTCCGCGAGACGCGCCCCGGGTTGTACCAGTAGCGCACGGCCGCCGCGACCTGCCCTCCGCTCCGCCCGGCCGCGTGCTTCGCGTTGAAGGCGCCGGCGATGCCGCCCGCGTGGCCGGAGAGCAGCCCGGCGGTGTTCCCATCGGAGCCGTCCACGATCAACTGCAGGTCCGCGTTACGGCCGCGGGACAGATCCTGGGAAAAGTGTTCCGGAATGATCAGGACGCCGCGCGCCTTGTTCGCCGTCAGCGCGTCCTCGGGACGCCGGTCTGTCGGCCATTCCACGATGCGGAAGGTCAACGACCCCCGGAAGCCGTCGATCAGTTCGCGCGATGCCGGCGAGCCGTCGAGGTCCTGCACAACCAGCGGCATGTCGTGGACGATGAAGGAGAGCGACTGCCCCATCATCAGCAACTGGATCACCGGAAGAATGAGTGCCAGGGCCAGGGCCAGCCGATCCCGCGTGAATTGGGATACTTCCTTCCGCCACTGCGCGATGACCCGGTTCATGCTTCCACCGCCACTTTGCCCTGCTCACGCGCCTGCTCGACAATGCTGATGAATACGTCCTCCAGCGAGAAGCGCGAGTCGCGGCACTGCCGCACCGTGATGCCCTTGGCCGAGAGCACCCCGGTCACCCAGGCCACTGCGGGCTCGTAGTCGAGATCGCTGATCACGTGCAGGCGGTCTCCGAAGAGCGAGACGCGCCACCGGTCGGTTAGCGTCTTCAAGTGATCCGTGGCCAACTGCGGTTGGTCCACATGGAGTTCGAGGAGCGTGCCGCGCTGCGCCGCCTTGACCTCGGAGGGCGTCCCTTCGGCCACCAGTTCACCGGCCACCATCATCCCCAGCCGGTTGCATTGCTCCGCCTCCTCCAGGTAATGCGTGGTCACGAGAATCGCCGTGCCGGCATCGGCCAGACGGTTGATGAGGCTCCAGAACGACCGCCGCGCCAGCGGATCGACGCCGGAGGTTGGCTCATCGAGGAAGAGCACGCCGGGCTCGTGCATGATCGCGGCGCCGAAGGCCACACGCTGCTTCCAGCCACCTGGGAGACTGGACACCATGCGCCCGCTCTCGTTCTCCAGGCCGGCAAAGTCGAGCACCCAGGCAATCTTGTCGTCACGCTCTTCGTCGGGCACGCCGTACACACCGGCGAAGAACCCGAGGTTCTCCGCGACGGTCATGTCCTCGTAGAGGGAGAACTTCTGCGACATGTAGCCCACCTGCCGCCGCACCTTGGGCTCGCGCAGATTGCGCCGGGCGCCGGCCAGTTCCGTGACGCCCTTCGATGGGTCGAGCAGGCCACAGAGCATCTTGATTGTGGTCGTCTTGCCGGCACCGTTCGCGCCCAGAAGGCCGTAGACCTCCCCGTACTTCACCTGCAGGGACACGTCGTGCACGGCGCGGAACGTGCCGAACATCCGCGTGACATGCTCGGCCCCGATGGCCACACGGCCGATGGCGTCCGCATGATCATGGTGGCCCGGAAACGTGGGATGCTCGACCGCCCCGCCCAGTGCGCGCAGACGCGCCACGAAAGCATTCTCCAGCGTCGGCATATCCGAACGGATATCGGTGACCCCCAGCCCGGCCCGCGCCAGCCGATCACGAATCACGGCCTCACCCGCCGGCGCGTCATGGACGAGCACATCGAGCCGGTCGCCAAAGCGCTGGACGTCGATGATGTTCGCGTGGTCGCGGTCGGCCTCGTAGAGAATCTGCTCCGCCGGCCCGAGGCCGGGCGTGCGCACTTCAAGCCGCACCGCACCGAGGCTGTCGCGCAGCTCGGTCGGCGTGCCCACCTGCTGGATGGCACCGGCATACATCAACGCCACACGGTGGCAGCGCTCGGCTTCGTCCAGATAGGGGGTCGCGACCAGAATCGTCAGGCCGTCCGTGGAAAGGTGCGCCAGCGTGTCCCAGAACTCGCGCCGCGAGACCGGGTCAACGCCGGTCGTGGGTTCGTCCAGCAGCAACACGCGAGGCTCGGGCACCAGCGCGCACGCCAGCGCCAACTTCTGCTTCATGCCGCCGCTCAGCTGTCCGGCCCGCCGTTCCGTGAACCGGTGCATGTCGAACATGCGGAGGTAGCGCATGCCCCGTTCGTCGACCTCGGCGCGGGGCGTGCCACGCAGATCGCCCAGGTAGCGGATGTTCTCCAGGACGGTCAGGTCCGGATAGAGGCTGAAGGTCTGCGTCAGGTAGCCCGTGTGGGCACGGGCGTCGCGGGCCGGGCGGCCAAAGACCTCGGCCGTACCGCTGGTCGCTGCCATCACACCCGCCAGCACCTGGAAGGTGGTCGTCTTGCCTGCGCCATCCGGACCGATGAGCCCGAAGATCTCGCCGGTGGCGATCTCCAGGCTGATGCCCCGAACCGCTTCAAGCGCGCCGAACTTCTTGACGAGTCCGTCGACGCGGATCGCCGATGGAGGTGTCACCGCGTGGAACTCGTGGGCCAGGCCGCGCCAACCAGGATTTCTCCATCGGCGGGCATACCCGGCTTGGCGAAGCCAAACGCACCCTTGAGCTGCACCTTGACGCCCACCACCTGACGCACCCGATCCTCACGGAAGTAGGTGTTCTCCGGAGTGAAGGTCGCCTCGGGGTCGATCCGCGTGACCACCCCATCTACGGGCTCCTTCGGTTTGGAATCCAGGTAGACGCGCGCGACCTGCCCCGCCTTCACCTCGCCAATCCGGCCTTCCGGCACGAAGCCACGGAGATACATTTTGTTCAGATCGACGATGGTGACCAGCGGTGTCCCGGCGCCAACGATCTCGCCGGGCTCGGCACTCCGGGTCACGACGGTGCCATCAAAGGGCGCAAGGACCGTCAAGTCCTTGTGCGCGGCCTCTGCCTCCGACAGCCGGGCTCGGGCCTGCTCCGTCGTCGCCATGCTGCTCGCGATCTCGGCCTGCTGCTGCGCAATCTGCCCCTTGATGGCGGCGCTCTGCGCCATCCGGATCTCGGGGTTCGTCAGCATCGACCGGGCGGAGGCAAGGGCGCCACGCGCCGCCTCCACGCGCTTGGTGGCCGCCGCCACGGCGGCCGCCTGCTGGTCCGCGGTCGAGGCGGCCTGCTTGCCCTGCCGCTCCGACACCGCACCGGACTTCGCCAGCTTCGCGTAGGCGTCGCGGTCGAACTGCGCGAGCTGCAGTGAGGCCTGCTCCCGCACCAGCTGCGCTTCCGCGCCGGCGAGGTCGGCATCCGCCTGGCGGACGCGACCATCGGCCTCCACGCGAGCCTGCTCCGTCTGTAATTGCACCTGGCGGAGCTGCTGCTCCAGCACCGCAATCTGTTCCCGCGCGACCTTCGACCGCGCCTCGGCCTGGGTCAGCGCCGCCCTCGCCTGCTCTGCACGGGCCTCAACCTGATCGTCGTCAAGCTCGGCGATCGTGTCGCCTGCCTTCACGGCGTCGCCCTCCCGTACCACGATGCGGACAATGCGGCCCGCGACCCGGGAGGCGACGGCGGAATCGTCGCCTTCGAGCCGTCCACTCAAGGTGACCACGGTGGAAGGGACGGCGGCCGAGGCGCGCATGCGCCAGGCCGTCAACCCGCCGCCCACGAGCACCGCGGCCAGGACAATCAGCATCAGGGGATTCGGTCGACGTGACATGGAGTCCATTATGAGTCATCTGACTCATAAATCAAACAGAGGCACGCCACTTCCCGGTATTTCTCACCTGATTTGCATGACTTTTCCTAAATCACCTGAATCATTTTTGCCGTCACATGGTCCATAATGTCGGCATGGCTGGTCCGCCGAAACAGCGCCGGAGCGAGGCAACGCGTGAGCGCCTCGTCACCGCGGCGATCGAGACATTCGGCGCCGACGGCTTCACCCGCACCTCGACGCGGACGGTCGTCGAACGCGCCGGGGCGAACCTTGTCTCCATCCACTATCACTTCGGGGGCAAAGAGCAGCTCTATTGCGCCGCGGCCGAGCACATCGCGAAGCACATCCACGACCGGAGCGCGGCGGTGTTGGAGCGGGGACGCGCGCTGTCACGCGATCGGAGCGCGTCCAGAGACGCGCTCATCGAGGGCGTGTGCGCCATCTACGATGAATTTACCGGCATCTTCCTGGCGGGCGGTCTGCCTGAAGGCTGGCGGCAGTTTCTGGTGCGTGAGCAGATGGAGCCCTCGGGCACCACCGCCTTCCGGTCCCTGTTCGGCGTCATCCGCCCGTTCTTCGAATGCGTCTCGACGCTCATCGGGCGCCTCCAGAAGCGCCGGCCGTCGGACCAGCGGGTCCAACTGACGACGGCGTTCATCTTCGGGCACGTCTACGTGTTTCGGACCAACCCTCATGGCGCCCTGCGCATGCTGGGCTGGACCACGTTTGGCCCCAGAGAGATCGCGGCCATCCGCACCACGGCCCGCGAGCACATCGGTCGCATGCTGGGAGCGGTCCCGCCGCCAGCCTCAGTCGCCCGCGGACGCCGCTCAGCCGAACGCCGCTGAGCCGAACGCCCTCAGCGTCCGATCGCGTGTCGCGTAGCCACAACCGCGTGTCCCTGGCCGCGGCATCGCCGCCCTGGCGCGCCCACAAGGAGGGGACGCGTCTGTCAGTTCAGGCCCGGACGGGACGGCGCGTGCCGCGCGCCCACCAGAGGCGAACGCCGAGCAGCACGGCCGTGGCGGCACCGAAGGCCAGCGGCTCACGAATATCGGATTTCACCAGCCACCAGAAGTGCAGCACGCCGGCCACCGGCACCGCGTAGGCGAGCCGATGGAGACGCTGCCAGCGTCGGCCCAGCCGGCGGATCCAGCCTGTGGTTGACGTGACCGCGAGCGGGATCAGCATCAGGAAGCCCGCCATCCCCACGGTGATGTAGGGCCGCTTCGCGACGTCCTTCCCCATCTCGACGACGTCGAAGAACTTGTCGAAGACAAACCATGTGGCGAAGTGCAGGACGACGTAGAAGAAGCCGAGGAGGCCCAGCAGCCGCCGGAACTTGATGAGCGCGTGCCAGCCGGTCAGTCGGCGCGCCGGCGTCACGGCCAGCGAGACGAGCAGGATCAGCAGCGCGTACCAGCCGGTCTGGTGGGTGATGTACTCGATGGGATTGGGGGTCAGATCCCCGCCGGTCAGGATCAGGAAGGCGAGGCGGGCGGCCGGCAGGAGCGCGACCACCCAGACGATCGCTTTGACCCCGCGAATCAATAGAACTTCCGGAGGTCCATCCCGTTATAGAGGGAGGCCACCTGGTCCGCGTAGCCGTTGAACGGCAACGTCTTCCGGCGCAGGAATTCACCCAGACGCCGCTCCGTCGCCTGACTCCAGCGCGGGTGGTCGACCTGCGGGTTTACGTTCGAGTAGAAACCGTATTCACGCGGATTGGTGATGTTCCACGTCGACGGCGGCTCCTTTTCGACGAGCTTGATCTTCACGATCGACTTCACGCCCTTGAATCCGTACTTCCACGGCACCACGAGCCGGATGGGCGCGCCGTTCTGGTTGGGGAGCTTCTCGCCGTAGAGCCCGACGGCCAGGATCGTCAACGGGTGCATCGCCTCATCCAGCCGCAGACCGTCCACGTAGGGCAGCGGAATGCCAATCTCGCGCGGACCCATCATCGCTTTGTGGTCCCAGACCGTTTCGAACGAGACGTACTTGGCCTTGGGTGTCGGCTCGACCTGCTTCAGCACGTCCGCCAGCGAGATGCCGGCCCACGGCACGACGACCGACCACGCCTCGACGCAGCGCATGCGGTAGACCCGCTCTTCAAGCGGGGCCATGCTGAACAGATCGTCGTAGCCCAGGACCTTCCGCTTGGCCACTTCCCCTTCGATGGTCAGCGTCCAGGGATTGGTCTGGAAGTTCTTTGAGTACTGCGCGGGGTCCGCCTTGTCCGTGCCGAACTCGTAATAGTTGTTGTAGGTGGTGATGTCCTTGTAGGGATTCACCTTCTCGCCTGTCGTGCTCAGCGGACTCGGCTTCACACCGGGCAGCTTCTGCCCCGTCTGCGCCAGCGCCTCCCCGTCCGGCAGGAGGAGGCCCGCCCCGGCGCCGGCGACCGCGCCAGTAGCCAGCTTGATGAACTCCCGGCGGCGCACCCAGGTCGCGCGGGGCGTCACCTCGGAATACGGAATGTCATTCGGCGTGCGAATCAGCATGGTGTGTTCCTGTCAGTGTGGCCGCAGGCGCGGACGCTGCCGCCATTATGCCAAACAAGCCGTGGGCTCACCGGGTGGATGTGGGTGTGCCCCGAGCGCTCACCGCCCAGGGTTCAGAAGGTCGCCGTAGGACCGGACCGCTCCGGCCGCGCGTGCGCGAAGGAGACCCTCGACCGGGACCGCGACCGAGGTGCTCCCGTATCCGGCACGTACCGACCCGCCGGCCGTCTGGAAGATCGCGCGAAGCAGGACGGCCCCGGGGTGCCTCGGCAGGCGCGCCAGGTTGGCGGCGAAGCCATCGAACCGGTCTCCACCGAACAGGTAGTACTCAACATTCGAGACATAGACCGCGGAGACGCGTGCACCCTCCGCGTCGAGCCGGCGCGCCAGCGCCGCCAGCGTGGTCGCCCCGGCCAGGTCGCCGACGAGCGGAATGACGCGGTCGCGCCGCTGAAGGTCCCGGACCACGGCATACGTGCGCTCGGACGCCAGGAAGTGTGCGAACTGCCCCCCGGGATCGCGCTCCATCATCAGATCGCGGTAGGCCGGATAGAGGCGCTGCGGCGGCCGGCCAAAAGAATGGAACTTCAGATCGAGTCCGTCGTCGAGAAAGCTCCGGTGGAATCGACCGAGCGCCTCCCGATCCTCCGGAGACAGCGACACGCCGAAACCGGCGACGAGACCAGGCACCCGCGGATCTTCCCGGGCGACGCCCCCGCGGCGCGCTCCATCGATCCATGCGGCCAGTTCGGCCGGCCCGGCGTCGGCCAGCGCGGCCCGCCGCTCCGCTGGCACGGTGCAACCGACCAGCAGACAGAGGTAGTCCGCCCGCGTGTCCGCGAGTTCGAAGAGCGCCTTGAAGAGCAGATGCAGCAGCAGGTTGTCGCGCCGGATATCCAGCACGTACGCGGTCGAGGGCCGCAGGCGGGCGATGTAGGAGAAGTTCTGATCAGGCCCCACGCCGACATAGACGCCACCGGCGAGGCCATCGGCAGCGAGCGCGGCCATCGGTTCGGCGTACGACCGCTCGTTGGAGATCAGGTTGTCCGTGTCGAAGTACCCGCCGTCCTCCGAGAGGGACGCAATGGTCGCGGCAAACTCCGCCCTCAACCCGCGCTGTGCGACGGCCGACGGTGCCACGAGGAATCCGGCGGCGATGAGTACCGCGAGACTGCACGCCGCCGCCCGACGCGTCCCGGTCACCGCACGGACCGCCAGTCCGGCACCCGCGTCCGCGCGCGGGCGAAGCACGCTTCCGCACGCCGCTCGGCGTCACGCTGGGCGGCCGCCGAGACAGCCAGCTGCAACTCGTCATCCGCCGGGCAGACCAGCTTGTCATCCCGGGAGCCGGCCGGCGGCGCTCCCGCGGCAAGGCGTGCGTAGAACCGTGCCGCGCCCACCCGCACCCACGCGGGCCGCCCGGTCAACGGACCGGACACCAGGACGGCCGCGATCGCGTCACGCATGGCGAACTCCAGGCCGTCACGCTGGGCCAGGAGGGCGGGCGGCTGGAGGTCGACACCGGTGCCCGTCACGCGATGGTCGACCCACCACGGCCGGCCCGTCGCCCTGCGGAACGCGTCGACCGTACCGTGCACCGTGATGGTCAGCGGTGCGACGGCGACGCCCAGTGACGACGAGAGTGCAGCATAGGCCGATGCCGCGAGCTGCTCGAGGGCTCGTCGATCCCCTGTCACCTCGTCGGCCATGCGGACCTCGACGGGACTGTCACGGACGGCGATCTCGTCCCGTGCGGTGACCACTGACGCCGGAGGCGGCACCGGCGTGCCCTTCAGCGCGACCAGTGGCACCTCCGGCCCGCCCGAGAAGGTCTGTAACTGCAGGCCCGGGTAATAAAGCTCAAGAATCTGCGCGGCGGACTGCCCCCGCGCGGCGAGCCGCCCGGCGCCGATGACACACATCCCCACGCCATGCCCGTACCCACGACCCGTGAACTCATACCCGGCGTCGGTCTTCCGCACGGAAAAGGCGGTGCTGCGGAGCACCGCTGGTCCAATGGCGGCGCGGAAATCCTCGCCGGACATATCCGGTGGTCTGAGGCCGTTCACCCGCAGCCGCGAGACACGACCCGAAGCGGTGCGCTGCTCGACACTGAGGGAACGGATGCCCTCACCCGCAAGGCCGACCTTCCCCAGTGCCGTGAGCAGGGCCTGATTCGTGAGCGCGAGCGTCCAGGGAGGATCGTCCTCGTGCATGTGGTCCTCGACAGGGCGGAGATAGGGATACTCCGGCATGCCGCGCCACACCGTCGACGCCGCCTCGGTGCTGCCGCCGCAGGAGGCCGAATAGAACAACTCGGCCGGCCGGCCCTGGTGCATCAGCGCCTGGCCCACGGTCGCAAACGCGGCACGCCGGGAGGCCGGCGACGCCGTCCGCATCACCTGGCAATGCGTCGTGTCACACAGGTCGTACCCGTCACGCTGATGCCGATTCAGATTCGCGGAGGCATAGGTCCTGATGGCGATGGCCAGGGCCTGATAGGCCGCCTCCGCCGCGCGCGGCTCGCCCTCGCCAGCCAACACACGCGCCACGTAGAGTTCGAGCGGCACAGTGATGACGCGCCGATCAGGCCCGGTGCCCACGCGCACCGTTCGGCCCGCACTCGCGGCCTCCAGGTCGGCATCCGCCGGATCGGCACCCTGCCTCCCGGCCAGGGGCAGGACACACCAGGCGAGCAGGGCCACCACGCCGGCTGTGACGACCAGCGACGTGGGGGTCCTGCGACTCACAGCTTCCGCGTGCAGCCGGGCCGGCACTTGCACTGAATGATCTGGTCGCCGTCCGTGTAGTAGTCGTAGCTCAGCTCTTCGCCGGCCTTGATGTTCTTCGCCGCGCGGATCCAGACTTCCCGGCCGATCACCTGGCTGTAGCAGTTCGGCTTGCAGGCGTGGTTGATGAACCGGGCATCGTTGCCGCCCACATTGCCGTCTCGGACCCACCGGCGGTTCACCGTGAAGCACCAGATGCAGCCCTTCTTCAGGTACCGGGTCTCGCGCTTGTAGCTTTCCTTGTGGTCGATCAGCTCACCGGCGTAATCGATGATCCGGCGGTTCTTGTTGATGTCTTCTTTGGCGAAGACGCCAAATCCATGCACTTTTGACTTGCGGCGGACAATCCGGGGGAGGGCAACAGGACGGCTCATGTAGTCAACAGGATAGCAAAGAGACGGCCTTGCTATCCGCGAGCCCCCCCCGATAATGAGTCATGCCCGAGAGCGGAATCAGCATCGGTCATCTGTTGCAAGCCTGGGGGCGGATCCTCGCGGGCCGCCAGCCGAACCTCTCGGTCGAGCTCACGAAGGAGTGCCCCCTCACCTGCCCGGGCTGCTACGCCTACGGCGACGAGCACCTCGGAGGCGACATCACGCTCCGCGGCCTCTCGGACTTCAAGGGCGACGAGCTGGTCGATCGCTTCAAGGCGCTGGTCGATGCCCAGAACCCGCTGCACCTGTCCATCATCGGCGGCGAACCCCTGGTTCGTTTCCGCGAGCTGGACCGGATCCTGCCCTGGCTCTCCGAACGCGGCGTGCACACGCAGCTGGTGACCAGCGCTGTGCGGCCAATCCCCGCGCACTGGGCCGGGCTGGACCGCCTGCAGATCGTCGTGTCCATTGACGGTCTGCAGCCCGAGCATGACGAGCGCCGGAAGCCGGCCACCTACGAACGCATCCTCAAGCACATCGAGGGGCACGCCATCACCGTGCACTGCACCGTGACGCGGCAGCAGTCGCGCCGCGACGGTTACCTCGAGGAGTTCCTGCGAGTCTGGGACGCCAACGCCGCCACCCGGCTCATCTGGTTCAGCCTCTACACGCCGCAGAAGGGCGAAATCTCCATGGAGCGCCTGACGAAGGAGGACCGGGCACGGGTCATCGCGGACCTGCGCGTCCTGCGGACCAGTTACCCGAAGCTGCAGGTGCTCGACGGCATGCTGAATGTGTATGCGGCGCCCCCGGCTTCGCCGCAGGAGTGCGTGTTCGCACGGACCACGCACTGCGTCTCCTCGGACTTCACCACAACGGTTACCCCGTGCCAGTTCGGCGGCAACCCCGACTGCCTGAACTGCGGCTGCATCGCCTCCGCCGGTCTGGAAGCCATCGGCCGGCATCGGATCAAGGGTGTGATTCCGATCGGTCAGGTCTTCTCCGGATCTCTGGCCGTCGGCCGGGTAGTGGCTCGGCTCGCCGGCCGCGGCACCGATGCGACTGGCGTCGGGCCGCGCACCTCATCCACGCCCGCCTGAGATCGCGCGCAGTTCTGGTATTCTTCCGCCCATGAAACGGGTGATGGTGGCCGTGGCATGTACCGCGGCTTTAGTGGCAGGCCTCTCGGCACAGAGCAAGAAGAACGTCTGGAGCGGTGTCTACACAAACGCGCAGGCGGACCGGGGCCAGGATCTCTACAAGTCCAAGTGCACGATGTGCCATGGACCGACGCTGAATGGCGCCATCGACGGCGGCCCTCCGCTGGTCGGCGCAGGCTTCATGCTGCGCTGGGAGGGGATGTCTCTGAACGACATGGTCGATCAGATCGCGGAGATGATGCCGGCCGAGAATCCCAACACGTTGAAGCGGCAGGAATATGTGGACCTCCTCACGTATTTGTTCCGCGCCAACAAGATCCCCGCGGGCACGACGGAACTCGGCGCAAACGCCGCCGCCCTCGACGCGGTCGAATTCCACACCAAGCCCTAGCCGCGCGCTAGATACCGGCCAGGACGCCCGTGCTGTCGCCCAGGCGACCGGCAGGGGCGTCTCCCTTGGCCAGCAGCGCGAGGAGCAAATTCGCCATCGGCTCCTCGGCCGCTGGACGGAACCGCACATGCCGGTTGCCGTCGAGCGCGCCATTCCCGCCGCCCATGACCACCAGCGGCAAGTCCTGCGTGCTATGCCGGTCGGAGTCGCTCAGCCCGGCGCCATAGAGAAACACCGCCCGATCGAGCAAGGTTGCGTCGCCATCCGGCGTCGCGCGCAGCCGTTCGCAGAACCGCGCAAAGAGCGACACGTGATGGTGATTGACCGCGGCCAAACGACGCAGCCGCTCCGGGTCGCCCGCATGGTGCGACACCTCGTGATGCGCCACACGGTCCGGGCCTTCGCCAAAGAGCCGGTCGCTGCCCTCGTGCGCAAACATGAACGTGGCCACGCGGGTCAGGTCCGCGCGGTAGGCCAGGTACAGCAGATCCAGCAACTGCGCCGTGTGGTCATCCGGGTCCTCGGCCGGCGCCGGCGCGGGACCGGTGGCATCCGAGCGCGCGGCCTCACGCCGCCGGGCCGCCGGCGAGAGACCCTGCTCCACACCGCGTAGCGCCGTCAGATAGTCATCAAGCGAGGCGCGGTCCTTCGCCCCGAGCTTCTTCTCCAGACTGCGCACCCGCCCGAGCAGGCCGTCGAGAAGACTCCGGTCGCCTCCGGGGCCGGACACATCAACGGCAGGGTCCATTCCGAACAACTGCTCAAACACCTCCCGTGGGTCTGACGCCATCGGCTGAGGATCGTCAGGGCCACGCCACGAGATGGTGCGACTGGCTGCGTTGGGCGTCCGCCGCTGGAACTCACGAGGGTCAGCCGCATCAGCCGCGAGCGCGAGAGAGGCCACAGGCGTCTCGCGGCCCAGCGCCTTCGCGGCCACCTGGTCGGCCGTGACCGCACCCTGGAGAAAACCGCCCTCCGTCGTCATCAGCGGCATACCAGAGAGCCACGCCGCGGCCGCGCGCGCGTGAGGACCGATGCCATCGGTGCGCTGCGCCGCCGACTGTGCCAGCCCCGACACGATGGTGAGGCGATCGCGGAGCGGCTCAAGCGGGGCCAGCGTCGGCGAGAGCACCGAGCACGGTCCGTCACCTGCAACCCGCCAGGCCGACATGGCCATGCCGTTGGGGACGTAAAAGAAGCCCAGCCGGACTGGGCCGGTCGCGGGTGCGGCGGCGAGGGCCGGCGCCATGGCATCCAGCCAGGGCAGCGCAATCGCGACCCCGGCCCCCCTCAAGAATGCCCGCCTCGGTACTGCCCGCTTCGTGATGATGCCGGCCATCGGTCCCCCTGGGCATCGGAGATGCCCTGGAGGTAATCGGCCCGGGGCGCGGGCTCGTGAATCGCTCGGCCCGCTCCCTGGGCCAGTCTGCGAGCCGTCAGCGGGTCGCGGGCACGTCGTAGGTCGCCGACGTGGCCACACCGAAGCGCCGATAGCCGGAGTACTCGGTCACGGTATTGCGCCGCAGATGCTTGAGCAGCAGCACGCGGGCACTGGCCACAACCGCGGCACGGGCCGGCAACCACACGCCATCGTCCATGCGCCGTCGCTCGAAGGAGACCGTCGAGCCCTCGTGGAGGCGCGCCAGCACGCCGAGGCCCAGAGACAACGTGTCGATCGCTTCCATATCGAGTCGGGCGAGTTCGTAATCGGACTCGCTGATCCATGCCTTCCCGCGGAAGTGCTTCGCCCAGCCGCCCTGGCGGGTCTCGGTCTTCACATCGCGTCGGGGTTCAATCGTCAGGGCAATCGTCTCCACGCCGCCCACTCGTTCACGGCCGGTCATGGTGAACACGAACACCCGGAAGGCATCGTCGATGATGGCCGACTGTTCCTGCTTGTGCTTCTCATGGTCTCGCCGCTCGTCATCGAGCTCCGCCTTCGTCATCCGGGCGCGCTTCTTGAGGTAGGCCTCGGCCTCCTCCTGTCGCTCGCGGTCATGCTTGGCGAGCTCCGCGGCCGGCACCATGTGGCCGTCTTCCGAGAGGCGGCGCTCCCAGCGCGGCTTGCCAGGCAGACCCGGGTAGCTCTCGGTGACGGTGACATGCTCTTCGCGCGTCCGGCCATGGCCGTCCACGATCAGGCGGCGCTCGGTTTCCGTGTAGATGTAGTCGCGCTGGCGAGCGTCGTCGATCTGGAGGCGCGCCCGCACCTCGCGGCGGAGCACAGTGGGGTCGGGCAACGGTCGTGGAGCCTGCGCGTGAGGCGCCGCGGCGAGGGCCACGAGAGCAAGCACGAGACCGGGAACCACCACTCGGCGCACGGCTACAGCATAGACGCCGCCCCGGGCCGCGTGGCCGGACCGGTTAGTAAAAATCGTGCGGCTCGACCGAGGCGGCGCCCTCGATGGGGTGCACGCGCTCGGCGCGGACGGAGAGCACGCCTTCCTGATGCTGCAGCACCCCGTCGATGATGAGGAAGGGGTACCGCATCAGCGCCTGCTTCTGGCGGTCGAAGAGATCCGGCCTGACGATCACGTTCGCGATGCCCGTCTCGTCCTCCAGCGTGAGGAACACGAAGCCCTTTGCCGTGCCAGGCCGCTGCCGGGTGATGACCATGCCGGCCACGCGCACCCGGCGGCCGTCACGCGACGCCCCGAGGTCGGTGGCCCGCAGCACGCCCTGGAGCGACAGGCCTGAGCGGCGCAGCGCCATCGGATGCGGTCCGATCGTGAGTCCCGTGCCGCCATAGTCGGCGCGCAGCCGGTCGTCCGGCGTCATCGGCCTGAGCGGGCTGACCTCGGCCACCCGATCCGCCTGGCGCCAGGCGCCCCCCTCATCAGACCCCGTCTCGTCCGGTCTCGTCTCATCCGGCTCGGCCTCGAGGCCCTCTGTCCCGTCCGTGTCATCCGCGCCAGTCAGCAGCGCGCCGACCGGCCGCACGGCGCGCTCCACCTGCCAGAGCGCACTCCGGCGATCGTGGGTGAAGGCATTGAGCGCGCCGATATCGGCCAGCGTCGTGAGTTCGTCGCGCCGGAGGCCGGTGCGCTGCACGAGCTGCTCAATCGAGGCAAAACGCCCGGCGGGTGTCAGCGCCACGCTCCACTGATGCGCGCAGGTGTTGCAGAAGTACGACCGCTGACCACCCCCGGCCGTGCGCGCCTCGCCCGTCACCTCGATCATGGAGTCGTCGTCCGACCCGCATTTCGCACAGAGCACCATGGGCGCCTCCACGCGCGTGCGATCGAACGCGGTCATCGACGCCCCCATCTCCCTGCGCAGGCCCGACACGTACAGGAGGCCGAGCCGGATGCCGCCGTCCTCCTCCACGCGGCAGATCCAGTCGGACTGCTGCACGTCAATGGGATGGAAGCGGACGCCGCGCCGCTGCGCGTCCTTCACCAGCGTGGCGGGATGATAGAAGCCCATCGGCTGGTTGTTGAGCAGCGCCGTGTAGAAGGCCGCCGGGTAATGCACCTTGAGGTAGGCGCTGGCGTAGGCCAGCAGCGCGAAGCTCGCCGCATGTGACTCCGGGAAGCCGTAGAGCGCGAACGAGGTAATCGCCAGCACAATCCGGTCGGCCGTCTCGCCGGTGATGCCGCGCGCCGCCATCCCCGCGCGCAGCTGCACCTCGATCTGCGCCATGCGCTGCTCGGAGCGCTTGAAGCCCATCGCCCGGCGCAGCTCCTCGGCCTGCCCGCCCGTGAAGCCGGCCGCCACCATGGCCATCCGCAGGAGCTGCTCCTGAAAGAGCGGCACGCCGAGTGTGCGCGCCAGCACCGGCTCGAGCGAGGGATGGAGCGGCACGACCGGCTCCTTGCCCGCACGGCGGTTCAGATAGGGATGCACCATCTCGCCCACGATGGGCCCCGGGCGGATGATGGCCACCTCCACCACGAGGTCGTAGAAGCAGGTGGGCTTGAGACGCGGCAGCGTCGCCATCTGCGCCCGCGACTCCACCTGGAAGACGCCGATCGTGTCTGCCTTCTGGAGCATCTCGTAGACGGCCGGGTCGTCCGGCGGGATGCGCGCTAGTTCGAAGGCTGGCTCGCCTGGCTGGCGCGGGCTGGTGTTGATGAGCGCGATGGCCTCCTGCAGCACCGCCATCATCCCCAGGCCGAGCAGGTCCACCTTCACGATGCCCATGTCGGCGCAGTCGTCCTTGTCCCACTGCACCACCACGCGCCCCGGCATGCTGGCCGGTTCCAGCGGCACCACCGCATCGAGCGCGCCCTGACAGATCACCATGCCGCCCGAGTGCTGCCCGAGATGACGCGGCAGATCCTGAATGGAGCGCCACAGCCCCGCGAAGGTCCTGAGACGTGGCGCCTCCGGGGAGAGCCCCACCGAGGCCATGTCGCGCGCCAGCGTCTCCTCCGGGTCTTTGAACTCGAACCGGTGCATCACCGTGGCGAGCCGGTCGATCTGATTCGTGTCGAGCGCGAGCGCCTTCCCCACTTCACGCGCGGCGCTCTTGCCGCGATAGGTGATCACGTTGGCGGTCATGGCGGCGCCCAGCCGGCCGTATTTTCCGTAGACGTACTGAATCACCCGCTCGCGGCGCTCACCGCTCGGCAGGTCCAGATCGATGTCCGGCCACTCGCCGCGCTCCTCGGAGAGAAACCTCTCGAAGAGCAGGTTCATCGCAATCGGATCGACGGCCGTGATGCCGAGGCTGTAGCAGACGGCGCTGTTGGCGGCCGAGCCGCGCCCCTGGACGAGGATGGACTCGCGCCGGCAGAAGTTGACGATGTCCCACACGATGAGGAAGTAGCCCGCCAGCTTCAGCTTCTCGATGAGCGCCAGCTCGCGCTCGATCTGCGCACGGGCGCGGTCGTGGTACGGCCGGTACCGGTCACGGGCGCCCACTTCGGTCATGTGGCGGAGGAAGGACGCCTCCGTCTCCCCCTCCGGCACGGGATAGGCCGGGAACCGGTACCCGAGGTCCGCCATCGTGAACTCGAGCCGCTCGGCCAGGGCTTCAGTCGCCATGAGCGCGTCACGCCGATCCGCAAAGAGCGCCGCCATCGCCTGCGGAGACTTGAGATAGCGCTCGGCGTTCCGCGCCAGCTGCCGGCCCGCCGCATCCACCGTCGTGTGATGCCGCACGCAGGTCAGCACATCGAAGAGCGGCCGGTCAGGAGGCGCGGCGAACCGCGCCCCGTTGGTCGCAATCATCGGCACGCCGTAGGCACGCGCCATCGCGGAGAGCGCGGCGTTGTCGGCTTCTTCGTCGCGCAGACAGTGCCGCTGCAACTCCACGCAGACGTGGCCACGACCAAAGAGCCCCACCAGCCGATCGAGCAACCCGCCGACGCCGTAGTAGCGGGTTTCCAGCAGCGGACGCCCCCCAATAGCCACGAGCCCGCGCGTCGAGCCGTCGAGTTCATCGAGGTGCAGCGCGCCCTCCCCCTTGGCCGCGCGCAGCTTCATCCGGGTGATGAGGCGGCACAGATGCTGATACCCCTCCTGGCTCTCCACCAGCACCGGCAGACGCCAGAGCGCCAGGGGATCGGGGGCCGACCGTGCCGCGCGCAGCGGGGGACGCCGGCCAGACCCACGCCCGGCAGACGCGGCACCCTCGCCGGACCCGTCGACATGCGCGGGTGGGCGTGGGTCGATCGTCAGCTCCGCGCCGATGATGGCGCGCAGGCCCGCCTGCTTCGCGGCCTTATGAAAGCGCGGCGCGCCGTAGAGCCCGTCGGCATCCAGCAGCGCGAGCGCCGGATAGCCGAGTGTGGCCGCACGCGCGATGAGCGCTTCGGGCAGGGATGCGCCCTGTAAAAAGCTGAACGCGGATGCGGCATGAAGCTCGATGTACACGAGACGGCCCAGGCAAGACGAAGCTCGAAAGACGGCGGCGGTCGAGAGCGGTGCGCGTTGAAAGCGGTGCTAATCAAGCACCGCGTCGATGAACCAGGTCTGAGCGAGGCGGTCCTGGAACAGGAGGCACGTGGTGCCGTCCGCGAAGGTCACATCCCATTCGTCGCGATCCCACGGCGCGGACGCCCCGCCGGCACGACGCTCAAGCGGCGACGACTCCTGCCACCAGCCGCCCGACGTCCGCCAGGGACCCGCGCACTGCGTCACATGGCCAGCCGCCACGCCGCGACGGTCCACGAGCACGAGCCGGGGCTCGCCCTCCTCCACCTTCACGCGGGCCGGCACGGGACGGCGGAACCGCCGCACCGCCATCGCGGCGCGCGGCTGGGCTGACGCCAGCCAGTCATCCCGATCCGCGCGCACCGTCGCCAGCGGGCTGTCCTGCGCGTGGGCCATCTCGCGCGGCGCAAAGGGCTGGAGCGCACAGGCATCCGGCTGCCAGGAATCCACCAGCACGGGAGACCCGGCGCGGCCCTCCCCCATCAGCGCCCCCAGGCGGGCCATGAGCGTGGAGAGTTGCTCGGGCGCCGGAATGGGACGCGTGAGCAGCGAGTGCTGCAGCACGCGGCCGGGTGTCGGGTCCACGGCCACTTCCACGCGGTCGATGCCGGCCGTGGGCGGATGCGATTCCAGATCGAGCTGCACCAGCGTGCGCAGCGTCCGTGCATCACGGATCGGCGTCGGCAGTTGCAGCGTCCGCGTGTAGACCTCGCGGGTCACCAGATGCAGGCGCACGTGGAGGACGGCGGCCCCGCGACCCCGCCGTTCGAGATGCTCGGCCAGCGGATCAATCAGCCGGGCCAGCACAAACGCGAGCGGCTCGAGGCCTTCGATGGGCCATTCCAGTTCCATCGCCTGCTCGAAACGCTCCTCGGGCACTGACGGCACCAGCGGCGCCAGGTCTTCGCCACGGGCCAGGCGCTGCCACGCCGCCCCTTCCTGCCCGAGCCGTGCCGCGATACCCGCCGGCGGGAGGGCCGCGAAATCGTGGAGCGTCTGCACGCCCCAGCGCTTGAGCGTCACGATGTCTGGTTCGGTCGCGGCCACCGCGGGACCATCAGCCGCGCTCGAGGCCACCGCCACCGGGAGCAAATCGATGGGGAGGGCGCCCACGATCTGGCGGACGTCCTCCCCTTCCGCCACCGAGATCCCCGGTCGCGCATGCGCGAGCAGGCGTGCCGCCGTCCGCGTGGACGCCACCGCCACCCGCACGCGCACGCCGCGGTCCGCGGCGAGCCGCCGGAGTTCATGCGCGATGGCGCGCGCGTCACCGAAGAGCGCGGTCAGCCCACTGGCATCGAGCGTCACCGCCCGAGGGCCATCCACGGCAATGCGGGGTGAGCCCAGCCGCGCGACATCCACCAGTGCGGCGGTCGGCGTCCCCTCTGCCGCGACGAGAGCCGCATAGAGCGGAGCCTCCGCGGCGCCCTTAGCTGGCATGGACCGCTCGCGCACTGGCCCGCCAGTCCATCACCGTGTCGGCGCAGGCAAAGGCCCCTTCGGCCGCCCGCCTGGGAGAGAGCACCCGCCCCGTCACATCCAGACCGGAGAGACGATGACTCCGGCCCGAGTCACCCGCCCACCGGGCCCGGGCCAGCGCCCCGTCCAGCAGCACCGTCAGGCCGCCCGCACTCCGCGCCAGCGGGCGGTCCACGAGCAGCACGCAGGCGGTCTCGCGTCCCTCGATGGCACGCTGCACCCGCAGCCAGGTCGTGCGCGGCACCACGGCCAGCGAGGGCGCCGGCACATCGCCGAGATCCATGGCCACCACGCCGAAGCCGCCCGCCTGCAGGATCAGGTTGATCGCTTTCAGCCCGCGCTCAAGCGCCCGCTCCGTCAGCGCGCGGCCCGCCGCGCCATGGAGGGCACAGCCATCCCCCCGCACCCACAGCAGCCGCGAGAGGTCCACGCCCGCCGCCACGGCCGATGCCACATCCAGCCGGTCAAACGGATCCACCAGCGCGACGATCTCGCCCCGGCGCGTGGCCGCCGCGAACGTGCTCAGCAGGAGCGTGGTCCGGCCCGAGGACGCCGGGCCGGCAATCTCGGAGAGCTGCCCCTTCGGCAGCCCGCCCTGGAGCACGGCATCGATCGGCGGCAGCGCCGAGGGCACCCGCTCCACCGGATCCGCCTGCGCGGGGCGCGCGGATGTCAGGGTGACGTCAAGCTGCCGGGCACGAAGGGCGGATTCCAGAAGGGCCAGTGATGTTTTCGCCATATGTTCGCCTCACGCGTGAAGGCGAAAATGTAGCGAAAACCCGATCCGATATCAACAGAAATCCAGAGGCGCCCTTGAAGGGGCGAAAGACAACCTGACTCCCGTTGACGGAAACTTCTTCATAAGTGCACGATAAGTGCATGGCTGTTAAAACCATCACGATCGACATGGCCGCCTACAACCTGCTCTCGCGGCACAAGGGCGCAGGCCAATCGTTTTCCCAGGTCATCAAGGCGCACTTCGGCCGGCAGCCGACCGCCGCCAGCTTCCGGACGCTGGCACGCGCCATCCGCATCAGCGAGGGAGCGCTCGACGCGATGGACGCGCAGGTGCGGACGCGCTCGAAGCATCCCGCCCGGGCGGTCACGCGATGATTCACCTGGATAGCTGCCTGCTCATCGACCTGCTCCGGGAGTCCGCCAGCGACCGCCCAGGCCCGGCATTCGAGCTGCTGGAAACACTGGACGACGGTGAGATCCTGGCCACGTCCGTCCACGTCGTCTCGGAGCTGCGCGCCGGAGCTGAACTGGCACGCCAGCCCCTCAAGGAACACGAAGCGCTGGATCAACTGCTGAGTGGGCTCCTCATTGCGTATCCCGACGCGCGGTTTCCCCTGCTCTACGGACGCCTGCTCGCTGCCACCGGGCGGACCGGCAGGCCGATCGCGACCATGGACCTGCTGATTGCAACGGCCGCGCTCATCGATGACGCGCCGCTCGTGACGCGAAACCTGAAGGACTTCTCACGCGTGCCAGGGCTCCGCGTCCTCGGCTATTAAGAGTCCCTCGGCCTCGTCATCACCGTGCCAGCCGCCGGCACCACGTAACAGCCGTGTAACGAATATGTAAATTCAGGCTAGGATCCAGACCGCTCCCATCCCGAGGACACATGCGATTCAGTCTGATTCCCAAGGAAGAACAGTTCTTCAAGGATTTCGCGGTGCTGGCCGCCCACGTCCGCGAGGGCGCCGAAGCCCTCCGGGTCATGCTGGCCACCAACCAGATCACCCCCGAGGCCGTGACGGCCATCAAGGATCTGGAACACACCTGCGACAAATACACGAAGGGCATCATCGACCGCCTGAACCGGACGTTTGTCACCCCGCTCGACCGGGAAGACATCCACACCCTGGCCATCTCACTTGACGATGTGATGGACGCCGTGGACTCGGCCGCAGCCATCATCAAGCTCTACCGCATTTCCGCCATCCGGCCAGGCGCCCTTCGCCTCACCGAGATCATCGAGGACTCCGCGAAGCTCCTGCACGAAGCCTTCACCATCATGGAGAAGAAGGATGGCGTGCGGGAACTCTGCGCCCGGGTGAACCAGCTCGAGCACGAAGCCGACCGTGTGCACCAGGACGCCATCGTGTCGCTCTTCGACGAAGAGAAGGACCCGATCGCCGTCATCAAGTGGAAGGAAATCCTCGACGTGCTCGAGGCCGCCACTGACCGGTGCGAAGACGTGGCCGACGCGCTCGAAGGCGTCGTCGTCAAGCACGGCTAGCGCGTCCCCGCTCCGCCATGGATTCCACCCTGCTGGCCGTCATCGCCATCATTGCCGTCGCGCTCGTCTTCGACTACATCAACGGCTTCCACGACGCGGCCAACTCGATCGCCACCGTCGTCTCGACGCGCGTGCTCACGCCAGGCCAGGCCGTGCTCTGGGCCGCCTTCTTCAACTTCGCCGCGGCCTTCCTCTTCGGCACCGCCGTCGCCAAGACGGTCGGCGCCGGCATGGTGGATCTGAAAGTCGTCACGTTCACAGTGATCTTCTCGGGCCTCATCGGCGCCATCGTCTGGGATCTGATCACCTGGTACTTCGGCCTCCCGACCAGCTCATCGCACGCGCTCTTCGGCGGCTATGCGGGCGCCGCGGTGGTCAAGGCCGGCTTTGGCGCGATCATCGTGTCGGGGTGGACCAAGACGCTCATCTTCATCGTCGTGGCCCCCATCGTCGGCCTGGTCGTCGGCTGGCTCCTGATGTCGCTCAGCCTCAACATCTTCCGCAACTCCACGCCCCGCCGGGTCGATGGCTTCTTCCGCCGGATGCAACTGGTGTCCGCCGCCGCGTTCAGCCTGATGCATGGCGCCAATGACGCGCAGAAGACCATGGGCATCATCTCGGGCGCGCTGGTCACTGGCGGATTCCTGCACATGGGCCCCAAAGGCCTGCCCATCCCCTTCTGGGTGGAACTGGCCGCCTACACGGCCATCGGCCTCGGCACACTCTCGGGCGGGTGGCGCATCATCCACACGATGGGATCCAAGATCACGCGGCTCCAGCCGATTGGCGGCTTTGCGGCGGAAACCGGCGCGGCGCTCGCCATCTTCATTGCCACGCACTTCGGTGTGGGAATCAGCACCACGCACACCATCACCGGCGCCATCGTGGGCGTCGGCTCCACCCGGCGCCTCTCGGCCGTCCGCTGGGGGGTCGCCGGCCAGATCGTGTGGGCGTGGGTCCTCACCATCCCCGCGGCGGCCCTCATCGGCGCGCTCTGCTACGAGCTGGCATCGTTCATCACCGGCGCAGCATAAGCCCCCCCAACCGCCGCCGTCAGGCTCGGCCGTCAGACGGGACCTACCGGGCGCCAGCCCGCGCCCGCGCCGCCGCGCCACCGCTGGCAGGGCCATCTTGCGACAGGCACTTTTCCGGCTTCCGCACCTCAGTCCCCTGTAATATTCTCCGCCTCTCGCGCCGTGTCGCGCGAGGCACAAGGAGGTCTTGATGACGGAACGGATATGCAGACTGATGGGCGTGGCCTGTCTACTGCTCGGGCTCAGCCACTCGGCATTCGCGCAATCGGCCACCAGCGGCGCCATCGCTGGCGTGGTGAAGGACACCACCGGCGCGGTACTGCCTGGTGTCACGGTCGAGGCCTCCAGCCCGGCACTGATTGAGAAAGTCCGCAGCGCCGTCACCGACGACCAGGGCAACTACAAGATCGTGGACCTCCGCCCCGGCACCTATGCCGTCACCTTCACCCTGGCGGGCTTCTCCACCTACAAGCGCGAAGGGATCGCGCTCTCCACTGGATTCACGGCGCAGGCCAATGCGGACCTGAAGGTGGGATCCCTGGAGGAGACCGTGACGGTGACCGGCGCCAGCCCGGTCGTCGACATTCAGAACGTCCGCACGCAGCAGGTCCTGACCAACGAGACACTGGAAGCGATTCCGACCTCGCGAGGCGTCTCCGGCTTTGCCGCGATGACCGTCGGCGCGGCCGTCGGCACCGGCCTTCAGGATGTGGGCGGGAATCGAAACGACCAGTACGGCTTCATGCGCATCCACGGCAGCCGCGACACCGACGGCCGGCAGAACTTCGACGGCATGGTCATGAACAACATGATTGGTGACGGCGGCGGCAGCAGCCGGCAGTTCCTGGTCAATCAGGCGGCCATCCAGGAGACCGTCGTCCAGACCAGCGGCATGTCAGCCGAAGCGGAAAACGGCGGCGTCCACGTGAATGTGGTGCCGAAGGACGGCGGCAACAGCTTCAAGTTCTACTTCCTCGGCACGGCCACCAACGGCGCGTTTCAGGCCACGAACGTCAGCGACTTCCTGCGCACGCGCGGCGTGACGGCAGCAGCCGAAGCCAAGAAGATCTATGACTGGGGCGGCGGCGTCGGTGGCCCGGTCGCCAAGGACAAGATCTGGTTCTACACGGCGCACCGGTGGTGGGGGTCGCAGGAGTACATCCCGCGCTCGTTCTACAACAAGACGCCGAACACCATGTTCTACACGCCGGACCCGGCCAAGCGCGGGTTCTCGGACTACTACCAGCGCGACAACAGCGTGCGGTTCACCTGGCAGCTGACGGCCAAGAACAAGCTGAACATCTACAACGGCTTCCAGCGCAACTGCCAGTGCAACTACTACCTCGAGCAGGGCACGGTGACACCCGAGGCGGCGGTGGACTACCCCTATTACCCGATGAACCTGACGCAGGTGACCTGGAACTATCCACGGACGAACCGGATGCTGTTTGAGGCCGGCTTCTCGCGCCTCTACAACAAGACCGATCCACGGGCGGCCTGGGAAGGCGTCAAGTCGACCGACATCTCCATCACGGAGCTGACCACGAACCTCATGTACAACTCGTACGCTGCAGCCGGACTCGGCGCGGCGTCGTATGGCACGAAGGAGGACATGGGTCAGTACAACGGCAAGGGCGCCGTGTCCTACGTGACCGGCTCACACGCCTTCAAGACCGGCGTCCAGATGCTGCACGGCGTGCAGTACTACCCCAACGTCTACGTGAATCAGGACCTCAGCTATCAGTTCCGGAGCGGCGTGCCGGTCTCGCTGACGCAGTGGGCCTCACCGGGCGCCATCCTCAACGAGATCAACATGAACATGGGGATCTTTGCGCAGGACCAGTGGACCATGCACCGCCTGACGTTGAACCTGGGCGCACGCTATGACCAGGTGCGTGGCGGCTTTCCCGACCAGACACGACCCGGCGGACAGTTCGTGGGGCCCCTGCCGATCACGGCGCGAACCAACCTGCCGAACTTCAAGGATCTGACGACACGGTTGGGCGCCGCCTACGACGTGTTCGGCAATGGCCGAACGGCCGTCAAGGCCTCGATCGGGAAGTACCTCTCGCCCGTTGGACCAGGCACGGCCTTCGCGGTCAACCCGGCCAATGCCATGGTGACCAACGCCACGCGCACCTGGGCGGACGCCAACGGCAACTATGTGCCCGACTGCGACCTCAAGACCTTCACGGCCAACGGCGAATGCGGCGCGCTCAACAACAGCCGGTTCGGCACGCTGAATGTCGTCACGACCTACGCCGACGACGTGCTGACGGGCTTCGGTAACCGTGGGTTCAACTGGCACACGACGGCATCCATCCAGCAGGAAATCAAGCCTGGACTGGCCTTTGAGGTGGCCTACTACCGCCGGACGTTCGGCAACTTCACCGTCACGCAGAACACCGCGGTTGCCGCGTCGGACTTCACCAGCTTCTGCGTGACCGCGCCGACCAACGCGGACCTTCCGACGAGCGGGAAGCAGGTCTGCGGAAACTATGACGTCAATCTCAACAGGTTCGGACAGGTCAGCAACGTGGTGACGCAAGCGTCGAACTTCGGAGACCAGACCGAGGTCTTCACCGGTGTCGACTTCACGATGAACGCCAAGTTCGGCAAGGGCGGCATCTTCCAGGGCGGCATGGCGACCGGGCGTACCACGACGAACAACTGCTACGCGAATACCCGTCCGGACCTGACGCCAGCCGGGTACGCTGCCGGCACGCCGAGAAACGCGGACTTCTGCAAGATTGCGCCGCCGCTCTCCGCGCAGACGCAGGTGAAGTTCTCGGCGTCGTATCCACTGCCCGGCAAGATTTCCGTGGCGGCGGTGTATCAGCATCTGCCCGGCTTCAATCCGACGGCGCAGGTGGTCTACACGAACGCGCAGATCGCGCCGGCCCTCGGCCGCAATCTGGCGGCAGGCGCCGCCGGCACGGCCCTGATCAATACGTTGCCCGCCGGGCAGCTCTATGAGCAGCGGCTGAACCAGGTGGACCTGCGCTTCACCAAGGCCCTCACCTTCGGTCGCGCCAAGGTGCAGGCCAAGTTCGACGCCTACAACCTGCTCAACGACTCGACCATCCTGCTGGGCGTGAGCCGCTTTGGTCCCACCTGGCGGAATCCCTCGCAGTTCCTCGCGCCCCGCATCTTCAAGCTCGGCGCGCAGCTCGACTTCTAGTCGACTCCGGCAGTGGCTGTCAGACGGGCGTGGCTCCTCGGGGCCACGCCCGTTTCTGCGTTTGGGCGCCTTCGGCACGATAATGGCCAGACATGACGCGCATCTTCGTGGTCGAGGACGACCGCGACATCGCCAGCCTCGTCAGCCTCTATCTGACGAAATCCGGCTGGCAGCCCGAGATCTTCGACTCGGGCACCGAGGCGCTGGCCGCGATCAAGCAGACGCCGCCAGACCTCGTCATCCTTGACCTGATGCTGCCGGGCATGGACGGCCTGGCCGTCTGCCTGGCGCTCCGGTCCGACTCGGCCACGGCCCGCATCCCCGTCATCATGGTGACGGCACGCGGGGATGAAACCGACCGCATCGTCGGCCTCGAACTCGGCGCCGACGACTACCTGCCGAAGCCCTTCAGCCCGAATGAGCTGGTCGCCCGCGTGAAGGCCCTGCTCCGGCGCGCGCAACCGGCGGCGCTCCCCGACGAGATGCGTCGATTCAGGTCCATCACGATGGACCTGACGCGGCACACCGTCTCCGATGCCGGCGCGGACATCAAACTGACCGCCAAGGAATTCCTGCTGCTGCAGTACCTGCTTGAGCACCGCGGCCGGGTCCTCTCGAGGGATCTCCTGCTGGGCGACGTCTGGGGATATCGCTACACCGGCGGCACGCGCACGGTCGACGTGCACATCCGCCGGTTGCGCGAGAAGCTGCCGCTGCTGGTCGACGCGCTGGTCACCGTCAAGCAGTTCGGCTACAAGCTGGACGAGCAGTAGCCGGATGACCACCAGCGTCCGCACCAAGGTCTTCGTCGCGGCGCTGAGCGCCGCCGCGCTCTCCCTTGTCGTCGTGGCCATCCTCGTGGCCTGGGATGGCCGCAGTCGCGAGCGCACGCAGATACAGGGGCGGCTCACCACGGAAGCCACGCTCATCGCGGACTTGCTGGCCCAGGCCGACCATCTGACGACAGTGGCGCAACTCGATGCCGAGGCTGACCGGCTTGCCCGCACCATCGAGGGCCGCGTCACCTTCGTCGCGGCCGATGGCACCGTCCTGGGCGACTCCGAACAGACGCCCGCCGAGCTCCGCCAGCTCGACAACCACGGCACGCGCCCCGAGATCGTCGCCGCTCGCGAGACCGGTCTCGGGGTCAGCCAGCGGTTCAGCACGACCGTGGACACCGAGATGATCTACGTCGCGGTCCGGGCGAAGCACCCCACGGTCGCCTTCGCGCGCCTGGCCCTGCCGCTGTCGAGCGTCACCAGTCAACTCGCCTCGGCCAGCACGGCCTCCGTCGCGGCGCTGGCCGCTGCCGTCCCCGTCGCCCTCATCGTCGCCTGGCTTCTCTCGGCCCCGCTCGCAAGGCGCGCGGAACGCATCGCGCGGATTGCCGAACGGTACGCGGCCGGCGACGTCAGCAAGCCGGCCTACGACTATGGCGAGGACGAGCTCGGCACCGTGGCGCGCGTGCTGGATACGTCGGTCCAGCAACTGGGACAGCGCATCGAAGAGCTGACACGGGACCGGGCACGCACCGAAGCGGTGCTCTCAGGCATGGTGGAAGGCGTCCTCGTCGTGGATCGCCAGGGCCGGCTGCAACTGGTCAATGGCGCCGCGCGGACGATGCTCGCCGTCGAGTCCACCGCGATTGGCCGTCCTTATCTGGAGGTGGTGCGCGACCCTGACGTGGCCGCCCAGCTCAGCGCCGCGCTCAGCGGCGCGACACCGGAGAGCCGTGAGCTCTCGCTCATCCGCGACCCGGGCCGCACCTTCGTGGCCCGCGCGACCCCGGTCGCCACCACGGGAGGGGCCGGCGCCGTGCTCGTGCTCCACGACGTCAGCGATCTGAAGCGCGCGGACCAGGTGCGGCGCGACTTCGTGGCCAACGTGTCACACGAACTCCGCACGCCGCTCACCGTGATCCGCGGCTACGTGGAGGCGCTGCAGGATGACCCAGGCGGCAGCTCCGCGCCACAATTTCTCGACACCATCGCACGGCAGAGCACGCGCATGGAGCGCCTCGTGGCCGATCTGCTCCGGCTCGCCCGTCTGGATGCGCGCCAGGAGCCGCTGGACACCAGTCGCTGCGACCTCGACGCGCTGTGCGCGGCCGTGGTCGCCGATCTCCAGCGGGCATTCGACGCCAAGCAACAACGCGTCACCGTGACCGTGGCCCCGGATGCACACACGGTCATCGCTGATCAGGCGAAGCTCCACGACGTCCTGCGGAACCTTCTGGAGAACGCCAACAACTACACCCCGGAGGGCGCCTCGATCAGCATCACGACCACCGCAGCCGGTGGGCAGGTGCATCTCGAAGTGAGCGACTCGGGTCCCGGCATCCCACCCGAGGATCTGTCTCGTGTCTTCGAACGGTTCTACCGCGTGGATAAATCGCGGTCGCGGCCGGGCGGCACTGGCCTTGGACTCGCCATCGTCAGGCATCTGGTCGAGCTGCATGGCGGAACCGTGCGCGCCGAGAATCGGCCCGAGGGCGGTGCCCGATTCATCATCACGCTCCCAGCCTGACCTCGGGCGATGCGCCTGCCCAGGTAGGCGCCGGGCTTACGTGAGTACCGCTCTGAGTTTGCGCGCCAGCACGTCGGCGGTGAAGGGTTTCGCGAGGAAGGCGACGCCCTCGCCCAGGACGAAGTCCTCGACCAGGGCTCCGTCCGTATAGCCGGACATGTAGAGCACGCGCATATCAGGCCGCTCAAGGGTCAGTGCCTCCGCGAGCCGCCGGCCGTCCGACTTCGGCATCACCACATCCGTCAGGAGCAAGTGAATGGCGCCGGTATGGGCGCGACTTCGCACGAGTGCCTCGTCGGCACCGCCAGCCTCCAGCACCACATAGCCCTGCCGCTTCAGCATCCCAAGGACTGCGACTCGCGTCCACGGCTCATCCTCGACAAGCAGCACGGTCTCCGTGCCCCTTATCGCGCCAGCCACCGGCTGTCCCTCGGCCGCCTCGGCCACGCTCGCGGGATCGACGGGCAGATACACCGTGAACAGCGAGCCCTTCCCGTGCGCGCTCTTGACCTCGATAGTGCCCTGGCTTTGCTCGACGATGCCGTACACCGTCGCCAGGCCCAGGCCGCTCCCTTTCCCTGTCGCCTTCGTCGTGAAGAACGGTTCGAACATTCGGCGCTGAGTGTCAGCATCCATCCCGACACCCGTATCGCGCACGGCGAGCATCACGTGCGTGCCCCTCGTCCCGTCGGGGAGCTCGGTGGCCAATCTGTCTGGCCCAATCAGGGCATTCGCGGTGCGGATGGTGAGTTCCCCGCCGTCAGGCATCGCGTCACGGGCATTGACCGCCAGATTCATCACGACCTGTTCGATCTGCCCGGGGTCGATATAGATGCGCGCCAGCCCCGAGGCCAGCGCCAGGTGGAACGCAATATGTTCCCCGAGCGTGCGCCGGAGGAGCTGCCCCAGCCGGGCCACGGTCTCGTTGAGATCGACATGCTGAAACTGGACCAGCTGACGCCGGCTGAAGGTCAGCAACTGGCGTGTCAACATCGCGGCGCTCTGTGCAGCCGCCAGCAGTTGGCTCACGTCTTCCCTGGATTGATGGCCAGGGCCGAGGTCCTCCAACAGGAACTCGCCACAGCCGATGATCGCCGTCAGCAGGTTGTTGAAGTCGTGCGCGATGCCGGCGGCCAACTGGCCCACCGCTTCCATCTTCTGTGCCTGGCGCAGCTGCTCTTCCGTATGGCGAACGGCGGTGATGTCCTCCAGAAGGGTGACAGTCCGGTACACATCGCCGTCCGCATTTCTGATTGGAAACAAGCGGGAGCGCACCCAGATCAGCGCACCATCCAGACGGGTGAGGCGGTATGTAATATCCGAGGTCTCACCGAGGACGGCCCGCTCGGACTGATCCCACGCACGGGCCCTGTCGTCCGGATGAATCCGCTCCGAGAGGAACTTGGGGCCCGGAAACGGCTCACCAGCGGCCGCGCCGAGGAACGTCTGCCAGTTCGGGCTGACATAGCTCGGACGCCGGCTTGGACGCTCCAGCACCACGAACACTTGGATGTTCTCGACCAGCTGACGGAAGCGGTCTTCGCTCTCCCGCAGGCTGTGATGCGCCTGACGTTGTTCGGTGATGTCGGTCAGAGACGACAGGATCGCGGTCTCGCCATTCCACTCGATCCACTTGGAGTGGGCCGCCAGCCAGCGCACGGAACCGTCGCGCCGCAGAACGGGGTTCTGGGTTCCATGGGAGCTGAAGGAGTATCCCTGCCCAAATCCTGAAGACAAGGGCCCAATGAGCGCGGAGATGGCCGCCCGCTCCTCCGGCGGAGTCAGGTCGAGAATCGAGAGGCCAACGATCTCCTCCGGGCGCTCGAACCCGAGCAGCGCGACACACGCCTGGTTGGCCATCACGACCGAATTGCGGACGTGAATGATGACGCCGTGCGGAAAATCCTCAATGAGCGTCCGATACCGACGCTCACTGGCCCGCAGCGCCGCAGCCGACGCCTGTCGTTCTTCGTCAGCCTTCTTGCGCTCGCTGATGTCGATGACAATGGCCAGCACGAAGATACCGTCTTCGGCGTGGACCGGATTGAGCGCGATCTCGACCGGGATCTCCGAACCGTCACGGCGGCGACCGCTGAGGTCTCGACCCGTGGCCACCGGGCGTGGACGTGGGTTATCGAGGAAGCTCGCTCGCAGATCCGGATGACCGGCACGCAGGGCGGTGGGGACGAGCAGGTCTATCGGTTGGCCGAGCAGTTCGGCTCTGGGATAGCCGAACAACCGCTCAATCTCGCGGTTCACCAACCGAATCGTCCCGTGCTGGTCGACCAGCATCACGCCATTTGGAGAGGACTCCACGATGGCCTGGAATAGCCGTTCACTGGGAACACCCCCAGCACCGCCGGACAGTGAAGCAACCGTCGGTAACTCAGCCACAGTCCACTGTAACTTACGCGCCCTCGTCAGGTCGGGAGAGTCTGTCCTGCGCTACCCCTGCGCGAGAAGGGTCACCGGCGCGAGGACGGGCGGCAGGTTCGTCGCCACGCGGGCGAGGTCGGACCAGATTCGGTGACCGGGATAGCGCGCCGCGCTCCGCCAGATCGCCACGCCGTCCAGCACGTCGGCCGCGGCGATAACGCTCTGCAGCCACAGCCCCAGCTGCGGCACGGCCGGCATGAGACCGCCCAGTTGAGCGAAACCCCAGTAGGTCATCCCGAGCCGGAAGTCGCCCCGCCAGAGGTGGGCGATGACCTGCGCCGGTGGCCAGCAATTCGGCGACGAGCTCGGCGCCACGGCACATCTCCCTCACGTTGCGGGATTCCTCGCCGATTACAGGTCCGTGAAGCTGCACACCCTGGCGGCGAACGGGGCCACACCCGAACAACTGCTCGACCTTGCCAGCTTGGTCACGCAAGACACCTGCCGGGAACGCCGTGTGTGCCCACTCTGCACGCTCCGCTGTACATGCTCAGGCTCGACCTCCTGCACATGCCAGTGCAATGCCGCCTGCCCGGAGGCCCCGTCACAGCTCTCATCCGATGGACAACGCTACCCGATCGAACCGAAGGTCGTGCCACTGGTCTTTGGCCTTCATGAACTGCGGCTCTGCACGCCCTACTGGTCGTGCGAAGGTCACCTGCGAACTGACGGCGAGATCTTCCGCCTGCCCCAGGTGTGGTTCTATTCCCGGTCGCTCATCTATCCACGCCTGATCAGTGACTGGCTGGCCCTGCTTCGCGGTGCGCATCGCCTGGAGAATCCGTGGCACATCGCCGTGTCCTACTCGGAGAGCGGGTTGGATACCGGATTCAGCATCGAACCGGACGTCAAGCTCATTCCCACCGTAGACCTCGCCTCTCTGCAACGGGACCTCACCGTGCTCGCCGAGGGCCTCGTTCCCGAGGTCCGCGCCCTGGCCCGTGACTACATCACGCGGTTTGGAGCGACCGCTGAACGCCGAGACCGGCTGGACAGGCCTAACGCTGGACGAGGGCGAGGATCGCCGCGAGCACCATCGGCAGGATCGTCGCCGCCCGTGCCAGATCGGCCCAGACGCGGTGCCCGGGATAGCGCGCCGCACTCCGCCAGATCGCCACGATGACGATGAAGGAATAGACGAGCGCCACACCGTCCAGCACTTCGGCCGCGGCGATGAAGCCCTTCAGCCGCAGCCCCAGCTGCGGCACCGCCAGCACGAGACCGCCCAGTTGGGCGAAACCCCAGTAGGTGATCCCGAGCGGAAAGTCGCCCCGCCAGAGGTGGGCGATCACCGGCGCCGGTGGCCAGAGGGGCGGGCGTGAAGCAGCTACGCGTTCAGCCGTGTGACGGGCCGTCTCCGGCGTGGCTGTCGGCACGCTGACCACGGGCGCGGATACGGGCCGCGCAGGCACGGTGGGCAGTTCCCCATTCGGCAGCCGCAGACCGCGTCGGGCCATCTCGGTGAGGATTTCCCACTGGCCTTCCTCGTAGTAATCCTGGAGACGGCTGGCGGCGTCCAGCAACTCGGCGTCGCGCCGACCGCGCCAGACCTCTTCCGGCGTCATCGCCACGGCGTTCCCATGTGTGTCACACCCTTAGTGTCCTCGCCCGGGGCGGTGTAGAGCAATGGGGCGGCTAGCGACGATCGTGCTTCTGCAGAAAGGCGGCCACCTCGAGATTGCCTGGGAAGTCCACGAGCAGCGCCCGGGCCGGGACCGCCGCCTCGGCAACGCGCTTGTCGCGATTGAGCATCTCCCACAGCGCAAAGCGCGCCTCGGTGCGGACCATGAATGGCGCCTCCGCCTCGGCGGCCTTCCGCATCTCGGCCAGCGACTTCTTCTTGTCGCCGCCGCCCATCGCCCACTTGAAGAGGAAGGGCACGCGGGTATCGACGATGTACTCAATCCAGGCGTGGGCCACGCGCGCCCGCACGTGGCCAGGTTCGCGCTTCAGCACGGTTTCCACCAACCGCCGTGCCTCGCGGTATTCGCTCCACGCGGTGCGCCGGCCCAGCGTGCCGATCTGGAGCCACACGTGATTGAGGTTGAGCTTGCCCAGCAGGAAGGTGGCCTCCAGGTCCTGCGGCGCCTCCACGAGGTGCGCCCGTGCCGCGGCGACCCCGCGCGTGGTCTCCTCGGCGAAGGAGGCAAGGAGCGCGGGACATGGCGTGCAGGCCTTGAGCGCCTTGACGCGATCCTTCCCGTCCCCCATTAACCGCTTGATCTGGAAATGGATGGCCGAGGTGCCCAGTTCGTAGGCCCCGAGGTTGGTCGGGTCGGCCGTGCGGAGCGCGAGCGCCATCGCGGCGGCAGCGACGTACTCGCCGTTGAAGTAGAGATGCTCAGCCGCCGCGAGCGATGCCGGCGCAGAAGCGTCCGGCGCCTGCGCAGCCCAGGCGACGTGGCCTCCGGCGCCGCACAGGACGGCACACACGAGAACCAAGGGGCGCAGAGCGGGCACAGCGACTGGGAGACGAGGCATCACCCTGCCATCATGACAGCCCTGTCCAGACCTGCCTATGCTGAATGGGATGGTCTCAGGACTGCGGCCTTCGGGACCGGTGAGGCCCGCTAGTAGCCGTTGCCAATCATTGTGAAGGCCGCCCAGTAGAAGGGGTGGCCCACGGCCGAGTGCGCCATGGTCCGGGCAGCGCGCTGCAGGGCCCTCGCGCGACCCGCCAGATTCGCATCGCCTGACGCGAGCAGTGCCCGATGAAAGGCGAGCATGAGCCGGCCGGTGCTGACCTCGTCCACCTTCCACTGGCTCACCACGATGGTGGGCACGCCGGCGACCAGAAACGCCCAGCTCATCCCGATCTGTCCCTCACCGTAGCGAAACCGCCCACTGGCTGTCTCGCACGCCGAGAGCACGGCCAGGTCCGCGTGCAGTTCCAGGTCCAGGACCTCGCGCGCCTCCAGCAGGCCGTCGTCCGGTGAGTCCGGCGCCGCCGCCATCACGAGATAGGAATAGAGAGGATTGGCGCTGTTCAGGACACCGTGAGTGGCGAAGTGCAGGACACGATACGCGCCGGCCTCCCGCTTCCAGACGTCCTCACGGGCCTCCGTCCCCGCCAGCACGCGGCTGGAGGAGGCGCCATACAGCCGGGCCAGCTCCCGAGCATCGACCGCAGTACGGGGCAAGGCCGCGGACGGTACCGCGGCTGTCTCCGGCGTCGGCGCCGCAAGCGCAAAGAGCCTCCGGGAACCTGCCTGCCGCGTCGCCCCCATTGTCGAGGCGAGCGCGGTCAGCGACGGCGCGGAGAAGACGGCCGCGTCATCCACCACGTAGCGTCCTGAAGGCGCCATCAGCGCTTGCACGGGGAGGCTCCAGAGCGGCCCATCCGGCACGATCGCCAGCAGGCTCTTCCCCTGCAGCCTGGTGGCACATGGCCCGAGCAGCACGCGATAGAGCCGCTGCGCCGTGCGCCGGACGCCGAGATCGCGCGATCCCAGCTGGCGCTGGAAGCCCTCGACTTCCCGCTGCAGGTCAGCCCGCCCCATCGCAATCCGGAAGGAGGACACGGTCGGCGCCCCACCGGCCCGTCGGGTGATCACAAACCCAAACGTGTCGCGCTCGGTCACGACGTACTCCACGACGGCCGTCGTCGCGTCTGGCACCAGCCGCGCCAGATCGGCGTTGGTCAGCAGCGGGAGGTCGCCTCGCTGCAGACGCAACTCGGGATGCGCGCGGTAGAGCGTCGCCCGGAACGCCTCGATCCGCTGGACCCCCTCCGTCAACGCCTGCCCGGCGGAGGCAACCGCGGCATTGCCCTCAGCTGCGGTCAGCGCCACCTGCAGGTGCGAGACCTCTCCCGCCAGGAGACGCTCCTCGGCCCGCTCCTCCGGGGTCATGGCCCGGGTGATCTCGACCGGACCTGGATGCACCAGATCAAAGAGTTGGCGCCCCTTCGTGCGCTCGGCGACGGCCAGCGCCTCGCGCGTGCGGCCCTCCCCCACCTCAAGTGCAATCAGGGCGTGGTACGGCGCGATGTAATCCTCTAGAAAGCCCTGACCTTGCCCGCCCCCAGCGAGATTCCGCCGCGTGGACTCCACGAGCTCCACGGCCCGCTCAAGCACTCGCCGAGCCTCGCGCACCTCGCCGCGCTGCCGCCGGATCTCGCCAAGCGGTGTCAACGCCTTGATCAGCAGAGCGGGCGTATGGCTCTCTTCCGCCAGGGCTACGGCGATCAACGCCGTCTCCAGTGCCGCCTCGCTCTGACCACGGCCAAGCAGGCTCCAGGCCAGATGCACGCGAGCCTCCACGCGCCCTTCCGTCACATCGTTGGTGTCATGCAGGCGCACGGCCTGCGTCAAGTGGCCCTCGGCCTCGGCAAACCGGCTCTGCAGCCGAAGCAACTCACCCAGATTTGTGTGCACAATCGCCATGCTGCGCTCATCGCCAGCCTGCGTGAACGGCTCGAGGGCGCGTTCGTAATTCGCCTGCGCCTCAGCAAACTGACCGAGCCGCAGCTGCGCCGTGCCCATGTTGACCAGCAGGTTGGCCGTGAAGGCCGGCCCGGCGTTCAGGCCCGCATCGATGGTCAGGCTCTTCTGCAGGTAACCCAACCCCGCCTCCAGATCACCCTGCGCCACATACGCCGCTCCGAGGTTGTTGTAGATGTTCCGCGCCTGCACATCGAGGTGATGGTCCTCGGCCACGCGCAGCGCCTCCTGCAGCAACGTGTCCCGGCGGCGAAGGTCACCGAGGTCCTGATGCAGGAGACCCAGGTCGCTCAGCACCGAGGCCACGAGGCGCATGTTTCCAGCCTCACGTGCGAGCTGTAGCGATCGCTCGGTCGGCGTCACAGCGCCTTGCACATCGCCCGTCAATCGCTGACAGAGACCGACCCCCCTGAGCAGCTCCGCCAGCGTACCGCCGTCGTGCGCCCGCTCTGCGGCCGATGCGCCGCGACGAAACGTCTCGAGCGCGTCGGGGAGATGGCCCTGCCGGAACTGCGCGAATCCCAGGCCATTGAGAGCCAGGCCGATGCCGCGGTCGTCGCCGAGGCGTTGCGCGACGGATTCGGCCACGAGAAACCCCCGACGGCCGAGTGCGAAGTCCTGCCCCACATCGCGGCCGGCCGCCTCCAGCAGCCCGTCAAACACGGCTGGCGTCACCCACGAGGGGTTGGCGTTCAGGAGCGACGTCGCCGCCTCTGGCGTCGACGCCGTGCGAAGCCGCTCGATGGCCGACGCCACCAGCGGGACCACCGGCTTCGCCGGTTCGGTCTGGGCGTGTGCGGCCGTCGCGAGCCAGCACAGCGCGCCCAACGCGGCGGTCAGATACCGGCGGCAGGTTCGCACGGCTACCGGTAGTACTGCTTGTACATGCCGCGGCGGAACAGCCACCCGCCCAGCGGGCCGAGCCAGCCCAGCACGTAGTGCATGTAGCCGAGGTCCATCAGCTCGATGAGGTTGCCGTCGCAGTCCTTTGCGAAGAAGAAGCTGTGGCCCCGCGGTGAGCGTTCGGGCCGGCTCACGACCTCGACGCCCTTACTGACCAGGAAGTCGTACCACTTCTGGAGGTTCCGCACGTTCAGCGAGAAGTGCGTCAGGCCGACACGGTTCCACGGAATCTCCACGGCCGGCTGTTGCGGGTCGAAGGCAAAGATCTCGAGGACACCTCCCCCGGGCACCCGGATCCAGCCGATCTTGAGGGAGGGCGCCGGTGCATCCACGCCGAAGAAGCTCTGCACGCGGTCGGGCGGTGTGTCGGAGACGCCCACCAGCGGGCAGCCGAAGACCTCCCAGTAGAACTTCACCGTGCGGTTGAAATCGCGGACGGTCAGGCCGACGTGACTGAAGGATCGGGCGCGCACAGGTGGGCTCCTTGCCGGGTCAGAGGGAATGACGGGCTTTGAGGTGGTCCGCCACCCGCAGCGCCTGTGCCGCAATGGTCAGGCCGGGATTGACGGCGGCCGAGGACGGAAAGAACGAGGCGTCCACGACGTAGAGATTCTCCACCTCGTGCGCCTTGCAGTACGGGTCGAGCACGGACGCGGCCGGATCCTCGCCGAAGACGACCGTGCCGCACTGGTGCGTCGTATTGCCGACGCCGAGCGAGACCGGCTTGATGAAGTGATGCCCGAGGCCCTTGAGCATGCGGTCCACTTCGTCGAGCAGCTTCTGGTGTGCCACCTGATTGCTCTGGTGATACGTGAGACGGATGTGCCCCTTCTCGGTGAGCGTCACGCGGTTCTCATCGTGCGGCAGGTCCTCGGTCATCGCCAACCACTCCGTACTCCATGACGTCCATGCCAGCCGGTAGAACCACTGCGGGATGCTGATGGCGAGCGGCTGATACTCGGCCGGGGCCGCCATCTGGATCATGATCGGGTGGATGTGTCCCTGCGACTGGATCTGCCCCAGTGGGTAATCGACATCGCGGCCCTTGAGGTAAAAGTCGTTGATGGCGACGGTCTTCTGGAACGAGACGTTGTTGTATTCGCCCAGCTTGACCGCGCTGATCATCGTCGCGATGTGCGCCATGTAGCGCGTGCCCACGAGGCCGGAGCCATTCGCCAGCCCGTCCGGGTGGCGGCCGTTGCCGGAGCGCAGCAGGAGGGCCGCGGAGTTCACGGCGCCACAGGAGACGACAAACGTCGTGGCCGTGAGCCGCCGCTCCTGGCCATCCTTTTCCACCACCACGGCGACGATCTGCCTACCCGTGCTGTCTGTTTCCAGGCGGCGGGCATAGGCCTCGGTCCAGAGCTCCACATTGCTCGCTCCGTCCGTGGCCGGGCCGACGCAGCAGATGTCGGCGTCACTCTTCGACCGGACCTTGCACGGGAAGGAATTGCACGTCTGACAGAGCTCACACCCACCGGGCTCGCCGGGGCGCAGGAGGCCCAGCGGGAGCGGCGTCGGGTGCAGGCCCTGCTGCCGAAGACCCTCCACCAGCCCCGCCGTCTTTCCCTGGTGCGGCACGGGCGGATGCGGAAACGGTCCGCGCGGCGGCTCGGTGGCGTCGTCGCCGGAGTCGCCCCGCACCTGGTAGATGCGCTCGGCGCGCTCGTAGTACGGCGCGAGGTCGGTGTAGCTGATCGGCCAGGCTGGCGAGACGCCGTCCACGTGTGTCAGCGCACCGAAGTCTTCTTCGCGGAAGCGGTAGAGCACCGCGCCCCAGAACTTCGTATTCCCGCCAACGCAGTAGTGGGTGTACGGCCGGAACACCTTGTCGTGCCCGTCGAGCCAGCGTTCATCCGCCCGGTAGCGGAGATCCCGCCACACGGCGTCAGGGTCGGCGTTCTCCGGCTCCTGCGGGACAAAGTCGCCCCGCTCCAGGAGCAGCACGCGCGCGGAGGTCCCCCGCAGGGCCTGCGCCAGCGTGCCTCCGCCGGCCCCGCTGCCGATGATGATGATGTCGTAGGAATCGGTCTGCATCCGCAGGGTCACCGTCGGTAGATCTGGTCCATGAGGCGCTGGTCGTCGAGCGCCCGTTCAAGGCTCATCTCGGGCTGCCGGCCCGCCGTGATGGCCGCGATGAAGTCCTGATGCATGGCCGCATAGCCGCGGATATCGCGGATGCCCGGGAGCAGCAGCCGCGGCATGCCCTTGCCCCGCGCCAGCACGAACGCACCATTCGACTCGAACGTGATGACGCCGTCGCGGCCGAAGATCGAGGAGAGGCGCAGCCCCTTCAGCGCGGAGGGCACCTCGCGGGAATAGTAGAGGGCACCGGTGGCGCCGTTGTCATAGTGGAACGCCGCGAGCATGCTCTTGGCCCGCCGGTCGGGGCCTTCCCGCGACGCCTCGGGCTGAAAGCCCTGCGCTGAGACAATCCGCGGCCCGAGACTCCCCGCCAGGTGCAGCCAGTGGATGCCCTCTTCGAAGAAGGCGTCACCGCCGGCCATCGCTTCATCATTCCGCCAGTCGTCCGCGCCCTTGAGGCGCCGCGCAATCGTCGTGAAGTGCGCGAAGACCATCGGGCCAATCACGTCGTCCGAGAGGAGTCGTCGGAGTGTCCGGGCCTGGGGCTTGTAGTGGTCGTTCTCGCCGATGAGCACCACGCGCCCGGCACGGTCGCGGGCCTCGATCACGTCGAGGAAGTCGGCCGTCGTGGGAAACGCGGGCTTCTCGACGATGACGTGCTTCCCTGCCGCGAGGGCGGCGAGCGTGAGCGCACGATGAAAGGCGGTCGGGACGGCGACCAGCACCGCGTCGATGGCCGGATCGGCAATGGCGGACTCGTAGTCCCCATAGGCGGCGACGCCGCCGAATTCCCGGCGGAACGCGTCAGCCCTGGCGCGGTCGCGGCTGGCGAACGCCAGCGACACGTCGCCGCGCTTCGCGAGCGTGCGACTGTGGAGACGCGTGATGAAGCCGCAGCCCAGGCAGGCCAGGCGGAGACGGTCGGGCATCGGGTCGGCGCACCATCATACCGGGCGCGCGCGCCCGGCCGGGGCGCAGCAGGCCAGCCCGTCGGGACCGCACGTCCCCAGCACCGCGCACCCGGTCTTCTTCTCGAGCCGCTTCCGGTCCTTCTTCGGGGCCTCGAGGTGCCCGAGCGCGTGCACGACGGCATCCCGGAGCGTGCGCACCACCGGGTCCGGGCCTTCGGCCAGCCGGTAGTACACCCAGAGTCCTGTCCGTCGCGTCTCGACCAGCCCGGCCTTCCGCAGATAGGCCAGATGCCGCGAGACCTTCGGTTGCGGCAGCCGCAGGCTGTCATGCAGGTCGCAGACGCAGACCTCCCCCGCCGCGAGCAACCCCAGCAACCGGAGCCTCGTGGCATCGGCCAGCGCTTTCAGCACGGTTTCCACGGCCGTCACGTCCTGCTTCATATATCCGCCTTGACAAATATAGCACGGCGGCCTATCGTTCTTATATTCGCGTATACGCATACAAGGCACCGCCGACGGCCCGCGAAGCCGGACGGCTCTCTGGACGAAGGACCGCATCATGACCACGACCACTCCCACGCAGCCGACCGCCACGCGCGAGGCCATCCGCGAGCACTACGGCGCCATCGCCCGATCTGGCTCCACGTCCTGTTGCACGCCCGGCGGCGCGACCGCCAGTTGCTGCGACCCGATCACGACCGGGCTCTATTCACCCGAGCAGACGGCAGGCCTGCCAGACGAAGCCGTCGCCGTCTCCCTGGGCTGCGGCAACCCTACGGCCCTGGCCACGCTCGAACCCGGCCAGACCGTGCTGGACCTCGGCTCGGGCGGCGGCATCGATGTGCTGCTCTCGGCCAGGCGCGTGGGCCCCACGGGCCAGGTCTACGGGCTCGACATGACCGACGACATGCTCGCCCTGGCCCGCGAGAATCAGCGGCGCGCCGGGGTGACCAATGTCGAGTTTCTGAAGGGCACGATCGAATCGATTCCCCTGCCGGACAACTCCGTGGACGTCATCATCTCGAACTGCGTCATCAACCTCTCGACGGACAAGGACGCCGTCTTCCGCGAGGCCTTCCGCGTGCTGAAGCCCGGGGGCCGCTTCGCCGTGTCGGATGTGGTGGTGCGTGGCGAGGTGGACGAGGCTATCCGCCGAAACATCGAGCTGTGGGTCGGCTGTGTGGCGGGCGCGCTGGACGAATCCGACTATGCCCGAAGGCTCGCGGCAGCCGGCTTCGGCGAGGTCGGCATCGAACCGTGGCGCGTCTACCACGTCGAGGAGGCGCGGACCTTCCTGACCAGTGCCGGCATCGACGTGGACGCCATCGCGGACACAGCGGACGGCACGTTCGCCAGCGCCTTCATCCGGGCCACCAAGCCGACGGCCAAGGCGTGCTGCGGGTCCAACTGCTGCGCGTGACAGGAACGTCGCGGCACCGTGAGAGGATCTAACCCCATGCAGACCTCGCGTGCCCGGCGGCTGACGGCCGAAGGGGTGGGCACGGCCCTCCTCCTTGCCGCCGTCGTCGGTTCCGGCATCATGGGCGACCGGCTCGCGGGCGGCAACGTCGCCGTGGCGCTGCTCGCCAACACGGTGGCCACCGCCGCCACGCTCATCACCCTCATCACGGTGCTCGGCCCGGTCTCCGGCGCGCAGTTCAACCCGGTGGTCTCGCTCTGGGCCGCAGCCACCGGCCGGCTCGCCTGGCGGGAGGTGCCCGGGTACGTGCTCGTGCAGGTGGCCGGTGCGTTGGCAGGCGTGGCCCTCGCACACGCGATGTTCGAACTCCCGCTGGTGCAGACCTCGACGCATGTGCGTGCGGGATCCGCGCAGTTCCTCAGCGAAGTCGTCGCGACCTTCGGCCTGTTACTGACCATTGCCGGTGGCGTCCGTCACCGCCCGACGGCCGTGGCCGGCATCGTCGGCGCCTACATCGCCGGGGCCTACTGGTTCACGGCCTCCACCTCGTTTGCCAATCCGGCGGTCACCCTCGCACGCAGCTTCACGGACACCTTCGCCGGCATCCGGCCAGCGGACGTGGCCACTTTCGCCGGTGCCCAGGTCGTCGGCCTCGTGCTGGCCACGCCCCTGACCACCTGGCTGTTTCCGCCTGTCGAGCCCTAGCGGGGCTGCTATGCGAAACGACACAGCCACGAGCAACGCACCCACCAAAGATAAGGACTGCCATGACGACTCTGCGCGTATTTGACCCTGCCATGTGCTGTTCGACAGGCGTGTGCGGGCCCGCAATCGATCCGGCGCTGCCCCGCTTCGCGGCGGACCTGGAGTGGCTGGCGGCCCAGGGCGTGACGGTGGAACGGTTCAACCTGGCCCAGCAGCCCGCGGCGTTTGCCGCGGACGCGGCCGTGCGTGCGGCGCTGGACGCCAAGGGAGAAGCGAGCCTTCCGCTGATTCAAGTGAACGGTTCGGTCACGAGTGTCGGCGTCTACCCGTCGCGCGAGGACCTTGCCGCGTGGGCCGGCATCACCGGGCCCGCCCCGAGCCTCTACACGGATGCCGTAGCGGAACTGGTGGCCATCGGCGCCGCGATGGCCGCCAACTGCGAGCCGTGCTTCAAGTTTCACTACGACGCGGCACGCAAGCTCGGTGTCTCGCGAGAGGACATGCGACGGGCCGTCGCGACCGCACAGTCGGTGAAGGAGACGCCAGGCCGGGCGATGGCCACCCTGGCGGACCGCTTCCTGAAGCCGGGAGCGACGGAACCGGCCGTCGCGCGTACCGCGGCCGGCGCCGGCTGTTGCGCGACATCCGCAACGGCGGACCCGGCTGATGCGACGGGGTGCGGATGCGACGCGCCCGCCGTCACGCCTCGGCGACTGCCGCTCATCACCACGAGCGGGAATTGCTGCTGACACGCCCCCCGATGCTCACACTCATCGAACAGCCGACGCGCGTCCTGTTCTTCACCGGCAAAGGTGGTGTGGGGAAGACCTCCATGGCCTGCGCGACGGCCATTCAGCTTGCCGACCACGGACAGCGCGTGTTGCTCGTGAGCACCGACCCGGCGTCGAACCTTGACGAGGTCCTGGGCGTGGCCCTCGGTCCGGAGCCGCGGCCGGTCCCTGGTGTGCCCGGGCTCTCCGCCCTGAACATCAACCCCGAACAGGCCGCCCAGGCCTACCGCGAGCGGGTCGTCGGACCGTACCGCGGCATTCTGCCGGCCTCGGCCGTCGCGAGCATCGAGGAGCAGCTCTCCGGTGCCTGCACCGTGGAGATTGCCGCCTTCGACGAGTTCTCCACACTGCTGGGAAACCCGGCCGCTACCGCGTCGTTCGATCACGTGATCTTTGATACGGCCCCCACGGGACACACGCTCCGCCTGCTGGAGTTGCCGGCCGCGTGGTCTACCTTCATGGAGACCAATGTCGGCGGCACCTCGTGCCTCGGGCCGCTCGCCGGTCTTCAGGCCCAGCAGACGCTCTATGCCGCGTCGAACGACGCGCTCCGCGACGGCTCGCAGACGACCCTGGTGCTGGTCGCACGGCCGGACGCATCCGCGCTTCGCGAGGCGGAACGGACGCGCGAGGAGCTTGGCCACCTGGGTATCCGCAACGTCCGGCTCGTGATGAACGGCCTCTTCCAGGCCACCGACCGCACTGACGCGGTCGCCGTCGTACTCGAAGCCCGTGGCCGCGCGGCTCTCGACGCGATGCCAGGCGGACTCCGGGCCCTGCCCCGTGTCGACATCCGGCTCCTGCCATTTGGCCTGGTCGGCATCGACTCGCTACGCCAGCTGGGCCAACCCGCCCTGGCCGAGGCAACGACCTCCCCCGCAGCGGCCCCTGCTGTCGTCGCGGGACCCACCCTTCGCGACCTCGTGCACGACTTCGCCGCCAGCGGACACGGCGTCGTGATGACAATGGGCAAGGGCGGCGTCGGCAAGACAACCGTCGCCGTGCACATCGCCACGGAGTTGGCACGGGCAGGTCACCAGGTCCTGCTGACCACGACCGACCCGGCCGCCCACCTGGAGGCCGCCACCACCGAGCGGCCGCCGACGCTCCGCCTCGCACGTATCGACCCTGGCGTCGAAACGCAGCGGTACGCGACGCAGGTGCTGGCGACGGCCGGAGCGGGCCTGGACGCCCAGGGGCGAGCACTCCTTGAAGAAGACCTCCGGTCTCCTTGCACGGAGGAGATCGCGGTGTTCCGGGCCTTTGCCGACACGGTGGCGCAGGGCGACACAGGCTTCGTCGTCATCGACACCGCGCCCACCGGCCATACGTTGCTGCTGCTCGACGCGGCTGAGGCCTATCACCGCGAAGTCCTGCGCAAGGCCAGCGGAAGCCCGGACGCCGTCAGACAGTTACTGCCCCGCCTCCGGGACCCCCAGTTCACGCGCGTGCTGCTCGTCACGCTGCCGGAGGCGACGCCGATTCACGAGGCGATGCAACTGGAGCGCGACCTCGCGAGAGCGGACATCCGGCCCTTCGCCTGGGTCGTCAATCAGTCACTGACACCGCTGCAGGTGACAGACCCGGTCCTGGTCTCGCGGCAGCAGCACGAGGCCAGCCACCTTGCCGAACTCGCCGGCCACGCGACGCGTGTGGTCCTTGAGCCATGGCACGTGAACGCCCTCACGCTGGAACCGGCGCAGGCCTGACCGTACGGCCGGGCCTGGTGACCTGCGCCGGCGCGGGCGTCAGAGCAACGATCAGTCGCCTGCGGGGCGCGCCGGGGCGGGCAGCCGCCCGTCCACCACGATGGCCGTGGCCTCGGGGGTGACGGGCTTCGCCAGGAATTCGCCATTCCAGCCTCGTGCGCGCGCTCACGGTCATTCGCCATGGCACCGGCCGTGAGGGCGACCACCGGCAGCGGTCCAGTTTCACGGGACCGTTACACCGACGTGGCAGAATCGTCGAGCCTCACCACTCGGACGATCAGACATGACTCGCATCATCTTTGCCTGTGTCCACAACGCCGGACGGTCGCAGATGGCGGCCGCGTTCTTCAACCAGCTCGCCGACGCCGGGAAGGCGGTCGCCGTCTCAGCCGGGACGGCCCCTGGTGAGCGCGTGCATCCAGAGGTCGCCGAGACCATGCAGGAGATCGGCATCGACCTCTCGGCCGCGGTTCCGCAGAAGCTGACCGAAGACCTGGCGCAGGGCGCTGGCTGGCTCATCACGATGGGCTGCGGAGACCAGTGTCCGGTCGTGCCCGGGGCACGGCGCGACGACTGGCCGCTCCCGGATCCGAAAGGCCAGCCGGTCGCACGGGTCCGCGAGATTCGCGATGAGATCCGCGCTCGCGTCGGCGCCTTCGTGACCACGCACGGCTTCGGCCGCTAGTCCGTTCCGTCGGCCTCCTGCCGTCCAGAAGCCATCTCACCTCCCGTACAAGACAACGGGCGACCCCGCCAAGGGCCGCCCGCCGTGCCGGGCCTCAGCCCAGCTATCACCTCTCCCCCGCCACAGGCATCCTGCCCGGCGGAATCTCAGTCCCTAGGAGTTCTTGACCTTCTGCAGGGCCGCCAGCTCGAGCTTGATCACTTCCTGCGGCAGCGGCGCGTACCCCAGCGGGCCTGCGAACTTCTGACCATCGGCGAGCATCCACTTCATGAACTCGACCATGACCTTTGAATGGGCCTTGTTCTTCGGATTCTCGTAGAGCAGCAGCCAGGTGAAGGACGACACGGGATAGACGCCCTTGCCCGGCGCGTTCGTGATCGAGACGCGGAAGTCCGCCGGCATGTTCTTGACGGCCTCAGCCGCGGCCGCCGTCACCGACGCCACCGACGCCTTCATGAATTCGCCGGCCATGTTCTGCACGGACCCGTAGCTCATCTTGCTCTGAAGCGCGTAGATCAGCTCGACGTACCCAATCGACCCGGGCGTCTGGCTGACGAGGCCGGAGACACCCTCGTTGCCCTTGCCGCCGAGACCGACGGGCCACTTGACCGCGGTCGCCACGCCAACGGTCGACTTCCACGCCGGTGACACCTTGGCGAGGTAGTCCACGAAGATATACGTGGTGCCGGAGCCATCGGCCCGGTGCACGACGGTGATGTCCGTCCCGGGCAGCTTCACTTCCGGGTTCAGCTTCGCAATCGCCGGGTCATTCCACTTCACGATCTTGCCGAGATAGATGTCCGCCAGCACCACGCCCGTGAACTTCAACTCGGCCGAGACGCCCGGAATGTTGTAGACCGGGACCACCGCACCGAGAACGGTCGGGAAGTGCAGGATCTTTCCAGGAGCCGCCAAGAGCTGCTCGCTGGTCATCGGTCCGTCGCTCGCACCGAAGAACACGGTCTGATTCGTAATCTGGCGGATGCCGGCGCCCGAACCAACCGACTGGTAGTTGATTTCGATGTTCGGGTGCGCGTTGTGGTACTCGTCGAACCACTTCGAGTAGATCGGATAGGGGAAGGTCGCCCCGGCGCCCGTAATCTGCACGGTCTGCGCGGTCACCGTCGCAATGGTCAGCGCCGCTGCGGCGAACGCCGAGAGAATCCTGAGTCTGCGTGTCATGGCTGCTGTGTCCTTAGAAAGTGATGAGGCCGTGAACGGAGAGCACCTTGGTGGGCTTCGTGGACAGGCTGACGAGCTTCTGCGCGTCCCAGTCCAGCAGCAGCGCGGTGCTGACATTGCCTTCGTGCGGGAACCAATAGGCGCCGCCGACGATGGCTCGATTTTGATGCTGGTCGCTCAGCAGCGTCGTCCCGGGAAGCGCGGCAGTCCCGGCCGGCGCCAGCGCACTGCCAGTATTCGGCGTCCAGTGGTCATACCGGATGAGGCCTTCCAGAGAGGCGCCGTTCTTCATCGGCAGTTTCGGCGTGGCCCAGAAAGCCCACCCCTGTGACTCGACGATGGCGGCACTGGCGAGCGACTGGTCCTTCGCCCTGAGGTAATCCACCTCGGCGTTCAGAAACTTGTGTTCGTAGGTCACGTTGGTCATGAATCGGGTCCGGGTCGCATTACCGACGTAGTGATCGGCGTAGTCGACCACGTGCACCCGCAGTCCACGCAGGACAGGCGCGTTCCTGGCAAATGGCCTCAGCGTGCCCCGGAACTGGAAGCTCTTCTGGTTGTTCACTTCCACCCGGCTGTAGTTCTCGCCGTTGTAGAGCCCGACGTGGACGTCTCCGAAATTCGACGGCAGGTTGTAGTGGAACGACACACCGGCATCGGACGACGACATCGCGGTCGGCAACGGGACGCGCTCGGCGAACACGGTGCCCTGGAAGCGGTAGCGGTAGATGCCTTCGTCGTAGTCCACCCACGGCGTCTGCTGGATTCCGAGCCGGACCCACGAGCCCTTGGTCATCCAGTCATCCAGTCCGAACTGCCCGTAGGCGTACTTGATCCGGTAGACCAGACTGTCATTCGCCACGCTGTTGCCGGCCCCAAGCGAGAGCAATCCGCTCTGCCGCGTGATATCCGGCGTGAGCCGGAATGACACGAGGTGGGACACGTTTCCGGTCACGTTGATATAGGCCCGACCGACATCGAACGTATTCCTGCTGACGGCGTTGCCGTTCCCGTCGGTGACCTTCGGGTCCGACTGCAGGTTGAACATCGGGAAGAGCGTCACACCGACCTTGATTGACGGCGTATCGTCAGGCGGGGTGTATCCGGCGGCAGGCGTCACCTGCGCCGAACTCAGACTGGCCATCATCCCGACGAGCAGCACCGCCCCCGTCCATGTTCCAACTTTGACGTTCACAACTCCTCCTCACGTTGTCCCATCAGGGGACACGCGGACGCGACAGCATCCACAGAGCAAGGTTAGGAGTCTCAGGTTTTACGTATGATTCACACAGATTACGGCTGTGTAAATTCGCGTGGCACACCTCCCCGTGGGCGCCGCCGGTCCTGCCGACAGTGCTCATCGCCCGAACCACCACGGGCGTAGCACCCGCCGGCCTCTCCTGCTCCCTACAACACAACGGGCGGACCTTCCGGCCCGCCCGTCGCGCCGGGCCTCAGCCCGGCTATCACCTCTCCCCCGCCACAGGCATCCTGCCCATCGGCGAAGGAGCCGCCGGCCGCATCTGCGGCCCGGCGGAATCTTCGAGTTAGAAGTTGAAGCGCAGCGCCATCTGCACCTGCCGCGGCGTGCCCAGACCGACGGACCGGCCGACCGTGCTCGTGACCAGACCGAAGGTGCCGGCCGAGGTCGCGTTGTAGGCCTGTCCCGGCTGCACGCGGTTGGCCTGCGTCGGCGTCTCGCCGTTACCGGGCAGCGCATTCGGGAGCGTCGCCGACAGCGTCGAGAAGTCGAAGTTCACCGTATTGAGGATGTTGAAGATTTCGGCGCGGAGCTCGAGATTCCGCGAGCCGCCCATCCCGACCTTCTTGCCAATCACCAGGTCCACCTGCGTGAAGTTCGGTCCCTTGATGGAGTTGCGCTCCATGTTGCCGAACGTGCCCGGCTTCGGCGTCGCGAAGGCTGCCGGATTCAGGAAGAACTTCCCGCCGGTGTGCAGGAAGAGGTCCACGCCCGGAACGATGTCGGGCCGCCGCGTGGAGCGCGAGGCGCCGCCACCCGGTGTGTTGATGACCGCCGTGCGGTCCGCCGCAGCCGTGTTCCAGACCGAGCCAGCGCCGTCCACGTAGACGATGTCGTTGCGGGCGATGGTCACGTTGACCGGCAGACCCGTCCGGGCATTGGCGATGCCGCCGATGCTCCAGCCATTCAGGAACGCGTTCTTCGCGTGCGTCGTGTAGACCGCGCTCAGGTTGAACGTGTGCCGCACATCGAAGTTGTTGTAGCCGTCGTCGTAGTTGAAGTCGGCAATCGCGCGGGCGTTATTCCCCACTGTGCGGGCCTCGTTCGACCCGCCGCTGGTGCCCTTGCTGAAACCGTAGGTGTATTGCGCGTTGGCCACCAGGCCGTTCGCCGACCGGCGTGTGAAAGCCAGCTGCATCGCGTTATAGCTGTCGCGGCCACCGCTGGTCTTGTAGTCGATCTCGGCGAAGGGCGACTGCTTGCTGGCCACCGTCGAGCCCGAGCAGACCGAGCTGGTCAGTGGTGCCGTGCGGCCGTCGAGCACCCGGCCGTCCGCGCAGGTCGCGATGTCAAACTCACGCACCTGGATGGCGGCCGCGGCGCCGTTGGTCTGGGCAAACACTGTCCGGTTGGCGACGCTGCGGAGGAAGAGATTCCGGCCCTGCGACCCGATATAGGCCGCCGTCATGCCGTAGCCGTGGCCAAACTCCTGCTGCACCGAGGCCGTGTACTGGTAGACCTTCTCCGGCAGCGTGTAGTCATTGGAGTAGGCGCGCGGCTGGTAGGCACGATTGTTCGGGTTGTTGATGAAGTTGGCCCGAATCGCGTTCACGTCCACCGGGAACGCCAGGTTGGCGCCGCTGGTCAGGGTCGTGCTGAAGCGCTCGGCCTCGACCGGCTGAATCTGGTCTTCGGTCTGGCCCGGGCCGACGAACACACCGAACCCACCACGGATGACGGTCCCTTGGGTCGCCGACCATGTGGCCGCGAGGCGGGGCTGGAGGTTCGTCTTGCTGCTCTTGTAGAGCGGAGTCGTGTCCGGGTCCAGCGCGCCAGTCTCGATGTTGAACTTCACGATGCGGTTGTCGGTCTCCGTGAGCGGCGTGTAGTAGTCGTAACGGAGGCCGTAGCTCAGGGTCACCGTTGGCGTCGGCTTCCACTCGTCCTGCGCGAAGCCCACGTAGTAGGTCTGCTTCGTGTGCTTCTGTCCCGTGGCGCCGTTGTGGAAGAGGCTCGGTTCGCTCAGGTCGCCGAAGTACTGGATGCTGGTCGGTGTATTGGCGAGAAAGGCGGTGATGTTCGGGTAGGTGTAGGTGATACCACCCTGCTGGTCGAAGGACATCCGGATCTCGCGGACGTCCACGCCCATCTTCAGAAAGTGGGTGCTCATCGTCTTGCTGAGGGTGTCGGCAAACGTCAGCGAGTACGGAGTGTAGGGGGCGCTCCGGCCGTTGCCGGCGCTGTTGACGCGCACCAGACCACCCGGGCTCGCGAGCGCCGAGTTCCCGCCCTGGCCGGCGATGCCGGAGTTGGCGACCGTGCCGCTGAGGCTCAGCGCGATCCCCGTGAAGAGCGGCGAGGTGACGCCGAGCGACGTGGAATTCGCGGCGTTATAGCCGAACTTGAATTCGTTGATGGTGGTGCCGCCCAGGACTCCCTGGAGGTTGTAGACCGCGTTGGACGGCTTGATGGTCGTCTGGAACCGGCGGCCCGTCACGCCCTGAGGCGCGTCGTCCGTGCCGGAGTCGTGGAACAGGCGGAAGTAGGAGGTCCAGTTGTTGCTGACCTTGAAGTCAAAGCGCCCGCTGTAGGAGTTCTCGCTGACCACTTCGGTCGCCTGGTTCTGAGCGATATCAAAGTCCGGGTTCGTGGAACCGCCAGCAATGATTTTGGCGCCCTCTGCCAGGAAGCCGGGCCGCAGCGCGGCGATGGTGGGCACCGCGCGCGCCCACGCGGCGGCGCTCGGCACAGCCTCGACGAAGTTCAGACCGGCGTCCAGGCGATAGCCTTCGTAGCTGCCGAAGAAGAACGCACGGTTCTTGAGGAGCGGACCGCCGAGCGAACCGCCGAACTGATTGAGCTTGAGGGGCGACTTCGGGCCAGCGCTGATGATCTTGCCGTCGTTCCCGCGCAGGTCGTCGAAGTAGTTCTTGGAGTCAAACCGATCGCTCCGGCCATATTCGAAGAGCGACCCATGAAAGCCGTTGGTGCCGGACTTGGTGATGACGTTCACCTGGCCGCCCGTGCCCGAGCCTGACTCGGCCGGGTAGGAGCTGGACTCGACGCGGAACTCCTGCACGTTCTCGAGGCTCGACTGGAGCTTGAACGGCGTATTGTTTTCGCCGTTGGCCACGCCCGGAGCCGCGTCGATGATGCCGGAGCCATCCACGCCGTCGTACTTGATGACGTTCTGTTCAACGGCGCGGCCCGAGAACCGCACCTCACCCCACGTGCCGGTGCCCGAGTTCTGCGAACCGGGCGCCTGGAGCATCAACTGTGACATCTGGCGGCCGTTGACCGGCAGCTCCTGCACCTCGCGCTCGCTGACGTTGGCCCCCATACGAGCGGAGCTGATGTCGACCACGAGGGCCTCGGCGTTCACCGTCACGGTTTCGGACATCGCCGCCGTCTTCATCGAGAGGTCGATATTGAACTCCTGGCCGACGGCCAGCGGCAGGTTCGTGTATTCAAGAGCAGAGAACCCCTTGACCTCCGCCCGGATGGTGTAATTGGAGGGCTTCAGGTTGGAGACGACGTAGCGGCCCTGGGCCGTCGTCACCGTCGTGCGCACCTCGCCGGTCTTCTCGTTCTTGGCGGTCACGGTGGCGTTCGGCACCACGGCGCCCGAGGGGTCGATTACCGCGCCCGAGAATCGGCCGTCCACCTGCGCCATGGCGGCGACGGCGTATCCGAAGCTTCCGGCCAAGAACGCAACAAGGGCGACCAGGGCCTTCCGCGTCTGTCTGCTCATCATTTCGTTGCCTACTCCTGAGAAATCCTGGCGAGTCGGGCCTGTTGGCCGTTCCTGACCAGCGTCGTGAGTAAGCGTAGAAAGTTGATGTAACGACAGCGCAACGGGCACCGATCGTGCGGGTTAAATCAGTGCCGACACGCCCCCCGCGAGCATGGCCCCGGCCAGGAGCCACGAGGAATTGACGCCGAATGCGCCCAGAAGCGCCGCCCCAAGGGCAAGCCCGCTCGTGACAGGCCCGGTGACGGCGGTCCGAGCCAGGACCAAGGCGGCGATGCCCACGAGCACCACGGCCGCGGCGTTCACCCCCTGGAGAAACCGTCGTGCCGCTGGCGACGCCTGCACGCGGTGCAGCACCGACACGCTCAGGGCCGAGCAGACAAATGCCGGCAGGAAGATGCCGACAGTGGAGACCGTCGCGCCCCAGGGACCGCCGAGCAGGTACCCGATGAAGGTCGCCGAGGTGAAGACCGGCCCGGGCGTGACCTGCCCGATCGCGATCGCGTCGAGCAACTGGGACTCGGTGAGCCAGTGGAGGTGCTCCACCAGGTCCGTCCGCAACACCGCGAAGAGCACATAGCCGCTGCCGAAGATCATCGAACCGGCCTTCACGAAGTAGCCGAACAGCGCCGACGCCGGCTGCAGCGCACCCGCGGTGAGAGTGGCCCCGGTGAGAGTGGCCGCGGCCAGGAGACGCACCGGCAGCACCGCAGCCACGGCTGCGAGCCCAGCCCCGCCACCGCGCATTCCGGACACGAGCAGGACCAGCCCCGCACCCAGGAGCACGGCAATCTCGGGCGCGCCGGCAAAGACTGCGGCCGCAGCCAGGGCGGCCACGAGCCTCGCCGGCCACGTCGTCAGCGCCCCCCTGGCAAGCCCCACGAGCGCCTGGAGCACGACCACCAGGGCCACCGGCTTCACGGCACGAAGGATGTGGTCAAACGCCGGGAGGACGCCGAGCGCCACATAGGCGGCAGCCAGCACGCCAACGATGAGCGCGGCCGGGAGGATGAAGCACACGCCCGCCACCACGAGCCCCGCCCAGCCCGCTCGACGGAAGCCCACGTGCATGGCGAGTTCGGTCGAGGTGGGCCCGGGAATCAGGTTGGCCGCACCGAGCACGTCGAGGAACTGCTGACGTGTCAGCCAGCCACGCCGACGCACGCACTCCTCATCGATGAGCGCGATGTGCGCGGCCGGTCCCCCGAAGGCCGTGAATCCGAGCCGGGTGAAGAGCGTCGCGACCTCACCGAGGTGTCCGCGCGTGCGTAGCATCCGGAGATTCTAGCCGTGTGACGTGGTCGACACGTGCGCGTCGCACCTCGTGATCGTCAGGGTCGCGCCGTCATCGCGGCTCCGTCATGCGCGCCAGATAGCCTCGCCGGAACCATGCATTCCCCTTCCGGAGGTTCCCTGATGCGACTCACGGCGCTCACCCGCCTGCTGCTTCCCCTGCTGGTCCTGTGCCTGGCTCCGCGCCTGGCGCTGGCCCAGTTCGACACGGCCACCGTGCTCGGCACGGTCCGCGATACGTCCGGCGCCGTGGTGCCTGACGCGACCGTCACGCTGACCCACACGGCCACCGGACTAACCACCAAGCGAACCACATCGGCCAGCGGCGACTACGAATTCCCGACCGTGAGGGTCGGCACCTACGTCGTGACCGCCGAGAAGGCCGGCTTCGCCGTGGCTCTCGTCGAGAACGTCGAGGCGCAGGTCGCGGCGCGACTCCGCGTCAACCTGGAGATGAAAGTCGGCTCCCTCACCGAACAGGTGCAGGTCGTCGCGTCGATTCCCCTGCTGCAGACCGACACGAGCCAGCGGAGCCAGGTCATCACGGGCGAGCAGATGCGCGAGCTGCCGCTGAACGGCCGCGAGTACTCGGCGCTGGCCCTGCTGACCACTGGCGTGCGCCAGAGTTCATTGAACAAGTCCACGAACGGGACGCCGCGCGAAGGGGCCTTCAACGTGAACGGCCTCCGCAGCACGTTCAACAACTTCCTGATCGATGGCGTGGACAACAACGCCAACGGCACCAGCAACCAGGGCTTCTCCAACCAGGTGATGCAGCCCCCGCCGGATGCGGTCAGCCAGTTTCAGGTGGTCACCAACAACCAGAGCGCCGAATACGGCCGCGCCGCCGGCGCCACGATCAACGTCGTCTACCGGAGCGGGACGAACCAGCTCCATGGCGACGCGTGGGAGTTCGTCCGCAACACGTCGATGAGCTCCATGCCGTTCTTCAAGCCGGTCGACGGCAAGAAGCCGCCGCTTGACCGGAACCAGTTCGGCGCCGTGCTCGGCGGGCCCCTCGTCCGCAACCGCGCCTTCTTCTTCGCCGACTACGAAGGCTTCCGCCAGACGCGCAAGCAGCCGGTCTTCTCGACGCTGCCGCTCGCGGCGCAACGGCAGGGCATCATGGCGGTCGATATCCGCGACCCGCGGACGGGCACTGTCTATCCGGCGGGCACGGCGATCCCGATGACGAGCTTCGCGAAGTCCGTGCTCGCGGGCCTGCCGGAGACGAACGTTGCCGGAGCCAGCAACAACTACTCGCTCCTCCAGGAACTGCAGAACCACTCGAACAAGGCGGGCGCCAAGGTGGACTTTCACGTCTCGCCCACGGTCTCGATGTTCGGCCGCTTCGGCTGGCGCGAACTCAACACCGAGGACCAGCCCCCCATTCCGCTCCCCTCCGGTGGCGGCGGCAACGGCACGATCTACGCGCGCAACAAGCAGGCGGTCTTCGGCACCACCTACACGACGAGCGAGCGGTCGCTGCTTGAAGTGCGCCTCGGGTGGTCGAGCACGCAGGGCGGCAAGAACCCGCCGGCCCTCGGGTCGAGCGACTCGTTTGGCCTGACAGGCCTGCCGACGGACCCGCGGATCGCCGGCGGCCTTCCCAGCCAGACCATCACGGGCTTCTCGGCCCTGGGCCGTCAGGCGACGAACCCGCAGTGGCAGAATCCCACCGTCTGGAATCCGAAGGCGAACTACACGTGGCTCCTGGGCCGGCAGTCGCTGAAGGCCGGCTACGAGTACCAGCACATCGGCATCGAGGTGCAGGATGTCAACCCGCTCTACGGCCTCGACACCTACAGCGGCCAGTTCACGAAGCCGGCCGGCGGTACGGGCGCCGCGGCGCTCTACAACCTCGCCGACTTCATGCTGGGGCTGCGCTCGCAGTACGCGATGTCCACGTTCTTCGTCGCCCAGATCCGCCAGCAACTGCACTTCGGCTACGTGCAGGACGACATCCGCGTGACCGACCGGCTGACACTGAATGCCGGCCTGCGCTACGAGTACGCCACGCCCTTCTACGAGGCGAAGAACGTCCTGACGAACTTTGACCCGACGACCAACACGGTCATCTCCGCCAAGAGCGGTTCGGTCGCAGATCGGGCGCTCGTGAAGCCGGACCGCAATAACGTCGCGCCGCGCCTCGGCTTCGCCTACACGGTCGCGCCACAGACGGTCATTCGGGGCGGGTGGGGCGTCAGCTACATCCACATCAACCGCATCGGCTCGGCCAACGAACTGCCGCTCAACGCACCGCAGGTCATCCGCGCGGCGGTCAACCAGACGGACCCGACGGCGGCCGCGTTCCGCCCCACGGAACAGGGCTACCCGGCTGGCCTCACGGCCCCCTCGAACTTCAACCCGCTGACGGCGCTCATCTCCTACATCCCGAGCGACTACCACTCGAGTGCGGTCCAGAGCTGGCACCTCTCCCTACAGCGTGAGTTCGGCCGGGGGATGCTGCTCGACGTGGCCTACATCGGCAACAAGGCCGACGACCTGCTGATCGTCGGCAACTACAATCAGGCCACGCTGAACAATGCGGCGGGCTCGATTCCCCTGGCGGCACGGCGTCCCATCCCCGCGTTCGGCGACATCAGCTATGTCTTCAACGGCGGCAAGTCGCGCTACCGCGCCCTGCAGACGAAGTTCGAGTGGCGCATGGGCCAGAACCTGACGCTCCTCAGCTCGCTGACCCTCTCGGAGGCGAAGGACAACGCCGCAGCCTCGCTCGACAACCAGAACGGCAACTCCCCGGCGCCGCAGGACGTCCGCAACCTGGCGGCGGACTTCGGGCTTTCGGGCTACCACCAGCCGTACAACACCACGACGAGCTTCGTGTGGGCGCTGCCCTTCGGCCACGGTCAGCGGTGGGGCCACCAGTGGCCCGCGGCGCTGAACGCCATCGCGGGCGGCTGGAGCGTCTCGGGCATCAACACGGTGACGCCAGGTGAAATGGTCACGTTCACCTACACTCCCGCGGCGGCATTCGCGGTCTCCGGCATTGCCAACGACTTCTCGGGGGCAAACAGCTACCGGCCCAACATCACGTGCGACCCCTACACGCCGGCGGCGCAGCGCGGCATCACCAGCTGGTTCAACCCGGCGTGCGTCTCGATCCCGGCCGGCGACCAGCTCTTCGGCAACGCGCCGCGCAACAACGTCCGCGGGCCGAAGTTCTGGAGCGTCGACCTGGCGGCCGTGAAGCAGCTCGCGCTCTCGGGCCAGGCGCGGCTCGAACTGCGGCTGGAAGCCTTCAACCTGCTCAACCGGGTGAACTTCACGGCTCCGAACGGCAACCGCAGCTCGGGCGCCTTCGGCACCATCACCTCCACCTACGACCCGAGGCAGATGCAGCTCGGCGTGAAGGTCCTGTGGTAAAGGCCGTGGCGCTCACCATCCTGACGTTCGCCGGTGCGGGGTTTATCCCCGCGCCGGCCGACGCCGCGGCCGCGGGGCCCATCATCATCGGCCACCGCGGAGCGTCCGGACACCGCCCGGAACACACCCTCGAGAGCTATCGTCTGGCCGCCGAGATGGGCGCCGACTATATCGAACCCGATCTCGTCTCGACCAAAGACGGCGAGCTGGTGGCCCGCCACGAGAACGAGATCGGGGACACCACGGACGTGGAAGCCCGCTTCCCTGATCGGAAGCGGTCGAAGACCATCGATGGGCACGCCGTGATCGGCTGGTTCACGGAGGACTTCACGCTGGCCGAGCTGCGCACCCTCCACGCCCGGGAACGGCTGCCGTTCCGCTCGCACGCCTTCGACGGGCGCTTCGCGGTGCCGACCTTCGACGAGATCCTGGACCTGGCGGCCGCCCTGACGAAGGAACTGGGACGGCCCGTCGGGGTCTATCCGGAAACGAAGCACCCGGCCTATTTCGCGTCCATCGGCCTGGCACTGGAGCCGAAGCTCGTCGCGGCGCTTGAGCGTCACGGCTGGAACACGGCGGGATCGCCCGTCTTCATTCAGTCCTTCGAAGCGGCCAGTCTCAAGACGCTCCGGCCGCTCACGCCGTTGCCGCTCGTGCTGCTTCTCGACGCGCAGGCGGCCCCACTCACGGACGCCCGGCTCACAGAGATCGCGGGCTACGCCCAGGCCGTCGGCCTCCACCAGCGGCTGATTGTGCCGGCCGGCCCCGGCAACCGGACACTCCCGCCCACAGACGTGGTGGCGCGGGCCCACACCGCGGGCCTGAAGGTCCACGTGTGGACGCTCCGCAACGAGGCGGTCTTCCTGTCGCCGAGCTACAACGGCCACCCTGAAGAGGAATTCCGGCAGTTTGCCGGCCTCGGCGTGGACGGGATCTTCACGGACTTCCCGGATATGGGTGCCGCGGCCCTCGGCCGCATGCCGGCCACACGGGCGCGCTGAATGCCCACACTGTTGCCCGGCTGTCGCACCTCAGCCACGAGGACGACACGCCGGGCCACTACAAGGACACCATGCCCTCCTACACGCTGACTCTGGCCTGCGGTTGCACCGTCTACGTCGCCTGCCATCCCATGACGGGACTGGCTCACACCCGGGTCGTCGACACGCCCGCCACGGACTGCCGCCGGCGACGGCACGAACGGGGCACCCGGCTGTGGCTCTGGGAGCTCCTGCCAGACCCTGCTGCGCCGGCCCATGTCTCATTTTCGCAGTCCGATATGGAACAGGGGCGTGTTACATCGCTCTGCTAGCATGACAAGGCCCCGGTGAACGGGGCGGCATGACTTCGAATCGCAATTCCGCCCACAAAAGCGCCCTGCACGGGGAACGGCCCAGGACGCGCCGCCGCCAGCCGGAAAAGGCCGTGCGCACCTACGCGCCAGGCGACCTCAAGAACCCCGCGCTCTATATCAACCGCGAGATGAGCTGGCTGTCGTTCAACGAACGCGTGCTGGCCCAGGCCCGCGATGCCCGCCACCCCCTGCTGGAGCGGGTGAAGTTCCTGGCGATTGTCGGCAGCAACCTGGACGAGTTCTTCATGATCCGGGTTGCGACGACGGTCAAGAAGTTGAAGGCCGGACTGGATGATGTCGGCGCCGACGGCATGAGTACCGACCAGCAGCTAACGGCCATGCGCGAGCGCGCGTACCAGATGCTCGCCGACCAGGCCACCGTGTGGGAGGACCTGCGCCGCCAGCTCGCGGCCGAGGGGCTGCACTTTCTCGACGCCACCGCGTGGACGCCGGCGATGCGGGAGCACTTCGCCGAGCGATTCCGACGGGACCTCGGTCCCACGCTGACGCCCCTGGCCTTCGACCCGGGGCACCCGTTTCCCTTCATGAGCAATCGCAGCCGGAACTTCGCCGTCGTGGTGAAGCACGGCGGCCGCACGCGCTTCGCGCGCGTGAAGATTCCGGATGCGCTCCCCCGATTCCTTCCGGTGCCCGAACACCTCGCCTCGCAGAGCGGCCAGACGTTCGTGTTTCTGGAAGACGTGGTCCGCGACAACCTCCGGCAGCTATTCCCCGGCATTGAGCTGAAGAGCGCGCACCTCTTCCGGCTGATCCGCGATGCGGATCTCGAAGTGGAACAGGCCGAGGCCGATGACCTGCTCGAGTCGGTGGACCGCACGCTGAAGCAGCTGCGACACGGCGCACCCTCTCTGCTTCAGGTCGAGACGGGCATGCCCGCCCGGGTGCTGCAGATTCTGGAGGAGAACTTCGAGGCCGGCGAGGGCGTGGTGCATCGCACGGACGACCGTCTTGGATTCTCGGACTGGATGCAGCTCATGGCGCTGCACCGGCCACAGTTGAAAGACGCGCCCTTCTCACCGCGGACCCGCTGGGCCACGGACGAGGACCCCGAGGCCATCTTCGACGAGCTGCGCTATCAGGACGTGCTGCTCCATCATCCGTACGATTCCTTCAGCGCGGTCTCCGCCTTCGTGCGCGCCGCCGCAAAGGATCCGCACGTCATCGCGATCAAGATGACGCTGTACCGTATTGGCCAGCACTCACCGCTCATCGACCTGCTGGCCGAGGCCGCCGAAGCGGGCAAGCAGGTGGCCGTCCTCGTCGAGTTGAAGGCGCGCTTCGACGAGCGCAACAACATCCTCTGGGCCCGCCGGCTGGAAGAGGCGGGCGTCCACGTGGTGTACGGATGGGTCGATGTGAAGACGCACGCGAAGCTCTGTCTCGTCGTGCGTCAGGAGCCGGACGGCGTGCAGCGCTACGTGCACACCGGCACCGGCAACTACAACCCCGACACGGCCAAGGTCTACACCGACCTCGGCCTCTTCACCGCGAACCCGGACATCGTGGCGGACGTGGCCGAGGTCTTCAACTACCTGACCGGCTACTCGGGCCAGAAGGACTACCGGCAGCTGCTGGTGGCCCCGGTCGCGCTGCGGGGCCGGCTCACGGGCCTCATCGCCCGGGAGGCCGAACACGCCGCCGCCGGACGTGGTGGACGGATGATCGTGGTCACCAACGCGGTCACCGACGACCAGATGATCCGAGCGCTCTATCGGGCCTCGCAGGCGGGCGTGGAGATCGACATCGTGGCCCGGGGCATCTGCTGTCTGCGTCCGGGAATCGCGGGCATCAGCGACCACATCCGCGTGCGCTCCATCGTCGGGCGCTTTCTCGAGCATTGCCGGCTCTACTGGTTCGAGAACGGCGGCGAGCCGGACCTCTACATCGGCAGCGCGGATCTGATGGAGCGGAACCTCGACCGCCGGGTCGAAACGCTGTGCCCGGTGCTCGACCCCGCCCTCAAGACGCACCTGCGCGAGGTGGTCATCGACGCCTACCTGCGGGACAACGAACGCGCGTGGGTACTCGACGCCGAGGGTGTCTACGCACCCGCGGTCGCTGGGAGTCCGGTGCTCGGCGCCCAACGTACTCTTCTCGAGCACTACCTCAAGCGCGACTGACGACGCCAAGGCGTCGATACACACCCGTCACGCCGCTGTCGCCCCCGCCGGGCACAGTGGCCTCATGATGGACAGTCGCCGGACGTTCCTGAAACTCTTCGGCGCGGGTCTGACCGGCGCCACCTGGACCGCAGCCAGCCTCGACGCCTTCGGGCGCGACCACCGGACGTCGCCCTTCGGGCGCTTCACGCCCATCCGGGTCGGACGCGAGGACGCGCTGCGGCTGCCCCCCGAGTTCACCTATGACGTCGTCGCCCTCTGGGGCGACCGGCTCCCGGGCACAACGGATCGATTCGGGTTCAACGCGGACTTCACCGCGTTCTTCCCCATCGGCACGAGCGGACACGAGGGCGTGCTCTGGGTCAACCACGAGTACATCAAGGACCCGAAGCAGCCGTTCAGCCTCTACGGCCAGAGCGCACCGGCGGTCCTCGGCCACGAAGCGACGGTCGAAGACGAACTGACGGACATCGGCGGGTCGGTACTGCATCTGCGACGCACCAACGGCCGCTGGACCGTCGTCGCATCGCCCCTCACGCGCCGCTTCAACGTCCGCTCCCGGCTGACGGCCACGGGGCCCGCGCTCAGGGACGCGGGCGATGTCGGCGGTACGCTCGCGAACTGCTCAGGCTGCCAGACGCCGTGGAATACGGTACTGAGCTGCGAAGAGAACTTTCAGGACGTCGTGCCTGAAGCGGTGGATACCGCGGGCCGCGGCACGATCGGCGGACGCTTCAACCGCAACGGCGCCCACTTCGGCTGGGTCTGCGAGTTTGATCCCTTCGACCCCGACTTCACACCGGTCAAGCACACCGCGCTCGGCCGCTTCCGCCACGAGAACGTCACCCTCCGGGTCACGCCCGGCGCGCCGGCCGTCGCCTATATGGGCGACGACCGCACGGATGGCCACGTGTATCGATTCGTCTCGTCCGCGCGGTACGAACCGGGCCGCCAGCGCAACCGCGGGAGCCTGCTGGCCGACGGCCGGCTCTACGCGGCGGTCTTCCACGCGGACGGCACCGGCACCTGGCGCGAGCTCACGGCGGCCACACCGCTCGCTCCCAACGCCGCGAGCCCGGTCCCGACGGTGCCCGCAGGCGCCAGAACGCTCGGGGACATCTACGCGAACCAGGGCGCCATCGTGACGGACGCCTTCCGGGCCTCGAATCTCATCGGGGCCACCGAGTGCGGGCGGCCCGAGGACCTTGAGGTCCACCCCGTGGACGGCTCCGTCTTCATCGCGTTCACGGCGGCAGCCGAACGCGGGGCGAGGCTCTTCTCGAATCTGTACGGCGAGGTGTGGCGCATCGCGGAAGACGGCGACGGCACCGGTCTCCACTTCACGTGGTCACGCTGGTGCGCCGGCGGACCGAACACAACCGCCCGTGGCGGCGCCATCTTCGCCGCCCCGGACAACATGCTCTTCGACCGGGCGGGCAATCTCTGGCTCGCCTGCGACATGTCGTCGTCGGTCCTGGCCGGGGACGACCCGCGCTACGCCGCCTTCGGCAACAACGGCCTCTTCTTCGTGCCGGTCACCGGGCCGACCTCCGGGATTCCGCAGCAGTTCGCCTCGGGCCCGTCGGAGTGCGAACTCACCGGGCCCTCCTGGTCGGCCGACGACAGCACGCTTTTTCTGTCTGTGCAGCACCCGGGGGAAGCGCACGGCGTGCGCCAGTCACGCGCGGACTCCCGCGGCAGCAACTGGCCCCGCGGTACCGCCGGACAGACGCCACGCCCTGGCGTGGTCGCCATCCGGCGGCGCTGACCCGCGCCTACATCTGACCTTCGTCGGCGGACGGCCCGTAGATCGACGGTACGGGCACGTCGTTCATCCGCAGATAGAGGGCGAGAATGTGCCCGGCCACGCCTGACACATTCTCGCAGTTGGTTCATGTCTTCAAGCGGCGGTTGCCCTGCCGTCGCGCGGACGTCGCGATGCCCCTTTACCGTGTGGCTGTCACAGGGAGGCCACATGCCGAGCCACTCACTGCCACGCCGCACCACGCTTCGTGCCTACGCTGAGAACGCCGACTGGAGCCGTTTCACGACGGCCGTGTCACTGCACGCTCACACGTCCTATTCGCGCGAGGTGATGTCGGACCTGCCTCGCTACATCGCCAAGATCCCCTTCGTCGCCGGGCGCTTCAAGCGGTCGGCCGCCGACGTGGACTTCTCGAAAGGCTGGTGGCACCCGCCAATTGACGCACGGGGCGTCTTCGAATCGGAGGTCGCGCAGATCGAGCGGCGCTTCGGTCTTGACTCGATCGTCTCGCTGACGGACCACGACGACATCAGCGCGGGACTCGACGTCCAGGCCCGCTATGCATCCCGCCGCGCCCCGATCTCCACGGAATGGACGGTGCCGTGGGAGGGAGGCTTCTTCCATTTCGGTGTCCACAACCTGCCGCCGGCCTCGGCCCGCGAGTGGTTCGCGCGGCTGAACGCCTTCACCCAGCACCCGCGGCCGGGCGAACTCGACGACATCCTCGACAACCTCCACGAGGTGCCCGGGCTGCTCCTCGTCTTCAATCACCCGATGTGGGACCTGGCCTGTGTGGGCGACCACGCCCACGGCCTCGCGCTGCATCGCTTCATGCGTGCGCACGGCCCGATGATTGATGCACTCGAAATCAACGGCTACCGATCGCGGCACGAAAATGGGCGCGTGCGGGAGCTGGCCACTGAGCTGAACCTGCCGCTCATTTCCGGCGGCGACCGGCATGCACTGGCGCCAAACGCGGTCGTCAATCTGACGACGGCGAAGACCTTCGCGGAGTTCGCCGACCAGGTGCGCGGCGGCGAGAGCCATGTGGTCGTCATGCCGGAATACGCGCAACCCACGGAACTACGCAAGCTGGCGGCGGCGGCCGACGTGGTGCGGCACTACCGCGCCTACCCTCGCGAACGGCGTCACTGGACGGGTCGTGTCTCCTGGCACCTCGACGACGGCATCAAGCCCCTTTCGCACGTATGGCCTGACGGCGGCCCCTTCTGGATCCGGTCGGTCTTCGCCGCGTTCCGGATCGCCGCGTGTCCGGTCGCGCGAGCTGTCCTGACGCCACTCTTCCGGCGCCGGGCGGCGAATCTGGATACGCGCCTGCTGCCGACCGTGGTCTGACGGCGTCCCTCATGGACACACGAACCCCGCGCGTCGCGTTCTTCACGGATTCTTACTACGAGGCCAACGGCGTGGCCAGGACGGCGCAGGCCCTGGAAGGCTACGCCGAGCAGCATCGGTACCCGATGCTGGTGGTTCATGGTGGCCCGACCACCCAACTCATCGAGACGGGTTCCGTCATCCGGCTCGAACTCAGGCGGGCGGCGGTGTCTTCCTTCCACCTTGAACACGATCTCCGGTACGACCTCGCCCTCTGGCGCCACCTCCGCCGCGTCTCCGCGATCCTGCGGCGGTTTGAGCCCGACGTCGTGCACGTCACCGGCCCGAGCGACATCGGCCAGATCGGGGCGCTGCTCGCCAGGCGCCTGGACCTCCCTGTCACCGGTTCGTGGCACACCAACGTGCACGAGTACGCGGCGCGGCGACTCATGCCCTACCTCCAGGCTCTCCACGTGCCGGGCCGCGACCGCCTCGGTGCGTGGGTCGAGCGTTCGGCCCTGCGGGCCGTGCTGCCGTTCTATCGGATGGCGGACGTCATCCTCGCTCCGAACGCCGAGTGGCTCACCGTCGCGCGCGAACAACTGGGCACGCCCGCATTCCTGATGGCCCGCGGCGTCGACACGGAGCTCTTCACGCCGGCGCGGCGGTGCCGAGGGGACAACGTGCTCCGCATCGGCTACGTCGGCCGGCTCTCCAAAGAGAAGAGCGTCCGCGAGCTCGCTCGTCTGGAGCGGTCCCTGGTGGCGGCAGGTGCGCCCCGATTCGAGATCAGAATCGTCGGAGACGGCGCCGAGCGCGACTGGCTGAGTGCCCACCTGAGCCACGGCCGGCTCATGGGCACGCTGCGCGGGCCGGCGCTGGCCGACGCCTACGCGGGCTTCGACCTGTTCGCGTTTCCGTCCGTCACGGAAACCTTCGGCCAGGTCCTGCAGGAAGCGCTGGCCTCAGGCGTTCCCGTTGTGGCAATGGCGGCGGGCGGCCCGCGTTACATGCTGGCAGACGCCGGCGGCGCGGTCCTGGCGGCCACGCACGACGCCTGGATCCAGGAGGCCGTGTCGCTGGCACTCGATCCGGCCCGTCGGCGCGCCCTCGGCACCGCGGCACGACAGACAGCCCTGTCCCGGTCGTGGAGCGCGGTGTGCGACGTCGTCTATCAGGCCTACGCCACCGCCATCACCCACCACCAGCGGCGGCCACGGGCCGCGGTGGCCCCCGACCTCGCGCCTGGCAAGACAGAGGAGCGGGTCGCCTCGTAGGGTCCCGCCCGGCTTCAGGGCCGGACGCAGACCACCACGGCGGACACCCTGGGAATGTTGACGGGCTCAACCGATACGGCGCGAAGACCGGACGCGGCGAGGAGTGGCTCGAGCGCGAGTTGCCAGTTCACGCCAGACAGCAGTCGCGCGAGCCGGCCGATCACGCGATCCGACGCATCGCTCTCATACGTGCGGTCAAAGTGATTCAACAGCACCACGCGCCCGCCCGGGCGGCACACACGCGCGGCTTCACGCGCCGCCCGCAGCGGGTCCGGGACCACGTTCAGCAGATAGGGCACGTAGACCGCGTCGAACGTGGCGTCGGGAAACGCCAGCCGCATCGCGTCCATCCGGCAGAGGTGCAGGTGCCCGGTCTGATGGCGGGCGCGCCGGCGCGCGGCGCGGTCGAGCATCGGCGCCGACACGTCGATCGCGGTGACGTGGCAGCCGGCCGGATAGCGGCGCACGGTCAGGCCCGTGCCCACGCCCATCTCAAGAATCCGTTCGCCGGGTGCAGCGGCCAATCGCGTCATCGCGCGGCGGCGGCCCGGCTGCAGCAGCGCGCCGTAGACCACGTCATAGAGCGGCGCCAGCCTGGCGTAGGTGGCGTTGATCGCTGCCTGTGCGCCGGGTTCTCCGGGTGCGGCCAGGGGCCGCGCCCCGTCATGAACAGTGTGGACAACCGATTCACAGGAGGTCAGGTCAGATGACATTCGCAGAAGCCCTCAAGACGCAGCGTTGGGACGACCATCGCTACTACCACCACAGCCGAATCAATCAGGCGCTGCATTTCGTCAGCGCGCTGAGCTTCATTGCCGCCTACATCACGATGTGGACGAGCCCGGTCACGGCCGTGGCGCTCGGCTGGCTCGTCGCCATGCCCTCCCGCCAGGCCGGTCACTTCTTCTTCGAGCCGCGCGGGTACGACGAGGCCAACCAGGCGACCCACGAGCACAAGGAGCACATCAAGGTCGGCTACAACCTGTTCCGCAAGGTCGTCCTGATGAGCGTCTGGGCACTCTCGCCCCTGCTGCTCCTCGTCAGCCCGACGCTCGGCGGCTGGCTGCCGGTCGGCGAAGGCTGGCTCGGCATTGCCAATCAGGTGTCGGTCATCTGGCTGGCCGTGGCGGCCGGCGCGCTGCTGTTCCGCACCGTGCAGCTCATGGTCATCGCCGACGTGCAAACGGGCGTCGTCTGGTGCACGAAGATCCTGACGGACCCGTTCCACGATGTGGCGCTCTACCATCGGGCGCCGCTCTACGTGCTGCGGGGCGAACGCTTCGACCCGATCGTGACCCACGCGGCCAGGTGAGACGCCGCACGGCCGAAGCGGGCGGCAATCATTTCGTGCAGAACGTCCCGTTGCACCGACGCATGACTGGCACCGGGTGGATGCCACCACCACCCGTCCGCCAGCATGCGTTGCGCGGCGCGGAGATACCGCTCGGCCACATCCTCGAACTCCGCGTCCGTCGTGGCGTGGCTGAAGATGAATCGCCCCGTCCCGACCCAACTCAGCGCGAGTCCCTCGGCGCGCAGGTAGAACTGGAACATCCAGTTGTAACGGGAAGGGGCCGGGTACCACACCGTCCAGACCGACACGAGATTGGCCACGCGGACGGGCAGGCCGCGTTCGGCCAGGCGCGCGTTGAGCGATTCGGCGCGACGATTCCATGTCGCCTCGAGGTTGTCGTAGGTGGCGCGGATCTCGGGCGTCTCCAGGCGACGCAGAAACTCCCGCATGGCCGTGATCACGTACGGATGAGCGTTGAAGGTGCCGCGGGCGAAACAGATATCCACCGGCCGCTCTTCGCGGAACCGGCGCATCAGGGTGCGCCGGCCGCAGAGGACGCCGACCGGGAGGCCCCCGCCCAGGGTCTTGCCGTATGTCACCAGGTCCGCCCGGACGCCGAAGAACTCCTGCGCACCGCCTGGCGCGAGGCGGAACCCAAGAAAGACCTCGTCGAAGATGAGCACGATGCCCCGTGCCGTGCACACGTCGCGAAGCTGTTGCAGCCACGTGGCGTATTCGGCGCGGCTGACGCCCGCGTGTCCCCGGCCCGCCACGAGCGCGCTGTCGCCGGGCGCGGCCTGATTCGGATGGAGCGCCTGGAGCGGATTCACCAGCACGCAGGCGATGTCGCGCCGGGTGCGCAGGACGTAGAGCGAGCGGGCGTGCATGTCGCGCAGCGTGTAGACGCCCTCCACGCGCCGTGGTGTGCCGACGCCGGGCTGCACGTCGTCCCACCAGCCGTGATACGACCCGCAGAAGCGTACCAGGTGACTGCGCCCCGTGTGGTACCGCGCCAGGCGGACCGCCTGCATGACGGCCTCGGTGCCCGACATGTGGAACGACACCTCGTCGAGACCGGAGACCGCGCGCAGACGGTCGACCACCTCCTGAATGGCCGGGTGATAGGCGCCCAGCACGGGACCGAGAGTGCGCGCCCCGGCGGCGGCCGCATCGATACAGTCCTTATAGAAGTCGTAGCCGAACAGGTTGACGCCGTACGACCCGCTCAGGTCGTACGACGCCTGGCCGTCCAGGTCCACGACCATCCCGCCCTCGGACCGCGCCACGAGACTCCCCAGCGAGAGATGCCGGCTGAGGTAGCGGGCGTAGGGATAGGGGACTCGGTAGGCGCCGGTGAACTGGAGGTCCGAGACGCCATCGGCAAGGGCCTGCGTAGCGGCGATGGTCTCCGGCGACCGCTGACGCAGCTGGCCCGCCACGCGTGCCAGCCCGGTCTGACGGGCCGTTACGGTCGCGGCCGGTGCGCCGTCGCTCGCGAAGAACGCGTCAGCATCGCGGTCGTCCCGAGCCACGTGCCGCGCCAACCAGCGCGCCATCCTCGCGTGTCCGGCCAGCGACGGATGCTTCGCGCGCGAGAGCGCGAGGCGCGCCCGTACCGCCGGCCAGGCGGCTACCAGCGCCGCCGCGGCGGCGCCTGCTTCAATCACCACAGTTCCCCCTATCTGGAGTGTCGATGACGACCTGGTTTGAACGCCTGCTCGCGCAGGACGCAATCAACTTCACCCTCACGAACCGCATCCCGAGGCGATGGCTGACGCGCGTCGTCGGGCGCGTCAGCCGTCTGGAGCATCCAGTCATCTGGAAGGTGTCGCTGGCGCTCTGGCAGCGATTCGGCGGCGACCTCCACCTGGAGGAAGCTGCCGTGCAGGACTTCGCCAGCGTGCATGCCTGCTTCACGCGGGCCCTGAAACCCGGCGCGCGCACGATCGACCGCGGCCCGTCCACGCTGGTCAGTCCCTGCGACGGCATCGTGGGCGCGGCAGGGCGCATCCACCAGGGTCAGCTCTTTCAGGCCAAGGGGGCCCGCTACACGCTGGAGGACCTGCTCGGGGGCGCGGAGGCCGCGCCATTCGAAGGCGGCACGTACGTCACGCTGCGGCTGACGTCGGCGATGTATCACCGCTTTCACGCCCCGGCGGACCTGCGCCTCCGGAGCACGACGTTCATTCCCGGCGAGCTCTGGAACGTGAATCCCGTCACGGTCCGGCGCATCCCACGCCTCTACTGCCGGAACGAGCGGGCCGTCCTGCGGACGACGACGGCCACGGGACTGGAACTGCTCCTCGTCGCGGTCGGCGCCGTGCTGGTCGGTAGCATCCACGTGCACGCGGTCGGCACGCCCCTCAATCAGGAATACGGCGGGCCCTACCACCTGCCGTGCGCGGCGGAAGCCGACAAGGGTGACGAGCTCGGGTACTTCCACCACGGCTCGACCATCATCGTGATTGCGACCAGCCGGACCAGACTGTGCGAAGGCGTCACCGCCGGCGCGGCCATCCGGATGGGACAGGCCCTGCTGCGGGAGGACAGGGAAGAACGGGACCACGTGGGTGTCCCGGACTCTAGCGGTCAGGTGTAAGCCCGCCGCAACGTCCGTGTCGCCGCGCAATGACGACGGCGATCAGTGGTTCGCGGCAACCAGGCCGCCATCGGACACGTCGTCGCGTTGAGTTTGCGCGGACGCCACGAGGGCGCCACACCGGCGGCTCACTGTCGTCGACATGGTGACGGAACCCCGCACGGTCGCTGACGTGCTCCGGGCGCTCAGATCGACGCCCTGGCTGATGCTCGGGCGACGCTGGAACTACAAGTCGGCCGTCCTCAGTTCGCTCACGCGGGCCGCCGTGTTCTTCTGCGTGAATCTGACGGCCGGCCTGGATGGCGCGGCAGGTGCCGCGGCGACGGAATTCGTGTTTCGCCTCGCAACCTCAGGCTTCTACGGCGCGCTCACACAGTCCTTCCGTCATGTGGAACCACGCTGGCAGGGGCAGCTGGCCGCGCTCCTCATCGTCCCGGCGGCGGGGCACTCCCTGGAACTGCTCGTCCACTGGCTGCGGGGCACGCCGGAGCTGACCGCCAGTCTGGCCGCGTCCATCTCCTTCACGGCGCTCTCCACCGTGTTCCACCTGTTCGCGATGCAACGGGGCGTGCTGATCGTGGGTGAGGGCCAGCGCACGCTGCTCGAAGATCTTCGCTCGCTGCCCTCGGTGGTCACCGCGTTTCTCCGGCAGGCCGTGCGCGCCTCGGCGGGCACGTGCCTGTAACTACGCTGCACATCACCAACGCCTGGCACGCGACATCTGGGGGCGTGCGTACGTTCTACCGGATGCTGATGGAAGCGGCCAATCTGGATGGCCGCCGGATGATCCTGGTGGTTCCGGCTGATCGCGCGTCTGTGGAATCGGTCGGCCGTTTCGGCCGGATCTACTTCGTCAAGGCTCCGGCCGCGCCCGCCTTCGATTCCCGATACCGGCTGCTCTACCCGCATACGTACCTGCCGCCCCTGGCCGGTCCACTCCACCGGATCCTCGCGGAAGAGCGCCCAGATGTCGTGGAGATCTGCGACAAGTACACGCTCCCCTATCTGGCAATGGTGCTGCGCAAGGGCTACCTCCGTGGCGTGCCGCGGCCGGCCCTCGTCGCGCTGACCGCGGAGCGGTTCGACAACAACATGGCCGCGTACCTCCACAGTGGCGCCGCAGCACAGCGCTTCACCCGCTGGTACCTACGGCACATCTACGGGCCACCCTTCGATCTGCACATCGCCAACTCGGAATACACCGCCATGGAGCTGCGCCAGGCTCTGCCGGACCGTCCGGGCGGCTTCATCCGCGTGTGCCCGCCCGGCGTGGGATGCGAGGATTTCTCACCAGAGCGTCGGTCATCCGCGCTGCGGGCATCTCTGCTCTCGACGATGGGCGCGCCCGCGACCGCAACGCTCCTGCTCTACGCTGGACGACTCTCGCCGGAGAAGAACCTGCCGCTGCTTACCGATACCCTGCGCCTACTGGCGGAGCGGGACGGCGACCACCGGCTGGTCGTCGCGGGGGACGGCCCGGAGACCTCGCGATTGCAGTCGCTCGCGGCCGGACCCCTGGCGGGCCGAATGCTCCTCTGCGGCAGCCAGACGCGGCAGCAACTCTCGACGCTCTACGCCAGCGCCGATGTCTTCGTGCATCCCAATGACCGGGAGCCGTTCGGCATCGCCCCGCTGGAGGCGATGGCCTCCGGCGTCCCGGTGGTCGTGCCCGCAGCAGGCGGCGTGCTGACCTACGCCGACAACGGCAATGCGTGGATGGCCGCGCCCACGGCGACGGCCTTTGCCGCCGCCATCCGTTCCGCGGCACGAGGGAACGAGCGCCGACAGGCTGCGGCCCTCGCCACCGTCCGGCAGTTCTCCTGGGAGACCGCGGCCCGACGGCACTTCGCGGCCTACGACGCGGTCCACGCGACACTCGGACTCTCGGCCCGTCGTCACCGCGCGGCCAAGGTCCCCGTGAGCGAGCATCTGCCCGTACCGTCGACGGCGCTCCTCTCGCTGGTCAACGGACACGTGGCCGTCGACGCGGCAGACCCGATCGAGATGGCCGACCGCCGCCTGGCGCACGCCGGGCGCGAATACGGGGCCGTGTGCCGGGGCGGCGTGGTGGTCGGCCTGTGTGCACGGGCCGAGCTCCAGGGACTCCTCAGCGGCCGATATGGGTTCGCCCTGCACAGCCGGACGCCCGTGGACGGCGTCGCGCTCCGCGAGGCCCAGGTGTTTCACCCGTCACAGCCGGTCAGAGAGGTGCTGCACGCTGCGTTGGCCAGAACTGGCGCCGCCTTCTATGAAGACGTCATCGTGGCCGGCGACGAGGGGCAGTTCCTGGGCCTGATCTCGACGCCCAGGCTGGTCGCCGCGCAGTCCACGCTTATTCAGGAACAGTTTGCCCTCGTCGAAACCCAGCGGCGCGACCTCCTGGCCGCCAACGCCAGCCTGTCACAGAGCCTCTCCCTCCAGCGCGAACTCGAGCGCCGTGTCATTGAGAAGGAGAAGCTCGCGCTCCTCGAGACCATGGCAGGCGGCATCGCCCACGAGATCAACAACAAACTGCACCCGATCGTGGGTTACGCCGAGCTCCTGCTGGAAGAGGCCGACCTGATGCCTGTCGAGGATCTCCGGAGCGCCTGTCAATCCATTCTGCAGTGTGCGTTGGAATCGTCGCGCATCATCGGACAGCTCCTGCGTCTCTCCCGCCCGCCGAGATCGGAACTCAGCCCCTGTGACGTGCGGGAGATTGTCGCGCAGAGCCTGACGCTCGCCGAACTCCGGACGCGCGGGACATCCACGCAGGTCCGCACGGTCCTACCAGGCCGGCCCGCGATGGTCCTCGGCGACGCCGGCCAGTTGAAACAGGTGGTGATGAACCTCGTGGTCAACGCCATCGACGCCGTGGAGGGGCGCGCCGACGCCCGGGTCACCATCACGGTTCGGCTGACCGACGTGGTGACCGTCGAAGTGGAGGACACCGGCACAGGCATCGCACCGGAGCACGTCTCCCGGATCTTCGACCCGTTCTTCACGACCAAGGCGCCCAATCGCGGCAGCGGACTCGGCCTGGGCGTCTGCGCATCAATCCTGCGCCAGCACGGCAGCGATATCGCCGTGCAATCCACGCCCGGGCACGGCGCCCGCTTCTCATTCGCGCTCCCAGCACGGGCAGAGCTGTCCGGGGCCGCCCCCGCCTCCCCCTTCAGGGTAACGGCCAGGTCGGCTGGTCCATCCCGAGTCCTGGTGGTGGACGACGACCCGGCCATCCGGTCTGTGATCGACCATACCCTGCGACAGCTGCTCGGTTGCGACGTGCACCAGGCCAGTGACGGACACGCGGGCCGCGACGCCATCCGCCAGCGGGTCTACGACGCGGTGGTCTGCGATGTCCGCATGCCGGGGCTGAACGGTGTGGAGCTGGCCCGCTGGCTGGCCGGCCGGCCGGAGCCGAGGCCCCTGACCATCCTGATGACGGGAGAAGCCGGAGACGCCCTGCGGGACGATATGGAGGCCACGGGCCTGCCCATTCTCCGAAAGCCCTTCACGATGCGGTGCCTGGTCGACCTGCTGACCGAGGGGCTCCCGCCGCACGGGCCAGCTCACGGCGTAACCCACATTTAACGGCCGCGTCACGGCACGGAAACGCCTGACCAGTACTGTCACCCTGTGACAACCACCGGACGCAACGGACGAACCTATGTCCTCATCGTCGAAGACGAGCAGGACATTGCCAGCCTCGTCAAGCACACCCTCGAACGCTCGGGGGACATGTACGTGGAGACGGTCAGCAGCGGGGACGCGGCCGTGAAGTCCGTCTCCCTCGAAACACCCGACCTCATCGTGCTGGACCTGAATCTGCCGGTCCTGAGCGGCGTGGAGGTGTGCCGGATTCTCCGTGCCCGCCCCAACACCGCGCACACGCCGATCATCATGCTCACGGCCCGCTCCAGCGAAGCCGACCGCGTGGCCGGCTTCGACGTGGGCGCGGATGACTACGTCACGAAGCCCTTCAGCCCGCGGGAGCTCGCGGCTCGCGTGCGCGCCGTCATCCGCCGGGGCCGGCAACAGGCCACGGACCGTCCACCAGCCGTCACGGTGTATGAAGGCCGACACCTCCGGGCGGACTTCGACGCGGTGCACGTCACCGTTGACGGGGAAACCCTCCGGCTCACGCGCCGTGAATTCGAGTTGCTGAAGTATCTGGTGGACAACAAGGGCCGCGTCATCACGCGCGACCGTCTACTGGAACGCGTCTGGGGCTACGACCGTGAAATCGAGACGCGCTCGGTGGATGTGCACGTCGGGCGGCTCCGCTCCAAGTTGAAGGCGGCGGGAGGCCAGATCGAGACCGTGGTTGGCCTCGGATACCGCTTCGTGGAGTAGGTCCGAACCCTCGGACCTTCGGGATCAGGCTTCGATCCATCCCTGCTGGCGCAAGGTCTGCACCGTCAGATCAAACATCGCGCGCGCACGCTCCACGCGATGCCAATCGACGTACTTCACCTGGCGGACCACTCCGCCCTCCGTCTCTTCCCGCACTTCCCACCCATCAGCGCCCTCTTCCCGAATCGTGAACCGGCGCGACTGACCCGCGTGTGTGAGCAACAGATCGACCATGTCCGGATCCTGCCTCGGGTGGCGGGATGATGGAGGTAAATTCTCGATGACGACCGCGTAACTCGGCCAGTCAGACAGGCACGCGAACAGTCACCAGCTCCGGCAACTTCGTCATCTCGAGGCGAGTACCCCCGATATGGGGTTCCCCGTCGACGTGGTACGCCAGCGGAACCGGGCTCTCAATGGCCGCGGTCGCACTGCGAACCACGGTCACGCCGGGCACCTCATGAATGCGTCCGGCCAGCAACCGCGGCACGCGCCACAACAGGCGGGCCACCGACATCCGGGGGATCACGACGATGTCGATCACGCCGTCATCCAGCCGCGCCTGCGGGGCGATCAGCACATCGTTGCCGTACTGCCGGCTGTTGGCCAGCGCCACGACGAGGGCGTCGGCGTCAAGCGTCCCTCCCTCCGTGCGAATGGAGCACGGCGTGCCGACTGGCGCGAGGAGCGCGCGCGCGGTCTTCCCGACATAGCTCACCAGACCGCGCCCGCCATGATTCTGGAACGCCTGCGCCACGCGGGCATCGAGGCCGATGCCGGCGACATTGAAGAACGGCCGACCGTCCAGGACCCACCCATCGATCACGCGGTCACGCCCATCCACGAGCACATCGAGTGCCGCGCGCGGGTCGAGCGGAATCCCCAGGTCGCGCGCCAGTCCGTTGCCGGATCCCCCCGGTACGATGCCGAGCCGCGCTCGGGTGCCCGCGAGGGCGGACGCCACCTCGTTCACGGTCCCGTCGCCACCCCACGCCACCACCAGTTCCGCGCCGGCCGTAACAGCCGCCAGGGCGAGCGCGTGCGCGTGACGTGGACGCTCCGTCACGATGGCCTCCACCTGCAGCCCTCGCGCGGCCAGTTGCCCCTGTGCCAGTGACGCCCGCGCCTGCGCCCGGGCGTGGTGTCCCTGGCGGCCCGACACGGGATTGATGATGACCGTGACGTTCATCGAGCGGCCTCTCCGCTCGTGGGAGGCGTCGCCATCCACATGATTCGGGCCGCGCCGGCCTCCGCGCAACGCAGGCGCATGCGACACATCGCCCCTTTCGGGAACGGATGTGTGACCGGATGGCCCGTGAGGAATGCTGCCAACGCCGAGAGGTCCGGTTCGTGCCCCACGATCGCGATGCGGGTCGCGCGGTGTCGACGAAGGGCACGTACCACGTGCGCAGGATCACCGCCAGGCTCCACGGCGCGGCACACGCGGACGTCGGCCTCGGGCGTCACCGCTCTGGCCAGAAGTCGCGCCGTGCCGGTCGCGCGGCTGAGCCCGCTGGTCAGCACGAGCGTCACGCCGGAGCGCCGCACGCGAGGCGTCCGCAGCAGGGCGGAGAATGCCGCAATCCCGGCCGGGCTCAGGGGTCGGCGGCGGTCGTCCGGCCAGCGGAGACCTCGCGCCTCCGCGCGCGCGTGCCTGACCAGATACACATGCCGCACGCGGGAACCGGTCACGCCGCCACGCCGGCTGTTTCGGCGCAGGTCCGCAGCAGGCGATCCCGCAGCGACATGTACTGCCCATGCAACCGGCGGCACTCGCCATCCAGCGTGCGCACGAAGCGATCAAGGTCCGCGCAGACACCGAGCGAGGGGGGCGCGTCGGCCCCCTGGAGCTGGCGGACGGCGGCCGCGAGCACGTCGAGGTCGTGCATCCGGCCGAGCACGTCCTGCACGCGCTTGAGAAAGCGCAGGCGGTCTCCGGGCCGGGCGCCGGTTACCGCCGTCAGCACTTCGTCGGCGTAGCGCAGCTTCTTCACGGCAATCCGCACCTCGTGCAGTCGCTCCGGCACATAGAGACCCGCGGCCTCCTCGACCGCGACGGACAACAGACCCGCCCGCCTGGCAAGCCGCCCCTGGGCCTCCTTCAGACGCGGCGTCTTCCGCGTGGCCGTCATGACGTCCTTCTCCAGACGTGCCAGATCCACCCGCTCCAGTTCCCGCCGCATGACCTGCCGCACCTCGGCGCGGCGCCGGACCAGCGCCTGCTTCAGCGCCACACCCGCGCGGCGCGACACGGCCTTCTCGGCCATCGACGCGGTGAGAATGGCGAGCGTCACATCCACCTCGCGCACCGGGCCCAGCGCACGGGTCAGCCGCCGCACGGCACGATTCAGCGACGCCCGTGTGCGACCCCCGACCGCAACCGGCAGCACCTCCCGGAGGCGCCGGGACGCCACACGCGCACGGTGGACAGCCCCACCGTCCCCGAGAGACGCCTGGGGCACCGCCGACGCGAGCAGGCGCAACTGAAGCTGCAGCGGAACGGCTGTGGCGGGTGGGGTGCGAGATGTCGTCATGGGGATCGTGGGGCTGCTGGTGTACAACTGAGCGCACCGCCACGCTGATCTTAATCTGCTGACGGGACATCGCTCATGCGGATCGCCGCCATCGACATCGGCACCAACTCGCTGCACATGCTCATCGTGCAGGTGCGGGCCGATCTGTCTTTCGAGGTGATCGACCGGGAAAAAGCCATGGTGCGCCTGGGCGCCGGTGGACTCTCCGGTCGCCGGCTCACGCGCGAGTCCATGGCGGCGGCACTCGAAGCCCTGCGCCGCTTCCGGCGCCTCGCGGACGCGCACGGTGTCGACGAGATTCTGGCCGCGGCCACCAGCGCCACGCGAGAAGCCCTGAACGGCAGCGAATTCCTGGCCCAGGTCACCCGCGCAACCGGGATTCGGACGCGGGTCGTCTCCGGGGAACAGGAAGCGCGGCTGATTCATCTGGCCGCGGTCTACGGCGTCAACGTCGGACGCGGCCGCGCCGCGGTCATCGACATCGGCGGCGGCAGCATGGAGGTCACGCTCGGCACGGGGTCAGCGGTCCAGCTGGCGCGCAGCTTCAAGCTGGGCGTCATCCGGATGACCGAACGCTTCGTCCGGACCGACCCGATCACGCCGCGAGAAGAGCGCCGTCTGGAGGAGGCCGTCACCGACGCCGTCGAGGAGTACTGCGGGCAGGTGGCAGCCGCGGGCTTCGACCGCGTGATCGGCACGTCCGGCACGATCCTCAATCTCGCTGCGATGGCCACCGCGCTCGACCGCGGACAGGCGCCGAAGGAACTCCGGAACCTGTCCGTGACGGCGCGCCAGATTCGCCGGCTGCGGAAGGAACTGACCGCGAGCACCCTCGAAGAGCGCCTCGCACTGCCCGGCATGGATGCCCGCCGGAGCGACCTGATCGTCGCCGGCGCGATCGTCCTGGATACGACGCTGCGCCTGCTCGGAGCGGCAGAGCTGACCCTCTGCGACCTCGCGCTGCGCGAAGGCCTGCTCCTCGACTACATCCGCCGGCACCGGCGAGAAATCGCCCAGGCCGACGCGATCCCCGACGTGCGGCGCCGGAGCGCCGTCGAGTTGGCAGACCGCTGCGGCTACCAGGCGGACCACGCCACCCACGTCGCACGGCTGGCGCTGGCGATTTTCGATCAGTCGCGTTCGGTGCACGGCCTGACCGACCGCGAGCGCGAATGGCTGGAGTATGCGGCTCTGCTCCATGACATCGGCGTCCACATCAGCTACGCCCGTCACCACCGTCACTCGTACTACCTCATCACCAACGGTGACCTCCGAGGCTTCCACCCGGATGAGATCGCGGTGATCGCCCTGGTGGCGCGCTATCACCGGCGAGGCACGCCCAAGCGCACCCACCCGGAGTGGTCGGCCCTCGACGTGCCGCATCGAAAGGCGGTTCGTGTCCTTGCGGCCATCCTCAGGCTGGCCGAGAGCCTCGACCGTAGCCATGCGCAGGTCGTCACCGGCCTCACGCTCCGGCGCACGGGGAAGACGCACACACTGACCTGTGTGTCACCCACCGACGCGGAACTGGAGGTCTGGGCCGCCCAGCGGCACTGCCAGCCCTTTGGCCGGCTCCTGGGCACGCCCCTCCAGGTGGAGGCGGCTCGACCATCGCCCCCAGGTCCGACCGCGCCAGGTCGCGCCCGCGTAACGCGGAATTAACATGACAGTAACCGCAGGGAAACCCCTGGCCGGTAGGCTCAACGCATGAAGATCATGCGTGCACTGATGGTCACGGCTGCCGTGCTGACGGTGGCCTGCGGCGGCGGGACTCCCGCCGGCAACGCGACGGCACCCCAGGCGTCGAAGGAGCTCCAAATCAACGGCGCGGGAGCCACCTTCCCGTATCCCATCTATTCGAAGTGGTTCTCGGAGTACAACACGCTCCACCCCGAGGTCCGCATCAACTACCAGTCCATTGGTTCGGGCGGCGGCATTCGCCAGCTCACCAACCAGACGGTGTTCTTCGGCGCCACCGACGGCCCGATGTCTGAGGAGCAGTTGAAGGCCGCTCCCGGCCCCGTGCTGCACTTCCCCACCGTGCTGGGTGCGGTGGTCCCCATCTACAACGTGCCCGGCATTGAGGGCGACCTGCGGTTCTCGGGCGCCGTGCTGGCCGACATCTACCTCGGCAAGATCAAGAAGTGGAATGACCCGGCACTCGCCAAGCTCAATGCCGGCGTGAAGCTGCCGGCCACGGACATCACCGTCGTGCACCGCTCGGATGGGTCGGGCACGACCTTCATCTTCGTGGACTTCCTCTCGAAGGTCTCTCCGGCGTTCAAGGAGAAGGTTGGCGTGGCGACCTCGGTCAACTGGCCGGTCGGCGTGGGCGGCAAAGGCAACGAGGGCGTCGCCGGGCTGGTGACGCAGACGCCGGGCTCCATCGGGTACGTCGAACTCATCTACGCCAAACAGACCAAGACCGCCTACGGCGCGGTGCAGAACGCCGCGGGTGAGTTCGTGAAGGCCTCCGTGGAAGCCGTGACGGCCGCCGCGGCCGAGGCCGCCGCGAACATGCCGGCGGACTTCCGGGTGTCCATCACGAACGCCCCTGGCAAGACGGCGTATCCGATTGCCTCGTTCACGTGGATGCTGCTCTTCGAGAACCCCACGGACAAGGCCCAGAGCGCCGCCATGGTGAACTTCCTCAAGTGGGCCCTGACCGACGGCCAGAAGGGCGCCACCGAACTCGGCTACGCCCCGCTGCCGGCCTCGGTGATCTCGCTCGAGCAGGCTGCCCTCGCAAAGGTCAAGGTCTCTTAGCCCGGCTTCGCCGGACCGGTCATGCGCGCACGTTCCCAGGACCTCGGGTTCCGCCTCACGACGGGCGCGTTTGCGGCCGCATTGGCCGCCATCGTGATCGGCGTGGGCGTGGCACTCGTCAGCCAGTCGTGGCTGACCATCCAGAAGTTCGGGCTGGGATTCTGGAGCACGAGCACGTGGGACCCGGTCGCCGGCGACTTCGGAGCGCTCCCCTTCATCTGGGGCACGCTCTACTCCTCCATACTCGCGCTGCTCATTGCGACACCCATCGCACTGGGCATCGCGGTGTTCATTTCCGAACTCTGCCCGGCCCGCCTCCGGACACCGCTGGTGTTCCTGACGGAATTGCTGGCCGCCATCCCGTCGATTGTCTACGGTCTGTGGGGCATCTTCGTGCTCGTCCCGGCCGTGCGCAGCCTCCAGACGCATGTGCCGGACGCCCTGCGCGCGCTGCCGATCTTTGCGGGCCCGCCGCTCGGCGTCGGCATGCTCTCGGCCGCGCTGATTCTCGCCATCATGGTCGTGCCGTTCACGTCGTCGGTGGCACGTGAAGTCCTGAAGTCCGTTCCGGTGACCCAGCGGGAGGGCGCCTACGCCCTCGGCGCGACGCGCTTTGAAGCCATCCGCGCCGCGATGTACTTCGCCCGCACGGGCATCGTCGGCGCGGTGATGCTGGGCTTCGGGCGGGCACTGGGTGAAACCATGGCCGTCACGATGGTCATCGGCAACAACCCGCAGGTGTCGGCCTCGCTCTTCGCCCCGCAGTACACGATGGCCGCGGTCATCGCGAACGAATTCACCGAGGCGGCGGACGCCCTCTACCTGAACGCACTCGTCGAGATTGGTCTCGTGCTCTTTGCCATCACGCTCGTGGTCAATGGGCTCTCGCGCCTGCTCATCTGGTCGATGGCCCGCGGCGCGCGCGGCCCGCGCCGGAAGCCGGCTGGAGCTGCGGCATGAGCCACACCGCGTATCGGACGCTCCTCTCGCGCCTGTTCGTCGGGGCCTGTGGCCTCGCGGTCCTGGTGGCGCTCATCCCGCTTGCGTTCATCCTCTTCTTTGTCGTCAGCCAGGGATTCCAGGCGCTGAACCTCGACTTCTTCACGCACATGCCGAAACCGGTGGGCCAACCCGGAGGGGGCATGGCCAACGCGATCGTGGGCACGCTCATCCTGAGCGGACTCGCCGCACTCCTGGCCGTCCCGGTTGGCGTCATGAGCGGCGTCTACCTCTCGGAGTATCCGCAGACACGCCTGGCCTCCGCCGTCCGCTTCGCGTCGGACACGCTCAATGGCGTGCCGTCGATCGTCATCGGCGTCTTTGCCTACGGGCTGGCCGTGCTGCCGTTCAAGCAGTTCAGTACGCTGGCGGGCGGTCTCGCGCTCGGGATCATGATGATTCCCATCGTCACGAAGACGACCGAGGAACTGCTGGTCCTGGTGCCGGGCTCCATGCGAGAGGGCGCGCTGGCACTGGGCGCGACGCGGGGCCGGGCGGTCTTCAGCGTCATCATTCCGGCCGCGCTCCCGGGTATCATCACCGGCATCGTGCTGGCCCTGGCCCGAATCGCCGGCGAAACGGCGCCGCTGCTGTTTACCGCCTTCAACAACCGCTTCTTCTCGACGAGCCTGACGCAACCAATCTCGTCGATCACGGTTCAGGTCTACACCTACGCGATCTCGCCCTATGAAGACTGGCACCGCCAGGCCTGGGCGGGCGCGCTGGTGCTCATCACGATCGTCCTCGTCTGCTCCATGCTCGCGCGCCTCGCCACGTCGCGGGTGTCGCGCCTGAGAACCCGATGACCGACGTCCCGACGCACGCCACGCATCTGCCGCCCCGTCCCACCGTCGTGCGAGCCGATCGCGACGGTGTTGCGGATGCCACCGTCAAGGTGGATGTGCAGAACCTTTCCTTCTACTACGGGGCCAAACGGGCGCTTGAAGGGATCTCGCTCCAGGCGCAGACCAACCGGGTGACGGCCTTCATCGGCCCGTCAGGCTGCGGCAAGAGCACGTTTCTGCGGACGCTGAACCGGATGAACGACATCATCCCGGGCACGCGGGTCGAGGGCTCGGCCCGCATTGACGGTCAGGACATCTACGCGCCGAACGTCGACGTCGTCGAGCTGCGCCGCCGCGTCGGCATGGTCTTCCAGAAGTCGAACCCGTTTCCCAAGTCGATCTTCGAAAACGTCGCCTACGGACTGCGGATCAACCGGCTCGTCACCTCAAAGGCGGAGATCGCCGAGCGGGTCGAGGAAAGCCTGCGCTCCGCCGCGCTCTGGGATGAGGTCAAGGACCGGGTGCACGACTCGGCGCTCGCGCTCTCCGGCGGGCAGCAGCAGCGGCTCTGTATCGCCCGCGCCCTTGCCGTCAGGCCCGACGTACTGCTGATGGACGAACCCGCCTCGGCGCTGGACCCTATCGCGACACAGCGTATCGAGGAACTGATCTACCGGCTGAAATCGCAGTACACGATCATCATCGTCACGCACAACATGCAGCAGGCCGCCCGGGTCTCCGACCACACGGCGTTCTTCTGGATGGGCAAACTCGTCGAGTTCGACCGTACGGAGCGTATCTTCACAGCCCCGCGCGAGAAACTGACGGAAGACTACGTCACCGGTCGATTCGGGTAGGGAGAGCGCCGTGGAACGACACTTTCAGGAAGAACTGCAAACGCTGCAGGAACGGCTGCTCGAAATGGGTGGCCTGGCGGAGGAGCGCGTGCGCTCGGCTGTCGCCGGCCTCGCCGGGAGCGACATTCCCAGGCTGACCACCGTCAGCGGCGGGGACGAACCCATCAACGAGCTCCACATCGAAATCGACCGCCGGGCGTTCCAGCTCCTGGCCCTGCACCAGCCAATGGCGGTGGACCTGCGCGCCATCGTGGCGGCGCTCAAGATCAACACCGACCTTGAGCGGGTCGGCGACCTCGCCGTCAACGTGGCCGAGGCGGCCAGGCGCTATCTGATGCACCCGCCGGTGAAGCAGCTCCTCGACATCCCCCGCATGGGCGACATCGCCCAGGCCATGCTGCGAGACGCCCTCGACGCCTTCGTGAAGCGTGATCTCGACCTGGCGCAGCACGTCCTCGACGAGGACGACTCGCTCGACGCCCTCAAGAGCCAGATCTTCCGGGAACTGCTGGCCTACATGGTCCGCGACCAGGCCACGGTCGAACCGGCCCTCGACCTGATTCTGATTTCGCGGCACCTCGAGCGCATCGGCGACCATGCCACCAACATCGCCGAGGACGTGATCTTCATGGTGTCCGCCCGGGACGTCCGCCACCACGCCGATTCGCTGCCTCCCCAGGCCTGACACCGGGTGGGCGGCGGTACAATGCCCTCGATGCCAACACCCGCCATCTGTGTTGAGTGCCGGCGAGCGCCCGTGGACCCGATCTGGCGTCCCTTCTGCAGTGAACGCTGCCGGAATCTGGACCTCGCCCGGTGGGTGGACGGGGCCTACAGGGTGGCCGCCGAACCCCTTGCCGAGCCCGGCCAGGAGGGCGAAGACCAGTAAATGTTGGTTTTCAACATTTTCAGATTTACCATTGCATGTTTTCCGAGTAAATCCCGATTCACATGGTGAGAGCCCCTTTACCGTTGACCTCATCCAGCACCTGCCAGACAGTGTCGGTAACCACACACGAGATAAAGAGGCAGCACCATGGCAGACGCGCTCGCACCCTCCGTTGATCAGTCGACATTGGCCCCCATGCCCGAGACCCTGACAATCACCGACAACCGGACCGGCAAGCAGTACGACGTCGCCATCAAGAACGGCACCATCAAGGCGACCGACCTCCGGCAGATCAAGGCAGGCGACGACGACGCTGGGCTGATGACCTACGACCCGGCGTTCATGAACACCGCGGCGTGCTACAGCCGGATCACGTTCATCGACGGCGACCAGGGCATCCTCGAATACCGCGGCTATCCGATTGAGCAACTGGCCGAGCGTGCGTCCTATCTCGAGGTGTCCTATCTCCTGATGTTCGGAGAGCTCCCGACCGCCGCGCAGCTGGCCGAATGGACGGACCGCATCCATCACCACATGACGGTGCGTCCCTCGGTGCAGGACCTCATCACCACGTTCCAGTCTGACGCGCATCCGATGAGCGTCTTCCAGAGCGCGGTGGCGGCCCTTTCCGCGTGCTACCCGGAAGCGAAGGACGTGGCCAGCGAGGCGGTCCGCCGCCGTCAGGAATACCGGCTGATCGGCTGCACGCCGACCATCGCCGCCTACAGCTACCGCCACGCGGCCGGCCTGCCCATCGTCGAACCGGATCCGAGCCTGGCCTTCACCGAAAACTTCCTGCGGATGCTCTTCAAGGGCGAGGGCGAGTACCAGGCAGACCCGGTGCTGGCACGCGCGCTCGATGTGCTCTTCATCCTGCACGCCGACCACGAGCAGAACTGCAGTACCAGCACGATGCGCAATGTCGGCAGCTCGCACGCCGACCCGTATGCCTCAGCCGCGAGCGCCGTGGGCGCCCTCTACGGCCCGCTGCACGGCGGCGCCAACGAGGCCGTGCTCAAGATGCTCGCGCAGATTGGCTCGGTCGAGCGCGTGCCTGAGTTCATCAAGCAGGTCAAGAACCACGAAGCGCTGCTCATGGGCTTCGGACACCGTGTCTACAAGTCCTATGACCCACGCGCGCGGATCATCAAGAAGACGGCCGACGAAGTCTTCAAGGTGACGGGCCTCAACCCGCTCCTCGAGATCGCCGTCGAGCTCGAACGAATTGCGCTCCAGGACGACTATTTTGTCAAGCGGAAGCTCTATCCGAACGTGGACTTCTACTCGGGGCTGATCTACCAGGCCATGGGTCTGCCGACGGGCATGTTCACCGTGCTCTTCGGCATCGCCAGGACCGCGGGCTGGCTCGCGCAGTGGGACGAACTGGTGCAGGACCCGGATCAGAAGATCGCCCGGCCGCGCCAGATCTTCGTCGGGCCGGCCCGGCGCGACTTCGTCCCGATGGCGCAGCGCGCCTAGGACGCCGGTGCGGCGGGTTCTTTCCCTGTTCGCGCTCCTGCTGGCACCGCTCACGACGGCGGTGCCAGGCGGGAGCGGTTCCGCCGCGGCCCAGACCACACCTGCCAAGCCTGCGCCCCTCGCGGCCAGGCCGCTCTCCTTCGACAGCAATCGCGCCTGGGAACACCTGCGCCGTCAGGTGGCCTTCGGCCCGCGGCCGGCCGGCTCTCCGGCGCTCGCGGACTGCCGACGCTACATCCTTGACCAACTCAAGGCCATGGGCATTGCCGCCCGCGAGCAGGCGTTCGACGCCGACACGCCGCTCGGCACGATCCACATGGTCAACGTCGTCGCCACGCTTCCCGGGGCGCGCCCCGAGCGCATCGCGCTTGGCAGCCACTACGACACGAAGCTGTTCAGGGAATTCCGGTTCGTCGGCGCCAGCGATGGAGCCAGCAGCACTGCCGCGCTGCTGGAACTGGGCCGCGTCCTCAAGGGCCGGAAGCTGCCCTACACGGTGGAGTTGCTCTTCTTCGACGGTGAAGAGGCCGTCATCGCATGGGAGGGCACGGACAATACCTACGGCAGCCGCTACTACGTCCAGGCCGCGCAGAAGGCCGGCACGCTGAAGGGCCTCAAAGCCTTCGTGCTGCTCGACATGATCGGCGACCGGAATCTGACGATCCGCCGGGAAACGACGTCAACCCCGTGGCTCACGGATCTCATCTGGGCGGCGGCGAAGCGGATCGGCCATGGCCACACCTTCCTCGACGAACCGTTCTCCGTGGGGGGCGACGACCACTACCCGTTCCTGGCGGCCGGAATTCCTTCGGTGGACATCATTGATCTGGACTACCCGGCGTGGCACACGGCTGGAGACACGCTAGAGGCCGTGAGTGCGCGGAGCCTGCAGGTGACGGGTGAGGTGGTGCTGGAGGCGCTCCCCGCGATCGAGAAGCGCCTGCTGGCTGGACACTGACACGGGGCCCGCTGCACGCGGACCCCGGTCAGACGCTCCGCGGAAGCCTCAGTTCGACGAGCGGCGCCCCTTGCGGGTGCCCTTGAAGAGGAACCGCTGCACGCGGTTGCCGCCGATCGTTTCCCCCACGTAGAGGTTGCCCTTCGAATCCGCCGCCATGGCGTGCGTGATCGCAAACTCCCCCGCGTAGTGGCCGCCGTGGCCGAACGAGCCCAGGATGGCCATGTCGGACCGCCGCAGCATCCACACCTTCCGGTTGGCGCCATCGGCCACATAGAGAAAGCGCTGCTCCGGGTCCGTGGAGAACGCGATGTCGTGCACCGACCCGAACCCCCGGGTCTTCGGTGCCACAAACTGCTCCTTCACGAAGGTACCGTCCTTCTTGAACACCTGAATGCGGTCGTTGACCCGGTCGCACACATACACCAAGTCGTCGTGGCTGATGCGGACGCAGTGCACCGGATTGCTGAACTGCTGGCTCGGTGGCCCGTCGGGGTTATAGCGATACTCCGACTTCGGGATGTCCTTCGGCACGTTGCCGTAGGCGCCCCACATGCGCTTGAAGGCCAGCGTGTCGGCGTCCATCACGATCACCCGACGGTTGTGGTAGCCGTCCGCGACATACACCTCGTTGGCCTTCTCGTCGACGAAGAGCCCGGCCGGCTGACCGAAGTTCTCGGTGTCCTGATTGCTGTGCCCCTTGCCGAAGGTGCCCTTCTGCTTGATGAGCTTGCCGTCGTGGGTGAGCTTCGTGATGGTCGAGGAGCCTTCTTCGTCGGACCCCGTCCACACATGGCCTTTCCGATCCACGAAGAGGCCGTGCTCCCTGGGCCACTCGAATCCATCAGGATGCCGCTTGCCTTTCGGATTCTTCGGGTCCGGTCCGCCAAAGGCCTGAATCACATTGCCCGCTGTATCAAACTCGATGATGGATGGCGGCATCCGGCAGCACTCCCCCGCTGGCGGGTCGAGCTGCGCGTAGTCGTCTGACATGTTTCCGGACAGGGGCCGCTGGATAACCCAGATGTGGCCCTTCTCATCACTGGCCATGCCTGCGACGTTGCCCATGATCCAGTGGTTCGGCAACGGGAGTTTCGGCCACGTCGGGTCGAACTCGAACACCGGAATGTCGTCGAGTGCCTCCACCGCGCCGCCCGCTCGCGGCGCTGCCCAGCTCAAGAGCAGCGCGGCCACCACACCCACCGACACACCCGCGACCACCCGACGGGGGTGGTGCCCTGCAATCGACGTCATCATCAGAGACCCTTTCAGAACTCGTACTGGGCGCTGACCTTGAACAGGCGCGCGTCCATGATTTGCGTCGGCTTGAGCCAGCTCGGCCCGTAGGAGGTATTCACCGACAGCACATTGTTCGCATTGAAGATGTTGTAGGCATCCAGGCTCGCCGTCAGACGCGCAGTCTTGAAGCGGAAGATCCGGCTGACCCTCACGTCCAACTGCTGGACGCGCCCGCCCTCGAATACGGTGTTCGGCTGCACAATCGGCAACGTCACCGTGCCTGTGGCCCCTGCCGAGAGGTTCCGGCCCAGTGACGGCGCGATCTGCGCGTTGGTGAAGGGATTGGTCGCCGACAGCGGCACCGGCGGCAGGTTCTGGTACGTCCCGCTCACACGAAGCCCCTGCCAGCCCAGCGGATAGTTGGCCGCGAACTTGTACTGGGTCTGCGCCGACCAGGGGTTCTCCACATGGCAGAAGGCGTCAATGCGGGGCGACGAGAAGGTCACCTGCGGGTTGTCGGCCACGACATCACAGTTGTCCGTGAAGGTGCGGCCCAGGCTGACGCCGCCCTGCAGCAGACCGCCGTTGCCGAACCGGGTGTTCAGCGAGAGATCGACGCCGTCGAAATGCTCGCGCTGTTTGCCAAATACCTTGGCAAAGGTCACCAGATTCGTGACGCGGCCGAACTGGGCGGGCACCACATCGAACAACCCGCAGATCTGCTGGCCGCTGGTCGCCCCCAACCGTGTGTCGGCAGGCGCCGTCACGCAGTAGGGCGTGAAGTCCGACGCGCTGACGGCCGTATTCACCGTGGTGGTGAAGTTCCCGTAGACCGTGCGGAAGTAGGCGACATTGACGGCCATCCCCGGCCGCAGCTCCTGCTGCAGCGCGAGGGACCCTTGCCAGGAGTAGGGCCGCGTGCCCCATCCCTGAATCGTCTCGAGGTTCGTGGTGGTCGTGGCGAAGGGCTGCCCGAACAGCAGGTTGGAGATGCGGCCGCACTCTCCGTTCGCCTGCGGGTCCGAGAGCGAGCAGTCCGGCACGAAGTTCCGATTCGCGTCGGTCCAGGTGCGCGTCACGTTGTTGGCAATACGGCTGGCAGGCCCATTCGCGTCACCGAGCCCCGCCACCTGCACGTAGCGGCCGAGATAGCCCTTGATGGCGGTCTTGCCGGTGCCGAACAGGTCGTAGGCGGCCGCAAGGCGCACGTTCAGATCCTTCCAGTTGGTGGAGTCATGGGACTCCGGAAATCGCAGGTCCGCGATGCCGAACTCCGGAATCGCCGGCACCGTGGTGGCCAGCGCGTAGTCCCGATCCCAGTCGAACCGAAGGCCCATGTTCAGGGTCAGCTTCTTCATGGTCCACTGGTCCTGCCCGTAGAGGCCGAGGGCCGGCGCGAGGTGCGTCGGGAAGCCGTACGGCGAGCGCCACTGCGTCAGCGAGACCGGCGCCCCGTTCCGGAAGGTGTAGCTCACCGGGCCCAGGCCGGGAATGCTGTTCAGCTGCTGGTTGGTCAGCAGCCACCCCTCCATCATCTGGAGTCCCACCTTCATCGCGTGCGACCCGGTGACGTAGGACATCGAGGCCCGCTGATTCGCCTGATGATGATGCGCCCCGTCTCCACCCGTGTAGTTGTTGTTCCCGGTGACGGCCGTGCCGCGGGCGTTGTACTGGATGCCGGTGGTCTGCTCCGTGATCGGCACGTCGGTCGGCAGGCTCCCGCCCCAGCGATGGACCACAATCCGCGAGTTCAGCACGGTCGTGCCAGCATCGAACAGCAGCTTGTTCGTCCGTGGATAGTTCCAGGTGGCCTGCGCGATGAACTGCGGGTAGTCAGCGCCCTGCGAACCGTCCGGAGGCGAATCTGTATTGAGGGCGTCCCCGCACTTGCACGTGTTCTGCAGCTGGTAGAACCCGGACACCTTCTGCTTGGGCGTCGCCTGCCACGTCAGCCGGGCGTCGCTGGTCCGATGGGTGGCGCGGCGCGACGCGGGCTGACCGAGGTCCGGCGTGTAGACCATGGTGTGCGGCGTGGCGTTGCTGTACACGCCGGGCCGCGTGGCGTACGTGCCCCACGCTCGGTGCGCCGCGTAGAACCACAGCGCGTCCCGGCGCAACGGTCCACCCACTCCGGCGCCGGCGTCGTACTGCTTGAGGAGCCCAGGCGCGGTGGAGAGCCCCCGCGCTTTCAAGGCCGCCGACAGATTCTCTCCCTGGAGCGCGGAACCGCTGCCCTCGATCACCATCAGCGCACTGAGGCTGTTGCCGCCGTCCTTCGGGACGTTGTTCACCACCACGCCGCCGCCTTCGGTATCGGCGGTGGCGCCACCGGTGACGAGCACCGTCTCGGCCACCGAGATGCGGTTGAAGTAGGTTGATGAGTTCGTCGCGGAACCCGCCCCCAGGCCCACGGAGTTGATCATCATGCCGTCGAGCTGGATGCGCTGGTCGTTCAGCCGGCCGCCATGGACAGCGAAGCCGTTCCCGGCGCCCGACTGCTCTCCCTTGGCACCGCCGACATCCTGGGCCGCGGCCGATCCCAGCGTGGCGCCCAGTGTCAGCTGCGCGAATCCCTGCAGGGTCTGGGTCGTCGGCAGGGAGTACAGCAGTTCCTTCGAGAGCACGCTCTGGGTCCGGGCGTTCTGGACGTCGACGACAGGGCTGGCACCCGAGACGGTCACCGTCTCCTCGAGGCTGCCGACCTTCAGGTCAGCATTCACCGATGCCGTAAAGCCGGTCGTCAGCTCAAGTCCTTCGCGCTTGAAGGTTGTGAATCCCGGCAGCGTGAACGTCACCGTATACAGACCCGGCCGAAGGTCCACGATCTTGTAGTTCCCCTGCGCGTCCGTCACGGCTGCGCGCACCTTTTCAATGAGCGCCGCACTCGCGGCCTCGACGGTCACACCTGGAAGGACCGCGCCCGTGGTATCACGCGCGACGCCGGCAATCGCACCGGTCGTGGCCGACTGCGCGCCCGCCCACGCGGGCAGGAGAAGGAGCACCGCTGCGAGAATCCGACTCAGTCGTCCCGTCATACCCATTGGATGCCCTCCTGAAAGCCCGTTTGTACAGGGGCCCGTGTTCACAGTCAGGCAGAGTCTAGAAGGGGCGTCCAGGGAGGCCAATACCTGAAATCCGGTGGGACGGCACCGAGGCCGAGCGGCCCAAGCGGACCGGAAGCACCCGCGGACACACCTGGCAGGACGGCGACTCGGGAGGCGCTCTCGCGAGCGAGAAGCGCCTCCAGATTGGACGCCAGGCCCGAACGGGCCCGGCGGGCTTACTTCTTCGAGACCTGCGGGGCTGGCGCCGTCGACTGGTGCGACGCGAACTTCCAATTGCCGCCCTGCTTCACGTAGACCTGCGACACGATCAGCGTGCCGCTCGTGCCGTTCTTCAGCGTGTGCACCTGCGTGCCCTGCAGGATGGCCGTATCGCCGTAGAGGCGGACCTTCGTCACATCGAGTGTCAGGTTCGAGAGCGCGCACGCGCCGACCCCCTGGACGAACGTGGTCTTATCCTGCGTCATCCCGCCCACGTGGATGAACTGCATGTCGTCCGCCACCATCTTGTTCAGCTCAGCGGTGTTGCAGGTCTTCTGCGCGGCAATGAACCGCTGCGCCAGCGCGACGACATCCTGCTGCGCGTCGGCGAACGCCACGTTGGCCCCAAGCACGGTGAGCGCGAGCCCGATCACGATTCCCTTCATGTGTCCTCCTCGTCCGCGGCGACCTCCGGGTGCCGTGGCCGCTGCACAGGATAGCACCGGCTCCTCCCGTAGAATCAAAGCCTATGGCCTGGCAGAACCCGTCTGACGACCTCCTCCGCGCGCTGCTGACTGATACGCGAACCATCGCACTGGTCGGCGCCTCGTCCAACCCTGAGCGCTCGTCGCACGGCATCATGCGGAAGCTGCTGCAGGTGGGCTACCGGGTGATTCCCGTGCATCCGCGGGAGGCCGAGATCCTGGGCCAGCAGGCGTACGCCACGCTTGACGACATCCCTGAGCCGGTTGACCTGGTGAACGTCTTCCGGCGCGCGGAGGATACGCCACCCATCGCGGAGGCCGCTGTCCGCATCGGGGCGAAGGTGCTGTGGCTGCAACTCGGCATCGCCAGTGACGAGGCCGCGCGAATTGCCGAAGCCGGCGGACTGCAGGTCGTCATGGACGCATGCATCGGGACGCTGCACAGCCTGCTCCGCGTCCCGACGAAGTAGCGAGCGCAGGGATCCGGAGGCCCGCTACCAGGCCGAGCGCTTCATCCGGATGTGGAAGATGCTCCGGACGGTGGTGATGTAGAGACCTTTGCCGTCGGCATCCCCGAACGCCACGCTCGTCGTGTTCTCGTTCGCGTTCTTGTCTGGCGTGTAGATGGTGCCGATGTGGGTGCCGTCCGGCGCCGCGATCCAGACGCCGCCAGGTCCGGAGGAAAAGATATAGCCGTACTTGTCGACTCGCATGCCATCGGGGCCACCTTTGAGCGGCTGATTGCGCGTGTCCACGTGCAGCTTTCCGTTGGCAACGGAACCATCGGGCTGCACATCGTGGCGCATGATGCCGCCGCCGGATCCCGTCATGTAGAGGTATTTCTCGTCAGGCGAGAATGCGAGGCCATTCGTGAGCGTCTTCGCGATCACCTGAAGGGTCCCGTCCGGCTTCCAGCGGAACGCGCCCTGAAAGTCGATCTCCCGATCCGGACTCTTGGCCGCCCCGCCACGCAACTGCGACCCCATGTCCGAGAAGTAGATCGAGCCGTCCGACTTCACGACCAGATCGTTCGGGCCATTGAGGCGCTTCCCCTCCCAGCGATCCACGAGCGTGGTCCGTGTGCCGTCCTTCTCCACCCGGACGATGGACCGCCCTCCATGGGAGCAATAGACCAGCCGGCCCTCGCGGTCCAGCGCCAGGCCGTTGGAGCCGTGCAGCGCGACCAGCAGGCGCCCGTTGTCGAGCACGCGGACGTCGGTCAGGTCCATCGCGCTGAAGCCGACCTTCTCGAGATGGACGGAGAGCACCCGCTTCGAGGGATCCCACCGGTAGATCCGGTTTGCGGCCATATCGCTCAGCAGGAGATATCCGCCGTCGCGCACCCAGACCGGGCCTTCGGCCGCGCCGAAGTAGTCCTGCTTGACGACCTCAAGCCTGGCGTCGACCGAGAGGATGGCGTCAAGCGCCGGGGTGACACGCTCGACATCGCGGGACGAGCCTGCCCTGGGCGATGCCACCATCGCGAGCACCAGCATGACAACGGACAGAACGCGGGAACCAGCACGCATGCACACCTCCAAAACGGAGGACGAGGGTACTACGAGGGACGCCGGGACCGGAGCGCGATCACACGCGCGACGCCGCTCAGCAGGACGACGCCTGACGCGGCCGCGAGACCGGCCCGCACCGCGCGCGCATTGGCGGGCCGCATCGCCTGATCCGGCGGCACCAGTTCGCCCTGCCCATCGAGCGCGAGTCGCTGCTCGGCGACATAGCGGCGTGCGCCAGCCGCCGTGACGCGGTCCTGGATGTGCGCGAACGCCACGAGTGCCAACAGCGCCGTGACCACCCACCAGCGCGTCTCGGAGGTACGGGCGGGCGCGGAGGGCACGGCCGCGGACATGGTCATGACGGGAACGCTAGCGAGCGCCGAAGAGTCCCGCGCGCCACGCGAGTACAAGCGCCACGGCGACCAGCGCCACAAGGACCAGAGGCCACACCCGCCGTCGGGTCGTAAGGGTGGCAGCCGCCTGATGGCGTGGTGCGGTGGTCTGCGTGCCGCACTTGTAGCAGATAAGAGCCTTGTCGGCGATGGTTGCGCCGCACTGTGAGCAGGTCATGAGCGTCACGTCCCCGGAATCGATGCGGCTACTGTACCCTACGGGCAGGCCCGTGATCCCGCTCCGAGACGTCATCCCGTCCCGCACGACTCCCTACGTCACCGTCACGCTGATCGTGCTGAACGTGCTCGTCTTCGCATACCAGTTGCGGCTCGGCGACGCCGGCCAGCATGTCATCTACCTCTTCGGCCTGGTGCCCGCGGACTTTTCGTGGGGCACGGTCTTCACCTCCATGTTTCTGCATGGTGGGCTGATGCACGCCGGCGGCAACATGCTCTATCTCTGGATCTTCGGCGACAACGTCGAGGACCGCATGGGCCACGGCCGCTTTCTCGTCTTCTACCTGCTGTGCGGCGTGGCCGCCGCGCTGGCTCAGGTGTGGGCGAACCCAGGGTCCGGTGTGCCGATGGTGGGCGCGAGCGGTGCCATCGCCGGCGTCATGGGCGCCTACTTCGTGCTGTACCCGAAGTCCCGCATCGTCACGCTGCTGCCCCTGATCATCATCTTTCGGGTGATCGAGATTCCCGCCGTGTATTTCCTCGGCATCTGGTTCCTGATGCAGTTCATCAACGGTCTCGGCAGCCTCGCCACGTCCGGCAGCGACGCGCAGATGGCGGGCGGCGTCGCCTTCTGGGCGCACGTCGCGGGCTTTGCCGCCGGGCTCGCCGGCGTGTGGGTCTTCCGCCGGCCAGAGCGCCAGCAGGTGGACTGGTGGGATGGAGTCCAATGAGCAGACACGCATGCACCGGTCGTGCACGGGTCGCGATCCTGTGTGCCATCGTGGCGACCTCCTCGCTGGCGCCGGTTGGCAGGTCGCAGCAGGCGCGGCCGTTCCGCCCGGTGAACGATGCCACCCTCAGGGCACCGGCACCTGACGACTGGATTGCGTGGAGAGGCACGCCCAGGAGCGAGGGCTACAGTCCGCTGTCGCAGATCACGCGCGACAACGTCGGGCGACTGGCCCTCGCCTGGTCATGGGTCATGGAGCCGGGGACGCAGCAGGCCACGCCCCTCGTGCACGACGGCGTCATGTATCTGCCCAATCCCGGCGGCACGTTGCAGGCCCTGGACGGCGCGACAGGCGATCTCCTGTGGGAATACCGCGTCCCGGTGCCGCCCCAGACGCCACGGTCGACGACCATCGCGCGCGGCCTCAGCCTCTATCGCGACAAGGTCTACATGAGCTGGGGAGCCGAGGTGATCGCGGTCGACGCGGCGACCGGCCACCAGGTCTGGCGCGCACCGGCCGCGAAGGCGGACCAGGGGTTTCGACTGGTCGCAGGACCCGTGGCGGCGCACGGGACCATCGTGGTCGGACTGTCCAACTGCGCGCGCTTCATCGAAGAGAAGTGCGCCATCGTGGGCCTTGATGCCGACACGGGCCGGGAGAAGTGGCGGACCCCCACCATTCCGGTCGCAGGTCAGCCCGGAGACGAGACCTGGGCCGGCGTCGACCCGCTCTATCGCTCGGGCACCGAGATGTGGATCAGCGGCAGCTACGACGCCGACCTGAACCTCGTGTACTGGTCGACCGCGCAGGCCAAACCCTGGACGCGCTTTGCGCGCGGCACCGACGGCGCGGCGCTCTACTCGAACACGGTGCTCGCCCTCGATCCGGACACGGGCCGAGTCGTCTGGCATCGACAGACGCTCCCCGGGGAAACCCACGACCTCGACGAGGTCTTCGAGAGCGTCCTGGTGGATGAGGGCCCGCGGAAGCTGCTGTTCAAGATGGGCAAGATCGGCATCCTGTGGCGGATTGACCGGCGCACGGGCCAGATCCTGCACGCCACGGACTTCGGCCTGCAGAATCTCGTCATCGTCGATCCGGCGACGGGCGCCGTGCGCTATCGCGAAGAGACGCTGCCCAAGCCCAACCAACCCGTTGACCAGTGCCCGGGACCCGGCGGCGTCAAGAATTGGCCGGCGATGGCGTATTCCCCTGATGCGCGCGCCCTCTACATCCCATTCATGACGGCGTGCTCGACGTCGACCTTCACAGACGTCGAGAAACGCCCCGGAGGCGGCGGACTGGGTATGGGGCCGATGACGTGGTATCTGCCCGCCACCAGCCAGGGCAAGCTCGGTGGCCTGACGGCCGTGGACACCGCGGGCACAATCCTCTGGCAGCGCCATGAGCGTGCGCCGTTTACGACCTCAGTCCTCGCCACCGGCGGCGGCCTGATCTTCGTCGGCACCTACGACCGGCACATCCTGGCGCTCGACGCCAGGAATGGCCGCACACTCTGGCAGGTCCGTGCCCCCACGTCGGCCCAGGGCTTTCCGATTTCCTACGCTGCCGGGGGACGCCAATACGTCGCCGTTCCTGTCGGCACGGGTGGCCCAATGCTGGATCCCGCACGCATGGAAACGCTGATCCCTGACGTGCCGCGGCCCAGGGCGGGCAACGCGCTCCTCGTCTTCGCACTGCCGCGATAGGCCCGGCCAGGGCGATGACTTACGGCTGCGTGAGTTTCAGCAGCAGGTCCTGCGCGCGCTCAAACTGGGGTGCCAGTTCGAGCGCGGCGAGCACTTCCTTCCGGGCCTCGGCCTTCTGGCCATTCGCGAAGTACGCCTCCGCCAGAGAGGTCCGCGCCGCGGCCTTGTCGACGGTGCCTCCCGCCAACACGGACCGAAAGGCGCGGATGGCCACCGGCGCGTCCCCACCCTTCAGCGCATAGTTGCCAAGCGAGGCCTGCGCATCCAGATCGAACGGGTCGATGCTGGCCACGCGCCCGTACGCGGCGGCCGCTTTCTTCAGGTCACCCTTCGTCGCGACGAGCCCCGCCCAGGTCCGCATGGATTCAATGTCGTTGGCGTCGACCGCGGAGAGCGCCTCAAGCGCCGCGAGGGCGCGGTCCGGCTGCTTCTGCGCCACGGCCAGCTTCGCCAACTTGACGTTGGGGCTCTCCTTCCCCGTCGCCATGGGCGCAAGCGCCGCCGCCCGCTCATAGATGCCCATGGCCGCGGTCGCATTGCCGGCCTGCTCGTAGGCCTCTCCGAGGCGCATGAGCACCGGCAGGCTCCCAGGGTGCGCCTTCTCCAGCGCCGCAAGCGCCTCCACGCCCGTGGCCTTGGCCAGGGCCTCGGGGGCCTCCATCGCCTTGCGCAGTGGACCAAACTCGCGCGCGACAAACGCGTCGAAACCCGTCTGAAGTTCGTCCATCGTGACGCCGAGCACCTGCTTCAGGGCCGCGTCGGTGTCGGCACCCGACGCATAGGCTGCCACCAGCCCCCGGAGCTTCTCCTGCCCGTAGGTCTCGTGGATATGCGCCACGACTTGCGAGGCCTGAAAGTAGGCCAGCGAGATTGTCTTGGGATCGCTGAAGCCGGCATTCAGATTCTTGAGCGTCATCACCGTACCGTGATTCAGGGCGACGGCAAACTCCAGTTCCTGCTCGCGACCCCACTCATGGCGCGCCCGCTTCTCCTCGAATACGGAGATGCCCTCGGTGAGCCATCGGGGAATGCGCTGGCCGGAGAGCTGGACGGTGATGACGTGCGCGAGCTCGTGCCAGAGTGTGGCACCCCAGTTGAACTCACCGGGCGGACGCGCCTTCGGCGAGTCCAGTGTCACCACGCGTCCGAAGCACGCGCCGAGCGCGCCCAGGAATCCCGGCAGGCCAATCGTCCGCACCGCGAAGTCGTCGTGCCGCGGAAACATCTCCACCAGCAGCGGCCCCTTCGGTGTGAAGCGCCAGGCGCGCGACAGCGTGGCCATGGCCTCTTTCGCCAGCGGCAGCGCGTGTTCGCGCATCACGGCCACTTCGTCCGCGTGGAAGCGGAAGATGAAGTCACCTTCGGTCACCGTCACGAACTTGTCCAGCGTATCGAGCAGCGCCAGCGAATTGAACGTGACGACGTCAAACGGATCGAGCGTGAATGCCGTGTCGAGCGCCTGACGCGCGCCGGGCTCGTCGCCGGTGCGGAGCAGGTGCGTACCCAGCATCGCGTGGGCGCGCGCCGACGCCGGGTCGAGTGCCAGGGCGCGGCGCGTCAGCGCAACAGCTTCCTCGAACCGATACGCCCGTGCCGCGTGTTCACCCGCAATGCGGTAGATGTCGGCGTAGCGCGGATTGAGCGCGAGCGCTCCGGCCACGGCCTGCTCGAACTCGGCACTCCGGTCGTCCACATAGAGGAGTGCGGCATCGAGCGCCCGCGCCTCGAGGCTGTTTGGATTGGCGGCGAGTGCCCGGGCCACCAGCGCGCGCGCGTCAGGACGCTTCGCGTCATCGAGTTCCAGCCCGGCCAGAAGGAGCAGGGCCTCCACGTGCCCGGGCTGCTCTGTGAGGATCGCGGCGATGGCCTTGCGTGCGTCTGGTGGATTCGTCTCAGCGAGGACGCGCGCCATGCCGAGCCGGGCGGGCAGATAGGCAGCGTTGGCCGCCAGCGCGGCCTTGAAGGACTTCTCGGCCTCGGCCTGACTGTACTTCTCAAGAAAGAGCTCACCCCAGCCCGTATTCACCTGCACGTCGGCGGGCGCAAGACGGCTGGCATCGCGATAGAGATCGTTGGCCGCCTGGAAACGCCCGAGTGCGCGGGCCGCCCGCGCCGCCCGCGCAAGCCGCAGTGGCGTTTCGCCAGTGGCGTTGCGATCGACGACCACTCCGAGCGTCCGTTCGGCTTCGCGCCGGCCCAGATAGCGCTGCAGCAGACCCAGTTCGAGAGCTGCATCGCCTGCAGGGTCGCGCTCGGCCGGTCCGGCCAGACCCTTCAGGGCCTCGGGATAGCGCCCGGCGGCAATATCAGCGCGAGCCGCGGTGAGCCCGGAGTCGACTGCGGGTGTCTGGGCAGCCGCGCCCAGCGCGAGCAGCAGCCCGCACGCGCACGCCAGCGCAGCCTGTCGTCCCCACGAACGCCCTGGACGCCTCACTGCGCGGAGTATACCAACCGCCTTTGTGAATCAGCCGGCCAACGCCCGTGCTTCCACGCGCACGCGCAGGCCCATCAGGATCACGAACCAGATGGTCACCAGGGCGCCGGGCCATCCGGCGTTCAGCATCGCGGCAAATCCGACGAGCTCTCCGGCCACCGCCACGTAGTTCGGATGCGGCACCCAGCGGTAGGGACCCGTGGTCACCCTGGTTGAGCCCGGAGGCACCAGCACGCGGAACGACCAGCGTGTGCCGAGCGTGCCGATGGCCCAGTACTTCAGCGCCTTCGCGGCGAGGAAGAGCGCGAGCCCCAACGCGTCGAGGCGCGTCACACCTGCATGCACCGCCGCGGCAGCCATGACGACGAATGCGCCCGGGTACGACCACTGCATCAGCGCATACACATCGCCGGACGGCTCGACGGCGCCCGCCGCGCGCAGGTGCCGCTCATTCGCGCGCGACCGCAGGGCCTCGGCCGCCATTGGCAGGAACGCCGCGGCCAGCGCGGCGACGATGGCCGGGCTCATCCGCGCCACCCCTGCTCGGCGGCGATGCGGCGGGCCACAGGTACGTCGCCGGCCAGCGCAATCAGCGGAGAGAGTGGCGCGCTCCAGCCCGCGGCCAGCGCGGCCACACACCGGACGCCCGCCGGCGAGGCGACCAGCCCGCGCAGGGCCCGATTGATGCGCCACTTGCCGCCAAACTCGCGCTGCCGCGCGGCCGTCAGCCACGCCCACCCCGGCTGGCCGGTTCCGAGTTCGCGCAGCGCGCCCTCGGCCGCCAGCTCCGCGCCACGAATCGCGAACCGCATGCCGTCTCCAGTCATCGGATCCACGAAGCCCGCCGCGTCGCCGGCGAGCAGCAGCCCCGGCACACCGGCGGCGCGCGCATCCACGGCCAGCGGGCCGAGCACGCTCACGGAGCCACGGCGCTCTGCGTGCACGAACCGCCCGGCCAGTGCCGCGTCAGCCGTGAGTGCGGCGGCCAGCACATCCCCGCGCAGCGGCGCGCCCCCGCGCCGCCACTCACGCACGGCACACACATTCGCGGTGCCGTCCGGCAATGGGGCGATGCCCACGTAGCCGTCGGTGCGGATGTGCATCTCGCCGTGGTCGCCCAGGCCCGCCACGCCGGTATAAGTCGCGCCGTAGGCCCAGCGCTGAGGCCGCGCCGCGAAGCGCGAGAGGCCCAGTCCGAACGCCAGCCGTGAGTGACGCCCGTCCGCCGCCACGACGAGGTCTGCCGGCAGGACGTGCGCGCGTCCGCCGTGCGTCACTCGGACGCCGGTGACTCGGGGGCCCTCGAGTACGGGAGCCTCCACCCGCACACCCGTCTCCACGATCACGCCTGCCTGCGCGGCGGCCTCGACGAGCAGCGCGTCGAGCACACGGCGCCGCAGCGCCATGCCGTACAGGCCTGGGCCGTAGCCTCCCTCGACCCGTGCGCGTCCGGGTCCGGTGACCACCATGCCGTGGAGCGGTCGCGCCACGCGTGCAATCGGGGGCGTGAGTCCGAGCGCGCTGAGCAGCGCCCACGCCCCGGGGTTAAGCGTGTCGCCGCAGAGCTTGTCACGGGGGAAGATGTCGCGGTCGAGCAGGCGCACCGGCACGCCGGCACGCGCCAGTAGCAACGCGGTAATGCTGCCGGCGGGGCCGGCTCCCACAACCACCACCTCCGGCATGGGCGCTGTCTTACGCACGCCCCAGGACGATGGCGCTGTTCTTCGAACCGAAGCCGAGGCAGTTGCAGAGGGCGGCCTCAATCTGTACTGCACGGGGCTGGTTCGGAATGAAGTCCATGTCGCAGGCCGGGTCCGGCGTCTCGAGGTTGATGGTCGGCGGCAGCACGCCCCGCGACAGGGCGAATGCGGTACTGACAATTCCGGCCGCACCGCTCGCGCCCTGCGGATGCCCGATCATCGACTTGGTCGACGAGCCAGGGACGCCATCGGCGAGCGGCCCGAACACCTTGCGCACCGACCGCGACTCGACGGCGTCATTCAGCTGGGTGGAGGTGCCGTGATAGTTGACGTAGCCGATCGTCTCACGTGGGCGTCCGGACCGATCGAGCGCCAAATTCATACAGCGCATGATCTCAATGCCGTCAGGCTCGAGCTGCACGCGGTGGTAGGCGTCACACGTGGCCGCATAGCTCTCGACCACCGCGTAGGGACGCACGCCGCGCGCCAGCGCCCGGTCCTCCCGCTCGAACACCAGCATCCACGCGCCTTCGCCCAGCACGAATCCGTCGCGGTCCCGGTCGAACGGACGCGATGCCGCTTCGGGCCGATCGTTGAAATGCGTGGATACGGCCCGCATGCGCGAGAAACCGAAGACCATTCCGGGCAGCACACAGCCGTCGGCGCCACCCGTCAGCAGGGCGTCGTACTCCCCGGAACGAATCAGCCCGAGCGCGTAGCCCATGGCGTCCGTGGAGCTCGTACACCCGCACGAGAGCACGTGGCTGATCCCGCGCAGACCGAGCGAGATGGAGATCTCGCTCGATACCATGCCGGCGATGCCGGTCGCGATGGCATAGGGCGTCACATGCTTGCCGCCCTCCAGAAAGAAGTCCCGGTACTGGCTCTCGCCGACATCGATGCCGCCACCACCACTGCCGATGATCACGCCGGCGTTGGGCTCACCCGCGCGGAGACCGGCGTCGCGCCAGGCTTCTCGGCCCGCGACCACGCCAAACAGCGCCGCCCGTGAGTAGCGGCGCGGATCGGCGCGCTGGGCAAGGTCCGCATCGCCCTCAAGGACCGGCGCATCGTCCGCCGACACAGGCGGCACCCAGGCGGCGACCTGGCAGGGATAGGTGGAGGCGTCGAACTGGGTGATGGCCTTTGTGCCGCTCTGGCCCGTGCTGACGTGCTCCCAGAATCGCTCGCGGCCCACGCCGAATGTCGAGACAACGCCGATACCGCTGATGACGACGCGAGGAAGCGCCATGGGGAGGGTCACTATAATACGGACCGCATGCGACCCCCTGCCGGCGCCCGAATCTTCGCGTGGACGGGTGCCGCGCTCTTCGTGGGCGCGCTGGGCTGGAGCGGCTGGAGCTTTCTCGTCCGCTGGCAGAGCTACCCGCTCGATGCCCGCCTGTGGCCGGCGGCGCTGCACAACGTGGCGCTCTTCTCGGCATTTGCCCTCCACCACTCCGTCTTCGCCCGCCTGGGCGTGCGCCAGCTCATCCGACGCTGGGCCGGGCCCACACTCGAGCGCTCAGTCTTTGTCTGGATTGCGAGCCTGCTGTTCATCGGCATCTGCTGGGCCTGGGAACCAGTGCTGGGCGTCTGGTGGCAGGTGCGGGGCCCCGCCGCCTGGGACGGCCGCGCCCTGCAGGTCGCAGGGGTCTTGCTGACGATCTTCGGCGCCGGGGCGATCGATGTCCTGGAGCTCGCCGGCGTCAGACAGCTGGAGGGTCCGGCCCGGTCCGAGGGACCCGCCGTGTTCAAGACGACGGGCGTCTACGGCCTGGTCCGCCACCCGATCTATCTGGGCTGGGTGCTGATGGTGCTGGGAGAGCCCACGATGACCGCCGCGCGTGGTGTCTTCGCCGTCGTCTCCTGCCTCTACCTCATCCTCGCGATTCCCCTGGAGGAATGGTCACTCGAAGCGACGGCCGGACCGGCCTATGAGGAGTACCGCAAGGCCGTCCGCTGGCGCCTGATTCCGTTCGTCTGGTGAGCGGAGCGACGCCCGCCGCGGGTGGCCGCGAACGGGGTGCCCCAACGGGCGCGCAAGACCTCTCCCGTGGCGGATGCACGTGGTCGAGCACCCGGTGGGGCTGTTCGCGGACAGGACCCGCGGTTACGCCAGGTCCTCGTCCTCTTCCACATCCTTCGGGAGCCCTTCGTACTGCTCAAGAAAGACCACGTTCTGGTGGGAGGGGATCTCGAAGCGGGTCCGGCACTCAGGGCATGTCACATGCTCATCCAGCCGGACCAGGTGATCCTTGAGCTTGTTGAACATGGCACGGGCCCGTTCATCGGCCCCACCGGGCAGCTGGGCCTTGCGGGTCCGCCGGATCCACCGGACCTGGAATTCATTGGTCCGCCGGCAGCGGGTGCACTGGAACCGGCCGGGCCGGGTTTCGGGCTTCTCGGTAAAGAACTGTCGTTCGTCCACGAACGCATCTTAGCTGATAGACTGTTCGAGCTTGTCCTCAGCCATCGTCTTCTATATCTCCGGTCACGGGTTCGGCCACGCCTCCCGCATGATCGAAGTCATCAACGCAATTTTCGAGCAGCGCCCAGAAACGCGCATCGGCGTGCGGACGGCCGCCCCGCGGTGGCTGTTTGACGCCTCCGTGAAGGGCCGCATCGCGTACAGCCATCTCGAGGCCGACACAGGCGTCGTCCAGCTGGACAGCCTGACCCTCGACGAGGCCGATAGCGTCCGCCGGGCCTCGGCGTTTCACGCCGACATGGTCTCTCGCGCGGCCAGCGAGACCCGCACCCTGCGTGAAATGGACGCCGGCCTGGTCGTCGGCGACATCCCGCCCCTGGCCAGTTCCGTGGGCGCGGCCGCCGGCATTCCGACCGTCGCGATCGGCAACTTCACGTGGGACTGGATCTACGCGGACTATCCGCGGACGCGTCTCGCCCCGAACCTGCTGCCCGCGGTGCGCCAGGCCTACGCCAAGACCTATATGGGCCTGCGACTCCCGATGTGGGGCGGCTTCCAGCACATCGGCAACATCCGCGACATCCCGTTCATCGCGCGCCACGCCAAGAAGACGCCCAAGGAAGTCTGCAAGGCGCTGAAGATTCCGGCGACCAAGCCCATCGTGCTGCTCTCGTTTGGTGGGTACGGCCTGCCGTCACTCGACACCGAGGCGCTGGGCAAGTCCAAGAAGTACACGTTCGTCACCACCGCCAATGTGCCACTCGGGCGCCGGCGCGAGCTGGACGAACGCAAGGGCAACTTCATCACCCTGGATGAGCAGGCCATCTACGACGCCGGCATCCGGTACGAGGATCTGGTCGCCACGGCCGAGGCCGTCGTGAGCAAGCCCGGCTACGGCATCATCTCGGAGTGCATCGCCAACGACACGGCGCTCCTGCACACGCCACGCGGACACTTCCCCGAGTACGACGTGCTGCTGCGCGAGATGCCGAAGTTCCTGCGGCAGGCCTCGATTGATCACGAGACGCTGTTCTCCGGCAAGATCGATGCGCAGCTCGACAAGCTGCTCGCCCAGCCGAAGATCAAGAAGAAGCCGGAGACCAATGGCGCCCAGGTCGCGGCCGAGATCCTGCTCCACACGCTGGACAATCCGCCCAAGCGCGCAAGGCGGCCGAAGAAGAAGTAGCCGGTGTCGGCCACCCAGCTGGTGATCCGGCTCGCCACGGAGGCGGACGCCGCCCGCGTGGCCTCCATCTACGCGCCGGGCGTCGAACGCACGGCGGCCTCCTTCGAAGAAGTCGCGCCGGGACCCGACGAGATGTCCCGGCGTATCGCCTCCACACTCCCCGTCTATCCCTGGCTGGTCGCTGAACTGAACGGCCGGGTCGAAGGCTACGCCTACGCCAGCCAGCATCACGTCCGCGCCGGCTATCGCTGGTCCGTCAACACGTCCGTCTACATTGACGACGCCTGCCAGGGGCGAGGCCTGGGGCGCGCGCTCTACACGTCGCTCTTCGCCGTGCTCCGCGCGCAGGGACATCTGAACGCCTACGCCGGCATCGCCATTCCCAATGCGGCCAGCGTCGGCTTGCACGAATCGATGGGCTTCCGGCTGGTCGGCGTCTACACCGGTGTCGGCTTCAAATTCGGAGCCTGGCGGGATGTCGGCTGGTGGCATTTGCAGCTGGCGCCATTGCCCAGTGCGCCAGAACCGCCCGTGCCGCTTGAGGCGGTTCGTGCGCGGGACGGCTGGTCACGCCTCCTTCGTGGTGAGCGGTGACCCTGGGCTCCGGCCGCCCGTGAACCATTTCCTTCTGCCGCCTCCAGCCGCCACCCTCGTCGCCCTGCTGATGACCGCGGGTCTGGCGTGGCTCGGCTCACGCATGGCGCGCATGCTCGTGGGGCCGGCGGCGGGACGGCTGGATGACTGCGGGGGCTTTGTGCTCGCTGCCGGCTCAGCCGGCGCCATCGCCCACACTCTGGCGCTGGCACAGTTGGCCAACGTGTGGGTCCTGCGGGTCGGAGGCGCGGCACTCGCCCTCGCGGGCCTGGCGCAGTGCTGCGCATGGGCGCGAACGGGACGTACGCACCGCCATCGCTGGTCGGCGGACTTCCGAGCGCTGACGGGGCTGTCTCGTCTGATGGTGATTGTGGGGGGCGTCGTCTTCGTCGCACTGGGCCTGACGGCCTTGGCGCCGCCCACCGACATCGACTCGCTCCACGTGTACCTCGCCATCCCGCTCGACTGGCTGCGCCACGGTGGCGCCTATCCGCGTACCGACTTGCTGCATGCCCGACTGCTCGGACTCGGGGAAGGCCTCACGATGATCGGATTGGCCACGGGCACCGACACCCTGGCCGCGAACCTGCAATTCGCCGGACTCGTGATCGCGGCTGCGGCTGTTGCCGACTCCGCGAAACACAGGCTCGCCGCCATCCGCGGAATGCTGTGCGTTCTGGCCTGCCCGGCAATGCTGGGCCTGGTGTCCACGCAGAAATTCCAGGTACTCCCGGCCGCCGCACTCACAGTGGCCTTCATCGTGATTGTTCAACACTGGGACGATTTCGACTCCCGACGAGCCACGCTGGCCTTCGGCTCGATGGCCTTCGCCATGGCCTGCAAGTACTCGTTCCTCCTCTCGGGCAGCGTCGTCCTCGCCATGGGACTTGTGGCCGCAGCGCGCTCAGGCCGCCTGGCGGCGGCCACGCGAATTGCCGTCGCCTGCGTGGCGGTGCTGGCCATGCCGATTTACCTGCGCAACTGGCGCTTCTACGGGGATCCGCTGTCGCCCTTCCTGGAACACTTCAGCGCGCACCCTGACCCGGCCCTGATCTGGATGGCCGAACGCCTCCGCACCGATCTCCCGCTGTCGTGGATGGAGAGACTGGTGCGCCTGCCCTTCGCCCTCCTGGGCACCGTGACTCCATCCCGCCTGTCTGAACCGCTCGGTGTCGCAGTACTGCTGGCAGGCTTGGTGCGGAGCGGAAACCAGAAGACCCGGCTGCTCCTGACGGGCCTGGCGATTGGCGTAATCCCGATGATCGCGCTCTCACAACTGACGCCGCGGTTCTTTCTCGAAGCCTGCCTCTGGAGCATTGCGGCGGCGACGATGGCCGGGTCGCTGCGCTTCGACTGGCTCTTTGATCGCGTCTTGCTGGCGCAGTCAACGGTCGTCGCATTGGCGGCCTGCATGCTTGCCGCGCAACTCGCGCCGGGCGCGCTGAGCGCCGCCGCCCGTGATCGCGTCATGGCCCGGTCAGCGAATGGATACGAGGAAGCGCGGTGGATCGACCGCATCGTGCCAGCCGGCGGCGCGGTACTCCCCGCATCTCAGTCGTACTTCCTGCTCTCCCGACCATTTCTTGCGAACGACAGACTGGCCGAGGAACTCTCGCCAACCGCGTGGCACCTGCACCGTTATCTGGCCGCTCACCACATCTCCGTGGCTGTTCGGCCGTACCCGCTCGACGACCGCTGGCGCGACCTCCTCCTGGCGTGTGGGCAGGTCCTCGCCGGACCCAAGGAGTTTGCGTGGGCGGCCAGGAACCCATTTAACCGCGGCGAAGTCTCCCAGTACATTGCGGTATCGCTCGACATTGCCCGGACAGGTTGCCTATGACGCCCCGGGCACGCCGTTGGCTCACGCTCCTGCTGACGGGCCTCCTTGTCGCGACCTCGGCCGGTGCCCCACTCGCACAGGAGCCCGCGCCGATGGCGCCGCCGCTCGCGCTCCTCGATCGCACCGGCAAAGCGGTGCGGCTGGAAGCGTTCCGGGGCCGAGTGGTGCTGGTGGATTTCTGGGCGACCTGGTGCGTCCCCTGCCGGGTGTCGCTGCCGGCCTACGACGACATGCTGCGCACGTACCAGAAGCAGGGGTTCGAGGTGCTGGCTGTCGACGTCGGCGAGACGCGCGCGCAGGTGGATGCCTTCTTCAAGGGCCGGGAACCGCTGATCCGTGTCCTGATGGACCCGCAGGGTGCCGCCTTCCGCACTTTTCGTGGGCACGCGCTCCCGACGACCGTGCTCGTGGACAAAGACGGCTACATCCGCTTCACCTTTGTCGGCTTCGAGGAGGAGGCACTCCCCCGCTATCACAAGGAGATCCGGGAACTGCTCGCGGAACCGCCCGAGCAATAGCCAGGGCTGGAGGCTTACGCGTGGTAGTAGTCCGGCTCGTTGCCGGCGCGCCACTTGATGTTGCAGCCGATGCTCGGCCGCTGCTCCGGCGAGACCGCCTGACCAGCGAGTACCGTATCGAGCGCCGTACGCAGATCCGCGCCGGTGACCGCGACGCCGTTGCCCGGACGCGCGCCATCGAACTGGCCCCGATACGCGAGCGCGCCGTGTGCATCGAACAGGAAGAGATCGGGGGTGCACGCGGCCTTGAAGGCCTTGGCGACCACCTGCGAGTCATCGACCAGATACGGGAAACTCCACCCGTGCGCGGCCGCCTGTGCCTTCATCCCCTCGGGACCGTCCTGCGGATGCGTCGCGAGGTCATTGGCACCAATGGCGACGATCCGGACCCCTTTCGGCAGATAGTCCGCGGCCACGCGGCCCACCTCCGCCTGAATCAGTTTCACGAACGGACAGTGCACCGAGACGAACAGGACCAGCACGCCCGTCGCGCCGGCGAACTCCGCGCTGGACACGATCGTGCCGTGAGCGTCGGCCAACCGGAACGCGGGCAGCGGCGTACCGAGTGGCAGCATCGTTGAAGGGGTCGCGGCCATATCTAAGTATACCGACGGGGTGCGAGGCGTTTGAGGAGCTGAATCTGACCCGCGTGATAGAGGTCGTGTGCGATCACGCCCGACACGAGATCCACCGTTCGGGTCTCGCCTCCCGCCGGGCAGCGGTCGAGTGCGGCATCCGGGAGCCCGGCCACGGCTGCGCGCAGTTGCCGATGCTGGTCCCGCAACAGCGCCAGATCGCGCTTCCACTCCGCCTCAGTGCCTTGCTCTGGCCGCGCAAAGAAATTCGAGCCCTCGAGCGGGAAACTGGCGCGGGCCTCGCCAGTCAGCCGGCGCCGCACAGCGTACTTCCAGTAGGCCGCGTGCACCAGCTCTTCCCAGATATTGTGACGGTCCGGCGCCGGACGCCAGGCGCCCTGCGCACGAGACACACCGCGCAACGAGCCGCGCAAGTTGGTGCCGTGCCAGCTCTTCGCGTCATAGGCCTGATCCAGCTGCCGAAGCAGCAGTTCGACACGGCCCCGGCTACTGCCCACAGGTCGTGTCGACCATCTGCAGCGATGTCACGTTGATGCTGTTGGTCGCCTTGATGACGATGCCCTTGGCTTCCATCCGGTGGCCCTTATGCTCGGCTGGCGCGGGGAACACATCCAGCAGCGTGAAGGCCGCCGTGCCCAGCTTCTCGCTCTTCATCGAGGTCAGCTCTGTCTCGGACGACGCCTGTCCGTCACGGCTCTTCAACAGCGCGGTGGCCTTGCTCAGCACCCACGTGTTGTTCGGCCCGGCCTCGAGACACCCCAGCGTCCGGCCGAGGGCATTGTCGCGGACCTCGGTCGGCCCGTTCTTCCCGACAAAGGTGACCAGCGCGAGTTCCCCCTGTTTCGCGTCATCCTTGCCGGCGGGCATGCCGTTCTGCGCGAGCACATAGGCCAGTGTGTCCAGCACGGCCGGGTCGGGCACCACGACATCCTCGGCGCGGGGCATCGGCGACCGCATAAAGTCAAAGAGCGCGAAGAGATTGCCCTCCCACGTCTCCACGAACCGCTGCCCCTGGAGCGCGGGTCCATTCCCGAGTCCCAGCCCCTCCAGGTTGTTGCCGTGACACCCGGCGCAGTGCTTCTGGTAGGCCTCCTTGCCGCGGGCCGCCTGCGCCGCGCTGTAGACACCGTCCCAGACGGACCGGCGTGCGCTCTGGGCCCTGACGGCGCGATCAGGCGCCGAGGCACAGACAAACACGCACGACGCCGCCAGCAGGCACGACACGCGCATCCATGACATGGTCTTCCTCCTCCTCAAATCCGGCACAGCCGCTCGGCGGCCGCCCGCAGTGTGGCGTCCTTCTTGGCAAAACAGAACCGCAGGACAGTTCCCGCGGTGGTCGTGTGCAGGAAAGGCGACAGCGGAATGGACGCCACGCCGTGCTCCTTGGTCATCCGGATCGCGAACTCGCGATCAGGCTCCCCGGTGATGTCTCCGTATTCCATGAGCTGAAAGAACGTCCCAGCGCTCGGCAGCGGCCGGAAGCGGGAGCCCCGCATCATCTCGAGGAACAGATCGCGCTTGGCCTGATAGAAACCCGCGAGGGCCGCGCAGTCGGGATCGTCATTCACGATGTCCGCGTAGGCCAACTGGATGGCACTGTTCACCGTGAACGTGACCCACTGGTGCACTCCCTGGATTTCCTTCGTGACGGCGGCCGGCGCCGCCGTGTAGCCGACCTTCCAGCCGGTCGTGTGGTACGTCTTGCCAAAGGAGCTGATGACGATGGTGCGGGCCGCGAGGTCAGGGTCACGCGCAAGGCTCTCGTGGCGGCCCCCATCGAACACGATGTGCTCGTAGACCTCATCCGAGGCCACCCACGCATCGGTGCGGGTCAGCACGTCCTTGAGTGCGCGCAGGTCCTCTGGACCGAAGATTGTGCCGGTCGGGTTGTGGGGCGAGTTCAGAATGAGCAGCTTCGTCTTCGGTGAGATGGCCCGCCGCACCTCATCCCAGTCGATTCGGTAGTCCGGATGCCGCAGGGTGACGAAGACCGGGCGGCCCCCAGACAGCTGGATTGCCGGTACGTACGAGTCATAGGCCGGCTCGAAGACGACCACTTCATCACCGGGATGGACGAGTGCGGTGATCGTGCAGAACAACGCCTCCGTCGCACCGGACGTCACGGTGATCTCGGTCACCGGGTCGTACCGGTGGCCGTACAGGCGCTCGATCTTCATGGCCAGCGCCTCGCGGAGCGCCAGCTGACCTGGCATCGGGCAGTACTGGTTGTGTGCGGCCCGCATCTTCTCGGCCACCAAATCCACCAGCGCCGGGTCGCAGTCGAAATCCGGGAAGCCCTGGGAGAGGTTGATCGCGCCCGTCTCGTTGGCCAACTTGGACATCACCGTGAAGATCGTGACGCCCACTGACGGGAGCTTCGACACCAGTGACATGCGGGCGGCAGTATCCCATGAAAGCCCCGCGCCTCGGCCGCTCCGAGGTGTATAACTCTGTGTGCGCCGGAGCCCGCGTTGGCCCGGCCTTAGCTTCAGGAGATCCGACGTGACTCGAATGGTTCGCACTGCCTTCTTCGGCCTCGCCGCTACAGGCCTCGCCGCCCTCGTGGGCGCGGTGGCCCCATCCGCGCAACAGGGCGCGGGCCGCTACACGGACGCCCAGGCCACCGCCGGCAAGTCCCTCTACGATGCCAAGTGCACGAACTGCCATGGCGGCGCCCTGCAGGGCGGTGCCCATGGCCCAGAGTTGACGGGGCAGCCGTTCCAGGAGGTCTGGGGCGCCAAGACCTCCACCGATCTGTTCGCGCACATCAAGGGCAACATGCCGCCCGGTGAGGCCGGCAGCCTGAGCGACGCGGAATATCTGAGCGTCGTCGCCTACATCCTGAAATCAAACGGGCATGCCGCGGGCGCGCAGGCGCTGGCCGCAAACTCGGCCGTCGTCCTGAAGCCCGGCGCGGGTGCGGCCGCCCCGGCCGCTCAGGCGGGCGCGGCGCCAGCGCAGCGCCCTGCCGCTCAGGAACCCGGCAGCGGTGGCCTCCCTCGCGGTGCGGAGGCCGCGATGACGTTCGGCGCGCAGGCCAGGAACAAGACGGTCCAGAACTTCACGCCGGTGACCGAGCAGATGCTGCAGGCGCCGCCGCCCGGAGACTGGCTGAACTGGCGCCGGACCCTCGACGGCCAGGGCTACAGCCCGCTCAAGGAGATCACCCGCGAGAACGTCGGCAACCTGCGGATGGCGTGGTCGCTCCTGATGAAGGAAGGCAACAACGAGGCGACGCCGCTCGTGCACGACGGCATCATGTACCTCATCAACCCGCAGAACGTCATCCAGGCCATTGACGCGAAGTCGGGCGATTTCATCTGGGAGTACGCCTACAAGTACCCGGCGAACTCGATGACGCTCGGCGGCGCCACGCGCAACATCGCCATCTACAAGGACAAGCTGTACATGGCGACCTACGACGCGTCGATCGTCGCCGTCGATGCCCGCACGGGCAAGGAAGTCTGGAAGACGGTCAAGGCCGACTGGCAGAAGGGCTTCACGCATACCAGCGGCCCGATCATCGCGGGGGGCGTCGTCGTCAGCGGCATCAATGGCTGTGAGAAGTACAAGAAGGAAGGCTGCTTCATTACAGGCCACGACGCGGACACCGGGAAGGAACTGTGGCGGACGCAGACCATCGCCCAGCCCGGCGACCCGAACAGCGAGACGTGGGGCAAGATGGCGCCCGAATTCCGCGCCGGATCCGACGCGTGGATTCCCGGCAGCTACGACCCGCAGATGAACCTCTTCTACATCGGCACGGCCCAGGCCAAGCCGTGGGTGGCAGCCAGCCGCGGCATGTCGGCCAAGGACGCCGCGCTCTACACAAACTCGACGCTGGCGCTCGATCCCAAGACCGGCAAGATGCAGTGGTACTTCCAGCACGTGCCCGGTGAGTCGCTCGACATGGATGTCGTGTTCGAGCGGATCCTCATCGACGTCGGTCCCGACAAGGTGCTCTTCACCGTCGGCAAGGACGGCATCCTCTGGAAGCTGGACCGCAAGACGGGTAAGTACCTCGACCTGACCGAGACCGTGTACCAGGACGTCTACGACCGCATCGACCGGAAGAATGGCCGCGTGCAGTACCGGTCGGACATTCTCGAGGCGAAGATCGGCGACGTCGTGGCGGCCTGCCCGGGCAACTTCGGGGGCAAGGACTGGACGGCTGGGGCGTACAGTCCCGAAGCCGGCGCGCTCATCCTCCCCCTCCAGCAGGCCTGTGCGCGCATCGCGGGTGGCAAGGTCGAGTTCAAGGAAGGCGGCGGCGGCATGGGTGCCGGGCGCGGCGGTCCGGCGTTCGAGATGCCCGGCACCAACGGCATGGTCGGAAAGCTCGCCGCGTTTGACGTGAAGACGATGAAGGAACTGTGGAGCGTCAAGCAGCGCGCCATCTTCCTGACGGCCGCGGTCACCACCGGCGGCGGCCTGGTCTTCGTGGGCGACCTGGACCGCTACTTCCGCGCCTACGACGTGAAGACTGGCAAGCTCCTGTGGCAGACCCGCCTCGGTGCGCCCGTCCAGGGCTTCCCCATCACCTACACGGCCGGCGGCAAGCAGTTCGTGGCCGTCACGACGGGCGTGGTGGTGATGAAGGCGCTGACCGGGGCCCTGACGCCTGACGTCTACCAGCCAGGCGGCGGCAGCCAGATCTACGTCTTCGAACTCCCGGACCGGAAGTGAACGCCCGCGATGGAGCCCTGTTCATGCGCGCACGCATCGCTCTCGTTGTCGGCGGTGCCGCCCTCTCGGCGATCTCGCTGCTGGCCCAGTCCTGGCAGCCGGCCAAACTGAAGGATGGCCAGCCCGACATCTCCGGCTACTACCAGATGGAGGGCATGGCCGGCAGCGGCGGTCTGTTCGTCGAGAACACGGTCTCGGTGATGAACCGGCGCCCGGGGAAGGGCGTCGTCCTCGACCCGCCGGACGGCATGATTCCGTATCTCCCCTGGGCGCGCGTGCGGCGCGATGAGGTCGGCAATTTCGTGGCCTCTCCGAATAACGCGCAGGTGGACACGCGCAACCGGGGCTGGCCTGACGGCGTCCCCCGCGTCCATTTCTACTTCGTCAATCCATTCCAGATCGCCCAGTCCGACGGCGCCGTGCTGTTCCTCTATGAGGCCCAGCATGAGTTCCGGTATGTGCCGCTCGACGGGCGACCCCAGCCGGACCAGGACGTGAAGCTCTGGCTCGGCAGCTCGCGCGCCCACTGGGAGGGCACCACGCTCGTGGTTCAGGTTTCGAACATCACGGACCGCGTGCGCCTCTCGGTTGCGGGCGACTTCGCGTCCAGCGACGTGAAGGTGACCGAGCGCTGGACGTGGGTCGACCACGACACCATCCAGTATTCGACAACGCTCGAGGACCCGAAGGTGTACTCACGGCCGTGGACGGCCGGCGTCACGCTCAAGCGCATCAAGGAGAAAGGCTTTGAGCTGATGGAATACTCGGGCGTCGAGGGTGACAAGGATGCCCATCTGATGGTGGACATCCCGGCCACGCTCAATAAGCCCGACCCGGGCAAGCGATAGCCCAACCGTCGACCCGCCCGGCGCTACGTCGTCTGTCCGCCGTCACCGGCGGCAGGCGGCGGCACCGGCGCCCCCTCGCCCGCCCGCTTCATCGCCGACACCACGCGCTCGCCGCACTCCTCCCAGAGTTGCCGGCCCTGGTCCATGAGCGCGCTGGCCGCCTGGCGGCCCCGTTCACCACACTCGTCGGCGAGCGTACGACCCTGCTGGCCCAGGCTTGCGCGTGTCTCGCGCCCGGCCGCCGGGGCGAAGATCACTCCCGCTGCGGCCCCCACGCACGCGCCAACGGCAAACCACAACACTGCGGACCCAGCCGAGCCTGCGCCTTCGTTACCTCGCCTGTCGTGATCGCCCATGGCTGTCCTCGCTTTCTGCAGCGGACGCGCGTATCCGCGTCTCACTGATCTGACGCAGCACGCCGTGTGCCAAAGACCAGGCGATGCCGCGCCGTATCGCCGCGGATCGTTCAGCGGAGGCGCTGGGATTTTCCCACGCCGTTGGGAGTTCACACACGGCCGGGGCTCCCACCAATGGCTGCGCCCGTGGCACACCTGTTGCTCAGTCTGAGACAGGGCGATTCGTTGGAAGGAGCGTTCCCATGGCGACCTTGGACAGCACGCACCTCGTTCTCTGGATCGTAGCGGGCACGTCCATCGCACACCTGCTGCTGCTGATTGCAGGCGCCGTCTGGGCGCACCGCCAGTTCGCGCGCTTCTCCCGGGAGATGTCCCGCCTTGAGGCCACCCATTGGCAGGGACTCATGGCACGCACCGACGCCATGCTGGCAGACCTCCACACCATCGCTGGTCGCGCAGACCGCGTCGGACGCGAGGTCGAGCGTGTGGCGGTCACCGTGCAGGACATGCTCAGCACCGTCAGCTGGGAAGTCGACCGCGCCACCAGGGGTGCCCGGGTTGCCATGGATCTCGTGGAAGGGGTCTATCGCCAGGCGTCCAGCTTCGGGGCCGGCCTTCGCGCGGGAATCCAGGAACTCCTGTCTCGCCGACAGGACCCGCACGGGTCCTGAACCGGCACCCCGTCGAGCGTGGGTGCGCCCGCCCAGCTTCAGCCGGGTGCTGCCGTCAGGGCCGTGCCGCTCGGGCACGGTCTGGCCGATCCGCTACTATCCACCCCATGCCAGACGTACTTGTAACGGGAGCGAACCGGGGCATTGGCCTGGAATTCGTCCGCCAGTATGCCGCCGAAGGGTGGCACGTCATCGCGGGGTGCCGGCACCCTGACGCCGCGACCGAACTGCAGACACTCGCCACCTCGTCCGGAGGACGAGTCACGCTGCACGTGCTCGACGTGGAAGACCACGCGACCATCGACCAGGTCGCCGCCCTGCTCGCAGGAACGAGACTCGACCTCCTCATCAACAACGCCGGCAGCAGCGGCTCTCCCACCTCCGGCCGCGACCGCCAGGCTGGAGGATTCGGGCAGTCCAACTTCGATGGCTGGTTGACCATGTTCCGCGTGAACGTCATGGGCCCAATGAAGATGGCCGAGGCCTTCGCCCCGCACCTCGAGGCGGCGGGCGGAACCGTGGCCACCGTCTCGAGCCAGCTGGGGTCCATGGCCCTCAATACGTCCGGCAATGTCTATGGGTACCGAGCGACGAAGGCCGGCGCCAATGCCGTCACGAAATCGCTGGCCATTGACCTCGCGGGCCGGGGGATCAAGGCCGTCACCATGCACCCAGGCTGGGTGAAGACGGACATGGGCGGCCCGAGCGCTCCAGTGGAACCGTCCGCAAGCGTCAGAGGCATGCGCGCCATCATTGCCGGGCTGACTCCGGCGACCTCCGGGCACTTCTTCAATTTCGACGGCAGCCCTCTGCCCTGGTAACCGGTGTGACCCGCCGGCTTCTCGGCTATCCTTGGCGTCGCCGCGCCTGGCCGCCGGGCGCCATTTCCTGTCACTTGTGAGGCGAGACTGATGCGCGTACTCCTCCTGGCCGCACTGCTGATCGTTCCCGTGGCGGCCTCCGCCGCTGGACCGGCCGACAACTGGCCGCAGTTCCGCGGCACGACCGGGGGCGTCATCCCGGACGACCCGGCACTCCCCGAGTCGTGGGACGCCACGAAGAACGTCGCGTGGAAGGCGGAGATTCCCGGCCTCGGCTGGGGCTCGCCGGTGGTGTGGGGAGACTACGTGTTCGTCTCGACGGCGATCAGCGCCGGCCACGATACGCCCCGCGGCGTCACGCCCGGTGTCTATGCCGACAAGACCGAGAAGAAGGAAGCGGCCATCGGCACGGGCAAGGATCCGGACTTCAAGATTCCCCGGCGCTGGATGCTCTACGCCTTCAGCTTCAAGACCGGCAAGATGAAGTGGGCCGTGCAGCTCCGCGAGGGTCTGCCCCTCGAGAAGAAGTACCTGGACAACACCTACGCCTCGGAAACGCCGGTGACCGACGGCGAGCGCGTGTATGTCTTCCACGCCAGCGCGGGGCTGTTCGCGGTGGACTTCAACGGCAAGATCGTCTGGCAGCGGGAAGTCCCGCTCCCGACGGCGCCGACGACCGTGGCCACGGTCCGCAACGAGACCGTGTCGCGCGGCGCACCGGGGGATGTCATCCCGCCGACAGACCTCTCTGATATCGGAGCCGGCGCCTCACCGGTCGTGCACCAGGGTCGTATCTACCTGACGATGGACCACGAGCCGCGCCAGTGGGTCCTCTTTGCGTTTGACGCGAAGACCGGGAAGGAAGTCTGGCGTGTCCACAAGCCGAAGGAGATCGAGGGCTTCGGCTGGTCCACGCCCTACATCTGGAAGAACAGCCAGCGGACCGAGATCATCACGGCCGGCGACATGCAGGTACGCTCCTACGACCTCGACGGGAAGCTCCTGTGGCAGTTCGGACGACTCTCGGTCAACACGACGCCCACGCCCTATGAGGCCAACGGCCTGCTCTACGTGTCGTCGGGATACGCCTCCGACCGGACGCGGCCCGTGGTGGCGTTCCGCCCAGGCGCCAGTGGCGACATCTCGCTCAAGTCCGGCGAGACGAGTAACGACTTCGTCGTGTGGTACCAGCCGCAGGCGGCGTCCTACATGAACTCGTCGCTGGTGTATGGCGACTATCACTACACCCTGCTCACGCAGGGGTTCCTCATGTGCCACGACGCGAAGACCGGGAAGCTCATCTACAACCGGCAGCGGATCGACGTGAACTCCACCGGCTTCACCGCCTCGCCCTGGGCCTACAACGGGAAAATCTGGGCCATCAGCGAGGAAGGCGACACCTACGCCATTCAGCCGGGTCCCGAGTTCAAGGTGCTCGCCAAGAATCCGTTGAACGAGATGGTGATGGCGACACCGGCGATCGTGCGCGGGAGCCTGCTCGTGCGAACCGCCACGCACCTGTACCGGATTGCTGGCAAGCGGTGACGGGCCGCCCCGCGGGGCGGCTGACTAGAGCGCCGAGGGGTCCACGCCCCAGCCGCGCAGGATCGCCACCTCGTCCGCGGCGCTCGCGCTCTTCTTGAACCGCGCATTGGAGCGCCCCTTCACGCGGCGCTCGCACTCCGACCACGTGGCGTGCCGCATGGGCACACCGTCCACGACGCTGAGATAGGAATACGCCGCGGCCTTCGCGGCCTTGGAACCGGCGGCCCCGCCCGCCGGCTTCGCAGGCAACGCCGTCTCGTGGGGGACGCGCAGGATGTGCACGTCGTACCCGTCAAGCGGGCCATCGTACAGGTCAGCCGGACGCTGCAGCGCGAAGGCCACCGAGATCGCATCCGCCCGCTCATTGCCGGGGGTACCCACGTGACCACGGACCCAGTGCCATTCCACCCCGCCCGCGCCGCGGGCGCCGACCAGGGCCGAGAGCCGCTCCCAGAGCTCGCGATTGAGGACCTCGCCCCCTTGAGCGGTCTTCCACCCGCGCGTGCGCCAGCCCCACACCCACTGGGTGATGCCCTGGATCACGTAGGTGGAATCGGTATAGATCGCCACCACGCCTGGCGTCCCCTGCAGATGCTCCAGCACCCCAATCGCGCCGGACAGTTCCATCTTGTTGTTCGTGGTGTGCCCGGCTCCGCCACCCAGTTCAGTGACGTGGCCGTCGAGCGTCACGACGATCGCACCCCATCCACCCGGGCCAGGGTTGCCCTTGGCCGCGCCGTCGGTGAATGCGAGGTGAGTCGTCACGCCCCGTAATGGTAGCGTGCGCACGCGCGCTGCTGCGTATCAGCCGGCCTTGCGCTGGCCGGGCACCGTGCTCCGACGGCTGGCCACACCCTCACGGGCCCTTTCCAGCGCGGCCGCCAGAGTCGCGGGCTGCACAGGCTTCACGACAAAGTCATCCATGCCGACCTCCTCGCAGCGCCGACGGTCCTCTGCCATCGCATTGGCGGTGAGGGCGATGATCCATGGCTGGCTCTGCCCATCCCCGGCTGAGCGGACCTGCCTGGTCGTCTCAAAGCCGTCCAGCACCGGCATCTGGAGGTCGAGCGACAGGACGTCGTACGCACGTGTAGCCATGGCGTCCAGCGCTTGTTGACCGTCGGAGGCCACATCAGCCGAGAGGCCCATCTTGCGAAGGAGCAGGATGGCCACGCGCTGATTGACGAGGTTGTCTTCCACGAGAAGAATGCTCGGCCCCCCGCTCTCGGGAGCCACCGAACCGGCGCCCGGCGCGCCGGGCGCCGCCACCGCCGTCATGCCCGCGACAGGCGGAGCCCCGGCCGTGGTCATCGACGGCGCCCGCGGCGCCTCTCTGCTCCACGCTCGCGTCAGCACCGCGGCCAGACGCCGCGTCCGCACGGGCTGGCACATTTCATCCTCATCAGCCGGGCTGCCGAGTGTCAGTGCAGACACGATTCGGATCACGGGTACCGGTCCCGCCACGCTCAGTGCGCGTCTGAGCGTCTCGAGCGCCTCGTGGCCTTCCGGCCCCCGCGCCCTGGCCACGACAAGGTCCACAGGGCCGCCAACCATCGCCCGCGCGGCAGCGCACGAGGGCGCGGCGAGCACACGCATCTGCCAGCGTTCCAAGGCCGCGACCAGATGGCCGCGCTCCGCCTCAATGTCGTCCACCACGAGAACCGTGCGACCCTGGCCCTCGGGAAGAGGACCGGTCACCACGACGTCTCCCGAGCCCGCCGCCTGCAGCGGCACGGCGAAGTAAAAGGTCGATCCGGCGCCGGGCTCGCTCTCGACCCACAACCGCCCCCCCATGCGCTCGACAATCTGACGGCTGATCGCCAGCCCCAGACCCGTACCGCCGAACCGGCGGGCAATGGACGTATCCGCCTGGCTGAACGGCTGGAAGAGCCGCGCGAGAACATCCGGGGCGATCCCGATCCCCGTGTCCCGCACCCAGAACGTCAGCATCCCCGTGGCGTCCGGTTCGACCGCCAGCCCCAGGGTGACCGATCCCTGCGTGGTGAACTTCACGGCGTTGCCGACGAGATTGAGCAGCACCTGCCGGAGACGCGCCGGATCGCCGATGACCGCGGCCGGGAGGTCCTCGGGGACATCACACACCAGGTCCAGCCCCTTCTTCGAGGCCTGCGCGGCGACGACATCGCAGGTCTGGTCGATGACATCGTGGATGTTGAAGGGCGTGCGCTCCAGCGTCAAGCGGTCCGCCTCGATCACGGCCAGGTCCAGGACGTCATTGATGATCGCGAGCAGCGCGTCACCGCAGTTGCGGATCGTCTCGGCCAGTTCGCGTTGGGCCGGGTCGAGGTGCGAGTCGAGGAGGATGCCCGTCATCCCGATCACGCCGTTCATGGGCGTGCGGATCTCGTGGCTCATCATGGCCAGGAACTCGCTCTTGGCCCGGCTCGCCTGGGTGGCATCGTCAGCCAATCGCCGGGCGTGCACGGCCGCATCGGCCAATTGGGCGTTGGCCGCGACCAGTTCCGCCGTCATCGCCGCAGCCATCTGGTGAGCGCGGGCGCGCGTGGCCACCAGCGCAAGGCTCAACCCCGTGGCCAGCAACGACACCAGCAGACCCGCGGCCAGCACCAGGCTCGGCAAGCGCGCGGGACCGAATGTCGAGGTATCGGGATGCAGCTGAAGCGTGGCCACCCAGTTGCGCCCGTAGAGCGCCAGCACGACGCGGCGGGTCGGTCCGCTGCGGTCACCAGTCGCGGCTGAGGCGTAGAGCGGCGGCCCCTCTCGCCCTTCTTCGCTCAGGGCGAAGTCGAGCTGATGCTCCACCGCATCGAGCAGCCCGCTGGTCAGCGCATCGATGCGCAGCGAGGCGTAGGTCCAGCCCACCAGCGCCGCCTCGCGCGCGTCGCGTGAACCGGTCGGGGCGCCACCGCGGTAGACGGGCAGGAACAGCAGAAAACCGGGAATCTCACGGTTCCCTTCGATGATCTTCATCCGGCCCGAGAGGGTCGGCTCGCCAGACCACATCGCGAGGTCGGCGGCGGTGCGGCGGGTCGTTCCAGAGCCCACATCGAGCCCAAGCACCCCCTTGTTCATGGCGGCTGGCTCAATGCGTGTCACGACGTAGACCCAGTCGCGCGTCCCGGCGCGCTCGACGCCGAACGCGGTGGCCCCTTCGTGGGCCATGCGGCGCTCCAGCGCAGGAATATCGGCGCGATGGATGCGCTCGACGTAGCCGAGACCCACGACACCTCGGTCAGAGGCCGACAGTGCCGAGTCCGCAAAGGTTGTCCAGTCCCCCATCGTCCCGAGTGGGCTGGCCAGCACATAGCCCCGCGCGCTGTGTACAGCCTGGCGGGCCGACTCGAAACGCTGCTGCAACGCGCCGACCACACGTTCGCTCAGGCGAGCCAGCCGGGCGTCCTCGCTCCTGGCAACGTCCGTTTTCGCGACCTGGTACCCAAGGGCGGTCAGGGCCAGCGTCATGGCGAGCGTCAGCGCAGGCAGCCCCCACTGCCGAATGGAGAACCGAAGAACGGTCGGACGCGTGCCGGGCATACTGATCCAGGAAATCGGCCCGGCCGAAGCCCGCTTGAACGGCCAGAGCCCTCCGGACACACCGCGAGGACGGCTGGCCGGCCGAGAAGGACGCCTTGCGCCTGGTCGCCCGCCACGCGTACGCTTGGTGGTCGCATCACCGTTACGGCCTTACACGACTTCTTCCACCAAGACCCCATGCTTCGAGCCGGAATCGTCGGATTGCCCAACGTGGGCAAGTCCACCCTCTTCAATGCCGTCACCCGGACCCGCAAGGCCGAGGCGGCGAATTACCCCTTCTGCACGATTGACCCCAATGTGGGGACGGTCACGGTGCCGGACGCCCGCCTGGAGGTGCTCAAGGGCATCGCCAAGACGAGTGTCACCATCCCGGCTGTCATCGAATTCGTGGACATCGCCGGGCTGGTGAAAGGCGCCAGTCAGGGTGAGGGCCTCGGCAACAAATTCCTGACGCACGTCCGCGAAGTCGACGCCATCGTCCAGGTGGTCCGCTGCTTCGAGGATGCTGACATCCACCACGTCGCCGGCTCGGTGGATCCGGTGCGCGACATCGAGGTGATCAACACGGAGCTGATGCTCGCGGACCTCGACTCCGTGCAGCGCCGGCGCGAGCGGCTGGTCAAGGACCTCAAACGGGGCGACAAGGCCGCGGCCACCGAAGAACACGTCCTGGCCCGCGTCGAAGAGACCCTGAACGGCGGCAAGCCGGCGCTCACGGTCGACCTGACCCCCGAGGAGCGGCTGCTGGTGCGGCCGCTGTTCCTCCTCACCGACAAGCCGACGATCTTTGCCTGCAACGTCCGTGAGACCGAGCTCGCCACGGCCGATGACAATCCCTACATCAAGCAGGTGCGCGAGTATGTGACCACGCACCTGGCATGCGAGGCCGTCATCATCAGCGCGCAGATCGAGAGCGACCTTGTGGACCTCTCTCCCGAGGAGGCCACCGCCTTCCTGGCGGAACTTGGGGCAGAGGAAAGCGGCGTCGGCCGGCTGATCCGCGCCACCTATCACCTGCTCGGCCTGCAGACGTACTTCACCGCCGGCGAAAAGGAAGTGCGGGCCTGGACCATCCATAAGGGCGACACGGCGCCCCAGGCGGCTGGCGTCATCCACTCCGACTTCGAACGGGGCTTCATCAAGGCCGAGACGGTGGCCTACGACGACCTCGTGGCCTGCGGGTCCGTCGCCGCGGCGCGCGAGAAGGGTCTCTACCGGATGGAAGGCAAGGAGTACGTCGTCAAGGACGGCGACGTGCTCCTCTTCAAGTTCAACGTGTAGCCTGTTGCGGCCGGCCAGCTACCGGCCGCGCACCGCCCACCGCAGCTTGGCTGCGGCAGCCCGGCGATTGGAGAACGTCTCCTCTTTCGCCGACCGGATCACATCGTCGGCCACTTCGACGTAAATCCCTGCCCGCCGCCCGGCCTGAAAGGCCTTCTTCACGCGACGGTCCTCGCCTGAGTGGAAGGTCATGATCGCCACGCGCCCACCTGGCGCAAGGCATTGGGGCACCGCGCGCAAGAGGGCATCAAGCACGGAGAACTCATCGTTCACCGCGATCCGCAGCGCCTGAAAGGTGCGGCGTACGGACAGCTTGATCTCGGCTGGCGAGAGACGTGGCATCGCCTTCGCGAGCCCCATGCGGACCGTGCGCTCAACGGCATGCGTGGTGTCGAGCGGTGCCTGCGTCAGTAACGCGGCGATGAGCTCGGCATGCGGCTCATCGGCGTTCTCCGTGAGCGTTGCGGCGAGCGTGTCCGCGGTCACGCGCGCCAGCCACTGGGACGCCGGCTCGCCCTTCAAGGGATTCATGCGCATGTCGAGCGGGCCCGGCGCCTTGTAGCTGAAGCCGCGGGCGGGATTGTCGATCTGCATCGACGAGACGCCGAGGTCGGCGAGCACGATGTCTACCTGCGCCACGCCGTCCGTCGCGAGGGCTTTGGTGAGGCCGGCAAAGTTCGTATGGTGCGCGGTGAACGTCTCGGGACCGAACCCCGCCGCGCGAAGCCTGGCCTCCGTGCGCGGGAGCTCCAGCGGGTCGGCGTCCAGCCCGATCAGCCGCCCGCCAGGCTGCAGGAGCGGCAGCAGCGCCGCCGCGTGGCCGCCGCCTCCCAGCGTGCAGTCCACGGCGACCTCGCCTGGCACGGGCTGCAGGCAGTGAAGGACCTCCGCCACCATGATCGGCCGGTGTGAACCCGCAGGGGTCTTCCCCGACGCCATGACTTTCTGGACGTCCGCGGCGTAGCGGTCGGGATTCAGTTCCTTGTACTTCTCGTCAAACCGGCGGGGATTCCTACCGGGATAGCGCGGGCGGCGCGCGTGGGGGCGGCTCTCTGTCATACGTCCACGCCGTCTGGCTCCACGAGTTCGAACGCCCGCAGACTGACCACTGGATACTTCCGCCGCAGCGCCAACACGTGATCGGCGTAGCCCGCCTTGGCAATTTCCTTCCGGAGCAGCCGGTCCCGCAGGCGGCGCAGTTCCAGCCGATAGAGATCGCGCATGAAGTCGAGGACGAGTTCCGGGCGGGTGTGGGGACGCGGAAAGACGCCGTATCCGGCCAATTCAGCCAGCACCGCTGGCTTGTAGCGGTAGGTCACCACGACACGCGCATGCTACCGCGCGGCGGCTCTGGTCGACACACCTGCCATCCACCGGACAAACGCGCCCACATCCGCGACGGGCGGTCGGAATGCCTGAGGTGTCATGACGTCGTGCATCTGGGTTGCGGTGGGTGCGCCGTAGGGCACGGGACCAGTCGTCAGGTTTTCTGACCGTGCAAACAGGTCGAAACGTGGGGCCTTGCCGAACACGTCAACCCGGTAGCTGATCCGTGGACCGCCGGTCGGCACGTCGGCCGCCGCACGCAATTGACGCTGAATACGCGTGATATCCGAGGATGTGGGGGCGCCAGCGCCGCTTGGCGACTGGCCGGCCATGCCCGGCAGAGCCATCGCCAGAAAGAGCACAACCGCGAGAGGTCTGCAGATGGGTCTCATATCTTCTTAGACGGCTGGCTCCACACGATGTTGCTCCGCCGGAGCGCGGGCGCATGCCCGCACCCCGGCGGTCCGTATTAGTAGCGGTAGTGATCGGACTTGAACGGTCCGTCGACCGGCACGCCGATGTACTTGGCCTGCTCGGGTGTCAGCGTGGTGAGCTTCACGCCCAGCTTGCCGAGGTGGAGACGCGCCACCTTTTCGTCGAGGTGCTTCGGCAGGACGTAGACCTTCTTCTCGTACTTCGCCGTGTTGCCAAAGAGCTCGATCTGGGCGATCACCTGATTGCTGAAGCTCGCCGACATCACGAATGACGGGTGCCCGGTCGCGCAGCCGAGGTTCAGGAGCCGGCCTTCCGCGAGGACCAGCACGCTGTGGCCATCTGGGAACACGAACTCATCGAACTGCGGCTTGATATTCACGCGGGTCACGCCGCGCTTCTTGAGACCGGCCATATCGATCTCGTTGTCGAAGTGGCCGATGTTGCCGACGATGGCCTTGTCCTTCATCCGCGCCATGTGGTCGACGGTGATGATGCCGGTGTTCCCCGTCGCCGTGATGAAGATGTCCGCTGTCGCGACGACATCCTCAAGCGTGGTGACCTGATAGCCTTCCATCGCCGCCTGCAGCGCGCAGATCGGATCGATCTCGGTGATGATGACGCGCGCGCCCTGGCCCTTGAGCGACTGGGCGCAGCCCTTGCCGACATCGCCGTAGCCGAGGACCACGGCGACCTTGCCCGCCAGCATCACATCGCTGGCGCGCAGGATGCCGTCGGTCAGCGAGTGGCGGCAGCCATACAGGTTGTCGAACTTCGACTTGGTGACGGAGTCATTGACGTTGATGGCCGGGAAGAGGAGCGTCCCGGCGTTCATCATCTCGTAGAGACGATGGACGCCCGTCGTCGTTTCCTCGGTCACGCCCTGGATGACGGCCGCCACCTTCGTCCAGCGGCCCGGATTGACCTGCTGCTGGGTGCGGATCAGTTCGAGGATGACGCCCCACTCCTCGGGGTCGTTCGCCTCATCGAATGCGGGCACCTTCCCGGACTTCTCGAACTCCACGCCCTTGTGAATCAGCAGCGTCGCGTCGCCGCCGTCATCGAGGAGCATGTTCGGGCCGGATCCGTCTGGCCACATGAGGGCCTGATCCGTGCACCACCAGTACTCGTCGAGCGTCTCGCCCTTCCAGGCGAACACGGGCACGCCCTGCGGCTTGTCGAGCGTGCCGGCCTTGCCGATCACCACGCCCGCGGCGGCATGATCCTGCGTCGAGAAAATGTTGCAGCTCACCCAGCGCACATCCGCGCCGAGTTCAATCAGGGTCTCGATCAGCACGGCCGTCTGAATGGTCATGTGCAGCGAACCCATGATCTTCGCGCCCTTGAGCGGGAACTTGCCCGCGTACTCGGCACGGATCGCCATCAGGCCCGGCATTTCCTGCTCGGCCAGGCGGATCTCCTTGCGGCCCCACTCGGCCAGGCTCATGTCCGCCACCTTGTAGGGCGGACGGCCCGCCTTCGCGGCTTCGTCAAACGCGTGCACTTTCTCGGCTACTGCTGCCATTCGCTTCTCCTCTGTTTACGACACTCGCCGGGCTGCCGCGCCTCGGCGCGCCGTCCCGTTGTTCACCACATCACTGCCCCGCTGCCGCGTCGCCACGGCCACGAAGAGCGCGGGCCCCTTGGCCGCCCGGTCCACCGGCAACGGCCCCACACGCACATCCTCGAATCCGGCTGTCTGCAGCAGCCGCGTCACGTGCTTTCCGGCAAAACCCAGCCACACGTGGCCCATGCCTTGCCGGTACTCGGCCCGGTCATGCGGGAGCATGTCGACCACCAGCACCCGCCCGCCCGGCTTCACCGCCCTGGCCACCTCCAGCAACGCATGCCCCGGGTCCGGCACGTGATGGAGCACCAGCGACAGCATGGCGATATCCAGTTCGCCATCCGTCACGGGCAACGCTTCCAGGTTGCCGCGCTTGACCGTCACGTTCTTCAGCGACGACAGACGCTCGCGCGCGGCCGCGAGCATGTCGGCAGATCCATCCACGGCGATCACCCGCGTCACCCAGGGCGCGAGCGTGGCCGCCATCTGCCCCGTGCCGCAGCCCAGGTCCCCTACCACCGCCTCGGGCGAGACGAGCGGCACGAGCGCGGAGAGATGAAACACTGCCCCGAAGAGCTCCTCCCGCACCCGGTCCCATTGGCCGGCCGCCGTCGCGAAGAACTCCTGCGACCGTTCACGCCGGCGGGCCAGCACCTCACTGAGGCGCCGCGCATCATGGCCAGCGGCCGGCAGGCTGCTCAACTGGTCCCGGAGGATCGGCCACAGCCGCTTCGCGGCCACGTCGAGCGCGTCCGCCGAAACGGAATAGAGCCGGCTTGTCCCGTCCTTCCGTGAGCTCAGCCAGCCATCACCGCCCAGCAACTTCAGATGCCGGCTCACGCTCGACTGCGGCATCTGAAGGACGTCGCACAGCTCGGAGACCGTCAGCTCATGCTCCTCGAGCAGACGGACCACGCGGCAGCGCACGGGGTCGCCAAGCACGGAGAGGTGGTCGAAGATGGCCGCACGGGCCGTTGTATGCATCCGTAAATCCGGATGAAGTGTTGCATGGAGCCGCCCCTGGCGTCAATCGGGCCGGCGTGGGCGCCAGAACCGGAGCGGCCCGTTCAGCTGCGGGCGCCGGACCGGAACACGCCGTCAGCGAAGAGCGCGGTCACCGCATCAATGAGCGCGCGGCGGTCGCCCCGCCCATCGCCCTTGCCCCGAAATCGGCCGCTCAGCCACAAGGCGGCCAGCCCGTGCACGAGGGACCACGCCGCCACGGAGACCAGTCGTGGGTCGGCCGAGAGCTCCTGCGCAGCCTCGGCTTCACCAAGCAGCGTCTGCAGGCGACGGAACGAACGCGTGACGGCTTCCCCGTAGGCGGGGTCATCCGTCTGAAGCTGCCCGGAGAACATGATCGTGAACAGTTCCGGGTTGTCGATGGCGAACTGTACGTAGGCAACGCCGGTCGCCTGGAGGGCATCACGATGCGATGCCGCGCTGTCTGCCGCTGCCTCCACGGCCTCGGCCAGCTTCTGGAATCCGACAATGGCGCACGCGGTCAGCAGCCCGGACTTGCTGCCGAAGTGGTGAGCCGGAGCCGCGTGCGACACCTGTGCCCGGCGTGCGACTTCGCGGATGGACACGGCGCCCATCCCGTCCTGCTTCACGATGGAGAGCGTCTCGTCGATGAGCGCCGCCGGCAGATCCCCGTGGTGGTAGGTGCGCCGGGCCATCCGCCGCGGGGAACGGCGGCCTCTGGCAGGCGCACTCGACTCGGAACCGGTCACGCGTGGCATCGGTCTAACCCAGTTCCGCCTCAAGCTGCGCCACCAGCCCGTCCAGCTCCCTCGACACGGCACGCACCGTATCCGGCTGCGTCAGGTCAACGCCTGCGCGCTGCAGCAATGTAATCGGGTAGTCACTGCCGCCCGCCTTGAGCAGGTCGAGATACCGGCCCACGACATCCGCTGTCAGTCGCACATCCTTCGACCGCAGGTCCTGCATCAGCCGGGCGGTCGACGCGAAGCAGGTCGAGTACTGGTAGACGTAATACGGTGTGCTGAAGAAGTGCGGGATACGGGCCCACGTCACCTGTGAGAGCTCTTCCTCATCGAGCGCCGTCCCGTAGTACTCCCGCAACAGGCCCGCATAGATCCCGTTCAGCACATCGGCCGTCACTGGCTCGTCCTGCTCGACCAGGCGATGCGCCTGCAGTTCGAAGTCCGCGAACAGCACCTGGGTGAAAAACGTCCCTGCAATGCTGTCAATCGCGTGCTGCAACAGCACGATGCGCTCCTCGCGCGACGCGGCGCGGCCGAGCATGAAGTCCAGAAAGAGCGCTTCGTTGAGCGTCGAGGGCACCTCGGCGACAAAGATCTCATAGGCCGCGTAGCGGAACGGCTGTGCCTGGTGCGCCAGCACGGTGTGCATGGAGTGGCCCATCTCGTGGGCCAGGGTGAACACGGCGTCCAGTGTCTCGTTGTAGTTGAGCAGCATGTACGGATGTGACCCGTACACGGGCGCCGAGTAGGCGCCACTCCGCTTCCCGGCGTTCTCGAACACGTCGATCCACCGGCCGGCGAACGCCTCGCGCACCATCTGCTGATAGTCAGGCCCGAGCGGGGCCGTCGACGCCACAACCCAGTCCTGCACGGCGTCGTAGGGATACCGCACGTCGTGCTCGACGAGTGGCACCGCGGTGTCGAACAGCTTGTATTCCGACAGGCCGAGCGCCCGCTTCCGCAGCTGGTGATACCGCCGCAGCGGCGCCGCGCCGGCCTTGGCCTCATCGATCAGGGTGGTGACCACCGACGTCGGAATGTTGTTGCCGTGGAGGGCGGACTCGAGCGTCGAGGCATAGCCACGAGCCCGCGCGTGAAACCAGTCGCGCTGCAATACGCCGTTATAGAGCGCGGCGAAGGTGTTCGCCGAGGCGGCGAACATGCCATGAAAGGCACGGTAGGCCGCCGCCCGATCAGGCTGGTGCCGGTTCGTCTCAAGGAGCGCCCGGTAGCGGCCGTAGCTCAGCGTCAGCGACTCGCCGGATGCGAGCGTCAAGGTCGGGAACTTCGCGTCGGCCGTCGTCAGGGACGCATAGGCCTCGTGCGGTGTGCCCGAGAACCGGCCGGAGAACGACAGCAGCCGCTCACCGTGCTCATCAAGCACGTGCTCCTGCGAGTGGAAAAGACTCTCGATGGCGAAGCGATAGAGCCCGAGTCCCGCGCTCGCATCGAGCCACGCGCGCACCGTGGCCTGAGGGATCGCGAGCAGCTCCGGGCTGAACCACGACACCGCCTGCGCGTGCCGGGCAAACAGGATCTGCACCTGCTGCCGGCGGGCCGAGATCGCGTTGTCGCGCTGATCCTGATCGTGGAGCAGGGAGGCGAAGTACCAGACCTTGTACATCAAGGCTTCGACTTCGTCCTGCGCCGCGAGCGCGGCCAGCAGGCGATCCGGACCACCGCCCAACGTGCCCTGGAAGGCCGCCAGCCGATCAATCCCCGCTTCGAGGGCCTGGTAGGACGCCGTCCACTCCTCCCAGCTCTGACAGATATCAGTCAGGTCCCACGTATACCGCTCGGGCACGCCCGCCCGCTCCGGCAGTTCACCGGACAGCGGCCGGTATCCCACACCCTCTGACATGTTCCGTCCTTCCCTCGCTCATGGTTAGGCCTGCAGCGGCTCAGGCAGCACCGGCACCGGGCGCCCCATCTCGTCGGTCGCCACGAGCACGACCTCCGCCTGGGTCACCGTCACCCGCTTGCCACTCCCCTCAGACCACCGTTCTGCCTCAACCGACACGCGCACGGTCACGGACGTGCGCCCGATCCGGATCGTCTCGGTAAAGAAGTTCACGATGTCGCCGACAAACACCGGCTCCCGGAAGTCCACCTCGCGCATCGCCTTCGTCACGTAGCGGTGCGGGGCCGCCTTCCTGGCCTCGACGGCGGATGCCAGGTCGAGGTGCGACAGGATCACGCCACCGAAAATGGTGCCCATCGGGTTGGTGTCTTTGGGCATCAACAGCACCTTGATGGCGGGAATGCGCTCGGTCATGGGATACAGCATACGGCGAGGCCGCCGGACAGACACGTATTTACCTGCGCGCGCGCCCAATGGCGTCGCGTTTTCCGTCTATGATCGGAACGCAATGAGTCCAGTCACCAGTCCCGGCCGCCCGAAGCCCGCCAACGGCCCGCTTGCCCCGAGCACCACGACCAACGCGTGGACCGTCCACGACGCGAGCGAGCTCTATGAAGTCTCCCGGTGGGGGAACGGCTACTTCTCCATCAACGACGCCGGGCACGTGCAGGCGCACCCGACCAAGGACCCCGCGGCCTCCATTGACGTCAAGGAACTGGTCGATCGGCTGCAGCTCCGGGGCATCAGCCTGCCGGTGCTCATCCGGTTCACCGATGTCCTGAAGCATCGCCTGGGTGACATCTACAACGCGTTCCAGACCGCCATCACCCAGAACGGCTACAAGGGGCGCTACTCCTGCGTCTATCCGATCAAGGTCAATCAGCAGCGGCAGGTGGTCGAAGAGGTCCTGAACTTCGGACGGCCCTACGGCTTCGGCCTTGAAGCCGGGTCCAAGCCTGAACTGCTGGCCGTTGTGGCGCTGGCCGACAACGACACGCCCATCATCTGCAACGGCTTCAAGGACGCCGAGTTCATCGAGACGGCGATGCTGGCCCAGAAGATCGGCCGCAACATCATCCCCGTCGTCGAGAAGTACACGGAGCTGGCCCTCATCCTGGAATACGCCGAGAAGATCGGCGTGCGGCCCAAGATCGGCATGCGCGTCAAGCTGGCCACGCGCGGCAGCGGCCGGTGGCAGTCCTCAGGCGGGTTCCGCTCAAAGTTCGGGCTGACCGTGACGGAACTCGTCCGGGGCCTCGAGGAGCTCAAGTCCCGCGGCATGGAGGACTGCCTCAAGCTCCTGCACTTTCACCTGGGCAGCCAGATCACCAACATCCGTATCGTCAAAGGTGCCCTGGACGAAGCGGCACGCGTCTATACCGAGCTCGCCAAGATGGGCGCCGGCCTTGAGTTCATGGACGTCGGCGGGGGCCTCGGCGTCGACTACGACGGCTCGCAGACCAACTTCGAGTCGAGCATGAACTACACGCTCGAGGAATACGCCAACGACATCGTCTACCACATCCAGACGGTGTGCGACGAGGCGGGCGTGCCGCATCCGACCATCATTTCCGAGAGCGGACGGGCCGTGGTGGCCTACCACTCCATGCTCGTCTTCAACGTCGTCGGTGTCTCGGGTTTTGGCGCGGAGAGCATTCCCACCACCTCGACCAGCGAGATGGAACAGCCCGTCGTCGATCTCATCGACACCTACAACGCCGTCACCGCTCGCAACGCGCTGGAGGCGTACCACGACGCACAGCAGGCTCTTGAGAGCGCGTTGGGTCTCTTCAGCGGAGGCTACCTCCCGCTCGAACAGCGCTGCATGGCGGAAAACCTGTTCTGGGCGATCTGCACGAAGCTGCAGAAACTCGTCCAGACAATGGAGGAAGTGCCGGAGGACCTCCAGAATCTGGATGAGCAACTCTCCGATACCTACTTCTGCAATTTCTCGCTGTTCCAGTCCATTCCAGACAGCTGGGCAATCAAGCAGTTGTTCCCGGTGATGCCGATCCACCGGCTCGGCGAACGACCCACGAATCACGCGGTGCTGGGCGACATCACCTGCGACTCCGACGGCAAGCTCGAGCGCTTCGTGGATCGGCGCGACGTCAAGAAGACCCTGCCCCTCCACGCTCCGGGCGACGACCCGTACTACCTCGGCGTGTTCCTGGTCGGCGCCTACCAGGAGATTCTCGGCGACCTCCACAATCTCTTCGGCGACACTCACGCGGTCCACGTGAGCCTCGACGAGCAGGGCGGGGCTCGCCTGGACGCGCTCGTCAAGGGCGACACGGTGCGCGAGGTGCTGGACTACGTGGAGTTTGACGCGGAGATGCTGCTCGGCAAGCTCCGGACGGACGTGGAGACCGCGGTGCGGGCGGGCCTGATTGACTACGAGGGCGCGGGGCAGATGCTCCGCTTCTACGAAGACGGCCTGCACGGCTACACGTATCTCGAAGGATAGATCGCGCCAGAACGGCGCTGGGCCAGGGGATCTGGTTCCAGCGCGACTGAAGTGAACGAGCCCGGTGCGGTTTTCTGGCGCCCGAGGAGCGCAGGAACCAGATCCCCTGGTCCAGCGCCCCGCTCGTAAAGCGCTACGACACCCGCTTGCGCTGATCGAAGAAGCGGCGGCAGGCCGCCTCGAACCGCGCGCCCATCTCGGTCGCGACAGCAGCCGGAACGGGACCGAGCCGCAGCCACTGCTGCTGAGCACTCCGCACGTCCTGCTCGGCCGCCTTCCACTTGGTTTCGTCCCGCTGGCCGGTGCCTGCGCCCGCAATCGTGTTGGCTGCGAGCCGGTCGCGCCATTGCTGCGCGAGCCGTTCAGCCGGTGAGAGGCTCGCGGGCGCCTTGCCCGGTGCCTGCTCCGCCAGCAGCTTCTCCACCCGCGCGACCAGCTTCTCCATCCGCCCGCGGGTCACCTCCGGGTCGAGCTCGGTTCCGGAAAACGCGGCCGGCCAGGTCTCGACCGCCTTGTTCAGTGCCACCGTGAACCGGTTCGCCACATCCCCCGCAATCGACCGCGGAACCTCGACGCTCTGCTGCCAGCGCGCCCGGGAGGTCTGGATCGTGGCGTAGAGCTCGGCAGGCGCGTCGCCGGCTGCCTCCACGAGAGACTCGATCTCGCGAACGATGGACTCCTTCTCCTCCAGCTTGGCCTGGAGATCCACCTGATCCCGGTGCTTGAAGCGATCGAAGAACTTGTCACACGCCGCGCGGAAGCGGTTCCACACCAGATCTGACTTCGCCTTCCGCACGGGCCCGGTGGCCTTCCACTCAGCCTGCAGCCGCTTCAACGCCGCGCCGGCGACATCCCACTCGGTGGAATCCGCGAGGGCTTCGGCCTGTGCGCAGAGCGCTTCCTTCTTGGCCAGGTTCGCGGACCACTCGTCCTTCTTGTGCTTCAGGTCTTCCTGCCTGCGCGAGAAGAACCGGTCGCACGCAGAGCGGAACCGCTCCCAGGTCGCTTTCTCCTGGCCGCGGGGCACGCCGCCCAGCGCTTTCCACTCACTCTGCAGCTTCTGGATCTCCACCGCCGTCTTCACCCAGTCGGTGGAATCCGCCAGCGCCTCGACACTCTCGATGAGCGCCAGCTTCTTCGCCAGGTTCTCCGTCCGCTGGACGGCCTGCACCGCGAAGTGCTCCTGGCACTTCGCATACACGGCGTCCTGTGCGGTCTTGAAGCGCCGCCAGAGGGCCTCACCCTGTGCACGGGGCGCCGCGGCAACATCCTTCCATCGGGACTGGAGCTCGCGCATCTTGCGCGCGGCCTCGTCCAGGTCCGTCGACTCCTTCAGCGCCTCCATCGTGGCGCACAACTCTTCCTGCACCTGGACGTTGGCGAAACGCTGCCAGTCATCGGCGTCGCGCAGTTCCTGCACGCGGGGACCGAGCTTCGAGCGTGCGGCCTCAAGCCGCGACACGAGCTCCTGCCGGTCCTGCTTGGTGGGCAGCGCCACCTTCTCTTCGAGCACGTCCCGAATCTCGCGCAGGGCCTTGTCGCCCGCCTTGAGGGTCAACGTCTCGACGGCCGCCACCGATTCGACATGCCGGCAGATCTGCTGCACGCGGCGGAGGTTGTCCTGCTCCTGCTTGGACCGGCGCTCCTGCAGTTCCTGCTCCCGGCCTTCCAGAACGGTCATCGCGGCAGCCAGTCGCGCCGCTGCCTCGGGATTCGCCTCGCTGAATTCCTGCAGCATCTCGGCGTCCCGGCGGAGCCCGCGCCAGCGCGCCACGGATTCGTCGACGCTGTGGTCCGGAGCCGCGAGCGTTTCCAGTTCCGCGGCCAGAGTTTCGAGCCGCACCCGCGCAGCCGCCGCCAGCGTCCGGCGACGGGCTCTGGCTTCGTACGCGCGGCTCACATCCTGAAACCGCCGGGTGAGCGAGGCGGCGAATTCTGCCGGAATGGGCGGCAGGCTGTCCCACTTGGCCCGCAATTCGGCCACACGATCCGCGGAGCCCTCGCCCTCGAGTTGGTCGATCTCGTCGCAGATGGACACGCGGTCGGACTGCTCGCGCACCAGCGCCGCGGCCCGCTCCTGGGCCACGCGCCGTTCCTGCTGCCGTTCGGCCATGGCCTCGCGCGCGGCCTCGCAGGCCGTCTCGAACGCAAACGCCAAGGGCGCGTCGACGTGGGTCGTGTCGGCTTCAAGCTCCGCCCACGCGAGGCGGCCAGCCGCCAGGGCCGCTTCCGCTTCGTCCAGGTCGGCCGTCAGCACGACGGCCTCCACACGGGTCACGATCTCCTGCCCGCGCTGCCGGTCTTCCGCCGACATGGGGGCTTCAGGCGCCGGCGTCACCGGCCGAGAGGCTTCCTCAATGGCGCGCAGGCGCGTGCGGGCCTTGCGCGCGGCCACCTTGCTGCGGGCGCGCTGGGCCACGCTGGTGATGCTCTCGATGTCGTCGACGCGCTCCAACGCGGCGAGGGCCACGTCGGTGTAATCCGCCTTGGCTGCGACGTTCAGGACCTCGCCGGCGTCGGAGACCCGCTCCAGCGCACGCAGGCGGGTCACGGAATCCTCAGCATGCCGGCTGACCGAACCCAGGGCTTTCTGGTCATGCAGCAGGTCCACGGCCACCAGGCGGGCCGCGACGAGATAGGCCTGCTTGGCAATGCTCGCAAGCTCACGGGTGCGGCCCAGGTCGCCCAGGGCGCGGGTGAGCGCGCTGGCGGTGTCGACGTCCGTTGCCTCGGCCGCCAACCCAGCCAGGCCACGGACGGCCTCGGCCTTCACGTCATCGTCCGGGTCGGTCCGCGCGACATCCGCCAGCAGCGCCGGCTCCGTCAGTCGGGAGACGGCGGTGCGACGGACCCGGGCGTCCGGGTCGTCCCTGACGAGGGCGCTGAGCGCCTCCGCGTCGTCAGGACCGCATTCCAGAGCGGCCGCGGCGCGAACCGCAGGGTCCGCATGTTTCCAGCGAGGTTGTGGCTTCAGCCTGTCCAAGAGTCCCATAGGAGCCCATCAGTGTACAGCAGTCCACCGCTGCCAGAGCAGACGGGGAGGCCCGCGCGGCCAGGAGACACAAAGGGCCGGCCCCCGAGAGGAGGCCGGCCCTGAGATTTCACCGTCTGCCGGGCCGAGGGCCCGGCGGAGACAGCCCTACTTCACGAACAGCATCTCGCGGTAGGTGGGCAGCGGCCACAGGCCGTGCGGCGTGAGGACTTCAATCTCGTCGCCCACTTCCCGCAGCTTGTTCATGGCCGGGACCACCTTGTCGCGCATGTACTTCGCATGCTTGTCGGCCGCGGTGCCGCTGTGCGCGAGCAGCACGTCCAACGCGTCGGCCTGCACCTTCAGACGATCCACCAGCTTGGTGTACTTCGCCAGCAGCTTCTTGCCCTGCACGCTGGTCGCACCAGCCGAGCGGACGGCCGTCACGCTCTGGCCAATCTGCTTCTGATACTCCAACGCCGCCGGCAGGATGTACCGGTTCGCGATGAGCACCATCAGCTGGCCCTCGACGTTGATCGTCTTGTTGTAGGCCTCAAGGTAGATCTCGTAGCGCGCATGGAGTTCGCGCCCGTTGAGCACCTTGTGCTTCTCCATCACCTTCACGACCGCCGGCTTGATGATCTCGGGTAGGGCGTCGACGGTGTTCTTGAGGTTCAGCAGGCCGCGCTTGGCCGCCTCCTTCTCCCACTCCTTCGAGTAGCCATTGCCGTTGAAGACGATTCGCTTGTGCTGCTTGGCGATCTTGGTGAGCAGCTTGGCGACCGCCTTGTTCAGCTCCTCGCCCTTGGCGACCGCCGCCTCGAGCTCGTCCGCGATGGACTGCAGCGCCTCGGCCGCGGCCACGTTCAGCACCATGTTCGGCCAGCCGATGTTCTGGCCCGAGGACACGGCGCGGAACTCGAACTTGTTGCCCGTGAAGGCAAACGGGCTCGTGCGGTTCCGGTCGCCGGCGTCGCGTGGCAGCTTCGGCAGCGAGCTCACACCCACATCCAGCAGGCCGCCCTGCTTCGTGCTCTTCGCGCCGCCCTTTTCGAGCTGCTCGAAGATGTCGGAGAGCTGGTCGCCCAGGAAGATCGACAGGATGGCCGGGGGCGCTTCGTTCGCGCCAAGCCGGTGGTCATTGCCCGCGCTGGCGATGCTCGCCCGCAGCAGGCCCTGCCACGTGTCGACCGCGCGCAGCACCGCCGCGCAGAAGACCAGGAACTGCATGTTGTCGTGCGGCGTGGCGCCCGGGCTCAGCAGGTTGTTGCCGAACTCGTCCGACATCGACCAGTTGTTGTGCTTGCCCGAACCGTTGACGCCGGCGAAGGGCTTCTCGTGCAGCAGGCACTCGAGGCCGTACTTGGGCGCGATGCGCTTGAGCATCTCCATCGTCATCAGCTGGTGGTCAGCCGCGACGTTGGCGTTCTCGAACACCGGCGCGATCTCGTACTGGCTGGGCGCCACTTCATTGTGCCGCGTCTTCACGGGCACGCCGATCTTGTAGAGCTCGGTTTCCGTGTCGGCCATACAGGCCAGCACGCGCTCGGGAATGGAGCCGAAGTACTGGTCCTCCATCTCCTGGCCCTTGGGCGGCTTGGCGCCGAAGAGGGTCCGGCCGGCATTGATGAGGTCAGGCCGGGCAAAGTAGAAGTTGCGGTCGATCAGGAAGTACTCCTGCTCGGGACCGCACGTGGTGGTGACGCGTTCGGAGGTCGAGCCGAACAGCTTCAGCACACGGACGGCCTGGCGCGAGAGCGCTTCCATCGAGCGGAGCAGCGGCGTCTTCTTGTCCAGCGCCTCGCCGGTCCAGCTGACGAAGGCGGTCGGGATGACCAGCGTCACGCTGTTGCCGTCGACGTGCAGGAACGGCGGGCTGGTCGGGTCCCACGCGGTATAGCCGCGGGCCTCGAACGTCGAGCGCATGCCGCCTGACGGGAAGCTCGACGCATCCGGCTCGCCCTTGATCAGTTCCTTGCCCGAGAACTCCACCAGCGCCTTGCCCTCGGGGGTCGGCCACAGGAAGGAGTCGTGCTTTTCGGCCGTGATCCCGGTGAGCGGCTGGAACCAGTGCGTGTAGTGCGTCGCCCCATGCTCGACGGCCCAATCCTTCAGGGCGCCGGCCACGGCGTCGGCGGTGGTCTGGTCGAGCGCCTCGCCCTTGGTGATCGTGGCGCGCAGAACTTTGTAGGCCGTCTTGGGCAGACGGGCTTCCTGCACGCGGTCGTTGAAGACCAGCGAGCCGAACAGCTCGGCAATGCTCGACGGGGAGGTCAACGCGGCGCGACCTTCATTCAGGGACCAGTCGCGAATGCTCTTGATGGCATCGGCCAGTGCTGCAGAACCCATGTGAGAACAGTCCTTTCGTTGGCGTCGTGGCGCCAGGAGGCAGTCGATAACGAACGAGTCGTGACAGACCGATTATGCACGGATATCCGCTCACGCTGCAAGAAAACAGCTCATTTCAGCCCATACTGAGCCACAAACATGCATACCGTGCCGTTCTTTCGTGCGAAACAAACACGTTTCATGTGACAGGCGTGCACGAAATAGCGAGTTCTGGCAGGCGCTGCACTCCAAAACGTGCACCGGCGACCCGCGATCCGGCGATCGCGCGGAACAGGCGCTTGGCAAATGACATCCATGAATGTAGATTTATGGATATGCAGAAGGCGTCGGCCCTGTTCAGGCTCCTCGGTGAGTCCACACGCCTGCGCCTGCTGCGCGTCCTCTCGGTCGACCGCTTCAACGTGAGCGAGCTCACGGGCATTCTCGGGCTCGCCCAGTCAGGCGTCTCCCGCCACCTCAGTCTGCTGAAGGACGCCGGCCTGGTCGTTGAGGACCGCGAGGGCGGCTTTGTCTACTACCGCCGTGCCGACCGCGGACCGGCGGATCCGGTCTGGCTCGCACTCGACGCACAGTTCAGCCAGTCGATGACGGACCGCGCCGTGAAAGCGGACGAAGCCCGCCTGCAGGAGGTGCTGCGTCTCCGGAAGGAAAACTTCGACGCGCATGGCGATCAGCGGCAGCTGGTGCCGGGGCGCAGCTGGGCTGCCTGGGCGCGGGCCCTCGGCCACCTGCTCCCCGAAATGGACGTCGTGGACGTGGGGTGCGGCGAGGGCTATCTCACACTCGAGGCCGCGGGCTTTGCCCGGAGCGTCATCGGCGTCGACCGCTCGGACGAGGTCCTCGAGCGCGCCCGCGCGCTGGCGGCACGGCGGCGCATCACGAATATCCAGTGGCGGAAGGGCGACCTGGCCCGGTTGCCCCTGCCGGATGCCAGCGTGGACCTCGCGCTGCTCTCCCAGGCCCTCCACCATTCCCTTGATCCGGAGGAAGCGATCGGCGAGGCCACGCGCGTGCTCCGGCCCGGCGGCCAGATCCTGATTCTCGACCTGCGGGAACACGGCGAAGCCTGGGTCCGTGACCGCCTGGGCGATGCGCATCTCGGCTTCTCGGAACGCACGTTGACGCACCTGCTTGAACAGGCCGGCTACACCCACATCCGGGTGAGCGTCGGCACGCGCCTCGCCGGGGACCCCTTCGTGGTACTCGTCGCCTCTGGCGTGAAGGCCTTTGACACGGACTCCCCCGCCCGGCGGCGCACATCCGCGCCCGCGCAGCGGCCGCGCGCCCGGGCGCGACACTAACCGCACACTGACGACATCCCGACCTCACAGGATCCCCATGAGCACACTCGACCGACTCCACGCCCTGCTGGCCCGCCGCATCCTCGTGCTCGACGGCGCCATGGGCACGATGATCCAGCGCCACGGACTCACCGAAGCAGACTTCCGTGGTGAGCGCCTCGCATCCCATCCCAAGGACTTGAAGGGCAACAGCGATGTGCTGGCGATCACGCGGCCCGATGTCATTGGCGGCATTCATCACGAATATCTGGACGCCGGCGCCGACATCATCGAGACGAACACGTTCAACTCGAACGCCATCTCGCAGGCCGACTACGGCCTGGAAGCGCTCAGCTATGAACTGAACGTCGCGGCCGCGAAGGTCGCTCGCGCGTCCGCCGACCTATTCACCGCGAAGACGCCGGACCGGCCACGATTTGTGGCCGGCTCCATTGGCCCAACGAACCGGACACTCTCGATCTCGCCCGACGTCAACAATCCCGCCTTCAGGAACGTGACCTTTGACGAGCTCCGTGCGGCCTATCGGGACCAGATCCGGGGCCTGGTGGACGGAGGCGTCGACCTCCTCCTCGTGGAGACCATCTTCGACACGCTCAACGCCAAGGCGGCGCTCGTGGCCGTCCAGGAAGAATCAGACGCGCGAGGCGTCCACGTGCCCGTGATGATTTCGGTCACGATCACGGATCGCAGCGGACGCACGCTCTCAGGCCAGACGCTCGACGCCTTCTACGCCTCCATCCGGCACGCCCGGCCCTTCAGCGTGGGCCTCAATTGCGCGCTCGGCGCCAAGGAGATGCGACCGTATCTCGCCGAGCTGGCGCGCATGGCCGAGGGCTACGTCACGTGCTATCCCAATGCCGGACTGCCGAATGCCTTCGGCCAGTACGACGAGACCCCGGACCAGACCGGGAGCCTGATTCGCGAGTTTGCCGACAGCGGCTTCCTCAACATCGTCGGTGGCTGCTGCGGCACCACGCCGGACCACATCCGGGCGATCGCCGCCACCTGCGCCACGGCCAAGCCGCGGCCCCGGCCTTCGGTGGCGGACCGGGCGACGCACACCGTGCTCTCCGGGCTCGAGACGCTCACCCTCCGGCCGGATAGCAACTTCATCATGATCGGCGAGCGCACCAACGTCACGGGCTCCCGCCGGTTCGCGAAGCTCATCATCGGCGGCGACTACACCACGGCGGCTGAAGTGGCGCTGGACCAGGTGCGCGGCGGCGCCAACGTGATCGACGTCAACATGGACGAAGGCATGCTCGATTCCGAGCTGGCCATGACGACGTTCCTGAATCTCATCGCAACCGAGCCGGAGATTGCGCGGCTGCCGATCATGGTCGACAGCTCGAAGTGGTCGGTCATCGAGGCGGGCCTGAAGTGCATTCAGGGCAAGGGCATCGTCAACTCAATCAGCCTGAAAGAGGGCGAAGCGGACTTCCTGCACAAGGCAGGGATCGTCCGGCGCTTCGGCGCGGCCGTGGTCGTCATGGCCTTCGACGAGCAGGGCCAGGCCGACACGGTCGAGCGCAAGGTCTCGATCTGCCAGCGCGCCTATCACCTGCTGACGCAGAAGGCCGGCTTCGATCCCGAGGACATCATCTTCGACCCGAACGTCCTGGCCATCGCGACCGGGCTCGAGGAGCACAACGAGTACGCCATCAACTTCATCGAGGCCTGCCGCCAGATCAAAGAGGTGTGCCCGGGCGTCCACATCAGCGGCGGCATCAGCAACCTCTCCTTCTCGTTCCGGGGCAACGATCTGGTCCGCGAGGCCATTCACGCGGCATTCCTCTTCCACGCCATCAAGGCCGGCCTGGACATGGGCATCGTCAACGCCGGCCAACTGGCCGTCTATCAGGACATCCCGCCCGCGCTGCTCGAACACGTCGAGGACATTCTGTTCAACCGGCGGCCGGACGCGACGGAGCGCATGGTGCAACTCGCCGCCACGGTGAAGGGCGCCGCGCGCAAGAACGAACAGGACCTCACCTGGCGTCAGGGAACCGTCGGCGAGCGACTGACCTACGCGCTCGTCCACGGCGTGGTCGACTTCATCGAGCTCGACGTCGAAGAAGCCCGGCAGGCCCTGCCACGCCCGATCGATGTCATCGAAGGCCCGCTCATGGACGGCATGAAGGTCGTCGGCGATCTCTTTGGCGCCGGCAAGATGTTCCTGCCCCAGGTCGTCAAGAGCGCCCGTGCGATGAAGCGAGCTGTCGCACATCTGCTGCCGTACATGGAGGCCGCCCGGAAGGCCGAAGGCTCCGCGGCGCGCAATCAGGGCAAGGTCCTGCTCGCCACCGTCAAGGGCGACGTCCACGACATCGGCAAGAACATCGTCGGCGTCGTGCTCGGCTGCAACAACTACGAAGTCATCGACCTCGGCGTCATGGTGACGGCGGACACGATTCTCGACACGGCCGTCCGCGAGCAGGTGGACCTCATTGGCCTGAGCGGCCTCATCACGCCGTCGCTCGACGAAATGGTCTTCGTGGCGCGCGAGATGAACCGGCGCGGCATGACGCTCCCACTGGCCATCGGGGGCGCGACTACGAGCAAGGCCCACACATCCGTGAAGATTGCGCCCGAGTACGACGCGCCCGTCGTGCACGTGCTGGATGCGTCGCGCGCCGTGGACGCCGTCTCGAACCTGATCAATCCGGCCACACGGCCGGCCTACGACAAGGCCAACCGGGAGCTGCAGCAGACCCTCCGGACGCAGCACGGCGCGCTGAAGCGCCGCCCGCTGGTTCCGTATCGTGACGCCTGCTCACATGCGGTCCACCTCCCGTGGGCCGGCGCAACGCTCCCAGTGCCGGCGTTTACCGGCCCCCGGGTCATCGACGTGCCGATCGAAGAGCTCATCCCCTATATCGACTGGACGTTCTTCTTCGCCGCGTGGGATCTCAAGGGCACCTTCCCGGCCATCCTCACCCACCCGCAGTACGGCCCGGCCGCCGTGGAGCTCTACGAGCACGCCAGAGCCCTGCTCGACCGGATCGTGACGCAGCGATTGCTCAAGGCGCAGGGTGTCTATGGCTTCTGGCCGGCACAGAGCGACGGCGGCGACATCGTCCTCTATGATCCGGCGACGGGCCGCTTGGACCCGGCCTCCGAGCTGGTGCGGTTCAGCATGCTCCGGCAACAGGAACAGCTGGGTGCCGGTCAGTCGTACCGGTCCCTGGCCGACTTCGTCGCACCGCGGGAATCTGGCCTGACCGACGTCATCGGGGCCTTCGCGCTCACGGCGGGCCTCGGCGCGGACGAGCTTGCCGCGGAGTATGTGACGGCCCAGGATGACTACTCCGCCATCATCGTGAAGGCCCTGGCCGATCGGCTCGCCGAGGCCTTCGCGGAATACCTCCACGCCCGGGCGCGCCGCGACCTCGGCTACGGCGCGGACGAGCGCCTCTCCAATGAGGATCTGATCGAGGAACGGTATCGGGGCATCCGACCGGCCTTCGGCTATCCGGCCTGCCCGGACCACAGCGAGAAGAAGAAGCTCTTCGCGTTGCTGGATCCGGCGCGGGTGGGCATGAGCCTCACCGAGAACTTCGCGATGCTTCCGGCCGCGGCCGTCAGCGGCCTCTACCTCGCCCACCCGGACGCCAAGTACTTCTCGGTGGGCCGCGTCGGCAAGGATCAGGTCGAGGACTACGCCCTGCGCAAGGGCATTCCGGTCAGCGAGGCCGAGCGGTGGCTCACGCCGAATCTGGGATACGAGCCCGCAGGCGCCTAGCTGCTCCCCTCTGACCGAACGGTGCGACCGGTAGGCGCGAGGCTCCGGCGCATCGGACGTCCGCTCGAGGCGCAGCGGGCCTGACGCTGAGGCATGGCGCGCAGACGCCGCGCGCGTCGTGGCCGCGCGGCATGGCCGATGCTCGGCCACATCGCCATATGAAGGCCCTCCCGCGTGACAGGCCAAGGGACGTGAGACGTCCCTTGGCCCTGACAACGAAGAGGTGCCCAGAGACTACCGGCCGGTCTGGCCGTAGCTGACGCACGCGCCTTGATTTCGAAATGGCGTGAAGTCAGCGCGAACCAGATTCTGCCAGGCGCCGTTCTTGCAGTCCGACGACGTCACCGGCACGGCGAACGTACGAAACTGAATCGCCGGCGTGTATGGCGCCCATGCCGAGTCGAGTCGGAAGCTCCCAACCCCGCCAGCACCACCGTCAGCATAGAACCCCGCGAACGCCGTGTTCCAGTAGACCGCGTCTGTATTGACGTCGGTGCCCACCGCAACGGGTGGCGTGCTATTCAAACCGACGTTGAGGGACTCGTACGGGCCAGCCGCATGCAGCGGCGCGTATCCCCACGTATTCGTGTTGAACGCGATGCCGAAGATGAACTGCTCCGGCAAATCGTAGTTCAGCGCCCGCAGGTCGAAGGTGATCTCGAAGGCAAAGCCGTTGTAGCAACCGTTGTCGGCCGCGCGCCAGGCCGTCCCACCGGGACATGTCAGGTCAGCCTCCGGCCGCCACGGGATCACGAAGCTCTGGGTCACCGTCTTCACGGGCGTATGCGCCGCCGCGGTCGCCGCATCGACGTAGAGGTTCAACGTGATCGGTTGCGTGTAACCCACCGCGGCCATGGTCGGGTACTCCGAGTGTTTAGCCCAGTTGCTCATGACCACGGTCGCGTAGCCCGTGCGCCGAGGCGTGAACGGATCGAGCTTGATCTCGTCGCCGAACTCGCTTGTGGCACAGCACTGGAACCCGAGACTGACGACATTCGGCGGCACGGGGCTGGGAATACCGTCATAGACCACGGTGCCTTGCGCCAGTGCCAGGGTCGGCGCCATCACACACAGTGCGGCTGCAATCGTGAGTGACCCGAACTTCTTGTTCATTGCGTGTCCTTTCTGGACATTTGCAGACAGGCTTTCCATTGTGGAATCCCACAGCCGGGCCACCTGAGTGGCTCAGCCGGCGGCAACAGTAGCGGGGCGCACTCAGGGTGTCCGCTCAATACCGCACACATCTCAGGCCATTGATCTGTCACCGGGTGAACGGTCAACCGTTCCATGACATGCCACATGAGGCCGCTGGCAGGCGGACGAGTGGCGTTCGCCTTGCCGCATGCGGGTCTGGACCCCCTCGACATCCAGATCGATCGCGCCGTGCTCACCAGGTAGGACTGGTGATCTGGCCCGGAGCCATGCGTGGCGACAAGAGCCGGGCCTGCTGCCGACGCACGACCACCACACTGCCGTTGAGGCCCCCTTTTGAGCCACGCCGCGGGCGGATGCACTCGGAGGAGCGCCTGAGGACAACACGCAGTCCCCTGCAGGACCACGCCGGCACTGACCAGCGGACCTGAACGGGAGGCCAGCCCGTGGCACAACGACGGCAACCCCTGAGCCAGCACTCGGTTCGATCAGCCGCACGCAGTGCTCGACCAGCGCACCACCCCTTGGGCATGGGCATCACGGAGATGCGCGTCTCGACGCGCCACGACCTCACGGGCATGTCAGGGTCCACCCATTGCGGCGGCTCCCGCCTCGGCCTGCCGTCTCAGCCAGATTCCTGAGCCACACCCACAGGCGCTGCCAAGCACCACCACGGCTCACAGGAGTGCGAGACACCGGTGGCCATCGAAGCACGAGAGCCGCAGTGAGCTGGGAGCGTTGCACGGGCTCCCTGGGTGGCTCATGCCGTTGCACGCCTGTCTCGGGGCGTGCGATAGTCGCTGCGGCGAGCCTATGACGTGGCGTTTCTGGGGAAGTTCTGAAGGGCCTCGACGAGTGCGGGCCACTGCGGTGCAGATGTGCTGAGGGATCAGGCACTCGCAGCCAATGCCCGTGACACTCGGCTGTGGAATGGTCCGGGGCCGTGGCTCTTGCTCACGCTCGTGATTTGCAACGTTGTGGCCGGCTCCCATCTCGCTGAGCTCAAACGCGACCGTGAAGCCAATCTGCTGGGACTCAGCAACGGCTCGAATCGCCCCGACCAGCCACCGCGTTACGACTGGTCAGTCGGTGAGGACCTGGCGCGGTATCTGCCCGCAATCCCTGACGCACGGCGCCAGCCTCTCGTGATCGTCCTGGGCATGTCGCAGATGTACACCATCAACGATGTCGCGCAAGGAGATGAGGCGATCCCCGAACTATTGGACGAGGAGTTCTCCGCGTTCGGGGTGCGGGCATTTGGACTGGTGGCGCCCAACCTGAACAACGAAGAGGCGCTCCTCCTGCAATTGGCCGCGCTTGCGCGTCCAGCCACAACCCCCCGGGCGTTTCTGTACGGCGTCTGCTTCGACAAGTTTCGCAACATCGATCTACGACCTGCACTGGCGAGATTGCTGAGTTCGGATCTGGCTCTGCAACAGAGCTGGACGCATGTGTGCGAGGGGCGCGCCAGCATGTACCCGCTCGCTTGCGAGAAGATGCGTCAGTCCCTCGCGACCGCGCAGGAGCCGAGCACTGATCGTCCCGACACCGTCGAGCAGCGCATTCGCACGCTCGCCGCGCGGGCGCTGCCCCTGGTCGACGCGCGCAGCGAGCTCAATGGTGCGCTGCAGTATCGCGTATACCTGTTCCGGAACTGGCTGTTTGACATTCATCCGAGCACAAAGCGACCGATCATCAGTTCGCGCTATCAGCTCAACCAGGAACTCCTCGGCCTACTGGAGGAGGTCAGTCGCGCCCGCGGTATCCAACTCATGGTGTTCGTCAACCCGCTCAATCCCCAGGCGGAGAACCCGTACATCACTGAGCAGTACCAGCAGTTCAAGGCATGGCTGCAGGGCTTTGCCCAGAGCCGGAGGCTTGGCTATGCAAACCTGGAGGACGCCGTTCCAGCGGAACACTGGGGCCAGCGGAGTGACGGGCCTGATTTCAAGCATTTCCGTGGTGAAGGGCATCGACTGACCGCTCGCGCGATCGACACATCCTTTCGGGATCAACTGCGGGCCTTGCCAGATCCGGTACCCGCGCCGTGATCTTCACCAGCTATACCTACCTCGTATTCCTGGTGCTGGCGTGCCTGTGCCACTGGCTGGCGCCGATCCGGCTTCGCAACGCCATCCTGATCGGGCTGAGTTACTGGTTCTATTGTTCGTGGCAATGGCAGTACGGCTTCCTGCTTCTCGGGGTCAGCCTGTTCACCTACTACTACGGTGCATGGCTGACGCGTCGTCCGAGTGATGGGCGGCTGCTCGCCGTGGGCATCGGGATTGAGCTCCTGCCGCTCATCTACTTCAAGTATTCGGAGTTTCTCCTCGTGAGCGGGGCCGGTGCCTTGCGTGGACTGGGAGTTCACATCGCACCGCCCGTGCTGGATATCGCGTTGCCACTGGGCATCTCGTTCTTTACGTTCCAGGGCATCGCCTACCTTGTCCACGTTGCAGCCGGAGAGACACCCTTTCGTCGCGCCACGGATTTCCTGCTCTTCAAGGCGTTCTGGCCCCAGCTGATCGCTGGCCCTATCATTCGCCCTGGCGAAATCGAGGCACAGATCACAGGCACGCGGACCTTGAGCTATCCAGACGTGGCGGCAGGTCTCCAGCGCATCGCCCACGGCTGTTTCAAGAAGGTCGTGCTCGCCGATCTGCTGGCGCCCTACGTCGACGCGGCCTTTCTGCCGGGAGCGAACCCCGCAGCCATCGATTGCGCCGCAGGGATGCTTGGCTTTGGCCTGCAGATCTACTTCGACTTCAGCGGCTATTCCGACATCGCCATCGGGAGCGCGCGCCTCTTCGGCTTCACATTTCCCGAAAACTTCGACTGGCCCTACGCGGCCCGCAGTCCACAGGAGTTCTGGAACCGATGGCACATGACGTTGTCGCGCTGGATTCGCGACTACCTGTTCACGCCGCTGAGTTTTGCTGCGCGGCGCCATCCGCGTGTGGCCCACATCTGGTTGCTCCTGGCCATGGCGCTCTGCGGCTTGTGGCATGGCGCGGAGTGGACCTTCGTGCTCTGGGGTCTCTGGCATGGGGCGCTTCTGGTGCTTGGCCAGACGTGGCTGAAAGGACTCTTTCGGCTGTCACCTGGCGATGGGTTTCGTGCTGGGCTCGTGAACGCAGGGCGGTGCGGGCTCACCTTCGGACTCGTGACCCTCGGTTGGCTGCTGTTCCGATCGCAGTCCGTAGCCCAGGTCGGCGACATGCTGCACGCCCTGCTGACGCTGCGCGGTGGACTCCGCCCGGCCGTGTTGCGGGAGAACGCGTTGATGATCATCGGCGCCGTCTTCCTGGGCTCACTTGCCGCGCGCTGGTTGGCCAGTAGCCGCATCGTCGGCCTGGCCACCGGCAATGCGCGCTGGGCCAGTGCCGCCCGCGGCCTTTACTACGCACTACTCGTGATCGCGACGGTCATCTTCGACCGGGAAGCCAGGGCCTTTGTCTACTTCCAGTTTTGACCGCCTGTGGGACCAGTGGTCGCATTGGGCAGAGGTCTCACCAGACGCGGAGGCGATCATCCACTACGCCGGCGGGAAGGCCGAGAAGCGCTGGACGCGCGGCCACCTGATGATCCGCGCGCGAGCCTTCGCGGGGGCCTTGGCTGGCGCTGGCGTGGTGCCCGGGGACGTCTGTGCGCTCGTGATGCGCCACCATCCCGATTTCTATCCGCTCTATCTCGGCATCGTGGGCGCGGGAGCGGTGCCCGCTGTGCTCGCCTACCCCAACCAGCGCTTGCACCCAGACAAGTTCGTGCATGGCTTGACGGGAATGGCGACGCATTCCGGCTTGCGCTGGATCGCAACCGAGCGCGCGCTGGAAGCCTCGCTCCAGCCTCTGGTGACGGGTGCGGCCAGTTCCGTCCACGCGTTGCTCTTTCCGCTCGAGTGGAAGCTGGATTCGAGCGCCGCGCCCGGTCGACTGGCCGGCGCTGATGCCAACCCAGACCAGCCGTGCCTGCTCCAGCACTCGTCCGGCACGACCGGCTTGCAAAAGGCGGTCGAGTTCTCGCACCGCACCGTCTTGACGCACGTACGCGACGTCGCACGTGCTATTGCCTTGGGGCCTGACGACACGATCGCGAGTTGGCTTCCGCTGTACCACGACATGGGCATGATCGCGGCCTTCCAGCTCCCGCTCGCCACTGGCACCCGCGTTGTCCAGCTCGACCCCTTCGAGTGGGTGGCCGCTCCGGGATTGCTCTTCCAGGCGATGGCCGATGAGGGCGCCAGCATCGCGTGGCTGCCCAACTTCGCGTACCACCTGCTGGCGGACCGCGTGCATGACGAAGAGATGGAAGGACTGCGGTTGGATCGGGTTCGTCTCTTGATCAACTGCAGCGAGCCGGTTCGCGCGGACAGTCACCTCAGGCTGCTCCGTAAGTTAGAGCCTGTCGGACTCACGCCACGCGCGCTTGGTGCGTGCTACGCCATGGCAGAGGCCACGTTTGCGGTCACTCAGACGGCTCCGGGATCGCCTCCGCGTGAATTGGCCGTCAGCCCAGCGGGACTCGCATCAGGCGACGTCATCCTGGTCGACACGCACGCAGCCGCACGCGTGTGCGTGTCGTCGGGAGCGCCGCTACCGGGCACGCGCGTGCGCGTCGTGGATGACGCGGGACAGGACGTGGGCCCGGGGCGCGTTGGCGAGCTGTGGATTCACTCGGCGACGCTGTTTGATGGTTACCGCAATCGTCCTGACGAGACCGCCCGCGTGCTCCAGCATGGCTGGTATCGAAGCGGCGACCTGGGTTTCTGTTGGGACGGCGAGTACTACGTGATCGGGCGCCAGAAGGACGTCATCATCGTCGCCGGCAAGAACGTGTATCCCGAGGACGTCGAAGCCGCAGTGTCCGCCGTGCCGGAGCTCATACCCGGGCGGATTGTCGCGTTTGGCGCCGACGATACCTCTGCCGGCACTGAGCTCGTCTGTGTCGTGGCAGAGACGTTGGTCGTGGGCGAGACGGAGCAGCAGGCACTACGCGTGGCGATCCTGCGAGCCGCCATGGCGTTCGACATCACCGTGTCGCGCGTGTATCTGGCTCCGCCCCGGTGGTTGATCAAGAGTTCTGCAGGGAAGCCGAGCCGGAAACTGAACCGGGAGCGCATTCTCTCCGGCGCCCTGGAGGCACTCTAACGTTCGCACGAGGCACCGCCATGATTTCCGAAGCACTGAAGCGCACGATTCTGGCTGAACTGAAGCTCACCGATTGCGACCTCGAAGACGCCACGCTCGCCAGTGAGGTGCCGGGCTGGGATTCGCTGAGCCACGTGCGCATCCTCACCGCGGTCGAGGAGACGTTTGGGGTGCGCTTTCGAGGGCTTGAGGTGCTGCGCTTGAAGAACGTGGGAGAGCTGCAGGCGCTGTTGGATCGCAAGCTCTCCGCGCAGCGCTGATCAGAGCGGACTGACCTCCTCTGCGGCCAACGGAACTCACAGCGGCTGCCATATCGAGGAAGGGACTCGCTCCGACCAGAGCCACGAGAGGCCGGCGGCCCGACCTGGCTGACCAGCCAGACCGCTCAGTAGCGCAGCAACCGATTGACCTTCACGACGAAGCCACGGTTCAGGAGTCGAACGGTGCGGCCCTGCGGGAGGTCAGCCGTGTTGTCGTCGGTGTAGACCACGAAGATCTCACTACCGGGAGAGTATTCCCACCGCCAGCGCACATTGCTGCTGAGGCTGTTGGCGGCGGAGTTGTACTGCACGAGGCCGCTCACAAACATCCGCGGCGTGAACGTGTAGTTCACGCGCGTCCGTACCACGCGCGTCGTATAGTCCACCGACGGAAAACTGAACCAGTTCAACGCCAGGCTCGGTTCGAGCGAGAACTGCGGGCTCAACTGGACGCGCCCGCTGGTGAGATTGAGGGTCTTCTGATCGCCCCCGTAGAAGGTCCCGACTCCGGCACTGACCGAGCCTGAGAGCTTCCGCTGGGAGCCGAAGCCGTAGCCGCCGTTCACGTTGTAGAAGTCGTAGGTCCCTGGCGCGATCGCCGGGCCGCCTGCCAGACGGAAGACCGCCTGGAGATGGTCCTCAGTCCGCACCGCCGTGGCAAATACACGATCGCTGCGATGAAATTCCGTTGACGCGCTTAGGGTGTCGATGTGCGTCACCAACTGCCCTGCGGTATTGGCGATGTACTCGACGTCGCCGTCCAGAAACACCTGGCGCACGGACTTCACGCGCCGCACGCGAGGGCTGAAGCGCGCCGACGCGAGCGTCCGCCGGATGTCTGGTCGCTGAACAAAGCCCACCTCGGGATTGAACGCATCGCCGACGAACAACTGGTTCAACTCGAAGCCGTACCGGTCCGCGTTCCACTCCGCGCGAGCCTGATAGCTGTCCTGACGGCCCGTCAGGCCGGGCGTCTGGGACCGCATGTAGAACCCGTTGATGTTCAGATAGCTCAAAAACGAGAACGCGCCGTCCAGCCCGACGGTGGTGTTCGCCCGGCCCGGCGCCCGGAGCGACTCGGACCGGGAGGTCAGCATGGCCCCGATGCTGCTCCGCTTGAGCACATCCTGCCGGACACGCAGCACGGAGAAGTTGGTCTTTGGCGTGGCGGAAGCCGATTCCGCGTCGGTCTGCATGTTCAAGGCGCCGATCGTGGTGGACCCGATGCGCCCCGTCACCCTGCCCCCGGCAATGATGGGAATCACGCGCCCACGGTTCAGGCCTATCTGCCGGCTGAAGAACAACTCCGGCACGATGCCCCCGGTCGGCACGCTGCCCCGCACGAAGTTCGGACGGCCGAACTCGAAGATGCCGCGGCCCTCCAGGAAGAACTCCCGCTTTTCCGGGAAGAAGAGATTGAACCGCGTGAGGTTCACCTGCTGTTCGTCGACCTCCACCTGGGCGAAGTCGGTATTGACCGAGACGTCCAGCGTCGTGCTCTTGGTCAGGCCGTACTTCACGTCCAGGCCCGCCTGTCGGTCGATGGCGTTGGAGATGGCCGGCCGCACGGTGTTGTCCGTGCGCACACCGCCAATGGCGTAGGGCTTGATGTCGAGGTTCCGGCCTTCGGATGACGCTTCGAGGCCAACCATAGTCGCGGCTTTGGAGAGGCGCAGCCAGGCCCCGGATCCGTCAGCCGCCGGCAGGGGCGTCAGGTTGCTGTACTCATTCTTCCGGCGGATGCCACGGCGGAAGTTGATGCCCCAGACCTGCTCCTTGCCGGACCGGTAGCGGATCGACTTGAACGGAATCCGCATCTCGGTCACCCAGCCGCCGTCGAAGACCTGCGACCGCACGGTCCAGACCGGATTCCAGTCCTGGTTGGAGCTGCCTTCGTTGGTCACCTGGATGTCGCGCTGCGCCGCCAGCACGTTGGTGATGAACATGTAGCCGTTCCGGCGGTCGTAGAAGGTGTCGATGATGACGCCGAAGCTGTCGTTGTTGGTGATCTGACCGTTGTCGCGGCGCATTTCGTTGGCGACCAGCGCGCCAGGCCCACCCGTGTCCCAGCACCGCGCCGTCACATAGAACGCGGCGTCATCAAACAGCAGCCAGACGTCGGTCTTCTCCGTGGATGGCTTGCCGGCCTGTGGAATGTTCTGGATGGTGCCCGAGATGGCGCGGACCTGCTGATAGACGGCTTCGTCAACACGGCCGTCGACCTTGAGGGGCGAGGTCAGTCGCGTGGCGCGCACGGTGGCATTACCCTGCGCATCCCGAGTGATAACCTCCGGGGCCACCGGGGGCGGGGGGCCGAGGATTGCGGGCAACGCACCGGCGGGAGGCGCCGACGCAGGGGCCTGGGCCGCCAGGGAACCGGACCACAGACCACAGACAAGACCGAGAACAACGAGGGGACGGCGCGCCAAGCGAGTCAAACCGGTGGATTATAGTAGGCAAACCGTCCGTGGAGCATCTCATCAAGCAATACGCGCTCGAACCCGGAGCGCTCGAAATCCAGTACATCGAGGAGTACTTCGGGGAATTTCCCCGAAAGAAGACCGCGGCCGAGATCATGGCGCGGCTCCACGACCGCGAGAGCCTGATCCTGATGGCCGAGGCTCCCCTGCCCGGCGACCCGTCTGGCACGGTCGTGCCCGTGTCCTTCAAGGTGGTGCACGAGCTCCGGGCCAGCGAGAGCGATCCCAGGCTGACGGATCTGGTCGCGCGGCTCCGGGATGTGGTGACCTTTGAGGGCCGCCGTGTCCTGTACACCTGGATCGGAGGCACGCGCCGCGACTGGCGTGGCCACGGCCACTTCCGGGCCCTCACGGAGGAGTCCGAGGTCTGGGCCCACACCGTCGGATTCCAGGAAGTGGTGGTCAAGACGAAGAACCGCTTTTACGACATGCGCGGGACTCTCGACCACCTGCAGTTCGACGTCATCAAGTACGAGCCGCACCACGTCGACAATCGCGACTCGAAGGTCTACCTCTCCAAGCAGCTCACGGCGGACGTCCTCCGCACGCACACGAGCCACCGCACCGTCACGTTCGTCTGATCAGCGCGGCTTCGGCCCGGACGCGTCCTTCGGCCCCTCGATGCCGAGCACCGGGTGCGGCCGGTAGAGCTCTTCGAGATACGAGATCTCGGCCTCGTCCAGCGTCAGATCAACCGCACCGACGGCCTGCTCCAACTGCTCAAGCTTGGTCGTGCCCACGATCGGCGCCGTCACGCCCTTGGCCAGGAGCCATGCGAGCGCGATCTGGGAAGACGGCACGCCGCGTCGCGCAGCGACCTCGCCGCAACGGTCGGCGATGGCGAAGTCTCCCGGCGTCGAGTAAAGATGGTGCGCGAAGTCGTCCGTGCGGGCGCGCGATGTGGCCGACCAGTCGCCCTGCTTCCGGTTGCCCGCGAGGACACCGCGTGCAAGGGGGCTCCACGGGATGATGCCGATGCCCTCCTTCCGGCACAGCGGAATCATCTCGCGCTCCTCCTCCCGATACAGCAGGTTGTAGTGGTTCTGCATCGAGATGAAACGCGACCAGCCTCGGTGATCCGCCATGGCCAGCGCCTGGGCAAACTCCCAGGCGAAGCCGCTCGAGGCGCCGAGATACCGGACCTTCCCGGTCCGGACCAGGTCGTCCAGGGCGCGCAGCGTCTCATCAAGGGGCGTGGAGCTGTCCCACCGATGAATTTGATACAGGTCGATGTAGTCGGTCCCCAGGGCCTTCAGCGACCGATCCACCGCATCGAAGATGTGCTTACGCGAGAGGCCACGCTCGTTGACGCCAGCCCGTGTCGGGTAGAAGACCTTCGTGGCCAGCACGACCTGGTCCCGCGTCGTGAAGTCGCGAATCGCGCGGCCCACCACCGCCTCGCCGACGCCGGCTGAGTAGAAGTCCGCGGTGTCGAAGAAGTTGAATCCCAGCTCAATCGCCCGCTGGAGAATCACGCGGCTGGCTTCCTCGGGCAGGACCCACTCGCGCCACACGGGCGTGCCAAACCCCATGCACCCCAGGCACAGCCGCGACACCTTCAACCCACTCGTTCCGAGATTCGTGTACTGCATCGTGTCCTCTCCGCCGAGTATAGCGACGGTGCTACTTGACGCTGGGCGCCACGAGTTCGACCTCGAAGTCGTCCGGCCCCATCACATAGAGCGCCGCGTCGACCTGCCGGACCTTCAACCCGGCTTTCTCGAGCTTCGCCCGTGTCGTCTTGGGATCCCGGGCTGACATGCCCGGCACCTTCACGGCAAAGTGGTCCATGCGTGGAATCGGCCCACGCGAGATCCGCAGGTAGCCACGGCCGCCATCGGGCTCCAGCGGGATCAGCGCCCGGCCGTCGTCCACGCGGGCCGGCCCGAGCAGGGCCTCGTAGAACGCGGTGGTGCGGGCCAGGTCCACGGTCTTCAGTTCCACATGGTGCACACCTCCGGGGGTGACCAGGCCCGGGCGACCGGCCGCGGTGCCCACGGCGGCCTCGAACGCCACCGCCGCCCCGGCCAGAAAGGCCCTCCGATCGATCTGCCCGCGCTCATACCGGGCCAGCCAGTGCTCCAGCGTCTCCATCAGCGATCTCCTGCCAGCACACAGGCTGGCTCAGTGGCAGAATAGGCGCCTATGCGCCCGCTGCCAACCCTCATCGTTGCCGCGGTCTCGTCTCTGGCGTTAACGGCCGTCCTGAACGGTCAGGCGCCGGACTGGACCCAGTGGCGTGGACCGAATCGCGACGGCCGGTCCGCCGAGACCGGCTTGCTCAAGGATTGGCCCGAGGGTGGCCCGCCGATGCTCTGGCGCTCCACGGGAAACGGCAGCGGATACTCCTCGTTCGCGGCATCTGGGGGCCGACTCTATACGCTCGGGGCCCGCGGCTCGACTGAGTATGTCGTAGCGCTCGACGCCGCCACGGGCAAGAAGCTCTGGGAAACGCCCAACGGCGTACTGTTCTCGAACGACCGTGGCGACGGCCCGCGGGGCACGCCCGTCATCGACGGCGACCGGCTCTTCGCCCTGGGCGGCAACGGGGATCTCTCCTGCCTGGAGTTGGCCACGGGCAAGCCCGTCTGGAAGAAGAACATCCTCGCCGAGTTCAAGGGCGACAACCCGTACTGGGGCCTCAGCGAATCACCCCTCGTGCTTGAAGACCGCGTGTTGGTCCAGCCAGGTGGACCGAGTGCCACGATCGTGGCGCTGAACAAGACGACCGGCGCGGTGATCTGGAAGACGCCGGAAAGCGACAAGGCTGCCTACTCTTCCGCCGTGGTGGCGACCATCGGGGGTCTGCGCCAGGCCATCTTCTTCACCCAGGATAACGGCATGGGCGTGGACGTCGCCACCGGGAAGGTTCTCTGGTCGAACGGCCGCGTGAACAACGGCACGGCCAACATCGCCACACCCATCGTCAGCGGCAACAAGGTGTTCTTCTCGTCCGCCTATGACACGGGCGCCATCCTCGTGGACCTGACGGGCGGAGGGGCGAAGCAGGTGTATTTCACGCGCGAGATGATGAACCATCACGCCTCGTCGGTCCTCATCGGCGAATACCTCTACGGCTTCTCCAACTCGATCCTCACGGCCATGCGCTTTGCCGACGGCAAGGTCGCCTGGCAACACCGGAGCGTCGGCAAAGGATCGGTCATCTATGCCGACGCGCGCCTCTACCTGTTCAGCGAGCAGGGGCAGGTGGCGCTGGCGGAAGCCACGCCCGTGCAATACGTTGAGCACGGCCGCTTCCGCATCACGGCGGGAGAGCTCCCGACCTGGAGTCATCCGATTGTCACCCAGGGGAAGCTCATCCTCCGGGATCAGGGAACCGTGTATGCCTACGACATCGCAGCCAAATAAGGAGCCTGTGTCCATGATCCGACTCGTCCGATTCACGCTTGCCATTCTCCTCGTCGCGGGCACCGCCTCCGCGGCGGATCAGAAGCCCACCTTGACGGCGGCTGACTACACGGAAATCCAGATGCTGTACGCGAAGTACAACTACGCCTACGACAGCAGCAACACCGAGATGTACGGAAGCGTCTTTACCCCAGACGGCCTCTTCAAGATCGGCACGGACCGGACGCTCAAGGGACGCAAGGAAATCGGCGAACTCGCCGCGGGCCGTGGGCCGCTCAAGACGCGCCCGAAGATCTTCCACATCTCCACGAACGTCCTCATCGAGCCCTCGGCGGAAGGCGCCAAGGGGTCATCCTACGTGACGCTGCTCGACCTGCAGAAGAACCCGGCGATTACCGGCGGCGGCAGCTACGAGGACGTGATCGTGCGGACGAAGGAAGGGTGGCGCTTCAAGCAGCGCGCCTACTACGCCGAGGCCATGCCCGCCGCCCCCGCGGCCAAGTAGGGCCAGCCGACTGGCGCCGGACCCGACCGGTGTACTCCTGAACGCAGAAACGGCCGGAGCAGCATCGCTGCCCCGGCCGTTCGTGTGTGTGCCCGGACGAGCCGGATGTTACGCCATGAGAATCGACTTCACGTAGGCGGGCGTCAGCGGAATCCGCTTCGGCTGGACGCCGGTTGCGTCAAAAAACGCCGCCGCGACCGCGTTGGCAGACACCGTATTCGCCGCCTCGCCGCCACCGTTGATCCCGCGACCGTCGCGCGAGGTGAAGACCGTCTTCACCAGCGGGGCATCCCCCATCGAGGGAATGCGGTACTTCGTCCAGTCAGTGCTCGTGACCTTGGACTGGTCGAAGGTCACTTCCTCGAAGAGCGCCTCACCCAGCCCCATCACCGTGCCGCCTTCCATGTTGGACTTGAGATGGCGCGGATTCATGACCTTGCCGACATCCACACCCGTCGTGAAGGACAGCACCTTGACGACACCCGTGTCCGGTGTCACCTCCACCTCGGCGATACCCACCCACTGGGCGCCGCTGCGGATCACCACGCCCACGCCGCGCCCGCGGACCGGCGTCGTGCCGGCCTTGCGCGCCTCAGGGCTGGGCGAAGGACGGCTCTTCCACCCTGCCGCCTGGGAGGTCTCGTTCAGGATCTCGATCAGGCGCTTGTCGGTCGTGTGCCGGACGCGGTACTCGATCGGATCGGCCTTCGCCACTGACGCCGCCTGCTCGACCGCCGCTTCCAGCGCGAAGTTCTGCTGGCGCTGCCACGGGGTCCGCATGATGTTGCCGCGCAGCCCGCCGTTGGCCGAGTCGTGAGCCAGATTGGGCACGCCGAACGCGGATTCCACGACGGCCGGAACCTTGTCGTAGGCCCAGACGGTCGAGATGGCCGGGTAGAACGGCTTGGTCTTCGGGCTGATCTCGGGCATGCCGGCCAGGACGGCCCCGATCATCCGCGCGTCGTTCTCGTGCGGGGAATACCAGTCGCTCTTGAACGCGACCATGTTGTTCTTCGCGTCGAGGCCGATCTTCACGTCAGCCACCCAGCCGGGCGAGGTGCTGGACCAGGCCAGGTCCTCCGTCAGCGTCCACTGGACGCGCACGGGCTTGCCGACCAGCTTCGAGAGAATCGCGGCATCAGCCATCGCGCCGTCGCCGCCGTAGGTGGTCCGCCCGTACTGACCGGGCCCCTGCGCCCAGCGGATCACGACCTTCTCCACCGGGACGCTCATGATGTGCGCGATGTGCGCACGGGCACCCTGGGCCTGCGACGACTGCGACCAGAGAGTGATCGCACCGTCAGCCTTGACGTCGGCGGTCGCCACGAAGGCACCCATGGGCGCGTGGCGCACGTAGGGCTGCTCAAAGGTCGCCGCAACGGTCCTGGCCGCCTTCCCCAGTGCCGCGTCCGCCTTGCCCAGGTCTCCCCGGCGCCCCACATCTTCAAACTTCTGTGAGCGCAGGTTCGACGTCAGGTTGCCGCTGCCGGGCAGGCCGGACCACTCAGTCCACTTGGTCACGGCCGCAACCGCACGCGCGGCGGACACAGCCTCCCACTCGTTCGGCGAGACGACCGCCACGAGGTTCTTCTGCACCACGACCTCGGCGGTCGGAAACTTGGCCTTGTCGATCTTGCCGGCCGCGATGAGCGTCGAGCCGAGCGTCGCCGGACGCACCATGCGCGCATGGAGCATGCCCGGCACCTTCACGTCGCCGCTATAGACGGGCTTCCCCATCACAATATCGGCCACGGTTGGGCGCGGGTGCGAGAGACCCACCGCCTTGTACTTCTCCGTAGGCTTCATCGGCGGCTCGCCGGTCACGATGATGCCCATCAGGTCGGTAATCCCGATCGGATCCTTCGGGTCGATGCGCGCCAGCCGGCCCGTGACCGGAATCGCCAGGCTCAACTGCTGGCCCTTGACGAGATCGGCATAGCTCACGGACTTGCCACCACCGCTGACGACGCCATTGGCCACCGTCAGGCTGGCCACCGGCACCTTCAGGCGCTCGGCCGCGAGACCCAGCAGCGCCTGACGGGTGTAGGCGGCCACCTTCTTCAGGTTGTTCACACCGCCGAGGAAGCCGGCGGAATACCCGCCATCCGGCGTCTCGTCCGTGTGGCCACCGATAACGGAGACCTTCATCGGATCAACATCCAGCTCTTCGGCCACGGCCTGCGCGTAGAACGCCGTCGAGGCCGTGCCGGTTTCGGTCTTGCCCGTGCGCGCGACGATGGAGCCGTCGGCGTGCAGTTCCAGCCAGGAGGCCAGCTTGCTGGCATCCAGCGTATGGGTGGCCGCATCGGCGCCAGCCGCGGCCTTGGCCGGAGCGGGAATCGACGCTGAGACAACGAGGACGCCGCCGACCTTGACGAAGTCGCGACGGGTAAGTGTGGGTCCCAGGATGCTCATGATCTCCTCCACTAACCCGCGATGGCCTTGGATGCGCGCTGCACGGCCGCGACGATCCCTGTGTAGGTGCCGCAGCGGCACAGATGCGGTGAGGGCGGTGTGTTCGTGAACGCCGCGCGAATCTGCTGAACGGACGGTTTGGGATTCTGATCCAGCAGGTCCACGGCGGCGATCATCATGCCGCTCTGGCAGTAGCCGCACTGCGGCACCTGTTCATCGATCCAGGCCTGCTGCACCGGATGGACCGTCTCGGGCGTCAGCGGCTTCCCCGTCTTGGCGGCCCAGAGTCCGGGCAGCCCCTCGATGGTGTGGATCTTCTTGCCCGCCACGCGGGCCACCGTGGTCGTGCAGGAGCGAATCTCGCGACCATCCGCCAGCACCGCGCACGCGCCGCACTGGGAGAGCCCGCACCCGAGTCGCGTCGCCGTCAGGTTGAGGTCGTTGCGCAGGACATAGATCAGCGGCGTATCCGCAGCAGCGTTCACCGTCTGGGACTTCCCGTTCACGGTCAGGGTGTAGCTCGGCATAGCACCTCGTCAGAGAAACGAATCCCGTGTTCCGCCCGGGGTTTCCGGGCCAAGGGTCACGCGAATTATATGCCCCCGGGAGAGCGCATCAGCGGCTCTTTAGCTCCGCGGAGAGGACCGCGAAGGCCGCCGCGGCCCCGGACAGGTCATAGCTCTTGAAGCGCTCGGGCAGCGCCAGCCCCTCGGCCGCCAGTGCGGGGGTCTTGCCGGCCGCGAGCGCCGCCTTCCCCGCGTCGACAAAGGCGCTCACGAAGTCGGCGTATTCCTCGACATCCTTCCACTGCGCGGTGAGGGAAATCGGCATGATGGAGAGCGGCTTGTTGGCACCGGCCGCGCCACCACGCGGTGACTCACGCCCCGGCACCGCCGAGCGCGCCGTCGTGACGACCGTGCGGACCTGTGCCAGCGTCTGGGCCAGGCCCAACAGGCTCCCACCCGCCGAGGCCTCCACGACCGGCACGGCCTTCTTCGGGAAGAGATCGCCCATGTAGGCCAGCCGCTTTTCCTTGAAGAACACCACCGCGTCGCCGTCCGTGCGGCCAGGCCCGGCCAGCAGCACCTCGGCGACATCGGGGCCGTCCAGCAACGTCATCCGGTCGGTCAGCAGCACTGACGGCGCGAACTTCGCCGTCGCTCCGGTGAAGAGGCCGAGTGTCGCGGCACGATCCATCACGGCTTTGGGCGCCAGCACCTTCGTCACATCCGGGTACTCGAGATTGGCCTTCAAGTCCGCTGCGCCACTGCGCAGGTTGATGATCGTGCGCACGGGCTGGTCCGACACGGTGGCGATCGCCTCAAGCGAGGCCTTGCCCAGGCCCGCCGGCAGCGGGTCGATCAGCACGACTCCCTCGTCCCGCATCAGCGCCACGGCATTGCTGCCCCCGCCCGAGAGCACGTAGAGGATGTCGTAGGCGTTCAGATTCCACAGAGTCACGGCGGGCGCTGCTTGCGCGCGTGCCGTGCCGGACGCCGCCAGCACCACCAGCGCGGTAGCGACGGCGGCTCGACCGAGTCGGAGGGTGCCCATCACTTCCCGTCCCTGGCCAGCGACGCAGCGATGATCTCCTCGTCGTTTCTGGCGTAGATGTGCCGGTTGGCATAGGCCGGGTGCGACCAGTTCACATTGACGAGCTGTCGCCGGTTCCCGGGCGGTGACGTCGGCTTGATGAGGGCCGTCCGGCTGATCTCCTTGTAGCCGGCCGGGTCCGGCTGCACGATGATGAGCTCTCCGCGGTCGTTGTTGATGAAGAGTCGGTCGCCGTTGACGACGATGTGCCCCGTCGCCCACCGCGCCCGCTCCTTGGTCACGGCCTGCGTCTCCCACAACCGCTCGCCATCGGAGACGCGCATGCAGCGGAACTGGCCATAGCTGCAGATCCCGTAGATGTGACCGTTGACGATCACGGGACCGGAGAGGGTCGAGTGCAGGCCGTCGGTCTGCAGCTCGTTGTTGCTCTTCCCCTTCCACATCATCGTCGCGCCCGGCTTCTTGCCGTCCAGGCTCAGCATCAGGCCGCCGTCATAGAACGTCGAGAAGAAGAGATGCAGTCCGCTCTTGAACGGCATCGAGGCGGACGCGCTCCCGCCGACGCGCCACGGCGCCTCCCAGCGCTGCTTGCCGCTTTCCGGGTTCAGCGAGGCCACGGCGCCCGGGTACCAGACGATGAGCTGCTTGACGCCGCCTTCCGTGATGAGGAACGGCTGGGCCGCGCCAAGCTCCGTCTCCATCGAGAGCGCCTTCCAGATCACCTGACCGGTGAACTTGTCGAGCGCGACGACTTTGGCGTCCGGCTGCCCGCCGACCATGCAGATCAAGTTGTTGCCGTCGACCAGCGGCGCACCGGTGTACCCGTAGTTGAAGGCCCAGGTCCGGGGATCCGCCCCCAGGTCCGCGACGTAGTCCTTCTTCCACACGAGCTGACCAGTGGCGGCCTTGAAGCAGAAGAGTTTGCCGTTCACGCCCAGCACGTAGACACGGTCACCGTCCACCGTTGGCGTCGCGCGCGGCCCGACCGGCCACAGGATGCCGCCGTAGTCGGCGGGCCACTCGTAGGTCCACAGCACCTTGCCGGTCTTCTCATCGAGCGCCAGCGCACGCTCCGTGCCCTTCGGCCCCTTGTCCTCGATGAAGTCGGTGAGGAAGACCCGTCCACCCGCAACGGATGGCCCGCTGAAGCCGCGATTGACAGGTGTGCGCCAGAGCACGGTGAGGCCGCCGGGCGGAAACACGTCGACGATGCCGGTCTCCTTCCAGACCCCTGTGCGGCCGGCACCACGGTATTCAGGCCAGTCTTCGGCAAACGTGGACGACGCGACGACGAGCAACGCAAGGGCACACAGGGCGGCCTTTCGCACGAGTCCTCCTTCCCGCTGACGCGGGACCGACACTACCGGTGTCTGGCTGGGCGGATTCTAGCTGCAGGAGACCGGCCTGCTCCACCACGAACTCGAAATGGGAACGACCACCCACGCGTTACGATCGGCTATGGCGAAGTCAGGAAGCCGGCTGGTCTACTCAACTGGGCTTGGTGAGATGTGCCCGGGTTGCGGGTGGCCGGCAGCCAAGTGTCAGTGCAGCAGCCGGCGGACGGGCCAGGCACCGGTTCCCGATCGGCCCATCGCGAAGCTTCGGCTGGAGAAGGCCGGCCGAGGGGGCAAGGCGGTCACCGTCGTCTATGACCTGCCCCACAACGCGGTTTTCCTGAAGGACCTCTGCGCCGACCTGAAGCGCACGTGCGGCACCGGCGGCACGGTGTCGGAGAACACGGTGGAACTGCAGGGCGACCTGCGCGAGCGGGTCCGCCCACACCTCCAGAAGAAGGGTTTCACGGTCAAGGGATGACCGCCCTAGAGCTCGTCGTACTGGCCCGAGGGCAGCAACCGGACGCAGACGAGACTGATGATCGAACACACCATCAGATAGATCGCGATGGGCGTCGAGGATCCGAAGGTCTGGAAGAGAAACAGCGCCACGATCGGGGCAGGCCCACCGGCCGTGATCGAGGAAAGCTGGTACCCAAGGGAAGACCCGGTATAGCGGACCCGGCTCGGAAAGCTCTCCGCAATAAGCGCCGCCTGGGGTCCGTACTGCATGTCGTGGACCGGCATGGAGAGGAAGATCGCCAGAAACACCAGCGAGGCCACCTTCGTGTTCAGCAGGCCGAACCAGATGAACGGGAACACGAGCATCACGACGCATCCGATGGCCGTCAGGCGGCGGCGGCCGATCCGGTCCGAGAGCCACCCGAAGAACGGCACCGTGAACATCGAGAAGACAGCAGCGCCGCTGACGTAGCCGAGGATCGTGCCTCGGGCCAGGCCGAGGGCTGACGTGCCGTACTGCAGGATGTAGTTCGTGAAGATGAAGAACGCCGTCTGCTGACTCGTCCGCAGGAACATCACCAGCAAGACCGGCCGCCAGTGCCCGCGTACGGCCTCCGGCACGGGCGACGTGGCCAACTGGCCTTCCTGTCGCATCTTCTGGAACGCCGGGGTCTCCTTCACGCCGGTGCGGATATACAGCCCGATCGCAATCAGGATCAGACTGGCGAGGAACGGAATCCTCCAGGCAAAGTCGAGAAAGCCCTGCTCAGTCGAGTAGGCAGACGCCAGCGCCAACGCGCCGTTGGCCAGCACCAGGCCCACCGGTGCGCCAATATGCGGCCAGCTCGTGACGAAGCCCCGATGCCGTTTCTCGCTCCATTCGGCCGCAAGCAGCACCGAGCCGCCCCATTCCCCGCCGACACCAATCCCCTGAAGCAGACGGCCAACGGTGAGCAGCACGGCGCCCCAGATACCGATCCGGTCGTAGCCGGGCACGAGCCCGATACCAGCCGTCGCGATCCCCATCAGCATCAAGGTGGCGATGAGCGACACCTTTCGGCCCAGGCGGTCACCAAAGTGCCCGAAGATCGCGGCCCCAAGAGGGCGCGACACGAAGCCGACGAAATAGGTGGAATACGAGAGCAGCGTGCCGACAAACGGGTCGGCGGACGGAAAGAACTTATGCGGAAAGATGAGTGCCGCCGCAGAGCCGTAGAGATAGAAGTCGTACCACTCAATTGAGGTACCGACGGCCGAGGCGACGATCGCCCGGCGCATTTGACTGCGCCGGGCGGTAGGGTCCAGGGTCTCCACCGGGCCTGACTACTTCCGATCCTTGGCGCTCGAGGCCGGATTGGCGTTGGCCGGCATCTGTAGCGGTGTCACTTCGAAGGTGATGGGCAGACCCGCGCCGTGCATGTCCACGTAGCTCGCCCACGAGGCAAACGCCTGCGTCTGCTTCCCGCCCTTCGACTCCAGATACTCACGAGCCTTGGTCACGTCCGCCACGTTGAAGCCGATGTGGTGAACGCCGTCGCCGCCATTCTTGATGTAGTCCTTCCACGGGCTCTCGCCATCCAGCGGCTGGAGGAATTCGAAACTGACGCCATTGATCATGAGCGACGTCAGCCTCCCGTGCATGACCTTCCCGGGAAAGCGCGGCCCCCACGGAATGTCACGGAAATCCTTCGCGGGTGCCACCGGCACACCGAAGACCGCCCCAAACGCCTTCGCCGTCTTCTCGGCATCGGCCACCGCGAAGGAAATGTGCGAGAGCTTCCCTTCCACTGGCGTCGGTGCCTGCTTGGCCTGTCCCTTCACGACCTGCACGGCGACCGTGGCGCCCACCACGCAGCCGACCAGCGCGCCTGCCACAACCTTGAGATATCCCTTCATGCGTCCTCCAGCGCCCGACCCAAGGCCGGGCGGCACATCGATGCTGTACCCGGCGCCGTTCTACTCGACATGGATGCGGATGTTCCGCCACTCTGTCGGCGACCCTTCGACCTGCATGCCGAAGAAACCCGCCGGATAGTCGTTGTGCTCCGTGATGGTCGACATGAGGGCTCCGTTGACGTAGGACTTCACGACGCCGTCCTTCGAGACGATCTCGATGTCGTTCCAGTCCCACACCTTCACGGCCTTTGTTTTCGCCGCGTTGTCATAGGTGAACTTCCCCTGCTTGCCGCCGATGAAGAAGATGTCGCCCATGTCACGCACGCGCCCTTCGACCTCGATGCTCTTGCCGAAGCCCGCCATGTTCGTGTCCTGGATGAACAGCAACCAGCCGCCGCCACCCATGTAGATGTCGTCATCGCCCACCCAGCCCTCGGGCTTGATGAACTTGTGCTGGAAGCGCACGGTGAAGTTGGTCAGCTTCTTTGGGTAGTACCAGTAGCCGTGCAGGTCGCACTTGCAGTACATCTTCCCGCCCGGCAGCACCGTCAGCGTGTCCCCGGGCTCCGTGCGGGCACACCCACCCGGTTCGGGGCCACAGCGCGTGCCGAGCACGAACTTCAGGTTGGAGAAGTCCTTCCCGTTGAAAATGTGTTCAAACCCCTGCTCGTTGAGCATCATCTGGCCCATCAGCTCGAGGTCGGGCTTGAGCTCCGTGTTTCCGGCCGGGAAGCCGTTGCGCTCAAGGATGTGCGCGATGATGTCCGCGCGCGTGTTGTTGCTGATCGACTCGTTGCCGAACGCCGGCATGCTCTGCATCTTCGTGTAGAGGTGGTACACGGTCGGATACAGCATCTTGCCGTAGTAGATGCGGCCGAGGAACGGCGCGGCAAAGGAACTCGGCAGCGGAGCCTCATCCACCTGCTTCTGCGTGAGCTTGGCATCGTTGGTGGTATGGCAGAGACCGCAGTTCCGGTTGAAGGCCTGACGCCCGCGTTCCGCCTGCGCCTCAGTGAAGAACGCCTCACCCCGCTTCGGATCGCCGCCCTTCAGCGACAAATCTCCCGCGAACTCCTTCGCCCCAGCCGACACCTTGCTGTACTGCAGCATGTACGCGACGACATCGGCGTTGGCCTGCCGGGTCAGCGTGTTCGGGTTGTGGTACGGCATCCGCGCCTGCACGTATCCGAACAGCTCCCGGAGCGGCCGGCTCTGCCACTTGGCCACGAAGGCGGGCCCACCGGCCGCGGGCGCGAGATTGCCACCGGCCAGGTCCTTGCCGTGACAGAACACGCAGTGCTGCTGATACACCTTGGCCCCACGCGCCGCCTGGGCGTCCGTATAGACGCCGTCCCACTCAGCCTTGGCCGACTGCTGCGCCGACACCGGAGTCAACGCCAGCGCACTCACGCACGCAAGAAGGGCGGCTACAACCGCCACACGCAACGACACTGCCTTCATCTCTGCTCCTCCTGAACCCACGAGCTAATTCCCGCCGCCGAGAATCACGCGCCATCCCTGCTTGATCCGCTCGTCAATGGCCGCCTGACCACCGTCTACCTGCATGCCGCAGATCACGTTCTTGGCCTTGCACGCCACCAGGATCTTCTGAAAACCCTTCTCGGTGTCTTCGGGGTGCTTGGGCGCCCAGCGGCCGTTGCCGAGCGACATGCTGAAGTCGTTCGGCCCGATGAAGATCGCGCCGATGCCAGGGACGTCCAGGATCTCGTTGATGTTGGCGAGCCCTTCGGCCGACTCGATCATGATCATGTTGAAGAGTTCGCCGTTGGGGTTCAGCGGCCACACGTCGGCGTAGTTGTCGATGTAGTCATCGATGTCGAGCCCCCAGCGACGGGCCGCTTTCGACGGGGTCACATGGCGGAGGCCCGGGGGGTTCGGGTACTTCGCGCCCTTCTGGGGCTTGAAGCGATGCGTGCGCACGGCCAGTTCGGCCTGGGCCTTGGTTTCCACGCGCGGAAACACCACGCCCATCGCGCCGATCTCCAGAATCTGCTTCACGGCCCACTTGAAGCTTTCGTCTCCGTCCATGGGAATGCGGACGAGCGGCGCCATCTTGAGATCCACCTTGCCGTCCGGACGCCGGTTCTTCATCAGATCGTTGATGGTCTGATCGAGCTTCGTGATGTCGAGCGGGTTGTGCTCAAGGTCGATGAACTGCCAGTCGCGCCCGCTGATCGCCGCGCCACCGTTGGCCAGCGCCGTGATCATCGGGTTCAACCGCTGGCGGGGCTGCGCTACGAGAACACGCCCCCAGCCGCCGATGCCTGTCACGCACACGATGCCGAGCACGGCAGTCAGACACAGTCGCTTCATCGAGACTCTCTCCTCTGGATCCGGCCGCAGGGACGCGTCCGGCACGGCGCCCACACCGTACACGACAACACCGGGCGGCGCCAGCAGTTTCACCCAAGCTAGGGCTTGTCGTGATCCCGGATGCGGATGTTCCGCCAGCGCGCCGCGAACCCCTGCATCTGCAGGCCGATATAGCCCGGCTGGGTGTATTCGTGCTGCGTCACCGTGGAGATCAGCGTGTCGTTGAGATACGCCTTGACGTTGCCGTCGCTCGACACGATCTCGATGGTGTTCCACTCGCCGAGCGGACGCTGCACTTTAAGCCTGGCGTCGTTGTCCCAGGTATTCGCGCGCATCTTCGTGCCGCCCAACGCAATGGGCTTCAGCAAGTCGCGCTGCTCGCCAGCCAGCGTCATCGACTTCGGCCAGACGAACAGGTTTTCGTCGAGCAGGAAGAGGTGGTAGCCCGTGTTGGCGTAGTAGTACACGTCATCGGCATCCCAGTCGGCCGGCTTCTCGGATAGATAGTCCAGCCGCAGGGTGAAGTTCCGATACTTCCCTGCCGTATACATGAACCCGTGTTCCTTGCCGGACCCATAGATCACGCCGTTCTTGACGGTAAAGGCGAGGCCCGGTGTCGTGCGGCCGCATCCCTCGGGCGGGGGCGCGCAGCTCAGCCCCACGAGGAACTTCCAGCCATCGAGATTCCGGCCGTTGAAGAGCCGCTCGAAGCCGGGCTCATCCAGCGGCAGGAGCTTCATGGCGGCCGGGTCAGGGAGCAGGTCGGTGCGACCGGCAGGGAACCCGTTCTGCTTCAGGAGATACGCGAGGATGTCCGTGCGGACAGGCGCTGTGATGCTCGTCGTCACAGCCGGCATCGACTCCAGCTCGCGGTAGAGGAAGTAGACCGACGTAAAAATGCGTCGGCCGCTGCTTCTCTTATCCGCGATGTAGCGGCCACCCAGATTGCTCGGCGTCTTCACTTTCGCGATGAGAAATCCGGCCGGGTCCGCCTTGAACTTCTCCGCGTCCGGCTCCGCGGCATGGCACGCGGCGCAGTGCTTCTCGAAGAGCTTCTTGCCGCGAGCCGCCTGCGCCTCCGAGTAGTACGCCTCGGGCTCGGGCCCACTCGGCGTCTGCGCGGACAGCGCGAGTGCGCCACCCAGGAGCGAACCCAGCACCATGCCGACCGTCATAACCCGGCTCTGCACCCTTCGTGTCCAGACCATCACGGCACCTCGATCAGTTCGATAACCTCACGGCTCGGCCCTTCAATCAGCGCCGCACGGCCCTGGCCGAAGCGATAGGGACGCTTCAGGACGCGGACCCCACTGCGCCGAAGTCGAGTCAGCCAGGCGTTGAGGCCATGCACCTGCAGACCCACGTGATCCATGACCTGTCCCCGCGAACTGACGAGCGGGGCGCTCCCCTGCCGCTGGTACCAGTTCATCTCGACGTCGCCGAACGCCACACCACCGGCCGGCTGGCGCTTGGTGCCCTCGGGCACCAGCGACAACCACGAGGGCTCTCCGTCCGGTACCGCGCAGTCTTGGTCGGAGGTCTTCCGGGCCGGCGCGTTCTTCGCGCTGGCGCTCACGGGCGCATGCAGGTGCTTCGCGTACCAGAGTTCCGCACAGAACACCTGGTTCTGGAACATATGCACATGGTTGAAGCGCTCGGCCGGATGGTCGCCGGCGTATTCGATCCACTCTCCGTCAGGCCCCGTCAGGTACCCGTAGCCGAAGCTCCCGGACGGCGCGGCGCTGCGGGCCCGCGCGGCCTCGGCCGCAGCCTTGGTGAGCGTGCCAGGCAGCCACTCGCCGCTGAAGGTGACGGTGCCGCCCTGGTCGGTATGGAGCGGTGTCATCGGCGCGCCGGAGGCGCGGTAGCGCTCCCAGTACCCCTTGGCGGACGGCACATGCCAGCCGAAGTGCCAGTAGGCACTCTGAGGCGCCTTGGCGGCCTTGGGGCCCCGCGAAAACAGCAGCAGGACATGGCCCGTACGGACACCGGCGAAGCCGCCGACCGTCTCGGGAACAGCCGTCGAGAAGTGCTGCTGATAAAAGCGAACCGACCGGTCGGGGTCCGGGGTGTTCAGGTGGAGGTGGTGGAAGACCGGTACTTCGGTCTCCGAGGGGTCAGGCGCGCCGGCACGCATGCCGACGTCCGCCGCGGCCCAGGCAGCCAGGGCCAGGGTCGCGACGGCGAGAAAGGGGCGACTACGCACGCCGGGGAGTCTACCGCGATCGCTACTGAAGCTGGCCAGGCCGCTTCGGCGCCGGTGGCTCCGACAGGTCGATGGCCTGACCGCGGGCCTTGGCGAGTGCGATGAGGCGCTCAGCGCTTTCCGGCGAGGCATGGAACAGGAACCCGTCCAGACCCGCCGCGTGGTGATACGGCCGCAAGCCCCGCTGGCTCACTGTGTCGAGCGGAACACCCTGTGCCGCGAGCCAGTCCACCAGTACCGGGGCGCCACGATTCGCCGCACCGTGCATCGCCGTTGAGCCTTCCCACTGCGGGTCTGGCTTCGACCCGCCGCCAATCACCGCCTTCGGGTCCTGACCGAGTTCGGCGAGGTACTTCACCGACTCCAGCGCCTCGGCATTGGTGCCGGGGCACTCGCCCTCCCAGAAGCCAATCCCTGACGCCGCGAGCAACGGGGTAATCCCGGCCAGCGAGGGGATGTTCGTGTCGGCGCCCTTGGCCTTGAGGAACTTCATCAGCGGCACGTTCACGGTGGTGGCCGCGATGAAGAACGGAGTCGCACCGGCAAAACTCATCCGGTAGCCGCCCAGCGCAATCTTCCTCGGCGCGCCATACCCGTTGTAGCGGGCATTGATGTCGGCACCGCGCGTCAGGAGCTCGGTCATCAGCGCATACGTCTCAACCCCGGTCTGCGGGATCTGGCGCGGGAGCACCGTGGAGAGCGCACGGTTGTCGGCGCGGTGCATGAAGGCCAGGATGTGCAGCGGCTTCCCGTTCGGGTCATCGCCATTCGGATCGGCGCCGCGCTCAAGCAGGACCTTCGCCAGCTCGTAGTGCGCGTTGATCATGGCCAGGGCCAGCATGTTCGTGCCATCGGCCGTCTTGCTCTTGACGTCGAGTCCGCTGTCGAGCAGGACTCGCGTCGACTCAATGTCGTTCGCGCGAATCGCGAAGATGAGCGGTGTGATCTTGGTCTTGGACTGCGCCTTCGTATTGGCACCCGCCTCGACCAGCACCTTCACTACGGCCGGGTGCCCCTCGGCCGCGGCCCACATGAGGGCGGTCTGCTGACGCAGCGGCTCGGCCTGGTCAACCTTGGCGCCCTTCGCAATCAGCGCCTTCACCACAGCCGCGTGCCCTGCACGGGCCGCCAGCATCAGCGCCGTATCGCCACTCTCTGTGCGAACGGCGTTCACATCCGCCCCGCCGGCCAGCAAGGCCTCCACAACCGGGAGGCTACCGGCCTCGGCCCCGGCGCGCAGCGCCGTCACACCGTACCGATTGGCCACATTCGGCTTGGCGCCACGCTTCAGCAGCAGCGAGACGATCTCGGCATCCCCACGACGGGCCGCCCACTGGAGCGCGGTCGTGCCGTCGAGCCCGGCCACGTTGACGTCCTTCGCCTCCGCGATGGCCGCCTTGACGGCCGCCCGGTCGCCGTCCCGCGCGATGTCCACCAGGTTCGCGGCAGACGCGACCCCAGTCATACCTGGGCACACCATCAAGCCCAGCACCATCACGACGGCCCACTTCATCTGCATGACTCGCATATTCACGCCTGACTTGTTCAACACCGCTTCCCGATGAGCGCAGACGGGCGGACCCTCACCGGGTCCGCCCATCCGCACAGTACTGCGTCTAGAACTCGAACGTGCCGCCCACCTTCAGCACGCGCGGTCCGAGGATGGCCGTCGGCCGCCGCCAGGCCGCGCCGAGCGTGTTGTTGACCGCCAGAATCGTGCCCGCGTTGGCCACGTTGTAGATGTCGAAGTCGCCCTTCATCCTGGCCTTGCCGACCTTCACGATCTTCGAGAAACGAAGGTCGAGCTGGTTCACGCGAGACTCGAAGATCTGGTAGAGCGGCAGAATCGGCACGGTCACAGAGCCGGCGGCGCCAGCCGAGAGATTCCGGCCGAGCGACGGCAGCACCTGCGCGTTGGTAAAGGTGTTGTTGGCCTGCACACCGGCGCCGGGCAGATTCTGGAACGTGGCGCTCGCCTGGAAGCCCAGCGGCAGCGGATACACCGTGCTGAACTTGATCTGCGAGCCCGCTTTCCACCACGGCTGTGCGACGTGGCAGAACTCCTTGCGGGCATCCAGCAGCCCGAAGCCCGGGCCGCTGGTGTTGCCGGGAATCAGCCCTGGTGCATCAACCGTGACGCAGGAGTCGGTCACGTTCTGGCCGAAGGACACGCCACCCTGGAACAGGCCGCCCTTGCCGAAGCGCGCGCTGACAGCCGCGTCCACACCGTTGAAGTACTGCTTGTACTTGCCGAAGCTGTCGATCTGGGTGACCACGTTGTTCACCTGACCGAACTTCGCCGGGTTCACGTCCTGCAGCCCGCAGATCTGGTTGCCGCCACCGCCCGGCAGCAGCGAGTTGGTCGGCGCCGTCACGCAGAAGCTGTTGTAATTCTCCGGCGCAACCAGCGTGTTGTCCGTCACGGAGATGTTGCCGAACCAGGTGCGGAAGTAGCCGACACTCACGGCCATGCCGGGCCGGAGTTCCTGCTGCACCGAGACCTGACTCTGCCAGTTGAAGGGCCGAATCTGGCTGCCGTTGATGACATCCGTGGCAAACGTCCTGGTGGGGACCGACGTGCCGAAGCGGCTGTTGCTCAGCGCGCCGCACTCGCCGTTGGCCCCGGTGCTCGGGGTCAGGTCGCAATCGGGCACGTAGTTGCCGTTGGCATCGTTCCACGTGCGGGTCGCGGTCAGCACCAGCGCGAGCTGCGGGTTCACCTGTTCGGTGAGTCCGACGCCCATCGCCTGCACATAGCGGCCAAGGGACGCCTTGACCGCGGTCTTACCATTGCCGAACACGTCATACGCCATCCCGAAGCGGGGCGAGATGTCCTTCCACTTGGGCGCATCGCTGACCGCGTCAAAGTGGCGGGCCGGCAGGAAGCGCGACGCCGGGAGATCCTGCGGCGGCGCGCTCCCGGTGAAGGTATCGAGCCGGATGCCGCCCGTCAGCGTGACCCGCTTGAGCGTCCACTGATCCTGCGCGTAGGCGCCCAGCCCCAGCATGCGATTGTCGGTCAGCACCGGCATCGCCCACTGCGTCAACGAGATCGGCGCGGTGTTGCGGAACGTGTAGCTCAGGAAGTTGTTGACGGTGCGGTCCTGGTGGTCCCAGCCACGATAGAAGATGAAGCCGCCCTTGAAGGCCTGCGACCCGGTGACGTAGGACGCGGCCACGCGGCCGTTCATCTGGTTGCCTTCCTGGCCTCGCGTGGTCACGTTATACGCGGTCGAACCCGTCGTCGAGAAGGCCCCGTAGGTGATGCCCAGACCGGAGTCGGTGATCGCGATGCTCTCGGGCTTCACGAGCTTGTCGAGCGGCGACTTCTTCGCATTGAACGAATAGGACACACCGGCATCCAGCAGCATCTTGTTGCTGGCCGGGTGGCTCCAGCTGACCTGGCTCAGCCAGAGCGGGTCGAAGTGGAGCGTCGTGACGGCCTCGGGCGACGCCGCGCTGCTCACGCTGAGGTAGCAGAAGCAGTCGGCCTGATGGCTCTCATACCAGGCAATCTTGTGGGATTTCGAAAGCTGCCAGGTCAGGCGGACGCTCTCGTCCTTCATGTAGGTATCGGTAAAGGCCGGGCGGCTCGTGTCAGCCACATACAGCAGGGGGTTCGTGGACTTGTTGAAGTACGCGCCGGGCTGATACTCCTTCGTGCCCCACGTACGCGCCGCACCGTAGAACCAGATCTTGTCGCGGACGATGGGTCCGCCAACGCCGCCGCCCGCGTCATAGATCTTCGCGATCGAGGACGCCGTCGTGAGACCGCGGGACTTGGCCTCGTCGCTGAGGTTCTTGCCCTGCATCGAGCCATTCGCGAAGTTGCCCGTCGCGTAGTACTTGAAGGAGTTGCCGCCTTCCTTCGGGACGTAGTTGACCTGCACACCACCGGTGTCAGCTTCCGCAGACATGCCGCTCGTCTCGATCGTGGTTTCCTGCATCATCGCGACGTTCGGGAAGTAGATCTTGTTGACGCCGCCGGCGTCGCCCGAGTTGTTGCCGAAGCGGAGGCCGTCGATCTTGAACATGCCGTCATTGCCGCGGCCGCCGTGGATGGCGATCGACGACACGCCGTCGCCCTTGTTGCCGCCGACGTCCTGCGTGGCCTGGTTCGTCGTGGTCGCGCCGAGCGTCAATGACGCAAAGGCGTTGGCCGTCTTGGCCGAGGGGATGGCATCCAGCGTCGCCTGCGAGAGCACCGTCTGGCTGCGGACGTTCTGAATGTCCACGACCGGGCTGGCGCCCGTCACCGTGACCGTCTCCTCGAGCGAGCCCACCTTCATGTCCGCATTGATGTTCGCGGTCACGCCGGTGGTCAACTCCACCCCTTCGCGCTTGAAGGTCCCGAATCCGGGCAATGTGAAGGTCACCGAGTAGGTGCCTGGCCGCAGCTCGAGAATCTTGTAGTTGCCGTTGGCGTCCGATGTCGCCGAACGGACCTTCTCGATGAGGGCCGGGCTGGCGGCCTCAACCGTCACGCCGGGCAACACACCGCCCGTCGCATCCTTCACCACGCCGGCGATCGCGCCGGCACTGGACGACTGCGCCCACGCCGTCGCCTGAGCCATCACCGCACACATGGCGGCAAGGCCGAATCCGATCAGTCTGTTACGCACACACCCTCCTGCTGATTCCCGAACTACGTTCAATTGGCCACCGCTCCCTTGAGCGTGTAAGCCACAAGCGCCGAGTCCTCGCCGTTGCCGGTGGCAACCACGAGGTATTGCTTCCCTTTGTGGAGATAGGTCATGGGCGCAGCCGTCGAGAGACTGTCGCCCTCGAGCACGTGCACAATCGCGCCGCTCTTCTTGTCGAAGATGTAGACGAGCTTCTTCAGGAACCCCGGGTCGTTCCACTTTTCCCACGGCGGGGGCTGTGGCTGCCCCGTGACGAAGGTATAGGTGACCCCGACAAAGAGCAGCGACTTCGTCACCAACGGTGCCGCCCCGAGCACGGAATCACCAAGCGGTGGGAGCTTTAGATCCTTGAGCAAGGGATGATTCCGTGGCCCATTGCCAAGAGGCGTCATCCACGCGCGGTCGCCCGTATTGAGGTCAATCGCCGTCACGCGGGAGTACGGCGCCTTGATAATCGGCAGGCCGTCCACATACATCTTCGCGCCCTGATCTGCGGCGGCCGGCACGGCGCCTGGTGCGGAATCCGTGAACCGCGCCTTCAGGATGTCCATCGTGAGGCGCGTGGGCACATAGAGCATCCCGGTCTCGGGATCAAAGGCTGACCCGCCCCAATTCGCCCCACCAAGCGAGCCGGGCACCTTGAGCGTGCCCTTCACCGACGGCGGCGTGTAGAGTGGACCGGCCTCGAAGGCCTGCAGTTGCTCGAGGGCTCTCTTCTTCAACTCAGGGGTGAAGTCGATCAGGTTCTCCGGCACCGCACCGACCGTGTCCGCCGGCATCGGCTTGCTGGGAATCGGCTGCGTCGGCGACGTCCGCTCGCGGTTGGGCGCGGCCGACTGCGGCACGGGCGTCTCTGGAATCGGCCAGATCGGCTGACCCGTCTTGCGGTCGAGGACGAAGATCGTGCTGTTCTTGCTGATGCCGACGACCGCCTTCACGCGCTTGCGGTTCACGGTCATCTCGACCAGATTCGGGTGCATCGTGATGTCGTAATCCCAGAGGTCGTGATGAATCCCCTGGAAATGCCACACGCGCTTGCCGGTCTTTGCCTCGATGCAGATCAGGCTGTCGGAGAACAGATTGTTGCCGGGCCGCAGGGCGCCGTAGTAGTCGCTGCCTGGCGCCGACGTCGCGATGTAGGCATAGTCCAGCTCGGGGTCGTACACCATCCCGGCCCATGCGTTGGCATTGCCCGTCCGTTCGGCCGACCCTTCGAGCCACGTGTCGTAGCCCACCTCACCCGGCAGCGGAATGGTGTGGAAGGTCCAGATCTCCTTGCCCGTCCGGACGTCGAACGCCTTGACGTACCCGGGAGGGGACAAATCTTCCTTGCCTGCCGTCGCATCCTGAATCGCGTTGCCGACGATCAGCACATCCCCCGCGACGAGGGGCCGGCGCCCGGTGAAGTTGCGGGCGCGGACGGCGTGGTGGAAGCCAAGCGCGAGGTCCACCTTGCCGGCGGTGCCAAAGGCCGGGTCCGGCTTCCCGGTCTTCGCGTCGATCGAAATCAGATACGCGTCAGGCGTGGCCGTGAGAATCCGCTCGGCCTTCCCGTCAGTCCAATAGGACAAACCGCGGACGACGAAACCCACGCTGTGCGGCTTGCCAGCCTTGTAGCTCTCGGGGTCGTAGACCCACTTCTGCTCACCAGACCCGGCATCGAGCGCGGCCACCATCCCGAGCGGCGTGCCGGTATAGAGAACGCCGTTCACCATCAGGGGCGTGTCTTCGTAGCGTGAGGCGCGGTTGAGGACGTTCGACTTCTGCACGTCCCGGTCCGCCGACGCCCAGCGCCAGGCCACCTGAAGATCCTTGACGTTGTCCTTGTTGATCTGACCGAGGGGCGAGTACTTCATGCCGCCGGCATCGCCGGCGTACTCGATCCACTGCGAGGATGGTTGACGCTTCGGCCCCTGTGCCAGCACCAATGAGCCGACGGCGGCGGTCAGACCGGTCGCGACCAGCACCGCAGCCCACTTCGTGTTTGCCAAGACTCCCCCTTACGGAATCCGCCGCCAGGAGGGCAGGCGGGCCAAGCAGGGCTGTGATTCTATGGTGTCGCTCCGAGGACCCTCAATCACCTGAACAGGGTACCTATGCCATTGCGCCCTCTCAGATGAGCCGGTACGATGACAGCCCTCGCCTGTCACCATGAAGAGTTCAGCCTGCGGCCTCATGGCCGCCCTCCTGCTCGCGCTGTCCGGCCTCACGGTGCACGCCGCCCCGCCCGCGGGGGAGTACGCGCACGCGGCCTGGACCGACTTCGGAGACCCCCTCCAGCCGGCCGGGGTCTACGCGATTGCCCAGGACCACCAGGGGTATCTGTGGCTTGGGCTCCTGAATGGCCTGGTCAGGTTTGATGGCACCCAGTTCGTTCGCTGGGAGGCCCTTGGCCGGCCCACACTCCCCGAGCGTTCCGTCACCGCACTCACGGCGGACCGGGGCGGAGCCCTCTGGATTGGCTACGGGAATCTCGGCGGCATCAGCCGTTTCCAAGATGGCGCGATCCAGCACTTCACGGCACAGGACGGCGTACCCGCCGGCGCGATCCGCACGCTCGTCGTCAGCCCCGATGGAGAAGTCTGGGCAGCCGGCTATGGCGGCATCGCCCGGTTCTCCGGAGGTCGCTGGGAAGCCGTCCGCAACGACCACGACGAGCCGATCGGCCCGGTGCAGTTCGTCCACCAGGACGACGAGGGCACGGTATGGATTGCCACGCCCGAGCAGCGCTACCGGCGACGCCCGGGTGGCCACAGCATCGAGACCCTGCCGGCGGACACCCCGTCCGCGGCCTTCTTCGGCCCCCGGATCGCCGCGGTGCTCTCACGGGCCGGCCAGGCGCTGACGCTCGCCTCCTCCAATCCGACCATGCCGCCCCATGCGCTGATGGATGGACATGGCCGACTCTGGGCCGCCACCGAAAGTGCGCTGAGGATCGTCGACCCCGGCCAGCCTCAGCACGACGCCGTCACCACGCTGACCACGCGCGATGGCCTGTCCAGCAGCCGTGTGAACACGCTGTTCCGCGATGCGGCAGGCCAGATCTGGATCGGCACACCCGCCGGCCTTGATCTCTTCCGTCTGCGGGGACGAGACCAGCTGCAACTGGTGCCAGGTATCCGGGAGCCCAGCCTGGCGGTATTGGCCGACCACGGGGACCTGTGGGTGGGTACGACGGCGGGCCTGGTCCGCGTGACGAGCGGCCACGCGAGTCGTGTGACGACGAACGAGGCGATGCCGGGAGACCGTGTGAGCGCGCTCCACCGCGATGCCGCCGGCCGACTCTGGATTGCCACTGACCAGGGCATACGATGGCTGCGCGGACGCGCGCTCGTGCCTGTGCCGGGCCAGGCGGGTCACCTGACGAATGTGTCCTCGATAGCCACCGATCCCGATGGCGGCGTCTGGTTGTGCCAATTTGGGGCTCTGCACCGCTTCCTGGGAGACGCCGCCGTTGATCTGGAGGCGATCCCGGCCCTGGCCGGCCAACGCGCGGGCGTCGTGTTCGCTGACCGCCAGGGGACGGTCTGGATCGGACTCTGGAACGGCTCGGTGGTGCGCTATCGCCACGGCCAGTTCAGGACCTTCACGACGGCGGACGGGTTGCCGGCCGGCCGGATCATCTCGCTCTCGGAAGATGCGAGCGGAGCCCTCTGGATCGGCTCCCTTGGCGGGCTCAGCCGAATGACAGGTGATCGCATCGACACGCCGGGACGCGCCAGCGGCCTCTCCGGCTTGATGGTCGTCTCGATTCAGCGCGACGGCGCGAACGGCCTCTGGCTCGGTACGCTCTCGGGCCTGATCCGCCTCACGCTCGACGAGTTTGAGGCCGCCGTGCGATCGCCGCAGTACCGCCCGCGCCTCCGGATCTTCGATCCGCCACCTGATGTCTCGTTTGCGGCCATCGGCCAACCTATGGCCGCGGCCACACCTGACGGCACGCTGTGGCTGGCGTCCACGCAGGGCGTGGTGTCTCTGGACACGCGCCAGGTCACTGAGGTCGAGGCACCACGCGTCTTCACCAATGGCATCGCGGTGGATGACCATGCCAGGAACACGGACTCGGCCGTACGGGTTCCGGCAGGTTCCTCCCGTGTCAGAGTCGACTTCTCCGCGGTGGCCTTCGGCATCCATCCCCGGGTGGCCTTCCGCTACCGGTTGGACGGCTTTGACTCGCAGTGGGTCGACGCCGGCACCACGAGACAAGCGGTCTACACCAGCCTGCCGCCAGGGGAATATCGCTTCCGCGTTGCGGCCAGCCATGACGGGAGCGCGTGGAGCGAAGCCCTCCTGCCGGTGCCCATCCAGATCATGCCCGCGTTCTACCGGACAGCGTGGTTCTACCGAAGCTGCTTCGGTGCCCTCGCCCTGCTGATCTACGCCGCATGGCGGGCACGCCTCCGCCGCCTGCAGGGTGAGTACTCGGCCGTGCTGGCGGAACGCGCCAGGCTCGGCCGAGAAATCCACGACACGCTGCTGCAAGGCATGGTCGGCGTCGCGCTGCAGATTCACAGCATCCTTGAACGCGCGAACCTCCCGGGTGAACTGGAGTCCCGCCTGGCCAGGGCCCGCGACACGCTCGAGCACTACATTCGCGAAACCCGCAACTCGATCTGGGATCTGCGGTCGCCGACGCTGGAACGGCTCTCGCTCGTCGATGCCGTGCGCATGGCCGGCGACACGCTGACGGCAGGCAGCGACACGACGTTCGAGCTGCGCGTGTCCGGCACGCCGGCCCGAGGCGCGCCACAAGTCGAAGCGCACCTGCTGCGCATCGCGCACGAGGCCATTTCAAACGCCGTTCGCCACGGCCACGCCACGCGTGTCAGCGCGGAAGTGGCCTATCACGACGATGGCGTCCGTGTGGCCGTGTCCGACAATGGCCAGGGCTTCGACGCCACGTCGCTGGCCGCCCGATCCGCTCACCAGTGGGGTCTGGCGACCATGCGCGAACGCGCCCAGCAGATCGGCGCGGAGTTCCGGTGCGAGAGCGGCCCTACCGGCACGATCGTGCAAGCCGAAGCCCCCCTGCCTCTGGCCAGTTGAGATGACCGCCCCCTCCCGAATCCGCGTCCTCTGCATCGAGGACCACGCCGTGGTCCGCGAAGGGCTTGAGCTCATCATCAACAATCACGACGACCTGCTGGTGGTCGGATCGTGCGCGACGGCCGAGGAAGGCATCGCGCTCTATGGGCGCCTGCAGCCGGACGTCGTGCTGATGGACGTGGAGCTTCCAGGCATGAACGGCATCGAGGCGACGCGCGTGATCCTGCGCAACGCGCCACAGGCACGCATCATCGTCCTGACCATGCACTCGGCCTCGGACAACATCGCGCAGGCGCTCGACGCGGGAGCGGCGACCTACCTGCTCAAGGACACGATCTCGCGTTCACTGATCGAGGTCATCCGGGATGTGCATGCCGGCATCAACCGCCTGCCGGAAGACGTCGCCAGGCGCCTGCGCGAACGGCGCGCGCAGCCCGACCTCACGGCCCGTGAAATGGAGGTCCTGACCCTGGTCGCGCAGGGCTGCTCGAACAAGGAGGTTGCGCTCAAGCTGGGCATCAGCACCGAGACGGTGCATGCCCACGTGCGGAATGTGTTCGTGAAACTCGACGTCACGGACCGCACAGCCGCCGTGATGGCGGCCGTACGGCGTGGCTTGATCCCGACGCGCTGACCGCGCTCAGCGCGGAATCCCGCCGAAACCCTTCTCGAGGGGCATCCCGACGCTGTTCGTGTACATCGCGTTGAGGTGGTAGTTCCCGACCGTGAAGATCAGGTCGATCATCTGCTTCGTGTTGAAGATTTTTGACAGGCCGTTCCAGGTCGCGTCGCTGACGAAGTAGTCCTCGTGCAGCTCCTGCACGGCCTGCAGCAGCAGCCGGTCCTTCTCGCTCCAGCCTTTGGCCGCCGCGCCCTTCGGAATGCGGGCGATGTCCTCATCCGTCCGGCCGTTCCGCTTGGCGATGGGCACGTGCTGCCCCCAGACCCAGTCGTCATTGCAGAGATAGTTGACGCGGAGGATGACGAGTTCCTTGTCGTAGAGCGTGATGGCGGACCCGACGCGGGCATCGGCGTTCCACACGAACGTCAGCCAGCTCCACCAGCGCTTTCCGAACTCCGGCTCATAGAGCGCTGACCGCAGATTGAGATTCGGCCGGGCATTCTCCCCCACGGCCGCCTTCTGCTCGGGCGTGAAGTCGGCGATCTCGATTGGCTTGATGCGCGGCACCGTGAGACGCACGTAGGCCTTCTTCGCCGCCGACACGCCGGGAGCGAACGCGCTCGCCAGCACGACTCCGAGCACCACACCTGTCACCAGCGTCGCGATACCAGACAGCTTCATCGACGGACCTCCTCAGTCAGCGTAGGCATTCTCGGCGGAACCGCCGAAAGAACAATCACAAAATGACAACTGGCCGGCGCGTACCCCGTCATGGGGAGCCACCGGCCAGACTGAGCGGACGCGAACTAGAGGCCGAGCGCGATCGCGATCGGGTCTTCGATGAGCTTTCGCAGTTGCGACATGAACTCCGCGCCCGTCACGCCGTCGATGGCGCGGTGATCCGCCGCCAGCGTGAGGCTCATCACATGGCCCGGCACGATGGCCCCGTTCTCCACCACGGGCACCGACTCCGTCGCGCCGACGCCGAGGATGCAGCACTGCGGGGGATTCAGGATGGGCGTGATGCTGGTCACGCCGTACATCCCGAGATTGGAAATCGTGAACGTGCCGTTGGTGTACTCCTCGGGCTTGAGCTTGCCGTTCCGTGCTTTCTCGGACAGGTCCTTCAGGTCCCTCGAGATCGCGGCGACCGGCTTCTGCTCACACCCTCGCACCACGGGCGTGATGAGCCCCTGTGGCGTCGCGACGGCCACGGCGATATCCACCGACTGATACACGCGGACGCCATCACCCAGCCAGGCTGAATTGACAGCGGGCACGCGGCGCACGGCCAGTGCCACCGCCGTGACCAGCAGATCCGTGACGGTGATCTTCACCGCGCCGCTGGCGTTGATCTGCTGGCGCAGGGCCAGGAGCTTATCGACGCGGCAATTGTTCTGCAGGTAGAAGTGCGGCACGGTCTGCTTCGACTGCTGCAGGCGCTGCGCCGTCACCCGCCGCACGACGTTGGCGGGCTTGTCTTCGAAGATCCCGATGGCCGGCACGGGAATCGGCTGCGCCGTCGCCACGGTCGTCACGACCTGCTGTGCACGCGAGCCAATCCCGCGGCTGAGCAGGACGGCCTCGACGTCCGCCTTGCTGATCCGGCGCCCCTGCGCCGGAATCGAGGCCAGATCGATACCCGCCACCTGGGCCATCTTGGCGGCGAGGGCCGTCGCCGGCACCTTGGCGCCAGACGTCGCGGCCGCAACCGGCGGCGGTGCAGCCACGGGGGCCGGTACCGGGACGGGCGCGGGGACTGGGGCCGGAGCGGGTGCGGGAGGAGCCGCGGGAGCGGGCGCCAGCACAGCCTTTGGGGCCTCAGCCTTCGGCGTGGGGGCTGATGCGGCGGGCGCCGGAGCGTCGCCCGCGGCACCGATCGTTGCAATCACGGTGCCCGCGGCGACCTTGTCGCTGCCGGCCGGCACGTGAATCTTCACGAGCACGCCGCTCTCGGGCGCCTCCAGCTCGACGCTCGTCTTGTCGGTCTCGACCTCAGCGATGGGCTCGCCTTTGGTGACCGTGTCGCCTTCCTTCTTGAGCCAGGTCGATACCTTGACCGTGGCCATCGACTCGGTGAGCTGTGGGAGACGGAATTCAGTAGCCATGTTCTGTTCGAGTCCTTACGAGACGAGCACGCGGGCCGCGGCGTCCACCATGGCGTCCGCATCGAGGCCGTATGTGCGATAGAGGTCCGGAATGTTGCCTGACTGGCCGAAACGATCCACGCCGAGCGAGACGATCCGCTGGCGGCGCACGGCACCGAGCCAGGAGAGCGTTGCCGGATGGCCGTCCAGCGCGGTGACCAGCCCGGCATCCGGGGCCAGCATGCCGAGGAGGCGTTCGATGTGGCTCACACCACCCGTGCGGAGCGGATCCTTTTGCGCGGCCTGCCACTGCTTGTAGAGACGACTGGGCGAGGTGACCAGCATGAGGCCGGCGCCAGGGGCGTCCTCGACCAGTTGTGCATAGGCCTCAAGCGCCTCCGGCACGACGGGGCCGCACACGATGAGTGCCAGGTCAGAGCCCTCGGACGGCGGCTTCAGCCAGTAGGCGCCGGCAAAGATGTCCTGCCGGAGTGCGTCGGTCATCTCGCGCTGCGGCTGCGCCAGCCCGCGCGTCGAGAGTCGGAGATAGATCGACCCGCCGTCCTCGGCCTGCATGTGCTCGAACGACCAGCGCAGGACCTCCGTCAGCTCGTCGATGTAGGCCGGCTCAAAGAGCGTCAGGCCCGGCTGGCTGATGCCGATGAGCGGCGTGATGATCGACTGATGCGCGCCGCCCTCAGGCGCCAGCGTGATACCCGACGGGGTCGCCACCAGAATGAACCGCGCGTCCTGATAGCAGGCGTAATTCAACGCATCGAGGCCGCGGCAGATGAACGGGTCGTACACCGTGCCGATGGGCAGCAGGCGCTGGTTGAAGAGCGAACCCGCGAGCCCGAGCGCACCGAGCATGATGAAGAGGTTGTTCTCGGCGATGCCCAGTTCGATGTGCTGCCCCTTCGGACCCACGGCCCACTTCTGCGGCGAGACCACCTGCGCGTCGGCGAAGACATCGCCCCGCTCGCGCCGGTCATACACGCCGCGGCGGTTGACCCACGTGCCCAGGTTGGTCGAGGTCGCCACATCCGGCGCGGTCGTCACGATGCGGTCGGCCAGCTCCGGGTGCGAACGGCCGATGGTGGCCATCACCCGGCCGAAGCCTTCCTGGGTGGAGAGCGTGGTCGCCGACGGCGACTCAAAGGCCGCCGGCACCGGGACCTTCGCCGCCGTGAACCTGCGATTGCCGCCCTGGTTGAACGGCGCCTCCGCGAGCGCCTTCTTCAGCTCGGCCTCGGGCAGATCGAGACCCGCGAACGGCTCCCATTCCTGGCCCGGCGTGATGCCCATCTGCTCGCGGAAGGCCTGCATCTGGTCGGGCGTCATCAGCCCGGCGTGGTTGTCCTTGTGCGAGGCGAACGGCAATCCGCGCCCCTTGATCGTGTAGGCGATGAACGCCGTCGGCCGATCGCTCGACACGCCGTGGAAGGCCTCGAGGATTGACGCCAGATCGTGTCCGCCGAGGTTCGTCATCAGCTCGCGGAGCGAGGCATCGTCGCGGGAATCCAGCAGCTGCTTCACGCCGGACGCGCTGCCAATGTCCTTCTTGAGCCGCTCACGCCACGCCGCGCCGTCCTTGTTGGCCAGGACGGTGTAGTCGACGTTGGAGCAGTCGTCGATCCACTGCTTGAGCGCGCCACCGCCCTTCTCCGTGAAGGCCGCCTCGAGTTGCTTGCCGTACTTGAGGGTCACGACCTCCCATTCCAGGTCCCGGAAGGTCGAGGCCAGACGGTCATACAACCTGTCGCTCGCCACGGCATCCAGACTCTGACGGTTGTAGTCGACGATCCACCAGGTGTTCCGGATGTCGTGCTTCCAGCCCTCGAGCATCGCCTCGAAGATGTTGCCCTCGTCGAACTCGGCATCGCCCAGCAGGGCCACCATCCTCCCGGGCGGCTGCCCGGCGGGCATCCAGTCGCGAGCCCGCAGGTATTCCTCGACCAGCGCCTCGAAGGCGGTAATGGCCACGCCCAGGCCAACCGAGCCGGTCGAGAAATCGACGTCGTCGTGGTCCTTGGTACGTGAGGGATACGACTGCGCGCCGCCCAGCGACCGGAAGAGCTCAAGGTCGTGCCGGCTCTGCTTGCCGAACAGGTACTGAATGGCGTGAAACACGGGGCTTGCGTGCGGCTTGACGGCCACGCGGTCCCAGGGCTTCAGGACATCGAAATAGAGCGCCGTCATCAGCGTCGCCAATGACGCGGAGGACGCCTGGTGGCCGCCAACCTTCAGACCGTCCAGCTTGGGGCGGATGTGATTGGCGTTATGGATGGTCCAGGACGACAGCCAGAGGATCTTCCGCTCCAGCGCCCGCAATGTGGCGAGGCGGGCGGCCGAAGGCTGGGTACCGGAGCGAACGGGAGCAGCAGTCTTTGGTGACATAGGCGAAGGCGTGAACGATCGATGCTAACAGGAGGAGTACGCCGACTCGATTGCGATTCAGGGTATCAGACGGCTCGGTTTCGCAATATCCTTGCTGGGCCTTGCCGCCTATCCGCAACAGGCGGCCTGAGGATGCCGGATTCAGGAACGGAACGCGACTCATGCAACCGATGAAGCTTGACGAGATCGACCTCAAGATTCTCCACCATCTCCAGCGCGAGGCGCGCATCTCCAATGTGGAGCTGGCCAATCGCGTCGGCCTCTCCCCGGCCCCCTGCCTCCGGCGGGTGCGGGCACTGGAAGAGGCCGGGGTCATCCTCAAGTACGTCGCGTTGCTGGACCCGCGGGCGCTCAATCTCAATGTGACTGTGCTGGTCCAGGTCAGCCTCGATCGCCAGGTCGCCGAGCGCTTCCAGATGTTCGAGCAGGCCATCCGGGACCGCCCGGAAGTGCTGGAATGCGATGTCACCACCGGGCCCTCGGACTTCCTCCTGCGGGTGGTCGTCACGGATGTGGCCGCGTATGAGCAGTTCCAGCGCGAGTTCCTGAGCCGCATCGACAGCGTGTCCACCACCAACTCGAGCTTCGCGCTCAAACAGGTGAAGTACTTCACCGAACTGCCGTTGACCGAGGCGCTGACTGGTGCGGTGGGAACGGGTGAGGCGGGAGACGAGGCCGAGGTGGAGGCCCACCTGCGTGGCCGGGCGCGCGGGGCCTCCGTGGAAACAGCGCAGACCGGCAAGGCGAACCGCCGGCACTAGATCGCCCAGGCGGTGTCGCTGGCGAGGGCAGAGCCCCCGCCAGCGTGGGATCTAGAGGCCGGACAGCCCTTGGAAGCGGCCCGTGCTGTCGCCGATCTTCTCAATCGGGACGTCAACCATATCGAGCAGGGACAGCAGCAGGTTGCACTGCGGGGTGTAGTCTCGCATGTTGAACGCGAGGTGTCGTCCCGGGCTGATCTGCCCACGGCCCTTGCCGACGAGGATGCTCGGGATGTCGAACGGGTCATGGCTGTTCGGCTCGCCCATTCCCGCTCCGTAGAGCACCACGATGTGGTCCAGCAAGGAACCATCGCCATCGGGCGTGTTCTTCAGCTTGTCGATGTAATAGGTCAGCAGCTTCACGTGGTAGGCGTCGACCTTCGCCTTCTGCGCGATCTTCTCCTGGTCCCCGCCATGGTGCGACAGGGTGTGGTGCGCCGTACTGATGCCGAGGTTCGGATACGCGCGGGGCGTCTGCTCGCGGCTCATCTGAAACGTGATGACCCGGGTGACGTCGCCCTGGTACGCGAGGGTCTGCAGGTCGAACATCAGCTTGACGTGATCCTCGAACTCCGACGGGATGTCGACCGGCCGCTCCGGCAACCCGGTCAGCTCCGTCGTCCGCGCCTCCGAACGCTGGATGCGGCCTTCAATGTCGCGCACCGAGTCCAGATACTGGTTCAGGCGCTGCGTGTCCGAGGGGCCCAGCGTCCGCTTCAGCTCGCCCACCCGCGTCGTCACGGAGTCGAGAATGCTCCGATTGGTCTTGAGCTCGCGGCGCTCCTCGGCCGGTGACCCGCCGTCCCCAAAGAGACGCTCGAACACGACCCGAGGGTGGGTTTCCATCGGCATCGGCGTTGATTCGTCGCGCCAGCAGATGGTGTTCAGATACATGCAGCTGTAGCCGGCCTCGCAGTTGCCGACCATCTTTTCGTTCTGCTCGATGGCCAGTTCAAGCGACGGCAATGGCGTCTCACGGCCGAGCACGCCGGCCGCAATCTGATCGGCCGTCCGCCCGGCGCGCACGTCCGCGCCTTCGGTGAACTTGATGTGGACACCAGCCATCCACGCACCGGACACGCGCGAGTGCGGTCCTGGCGGGTCGCCCATCGGGTCCGCCATGCGATGCGCCAGGCCGGTGATGAGCGTCACATCATTCCGGTAGGGCTGCAGCGACGTCAGCGACGGCGTGGACTCCCAGTTCTTCCCGGCGGTCGCTGGCGTCCAGAACTTCTTCATGAACCCGTTGGGCGTGTAGACGAAGCCAAGGCGCGGCACCGGCTTGGCGGCGGTCTTGGCCAACGCCGTCGCGGCGGGCACCATCGCATTGAGCAGAGGCAGCGACAACGCCGCGCCGGCGCCGCGCAGCAACGTCCGGCGTGGAAGTGCGAGCTTTCTGATGATCATCGAAATTGCTCCTAGCGGCGCGCGGCGGTCGTCACAGGTGACGGCGCCGGGCGCGACTCGGCCTGCCGCATCTGGAACGGCAGGCTGTTGACGATACCCAGGATGAAGGACGAGAACCGGTAGTTGTCAGCCGCGGCCTTGCGCACAATCAAGCGCAGCGCCGGGCGATCGTAGCCCTCCATGCCACGGCCGGTGGCATAGATCATCATCTTCTCGCTCAGTGCGGTCAGGAAGATCTCAGGCTGGGTCATCAGCGCTTGCCGGAGTCCGGACGCGCCCTTGAAGACCGTACCGTCTGGCATCGCCCCTTCGGAATCCACCGCGGTGGCACCTTCGTGCGTGCGCCACGCGCCGACCGGGTCGTAGTTCTCCAGCGCGAATCCGAGTGGATCCATCACCTTGTGACACGCCGCACAGACCGGGTTCTTCCGGTGCTGTTCCATCCGCTGCCGGAGCGTTCCCTGTACCGGGGTCTCTTCGAGCGACGGGACATTGGCCGGCGGCGAGGGCGGCGGTGCACCGAGGAGGTTTTCGAGAATCCACTTCCCGCGCACCACCGGAGACGTGCGGTTCGGCTGCGAGGTCGCCAGCAGCACGCTCCCCTGCCCGAGCAGCCCACCGCGCTGGCCGTTGGTGAAGGTCACCCTGCGGAATTCGCTGCCGTAGATCTCGGGGATACCGTAGTGGCGGGCCAGCCGCTCGTTCAGATAGGAATAGTCGGCTCCGATAAGGTCGAGCACGCTGCGGTCTTCCCGGATGATGCTCGTGAAGAACAGTTCGGTCTCACGCCGGAAGGCAATCCGCAGGTTGTCGTCGAAGTTCGGGAACATGCGGGTATCGGGAATCGCGGCCTTGAGATTACGGAGGCGCAGCCACTGGCCGGCGAAGTTCTCCACGAAGGCCGAACTGCGGGAGTCGCGCAGCATCCGGCGGACCTGCCCATTGAGCACGGTCGGCAGGTGCAGCCGGTCGGTCGCGGCCAGTTCCAGGAGCGGCTCGTCAGGAATCGAGCTCCACAGGAAGAAGGAGAGGCGCGACGCCAGTTCGATGTCACTGATGCGATAGGGCTTCCCCGCCACGGCGGTGGCCGGCTGCTGCTCCACGCGGAAGATGAAATCCGGGCTGGTCAGAATGCGCTGCAGGGCCACGCGGATGCCACGGTCGAAATCACCATCGGCGCGCGCGGTCTTGTAGAAGCCCATCAGGGTGTCGACCTCGGCCGGGTTCACCGGCCGTCGATACGCGCGGCGAGCCAGTTGCGACAGGATGCGCCGGGCACAGGGGGCTTCCGTGGCGGCCGTGGTCGGACGGCAGACGAAGATCTTCCGCCGGCTGGGCGAGTCGCCGGGACCGCTCACGCTCACCGGGCCCGTGAACGACATCAACGCGATGTTCGAGCCGGCATAGCCACCCAGTCGAGCATGCTTGAAGGTGGAGACGCCCGGCGGCCGGAGATAGGGCTGAATGATGTCCTCGGGCTGGGCCACCGTCGTTTCGAGGAACGTGACCGCCACTTCACGCAGCCCGGCCTTGATCGGCAGGCGGACCTCGTAGTTGGTGCTGGCTTCGTCATCGTTGCCGACGGCCTTGCGCTGTTCAACCTGCTTGTAGAACACGCGCTTGCCGTCGATGGTCACTTCCACGAAATTGGGTTCGTCTTCGGAGACCCCGACACCCGTCACCGTCTGGAAGCGCACCAAATACTCCCCGTCAACTGGGAAGTACCGGCGCACGAGCCGGCCACCGCGTGTGCCCATGGGCAGTTCCTCGAACTGCATGTCCTGTGACAGATCGTTGGGGATCATGTCCGTCTCGCCGTAGGCGGGAATCGTCGTGTCTCCCACGGCAATACGGGCCACCTTCCGCGCAGCGGCCAGATACCGCTCAAGGTGGGTGGGTGAGATACCCAGCGTGCCGGCAATGTTGTCGAAGCCGTAGCTGGCGTCATCCGACGGCAGCATCTGGTCGACGGCCAACCCCTCGACACCGAGCAAGTCACGGATGACGTTCCGGTATTCGGCACGGTTCAGGCGATGCATCCCTTCGACGCGCCCCGCATTGGGCTTGGCGGCTGCTGCGCGATCGAGACGCTCCGTCAACCAGGCCGAGGTGGCCAGGTAGGTGGCCTTGTCGGGTCGCGGCGCGCCGGGCGGCGGCATCGAGGCCGCCTGCAGCTTCCTGACCACGCGCTCCAGCGCGTCGCTGTGCTTGCCGATGTCCCCGAAATCCACCTGGGCCAGCGAAAGCCCCGCCGTCTTCAGCCGGTCGTTGTGGCAGGTCACGCAGTACTTGTCCAGTACCGCCTTTCCGTCAACGGCGGCACCCGCAGCCGGGGCCGTCTGGGTTGCCGCCGAGGCCGTCACGGCGAGGAGCATCGGCAGCCCACAGGCCGCCACGGCACAGAGAATCCACTTATGCATGGTGTGTGTCTTCCGTCGAATCGAGGAGACTCTAAAGAATCCCTCGTGAATCATAGCCGCGCGCCAACTGGGCCGGTATCCCCATTTCGGGGGACCTGATCGGACCGGGCTCCCGGGCAGTGGCCTCACTCCAGCAGGCCAGGCCGCGCCCGAAACCCGGTCTGTTCCGAGCCCTCCCTGAACCGGGCATGGCAGGCCGCGCACGCATCCGACACCGCGTCGACGCCCTCTCCGGCCGCCGACTGATCTGGCTCAGCCAGAGCCAGGACGACTCGCAGCCCTCCAAGGGCGGCAAGCGTGCGGTCGATGCCCTGCACGGCCTCGGCCTGGCCGCGGTCACTCAGGAACCGGCGGGCCGCGGAGAGGTTGGTCCGCATCTGCTCCACGCGCGTCAATCCGTCCCCCCTGACGCTATTGAGCAGATACGACGGCCCTTCCACGGCGCGGCTGATGATGCCCCAGTCGTCTCCGGTGCCCGCCATCGCGTCGGCAAAGCCCCTCGCGTCCGTGACAGCGACCCGTTCCTTCCCGGCCTGCGCCGCTGCACCCAGGCCCGCCAGGCCCCCGACCATCGCACCGAGGACCACGCAGCCAATCAACGCGAGGCCACGAGGCACACCACGTGGCACGGCCGGACACTTCGGTCCACGACAGCACGCGCGCCCGATGCTAGAGTTTTCGGATATGCGGGTGGTCACGGTCGGTTTACTCACACTGTTCCTGCTGGGCGTGATCCCGGCGCGTACGTCTCTTCTCGCGCAAAAGCGCTCGGTGTGGGACGGCGTCTACACCGCCGAGCAGGCGGCCCGCGGTGAAAGATCTTTCTCCCGATCCTGCGGGGGCTGTCATCGCGATGATGCCTCCGGCGGCGACGATTCCGAGCCGCCGCTGCGCGGCCAGAACTTCACGCCGAACTGGGAGGATGCGTCCATCGCCGGACTATATGACTTCATCGCCACGAATATGCCCAGGAACAAGCCGGGCTCCCTCCCGCTTCCCGAGTGCGTGGACATCGTGGCGTTCCTCCTCAAGCTGAACGGCATGCCGCCGGGACAGACGGAACTGCCCACTGACATGAAGATCCTCTCGGCCATTCAGTTCACTGCCGCGCGGCCGAAATAGCCTCACTCCCTGAGCGTCACGGGGCGGTCGTCACGCCGGGCTCGTAACGCCTCCAGCACGGTGCGGCGTGGTCCTGACCCATCCCCCTGCCCGGCTTCCCGCTCCCAGATAGCCAGCGCCCGCTGGCTTGCCGCCATGCGCGCCTCTCTGTTCGAGAGAAAGTCATAGCCCTGCACGGCGCCGGGTGACACACGCCCCAGCGACCGCGCCGCAATGAACCGCACCGCCGGGTAGGGGTCGTCGAGCAGACTCGCCAGCACGGGCCGCGCCCAGTCCTGCCGTGCTGCCGCCCCGGCCTCGCGGCGTCCGAGCGCGTCAGCCACGATGGCGCGCTGCTGCGCATCGCCGGCCAGGGCCCATCGCACCGCGGCTGGGACACCGCCTGCGTCCACATCCAGGGCCGGCTGCGGCCGGCGGTACCACTGCTCGAGATATCCCGCGGTCCAGGTCAGCGGCCGATCGACGTGGCACAGGCTGCAGGCATCGGGACGCCCCGTGCGGAGCGCGACCGCCACATCCGGGCTCGTGATCCGGTGACTCCGCACCGTCTTCAGGAGTCCGTAGGTCGTATAGGGCATGTGGCAGTTCACGCACCGACTGCCCGCAGAGTCCGTGGCATGGCGGGTATGCGCGTCTCTACCCGTGCCCACCGCCGGGTGACAGTTGAGGCACGCCCCGTCGCCTGTCGCCGAGACCGCCAGTTGCTCATCGGCCCAGAACTGCAGCGGCCGCACGTCGGTCTTCTCGCGATGCAGGGCGTGACACGAGAGACACGTCATGGTCCGCTCGGGTGTTCGCGCCTGGGTGTAACAGGGTGATTCGATCAGGCCGTTGTATTCACGCCCCGCCACGGCAATGGTGCCGTCCGGCCAGAAGGCATCACGGACGAAACCGGGATCCTCCGCCAGCAAGGCGCGCAGGCGCGGCGCCTCGGGCTCACTTCCGGGCCGCGCCACGAACCGGAACCGTGAGAGTTCGTCTCCGGGCCTGAACTGCGGCCCGCCGTGGTTCTCCGTCTGCTCGCCGGCCTGATCGTGCCACTCCCACGCACTGTGGCATTGGCCGCACACCTCGGCAGCCCGGCGCGGATCCAGCTTTCGCGGATTATGGATGCCGCCGGCGCGCGGCGATCGGACATGCCCCGCCGACGGACCGTGACAGGCCTCGCACGCGATCCCGAATTCCCCGACGCGGGAATCCGCCTCGAGCGCATCCGCCGTCATCCGCATGGACATCGACGGGACGCGCGCCGCGCCGCGTGTGGTGTGGCAACTGATGCAGACCTGATTCCACTGTCCCGCTCCAGGCAGTAGCACCGGCGTGGGCGGCTGCAGGAAGGCCGCGCCGCGCGGGATCCACCGGCGCTCCTCAATCAGATACGTCAGGGGAAAGCGGCCGAGCACACGCGAGCGGCCAGTCTCGTACCAGAACACCTGCTGATGGTGCGACCCGGTGACAAGCGCGACCGGCCGGCTGAGGGCCGCGGGCGCACCGGGACCCGCGTGGTCGGGGTCGGGGAGTTCCGCCCAGAGGGCGCCCTGACGGGTGGAGAGGCGCAACGCGCCCCAGGTCGACGGGGGCGCGACGCCGTCAGTCACGAAGCGCGCCGCGGCCGGCGAGGCCTCGGCCGTCATGGTCCGATGAAAGGAGCCTCGCCACGACGCGTACGCGTCTGGATGACACGCACGACACGCGTCTGGGCGCGCAGAGTCCTCGTTCGTGACGCGCAGGGGCCGTCCCCCACGCGTCTCATCGGCGGATCGCGTGCAGCCGGCAGACGCCCACGCCACCCCGGCGAGCAGTGCCGCGACGCCCGCGATGAGACGAGGGAACCGCGACACGCGGAGTGCAGGTCTACTGCGCGGGAAGCGCCAGGTCCTCGGGCAGCGGCACATTCCCGCGCTGCACGTTCCGCAGGTCACGGCCCGGCCGGCACCGGTCAGCCAGCGTCCCGCCGGCAGGCGGAGGATTCACGTTTGCGCCGTGCCCGCAGACGCCGAACATGCGCTCATAGAGTTCGTTGTCGGTGGGCCGGTCCGTCGACAGACCGCGCTGCGTCATCTGCGCGCGGATGTAGGTGCCCATCTCAGGATTCTTGATCTGCTGACCACCGTAGTTCTTACCCCACTCGGCAGAGATGAGCGGCGTCCAGCCAAAGAGATCCTTCACATCGAAGTTCGCGCCGTGATCGAGGAGGAGCTGCACGAGTGGAATCGGCCCGCGCGCGGTTGCTCCGAGGAGCGCCGATTCGCCGTACTTGTTCTTGGCATTCACGGGCGCCCCGAGACCAATCAGGAACTTCGTCACCTCGATCGTCTCCTGGTCGTCATGGGTGTCCTCACCGGGATTGAACATCTCGACGCCGCAGGCGGCCATCAGCGGGGTGGTCTCGTTGATGTTCCGGATGTTCGGATCGGCCCCGAGTTCCAGCAAAACCTTGAGCAAGTCCAGGTCGCTGGCCTTGGCCGCCATCGCGAAGGCCGTGGCGCCAGGACCGAAGTTGTTGCGGACGTCGTCCCGGATCTTGCGGGTCATTTTCTTGTTGATGTCCGCGCCAGCCTTCACCAGCTTCCGCGCCAGCTCCAGGCCGCTCATCGTCCCGGTCGCCTCCGGCCACGGATAGCGGTTCACATCGAGACCACGGCGCGTGCGTGCCAACTGGTGGAGCGCCGCCCATCCCTGTCCGTCGGCATTGGGATTCGCGCCGCGATCAATCAGGTAGGACGCCAGCTCCCAGTGGGCGTTGGCCACCGCGATGACCAGGGCGCTCGTCTTGTCCGTGAGCGTGTCGTTCACATCGGCGCCCAGTTCCAACAGGGTCTTGACCGCGTCCATGTGTCCCTGACGCACGGCAAACAGGAACGGCGTGGCCGCGTCCGGCCGATAGCGGGTCCGCCCGTACATCTCCACTTCCGGCTGCCCCTCGGTCGTGCGCGATGCCGTCTTCGGTCCGGTCGCCCGTGCCTTCAGTTCGGCGCCAGCTTCGACCAGCGTGCGGATGGCGGCGGAATTGCCCTGCGAGGCCGCCCACATCAACGCTGTCTGCCCCCGCCGCGATTCACGCGCGTTTACATTCACCTTCGCCGCGAGCAACGCCTTGATCGTCTCCACGTCACCCGTGCGCGCCGCCGTCATCAGCAGCGTCTCGTCGCCCGCAAGCAGGGCCGAGGGATTCGCGCCGGCTTTCAGCAGGCGCTGCACCATCGCGGCATCGCCGTTCTCGGATGCGGGCGCCAGCGGCATCACGCCAAAGCGATTCACCGCGTTGACGTCGGCACCGCCCTTGATCAGCAGATCGACGATCGCCGCGTCACTGTGCTCCACCGCCCAGTGCAACGCGGTCGTGCCGTCGACATCGGCGACCTTGGCCGAACCCGGCCGCTGCGTGAGCACGCGGACCGCCGCGACATCTCCCGCCTTCACGGCATCCATGAGCGCACCCTGGCGGGCCGCGCCAAGGCCGCTCACCGCCAGGAGGGCCACCAGGCCGCAACTGGCGACAGAACCCCGAAGTGATCTGCGTGACATGTGCGTGTTCCTTTCGCGCCTAGACGCCCGCCAGCGGGCCGGAGCTGTCGCCCATCTGCTTGACGCCAATCCCGAGCTTGTTCAGCAGTGCGAGATTCAGGTTCATGAACGGAATGTTCTCGCCAACCGGATACACCAGCGACCGGCTGCCCTTGAGCTGACCGCACAGGCCGCCGACCATCGTGATCGCCAGGTTGTGCGGGTCGTGCGCATCGGCGTCGCCCATGCCGCTGCCGTGCACCAGCAGTGAGTGGTCAAGCAGATTCCCGTCGCCATCAGGCGTCGCCTTCAGCTTGCCAGCCAGATACGCGACCAGCGACGCGTGGTACGTGTTGATCCGCGTGTGCATCGCCATCCGCTCCGGGTTGTGCCCATGGTGGGACACGGAGTGGTGACCATCGGTCACGCCCACGTTCGGATAGGAGTGGTCGCTCTGCTCGCGGGAGATCTGGTAGGTCACCACACGGGTGATATCCGCCTGCCAGGCGAGGAACACCAGATCCCACATCAGCTTCGAGTGATCGTCGAACGACTCCGGGATCGCGGCGGGCCGCGTCATCGGAATCGGCGACTCGCTTGACCGCGCCTCGGCGCGCTGAATGCGGCCCTCAACGTCGCGGATGGTGTCGAGGTACTCATTCACCTTGCTGCGATCAGACGGGCCGAGCTTCTTCTGCAGGCCCACCATGTCGGCGCGCATCGCATCGAGGATGCTGCGGTTGTTCCGGAGGCGCTCCAGGCGTGCCTTGCCCGTGGAGCCATCGCCAAACAGCCGCTCGAACACCACGCGGGGATTGGTCTCACCCGGCTGCGGCATCGTCGGCGTGCGCCACGACATCGCGCTCTGATAGACGCAGGCATAGCCGTTGTCGCAGTTGCCGGTCATGTAGTTCGCCTCGAGGGCAATCTCGAGCGACCGCAGGGGCGTGTCCGTCCCGAGCGTGTCCGCGGCGTACTGATCGACCGTCTCACCGAGTTCGATGTCCGCGCCCTCGGTGTACTTGGCCCGAGCGCCGCTCAGGTAGGCCGTGTGCGCCTTGGTGTGCGGTGCGCGGCTGTTGCCACGCGACTCAGCCGAGGGGCTCGCCAGCCCCTGAACCGCGACGAGCTGGTCACGGAAGGGAGCGAAGGGGCCGAGCGTCGTCGAGAGCTTGAACTCCGCGCCCTCGGCCGCGATGCCCTGCTTGCCGTTCGGGTACCAATCCTCAAGCAGGATGCCATTCGGCACGTAGGTCCACAGCATCCGGGGAATCGGCTTGGCGGCCGTACGGACCTCGGCGGTCAGCGCGGGCACCATCGCATCCAGCAGGGGCAGTCCGAGCGCGACACCGGTCCCACGTAGGAAGGTCCGACGGGGCAACGCGAGTTTCATGATGTTCATGACGAGATTCTCCTCAGCCAGCTCTCTTCGCCTAACGGGATGCAGTCTTCGTCACCGGTGCGGCCCCATCGGCCGCCCGGCGCATCTGGAACGGAACGCTGCGCACGATGCCCAGCACGACATCCGAGAACTTATAGCCACCGGCGCCGGCCCCACGCACCACCGAGCGGACGCTCGGCTGGTCGTAATACTCAAGGCCGCGACCCAGCGCATAGATCATGAGCTTCTCCGTGACCGCCGTCACGAAGTTTTCCGGGGCCCGCACCAGGGCACCGCGGAAGGCCGACAGGCCATCAAACTTGGCGCCGTCCGGCATGGCGCCTGACGCATCGATGGCGACGAAGTTCTCGTCAACCTTGCGGAACTGCCCGACCGGGTTGAAGTTCTCCAGCGCAAAACCCAGCGGATCAATCATCGCGTGGCAACTCGCGCAGACCACGTTGCCGCGGTGGGCCGCCATCCGCTCCCGCATCGTCTGCGCGAGGACGGTGCCCGATTCCTTGAGCGGCGGCACGTTGGCGGGCGGCGCAGGCGGCGGCGTCCCCAGGATGTTCTCCAGGATGAACTTGCCGCGCACGACGGGGCGCGTACGGATCGGGGAGGAAGTCAGCGTCAGGATGCTGCCCTGCCCCAGGAGGCCCCTCCGGGAGTTGTCAGCTGGGAACGTGACCCGGCGGAAGTGGCTGCCCTTCACGCCCTGAATGCCGTAGTGCTTGGCGAGCCGTTCGTTCAGGTAGGAATAGTTCGCCGTCAGCAGGTCCACGATCGGGCGATCGTCATGCCGGATGCTGTCCACGAAGAGTTCCGTCTCGCGGCGCATGTACTGCTTCAGGCTGTCATCAAAGTTCGGGAAGAGCTGCGAGTTGGGTCGCACCACTTCCACCTTGCGAAGCTGCAGCCACTGGCCGGCAAAGTCCTCCGTCATGGCGGCGGCGCGCGGATCAGCCAGCATCCGGCGCACCTCGCGCGCCAACACGGCCGGCTCCCGGAGGCGGCCGGCCGCCGCAAGCGCGATCAGGGCATCGTCCGGTCCGCTCCGCCAGAGGAAGAACGAGATCCGCGAAGCCAGTTCGATGTCAGGGATGCGGTAGTTCGCTCCCGCCACGACGCCCGCCGGGTCTGTCTCCACCCGGAACAGGAACGACGGGCTGGTCAGCACACGGCGCAGCGCCAGATCGAGGCCCGCCTCGAACCCATGCACCTTGCCGCGCGTAAAGAACTCCATCAAGCCGTTCACTTCGACAGGGGACACCGGCCGCCGATAGGCACGACGCGCGACGGTCGAGAGAATCCGGCGGGCGCACGGCGTCTCGTCGACGGCCGTCGCCGGCGCGCAGACGAGCAGCCGCCGGCGTGCCGGGGTATCGCCTGGGCCTCCGGGGTTGTACGGCCCTCCGACGGTGATGCTCTGGATGGAGGGCTGATACACAGCCATCCAGTCCGCTGCCACGGCATTCGACCGGTGCATCGGCTTGTCGAACTTCTTCCGCATGCCGTCAAATTCGTCCACAGACGGCTGCTTGAGGAACCAGACGGCGACCTGGTGCGGGCCCGCCTTCACGGCCGCCTGCACCTTGTAGGACTCCTTCATCTCCCCTTCCGGGCTGCCCTTTTTCGGCAGACGGATGAGCGTGACGCGTTCGCCGTCGATGGTGAGTTCCATCTCGTGCGTGTCGGGGAAGACGCCTGCGCAGCCGCTCTCGCCGGTGACGATCGAGCCGCACATCATCTTCATCTCAAAGGTGTACTCGCCGTCGCGCGCAAACATGTACGTGGCACGCATGCCGCCGCGGGTCCCCATCGGGAACCCTTCCAGCCGCTCGTCCTGCGAGTACTCGTATGACGCCCGGAACTCCTTGAATGCGGGTGTGGCATCGCTGCCCAGCACCGTGGTGGTGATGGTGCCGGCGGCGGACAAGTACTGCTCCATCAGCGATTCATTGAGGGTCAACGTGCCCGCGATGTTGTCGAAACCAAAGCTCGGGTTGTCGACGGGCAGTAGATCCGCCACATCGACGTCGATGTCGAACACGTCGCGCACCACGTTCCGGTACTCGGTCCGGTTCAGGCGGTGGAAGGTGTCCTTGCGGCCGGGATTGGGACGCGCGGCGGCCTGCTGGTCGAGGCGGGACTGCAGCGCGGACACCAGCGAGGTATAGGTCTGCGCGTCGGGACGCGGGCGCCCGGGCGGCGGCATGAGGCCGGCCCGCAGCTTCCGCACCACGCGCTCAAGCGATTCGGCGCTGGTGGCCAGGTCGTCGAACTTGACGTTATCGAGAGCGAATCCCCCGGCATTGGCCTTATTGCGCTCGGTATGACACGTCACGCAGTACTGCTGCACCAGCGCCTGCTGGGGCGCGAGCGAAGCGGACTTCGCCGCCGCGGCTGGCGCACCGTGCGGCGCTGCAGCCTGGGCAACCAGTCCCACGACAGTCAAAATTCCCACGGTCATACTGACCGTACGGACGGTCTTCATTGAGCCTCCACCGGAAAACACGTAAAAGGTACCACCCTTGGCAGGCGTCCGCTGTCGCAAATTATGGCGGACCGCCAGGTTTTGCGCCCATTTTCGCGGAACACCCTCACCGGCACGACCGGCGTGAAGACTTCAGTGGGTCGCGGGGCCCTGACCCAGGTAGCGGAAGCGCTGCACCCGCTTCCCCTCCCACACCTCACCCACGTAGACATTGCCCTGCCGATCGGTCGCAATGCTGAAGGCCGTCGTGAACTGCCCGGCGAAGTGCCCGCCCGAGCCAAACGACCCGACCGTCTCCATCGTGGCGCGATTCAGAATCCAGACCTTCTCGTTGGTTCCGTCCGCCACGTAGGCAAACCGCTGTTCAGGATCCTGAGAGAAGGCAATGCCGTAGGTCGTCCCGCCGGGCGTCGCCGCGGCCACCACCCCCTGCTTCACGAACGTGCCGTCCGGCCTGAAGACCTGGATGCGGTTGTTCACCCGGTCGCACACGTAGATGAGCCGGTCGCGGCTCATGCCAATGCAGTGCACGTCGCCGAACTGCGGACTATTCACATCCGGGCTATCCGGCTTCATGACAGGGGCGTCGTCCGGCGGCTTGCCGTACGCACCCCAGTGCCTGAGGTACTTGCCGGTCTTGCCATCAAACACGATGACGCGACGGTTGCGCAGCCCGTCCGCCACGAAGACCTCGTTGTTCGTCGGGTCGATCACGACGCCGGCCGCGCCGCGCATCACGGCCGTGTCGCCGCTGCCCTTCCCCTTTCCACCAGCCGCGCCAATCTGCAGCAGCGGACGCCCGAAGCGGCTCATCTTCAGCACCTGCCCGTCTCCCGGCCCATCGGCCCCGAGCCAGACGTTGTCATTGAAGTCGACGAAGATGCCGCGCTCACCGAACGGACCGGAGCCGTAGAAACTGTCCGGGCTCTTGGCGCCTGGCGTGGGCCACGCGATCCCGTCCTGCGGTCCGCCCCACATCTGCACCATGTTGCCGTCCTGATCGAATTCGATCACGGGCAGCGCCGGCCGGCAGCAACCGGAGACCGCACCGACCAGCGCGCCGTAATGGCCGTCGGCCGCCTCGGACTCGGAAGGCTTCAGACTCTTCGGCCGCTGCACGACCCAGATGTGGTTCCGGGAGTCGACGCTGATGCCGACCACGTGGCCCACCTTCATGGCATTCGGCAACGGCTTCGGCCACGTCTTGTCGTACCGGAACTGCGGCACATCGCCGGTCGCCTGCGGCCGCGTGGCCGCCGGGCGCACCGGGGCGGCGGGCTGTTGCGCCGATACCCGTGGGAATACGGAGACGGCAACCGCTGCCGCCACCACGCCAATACCAATTACCCGCGCGCGCTTCATGACTGTGGCCTCAATCCCTTATAGAGGAACCGCTGCACGCGCTTCCCCTCCCAGGTCTCGCCGATATAGATGTTGCCGCGCGAATCGGTGGCGATGCTGTGGGGTGTCGTCATGCACCCACCCGCGTGCCCAGGGCAACCGAAGGACCCAAGAATCTCCATCGACTTCCTCTCGAGAATCCAGACCTTCTCATTGCGGCCATCGGGCATGTAGACGTAGCGCTCACCAGGGTCGGAGGACAGCGCCACGCCGAACGCCGTGCCGCTCATGGCGTGGTTCTCGACGAAGCGCTCCATGACGAACGTGCCGTCAACCTTGAAGACCTGCAGCCGGCTGTTGTTGCGGTCGGCGAGGTAGACGAACCCGTCCTTGCTGACGGCGATGCCGTGCGGCGTATTGAACTGCGGGTTCGGGCTGTTCGCGTCGTAGGCCCACTTCGTCGTGTCATCCGGCCGTTTGCCGTACGCGCCCCAGTGCCGCTTGTGCTTGCCGGTGTTCCGGTCCAGCACGACCACGCGCCGATTGCCGTAGCCGTCGGAAATGAAGATCTCGTTGGTGGGCCGGTATTCGGCAACGCCGGTGGCCGCATTCAACCGCTCGGTGGAATTGCTGTCGGCACTACCTCGGCTGGCCATGCCGGCCCCGGCTCTGACGTTGCCGAACTGAAGGATGAACTTGCCCTGCCGTGTGAACTTCAGGATCTGGCCGTCGCCGGGACCCGTGCCCGTGAGCCAGACGTTGTCCTGGCTGTCGACGAAAATGCTGTGCATGCCGTTCGGCGTGCCGCCGACGTTGGGGTCAGGACTTTGCTCACCTGCCGTCGGCCAGTCGAAGGCATGCGTCGGACTCGGACCGCCCCACGCCTGAATCAGGTTCCCGGCGTAGTCGAACTCGATGACGTGCGGCGCCCGGGTGCAGCACTCGCCCCGCTTGCGCTCGGCCTCCAGTTCGTTGGGATTCAGCGTCTCCGCGCGATGCGCGATCCAGATGTGGTCCTTCGGATCGACGTTCACGCCGACGACCGTGCCGATGATCCAGTGGTTCGGCAGCGGCACCTTCGGGAACGTGTCGTCCCACTCGAAATAGGGCACCATCTTCGGCGCAGGCGCGGGCAGTCTGCGCAGCGGCGCGCCAGCCTGCATCGCCCGAATGGACTGGTAGGCGCCGGCCGCGGCGAGGACCACAAGGGTCACGGCCACAGAGGCGCGTATGCGACGAGTCATCGGATCTGTACTCCTTCTGCGCCCGCCGCCGGCCAACGGCTCTCGACAGGCGCGCCATTGTCACCCGAACACGGGTACTGCATACGCCCTTCCCCGCAGGGCCGGTCTCGCGCGGACCGCATCAGAAAGTCATGGACACGCCAAAGCGCGCCACACGCGGGGCGAGAATCTGGCTCACCAGATTGGCGTTTGACGCGTTCTGGACGACGCGCCGAGCCAGGTCGGTGCTCGCGTTGAAGATGTTGAAGACGTCCAGCGTCGCCTGAATCCTGCGGGGGCCCATGCGCCAGGACTTGTCGAGGCGGAAGTCCGTCGAACTGAAGACCGGCAGCCGGACATCCCCCACCTGGTCGAGCAACACCTGGACGGCCCCGGCCCGATTGGGTCGGGTCGCGATGTTGATCGAGGGCAGCAGGGGGTACCCCTGACGCAGGTCGACAGTGGAGGCCAGCCCAATCTCGTGCCACGGGAGACGGTAGCTCCCCTGGAAACGCGTGATCCACTTGGCGTTCGGGTTGCTTGGATCCAGGCCACCGGTCGACACGCTGGGGGCGTATTGCGCGTTGTGCTGCTGGGCCACGTTGGTCGGGTCCTCGTAGGAGTCGGGCGAGTCGAACCGCAGCACGGTGCTGTTGTAGGCGAAGCTGCCGTTGAGCATCCACCGCTGCGACATGCGCTTGCGCACCATGAGCTCGATCCCGTTGAACTTTCGGAACTGATCGGGCTGGTTGGTCAGAATGGAGGCCGCTGGAACCGGGATGTTCGGCACCCAGTAGGTCACCGTGTCGCAGCGCGCGCCGGCTGGACAGGTGGCGGCCTGGGGCGTGAAGGTCGCCTGGGTGTAGTCGGCCGAGGTCAGGCCAATCCGGTCGTTCCAGGAGAAGTCGGCATAGCGGCGCCACACGTAGCTGGCGCTGACGCCCACTTGTCCGGGCAACTCCTTGTTGATGCCGACGACGATCTCGTCCGTTCGAGCATTCCTGATCTTCGGGTCCACCCGGTTCGGACTCACCTGAAGGCCGGGGTTGTTCGGATCGAAGCCCGCGCTGAACGACAGGATCGTGCGGGTATCGACCTCATTCGCCTGTACGACCTTGTCGCCGTTCAGGTCCTGCCAGGGCAACTCGAGCGTGTTGGCGCCAATGGTGTTGAGCGTGCCTGAGAGCTGGCCCGGGCTGCGTTGATCGTAGTACTGCGCATAGGACCCTTTGAGGACCGTCTTGCCGTCGCTGAAGAGGTCCCAGGTCACGCCGAGACGCGGCGCGAAGTTGTTCCAGACGGGCATCCCCTTCAGGCCCGCGAAGTCCACCGCCGGAAAGTAGTTGAAGGTGGCACCGTTCGAAGTGACCTGCCCCTGGAACGGGGACGCCGGCACGGTCGCCGCGCCCTGCCAGTCGTCCTGCCGGTCGAATCGGAAACCCGCAATCACCGTGACGGCGCCGCGGGTGTAGGTGTCCTGGAAGTACAGCGAGTGCTGTGAGAGGTACTGCTCGCGCACGCTGTCGCGCGAGAAGAGCGCGCTGAACGGCGTCGAGAAGGGCGCCGCCGTGCGCCCGCTATTGAAGCGAGCGATGACATTGCCACCGGTGTGCGCGGTCGTGATCGACGGGTAGTAGAAGTACTTGTACCCCGCCCGGAAGGAATGGTCGCCCCCGAGCTTACCCGGCAGGAAGTAGTTCGTGATGACGTCCACGTTGTTCTTGATGATGAAGTTGACGCTGTCGCTGAACGAGCGATCCCACAGGCTGGTCGCGACCTCGAACATCGGCTGGACCGTCTTGAGGTTGTCCTCGGCCAGAGCGATGTAGGTGCACGGGCAGAACCGCGCATAAGCCACTTCCACCATAAAGCGGTCCGAGAACGTGTGCTGGTCGCCGAAGCGCCAGAAGGGCGGCCAGCCCGTCGTCCAGAACTTCGGCCCGAGCGCCTCATCCACGGCCGTCAGCCGCGTGGTCGAGGCGAAGGGGTGCAGGTCATCAGCCCCGCGGTTGAGCTGCAGCTTCAGGTCATAGCTGTTGCGGAAGCTGAACTGATTCCCCGTGAAGGGCTGCAGACTGATCTTGTAGTTGATATGGCGGAGGTCGTTCGTGCTGGGCTCAAGGCACTTCCGCACCTCGCCCACGGAATGGCCGAGCGGTGAGGATGCGACCGCTCCACAGTCACCGGTCTTCTTGTAGTAGCTGTTGGCACCGACCGCGACCTGCTGGCGGCTCAGGCCGCCCCAGAACCATGCGCGGCCCTTCTTGAGCGGTCCGCCGACTTCGAACCCGTAGTCCTTGATGTTCAGGATCGGACTGCCGGAGGAGGTGCCGCGCTGGCGCAGCGCATCGGACACGTTGTTGGCCTCGAATCGCTGGTCCGTGAGGAAGCCCCGCGCCGACCCCTTGAAGCGGTCGCTGCCGCTCTTCGTGATCATGTTGATCGTCGCGCCCGAGGTCTGCATCGTCACGTCCGCGCCGCCGGTATTGATCTGCACTTCTTCGAATGAGTCGAAGTCCATGTAGTAGGGCAGGTTCGCGCCTGTGCCGGCGTCGGCGCCATCCGAGAAGGTCCGGACCTGACCGGCCGATGCGCCCCGGGACAGCATCGTGTTCTGCTGGCCCAGATTGCTGCCGCCGACATTCTGCGTCGCCACGACGACGGCCGGCGCCTTGTCGAACATGCTGAAGATGTCGCGTCCCGTGGGCAGGGCCTTGAGTTCCTCGGTGTTGAAGCGCGCGCCCTGCGTGGTGCTGCGCACGTCGATAATCGGACTCGCCCCGGTCACCACGACATCCTCGTTGAGCGAGGCGATCTGCAGTTCACCGTTGACCTGCGCGTTGAAGCCGCCCTGCAGCTGGATGCCGGACTTCACGACGGCGGAAAAGCCCGCGAGTTCGAATCGCACGCTGTAGGTGCCGATGGCCAGGCCTGGAAACTGGTAGGTGCCGGTTTCGCTCGTCACCGCCACCCGGGGCTGGAGCAGTACCGGGCCGGACACCGTCACGGTCACGCCGGGGAGGACGGCGCCCGACGCATCGGTCGCCTTGCCGAAGATCTGACTGTTGGACTGTGCGTCTGCGATACCCGCCGCCAGCATGGCAGCCAGGAGAAACGAGAGGACACGCGCCATGGGTGCTGCTCCGTGAGAAAGCCGCCGCTGACGGAAATGGGCGGAAGGCCGGAGGCTAGCACGCGCCTCGGAGAGCCGACCTGTCTCAAATTGTCCTCGCACGCGTGCCCCGGCGCTGCCGCGCGCGGTCGATCGATACACTTTCCCGGTGTCTCCCCTGCGGGTTCACCCTCGGCGGCTCTCGCCTCGTCTCCTCGGCGTCTCGATCCTCGCGGTCGCGGTCCTCCTGGGATGCCGGACGGCGCCGGATGCGCAGCAGCCCCCCCAGGTCACGCTGCGGATGGTCGGGCCTGACCCGGCCGCGGCACTGGTGACCGCCTTCGCGCGGCGGGTGCCAGGGGTCACGATTGCCCTGCGGCAGACCAGCAGTCCGATGCTGGCCGTCCAGGCCATCGAGCACGACGACACCGACCTGGGCCTGGCCTTCGCGGACGCCGCGTATACGGCGCATGTGCTCGACGGCACCGGTTCGAAGATGCGTGCGATCGCTTCGCTGCACGTCGCGCCTCTCTTTCTCCTGGTGCACCCGGATTCCGGCATCCGGCGCATCTCGGATCTCCCGGGCCACACCGTGCGCCTGACCAGTGCCGGCCCTGGCGAAGATCCACGATTCCGCCTGCCGTTTCGTGCGAGCGCTCCAGGCGACAGCGCCCCGATGGACTCGTCGGTGTCATCCCTTTCCGCGCTGGTGCTCAGTGCGTTCGGCCTGCATCAGTCCAGCCTGCTCGTCAGGGACATGGCACCGCCGGAGGGTCTCGCCGCGCTCCGGGCCGGGACCCTCCAGGCCTACTTCACGTCGGCACCCTCGGACGATCTCGTCCGCGAGGCCACTGGCGCGGGCGCGCGGCTCGTGCCGATCGAAGGTCCGCAACTCGACGCCCTTCGCCGCCGCTACCCGTTCGTGCAGCGCGTCCGGATCGAGCCGGGGACCTATCCCGGACAGACCGACATCCTGCACACCGTAGGCGTCGGCCTGGTGCTCGTCTGCCGCGCCGACCTCGCCCCGGACGTCGTCTACCGGCTGACCCGCGCGGTCATCGAGGAACTGGAGCAGGTGTCGGGCCAGCAGACCGTCCTGGGCCGCATCCGCCTCGACCGCGTCCCTGTCACGCCGATTCCCCTTCACCCTGGCGCGGCCAGGTTCTACCGCGAGTGGGAACTGTTCCGATGACCCGCGGACGCCGTTCGATCCGCCCCGCCTGGCTCGCGGCCCTCACCGTCGCGGCCACGGCCACGCTGGCGTGGACCAGCTATCAGGCCATCACGGCCTGGCGGCTCAGTGCGGCACAACTCGCGGACCGACGGGCCGAATCCTCGGTCAACCTGCTGGTAACGGCGCTGACCCGCGACATGCGCGCCGTGCAGACGCTCGTCCTCGCGCCAGCGATCACGAGTTCGCCGCAGGCCCTCACGGAACAGGTCGCGGGCGCCTTCGCCCGCTATCCCTATCCGGATGTGTTCTTCGCCTGGCGCCGCACGGGGCGCGACGCCGGCCTGACCTTCTTCACGCGCACCGATCGGCCGCCCTCGTGGCTGGCCGGCCCGGAAGCCCCCGGGTACGAATCGCTCCGGACGGTGGACAACCCCGTGCTCAGCCACGAGATCCTGGCCCGTCTCGAGCTGGACGCCTCCCGCTCCAGCCCCGTGGCGTTCTTCAACATCACCCACCACGGCACGGCGTACCAGCTCGTGGCCCAACTGGCCAACCGCGAGTCGGAGAGCGAGACACTCGACGCGGTCTTCGGCTTCCTCGTGGACCTGACCTGGGTGCGCGAGCACTATTTCGCCGGCATGGCCGACCAGACCCGCGGGATCGGCGGCATCGACCCGGCGATCACCTTCCGGATCCGGGACGCGGCCGGCCACAGCGTCGTGGGCCCGCAGGATGGCCGCCGTGCGCAGGGCCGCGCCTTTCCCCTGCTGTTTTTCGATCCGGTCCTCACCTCGTCCGCTCCGGCGCGGGACCTGGTGCGGGAGGTCTGGACGGCGGAAGCCGTGGTGGGCGATGACCCGGTGCTCGCAGCCGCGAACAAGGGCGCTCGTCAGGCCCTCCTCCTCGTGGGCCTGGCGGCTCTTGCACTGGCCGCCGGAGTCGTCCTCACGGTCCGTGCCGCCAACGCCAGCGCCGATCTGGCCCAGATGCGCGCGGACTTCATGCTGGCGATCACGCACGAGCTGAAGACGCCCATTGCCAGCATGCGGGCGCTCACCGAGACGCTCGCCGCGGGCCGGGCGTCCGGCCCGGACATGGCGCGCGAATACGGCCGGCTGGCCGCGCATGAAGCCAAGCGGCTCGGCCGGTTGATCGAGAATCTCCTCGCGCACGCGCGGATTACCGATGTCACGCAGGCGTATGCCTTCGAGGTGGTCGGGGTCGATGTGCTCGTCGACGAAACGATCGGCGACTTCTCGACGCAGCTCGAACACGGCGGATTCGACGTCGACATTCACCTGGCCGCGGACCTGCCGCCGGTCCGCATCGACCGCGCCGCGATGCGGCTGGCACTCGGCAATCTTGTCGACAACGCCATCCGCTATTCCGGAACGTCTCGGCTGCTCCAGGTGCATGCGCGGGCGGATGGGGCATCAGTCGCCCTCGAGGTCTCTGACCGCGGTGTCGGCATCCCGCCCGACGAGATCCAGCACGTGTGGACGAAGTTCTTCCGGGGCCGCCGGGCAGCGGCCGGCGGCAGTGGCCTGGGGCTGGCCATTGCCCATCGCATCGTGACGGACCATGGCGGCTCGCTCTCCGTCGAGCCGCGCGACGGCGCCGGCACGACGGTCCGCATCATCCTTCCCTCAGCAGAACAGACATCATGAAGAAACGCGTGCTCGTCGTGGAAGACGACCCCGGCCTTGGCAGGGCCATCAGTGACAACCTCAGACTTGACGGCTATGACGTGGAGTGCGCCGCTGACGGCGCGACGGCCCTCACCACGGCACGGGCCTTCTCCCCCGATCTCATCGTGCTCGACCTGATGCTGCCGGACCGGGACGGCTTTGAGCTCTGCGCGCGCTGGCGGCAGGAGGAGATCCCCGTCATCATCCTCAGCGCCCGCGGCCAACGGGAGGACAAGCTCCGCGGACTCTCGCTCGGCGCGGATGACTACGTCACGAAACCCTTTGATCTCGAGGAACTCCTGGCGCGGATCCGCGTGGTGCTGCGCCGCACGGACCCCGGCCTCTCCCGCGTCGTGCTGGGGCCTGTCACGATTGATCTCGTGACGCGCGCGGCCTGGCGCAATGGCGTGGCGATGGAGTTGACGGGCCGGGAGTACGAAGTCCTGCGCTATCTCGCGTCCCGCCCCGACCGCGTCGTCCGCCGCGAGGAACTGCTGCGCAATGTCTGGGGCTACACGGAAAGCCCGGTCAACAGCCGCGCGGTCGATCACGCCATCGCCCGGCTACGCCGGAAGATCGAGCCGGACGCCCACCACCATCAATTCCTGCATACCGTCTATGGGGACGGCTACTGCCTCACCCCGAAGGGCGGCGGGGCCGGACACTAGCTCCCGATCGCACACATCGCGCCGACCGCCGTGCACCAGCCGGGTGTCCTTTCTGGGCGCCCGCGGAGCACAGGCCGCGCCTTACACCGACGCCAGCCCAGCCTTTCAGGGCTTCGGCTGGTACTTGTCCGGGAAGGTGTGAATCGCCAGGTAGGAGACGCTCTTCGGTACCTCGACCCACTGGTGCGGCATGCCCACCTGCACGGTGATCATGTCGCCGGTCTTCATCTGAAACCGGCGCCCCCCTTTGATGGAGGCGGCGACCCAGTCGCCCGTGCCTCGGGGCTTCGGTTCCACCAGTTCCCCGCCGAGGACGAGCGTGCCACCGCCTTCTTCAATGATGAAGATGTGTCCGAAGGTGGAGTGCACCTCGGCCTCCGGCATGGTCGGGCTGGCCACCTTGCGGCCCATGCTGACGCGGATGCCCAGGTCGAGGTCCCGCGAGATCAGCTCGTTGGTGTGCCGCGCGGCGACGGTACCCGTGCGGATCGTCTCCTCGTGCTCGGCGGCCGGCACGTGAACAATTCGCTCAGGATATTGCGGAGGCATCGCTCCGGCCTTCACGGCCGCCGCGGCCGCCACCGTCACCATTAATCCAACGACCAGCGTCAACATTCGCGTCATGGCGCCCGACTGTAGCCGACCGCGGCGCGCACTCCAAGTCCCAAAATGTCGATAATGAGTGACCATGAAGCCGGCCGTCCTTGCCGTCGTGCTCCTGCTCGCCGGATGCCGCGCTGCGCCGCCTGCGGGAACGACCACGGCCAGGCCGGTCCTCAGAATCGCCGGGACGCGCCTCGCGGAAGCGCTGGTCCGGGAACTCGCCGCGGCCCGTCCGGATCTGGACGTCCGGCATGTCAACGCGACACCGCTGACGGCACCCGGCCAGGTCCGCGACGGAGAAGCCGAACTCGGCGTCACCTTCGCGGACTCCGTCTATTTCGCGCACCTGGCTGACGGCGACGCCGCCACGCACGGACTCCGGGCCATTTCGGCGCTGCACGTCGCGCCGATTCTGCTGTTTGTCCGACCTGCTTCCGGCATCGCGAACGTCCGCGACGTCCGGGGGCATCCGGCCCGCACGGGCCCCCCACCGGCCCCCGGGACTGACCCCCGGTTCTCCGGCTGGCCGGTGCCGCGCAGCCTCACCGGGTCCGGCACCGGAACGGTGGAGGGCATCACCGCGCTGCCGCAGCTGGTCCTGCTCGCCTACGGCATCACCCCCGGCGATGTCAAAAACCTCCCAGTCAATCCCGGTGAAGCGATCACGGAGATGGGCAAGGGGAAGATGGACGCCATGTTCGCCATGGGCTTCGAGGCCAATACGTTCACAGCGCAGGCCCTCGCCCAGGGCCAGAAACTGATGTCCATCGAAGGGGCAGCCGTCGACCGCCTGCGGCGCGAATACGCGTTCATCCGGCCCGTGACCATTCCGGCCGGGACCTTCCCGGGCCAGACGTCGGCGGTGCGGACCGTGGGCGTCAACATGATCCTGGTCTGCCGGGCGGACCTGGACGAGCAGCTGGCGTACGACTTGACCCGCCTGTACTTCGCCGCCCTGCCCCGGATCGCCGCAGGAGGTGACGTGCCCGGCATCGACCCTCAGCAGGCGCCGTTGACGCCCATTCCACTGCACGACGGTGCCGCTCGCTACTTCCGCGAGGCCGAGCTGTTCCGCTAGGTCACGATGCCGGCGCCCACCCACGCCTCTTCGACCGCCGCCCCTCCGCGCCGCCGTAGGCGCCCCGTCACGGGGATCCTCGTGGCAGGCGTGGTCCTCTCCATCGGCGTACTCGCCTTCATCGGGTATCGTGCCGTCTCCGAGTGGCAGCGCAGTGCGACGCTGCTCGCCAGCCGGCGCGCGGCGGCAGCCGTGGACCTCTTCGTCCAGGCCCTCGCCCGCGACATGCGGGGCGCGCAGGCGTCGGTCCTGCCGTCGACTGAGCATGCCGACGCGGACAACGAGTACGACCTGGTCGCCAGTGCGTTTGGACGTTACCCCTACCCCGAAGTGTTTGTCTCTGCACGCCCGCCGCTGCTGGCCGAAACAGCCACGTTCTATACGCGCGTCGACCGCTCCGCACACTGGCTGCCCACGCCCGCCAACCACGCCCGCCAGCCCGTCTCCGTCGCGCATACGCCAACGGTGGCAGCGCTGCTGCTCGCCCGCGTGTCGAGTGACTCCGCGAACGGCGCACGCTATTCCGTCTTCGACATCACCATCGACGGGCACGCGTACCAAGCCGTCTTCCTGATTTCGTATGCGGACGCCTATCGCGAACACGTGACAGGCGTCTTCGGGTTTCTGGTCAACCTGGCCTGGGTCCGCGACCACTATTTCGAGGACCTGTCCACGCAGGTGGCGCGCATGGCCGGCGGCGGCGTCACGTTGACGGTGACCGACGAACGCGGCGTGCCGGTCCTCGGCCCTGCGCCCGCACACGGAGCGGACGCCCGTGGACAGCGGGTGTTTCCCCTGCAGTTCTTCGACCCGACACTGGTCGCGGCGCGCCAGCCGGCCGACCTCGCCCTGCGCACCTGGACCGCGGGCGCCAGCGTCAGCGGGGACCCGACGCTGCACGCCGCCAACGAGGGCGCCCGGCAGACCCTGGTCATCGCGGCTGTCACGTCCCTCCTGCTGGCCATTGCCGTCTTCCTGAGTGTCCGCGCCGCCCGTGAGAGCGCGGCCCTGGCGGAGATGCGTTCGGACTTCGTGGCCACCGTGACGCACGAGCTGAAGACCCCCATCGCCACCATCCGCGCCATCAGTGAAACCCTCGCGTCTGGCCGCGTGGACAACGCTGACGCACGACGGGAGTACGCGCAGATGGCGGTTCACGAAGCCAAGCGCCTGACGCGGCTCATCGATAACCTCCTCGCCTACTCGCGGGTCACGGACGTCACCGAGGTGTATTCGTTCGAGGCCCTCTCACCCAACGAGATCCTGGGCGCGGCCCTGCGGGAGTTCTCCACGCAGCTGAGCGAGGGGCGCTTCGAGTTTCATATCGACGTGGAACCCGACCTCCCGCTGGTGCGGGCAGACCGGACGGCCATCGGACTCGCGCTCACCAACCTGGTCGACAACGCGATCCGGTATTCGGGCGGGAAGCGCTTCCTCCGCTTGGCGGCGCACCGAGAGGGCGAGAGCGTGACGTTCGCGGTCGAGGACCACGGTGCCGGTATCGCACCGGAGGATCTGCCCAACGTCACGCGACGCTTCTTCCGCGGCAGAGGTGCCGCCAGTGGCGGTAGCGGCCTCGGACTGGCCATCGCCCAGCGGATCGTGGCCGACCATCGGGGAAGGCTCAGCGTCTCAAGTACAGTAGAAGTCGGGACGACCGTCAGCTTCTCGCTGCCAACCGCCGCAGTATCTGCCCGCGGGTGACGCTCCAGGCGAGCCGCGTGGCACCTTGGTGCTTTCGTCCTTAGACTCACAGGGGAGGGCCGACTATCGGCCCACACGGAGGAATTTCGGCGTGGCACAGCGAGTATTGGTCACCGGCGGCACCGGACTCATTGGCGGCGAGGTCATTCTGGCGCTGGCCCGGGCGGGCGTACGCGTCACAGCGGTGACCCGCGGAGGATCGCAGGCCATCGCCTCCCAGCGCCTGCGGGACCGGCTGCAGAAGTCACAGTGGTTTTCGCCGGAACTGCTGGGACAGGTCGAGGTCCTGGCTGGTGACACGACGCTGCCGGGTTTCGGGCTGACGCCGCCGCTGGAGATTCCTCCGGACTGCATCGTGCACTGCGCGGCCAACACCCAGTTCAGCGACCGCGAGGAAGATGATGTCTGGCGGACGAATGTCGGCGGCGCCGAGCATCTGGTCGCCTTTGCCCGCGCGCATGCCCCCAGGGCGCGCGTCGTGTTCGTCAGCACGGCCTCGGTCACCACGGGTCCGGAAGGCGCCGTGGTCAACGAGGACACCGCGTTTCAAGGCTACGAGAATGCCTACACCCGGTCGAAGCGCCAGGCCGAGGCGATCGTCACCGCAAGCGGCCTGGATACCGTGATTCTGCGGCCCGCGATCGTACTCTCGCGCGGCATTGACGACGCGGCCATGGCACGCAGCATCCTCTGGGCCGTGCCGATCATGCGCGAGCTCGGTGAGGTCCCGGTCAGCCCGGACTCACACATCGACATCGTGCCCGTCGACTACACCGCCCAGTGCATCGCGGATGTCGCACTGGCACCCTCCCTTCCACACCGCCTGTACCACATCAGCGCCGGAACAACCTCTCAGTCGTTCAAGCAACTGCTGGATGCGGTTGCCGCCGAGTGTCCGGAGTTCAAGGGCATTGCCCCTGTCGGCCGCAAGCCATTGTCCAAGCGGGCCATGGCGCGCTTGATGCGGCCGCTGGAAAACTACCTGCCCTTCATGAACGCCGACATCCGCTATGCCAACGACCGGCTGCTGGGTGACTTCACCGCCATCGGCATACCCGCGCTGGCCACGTCGTATGTGCCGTCGCTGGTCGCGCTCATTTCGCTGGCCGACGCCCTGACCGAGATGGTCCGCCCGTAGTGCAAAGCTGGCTCGTGCTCGCGGCGGCGATTGTGTGCGAGGTGGGTGGCACGATCTGCATGGAACTCTCAAAGAGCCTCACTGATCGCCGCTGGATCGCCCCCATGCTGGCGCTGTATCTGCTCGCATTGCTCGGACTGGCCATTGCCCTGAAGACGATCGACGTCGGCGTGGCGTACGCGGTGTGGGCCGGCACCGGCACGCTGCTCATTGCCACCATCGGGGTGTTCGCCTTCGGTGAGTCGATGTCCTGGCTCAGAGCGGTCAGCATGCTGATGGTCATCGCCGGCGTCGCGGGCCTCCACCTGTCCTCCTCCTCCCTCGCCCACCACTGACCCCTGCGCGGGGTGCACCGACCCGCGTTACACTGGCGGTGACGCCGCATGACCGTCACGACCCGCCGCATTCTCGTCGTCGAGGACGACGCCGCCCTCTCCCGCATTCTGCGGGACAACCTTGTCGCCGAGGGGTATCAGGTGCAGTGCGTCATGGACGGCACCCAGGCGATCACCGCCGCTCGTGACTTCGCGCCGGACCTGGCGGTACTGGACGGAATGCTTCCTGGCACCGACGGGTTCGACCTGTGCCGGATGTGGAGCCAGTCCGGCCAGTTCCCGATCATCATGCTCACGGCACGCGGGCAGAAGGCGGACAAGCTGAAGGGGCTCTCGCTCGGCGCGGACGACTACGTCACCAAGCCGTTCGATCTCGAGGAGCTCCTGGCCCGGATCCACGCCGTACTGCGCCGCGCCAGACCCACCGTCGAACAGCTGACACTTGGGCCTGTGGTCATCGACTTCAAGGCCTTCCAGGCCTGGCGCGACAAGCAGGCGCTCGATCTCACACACCGGGAGTTCGAACTCCTCCGCTACCTCGCCGAGCGCGCTGAGACCATCGTCCACCGCAGCGAGCTGCTGCGCGAGGTCTGGGGCTTCCCCGACACCCCGCATACCCGCGCAGTGGATCACGCCATCGCCCGGCTCCGGAAGAAGATCGAAACCGACCCCCACCGTCCGCGCTTCATTCACACCGTACATGGTGACGGCTACTCCCTCACGCCCCAGGGCCGTGAACACCAGGAGTCCTAGCGCGAGGAGCGGATGATGCCAGGCACGCCTTTCAGCACAGCGCCGCGGTCAGTCCTCTGGGCCTGCTGCGCCCTGTTGCTCGTCGCGGCCGGAGCCCGCGCGCAGCAGGCCAGCCCGTTTCTCGAAGCCACGGGCCTCAACTGCACGTTCACCGTGATGTCGACGGGTAACTGGACGAAGCCGGGCGAGCCCTCCATCGCGGTCAAGCCGTTCGAGATGCCGATGGAGTTCAACAATCTGAACGCCCTGGACGGCAGCGCCAACGTGAAGGGCAACACGGGGAATCTCCTCATCACCGTGATGCTGCTCGGCGGGAACCTGCACCTGGTCGTGAGCAACACCGGGGGCCTCCTCCACGTGACGAGCGTCTCCACCAGCGAGTCGCGCCCGGGCTTCTACAAGGCCGTGCACAGCCGCCACGAGCTCGCGGAGACCGCCGTCATCATTCCCGGCTACACGTCGCGCCCGGAGCAGTACCTCGGCGAATGCGCGATCGTGAAGAACTGACCAGCTGACACTCAGCGGACGTAGGTCCGCGCGGCGCTCCCGATCACCGGGGGCACGACCGCAGCCCCGAAGATGAGTTCGACGCGTATCCGGTCGGCTGCCGTCATCTCGACCAGCAGTGTCGCCACGATGTTTGGCGAACCCACCCCGAACGTGCCGCCCGATTGCGCCAGGCGATAGGCCACCACGCCGCTGTCAGGAGAGACCTCCGCAAAGGGCGTCGCGCCGGCATGGATCCGATACGGACCGGTCAGCCCGAGCAATCCGCCTGACGACACCACCGCCTCAGACGGCCTGACATTGTCGAATACAAATGCCAGTTCAGACGCCCCGGCCGTCACATCCGCGCTCTGCGAGACGGGCAATCCCTGGAGAAACCAGTTCCCGGAGAGCCGGCCCGGGATGTCGTAGTCAATCCGGCCGTCGAGGCCATCCCCCTCACGCCGCACCATCGCGTACAGCTGGCTGCGCACCGGCTCGGCATAGAAGCGCAGCGCGGCATCGGCGTGCAATGTCTCGTCCGGATAGCGGGCTGGATTGGCGAAGCTCAGCGTACGGTTCCGGTTGATGACACCCAGGTCGACGCCGAAGGCATTGCCGCTGGTGCCCATCGCCTGTCCGGCGGTCAGCCGAGTTCCCGTCTGAATATCGCCGTTCAGGATGACGTGGTCCAGGTAGTACTGCTCGGCGGCCGATACGCGCACGAGGATCTTCGAATCCGGACTTCCCCGCAGGACCGCTTCAACGACCCCGCCGGCCGGCGCCACCACCGGCACGTTCCGGTTCTCGCGCCTGAGAAACCCGACATAGAAGTAGATGTGATCGGACGGCAGCGTGTGGTCGGGTGGATTGAGATTGCCGAGTGGCAGGATGAAGTCCACGACCGCCGGGTCGACTGGCGGGACGGTGAAGACCAGCGGAGTCCCAGCGGCCTCGGCACGCGGCGCGTCGGGACTGGTCGGGTGCGATGAACCGCACCCGGCCCACAGGAGCGCCGTGCACACGCCAAGACAGACGAGACGAGCCGCCGCCTGTCTCACTCGGGTCTACTTGCGCGGCACGTGCAGCGAGAGCAGGATGAGCGGGCCGTCCGACGGATTGAACCAGTGCGGGGATCGCTGCGGCACCACCAGGATGTCACCCTTCGCGATGCGGCGCGACTGGCCACCCTCGATACCGGTACCCGACAGGTTCTCCGCGTTGGTCCGCTTCTCATCGGTCAAGCGCCCACCGGTGACGGCCGTGCCCGTACCCTCGACCACGAAGAAGATCTCGGCCTCTGTTTCATGGACGGCGGCGGGGGCCTTGAGGCCGGACATGCGGTATTCGAGGTTCACGACATAGGGCGCCAGCGTGACCACTGGCTGGACCATGTTCGGCTGGTCAGGCTTTCGCTCAGCCTTGGCCTTGGCCACCAGCGCCGAGACATCGCCTGCCGCGGCAAACACCGCGGCCAGGTCCGCCCCGGACTGGGCGGACGCCGGAGTGGTCATCAGGCACCCGGCCGCACCTGCCGCCGCTATCCACGCCACCATCCGCCGGGTCGTCGTTCTGCTGGTCGCACGCATCGTCACTCCTCCTGTCGTTGCCGGAACGTGGCCATCTTAATGCGCTCCGGCTGTAGAATCTCCGACACTTCTGTGTCTTGGGCACCCGCACGTTGCGCGGAGCGCCCGACCCGAGGAAAGAGGACTCTCGCATGCGCATCCGCACACTTTTGATGCCACCCCTGGCGCTGCTGGCTCTGGCCCTCGCCGCCTCAACGCCGGCACCGACCATCCACGCACAGACGCCGGCGGCCGGAACCGGCTACTACACGGAGGCACAGGCCCGCCGGGGCTTCACCGCCTTCAACAAGTACTGCGGCATGTGCCACACCGTCGACGGCACCACGACCGCCGCGCAGGTCAAGACGGGCCGGGGCATTCGCACCAGCGCCTCCTCCAAGGGAGATGCGCTGATGGACCTGGGCGGGAAGTACCTGATGCATGTGCATGACGGCAGCCCCGACTACCCCAGCGTCTACTACATCTTCAACCGCATCCGGGAGGGCATGCCGGCCTTCGGCGCGGACTCAGTCGGCATCGATACGAAGGTCGACATCGTCGCCTACATCCTGCAGTCCAACGGTCTGCCGCCAGGACCGGTCGAGTTGCGACCTGATGTGGCGGCCATGAAGAAGATGCCGATCAACACGGCGAAGAAAGCCGACGAAACGGGATTTGAACCCCTCTTCAACGGCAAGGACTTCACCGGCTGGAAGTTCGTGATGGGTCCCAACTGCAAGCCGGCACCGATTGGGTGCGGAAAGGATGACCCCCTGGGGGTCTTCCGCATGGAGAACGGGGAGATCACCAACACCGGGAAGATTCAGGGCTACATGTACTCGGAGAAGAAGTACCTGAACTTCACGTGGCGCTTCGACTACCGGTTCCAGCCTCCCGCCGACTGGGATGAGAGCGATGGCGTCCACTTCTACGGAAACAGCGGGTACTTCCTCTTCATCAACGAGCACAACGTCTGGCCAAAAGGCATCCAGATCGAGGGCTACCACCGCAACCCGTTGATTCCCTTTCCGATGGCCACCAAGTTCACCTTCAAGACCGAGCCCGGTGCCCTGCAGAAGGCGATGCGGCCGCTGGGTGCGTGGAACAGCGTCGAGATCCGCTCGAGCAACGGGGCCGTCACCTGCTCGCTCAACGGCATCCTGCTCTACACGATTCCCGAGCACGAGTTCAAGGAAGCCGGGCACATCGGCTTCGAGTCCGAAGGTTCCGAGATTCACTGGCGCAACGTGCGCCTGAAGGTGGAGTAGCCATGCGCCGACACGTGACCCATCCCCTGACGGCGTTGGCCTGCGCAGCCGTGACGGCCATCCTCGTGGCCACGGCCTACGCACCCCTGTCCGCGCAGCGCGGCAAGAAGGCGGTGCTCCAACCGGCGCCCGGCGTCTACACCGAGGCCCAGTCGGATCGCGGCGCTGCGCTCTACGTCGACAACTGCCAGTATTGCCATCTGGTCGACCTGAGCGGCGGCGACCTCGCGCCCGCATTGATCGGCGCCTCATTCGTGGCGAAGTGGACCGCCCGGCCGCTCGGCGCCGTCTTTGACTACATGCGGGTGCAGATGCCGCTCAACAGCCCTGGTGGGCTGAACGCGCAGCAGAACGCGGACATCATCGCCTTCCTGTTGAAGAAGTCTGGCTTTCCGGCCGGGGCCTCCGAACTGCCCGGTCAGAGTGACGCGCTAAAGACCGTCACGCCACCGCGTCCCTGAGAGCGGTTACGCGGTCAGCACGACCTTGCCAATGTGCCCGCCGGATTCGAGCCGGCGGTGCGCATCGGCAGCCCGCTCCAGCGGAAACACGCTATCGATCACGGGCGAGACCGCGCCCGCCATCACGAGCGGCCACACCTGTTCGCGGAGCGCTCCCGCGATGGCCGCCTTCTCCTCGATGGTCCGTGGGCGCAGCGTTGAGCCCGTGATGGTGAGCCGGCGCGTCATCACGCGCGCCAGGTCAACCGTCCCCTTTGCCCCGCCCTGCACGGCGATCTGTACCAGGCGGCCGTCCATCGCCAGCGCGCGCAGATTCCGATCGAGATACTCGCCGCCCATGATGTCCAGAATCACGTCGGCTCCGTGGCCACCCGTCTCGGCTTTCACGACGTCGACAAAGTCCTCGGTGCGGTAGTTGATGCCGCGCCGGGCACCGAGGCGTTCGATCGCCCGGCACTTCTCATCCGAGCCAGCTGTCGCGAGGACGGTCGCCCCACGCGCGTGCGCCATCTGCGTGGCCGTCGTGCCGATGCCGCTGGCGCCGCCATGCACCAGCAGCGTCTCACCCGCCGCGAGACCGCCCCGCTCGAAGACGTTCGTCCAGACCGTGAAGCAGGCTTCAGGCAGCGCGGCCGCGCGGACAAACGGATCGGCCGCGGCCTCGACGCCGCTCACATCGATTGGGAATGGCAGGGGGAGACACTGGGAGGCCGGAGCCGTGCAGAAGTCGGCGTAGCCGCCGCCTGACACGAGCGCGCAGACCGCATCGCCGACCGACCATCGCGTGACGGACGGCCCGACCGCCGCCACGACACCCGCGACCTCAAGCCCTGGAAGATCGGAGGCCCCGGGAGGAGCCGGGTAACGGCCCTCGCGCTGCATCAGGTCGGGTCGATTGACGCCGGCCGCGTGCACGCGGATGAGCACTTCGCCCTCGGCAGGCGTCGGCACCGGGCGCTCGGCGAGCCTGAGCACCTCAGGGCCACCCGGCTCTGAGATTTCAATGACGCGCATCCGGACGGCTCGCGCTGCGGGGCTCAGTTGGTGCTCTTCTGGTCCTTGGCCTTCTCGGCCTCTTCCTTGAGGACACGCAAGGCGTTCGCGGCCTCGTCTCCATAGGTGCCGCGGATGAGCCCGGTGTCTTCGGGCACCGGCAGGCCCTGCGCCGTCATCAGCTTGCGCAGCAGCACGGCCGCGGCGACCTGCCGGAAGAAGATCCCGCCGTTCACGATGCCGTCGGCGATGTGCACGGGCAGCCAGCCTTCCTTGTTCAGGCCCAGGTCCGTGCGATCGCGACTGGCGTCGTAGGTCTTCACATCCAGCTTGGCTCCGGCATCCACGAGCATCTGGATGACAGCCAGGTTGCCCCGGTACGCCGCGCCATGCAGCGGCGCCCAGCCGCGCTTGTCCGTCTTGTTGACGTCCACCTTGCCCGTGTCGAGCAGGAGGCGCACGGCGGTGGGCGCATCGTCATCCATGCCGTCCTCGGCGGGTGACCGGATACCGTTGCCGGCTGCCGCCATGAAGGGCGTCATGCCGTCAGCGCTCGCCGCATTGACGTCCGCTCCGCGGTCGAGCAGCAGCTTCATCAACTCGGCATCGCACACACGGGCCGCCATCATCAACGGCGTGGCCCCAATACGGCTCACGTAGGAGGCGTAGCGGTACCCATCCTGGAATTCGCGGGTCGCCTTGGCATCGACGTCGGCCCCCTTGTCGAGCAGCCGCTTCGCCAGCTCGACACCAGAGATGTTGCCGGTCAAGCGCGGTCCGGTCGTCCAGCCGACGTTCGTCCGGGTCTTGCCAGCCTCCGAACGGGCGCGCGCCAACTGGTGCAGCGCTGTCCAGCCGTTCTCGGCGAGGTGTGGATCCGCACCACGCTCCAGCAGGTAGGCCGCCGTTTCGTAGTGCCCATTGGCAATGGCAATCGTCATCGCGGGCGTCGGCGGTTCATTCGGATGCACCACCGCCGTTTCGTTCACGTTGGCACCGGCGTCCAGCAGCGCCCGGACGGCCTCCACCTGCCCGCGGCGTGCCGCGAGAATGAGCGCGGTAAAGGCGCCATAGCGCTCATCCCGCGCGTCGGCCTTCTTCGGCGTCGCCTGCGCGCCATTTCGCGCCGGGGGCTGATTCCCATTCGGCATCGCACTGCCCTTCGGCTTCACCGGCGTGAAGGACCGCGCGGTCAGACTGGCACCGCCCTTGGCCAGCGCCGTGATGGCGTCGGCATTGCCATGAATCGCCGCCCACATCAGCGCCGTCTGCCCACGCAGACTCTCCGTCGCATTGACGTCGGCGCCGTTGGCCAGGAGCACCCGGATGACATCGGCCCGGCCGGACCGCGCCGCGGTCATCAGCGTCGTCTCCCCACCGGGGAGGGTCGTGTTCGGATTGACACCGGCCTTCAGCAACCGCTCCACGATGGCGGCGTTGCCGTTTTCGGCCGCGAGCGAGAGCGGCGTCACGCCGTACCGGTTCGCCGCTTTCGCGTCCGCGCCGGCCGTGAGCAGCGCATTGACCAGCGCGAGGTTGTTCTGGTGCGCCGCATGATGGAGCGGCGTCGTGCCATCCGGTTCGACCGCACGCGCCTGCCCTTGCGCGATGAGGGCCTTCACGGCTGTATCGTCGCCGGCCTTGATCGCGTCCGCGATGGGCAGACCGCGGCCGCCGGCACCGAGGCCAGCCAGCACCAGACACGGAATGGCGAGCGCGAGGATCCGGCGCATCTTAAAGGTCCGTCACCCGGCCCGTGCTGTCGCCCATCCGCTCGATGGGGACGCCGGCACGGTCGAGCATGCTGAGCGCGAAGTTCATGAACGGCGTATCGAGGGCGTACTTCAGAAGACGCCCGCCCTTGACCCCGCCGCCACCGCCGACCACGACGACGGGCATGTCGTGCGGGCTATGGATATCACCCGAGCCCATCCCGGCCCCCCACAGCAGGAGCGAGTGATCGAGGAGCGTGCCGTCACCATCAGGCGCCTGCTGCATCTTCGCCGCCAGCGTGGCGAACAGATGCATGAAGTAAGCGTTGATCTTGCTGTTCTGCTTGATCTTGTAGGGGTCACCCTGGTGATGCGAGGTCTCGTGATGCGCCTCGGGCACGCCGATGTGGGGGAACTGGCGGCCACCCTGCTCGCGCGAGGTCTGGAAGGTGATGACGCGTGTGACGTCCGCCTGATAGGCGAGGAACATCAGGTCCACCATCAGGTCGCAGTGATCCGGGAAGGACTCCGGAATGCCCATCGGCTGCGCGCTCTCTGGCAGCGGCGTCGTCGCACTGTGCTGCTCGGCCTTCTGGATACGGCGCTCCACATCCCGGACGGCGTCGAGGTAGCCGGAGATGGTCGCCCGGTCGCCAGGGCCCAGCCGCTTCTGCAGGCCGGCCAGATCCGCGCTGACCCGGTCGAGGATGCTGCGGTCGCGCTTCATCTGCCCGAGCCGGGCTTCGACGCTCCCACCGTCCCCGAACATCCGCTCGAAGACGATGCGCGGGTTGTTCTCCATCGGCAGCGGCATCGTCGGTGCGCGCCACGCGAACGTGTTCACATACGCGCAGCTGTAGCCCTGGTCGCAGTTGCCCACGAAACTGGACTCGAGCGCCAGCTCCAGCGAGGTGAGCTGCGTCTCGCGGCCGAGCACGTCAGCCGCGTACTGATCCAGGGTCTTGGCCAGTTCGATATCCGCGCCCTCCGTCCGGCGAGCCGCCGCCCCGGACAGGAAGCACGAGGCCGCACGCGCGTGGACGCCGCTGCCCACCTGCTTGCTCTCGGCGGCAAGGTTGCTGAGGCCGGTGGCCACGACCGTGTGATCCAGCACCGGCTGCAGCGGCATGGTGATGGGCATCAAGGTGAGCGATTTGAGGTTGGTGCCCTCGCCCCTCGGCTTGAAGTCCGGACCATAGATGCCGTTGGCCGTCTGCCAGAAGGCCACGCGGGTCGTCCCAGCGGCCGCGGTCCGCGACGTGGCCGTCAGGGCCGGCACCATCGCATCGAGCAGGGGCAGCGCCACCGTGGCGCCGACGCCGCGAAGAATTGTGCGCCGTGGTAACGCGTGCTTTGTCACGATCATTGCTCTCTCCTCGGAACCGCGTGTGCGCTAGCGGGCCGCGATGGCCGTCGCCGGAGCCTCAAGGGAACGCCGCATCTGAAACGCCGGACTGGTGGTGATGCCGAGCACAATCGCCGAGAACCGGTACTGCGAGGCCGCAGCCTGCCGCACAATCCCTCGCACGGCTGGCATATCCGATGGCTCAAGCCCCCGGCCCAGGCCGTAGGTCAGGAGCTTTTCCGTCAACGCGCTGGTGAACTGCTCCGGACGACGGGTGATGCGCGACTTGAAATCGTTGAGCGTCTTGAAGCCGGTACCATCCGGGAAGGTGCCTGAGACATCCACCGCCTTCGTGGACTGATCCACCGTCCGGTAGCGGCCCGCCTGATCGAAGTTCTCCAGGGCAAAACCCAGCGGGTCGATCATGGCGTGGCATCCGGCGCAGACAGGATTCGCCCGGTGCGCGGCCATGCGCTCCCGCATCGACTTGGGCGCCGCGTCACCACCCTTCTTCTCTTCCAGCGGCGGAACATTCGCGGGCGGCGGAGGGGGTGCGACGCCGAGCACGCTCTCCATAATCCATTTGCCGCGCTTCACCGGCGAGGTGCGGATGGCATGTGACGTCGTCGTCAGGACACTCCCGTGACCCAGGAGGCCGCGGCGCGGGCTGTCCGGCGGGAGCGACACGCGGCGGAAGTGCGCGCCCTTCACGTTCGTGATCCCGTAGTGCCACGCGAGGCGCTCGTTCAGAAAGGTGTAGTCCGCCGTCAGCAGGTCCGGCACGGGGCGATCGTCACGCACGATGCTGTCGAAGAAGAGTTCGGTCTCCATCCCCATGGCGGCCCGGAGACCATCATCGAAGTCCGGGTCGTCGGGTGAGGCCACCGCCAGAGACCGCAATTGCAGCCACTGCGGCAGGAAGCTCTTCGAGAGCGCGCGCGAGCGCGGGTCGGCCAGCATCCGCCGTACCTGACGCTCGAAGACCGCCGGCTGCGAGAGTTGCCCGGCCGCCGCTACCCGCAGGAGCGGCTCGTCCGGCACGCTGCTCCAGAGGAAGAACGAGAGGCGCGACGCCAACTCGAGCTCCGGCAGCCGATAGGCGGCCGCCCGGACCGCGGGCGGGTCCAGCTCGACCCGGAAGAGAAAGTCGGATTGCACGAGCAGGGCCCGCACGGCGAGCTCAATCCCCGACTCGAACCCGTTACCGCTCGCGCGCTCCTCCGTGTAGAACGCCAGGAGCTTGTCGACGTCGGCCGTGGTCACCGGACGCCGGAAGGCGCGACGCGCCAGCCCCCGGAGAATCTGCCGCGCGCACGCAGCGTCCTGGGCGGCCGTCGTGGGCCGGCAGATGAAGATCCGCTGCCGCGCCGGCGTATCACCAGGGCCACCCGCCGCCGCGAAGGGGCCGGCGATGGTCACGCTCGCCAGGTGCGGCTGATAGATGCCCAGCCCCTCGGGCACCATGTTGCCTTCGTAGGACGGCTTGATGAAGCGGAGTCGCGGATAGTCCGTCGTCTCGTAGGACGGCAGCTTCAGGAACGCCACGCCGACATCGTGCAGCCCGGCCTTCACGGCGACACGGATCTGCCAGCGCGTATCCTCCACGGACTTTCCGGTGGCCACCTTGCCGAAGCCACCGGCGCCACCGCGCGGTGAGGGCGGCATGGTGAACAGATGCACGCGGTCGCCGTCGATCGCCACCTCCAGCTGATGCTCGTCGTCAAAGCCCGCCGTCGGATCGCAGCCACCGGCTGAGACCAGCGCGCAGGAGAACTGCGCGCGGATCAGATACTCGCCGTCGCGCGGAAAGTTGTAGGGCACGAGCAGACCGCCACGGGTACCGAACGGCAACCCCTCCACGTGCTCGTACTGCGGCAGATCCGACGAGACAGGGAACGTATCGGCCACCGGTGTCGGCGGCACACTCCCCACCGCCGTCCGGGCGATCCGGCGCGCGGCCGTCAGGTAGCGCTCCATCAGCGACTGCGAGAGCCGCAGCACGCCCGCCATGTTGTCAAAGCCGTAGCCGGCATCATCCGGCGGCAGGAGCGACGCCACGTCCACATCCACGCGCAGGATGTCCCGTACGGCGTTCTGATACTCAAACCGGTTCAGGCGATGAAAGGTTTCGGTCCGGCCCGGATTCGGCCGTGCGGCCGCCGCGGCATCCAAACGCCCTTCCACGGCGGAGGCAAATGCCATCACCGCGGCTTCGTCGGCACGCGGACGACCAGGAGGCGGCATCATCCCGGCACGCAGCTTCCGCACCACCTTCTCCCACGTCTCGGACGCCTCGCCGGCCTTCCCGGGGTCGAGTCCCTCAAGGACAAAACCGCCGACGTGGGCTTTCGCACTGTGACAGCCGAGGCAGTACTGGTCGACCAGCGCACGCTGTGGCACGGGTGGCGCCGTGGGCGGGGCGGGCGCGGCCCAGGCCGTTGACCCGGCCAGCAGGCCGATGACAGCCGCGGCGGCCAACGCCGGCAGGCAGAATCGATTCATGAGCATCATCCTCAAATCAGCGTGATTCTAGCGGAACTGGCGCCACCAGGATGTCGCGAAGCGTGTCCGACACGGGAGGCAACTCAGACGCCCCTGCCGGCAATCGATTGGCCGACAGCACGTAGGCGAGGATGTCCGCGTACGCCTGCGGCTCCAGGGTCCCCGGCCGGTCCCGCGGCATGGTCTCGGCGATCCGGTCGAAGAGTTCCCCCAGCGGGCGCTGACTCCATTTCTGCATAAAGATTTCGCCTTTCAAGGCCGGCCCAGGCGGGTCGTCCCCCCCCGCGCAGGTCGCGGCCGTGGCAGTAGGTGCAGGCCCGGAAGGCCAGTTCACCCCGCTCCGCCTGTGCGGCCGTGAAGACGCCATCGCGCGTGCTTCTGGGAGACGCCGGGCGTGCCGCGCCCGTTGAGGCGGTTTGCGCGACAGGCGGCGCTCCGGACGGGACGCTCCGTGACATCGCGCCGGTCGAGGCCATGCCCGCCAGGGCGACCGGCCCCACGCCGATGAGGGTGGCAAGCACCCACACTCCCGCCCGGCACACCTCAACCATGGCGCACGCCGGCCAGCAGGCCCGTACTGTCGCCATGCCGCGTCACCGTCAGACCAAGCGCGGCGAGCAGCGCGACCTGCAGGTTCGCCAGGGGCGTCCCCGACGGGACACGCAGATGACGCCCACCCTGCACGCCGAGCGCGCGACCGCCTGCCACCAGCGTCGGCACGTTGAGCGGCTGGTGCGCATTCGAGTCGCTCATCCCCGCGCCGGCCAACACGATCGTCCGGTCCAGCAGCACACCGTCACCATCGGCTGTCGTGGCAAGCCGCGCGAGGAAGTCCCCGACCAGCGCCAGGTGGTAGGCGTTGACCCGCGCCTGCACGGCCAGCTTCGCCGGATCGCCTTCGTGGTGGGAGATCGCGTGACTGCCTTCTCCCACGCCGGCCTCGGTGAACACACGGTCGCTCCGCTCGCGCACCATCAACAGCGTCGCCACACGCGTCGCGTCCGCCTGGAACGCCAATGCGATCAGTTCGCCCATCAGGCGCGCATGATCGCGGTAGCTGATCGGAATCCCCGTAAAGGACGACACATCCGCCGCCGGCTCGTGCACCGCCTGCCGCTCGGCCGTGGCGATGCGCCGCTCGACATCGCGAACCGCCTCCACATAGCCCTCGACTGTTCGCCGGTCGCGGGCGCCCACGCGCCGGCCCAGCGCGGCCAGGTCCGCGGTCACCGCGTCAAGGATGCTGCGATCGCGCCGCTGGTCTGCTTCGCGCGCGGCGGCCGGCCGGGCGTCTCCGAACAGGCGCTCGAAGACCGAGCGGGGATCCGCGTCCATCGGCAGAGGCGTTGTGCGATCACGCCACGCGATCGTGCTCACGTAGGTACAGGCAAACGCGGGCTCGCAGGCCCGGCCGATCTCCACGGACTCCAGGGCCAGTTCCAGGGACCGGAGCGCCGTCGTCTGTCCCAGGGCCGCGGCCGCCACCTGGTCCATCGAGACGCCAGCCTCCACATCCGCCCCCTCCGTGCGGCGGGCGTGGGCGCCGGTGAGCCAGGCCGGCTGAATCCGCGAGTGCAGGCCGCCCTGCTCACTCGACCCCCCTTGGCGGTTGTCCAGCCCGCTGACCACCAGCACCTGATCGCGCACCGGCGCCAGCGCGGCCAATGTCGGTGAGAGCGTGAGGGGTCCCTCGGTCGGCGGCGTCCACGCACCAGGGTTCATGCCATTTCCGAGATAGACGGCGACAAAGCGCGCGGGCGGCGTCGCGGCCGCCGCTGTCGCCATCACGTCGAGGTACGGGAGGGCGAGGGACACACCCGCGCCGCGCAACACCGTTCGCCGGTCGAGCGCGGGACCTCGCATGGCTCGTTACTGCAGGCTCCCCGCGAGCCGAGGAGAGGCCATGAGTTCACCCAGCACCGCCCACCGGCGGGCACGATCACCACCGGCCTTGCGCGTGAGGTACCCGTCCACGAGTTCACGCCCACGGGTGTAGTTGATCACGTAGGTCCGGTACTGCGTGATGAAGCGGACGCGCTGCTGGGCCCGTGGCCTGGAGTAGAGCGCGTACTTCTCAAGCCAGTAGATGGCCCCCTCCTCGTCCAGGTCCCCATTGAGGAGATGCCGCGCGGCCTCCGTGCCGGCCTGCGTCAGCTTCTGGGCCGCAATCGCCACCATGGCGCACCGCGTGGCCGTGGAGGGATCCAGCCCGGCCAGGGGAAACAGCACGTCCCGCTCGAACGCGAGACGCTCGAACGTCTGGAACACGGCGCCCGCCGCACAGTTGGCGATCCCCTCGGCCATCAGCGACTGCGGCGAATAGAGCGGATAGACGGTGAACTCCACCCAGCCGCGCTGCCGGACCAACTGCTCCTCGATGAGCACGTTGTGGACGTGATGCCCCGGATAGCCCTCATGCGCGGCCAGATCGACCGCACGGTCGATGTGCACCGGCAGATCGACGTTCACCTGGATGACGGACTGGAACTTCCCCTGGTACCAGTTGTAGCCGCTCCAGCTCTTGCCGCGCACGAACTCCAGCGTGAACTGTTCTTCGGCGGGCAGCGGCAGAGCGGCCAGTGTGCGCTGCCGGCACATGTTGATCGCGGCTTCGAACACGGCAGGCAGCGCACTGGGCGGGATCACGTAACGGTCGCGGAAGGCGCGGTACCGATCCAACAGGGAACCACTCCCGGGCATGGCGTGATTCAGCACGTCCAGTGCGCGCAGGAACTCATCCTCCGACCGCTCGGGTGCGACCGCGTCATAGAGCGCCTGCGACTCCTCATCGAAGGACAGACGGTGCCCCTGCAGCATCGCGATCCGGGTGCGCAGCGCCGCCAGGTGCTTTGTCAGATAGACCTTGCGCAGACCCAGCAGCCCGGCTTCCCGGACATCATGACGCGCCAGTGACTGCAGCCCGAGCGACGAGAGGCGTTGCTGGAGCTGCCCGGCGAGCGCGTCGATGTCGGTCAGCGTCCGAGGGGTCGCTTCCGCTTCGGCCCGCCATTCCGGCGGACCGTAGTAGGCGTCCACGTAGTCGGGATCGTGCTGGCCCACGGCAAGCACGAGCGTGACGTACTGCTGGGCGATATCCTGTAGGGACGTCATTGAAGGGACACGCGCGGCCCTCGTGGGCCGAACGAGTCATTTTGCGACAAGCGTCATCAGAAGTCACATAAATAGGGAGCCATGACCACCGCGGAACGCCAGTCCATGCTGAAGATCGTCGAGGCCCACGGGCACACCCTGGGTATCGCCGAAGCCTGCGCGCGCACTACGCGAGACCTCGCCGCCGAAGTCAGTCGCGGCGGCGTGCCGGCGAAGGAGGACCTGACACGCACCGTCGATGAGGCCGAGCGCGTGCTGGCCGACTTCGCCGAGGTCCGGAAGGAGATCGAGCGCCTCCTCAAACAGCTGACGTAACGTCGGCTGCCCGGCCACCAGGCAAGCGCACCTCAAAGACGGTCCCGGTCTGAACGCCAGGCAGCACCTGGACGCGGCCCCCGAACAGTTCGACGATCTCTCGCGCGATCGCCAGCCCGAGCCCGGTGCCGCCTGTCCGGCGGGATCGGGAGGCATCCAGACGACGGAACCGCTCGAACACGCGCTCGCGCTCCGCCTCGGGAATGCCTGGCCCCGTGTCCTCGACGTGAATGACCGCGGCATCAGACGCCCACTCGCCCGGCTGTGATTCGAGCCGTCCGGATACACGAACCGCGCCGCCGTCACGGTTGTACTGCACGGCGTTCCGCAGCAGATTGTCGAACACCCGCCGCAGCAGTCCGGCATCGGCGTAGGCGACGAGCGAGGGGGTGAGCTCGCTGGAAATGGTGATACTTCTCTCCGCGGCCAGTCCGGCCACGCTCTCGATCGACTCGCGCATCACCACTGCCAGCGACACCTCCGCCATGGGCGGCGTCCGGCGCTCCTGGGCGCGCACCAGCAGCATCAGGTCCTCCGTCAGGTCTCCCATCTGCCGGATGCGCTGCCCGACTTCCGCGAGCACCCGCCGATACTCGGTCCCGTCCCGCTCCCGTTTGAGCGTCACGTCGACCTCTCCCAGTATCGCGGTCAATGGCCCGCGCAGCTCATGTGACGCATCGGCGGCAAACCGCCGGTTGGCATCGATGGCGCCGCGGAGCCGATCCAGCATCCGGTTCAGCAGCGCGGTCATCCGGCCAATCTCGTCCTCGCTGCCCGGGGCATCGAGTCTCGCGTCGAATTGACCGTCCGCAATGGCGGCCGCCCGCTCGGTGATCCGGCGCACGGGGGCCAGCACGCTCGACGCAATCGTGAACCCGGCCACCGCCGTCGCGGCCAGGCTGGCGGCCCAGACGCCGGCCAGCAGCCACGCGAGCGTGCGGAGCGTGGATTCGAGCTGATCGGCGAACAACCCCACGGCCACGACGTAGCGCTCGGGGCCGGCCGTCATCAGGCCGATCATCCGCCCCCGCCGGCCAAGCACCGAGACATCCATCGTGGGTGAGACCCCGGCCAGCGCCTGCGCCAGCACGGCTCGCGGCAGGATCGCGGGGACGGTGCCGAGCAGAGGGGACTGCATGAGCACCGTGCCGTCCTCTCTCACGAGTTGCACGAACTTGTCGGCAAACTCCTGGGTGCCCGGGATGCTGAACTCGTGCAAGTGCACGCCGTCGCCCGGCTCATCGACCGCTGAGGCCAGTTCCGTGGCGGCCAGTGTCCTGAGCTGTGCGTCGAGGTCGCGATACAGGAAGGCCCGGGTCCCGGCGTAGACGGCGGCCATCGCCAGCGTGAGCACGACACCAAAGGCCAGCAACAACCGCAGGGTGAGCCGCGCACGAAATGAGAGCGTCATGCCAGAGGGTCTCCCGAGCCTGGCGCACGCAGCATGTATCCGAGGCCTCGGATGGTGTGGATGACGGGAGCGTCCAGGCCCGCCGCCTTCAGCTTACGGCGCAGGTATCCCACGTAGACATCGGCGACGTTGGAGGCCAGATCCACCTCCGCGCCCCAGACGCGCTCGGCCAGTTGGTCACGGGAGACGATCGTCCCGACGTGCCGCAGGAGATGCTCGAGCAGACGATGCTCCGTCGCGCTCAGTGACACGGCCTGCCCCTCCAGCGTGACCAGGTGGGTTGTCGTGTCGAGCGCGATGGGGCCGCACCGCAACACATCCTCGGATGGACGCCCTCCGCTGCGACGGGTCAGCGCCCGGAGGCGCGCCAGCAGTTCGTCAAACGCAAACGGCTTGACGAGGTAGTCGTCGGCGCCGGCGTTGAGGCCCGTCACGCGATCCGCCACCGCGTCGCGAGCCGTGAGCATCAGCACCGGCGTCTGGACCGCGTCTCGCCGCAGCCGGCGGCAGAGTTCAAAGCCGTCATAGCCGGGCAGATTCACGTCCAGCACGATCGCGTCGTACGACGTATCGCCCGTCAGCCGTTCCGCCGCCGGACCGTCCTCCGCCAGATCGACGAGGTGGAGTTCCTCGCGCAGGCCACGCACCAGAAAGGCACTGATGGCCGGATCGTCCTCCACGACGAGGATTCGCACGGGTCCGATTGTAGAACCGGTGGAGGCCACATCTCGCTCCTCAGCGCGGAATCCGGCTGGCAATCCGGCGCTCGATGAGCTCATAGAGGGTCGGGAGCACCATCAGGGTCAGCAGCGTCGAGGTCGCGATCCCCCCGATCACGACGCTGGCCAGCGGACGCTGCACCTCAGACCCGGCGCCGTGCGAGATAGCCATCGGCACGAAGCCGAGCGCCGCCACCAACGCCGTCATCATCACGGGTTTCAACCGCGTGCCGGCTCCCGCCAGCACGGCCTCCCGCAAGTGCACCCCGTCCTCGCGCAACCGGTTGACGGCCGTCACGAGCACCACACCGTTGAGGACGGCCACGCCGAAGAGGGCGATGAAACCGACCGACGCCGAGAGGTTCAGCGTGAGTCCCCTGATCCAGAGTGCCGCGATGCCGCCCACCAGCGCGAACGGCACATTCAGCAACACCAGCGCCGCCTGCCGGAGACGCCCGAACGTGACGAACAGCAGCAGGAAGATGATGGCCACCGAGAGCGGCACCACCACCATCAGCCGATTCATCGCCCGTGACTGGTTCTCGAACTGGCCGCCCCACGCGAGCCGGTATCCGGGTGGCAGCGTCACGCGCTGCTCGATGAGCGGACGGGCCTCGGCCACGAAGCCGCCGACGTCCCGCCCGCGCACGTTGGTCTGCACGACGATGCGTCGCTCGGCGTTCTCGTGGTTGATGGCCTCCGGGGCCCGTGCCTCCGATATGCGGGCCACACGGGAGAGCGGGACCCGCTCCCCCTGGAGACCGACCAGCGGCAGGGCGCCGAGCGCCGTCGCATCGCGCCGCATCGCTTCGGGAAACCGCACGAGTACCGGGAAGCGGCGAGCGCCCTCGAGCAGCTCTGATGCCTGGCGACCGCCCACGGCGGTTTCCACCAGAGCGCCGATGTCGGCCACGCTGACACCCACGCGGGCCGCCGCAGCGCGATCCACATCCACCTGCAACTGGGCCGCGCCAAAGAGCGCCTCGAGTTGCAGGTCCGAGGCGCCGCGGACGTGCTCCAGCTCGTCGCGCACGGCCAGGCCGAGCCGCTCCAGTTCCGCGGAGTCCGGACCAAAGATCTTCACGGCCACATCCGCCTTCACGCCCGAGATGGTCTCGTCGAGGCGCATCGCCATCGGTTGGGTGAAGTTGAAGGTCATGCCTGGCACCTGGCCGAGGGTACCCGCCATCTGGTCGATAAGGGCGGCCTTGTCACGGCCCGTCGTCCAGGTGTTCGCGGGGTGGAGCGAGACGTAGATGTCCGCCTGGTAGATGCCCATGGCCTCGGTCGCCAGATCGGGCCGTCCGATCTTGGTCACCACGCCGGACACCTCGGGAAACGCCCGCAACAGTTTCTCCACGCGTCCCGACATCGCCAGAGATTCGTCGAGCGACACGGACGGGAGCTTCCGCGACTCGATGAGCAGCGACCCCTCGTCGAGCCGCGGCATGAACTCCGTGCCGAGAAACGGCAGTGACCCGAGCGCCAGCGCCACGGCCACCAGGGCGATCACCATCGTGCGGCCCGGGAAGTCCATCGCCCGCCGGAGGTCGTGGATGTAGCGGCCGCGCAACCGGAGGAACCACCCCTGCTCGTGGTGACCGCCGCCCGACGAGGGCAGGAACGAGGCCATGACCGGCACAACGGTCAGCGACAGCAGCAGCGATCCGAGGATGGCGGAGCACACCGTGATCGCCATCGGGCGGAACATCTTTCCCTCCAGCCCTTCGAGCGTGAAGATGGGCAGATACACGGCGATGATGATCAGCACGCCGAAGAGCACCGGGCGCGCCACCTCTGTCGCCGCCGCGGTCACCGTCTCGAGATACGTCTGTCGCGGGTGCGGCTCCCCCTCCGCGTGATGGACGCCGGCCCGGCGCCGGATCACGCTCTCCATCATCACGACCGCACCATCGACGATGAGACCGAAGTCGATGGCGCCGAGCGACATCAGGTTGGACGACACGCCGAAGAGACGCATCCCGATGAAGCCGGTCAGCATCGCCACCGGAATGACGGCGGCTACGATCAGCGAGGCGCGCAGGTCGCGCAGGAAGAAGACCAGCACCGCGATGACCAGGAGGGAGCCTTCAAGGAGGCTGTTGCGGACCGTCGTCGACGTGCGGGCGATGACTTCCGTCTGGTCGTAGAACGGCACCATCCGGAGGCGCCCGGGGAGCGTCCCGATAATCTCCGCCATCTTCTGCTTGACCCGCTCGCCGACGTCGCGGCCGTTCTCCCCCTTCAGCATGATCACCATGCCGGCCACGGATTCGCCCACGCCGTCGTGGGAGACGGCCCCCTGCCGCGGCATGGCGCCAATGCCGACCTCCGCCACGTCGCGAATCAGGACGGGCACGCCGTTGTGCTCGTGGACGACGATCTGCCGCAGGTCCTCTTCGTCCTTCACCAGGCCGTTGCCCCGGACGGTGTAGCGCTCCTGCCGGTGTTCGATGAAGCCGCCGGAGAACGGGAGGTTATTGGCCGCGACCGCGTCGAAGACCTGACGGAGCGACACGCCGTAGCGGTCGAGGCGGGCCGGATCCACCACGACCTGATACTGCCGCGTCAGGCCGCCCCACCCGTTGATCTCGCCGACGCCGCGCACCGCGCGGAGCTGCGTGCGCAGCTCCCAGTCATGGATGGTCTTGCGCGTCATCAGATCCGACGTGTCGCTCTCGACCAGGTACTGATAGATCTCGCCGAACGCAGTCGCCACCGGACCCAGGACCGGCGCGACGCCGTCGGGCAACCGGTTGCGCGCCTCGGAGACCCGCTCCGTCACCAGTTGCCGGGCCAGATAGACCGGCACCGCGTCGGCGAAGACGACCGTGACCAGTGACAACCCGGCCTTGGACACGGAGCGCACCTGCTCCGCATTCGGGACGCCCATCAACGCCGTCTCGATCGGATAGGAGACGCGCTGCTCGACCTCCACGGCGGCCAGACCGGGTGCCTCGGCCACCACGGTCACCTGGTTGTTGGTGAGATCCGGAAACGCCTCGACAGGCAGATCGCGATACGCGAAGAGGCCCGTGCCGATCAGGGCGACCAGGCACAGCAGGACGAACAGCCGCTGTCGGAGGCTCGCCGCGACCACCCGTTCGATGACGCCCACGTCAGTTCCCTCCGGCGGGCGCCAGCAGCGCCGACTTGAGCGCGAACCCACCGGCCGCCACCACGCGGTCCGCGACGGCCAGCCCCTCGGTGACTTCGACGTTGCCGCCGGCCTCGGCGCCCAGCGTCACCGTCCGCGGCTCAAACCGCCCCGGCGTTCCGGCGACGAACACGACCGTGCGGCCGTCCAGGGACTGCACCGCGGCGCGGGGCACGACCAGCGATGGCCGTGTCTCCCGTGTGGCGAGCACCACGCTGGCAAACATTTCCGGCTTGAGCCGCCGGTCGCGGTTCGCAACCGTCGCCCGCACCGTCACCCGGCGCGTCTGCGGGTTCACCACATCGCCGATGAAGCTGATGGTCCCGGGGAAGGTCTCATCGGGATACGCCGCCACCCGCACGCCGACCGTCCGTCCGACGGCCACCTGCGGCAGAGACGCCTCGTCAACCTCGGCCACCACCCAGAGCGAGGCCAGATCGCTGACGGTGTAGAGGACCGCGCCGGGGACCACCGTGGTGCCAGGCGTCACGTGACGCTCGAGCACCACACCGGGCATCGGACTGCGGACCGGGATGGCTTCGTCGGCCTGTGCCTCGCGCACGCTCGTCTCGCCGTTGGCCAGCGTGGCCACGTGCACACCCACGTGCTCGAGTTCCTCGATGGAGCGCGTCACCTCGGCCCGCGCCTCGGCCAGCCGCTGGGCCGCGCCTTCGCGCTCGACAGCCGCCCGCCGCACATCCTGCGCGGCCACGGCCCTGGCCACCAGCAGGCGCTCAGTCCGCGCGTGCGCGTCAGTGGCGTAGGCCAGCTCCGCCTCCAGGCGCTGCCGCTCGGCCACCGCCTTGCGATACCCGGCCCACGCGTCATGCATCGCATGGCCATGCATCGTCGCCAGGAGCTGCCCCTGGGTGACCCGGTCCCCGACCTGCGCGAGTGTCTTCAGGATGAGCCCCTCCTGGAGTGAGCCGACGCGCGCCGTGCGCGAGTCATCCAGATTCACGACGCCCGGCACCACGATCTGCCCCGCCATCGGCACCGACTCGACGGCCGCGAGCACGATCCCGGCGCTCTCCACCGCAGCCGGACTCAGCGTCACGCCTGCCAGCGCCGAGGCCTGGGCAGGCGCCTTCTCCGCCGGCTTGGCCTGCGGGACCGCCTCCGGCGTCCGGCACCCCGCGACGGTCAAGAGCACCACACCCATCCCACACACGATCCGCGTCATGGCAGTACCTCCTCGCCCGCCGCGAACCGCGCCTCGAGCGCGGCGGCCAGCGCATCGAGCCGAACTTCAATCGCCAACTGGCGCGCCTCGCGCAGCACCCGCTCCGCATCGAGGAGCCGCAGCACGTCGACGACCCCCTCCCGCAGCGCGGCGGCCGTCGCGCTCCGCACGGCCTCGGCAGGCTCCACCAGGTCGCGCGCGACGGTCCCCGCGCGGTCAGCCAGCGCGCGTGCGGCCCGCCCGGTGCTCTGGGCGTCGGCCATCAGTCGGCCCATGACCGCGGCCTGCTCGGCTTCGGCTGCGCGCACCTCACCATCGGCGCGCGCGATCGGCGCACCGTTGCGATCGAAGAACGGCAACGTGAGCGCGACGCCGGCCACCGCCGTGTCCACACCGGATGTGCGCTTGTAGCCGGCCGTCAGTAATGGATCGGGCCGCCGACGCCCGTGTTCGAGGGCCAGCGCCTGCCGGGCCCGGGCCACGCGGGCCTCGGCGAGGCGCGCATCCGGATGACGCGCCACGGAGCCCGTCGCCTGCACCGCTGCCACCGCGGGCGCGGCGGGCTCGGCAAGACGCCCGGCCTCGGGCGGCGCGGACAGCCCGGTGACGTAGCCCAGTTCGCTCAGGCGCCGGTCCAGCGCCAGCCGGGCGTGCACCATCTCCAGATCAAGGCGCGCAATGTCGGCCCGCACCTTTAACAGGTCCGCCTCGGGGGTCACCCCCTCTTCAACGCGGCGTGTGAGGAGACCGGCCACCTCCGCGAGGTCCCGGTGCGTCGCGGTGAGGGATTCCAGGAGGAGTCGAGCCCGCAAGGCCTCCACGTAGATCCGCGTGGTGCGCTCGGCCAGCTGCCAGTCGGTCAGGCCGACCTGGGCGCCCGCGGCGTCGCGGTCGGCATTGGCCAGGTCCCGGCGCAAGCGCCGCTTGGCTCCGAGCTCAATGGCCTGATTGACCACCGCGAACACATCCTTCGCCAGCCCGGAGGTCCCAGGCCCGAAGTTCTCGACGCGCATGTCGAGCTGGGGATTCAGGAGGCGGCCAGACGTGCGCGCGACCTCCTCCGCCGAAGTGGCCAGGCGTACGGCCGCCTCTCGAAGTGGCGAGGCGCGTCTCGCCTGAGCGAGGGCGTCCGCCAGGGAAAAGGGTGGGGCCGGCGGGTCAATCGCCAGGCCGGCCACCAGCGTCAGTAGCAGGAGCATGCCGCCACTCTAGCCATGGCGCATGAGATGAGGATGAGAGCCGGCCGTACGTGACAACGCCCCGGCCCAGCCATGTGGCGGGACCGGGGCGCGTCGGGACCGTGCCGTGTGCCTGAACTAGGGCACGCGCGGCAGACCGAGCCGCTCGTGGTCACCCTTCTCGGGCGTGCGCGTGTCGAAGTAGCCGAGCTTCTTACCAAACGGCGTCCGGCCGGGCTTCTCCCAGTAGACGGCCGAGCCGTCCATGGCCTTCACCAGGTCGGCCGACGGCGCGCCTGCCAGCGTGAAGGTCAGCTCCACCTTGTCACCGGCCGCGATCTTCGGCAGCTTCCACACCACCGCATCACCCGCAGGGTCGTAGGCCGGGCGCGTGGTCTTGCCACTTTCATCCGGGTGCGTCGCCAGCTGAATCGCCGGCACCAGGCCGAGCGACTTGAAGGAGACCGAACCCTTGTAGCCGGTGCCGGTGCCGCCGACCACCTTCATGCCGGCCGGGATGCGCACGAACACGGTGACGACCTGCGCCGCCAGGCCGTTGTTCACCACGCCAGGGTTGCTGAGCGCGATTTTGTAGGTGGTGTTGCCGTCCTTCTGCTCACCCGTCGTGATGCCGCCGCCGATCGAGGCGCGCAGACCAAGGTCCTCAACCAGGAACTTGTAGATCTCGCGGAGGTTGGTCTCCGAGAGCCGCTCGGGCGAGTAGTTGCCCATGCCGCCCGTCGGGTACTTGTCCGTGTGGGTGTAGACCTGCTTCTTGAAGTAGTCGAAGCTCATTTCCTTGGCGTGCTCACCCAGCCACTTGCGGGCGAACTTGTTCTCCGGCTCGTGGCACTCGCCGCAGCCCGAGATCTGCATGTAGACCTTTTGCCCGTACGGCGCCGACGCCGGCACGGCCGGCCAATGCCAGTGCCCCGGTTCGTTCACCTTCGGCTTGGTCTTCATCATCGCGTAGATGTCGGCCACGGCCTGGTCCGTCAGCTGCTTCTCCGTGTAGGCCAGCATGATGCCCCACGGCTTCCGGATCTCGTGCTTGAACTGCTCAAACGTGACGCGCCCCCCTGCCAGGTCGGGGCCGAAGCCGCCCTCCCCGTTGTCGCCGTGGCAGTCATTACACAGCTTCGAGCGGTAGACGGCCGCCCCCTTCTGCGGATCGCCAACCGGCTCCGCCGCGGGTGCCTGCATCAGCGGGGCCGCCATCAACGCTACCAGCAACATACTCATGTCAAATCCCTCTCAGTGGGCCGGAGCGACGAGCCGCGGCGCGGGGGTATCTTCCCGCCGGGGGCAACGGAGCGTCAAGCTCCAGACTTCCGTGAGGACGGCTCCCGGCCCTCACCTAGCCCGCCTGCCGGACAAACCGGGGCTGCCGCCGGCCGTCCACCTCGACGTCCTCGAAAAACATCGCGAACGGACGCACCCAGAGGCCCGAGTCGTCATAGAGGGGGCGGTAGACCACGAGGGCCTCCAGCGTCTCGCTGTGGCGGGCGACCCCGATGAGTTCGTACTCCCCACCTTTGTAGTGCCGATAGCGACCCGGCAGCACCTCAGGCAGAGGCGCGAGATCCCCGGAGCTCACCGGCCCACGACCGACCGGATGCGCGCCAGGTGGTGCCAGCTATGCCGAACCGCGTGGTCCTCCAGCACAAACTGCGCGGTCACCGGAGCGCCGAAGCTGAGCGAGAAGGGTGCCGCCCGGTCCAGGTCGGCATCGCTGAAGGCGCGGACCGCCTCGGCGACCTGCCGACTGTTCTGGCGCAGGAGATCGAGCGCGGCGGCTTTGGAGACCTGGGCGTGCTCACCGGCATGGGTGGCATTCAATCCGGCCACGACCTCCCAGGTGACATCGGTCACCGCGTTTCCACCCGCAACCGCCCGCGCCAGGTCGACTTCGATCGGATAGACGAGGGCCACGTGATTCACAATCTGCCCCACTGTCCGGCGGTCCGTCGCGGAGACCGCCGTGCCCCATTCGGCTTCCGACAGCCCCTCCGCGAACGCGGCCAACCCGGCCGCCCCTTCCTCGATACGTGCGGCAAGTGCTTCTGCCCGATGACTCATCTCATGCCTCCTTCAGTTACGAACAACGGTGTGGAACGCCTCAGCGGTGCATCGGGCCTCGACACGCCCTGTCACAACACGTACGGCACGACGGCCTTCGTCGATCGCGCATATTCGGCGTAGTCCGAGTATTTCGACCTCAGCAATTGCTCCTCGGCCCTGACCCGCGCGATGACCACCGCAGTCACCGCGACCCCACTCGCGAGCGTCAGCACCGACTGGTGGCTGAGGATGCCGGCCCAGACGAACAGGAGCACCGCCGAGTACATCGGGTGCCGCACGAAGCGATAGGGCCCGCGCCTGATCACCGCGGTGCCCCCGGGCGCGGCCGACACTCGAAATGCACCCTGCTGAAACGAGCGCCGTGCCCAGACGCTCAGGCCCACGGCCGCGACCTGCGCAGCGATGACCAATGGTGATGAGGAGAACAGATTGCCTGTGGCGGCCAGACCGACAATCGCCGCAATGACAAGCAGGAGCGGAGCCGCTGACACCATCATCTGAATGACCCTCTTTCTGTCGGCGGAATGTGAGGCCTCAGCTGCGGCGTGCCGCAGTCCGTCGCGCCATCCGCTGCACGCCATAGTAACCGTCGCACCAGTCACGTCATGGAAGCCTGAAGAGTCCCGTCAGCAACTCCCCAACCGCGACTGCCGCCACCGTAGTCACGACCGCCGTGTCGGCACGGCGCACGATACGCCAACTGCCGAGGCCGCTATGCTTTGTCGCGACTGTAGGCCTTGAATGTCATCACGATCGCAGCCGCGAACAGGATGCCCTCCAGGACCATGAACGTTGCCGCGCTCGTGTTCGCGGACCCTCGCTGGTACTGACCGGCAGCAAACATCCGGAACAGGCCGAGCAGCACGCCGAACCAGCCCGACACGGTCACGAGTACCGTCCAGTCACGCCTCCAGCGGTTGTGCGCTCGCACGACGGCCAGGCCCCCGACGAACATCACGACCCCTGACAGATAGACCACCGGCGGAATCTGCGCGTCGTACAGATGCGGCTGTACGAGCGGACACTCGGACGCGAGCATTGCGAGGAGAGTCGGGCCTACGAGTCCTGCCACTTGCTTCGAATTCGCCATTGCCGGAGTGCTCCCAATGTGGATGCCTGACGCGACGCTTCTGCCGCAGCCGCCCTTGACTGCCCAACTGCCGCCGGCTCCAAGCGATGGGCAGGCTGCTCCGTGGCTTACGGCTTGGTCCGACTGGCAAGAGTTTGCGCGTGATTGGACGGTTTCTCGAGGATGGCTGACTGATTGTAGGTATCCGACTGGCCAGGCGGAATGCTGAGGAACTGCCAGCGGTCGCCTTGCAGTGCCTTGGCGATGTAGACGATCTGACCCACGTGGTACGCCACATGCGCAAGTGAGCGAAGCAGCGCCTCGGTGACCTGCAGGGGCTGGCGCCGAATGGTGACGGTGCGCGGCAGGTCTTCGTCCTTCAACTCCGCGAGCGTCCCCAGCAGCACATCCCAACCGGACGCCCACTTGGCCAGGAGTTCAGCCCGTGAGGTTGAGCGCGCGTCAAACTCCTGCTCCCGATGTCGCCATGTCTTCTCACCGTCGCTGGTCAAGAAGTCGGTGAAGCGAGATTCGAGATTCCCCGAGATGTGCCAGCAGATGACCGCAATCGAGTTGTCATGGCCCGGGGGCCGAGCCGTCAGGTCGGACTCATCGACCTGGGCCACGGCGGCTTCCGCGAGCGCTTTGTATCGCAGGTACTCGGCGTGAAGGGATTGAATCGTGCTGACCATAGCCCCCGCCTTTCGACAACCTCACGTGATGCGGCCCACCAGCGGCCGCAGGGCGATCCTATCGTGGCGCCCGTCTGGTGCAGCGCGTGTTAAGCCGCTACCTGGATTGGGCGGGGTGATCCGCGCCCCAGGCAACCCGCCACTTGCTGACGCCTCTGCTGACCCGCTGGGCCCCAACGCCCGGCTTCAGCGGTAGCGGCATCTGATCACGCCCACCACTGTCGGCTGCAAGCCGCTCTTAGCCGGCTGGTCGTGTCGGATGGCCGAGGAGCCCAGCCAAGGCAGTCGTCCCACCCATTGGGAACCCTACGCCGTGCCGTTCCTCGTCCGCAAGAAACACCAGTGCGTGTTCCGGGTGTTCAGGGATCCACGCTTCGTACTTGGCGACCCAGAGCACAAGATGCGCCTCCAATTGGGCCAGAAAGAGCGCCAGGCTTCCGAGGCGCCGGTGAGCTGGTGATATCGCTCGGAAGTAGCGGTCCGCGCGTAGCCACTCAAGAAGGGATTGATTCAAAGGGCGAAACGTGTGCACGGTCATGGTTCGAATCAACGCATGGAGCTGCCGCTCGTCGGCAGTCATGTCGGCGAACGTGGCAGCGAAGAGTCGATCAAACCCTGGCGGCAGCTCGGCGGTTTTGGGAAGGCGGTGGCGCAGCTGGTCCGCCAGACGGACACGCAGTTCCCGCTGCACGGCAAACGCCGCGTCGCCAGCTCGCAGCAGCGCATACAGCTCAGTCAGTCGGCTCCGGCGGACCCTCGCGTCCTCGCGTAACCGCAACACGAGATCAGTAATCGTCTTCCCTACGAAACCAAGCGCCGCCAGGACTGCGGCGAGCAACGCGGGCGCGGCCCACAACGGCGGGGCTGAGGCATCGGGCATGGGGCACTCCGTTGACTTCGGGTCCGGCTAACGATTCCAACGAGCCGCGCGGGCTCGGCGGCATGATGGCATACACAGGCGCCCGCGTCGGCCTTCATTTGAAGGTCAGATGGCCTGCCGAAGGTGAGCCCGTGCCTTCGTGAAGATGATGCTCGTGTAGTTCACCTGCGGCCACGTCACGGATTCCACGGGTTCGTAGCCCCGCGCGGTGTAGAACCGGATGAGTGCCGTCGCCTGCTCCGACGTGTCGAGCGCGAGTTGACTCACGCCTCGATGGAAGGCCAGTGCCTCGACCAACGAGAGGAGGGTAGAGCCGATCCCGATGCCCTGGAGCGCCGGCTCCACTCCGAATTGCCCACAGCTGGCCACGTCCGGCCGGTCGTAGAGCGGGGACCCCGACGTGGCCGCGGCCCGCGCCAGGGTTACGGTGCCGATGAGCGTGCCCGTGGAGGACAGGGCCACGATGGTGTCGCCCTTGGCCATGCGACGCCGAGTCACGTCCGACGATTGGTGCGATGCGACATAGTGCAGTCCGGCCTCCGCGAGGCTGGCATAGGCGCGGTGCAGCAGTGCAGTCAGCGCCTCGATGTCGTCACTCTCCGCCGCGAACCGATACTGCACATCGATGCCGGTCTCGGCGCGGCGCGTGATTCCGGCTCGGAGTGCTTGTTCCGGTGCCACGCCTACTCCTCCTCCTAACGACCTGCCGATAAGCCGCTGGCGCCAAGGGCCGCCGCCAGCGTCATCGGCCTCTTAGGCGACCGTCTCGCCGCGACGGTCCGCAATCAGGGACACGGCAACCCCTGCAGCCAGGATCAGGAGCACGACCCCAAGCAAGTAGAAGTTGAAGCCGTTGCCGAGCATCTCCTTCAGCCACTTGGCAACCAGCATCTTCGCGCCAACCGTCATCAACACCAACGCCAGGGCCACCTTCAGGTACCTGAACTTCTCGAGCATGCCTCCCAGCGCAAAGTAGAGCGACCGTAGGCCGAGGATCGCGAAGACGTTGCTGGTGAACACCAGGAACGGATCGCCGGTAATGGCGAAGATCGCCGGGATCGAATCCACCGCGAAGATCAGGTCCGTGAACTCGACCATGATGAGGGCCAGGGCCAGTGGCGTGAGCATCCACGTGCCCGGCCGCGCCTGGTTCACCGCCTCGTCCGGGAGGGCCACCGTCCCGGGAAACTCGCTCTCGTATGAGGCCGGCGCTCCAGCCCGAACGGCGAAATGCTGCCCGTGAAAGCGCGAGGTGATCGGGAAGAAGCGCCGCGTCAGCCGGACAACGATGTTCTGGTTGGGGTCGGTATGATCCGTCTTCAGGACGAGCATCTTGATCCCAGTGATGATCAGGAAGACGCCAAAGACATAGAGGACCCAGTGGTACTCGGCAATCAAGGCAGCGCCGAGGGCAATCATCACGCCGCGCATCGCCAGGGCGCCGAGAATGCCCCAAAACAGCACGCGATGCTGATAGAGCGGCGGAACCGCGAAGAAGCCGAAGAGCATCGCGATGACGAAGATGTTGTCGACGCTCAGCGACTTCTCGACGACGTACCCCGTCAGGTACTTGATCGTCGCCGACATGCCGTTGTTGATGACCCCGTCGACCGCGTCAACCTCGTTGCCCAGTCCCAGCCAGTGGTGCTCGTACCCGTAGTAGACAAAGACGGAGAAAGATAGCCCCATGGTGATCCACACGGCGGACCACGTCAGGGCCTCTTTCATGGAGACCACATGGGCCTTCCGATGAAAGACCCCCAGATCCAGTGCCAGCATCAGCAGCACGAGGACGAGGAATCCTACCCAAATCCCGATCATGCCCTATCTCCTTGTCACGAAGGCCACGACACACGCCGCGCCTCGACCTCCCGCCGCAACGCGCGCACTTCGTCGAGAATCAACCGGGTGTGTGCCTCTCCCTCGTCCTTGAGGTCTTCGGTGACCTGCGACTGCATGGCATTGACGACAACTGCGATAAATAAGTTCAGCACCATGAACGTCGCGATCAACAGGTAGACGACGAAGAAGATCCAGGACAGCGGCGACTCCGCCATGACGCTGCGTGCCACGTCGGGCCAGCCTTCGACGGTCATGACCTGGAAGAGGGTGAATAACGACGCGCCAAGGCTGCCAAAGAACTCCGGCGCAATGGCACCGTACAGTTTCGTGGCCATCACCGCAAAGACGTAGAGCACGAGTCCCAGGAGGCCGACGATCGACGCCATGCCCGGCAGTGCCTTGAGCAGCGCGCCAATCACACGCCGCATCGACGGCACCAGCGACACCAGCCGGAGCACCCGCAGCACGCGCAGTGCGCGCAGGACCGCGAACGCACCCCCCGCAGGAACGACCGCGATCCCAACGACCAGGAAGTCGAACGCGCGCCAGGGGTCTCCGAAGAAGCGGCTCCGGTGGACGAAGAAGCGCACGAGCAGTTCGACGACGAATACCGCCAGCACCAGGCGATCAAACGCGTGCAGCGCGTCGCCAAGGCGTGCCGCGACCGATGGTGAGGTTTCGATGCCGAGCGTGATGGCGTTGGCAACGATCAGCACAGTAATGGACCGCTCGAACCGCGCGCTTTCGATGACACCGCGGACGCGTTCGCGCAGACTCGCTGCCCGTTCAGTGCGGCTCGTGTTCACCGTGACTTCTCCATGGATCCCAAGATTGTCACTCCCATGACCACACCCATTCGTGTGGCTCCTCGTTCCCGCAGCAGGAAGCGATCCCGCCCCGCACTCATTGAGGCATCCTCGCGACATTCTCAGGCAGCTCTCTACGCCACGAGGTGAGCGGTATGTTCCTGTTCAGGCCGCGCCCTGGCCTATCTGTGTCGGACGTCTAACGTGGCAAATGAGCCGAGCCCGAAGCAGGGCGAAGACGGGCGAAGGGCGTCGGCTCCATCTGAAGGTTAGGCCTTGAGTATGGTGGTGAGCTGCCGCCGCAGTTCCGGTACGCGGTTGCACACCACATCCCACACCAACTCATAGTCGACGCCGAAGTAGTCGTGAATCAGCCGGTCGCGCATGCCGGCCATGCCGCGCCAGTCAATCTCGGGGTAGAGCGCCCGGAGGTCGGGTGGAACCTTCTTCGCGGCCTCGCCGATGATCTCCAGGTTTCGAACAAAGGCTCGACTGAGTGTCGGATCCGCGGCGAACGCCTCGAACGTGACGCCGTGGCTACGCTCAACGAGGTAGTCGGCTTCTAGCTGGATGTGCCGGAGGAACTCACGCGGCTCGAAGGACATCCTGCGCTTGCGCCAGGATCCGAGGCCTGATGAAGGGTGAGAGTGCCTCGGTGGTGACGAGCTCGACTTTCCGTTGCAGCACCGACTCCAAGAGGTCGGACAGCGCCATGAACCGGCTGAAGGATTTCTGCCCGGCGACGAACTGAACGAGGAGGTCCACGTCGCTGTCGGCGCGGGCTTCGTTGCGGGCCACGGAGCCGAACAAGGACAGGCGCGCCACGCCCAGCGCCCGAATGTCGGGTTCTGCCTGTGTCAGTCGCGCTATTGCGATGTCGCGGGTAAGCGGCCCGGAAGCCATGTCCTCAATGTAGTCGTTTTGTTCGGTTCTGACCAAGTGCGTATTCGAGAGGCCTAACGCGTTGCGGCTCACTTGCCGCGGCCGCACCCCAATGCGGCGAACTGCCCGAATCCTATCGCGGCCGTGGTCAAGTGCAGCCGCTTGTTAGGCAGACGCCTGTGCGCCGACCGTGGAGGCAGTCACGAGGGTTGCGCCGTCCCCTGTCGTGGCGTAGCCATGCGCCTCAAGTAGTGCCTGCGCCCGCGCCAGCGCCGCGCTGGAATCCTGCGCTGGCCCGACGATCACCTCTGACACCGCGATCGGCCGTCCAGCCTGCCTGAGCGGAAGTTCGATATACCGGATAGTTCGTCCGTCCTCCCGAGTCCGGGACAGAGGAAGAGTACGCGACGGGTCTGCGACAGCGACAACCCTCCACTCCTCCTCGTCCTGCCACCGGGGCGTCTTCGCCGCCAGAGCACCGAAGGCGGCCACCCTCCAGACCGCGCTTAGCGCAGGAAGAGCGGTGTCCTCGTTGGTGCGAGGCGCCCCATCAGCCAACGCATCTTGCGTGACTCTACAGACTTGCAGGAACGAGCACCGCAGAATGGCTTCTACTTCAGATGAAGAGTAGCGAACCCGAATCAGCACACGGGCGAGCTCGTCATCGGGAAGGGGCTCGTCGAGCAACGGAACCGCGATGCACACGCCGGCCCCCTCCGCACCGTAGTGCTTCCACTGCGTGTCTTTGTCCCTGGCAGCGCAGAAACAGGCGAGGTAGTTCGAGGCGACCGTTCGCTGGTTAATGTCTGCGTACCGGGTTAAGAACATCTGAAGAAGTGCCGTCGTATCCGGGTCGGCGTCTTCCAGCAGGGCTGTTGCGACACGAAGGATGGCGTCGTCAGCACTGAAGAGCTCGTCTGAGTCGTTCGTGCAGTCGTGCGCGGTTGCCCAGATCTTCCCAGACTGGAGGATGCCCTTCAGGCCGTCCCATGTTGTGTAGTGATACAAGACCGGCGGTGGTTCAGACGAGAAGGACTCCCGGACGATTCGTTCGAGGGCCTGAGAGAAGCAACTCGATGCCACCATGAAGGACGGTTCACTCGGCAAAAGACACTTGCCTGGAAGTTCTGCCTAACGGTGGGCATCACCAGCCGCGCGGGACGATCCCGCGCGCGGTCTGGTGCATGCCGTGTTAGGTGTCGTGGCTAGTCCTTGAACTGATCGAAGAACGAACCGTCGACCTCGAAGGTGCGCTGTGGCCTGAGCCCAAGCTCAAGCTGCTCCAACATGCCGATCAACTTCTCGCCGTCGACCAACTCGATTGCCGGGACACCGTCTCGGACCGCTTCCTTGCGGGCCTCGGACGTGAATGAGCCCGTTGTAATGATGATGCCCTTGTCGGCCCTTCCCATCATGGCGCCCCTGAAGTCGCGAACCTGGCTAGGCGTCACGGACCCGCTGTACCGCTTGCATTGGAACAGCACCTTGAAGCTGACCAAGGGATTCACCTGGAGGATCCCGACGCCATCGATGCCGCCGTCGCCCGACCGGCCGGTGACAGACACCTCCTCGAATCCGGACTCCCTGAGCAGTCGCTGGCAGAAGCGCTCGAAGCCGGCCGGCGGAAGGCCGAGCAGCCTCGCGGCGACGGCCTCCCGGTAGCTGACAAGCGTGTGCTCCGCCTCTGTGCTTGGAGCTACGTGTTCCTCGGCCACCGGCTCCGTTGCCACTGGCGACACCTTGCCGCGGGGCTTGCCAAACTCCACAGCGACAGTGCGGTACAGGTCTCGCGCCTGGGCCGCCGACAGCTGCCCGAGCGCACGAGCTTTCTCGGTCAGGGCCCATACGCCGTGCCGCGACGAGTCGATGTACCCACCCTTGGCGAGGTAGAAGCGGGCCCAGTGCACCTGGTTCTCGAAGCGAGACTGCACTCCGCTGGGGAGAGGAATCGCCTGTTCGTCTTCGGATATGCCGAGAACCTTTGCGATGGTGGCCCGGACTTCCTCGGGGCGGCCGGACCCGCCAAGCTCAGTCAGAGCCTCGATGACTGGCCCGATGAACCGGACGAACTCAGGCGCGGAGGCGGTGTGTTTGGCCATGTTCCTGTGTGATCAGACACCTAACGGTTAGCGCTCACCAGCGGCCCGCACACGCTCACTGCGGCCGTCTGGTGCAGCGCATGTTGGGCGGCTGCTTCGCCCGTGGCTACCGACTCGCGACACATGGAGAGAGGGCTGCCCGAGCGGCCACCGGGAGATCAGTGAACGAGAAGTCCGCCTGCTCGCCTGGAAACAGATCTCGAACCACGAGACTCTGCGAGGGGAGTACGAGTGACGGAAGTGACAACGAGGCGAGCCCCTTGCCCACACCCGACCCGTTGCCCATGGCCTCCTGTCCCTCCACGGCGTGGCGACCGTGAACCGAGCCATCGACCACGGTCACGAGGGAACCCGTCGTGGCCACCGGCGACCACGCCACCTGGAGTTGGCCCCGCCGCGAAGCTTCGTCACACGAGAGTAGGAGTCGATACGACTCGACGACGTCGGCCTGGCGTGGCACCTCTCGCACGATGCTGACAGTCGCCTGGCGGGCTTTCGCGGCCGTGCCGTCGCTGTAGCTCAGGTGCCACGACCCAGAAGGCGCAGCACGCTCGGCCAAGGCGGCGGCCAGACCCAGCGTGACCCCCAACTCCGGTGGGGCAATTCCCGCCGCCATGATCGCGCCCCCGTAGACGCGCTTCGTGAGCTGAGTGCGTGCCGCCTCGTCCGAGGCCGCCTTGGCGATGGAAGCCAGAGGCAATCCCGAGGTGAGCTTCGACAGCATCATGGCCGCCAAGCTCGGCGTCACGGTGGCAGCGTCAAATCCCTGCAGCGACAGCCCCCCGTTTAGCGTGCGGTCCGTGTGGCACACCGCGCAGTGCTTCTGGACTACGGCGTTCTGCTGAGCCACGGAAAGCGGCTCCGCCATCACGCCAACGGGCGTTGCCACCACGACAGCCATCCCGAGGAGAAGTCCGGCGCTGCGCGTCATGTTGAGTCCTCGCTGTTTCGAGCAGAGTCTGTCCGCCCAACGGCAGTGCTGAGCCGCGCTGCGCGGCGTCACGATATCACCGCCGGGCAGCGTCGGCTCCAGCGCCTTGTTGGGCGGCAGGCCTGGAGGCAGGAACGAGGGTCGTCAGCGCGCCATCCAGTGGATGTTCCAAGGCGGCCCTCCGTCGCCGCCCGGATCGTACGGAAAGGCGTCTCGGTGCTTTTTGAGAGTGCTCCAGATGTGCTCGGGAATCTCGAATGGCACTCCGTAGGCGCTGACGACTTGCCCGGGAGCAACTGCCGGCCACACGACTCCCTGTGCGATGAGCGGCGCAGCATAGCCCCCATCCTGCGTAGTCTGAAAGACCCGCTGATTGTGGTGCAGCAGGTACGCGACGATGCTGCGTTCCTTGGCCGTCATGAACGGAATGTAATCGCGTGCGGCTTTCCGCTGCAACCGACGCAGCCACCATCGACGAGCAACGCCGCCCACGTCCGTGGCTTGCACTACTGCTCTTCCGATTGCGGCGAGCGACAGGCAGCCGAACACTACTGCGCCGATGACAGCACCCAGCACCCAGTAGGGTGAACCGTCGGTTTGGACATACCCCTTCTTGACCAGAAACAAGACGGTTCCGCAAGCCGCTGCCAACGCAGTGGTCTGCCAGCCATTTGCCTTCAGAAGCTCAAGCCACCGTGGATCTGGTCCGCTCATTCTGTCCGTGCCTGATTCATGTCCGCCCAACTACTCACTAAGTAGACCGCGCCCCGTCGCCGCTCCACAGCGTAACGGGCAGGCCACGGCTCATATAGAACGCGGCGTAACTCACTGTTGGGCGGGATTCTAGCGTGGCCGACTCGATCGGGCAGAACTCTTTTTAGGCTGCGAGCCACGCAGCCTATTCCGGGGAGGAATCACTGCGAGAGTCGCAGTGTTCGCCGTCCGGGAGGCCAAGGGCTGCGGAGCCGCTACCCCAATCAGGACCAGCGCTTACGCCCTCTCACCCGCTGAGGCGGCTCTCGCGTTAGGCTGCAGGGATCGCAGCCTAACGGGCTCCATCGCAGCGGGGCATCCCTGCTGCGGCCTAATTCCTAGCGATCGCCGTCCAGAAGGTCGCCGATGCCGCCCAGGATCGACCCTTCTTCGCGGCGAGTCCCGGTGATGGGCATGGCCTGACGGATGCGCGCCGCCAGCCGCGAGAGCGGCAGCGACTGCAGCCAGACGCGGCCCGGTCCGGTCAGCGTGGCGAAGAAGAGACCTTCGCCGCCAAAGAGCGCGGTCTTGATGCCGCGCACGGCCTGAATGTCGTAGTCGACGGTAGGCTGCAGCGCCACAAGGCAGCCCGTGTCCACCCGCAGCACCTGGCCCGGGGCCAGATCAAGTGCGTGCACCGTTCCGCCAGCGTGGACGAACGCCAGCCCATCCCCCTGGAGCCGCTCCATGATGAAGCCTTCTCCGCCGAAGAGGCCGACGCCCAGCCGCCGCTGAAAGGCGATCCCGATCGAGACGCCCTTGGCCGCACAGAGGAAGGCATCCTTCTGGCAGATCAGTTCTCCGCCCAGCGTTGAGAGATCCATCGGCAGGATCTTGCCGGGATAGGGCGCCGCGAAGGAGACGTGCTGCTTGCCCTGCCCGGTGTTGGTGAAGACCGTCATGAACAGGCTCTCGCCGGTGAGCAGGCGCTTGCCGGCGCCCACCAGCGCATCGAGCATGCCGCGATTCCCCTGCTGGCTGCCGTCGCCAAAGATGGTTTCCATCTCGATGGCGCTGGTCATGTACATCATGGCCCCGGCCTCGGCCACGGCGCTTTCGCCAGGGTCCAACTCCACCTCGACGAACTGCATGTCGCCGCCGTGAATCCGGTAGTCCACTTCGTGTGCGCGCATAGTGCCTCCTGGAGCCCTCTACGGGTCAGGCAGGCGCCCGGTTTCAGATCCGGGTGCTGGCCTTAGGAACGACCACCGGCTTCACCGGCACCGGCGTGAAATCCTCGCCGGGATTGATGAACCGGTCCATCTCAAACTTGTACTGCTTGTCGTAGAGCTGACGGTAGCGGCCGTTGAGCTCCAGCAGTTCGTCATGCGTACCGCGCTCCACGATCTCGCCGGCCTCGAGCACGAGGATCTGGTCGGCGCTCCGGATGGTGGAGAGCCGATGGGCGATCACGAAGGTGGTGCGCCCGGCGCGGAGGCGCTTCAGGCCATCCTGAATCAGCTGCTCGCTCTCGCTGTCGAGGCTCGAGGTCGCTTCGTCGAGGATGAGGATGCGCGGGTTCGCGAGGATGGCACGGGCAATCGACACCCGCTGACGCTGTCCGCCGGAGAGCTTGATGCCCCGTTCCCCCACCACGGTGTCGTAGCCCTCGGGAAACTGCGAGATGAATTCGTCGCAGTGCGCGATGCGGCAGGCCTCGCGGACCTCTTCACGAGTCGCGCTGGGCTTGGCGTACTGGATATTGGCGGCAATGTTGCCGTCGAACAGGAAGTTCTCCTGGAGGACGGACGCGGTCTGCTGCCGATAGTCAAACATCCGCACATCGTCGAGGCTCTTGCCATCCACGCTGATGCGCCCCTTCAACGGATGGTTGAAGGCCATCACAAGGCTGATGAGTGTGCTCTTGCCCGAACCGCTCGACCCGACCAGCGCGGTCGTGGTGCCCGGACGGGCCTGAAAGGTCACGCCCTTCAGCACGGGCTGCCCGGGGTTGTACTCGAACCACACATCCTCGAAGCGCACGTCGCCCTGGATGCGATCCAGCGGCTCACGCGTGGCGTCGAGGTCGCTCTCAGTGGTCATGTTGAGCACTTCGCGGATGCGGTCGAGGCCCGCGAAGGCTTCGGTGATCTGCGTGCCGATGGCGGCAATCGAGATGAGCGGCGCCGACACCATGCCGATGAAGAAGATGTACATCATCAGGTCGCCGAGGGTCATGCGGCCCGCGATGATTTCCTGCCCGCCCATCACGAGCATCACCATGCCAATGAGGCCCACGGCCACGGTGCCACCGGTCGTCGTGGCCGACACCCCGGTCATCGACTTCGCCACATTGCGAAACAGCTTGTGGGCGCCCTTGGTGAAGACGATCTCCTCTCGCTTCTCCGCGGTGTAGGACTTCACCACGCGGATGCCACCGAGGGCTTCGGTCAGCCGGCCCGTCACCTCGGCGTTGATCTTGCCGCGCTCCCGGAAGAGCGGCCGCAGCGTACCAAAGGCGTAGGCCATGCCGGAGGCAAAGACGCCCAGCACGATGATGGTGACGATGGTCAGCTTCCAGCTGAGATAGAAGAGGACGCCGAGGCCAATCGCCGCGGTCACAAACCCGCCCACGAGCTGCACGAGCCCGGTGCCGACCAGATTCCGGATCCCTTCGGCGTCCGTCATGATGCGGGACACGAGGACGCCGGTCTGCGTGGAGTCAAAGAACGACACGGGCAGGTGCATGATGCGGGCCTGCACCTTCATCCGCATGTCGGCGATGGCCCGCTGCGCGGCCACGCCGAGCAATTGCGCGAGCGCAAACGACGTAAACGCCCCCACCACCGTAGCAGCGCCAGCGGCCAGTGCCAGCGGCAGCAGGAGCTCCGTCCGTCCCTTCCCGACGACGTCGTCGATCAGATACTTCGACGTGCCGGGCAGGACGAGGCCCGCCAGCCGGTCGACCAGCATCAGGGCGAGTCCAATGGAGAGACGGCGGCGGTGGGCCCAGATGAGTTCGCGGGCCTCGCGCCACGCGGCACCAGGGCTGACTTTCTTCTTCTTGGGTTGTTCCATGAGTCCGGCTTTCAGGACGCGAACCGGCGGCCCGGTGTTCCCGGTGACTCGCCGGGAAGCGACTCGCTAATTGAGCGCGTTGGGCGCCGCCAGCGTGAAGGGCGCCACGACCGCGTCAAAGCGATCCCCGTCGTCCGTCACCATCTGGTAGGAGCCGTACATCGAGCCGACCGAGGTCTTGAGCGGGCAGGCACTGGTGTACTCAAACTCGCCGCCGGGCGGCAGGAGCGGCTGCTGGCCGATGACGCCGGGGCCCTTCACCCGCTCCACGTCGCCTTCGGCGTCGGTGATGATCCACTCCCGGGAGACGAGCTTCGCCGTCAGCGACCCGACGTTCGAAATCTTCACCTTGTAGGCGAAGAAGAACTCGCTGTCGGGCGGGGAGCTGCGATCCGGAATGTAGGAACTTTTGACTTCCACCCGAATGCCGCGAGTCGTGGCGTCGCTGATGGCTCCGCGGCTGGCAATGTACGCCTCGGCGAGCAAGCTCGGCGTGGCGCCTTCGGAGGTCTCGCCCTCCACCTTGTCCTTGATGTCGTCGGTCACGAATTGATTATCCCTGATCAGTCTAGAACCTGCCTCATGAATGGGCCGCCGCACTGAGGGCGGCGAGGCGCCCGGCTGGCCAGGCGCGACGACCACGCATGCCGGGTGTATGGGCGGAAGACGCACCGCCGCGAGACAGGATGCATCGCCGGCCGAATGCCGGCGCCATGCATCAGGCCGGTTCCAGGTGCGCGCGTTCCGAATCCCCCATCTCGACACGGCCGGAGGGAAAGTACTCGCGCCAGCGGCGCGAGACCGTTGCGGCAATGTCCTCACGGCAGCTCAACTCGGCGGGATAGCCGGGCTTCATCCGCGCGTCGATGGCGATCGGTCCCGAGTACGAAAGGTGGTTGCGGGTCACCGTGTGTCCGGCAGCGTGAATGTCGGCCGCGGGCTCGAAACGGGTGAAGGTCGTCCACAGGAAATTCATCGGGCTCGCGGCGGCGCGGGCGGCGTTGTCCGTCACCACCACGAGCGGCCAGCCCGCAAACTCCGGGGCCCGCGCCAGCCGCGCGGCCGCACCGGGCTCATCCGCGTAGGCCGGCGCACCGACGACAAGACACCCGCCACAGAACACGCGCAGATCCGAGACGCCCTGCGGCACCGTCGCGCTCCGAAACTCGCGCGGCAACTCGCGGACGGGGTCTCCCAGACCCAACCACACGCCCTTGGAACCCGCGTTCACGGCAGGGCCGGTGTAGTCGAGCGTGTCCATCGAGAGGTTCGCGAACACGTAGAGGTCTGTCTCGACGTTCGTGCGGGCGAGCACGTGCTCCAGCGTGGCGCGGAAGTCGCGGACGTCGACATGCTGGTCCGTGACGAGCAGGAACTTCTGGAGTGAGAGCTGCCCCTCGCCCAGGATGCGGAAGGCGCTCGCCATCGCCTCCCGTGGATACCGGTCCTTCACGATCGCCGTCGCCAGCGAGTGGTAGCCGGTCTCGCCGTAGGACCACAGTTCGCGCACACCGGGCATCACCAGCGGAAACAGCGGCGAGAGCAGGTCCTGCAGCAGGTCTCCGATGAAGAAGTCCTCCTGGCGCGGCTTGCCCACGACCGTGGCCGGGTAGATCGCGTCCGCACGGTGCGCCACGGTGCGCACGTTGAACACCGGATAGTCGTGCTGCAGCGAGTAGTAGCCGTAGTGATCGCCGAAGGGCCCCTCCGGCTTGCGCACGCGGGGCGCCACCTCGCCAATGAGCGCAAACTCCGCCGTCGCCACCAGCGGGTGCGCACCGTGACCATCGACCCGCGGCAGCCGTTCGCCAGCAATGAGCGAGGCCAGCATCAACTCCGGGATGTTCTCCGGCAGCGGTGCGATGGCCGAGAGGATAAGCGCCGGCGGGCCGCCCAGAAACACCGTGACCGGCAGCGGCTGGTTCAGGGACTCGGCCACGCCGTAGTGGTGGCCACCGCCTTTGCCAATCTGCCAGTGCATGCCGGTGGTGTGCGCATCGTGCACCTGCATCCGGTACATGCCGAGGTTGTGGCCGCGTTTCTCCGGATGCGTCGTGTAGACGAGCGGCAGTGTGATGAAAGGGCCGCCATCCTCGTGCCAGCACGTGAGCGCGGGGAGTTCGTCGAGCCGGGGCGTGTGGGTCACCCGTTCGACCACGGGCCCCTTGGCCACGCGCCTGAGGCCGACCTTGAGCAGTTCTCCGGCCACGTCACGGGCACCCCAGAGCGCGGCGGGGGTGGGCGGCAGAATCGTCTCCGCCAGTTCCACGAGGCGGCGGATGAGCCGGAGCGGCCGCTCGCCGAAGGCCAGCTCCGCACGGCGGGCCGTGCCAAAGAGATTGGTGGCCAGCGGAAAGGCCGCGCGCGCACCCGAGGCCGTGCGCACATTGGTGAAGAGCAGCGCCGGGCCACCGGCCGCGATGACGCGGCGATGAATCTCCGCCGCCTCAAGCTCGGCACTGACCGGCGCGTCGACGGTGACCACGTCACCATCGGCGCGCAGCCGGTCGAGGAACGTGCGCAGGTCGGGAAAGGACAAAGCCTAGTGGGCCTGTTCGGCGTCGGCGCTGGGGCCGTAGATATTCGGCACCTTCGACCCGAGCGCGCGGAGATAGCCCGCCAGCTGGCCGCGGTGGTGAATGCTGTGGTTGTTCATGAAGCCGATGAAGTTGACGGCCGGCATCTGCATGGCGCCAAAGAAGTCGATGGTGCGCGTCAACTGCTCGCCCGTCAGCCCCTTGAGCAGCGCCAGCTTCGAGGGCAGAGTCGCCTTGTAGAACGACACGAGATCGGCCGGCGTCTTGAAAGCCGCCTCGGCCTTGGCCGCCGCGGCGGGGTCAAACGCAAACGCACCCGCGACGATCGAGTCGACAAACCACACGTCAGAGGTGGCGAGGTGCTTGGCAATCTCCCACGCCGTGCGGGACTTCGGATCCGGGCGGTAGTCCTTCCCCGCCTCCGTCACCGCGGCCAGGACCTGCGTGGTCGCGGCGTGTTCACCCTGAATCATGTCCACCAACGCATCCCGGACGGCCATCGCGGCTTCTGGATTCATCTCGTCTCTCCTGTCGTTAGCGCGTGAGCTTGCGGTACTTGATGCGATGCGGACGATCCGCCTCGGCACCGAGGCGGCGCCGGCGGTCGGCCTCATAGTCCTGATAGTTGCCCTCGAACCACACCACCTTGCTGTCGCCCTCGAAGGCAAGCATGTGCGTGGCGATGCGGTCGAGAAACCAGCGGTCGTGGCTGATGACCACGGCGCAGCCGGCGTAGTTGACTAGCGCCTCTTCCAGCGCGCGGAGCGTGTCCACGTCGAGGTCGTTGGTCGGTTCGTCCAGTAGCAGCAGGTTGGACCCCTTGCGAAGGAGCTTCGCCAGATGGACGCGGTTGCGTTCACCGCCCGAGAGCGCCCCGACTTTGCGCTGCTGCGTGGCACCCTTGAAGTTGAACCACGATACGTAGGCACGCGACGCGACGGTCCGCTTGCCGACGAGCAGTTCGTCGTTGCCCTCCGAGATCTCCTCCCAGACGGTCTTGTCGGGATTCAGGCTGTCGCGGCTCTGGTCCACGTACCCCAGCTCGACCGTGTCGCCGAGGCGGAGCGTGCCCTCATCGGGCTGCTCGCTACCAGTGATCATGCGGAAGAGCGTCGTCTTGCCCGCGCCGTTCGGACCAATCACGCCGACGATGCCGCCGCGCGGCAACGTGAAGTTCAGGTCCTCAAACAGGAGCTGGTCGCCGTAGGCCTTCTTCAGCCCACGCGCCTCGACGACGATGTCGCCCAGCCGGGGGCCCGGCGGAATATAGATTTCGACCTGATCGATCTTCTGGGCCGTGTCCTCGCTGAGGAGCTGCTCGTAGGCGGTCAGACGCGCCTTGCCCTTGGCCTGCCGCGCCCGGGGCGCCATGCGGATCCACTCCAGCTCGCGCTGCAGCGTCTTCTGCCGCTTGCCTTCGGTCTTCTCTTCCTTGACGAGCCGCTCCTGCTTCTGCTCCAGCCACGACGAGTAGTTCCCCTTCCAGGGAATGCCCTCACCGCGGTCCAGTTCCAGAATCCACTCGGCTGCGTTGTCGAGGAAGTACCGGTCGTGCGTCACGGCGACGACGGTGCCTTTGTATTCCTTCAGGAACCGCTCCAGCCACGCCACCGACTCGGCGTCGAGGTGGTTGGTCGGTTCGTCCAGCAGCAGCAGGTCCGGCGACTGCAGCAGCAGCCGGCACAGCGCGACGCGGCGGCGTTCACCGCCCGAGAGCGTCGAGACCTCAGCATCCGGCGGCGGGCAGCGGAGCGCGTCCATCGCCAGCTCCAGCTGCGAATCGATCTCCCACGCATTGGTGGCGTCGATCCGGTCCTGGCACCGGCCCTGCTCCTCCATCACCTTGTCCATCTCTTCGGGTGACAGATCCTCGCCGAGCTTCATGTTGAGCTCGTCGTAGCGGTCCAGCAGTGCCTTGATGCTGGCCACGCCCTCCTCGACGTTGCCGAGGACGGTCTTGGCCGGGTCCAGCTTCGGCTCCTGGTGGAGCATCCCGACGGAGATGCCGTCAGCCGGCCAGGCCTCGCCGACGAAGCTCGTGTCCTCGCCCGCCATGATCTTCAGGAGCGAGCTCTTGCCCGAGCCGTTCAGGCCCAGGACGCCGATCTTCGCGCCGGGCAGGAAGGACAGCCAGATGTCGTTGAGTACGCGGGTGTCGGGTGGATGAACCTTCCCGAGCCCCTTCATTGTGTAGATGTATTGCATGAGCCTCGCCGCAGGAAAACGTCAGTATAACGGGCCTCGCTGCTATCCTGAGGCCGTGGGGACGCACGCGGCCGTGAGTCGACGAACCGCCGAGGGTGAGCGGGGCTACGCCATGGCCGCGCTCATCGTCGGCATCGCCATCATGGGCGTCATGGCGGCCGTGGCGCTGCCGGTCATCTCGCAGTCCGCCCAGCGCGACAAGGAAGCGGAACTCGTCTTCCGCGGCGAACAGTACGCGCGGGCCGTCGGCCTCTTCCAGCGAAAAATGGGACCGGGCACCTTGCCGCCAGACCTCAAGGTCCTGGTCGACCAGAAGTTCCTCCGAAAGAAATATCTCGACCCGATGACCGGCAAGGATTTCAAACCGATCAGCATGGCCGAGGCGGCGGCTGCCGGACTCGGCCGTGGAATGGGCGGAGCAGGCCTGCCTGGGCAGGCCCAGCAGCGTCCCGGTGAACGGGCTGGGGCGTTCCAGGGCGCGACCGGGAGCTCGGGTCTCGGCGGTATTCCGACGGGCCAGGGTGCCGGCGGGAGCTTGCTGCAGGGGGGAGGTCCCCAGGGCGGCGGTCTCCAGGGTGGCGGTCTCCAGGGTGGCGGCCTCCAGGGTGGCGGCCTCCAGGGTGGCGGACTCCAAGGAGGCGGACTCCAAGGGGGCGGACTCCAAGGGGGCGGACTTCAGGGCGGCGGCCGTCAGGGCGGCGTCGGTGGCGGACTGCCCGGAGGCGGCGGCCTCCCGGGTGGGCAGGGCGTGCCTGGAGGCCCGGGTCAAACCAGTGCCACCGGGCAGAGTGGCCTTCCGGCAGGCGGCATCGTGGGCGTGGCCAGCACGAGCCCCCTGGCGTCCCTCCTCCTCTACAACGGCAAGGACCATTACAACCAGTGGGCCTTCGTCTATAACCCACCGCAGGCGGCAGTCGGGGGTGCGGCGGGCGGCGTGCAAGGTGGAGCGGCCGGAGGGGTCGGGCCTGGAGGCTCCCCAACAGGCGCGGGCGGAGCACTCCCGCAGGGGCCCGGGTCGCGGGTCGGCTCGCCTGGAGCCCCCGCACAGGGCACCCCGACGCAACGGCCCGGCAGCGGACTGGGATCGGGTGGCATGGGCAGCGGGTTCCCCCGCCGCTAGTCGCTTCGTCAGTCCTCTTCGGGACCCGAGAGAGCCCGGCGCAATGCGTCGCCCAGCGCCTCGGCAGTGAAGGGTTTGACGAGGTAGCCCACCACCCCAGGCTGCAGCGTGATGTGCGGGTCCAGTTCCTCAACGCCAGTCACGATGAGCATCGGCAGCGACGGCCAGCGGGCATGGGCCTGCTCGATGAGCCATCCGCCATCGCGCCCGGGCATGCGGATGTCCACCATCACCAGATCCATCCGCCGCCTGCGCAGGACGCGAAGGGCCTCCTCGGCGTAGGAGGCCGAGTACGGGCGGTAACCCAACGCGGCCACATAGCGGGCGAGCATCTCGCGGACAGGGCGTTCGTCGTCGACAATCAGGATCTTCAGCGGCTCCGCCGTGCTGCGGGTCCAGCCACCGGGGGTTCGTGCCGCTTTCAGTGCGCCCTCGGCGAGGTGCGCGCGACGCCATGCGTCATCTGCGTCACCACTCGACTGCGGCATCTCGTCCGGTCTCATGTCCTGCTCTCCTGAGTCATCGGCCCCGCTCAATTGCGAGCGTCGCCGGGCGTCGGCCCCAGATCATGTTCGTGCTTCTGCACACAGGTCGGGCAGATTCCATGGCTGAAGGTGGCGGCGCTGTTCGCCTCCACGTAGGTCTCGATCCGCTGCCAGGAGCCGGCGTCATCCCGAATCCGGTGGCACCAGGCGCAGATCGGGATTAATCCCTGCAGCACACGCAGTTCGGTCAGTGCCGACTGGAGCTTCTCCACCAGGTCGGCGCGCTCCTGGAGTGCCTTCCGGCGCTCGTCGACAAGACTGCCAAGCAGCATAAATGACAGTCCGGCCATGCTGGCCGTGCCTTGAGCCCGGCGAATCCAGTTCACCGGCAACGTCTCCGGCAGGGCCAACGGCCCCTGCCCGTGTGCCGTATGCCAGACGCCGATGGCGGCGACGATCAGGAGTCCCGCCGAGGCGCCGGCCGCACCAAAGCGGATGCTCGCCCACAGGAACACGGGCAGGATGAACGCCGGCGTCAGGATCTGCTGGGGAAGGCGCTCGCCGAACACCCCCTCGGCCAGCACCGCGGCGACGACAAGCATCCCCGTGAACTCAAGGATCGCGTGCGTCCTGCGGTCCACGACGTCGCCCCGCCAACCGCCAGCCACGGCGAAACTGATGGGTGTGGCCAGCAACAGACCGATGGCGTCAGCCGCCCACCACGCGGGCCAGGCGGAGAGGCTCGGCACCGAGGGCGCGACCACTGCCAGCCACGCCGTCGCCGCTGACGCCCCGAGTACCGACGCGCCCATGACCGTCGCGACCAGCAGGACGATGTTTCGGGTGACGCCGAGTGAGGACACCTCGCCAAAGGCGCGGCGCAGCATGAGGGCGGCGCCCCAGACCTCAAGCGCCTGAATCGCACCGACGCCAAGCGCGGCCTCAACCGGCCAGCCCTGACGCCAGACCAGGGCCGCAACCATGGCCACGGCTCCCGCGATGAGCACGCCAAGGCGCCGCTCTACGACGAGCAGGCTCGCCAACAGGATGCCTGAAGGGATCCACAGTGTCGGGAGGCGCAGGTCGCCCACGAGAATGGTGGTCCCGTTCGCGACCTCGGCCGCCACCAGGACGGCCCCAGCCACCGCCAGTGCACCCCACGGGGCGATGCCGGCCCGACGCATGCTCCCGCGACGCTCAGCCACGCGGCCCCGCTCTGCGTATCACACGAGCATCATACGTGGGGTGTGCGGCTGTGAGCACCCACGAGGGAGCACACGGGCCCATCAGGGCGCGGGCAGTAGCGTGACGACGGTATAGCGGTTCTCCGACAGGTACTGCGAGAGCGCAGCTCCCACGTTGGCCACGCTCAGCGACTCCGTGCGGGCTGCCCGACGCGCGATGGAGGTTGGGTCCCACCCGAGCGTGAGCACGGTCTGGAGCGAGTTCACCCAGTAGGCGTTGGTCCTGACGGCCGTCTCCAACCCGCGCTTCTCGATCTCCTTCACCTTCTGGATATCGTCCGCGGCCGGGCCCTCCTTCTTGAGCCGGGCCACTTCCGTCAGCACGGCCGCCACCATCTGGTCCACGCGATCCGGCGCGCTGCCGAAGACCACCTGCACCATCCCGTACCCCTTCACCGGCTGATTGTCCGAATAGCCCACGTTGACGCCGTAGGTGCCGCCCATCTGCTCGCGCAGGATCTCGAGCAGGCGCATCTCCAGCACGCTCGAGGCCGCGCGCAGCCGGTGCATCTCCATCTCATCCAGACCCGTATCGGCGAAGAAGGAGATCACCGTCTGCGCCTTCGGCTCCTTGCCCTTGCGAACGATCTCCTTGCGCACGTCCTGTGGGAAGTGCAAGCCCGTATTGCCCACGGCGCTGGTGGCCGTCCCGGTCGAGGGGAGCGATCCGATGTAGCGCGTGACGAGCGGCGTGATCCCCTCCAGGGTGAAGGCGCCGCTGAAGAGGAACGTGAAGTCCGCGGCGTTGGCGAAGCGCGCGGTGTAGTAGCGCTTCATGAGTGCCGGGTCGAGCGACGGCAGGTCCTCCAGCGTGAGCGGCTTCGCGCTGTAGTGGTCCGAGGTGTTGACCTCTTCCAGTTTCTCGCTGAAGGCCGCGCCCGGATTCTGCGCACGGTTGGCAAGGGCCGCCTGCAGTTGCGTCTTGAGGAGGGCGAACCCCTGGTCCGTGAAGTTCGGCGCGGTGAATTGCAGGTACAACAATTGGAACGCCGTCTCAAGGTCCTTCGGTGCGGCCGTTCCGCTAACCCCGTGCGTATTGGTCGAAATGTAGGACGAGGCCCCCGCCGTCTTGCCGGAGAGCAGCTTCTCCAGTTCGACAGGGGTAAAGCCCCCGACGCCTGACACGTCCGTGAGGTTCATCGCAAGGTCCGCGCTCTTGTACTCGGCCGGCGTGGCCAGCGAGAGCCCACCCTTGGCGTACGACGTGAACACAACCTGATCGGCCTTGAAGTCGGTTGGCTTCAACCAGACCTGCGCGCCGTTTGAGAGCGTCAGCACCGTGAATCCCAGTTCAGGGATCGTGCGCGTCGCCGTCACCGTGCCTGGCGTGGGCTGCACAGCCATCAACTCCCGGCCGCTGCCACCCTCGGCCCATGCCGTCAGCGTCTTCGCACCGGCGCTGGTGATCGCCTTCGCCAACTCCGCCTGCGCTGGCACCGCCAGACCCGGCTTCTGCGGCGTCACCGCCATCACCACCCGGTTCGCTCCACTCAGGAGCTTGCGCACCACGGCGGTGGCCTCCGCCGCCGTGATCTTCGGCACAAACCGGCGCGCCATCTCGGCCTCACGCTCGATGCCGGGCACCGACTCGCCTTCGAGGAAGTGACGGACGAGCTCGGAGGCGAGTCCGGGACTCTCGGTCGTGTTGCGTTCATTGAACATCCGCTCGTAGGACGCAAGCACGCGCTTGCGGGCGCGCTCCAGCTCGGCCTCGCCGAACCCGAATCGGCTGGCCCGAGCCGCCTCCTCGGTAATCGCTGCCAAACCAGACGCGATACCGCCGTCCTTCACGCTGGCCATCAGGACCGAGGCCTGAGTGGAGCGGCCCAGCTGGCTCCTCCCCGCGTTCGCTCCGAGGAAGGGCGCATCTGGACGCTGGGAGATCTCGGCCAGACGCGCATTGAGCGTCTGAAACGCAAGGTTCTCGACCATCGACCGGCGATAGTCACCCACGCGGTCCTGCCGCTCAGCCGGTCCCTTCTCGAAGATCGTGACCGATGACTGTCCGGCTTCCGTGTCGGCCACCACGCTGTAGCGGGGCTCGCGGTGCGGCGGAATCGGATAGACGCGGGCGGGCGCGGGCACCGGCGCCTTCTTCATGGCCGAGAAGACCGCGATGAGCTGCTTCTCCAGCACCGCCGCATCCACGTCGCCCACGATCACCAGCGCCATGCGGTCTGGCCGGTACCATTTCTCGTAGAAGGCGCGGAGCGTCACCGCCGAGGCCGCCTGCAGACTGGCCGTGGTGCCGATCGGGTCGCGCATCGCGTACTTCGACGCCCCATAGATGGCCGGCGCCTGCTGCTCACGGATGCGCGCGCCGACGCCGCGGCGCTGGCGCCACTCTTCGATCACCACGCCGCGCTCCCGGTCCACTTCCTCCTGGGAGATGGTCATGCCGGCGGCGAAGTCCCACATCGCATCGAGACTACGTTCGAGGAACCCGGCCTTGTCGGTCGGGGTCTCCAGCATGTAGACGGTTTCGTCGTAGCTCGTGTAGGCGTTCAGGTCCGCCCCGAAGCTCGACCCGATCGACTCCAGGTACTTCACCAGTTCGCCGGGCTTGAAGTGCGCCCCGCCGTTGAAGCCCATGTGCTCCAGAAAGTGAGCGTAGCCGCGCTGCGCGTCGGACTCGTCGATGCTGCCCGCCTGCACTGCCAGCCGCATCGACGCCCGCTTGGCTGGCCGGCTATTGCTGCGGATGAAGTAGGTGAAGCCGTTCGGGAGCGTGCCCGTCCGGATCGCCGCGTCGAGCGGCAGCTTGGCCGCGAGGTCCGCCGCGGACTGGGCCTGTGCCGCCAGCGCCGGCAGCAGCACGAGGACGGTCACCGCCCCGATGACGCATGCGCGCCCTGTCCGGTATGCTGCCCCGATGCAGTTGAAGATTTCGCGAATCGATCCCACGGTGTCACTCCCTGTCTACGGCACTGATGAGGCGTCCGGCTTCGACCTGGCCGCCTCGGCTGACGTTGTCATTCCACCGCGGGCGATTGCGCTGGTGCCGACCGGGCTCGTGATCGCGGTGCCCTCCGGCTGCTTCCTCGCCATCTTCGCCCGGAGTAGCACGCCACTCAAGCGCGGACTGATGGTCGCCAATGGCGTCGGCGTCGTCGACCCCGACTACTGCGGTCCGACCGACGAGGTCCGCATCCAGCTCCTCAACCTGACCGACCAGGAGGTCCGCGTCTCGCGCGGCGACCGCCTGGCCCAGGGCATCATCCTGGCAGCGCCCCGTGTGACCTGGGACGAGGTGCCGACCATCCGCCAGGAGTCCCGCGGCGGGTTCGGCTCCACCGGCGCCTGAATCCTTAGACGCCAGCCGCACGAGACCGGCCGTGCCCACCCGCCGCATCCTGCACCTCGACATGGACGCCTTCTATGCGTCGGTCGAGCAGCGCGACGACCCGGCCCTGCGCGGCAAGCCGGTGGCCGTCGGCGGCGACGCGGCCCGGCGGGGTGTGGTGGCCGCGGCCAGCTACGAGGCGCGGACCTTCGGTGTGCACTCCGCCATGTCGATGGCGCGGGCGCTGCGGCTCTGTCCCTCGCTCGTGGTGGTGCGCCCGGACTTTGCCCGCTACAAAGCCGCCTCCGACACGATCTTCGCGCTCTACCGAGCGGTCACGCCGCTGGTCGAACCGCTCTCGCTCGACGAGGCCTACCTCGACGTGACCGAGAACGCCTGGGCCGAGCCGCTCGGTGTCACGATCGCGAAGCGGCTCAAGATACAGATCCGGGAGGCCACGGGGCTCTCGGCCTCGGCTGGCGTGGCGCCCAACAAGTTCCTCGCGAAGATCGCGTCAGGCTGGAAGAAGCCGGACGGCCTCACGGTGATTGCGCCGGAACGGGTGGAGGCCTTCCTCCAGGGGTTGCCCGTCGACGCGCTGTGGGGCGTGGGGCCGGTCACCGCGGGCAAGCTGAAAGCGGCCGGCATCACGCGCCTGGTCGACGTCCGCGCCGCCGACCCGGAGGTGCTGCGCGGGGCCGTGGGCAGTTCGGCTGAATGGCTCCACCGCCTCGCGCATGGCCTGGACGATCGACCCGTCGTGCCCCATCACGCGCCGAAATCCTCGGGGAGCGAGAGCACCTATCCGACGGACCTGACCGACCTCGCCGAGATGACACGCGAAGTGGAGGTCATGGCCCACGACGCCGCTGCCTGGCTGGAGAAGAAGGCCCTCTTCGCCAGGACCGTCACCCTGAAGGTCCGCTACGGCGACTTCACAACCGTCACGCGGAGTCACTCGGACCGCGCGACGCGAGATGCCGGGTCCCTGGCGGCGCGCGCCGCCTCGCTCCTCGCGCGCACCGACGCGGCCACGCGGCCCGTGCGTCTGCTCGGCGTCAGCGTGCATAATCTGGAGGAGACTGACGTCGAGACATCACGGCCAGACGCACATCCGCGCCTGCCGTGGGACGACTGACGCCCCACCCCGATGCTCAAAGGATCCCGCACCGCCACGCTGCACCGGCTGCAGCCCATCAGCATTCACGGCCAGCTCTCCTACGACGCGCACTACGCGTTCGTGGACGACCCGGACCAGCCCCACGTGGCCCGCGTGGGGCCTGAAGCCGTGGAGAACGGCGTCGAGGCGGGCGACCGCGTGCGGCTGGACTTCGTGGTCGGCGTCGTCACCCACATCCACCGCCAGGCGGACTGACCTCCGCCAGCGCCCCCGCTGCCCGTGTCGCCGGCCCTCGGGCCCGGCGTTAGGGAGCCAGCAGGCGCACGCGGGTCACGTCCACGCGCGTCAGCGGGGTTTCCCCGTTGACCGGCACGGCCTCAATCCGCTCCACCACCTCCAGCCCGTCGACCACACGACCGAAGACGGTGTACTTCCCGTCGATGCCGGACGAGGGCGCCGTCACGATGAAGAACGAGGTCGTGGCGCTCGCCGGATCCTCGCCGCGCGCCATCGAGAGAATGCCCTTCTCATGGCTCGTGCCATTGAACTCAGGCTGGAGCGGCTTCACCAGGCCCTCCTGCCGGTCGCTGAGCGGGTCCTTGCGTGACGGGAGATACCCGCCCTGGATCACGAAGCCCTTGGCCACGCGGTGAAACGCCGTGCCGTCATAGACTCCGGTCTGCGCGAGGCGGAGAAAGTTCCGGACATGATTCGGCGCCCGGTCCGGAAAGAAGGCCACGGTGATATTCCCCATCGAGGTCTCGATGACGGCCCGGTAACCCGCGAGCTGGTCAAGTGTCTCGGAGACAAACGGCACCGGCAGAGGCGCCGGCTTGTCACGGATGCTCACCGTGCGGATCTCGACACGGTCCGTCAGCAACCCCGCCGCGTCCGCCGGCTGCTGCGAGATCGTCTGCGCGACGTTCATGCCCTCGACGACGCGGGCAAACACGGTGTACTGCCCGTCGAGCGCCGCCTGGTCGGAGACACAGATGAAGAACTGCGCGCCGGCGCTGTCGGGCTTCCCGGGCACGAGCACGGCCGAAACGGCCCCGCGCGTGTGCTTCTCGGGATTCCCTTCAAAGCGCAACACATTCAGTCCGCCCGTGCCGTAGCGCGCCTTCTGCGACGGATCCTTCGAGAGCGGGTCACCGCCCTGGATGATGCCGAGCGGCACAGCCCGATGAAACACGGTGCCGTTGTAGGCGCCCTCACGGGCCCGCACGATGAAGTGCGCCACGTGCGTCGGCGCCGCCTCAGGCAGCAGGTCGATGACGATGACACCCTGCGACGTCTCCAGCACGGCCTGCTTCCCGCGCATCTCATCCGGAATGAGAGGCGACGTGAAGTAGACCGGGGCGGCGGGAGCGGCCGGCGCGGCCGGCTGCGGCCGTGGCGCGGGCCGTGGCGCCGACCTCGGCGCGGGCTTGGACGGGGCGGCCTGCAGGGCCAGCATCAACGCCAGAACGGGAACACACACCATGACAGCCTCCGGGTGCGGGGATTATAGGGAAAAGGCGCGGCACTGCTATCCTTGCAGCCGGTGAGCCTGTCGCTCTCGTCCAACCAGCCGTCGATGCTCGCGCACGAGCAGTACTTCGGATTCGCGCAACGGCCCTTCGCGCTGTCGCCTGATCCGAAATTCCTCTATCGCAGCGCGTCTCATGATGCGGCCACCGGCCGCCTGCTGCAGGCGCTGCGCCGGCGCGAAGGCTTTCTCGTGCTCACCGGCGACATCGGCACCGGCAAGACGACCCTGTGCCGGGCACTGCTGACGGAGATGGGGCCCACGGCGTTCACCTCGCTCATTCTGAATCCGTTTCTCTCCGTCGACGAACTGCTGCGCGAGGTCCTGACCGACTTCGGCGTGGTCTCGCGCGACGCCGTCCGCGCCGATCGCCTGGACCCGCCGAGCACGCACGACATGATGTCGACGCTCTACGAGTTCCTGCAGTCCATCGGCCCCATCGGCGGCACGGCCATCCTCATCATCGACGAAGCCCAGCACCTCTCGAAGTCCGTGCTCGAACAGATCCGCGTGCTGTCGAATCTTGAAGCCAGCGACACGAAGCTCCTGCAGATCCTCCTCGTCGGCCAGCTCAACCTGCTCGAGACGCTGAGCCACGCCGACATGCGCCAGTTCGCCCAGCGCATCTCGCTGCGTGCGACGCTGACGCCGCTGACACGCGAGGAGTCTGACGCCTACATCCGGCACCGCATCGCGGTGGGTGCACCAACGCGCGAGGTCGTGTTCACCGACGACGCCCTCGCCACCGTCTGGAGCATTGCCACAGGCATACCCCGCATCATCAATCTGCTCTGCGACCGGGCACTGGCGTTCGCGGCGCAGGATGCGCAGGATCTCGTCTCCGCCGGGCATGTCCGGCAGGCGGCCGCCTCGCTCGAACTCACGGCGCCGTCCAGCGGCTCCACCTTTGCCTCGTTCAACGGCCAGAACGCTCATCGGAGGCGGTGGCCCTGGGTGGCCGCGCTCGTCCTGCTCGTGCTGGCCGCGGCGATCGCCGTGTCGCTTCAGCTGAAGCCACTCCCGAGTTGGGTGGCCGACGCAGTGGTCCCGGCTGCGCCACTCCGCCCCACGATGCGCGTGCACCCGACGGGTATGGAAGTGCCGCCGGACGACATCGTCATTCCGCTGCCCCGGCCCGCGTCAGAGCGCACCGCCACACCAGACCCAGACGCCGACCCGGAACCGGCGACCCGCTAGGCCCGGTCCTTCTCCCGCTGCCGGGACTTCGGCACCTTTCCCGCCATCTTCGACCGCCGCTTGTCATCCAGCAGGAGCTTCTCGTCCTGCTGTCGGCCCAGGTGCGCCAGCTCGGCCTGGAGCGCCTGATAGCTCTCGAGCCTGGCGGTCGTCAGCCGGCCGTCGGCCACCGCCACCGCCACCGCGCAGCGCGGCTCCCCCGCATGCCGGCAGTCCGTGAAGTGGCAGCCGGAGGCGAGCGCTTCGATGTCGTCAAACGCCTCACGCACCGCCTCGCCCACATCCCAGAGCTGGAGTTCGCGCATGCCCGGGGTGTCGACCACGAGGCCACCTGACGGCAGCAGGATCAGTTCGCGGCGGGTCGTCGTGTGACGCCCCTTGGAGTCCGACGCCCGCACTTCGTTCGTGCGCTGGCGCTCATCCCCGGCCAGCTGGTTGATCAGCGTGGACTTGCCGACGCCCGACGAGCCCAGGAACGCCGCCGTACGGCCGGGCGCCAGGCAGGCTTCCACCGCCGCCATGCCCTCGCCCAGGCGGGGATTGACAAGGTGGACAGGCAGGCCACCGGTGGCCGCCCGCACCTCGGCCACGCGCGCAGGCACGTCGTCGCAGAGATCCGCTTTGGTGAGCAGCACCACGGGCGCGGCGCCGCTGTCTCGCGAGAGGAGCAGATACCGCTCCAGGCGCCGCACGGAAAAGTCGGCATCGAGGGCCATGACCAGAAAGACCAGATCGACGTTGGCCGCCACGATCTGCTCGTCTGTCACCTCTCCGGCCACCTTGCGCGAGAAGCGTGTCCGCCGTGGCAGTACCGAACGGATGGAGGCCAGCTGACCCGGTTCACCCGGGCGGACGACCACCCAGTCACCGACGGCGGGCATCTCGGCGCGGCTGTGAGCGCGATGCTTGAGCCTCCCGGACACGGCGCCTTCGACCTCGCCCGAGGCGAGCTGCAGGCGATACAGATGGTTGAAGTCGATCGCGACGCGGCCCGGCACGACGTCCGCGGGCGCGCCCACGGCCTCAAACGCCGCGCGCCAACGGTCGTCCCAACCGAGGGACTCGAGGCGGGCGGCACCTGGCGCGTTGGCCACTAGTCGGGCAACTGCCGGTGCAGGTGGACCGGCGCGGCCTTCGCCCGGACGCGCAGGTTGACGAGCTCGACGCACACCGAGAAGCCCATCGCGAAGTAGACATAGCCCTTCGGGATGTGCTGCCCCAGCCCCTCGGCGACCAGTGAGGTGCCAATCAGCAGGAGGAAGCTGAGCGCCAGCACCTTGAGCGTCGGGTGGCGATCCACCACGTCGGCAATGGCACCGGCCGAGAGCATCATCACGCCCACCGCAATCACCACCGCCGCGATCATGATCTCGACGTGCTCGGCCATCCCGACGGCGGTAATCACCGAGTCAATCGAGAACACGATGTCGAGCGCGAGAATCTGGGCGATGACCGCAGCAAAGGACGCGGCGGCTCGGGCCGGTCCCGCCTGATGATCGGCCCCCTCGAGCTTGTCGTGGATTTCCTGCGTGCTCTTGCCGATGAGGAACAGGCCACCGATGAGCAGGATCAGGTCGCGGCCCGACAGGGCACGGGTCAGGATGGTGATGAGCGGGGTCGTCAGACTCATGACCCACGCAATGGACACCAGCAGCCCAATGCGGATGAACATCGCCAGGAAGAGCCCCAGCCGTCTGGCCCGGGGCTGATCCGCCCGCGGAAGCTTCCCCGCGAGGATCGAGATGAAGACGATGTTGTCGACGCCGAGGACGATCTCAAGCGCGGTCAGGGTCAGCAGCGCGACCCAGCCCTCGGCGCTCGTCATCCAGTCCATATCAGGTGCGAGCGGGGATTCGGCTTTCGGGCATGTCCGCGAGCGAGCCCCACGCGTCCGGATCCTGCCAGGTCAGCGTCGAGAGATAGAGCGCCACATCCTCGGCCGGGAACGACGCCGCAAGCGCCTTGGCGGCAGCAGCCAATTTCGGGTCACCGGGCGGCGTGACTTCTTCGTCCTCGATGAGGCCGTCCTCGTGCGTAATACCGAGGTGGTCGAGGAACGCGGCCATCATCGGACGCTGGTGGATGATGTGGTACGCCACCAGCAACCGGGCCGCTACGAGTTCCGAGACAAACGGCAGCGCCACCAGATACTGCGCCTTGCGGGCGACCGGCAGCCCGATCACGCTCTTCGGCCGGAACTTCAGCCGCGTCGCGATCGTGGCGAGGGCCTCGCCCTGCTCGTTGGCGCCGTTCGGATCCTGCCAGAACGCCTCAGCCGCCTGCAGGCGGTGATCGGCGGACATCTGCTTCCAGAGTGCGGACGGGAGTGACGGTTCGGACATGCGGGAACCTACGTTAGCACGGCCACCCGCTCAAACACGCCGGGCGAACCGGGCGCGGGCGAGCGAGTAGTCCGGCGACTAGTCCTCTGATGGCCTGGGCCGCATATTGGCCGACAGGATGCGCTTGCGGAGACGGATGTGCTTCGGCGTGATCTCCACGAGTTCATCGTCATTGATGAACTCGATGGACTGCTCCAGGCTCAACAGCCGCGGCGGCACCAGACGCATGGCCTCGTCGGCCGAGGACGCCCGCATGTTCGTCTGCTTCTTTTCCTTGGTGACATTGACATCCATGTCACGCGCCCGGGCATTCTCACCGATGATCATGCCCTCGTAGACCGGCACGCCCGCCTCGATGAAGATCTCGCCCCGCTCCTGCAGGTTGAAGATGGCATAGGCGGTGGCCACGCCGCCGCGATCCGAGACGAGGGCTCCCGTGGTCCGCGACGGGATGGCGCCGTGCCACGGCTCCCAGGCCGCGAACAGGTGGTTCATGATGCCGGTGCCCTTGGTGTCCGTCATGAACTGCGAGCGGAAGCCGATGAGGCCGCGCGTCGGGATGCGGAACTCGAGGCGGACCCGGCCACTGCCGTGATTCACCATCCGCGACATGATGCCCTTGCGCGTGCCGGCCAGGGCAATGACAACGCCCTGGTACTCCTCGGCCACGTCGACGATCAGATCCTCGACCGGCTCCATACGCTTGCCGTCAATCTCGCGGATCACGATCTCGGGCCGCGAGACCTGGATCTCGTAGCCCTCGCGGCGCATCATCTCGATCAGAATCGAGAGCTGCAACTCACCGCGGCCGATGACCTTCATCTGCTCGGGTGTGTCGGTGTCTTCGACGCGCATCGACACGTTGCCGAGCAACTCCTTCTGGAGCCGATCGCGCAGGTTACGCGAGGTCACATACTGCCCGTCGCGACCGGCCATCGGCGAGGTGTTGACGCCGAAGATCATCGAGACGGTCGGCTCATCCACCGCGACGGGCGGAATCGGCACCCGCGTCTCGGGGTCGGAGATCGTTTCGCCAATCGTGATGTTTTCGATGCCGGCGAGGCAGACCACATCGCCCGCCATGGCCTCGTTGACCTCGACCCGCCTCAGGCCATCGAAGGAGAAGAGTTTCGTGACCTTCGTCGTGAAGGAGGTGCCGTCGAGCTTGATGACGGCGATCGGGTCATTCAAACGGACCGTACCGTTGAAGATGCGGCCGATGGCGATGCGGCCCAGGTATTCGCTCGCGTCGAGATTGGCCACCAGCATCTGCAGGGGCGCCGTCGTGTCGCCGTGCGGCGGCGGCACGTAGTCCACAATCGCCTCGAAGAGCGGCTGCAGGTCCGGCCCCTGCTCGGTCATGGAGGTGCTGGCCGTGCCGGCCCGCGCGTTCGCGAAGAGCACCGGGAACTCAATCTGCTGCTCGGTCGCATCCAGGTCGATGAAGAGGTCGTAAACCTCATTCAGGACTTCCTGCGCTCGCGCGTCGGGGCGGTCAATCTTGTTGAGCACGACGATGGGCGACAGCCCCCGCTCGAGCGCCTTGCGCAGCACGAAGCGCGTCTGCGGCAGGGGGCCTTCCGACGCGTCCACCAGCAGCATCACGCCGTCCACCATCGAGAGCGTGCGCTCCACCTCGCCGCCGAAGTCGGCGTGGCCAGGCGTGTCCACGATGTTGATGAGGAGGTCCTTGTAGTGCACGGCCGTGTTCTTGGCCATGATGGTGATGCCGCGCTCGCGCTCCAGGTCGTTGCTGTCCATCACGCGGTCCACCAGCTCCTGGTTGGCGCGGAAGACGCCGCTCTGCCGGAGCAGGGCGTCGACGAGGGTGGTCTTGCCGTGGTCGACGTGGGCGATGATGGCGACGTTACGGCGAAGGGGATTGGCGATCAGGCGCGAAGTTTGCTGGGACGGCATCTGTCCAGTATGGCACGGCGCCCCCCTTTAGGCCCTGCCCACCCGGCCCCGGGTACACTGGGGACATTGAGGTTTCCCCATGCCACTCTTCGAATACGCCTGTAAAACGTGCGATCACCAGTTCGAGGTCCTGGTGCGTGGCTCCGAGCAGCCGGCCTGCCCGGCCTGCGCCGGCCACGACCTGCAGAAGCGTCTCTCTGTGTTTGCGGCCCAGACCAAGAGCGCCGCGCCGAGGATGAGCGCACCGGGCCCCTGCGGCTCCTGCGGGGATCCCCGCGGCCCCGGCGCCTGCTCGATGAACTAGGCGTCCCGACCGCGGGCCGCTCGGGCTACTTCGCGCAGCAGCCCTTCTTCTCGCCGGGCTTCCCGGCGACCTTCTTTTCAGCCGCACCACCGTGGTCCGCGTGCGGGTTGTTCGTGGCCGCCTTGTGCTGCGCGTGGGGGTCTTCGGCTCCCGCGTCGGCGGCCGGGCCCAGCTTGATCCCATTGGCGGTGAGCGGCGTCTTGCCCGCGCCGACATCCAGCACCACGCGCTGCCCCACGGCAAGGTCGGCGAGTGTCGCCGCGGCGGTGCCACGCGTGACGATGGTCTTCGCAGTCGTCAGCACCGTTTCGAGCTTGCCATCCGTCGTCTTGACCTCCACCTGGCCCGCGGCCACTTTCGTGACGGTGCCCCGGACGGTGTGCGTGTGCCCTTCATGGGCCAAGACAGGATAGGAAAGCCCCAGACACAGGGCGGCGGCAGCGAGCGTACGTGAGCGAATCATGGCTGTCCTCCTTCAAGGAACCGTTCATCATCGAGTTCGCGGCGAATCTCCGCTGGTGGCCGTGGCATCTGACTGCGGACGTCCTGCACGTCGGAGGGCGACCAGCGCGGCATCGTCCGAATCAGGCGCACGAGCGCCCAGCTCGCCGCTTCACCATCAGGAGTCGCGGTGGTGAACGCCGGCATCCCCGTAAAGCGCACGCCCCGCTCGATCGCGTGAAAGAGTGCACCATCACTCTGGCGCTGGGTCGGCGCCGCCCGCAGATCCGGCGGACGGGGCGAGAGCCCTCGGCCGATGGGTGTCTCGCCGCTGCCGTCGGCCCCATGGCACGTCGCGCAGTGGTCAGCGTAGTGCGCCCGCGCCTCGCGCATGCGCTCCCGAGATTCGGCCACGGGGTTGGTGCGGGCCGCGACTTCCGGAGGCGTCGCATAGCCGCGCAGCCACCCCATCAGGCGGACTTCGATGAATCCCGGAGCCTCTACCGCGTCCAGGCTCGTGGTCCGCACGATGTTCACGGCTGCTGCCACCATCAGCACCACGCCGAGGACCACGCCAAGCGCGAGGCGAATCACCGCATCACCGCCGGGCGGATGGTCACGAACACGCCACTGCCGTAGGTCACGCGTCCACCATACCGCGGACCCAGCAACGCATTGGCCAGTGCCGCCGACACCGTAAAGCCCACGCCCGGTTGCCAGCCCCGCCACGGTGAGGCATGGCGGACGTAGCCACCCTGGAGCTTGCCCATGCCTTGCGGCTCCGTGAGACCGTGGATGCTGACGTCATGTGGGGACTTGGTCCCCAGTTCGGCACGGCCGAACCAGGTGTCGTGCGGGCTGCGCGCCACGGAAGTTTCCATGAGCAGGAACTGCGTAGCGGGGCGGCGCGTCTCGACAGCGCGACCCCACGCGACCGTCGATGCCCACTGCGCCTCCGTCCCCGCCAGCCGCCTGTTGTAACTCACCGAGGCGGTCGTCAGATTCTTGTCCACGGTGGTCAGGTCCTCGTGTGCCGGTTCGGCGTCCTTCAGATGCCCGGCCGAGACCTGCACGGCCCACGCGGGAGACGGCATCCACCACACACGGCCCGAGTAGGAGTCCAGCGGTGCCAGGTCGAAGTTGTGTCGGTTCTCGTCGGGCTCCCGCCCGTTGAACACGGAGGCCTCCGCCTTCCAGCGAGCCGTGAAGACTCCGGCCGTCGCCACGCCGTAGGTGATGTGCGTGGCGTCGAGCCAGTGGTGGGAGATCGGCGCCATCGGATTGATCGTTGACGACGCGCGATGCGGAAACGCTGCCGGGCCAAGCGCCGGCTCACCGGCGGGTCCACCGTAGACCTGCACGAACAGTCCGGGACGAAGGGGTCGCGTATAGGACGCGGCCAGCTCCATCACCGCATCGTGCGGATGCTGCTTCTCGTGAATCGGCTCGCCGCCGCACAGTTCACCCGTGGCGAACATGTCGGGATACCCGCAGCCGCGAATCGTCCAGGGCTCGGCGCTCCCCATGCCGTTCAGCGTGAGCCAGCCCGCGCCGACTTTCCGCTGCGCCATTGCCATGCCCCAGTTGATGCTGCCCGCTTGCGTGCCGCCAAAGAAGCCGCCTTCGTGGAAGACCTGCCCGAAGGCCTGTCCCATCAGCATCACCGTCCACGCACCAGCCTTGGGTGACACGCCTCGCATCGGGGTGGTGTCCGGCACCCAACTGGTGCCTGACGCCAACCGGTTCATCGGCACACCGCCAGGGCCGGTCATCGTGTGCGCCGACATGTCGTGACCGGCCATGTGACCCATGTCGTGCCCCGCGTGCGGGTCCGGGGCGTGTCCGGCATGAGGATCGGATGGCTGAGGAGCCGGCGCGTCAGGGGCTGGCGCCTCCGGAGCAGGTGCTTCCGACGCAGGCACTGCCGGGGTCGGGTGTTGATGGCCGGCGTGGGGGTCCGGTGTCTGGGCATCCGCGTACGCCGTCAGGCTCAGCACGAGGCCAGCCGTCACCAGGGCACGCCAGGGCACGAGTGAACGGAGATGGGGCACAGGCATCAGCCCTCTGTGCAACGTCACTGGGGCCTGTGCCATCTGACGCGGAGCGACCTAGAGCCCCGCGACGCTGACGAAGCGCGGCTCGATATCCACCGGCACGTCGTTCAGGCGGTCGAGCACGGCTTTCACCTGCGGCCGGATGACGCCCTGTGTGTCGATGAGCGCCCGGGCCGCGGCGTAGTCGCCCTTCGCCTGCATCGTCATCAGGTCGCGCGTCAGGTCGGCCACGTTCTGCTTGATGCGCGAGGCATCGATGGCAAAGGTGCCGTCTGCCGCCACCGTCACGCCCCCGTGGTCGAGGAAGTAGTTGAGCTGAATCGCGATGCCGCGCCCGTGCGCCTCGTTGATGCCGAAGCGGATGGACCGGAAGCAGGAGGCCAGGAACGTCGTGTAGATCTGCGGCTCCAGCGCCTTCGGCAGCGTGCCCTTGTCGATCAGGTACTGCAGTGCCCAGAGGCCGGAGATATCCGCCTTGGCTTCTTCCGTGGCGCTGTAGGTGTCTTTGAACTCCAGCCGGACCGTCGAGGCCTTACCGCCCACCGTGATGTTGTGCGGCCCGAGGCCGTGCATCAGCTCGTGCATCAGGATGTGCGTGAAGAAGGCGTCGAACGAAACCTGCGCCTGGTCCTTCTGCGAGAGTGCCACCTTCGAGATGGGCACCAGCACCATCTGGAATTTGGCCTGCTGGTTGTTCTTCAGCATCACCCGCTTGGAGCCTTTCTCCTTGATGACGCGCTCGTCATTCGGGAGGTTGAAGGCCGCCGTCTGCACGGCGCGGTTGCCATCGCCCCCTGAGAACACCGTGTTCAGCACGCGAATGGGCGCCATCGCTCCGAGCGACGTGTTCCGGAGGGACGGCTCAATCGGCAGGTGGTCTTCCAGCTCCTGCAGCTCCGCGCTCAGGTGCTTCAGTTTGTCCGTCTCGGCATCATCACGGATGCCGATGAAGGCCTCAAAGGCCGCCTTGTAGCCAAACCACTCGTCTTCGTAGGTTTCGTAGGGGCCAATCGTCGGCTCGATCGAGGCCTCCAGCTCCATCCACGCCACGTCGCTCGCGTAGTAGTCGTTGCTGATGAAGGCCGCCGCGCGCTTCTCGAGGAAGGCCCTGAGCGTCGGCTGCGTGGTGAGCGCCGCCGCCTCGCGCAGCAGCGCCGCCGCCTGCCCCAGCTCGCCCTGATACTCCTGGCTGTAGGGCACCGAGAGGAACTTGCCGTCCGGCCCGCGACGGATCGTCGTGAAGTAGCTCGTGGCCGCCTCGTGCTGCGCCGGGGGCAGCGACTTGATCCACGCCTCCACCTCGGCCTTCGTGGCGCCAGCCGGATAGAAGTTGCCTTCGTCGAGGCGCTTGCCCACGCCCGGAACGAACGCCTCGAAGTGGTCGAGCCGAGACCACGGCCCCTTGTTGATCAGAAAGTAGTGCAGGCGTGCCTTGCCTTCGGGCGATTCGTCCTGCAGGAGCGAGAGGAGGAGCGATTCGTTCCCCGCCCAGGCCTGACGCAGGAAGAGCGCGTCCATCAAGCGAGCCGCCGCCACAATCTTGCCGAGCGCCTTCCGTTCGTTCTCCGGAAGGGCCTGCACATCGGCCACGAGGTCGACAGGGGCGAAGCGCGCCGCCATCTGGGTGAGGCGCGTGGCCTCGGCGGATGGCGCGGGGGTCTTAGGAACCGTGGAGGACGGGCCCGAGGAGGGCGCCGAGCAGGACATCGTGAACATGGCAAGCACCGTGAGCAGAATGGCCGAACGCATGGCGACCTCTGAAGGAACGGACGTGCTCAGTGCACGCCCGAGCTTTGCTGGAACGATGACGGCGCCGCGCCGATGCGGCTCAGCGCCGTTTCCCACATCTGATCGGACGGCACACCGAAGATGAGCTGTGGATCAACCGGCAGCGTCAGCCAGCCCGACTCCGTCAGCTCCTTTTCCAGTTGCCCCGCGCCCCAGCCGGCGTAGCCCGCGATCACGCGGACCTTGCTCGTCGGCGGCGCCTGCAGCAGTTGCAACGTGAGCGACTGCGAGGCCGAGAGCAGCACGCCGGGGCAGATCTCCCGCTGGTCTTCCTCCGGCCCCTGCGGCTCCGACATCAGCACCCACGTGCGCTGCTGATCCACCGGACCCCCGATCCACAGATGCACCGTCGGGTCCACATGCACCGGCGTTTCCGGCTTCACGAGCGACCAGGCCGGTTCCGTCATCTGGCGATTGACCACCAGACCGAACGCGCCATCCGAGGTGTAGTCGCAGAGCAGGACGACCGTCTTCGCGAAGTTCGGGTCGTTCATCTGCGGCATGGACACGAGCATGAGCGGGGCCGCCGAGGGCGTGTCCGGGGTTTCCGAGTTCATGCCTTGATTCTAATGTGTCGCTGCACCAGTGCGTCGGCCGCAGATGGACGGTCCGGGCTTTCTTCAGCCAGTGCCGCGCGGTCTTCCTCCGCCCCGCTCGCCTGCAGCGCCAGCGCCAGATTGCGCCGCAGCATCGGGAGCTTCGCCCGCGTCATCGCGCTCCCCTTCGTCAGGCCACGCAGGTCCGCATCCGGCATCCGCCAGAGGGCGGCGGAGGTCGCGCCATCCAGCCCGGACCGGGGCTGCCACACCGGGTCCGTGCTCACCGCCGGAGCCTGATTGAACGGACAGACGTCCTGGCACACATCGCACCCATAGACGCGGTTGCCCAGGCCCGCGCGGAGCTCCTCAGGGATGTCGCCCCGCTCTTCGATCGTCAGATACGACAGGCACCGGCGCGAGTCCACCACGTGCGGCTCCACAATCGCCTGGGTGGGACACGCCTCGATGCACAGCGTGCAGGTGCCGCACTGGTCCACCGCCGGCACATCAGCCGCCAGCTCCAGCGTCGTCACGATTTCGGAGAGGAAGAGCCACGAACCCAGCCGCTCGCTGATGACGCAGGCGTGCTTGCCGATCCAGCCCAGGCCGGCATATTGCGCGAAGATGCGCTCCTGCACCGGGCCGCCGTCGACGAACGCCCGCGCCTCGAAGGGCTCTGCTGCCTGCTCCCGCATCCAGGCCAGCAACTGCTCCATCCGCGCCATCAGCACGTCGTGGTAGTCGTCGCCCCAGGCGTAGCGCGAGATGACAGCCGCACTCCGGTCCGCCACCTCCGTGGAATACGGCCGAGCCGTGTTGTAGACCGTGCCGAGGACGATGACGCTCTTCGCGCCCGGGAGCACGCGCTGCAGGTCCTTGCGCTGCTCCGCCGTCCGCGCAATCCACGCCATGTTGCCGGCGTAGCCCCGGGCCAGCCACTCGTCGAGGAAGGCGAGCTCAGGGACGTTGACGGCCGCGGTGATGCCGCAGAGGTCGAAGCCGAGCGAGGCGGCGTGGGCCTTGAGAGCGGCCGCTGTGAGGGCCACCGGTCAGTCCAGACCGAGCCAGCCCCGAATGGCTTCGTCGATCGCGGCCATCTCGCGTTCGTTGCACTCGCCAATCTCGGAGGAGATCCGGGCGCGGGGCACGCTGCCAACCTTGTCCACCATCACCTGCGACGGAGCACGAAGGCCCGTTCGCCGGCTGCTCGACAGCATGACGCGGAAGGCCGCCGCATCATCAACAAGAGCTGAGGTCACAGGGCACACCGTCACGCTCTCGAAGGTCTCGCTGACAGCGTCGGATTGCACCACCACGGCCGGGCGCGGCTTCCCGGTATAGGCCCCGCGGGCCGCGACCACCACAATGGCGCCGCGTCTCATTCCCATCCCGTCTCGTCGGCGGCCGCGCTGATGAACTCGAGCACCTCCCGCGCTGAGGGCAGACCGCTCACGAGTAACGACTGACGTCGCAGTTCCTCGGCCGGAGTCAGTCTGGCGACTCCGAATTCCCGATCGATGACCTCACGCAATACGGTGGCCTTCGTGGCCTTCCGTTGACGGGCCACGCGGGCGATCCGGCGCTCCAGGGAGGCGGGCACGCGAATGGTCAGAACGGCCGAACGAGGCTGAGCTGGCATGGGCTTCTCCTGCGTGTATTCACGAATACACGCCCCATTGTGGCACAGTAGGCGTCAACCATGACCGCACCGGCCGCGCCAGAGCACCTGGCCACCCTCCTCGTGTCCTGCCCAGATCGGCCCGGCCTCGTGGCCGCCCTCGCCCAGCTCCTCTACGGCCATGGCGCCAACATCCTGGACGCCGACCAGCACACCGACGCGGACGCCCAGCAGTTCTTTCAGCGCATCCACTTCGATGTGCGCCAGCTCCACACCGACCGTGTCGGGCTTGAGCGCGCCGTCAGCGAGGTGGCCAGCCGCTTTGAAATGGCGTGGTCCATCCGTTACGGGGCACGGCGCAAGCGGATGGCCATCTTCGTGTCCAAGTACGACCACTGCCTCTACGACCTGCTCCTGCGCCACAAGGCCGGCGAGCTGGTGTGCGACATCCCCGTGATCGTCAGCAACCATCCGGACCTCGAGCCCGTGGCCCGCTGGTTCGGACTCGACTACCGCGTGTTCCCCGTCGACAAGACCAACAAGCGCGCGCAGGAAGACGCCCAGATCGCGCTGCTCCAGTCGCTGGACGTGGACCTCGTCGTGATGGCGCGCTACATGCAAATCCTGAGCGCCGAGTTCGTCGCGCAGTTCCCCGCGCGCATCATTAACATCCACCACTCGTTCCTGCCCGCCTTCATCGGCGGGCGGCCCTACCATCAGGCCCACGCACGCGGCGTGAAGCTGACCGGCGCCACCGCACACTACGCCACGACGGATCTGGACGAGGGCCCCATCATCGAGCAGGACGTCATCCGCGCGTCGCACCGCGACACACCCGAGGATCTCGTGCGGAAGGGCCGCGACCTGGAGCGCAATGTGCTCTCACGCGCCGTCCGGTGGCACCTGGAGGACCGGGTGCTCGTGTACGGGAACAAGACGGTCGTGTTTGAGTAGGACGGGCGGATACCCGAGTCACTTCCGCGTTGACGGGAGCGCGTTGCGAGCCTATCTTTGCGCCATGGCTCCGTCGCGAAATCCTCAGCGCATCATCCAGCGGATTCTCGAGAAGTACCCCACGCCACCGGACGCGCCTCACCGGGACTACGACGTCCATGACCGAAAGCAGGCGAAGGCGGTGATTCTGAGGAAGCTGAAGCGGCGGCGCAACGAGGCAGACGCACGGTAACAGATGCCAACCGCCTAGACCTCGATCTATCCTGGCGTCCCGATGGCGACACCACCTGGGCTGGCGGCCTACTACGACGCCCCGATCGATACGTTCCTCAGGCAGTCCGATGAGCACGTCCTCGGGATGCTCAACCGCGACGGCGCGATGCAGGCGCAGGTCGAGGCGTGGAAGGAGGAGCTAGCAATCCTCAGGAACGCCCTCATCGATGTCCAGGGACATCTTTGCCTCGAATTCACCGTCCCACGACTGGGCAGCCGGGCCGACGCGATTGTCTTGCTCCAAAACGCCATTGTCGTCATCGAGTTCAAGGTCGGCCAGAAGCACTTCACCAGAGCCGACACAAATCAGGTCTGGGACTACGCGCTGGACCTGAAGAACTTTCACGCTGCCAGCCATCACCTTCTGATCTTCCCCGTCCTCGTCGCGACGGAAGCGTCAGGCGGCTCTCGACCGTTCGGCCAGCCCTCTGAGGACGGCGTCTACCCACCAGCTCACTGCACTGTCGCGGAGTTCCCCGCCCTGATGGGCTCAACGGCGGTCCTCCGCGACGCACCATTCGACGCGAAGGAGTGGATTGCCGCTCCGTACCGTCCGACGCCAACGATCATCGAGGCCGCGAAAGCGCTCTACGCCCGTCACTCAGTCGCCGCGATCGCCCGGCATGACGCAGGAGCCAAGAACCTCGCGCAGACATCGCAAGCCATCGACACCCTGATCGATGCCGCGAAGCGGGACGGTAAGAAGTCCGTCATCTTCGTGACTGGCGTGCCAGGCGCCGGCAAAACACTCGTCGGCCTGAACGTGGCGACGCAGCACAGCGAACCCGGCTCCACGCATGCGGTCTTCCTCTCAGGTAACGGACCGCTGGTCGCCGTTCTGCGGGAGGCACTCACTCGGGATGAACTGACCCGCCTAAGAGGCACACTACCGAAGCCTCGCAAGGGAGCGGTTCAAGAGAAGGTCAAAGCCTTCATTCAGAACGTTCACCACTTCCGGGACGCGGGCCTTCGGGACCCAGCCGCACCGGCCGACCACGTCGCCATCTTCGACGAAGCCCAACGTGCCTGGAACGCGTCCGCAACCGCGAACTTCATGAAGCGTCGAAAGGGCGTAGCCCACTTCACTCACTCCGAGCCGGCGTTTCTACTGGAATGCATGGCTCGGCACGAGGACTGGTCGGCCGTGATCTGCCTGGTCGGAGAGGGGCAAGAAATCAACCGTGGGGAAGCGGGCATTGCCGGATGGCTCGAGGCATTGGCGGCAACACAGACGCCGTGGCAGGCCTTCGTACCGCCGCAACTCTCCGACCCAGATTACGGCGCCGAACGGGCGTTGCGCGCACTTGGACTTGCCAATCGGCTGCACTTCCACTCGGACCTACACCTGTCCACATCGATGCGGTCTTTTCGAACCGAAGCGCTATCTACCTTCGTTCGCGCCGTCCTCGAGCGAGACGGCGCTGGCGCTCGACGCCAGCTGCAGAGCCTCGAAGGTGCATATCCCCTCGCACTGACCCGCGATCTACACGCCGCAAAGACCTGGCTTCGGTCGAAGGCGCGGGGCAACGAACGGCTCGGTCTCCTAGCCTCGTCCAGAGCCATGCGCCTGCGACCCCATGCGATCGACGTCCGCGTCGACGTAAACCCGATTCATTGGTTTCTCGGCCCCTCAGACGACGTGCGCTCGAGCGACTTCCTCGAAGACGCCGCCACGGAGTTCCAAGTCCAGGGCCTTGAGGTCGACTGGGCCTGCGTCACGTGGGACGCCGACCTTCGCTTCGCTCCGTCCTCATGGTCTCATCACAACTTCCAGGGCGCCCGGTGGACGGCCGTTCACAACGCCGACAATAGGCAGTTCGTGCTCAATACCTATCGCGTACTGCTGACGAGGGCGCGGCAGGGCATGGTGATCTTTGTGCCGCCTGGCTCGGGTGAAGACCACACGCGCCTGTCGAGCTACTACGACGGCACCTTCAGGTTCCTCTCGGACGTGGGCATTCCCGTCATCTAGGCCGTCCCGCCCCACAAACACAAACGGCCGCCGGTGGTTTCCCACCGACGGCCGTTTCAACTTCAGGTGCGCTCGCGCGCGGTCTACTTCTTCGCCACCAACTGCCGCACCACATACGGCAGGATGCCGCCGTGGGAATACGCCACCAGTTCCTCGGGCGTATCGATGCGAATGGTCGCCGTGAAGGTCTTCACCGTGCCGTCAGCGGCTGTGGCCTTCACCACGAGGTCGCCACGCGGCGTGAGGCCGGTGGCCACGCCCGCGAGGTCGTAGCGCTCGGTGCCCGTGAGGCCCAGCGACGCGGCGCTCTCCCCCGCCTTGAACTGCAGCGGGAGCACGCCCATGTTCACCAGGTTGCTGCGGTGGATGCGCTCGAAGCTCTCGGCAATCACGGCCTTCACGCCGAGGAGGAAAGTGCCCTTGGCCGCCCAGTCGCGGGAGGAGCCTGAGCCGTATTCCTTGCCGGCGATCACGATGAGCGGCACGCCCGCCTCGCGATACTTCACCGAGGCGTCATAGATGGACATCACGCCGCCATCCGGCAGCAGGGTCGTCCAGCCGCCTTCGGTGCCGGGCGCCACCTGGTTGCGCAGGCGCGTGTTGGCGAAGGTGCCGCGCATCATCACTTCGTGGTTGCCGCGGCGCGCGCCGTAGGAATTGAAGTCGGCGGGCTTCACGCCGTGGTCGGTCAGATACTTCCCGGCCGGGCTATCGGCCTTGATGTTGCCAGCCGGCGAGATGTGGTCGGTGGTCACGCTGTCGCCGAGCAGCGCCAGCACGCGCGCCCCCTCGATGTCGCTCGCCTTCGCGGGCGTCATCGTCATGCCTTCGAGGAAGGTGGGCCGGCGCACGTAGGTGGAATCACCCTCCCAGTCGAACCGGTTGCCCTCGGGCACCTGCAGCCCCTGCCAGCGGGCATCGCCGTCAAACACATTGGCGTAGGACGCCTTGAACTGCGCGGCGGTCACCACGCGGGCCACGGTCTCCTGAATCTCCTGCGCGGTCGGCCACACGTCCTTGAGATAGACGGGCTTGCCGTCCTTGCCGGTGCCGAGGGGCTCGGTGGAGATGTCGATGGTCATCGTGCCGGCAATGGCGTAGGCCACCACGAGCGGCGGCGAGGCGAGGTAGTTGGCGCGCACATCCTGCTGGATGCGGCCCTCAAAGTTACGGTTGCCGCTGAGCACGGAGCAGACGACGAGCCCCTTTTCGCGGATGGTGGCCGTCACGTCGTCCGGCAGCGGACCGCTGTTGCCGATGCAGGTGGTGCAGCCATAGCCGACGGTGTGGAAGCCGAGCGACTCCAGCGCGGGCGTGAGGCCTGCCGCCGCCAGATACTCGGTCACGACCTTCGAGCCGGGCGCGAGGCTGGTCTTCACCCAGGGCTTGCTGGTGAGGCCCTTCTCCTGCGCCTTCTTGGCGAGGAGGCCGGCGGCCACGAGCACGCTGGGGTTCGAGGTATTGGTGCAGCTCGTAATGGCCGCAATCACCACAGCGCCGTGATCCAGCCCCTCGACGAGCGGCTCGGCCACAGCGGTCGCGCTCCTGGCCTGCGGCTTCACCTGCGCCTGCATGCCGGGGAGCGCCGTCGCGAAGGCGGACTTGGCGCCGCTGAGCGACACGCGGTCCTGCGGGCGCTTCGGGCCGGCGAGGCTGGGCTCGATGGCGTTGAGGTCGATCTCGATGGTCTCGGAGTAGATCGGATCCGCAGCGCCGTCTTCGCGCCACATGCCCTGCGCCTTGGCGTAGGCCTCGACGAGCGCCACGCGCGACGCATCGCGGTTGGTGAGGCGGAGGTAGTCGAGCGTCAGCGTGTCGATCGGGAAGATGGCGACGGTGGCGCCGTACTCAGGGCACATATTGCCGAGCGTGGACCGGTCGGCAATGGTGAGGTGCTTGAGGCCCTCACCGAAGAACTCCACGAACTTGCCGACGACGCCGTGCTTGCGGAGCCGCTCGGTCACGGTGAGCACGAGGTCCGTGGCGGTGATGCCTTCACGCAGCTTGCCGGTGAGGCGGACGCCGAGCACCTTCGGGATGAGCATGGAGGACGGCTGACCGAGCATCGCAGCCTCGGCCTCGATGCCGCCCACGCCCCAGCCCACGACGCCCAGGCCGTTGACCATCGTGGTGTGCGAGTCGGTGCCGACGAGGGTGTCCGGATAGGCCACCTGCTCACCGTCGACGGTCTCGGAGAAGACCACGCGGGCGAGATACTCGACGTTCACCTGGTGGACGATGCCCGTGTCGGGCGGCACCACCTTGAAGTTGTTGAAGGCCGTCTGGCCCCAGCGCATGAAGGCGTAGCGTTCCTTGTTGCGCGAGAACTCGAGCTCGGCGTTGAGCGCGAGCGCGTCGGGCCGACCGAAGTAGTCGACCTGCACGGAGTGGTCGATGACGAGCTCGACGGGCTGGAGCGGATTCACGCGGTCGGGGTTGCCACCGAGGGCCACCATCGCGTCGCGCATCGCGGCCAGGTCCACCACGCAGGGGACGCCGGTAAAGTCCTGCAGCAGCACGCGCGCCGGCATGAAGGAGATTTCCTTCTGTGCCGAGCCGGTCGCATCCCACCCGGCCATGGCGCGGATGTCATCCGCCTTCACGAAGGCGTTGTCCTCGCGGCGGAGCAGGTTTTCGAGCAGCACCTTCATCGAGAAGGGCAGCCGGGCCACGCCGGGAAACGCCTTGGCCAGGGTCGGCAGGCTGTAAATCTGATAGGTCTCACCGCCGACCTTCAGGGCGGTGCGGGTTCCGAAGCTGTTAAGGGTAGACATCCTTCCGATCATACCGGGATCGGCGGGTGCTGGAGGCGCCCGGGACGGACGACCGCAAAACGAGCTACTCGCGCTCCGCGGGCGCGTGAGAAGAGCACCTTGGCTCGTTCACTTCAGTCGCGCTCCGTGGCTCGTTTTGCGGTCGTCCGTCCCGGGCGCCTCGACCCAGATCCCGGGGCAACTCACCGGACGAGGGAAAGCCCGGGCAGGCATCGGATGCACGTACATCCAATGCCCACTCGGGCGATGAGGGTCGCAGCGCAGGACGCCTGTCGCTGGCGGCAGGGGCAGACAGCGGAGGGGCGGAGCGCAGGAAACACGTCCCTGGCGGCCGCCCCGAAGGATCTTGGCCCGGGTGGGCGTCGGGGGCGGGCGTCGGGGTGTGCTTCCAGCGCGACTGAAGTGAACGAGCCCAAGTGCCGTTCTCATGCGCCCGAGGAGCGCAGGAAGCACACTCCGGCAACCGTCCACGGCGTAGTCCGGGCTCTTCGAGCGTTCGAGCGGATCAGCCGTGGGAGCGGCGGGCCACTTCCAGCACCGCCTCGGCGGCGCGGCTGCTCGCACCGGGCGTGCCCAGGCGCGCACGGACGTTCGCCAGGTCCCCGCTCACCTTCTGCCGGAGGCCCGGCGTCGTGAAGTAGCGCACAGCCTCCTCGGCCACCCGCTCCGCGGTGAAGTCGCCCTGGATGAGCTCCGGCACAATCCGCCGTCCGGCGATCAGGTTCGGCATGGCGTACATGTCGACAAGTGCGAAGGGCTTCGCCAGCGCGTAGGTCGTGGCCGAGAGCTTGTAGACGACAACCATCGGCGTCTCATGGAGGGCCGTCTGCGTGGTGGCCGTCCCCGACGCGGTAATCACCACGTCGCTCGCGGCGATGACGTCGTCCGCGCGCCCATGCACCAGCACAGGCCGGCCCGGGCCACCGCACTCGAACGGGGCGAAGTCAGCGTCCTGAAGTCCGGGCGCGGCGGCGATGATGAACTGCGCGCGCGCCAGCTCTCGCCAGATGAGCGGCAGCGCCTTGGCGAGCACGGGCACATGGCGCCGGATCTCGTTGTGCCGGCTGCCCGGGAGCACGGCAAACGTCGGCCAGGTGGGATTGAGGCCCAGCTCTCGAAAGAAGGCCTCCCGCCCCACCGTGGGCCGCGCCGTTTCGACCATCGGATGCCCGACGAACCGCGCCTCCACACCCGCGTTTGCGTAGAGCTGCTCCTCGAAGGGAAAGATGACGAGGATCCGGTCCACGAGGGCCTGCATCGTCTTCATGCGGCTGCCGCGCCAGGCCCAGAGCTGGGGACTGATGTAATAGACGACGGGGATACCGAGCTTCTTCAACGCGGCCATCAGGCGAAAGTTGAAGTCTGGGAAATCCACCGCCACGAAGACGTCGGGGCGGTTCGCTTCCGCGTCCGCGGTGAGCTGCTTGATGAGCGCAAGCGACCGCGGCACCACGCGCACGGCTTCGGTGATCCCGGTGACGGAGATGCCCGCGAAGTCCGCGATGAGTTCGGCCCCCGCCTCCCGGAGCTTCGGCCCACCCATGCCGCGCACCACGATGCCCGGCGACTGCGCCCTGAGCGCGCGTGTCAGGTCCGCGGCGTACTGGTCGCCCGAGGGCTCGCCGCAGCTGATCATCACGCGCAGGGGGCGCGCCGCCGTTACCGGGCCAGGCACACGTGACTGCGCAACGCCGTCGGTCATGCGGAGGGGCTAGCGGCGCGGCTTCTCAAACCGGCCGGGTTCGACGACCGGATTGATGGTGACGCGGGTGAACAGGCTGTCCGCGGCCAGGCGCCCGTTCTGCCACAGCTCGGACTTGAAGGGAATCTGCACACCGTCCACGGCACGATAGTCGGAGAAACGCTCCTCCATGCGCGCGGGCCGGCCATCAGGACCGATCGCCGCATAGGCAAGGCGCGCCACCTGCCCCTTCGAGTCGAGCCACACGCGAATCGCGCGGGACGGATCCGGATCGGTCACTTCCAGCACCTTGTAGACGAATCCGTCGGCGCCCTCCTCGGGGCGGAGGCGCACGGGCACTGCACCCTCGGCGAGCGTCAGCAGCAGCGTGACGAGATCGCGGCGGAGGCTATCGGCAAAGCCGTCGCTCATCTCCTCGGGCACGTCATGCAGCCCGGAGGGATCGCGCACCCAGGCCGTGCCGGCGTTGTAGACCTGCGAGACCTCGGCGTTGCCCACGCGGCCGTCCACCCGCAGCCGGCCCGGATAGGCCATGGTGCTCGTGCTGGAGGAGGAGACGGGGCCCTCTGGCGTCTGGAAGGTGGTGGTGGCCTCGGCCATCATCGTCTTCACCGCCTTGAGCGCGGCCAGCCCACCCTTGGCTGCCACGGCACGATCCACCAGCTCCTTCGCTCGGGGGTCGGGGCCGACCGCAGCGGCCTGCGGTGCATAGGCCGTAGAGCGGCTCGCGTCCATCACGGCCCGCAAGGCGATGCCTCCGGGCGTAGGTCTTTGGACGGCGGCCCTGGGCCCGTCCTTCCGCAACGAGGCCGCGGTGAGGTCCAACTGCTCGAAGGGAATCACTTCGTACTGCGTAAGCCCGATCGACTTCAACTGCGGCAGAAACGCCTTGGCATTGCCGACCAGCACGATCGACAGGCGGTCGGGATGGATGTACTGCCGTGCCACGCGTTGGATGTCATCCGGCGTGACCGACTGCACGCGCTGCGCAAAGGTGCCGACGTCCGACAGCGGCAATTCGTGGAAGAGCGTGTAGACGACCTGCGTGGCGATCGCGTCGGGACTCTCGATGGTCAGCGGAAACGCCCCGGCCAGATAGGCCTGCGCGTCGCCCAGCTCCCGCTCTCCCACCCGCTCGCGCTGGAGCTTGCCGAACTCCTGAATCATCAACTGCAGCGCTTCGCCGGTTGTGCTGGTCTTCGTGCTGGTCTCGGCCACGAAACTGCCCGCGAGCTTGTTCGTCTCCAGGTTCGCTTCGGCACCGTAGGTCAACCCGCGCTCCGAGCGGAGCACACGGTGGAGCCGGTTGGCGCCCTCGCCGCCCAGGATCCGGATCGCGATGTCCATCGGCAGGTAGTCGGCATGCTTGCGCGGAATGCCGAGCTCTCCGACGCGCACCTCGGTCTGCACCGCCTCGGGCATGTCGACCACCACCACGCGACGGGTCGACGGTGGAGCCTCCGGGAGGGTCAACGCGGGGAGACTCACGCGCGGCCACTTCCCGAAGACGCGCTCGGCCGCCGCCATCGCTTCGTCGCGGGTGATGTCACCCACGATGGCGAGCACCATGTTGTTGGGCACGAACCACGCCTTGTGAAAGGCCTGAAGGTCAGCCCGCGTAATCTTCGCGATCGACTCCGCGGTACCGGAGTTTGGCAACCCGTAGGGATGGAACCCGTAGATGAGTCGATCGGCCACCGCGCCGGCCACGTAGCCCGCGTCGGTGCGGCTGACCTGCAGGCCCGAGAGCGCCTGCTGCTTCTGCCGATCGATCTCCTCCTGCGCGAACACGGGATTTCGCACCACGTCGCCAATCAGGTCCATCGCCAGGCCGAAGGAGTCCTTCATCACAATGGCATTGACGAAGGTCTGGTCACTGCCAGAACCGGTCCCGAGCGCGCCACCGATGTAGTCGATCTCGTCGGCGATTTGCGCCGCGCTCTTCGTGGTCGTCCCCTGATCGAGGAGCGCGGCGGCCATCGACGCAACGCCGGGCTTGCCGGCCGGGCTATGCACCGCACCGGCCCGCACGAGCAACCGCACGCTCACGGCAGGCTGCTCATGGTGCAGTACGGTCACCACCTGCATGCCGTTGCCGAGGGTGGCCACCTCGTAGGGCGGAAACTTCGCCTCGCGCATCGAGAGCGGGCGCGGCGGGTTCTCCGACGGCCAGTCCTTTGCCTGGGCCAGCACCTGCACGACACCCAGCGCCAGGGCCGCCGCGAGCGCGCCGGCCGTCACGGCCCGCCACCGGATCATCGGGCGCCTCCGTTCTTCTTCGGATTGACCACAAGCACCAGCCGGTTCTCCGGCGTGAAGTAGGTGCGGGCCACGCGCTGCACGTCGGCCACGGTGATGTTCTGAAAGATATCGAACTCGCCGTCGGCCGTCGTGATGTCGTTGTGGATCACGGCGCCGTGCGCCAGGTGGAGGCCTTTCTCCTGGATGGACTCGCGCCCGATGATGTAGTCGCGGGCGAACTGGTTTTTCGCGCGCTGCAGCTCACGGGCTGAAATGGGCTCGCGCTTCAGCCGGTCCAGCTCCTCGATGAGCGCCTTCTCCACCTCCGCGGTGGTGTGCCCAGGCTGCACGATGGCCACCGCGTAGAACAGGCTCGGGTCCTCTTCGATGTTGCCGCTGGCAAAGGCCGACACGGCGATCTGCTTGTCGTAGACGAGCGACTTCGTCACGCGGGCGCTCTGTCCGTCAGAGAGCACCTTGCCGACGATGTGCAGCGGGTACGAATCAGGATGCCCGTCGTAGGTGATGTGATGCGCCACGACCACGGCGGGCAGCGGCCAGCTCTCCTCGATCGTCACCCGCCGCTCCTTGGTCTGCGGCGGCTCTTTCGGAATGTCGTGCGGCACCGGCCGGGCGGCCTTCGGCACGCGTCCAAAGTACTTGGTCACCAGTTGCAGCGTCAGCGCGGGGTCGAAGTCGCCGACGATCGTGAGCGTGGCATTTTCCGGGACGTAGAAGGTGTCGTGGAACTCGCGAACGTCGGCGACGGAAGCCGCCTCCAGGTCCGCCATGCTGCCGATGGTCGGGTGCTTGTAGGGGTGCGTGGTGAAGGCGTGGTCGTAGATGATCTCGGTCAGGCTGCCGTAGGGTTGGTTCTCGATCCGCATCCGGCGCTCTTCCTTTACGACCTCCCGCTCACGCTTGAAGGCATCCTCATCCACGCGCAGCGTCGCCATGCGATCCGCTTCCATCCAGAGCGCCAGCGGCAGATAGTGCTGCGGCAGCGTCTGCCAGAACACGGTCGTGTCCTCGGTCGTGTAGGCGTTGCTCTGGCCGCCGATGCTCGCGATGATGGACGTGTGTGCTTCAGGCTCGATGTTCTTGGAGCCCTTGAACATCATGTGCTCGAACAGATGCGCGAAGCCGGTGCGGCCTGCCCGCTCATTCTTCGACCCCACGTGATACCAGACCGACACATGCACGATGGGCGTCGAGTGATCCTCCGAGAGGATGACGCGCAGCCCATTCGGCAGCACCGAGGCCTGATACTGCAGCTTCGGTGGGCGCACGGCCGCCTCGATGGAGGTGCGGCACGTCCAGGCCAGGCCGGCCACCAGCACAACGGTCAGGGCGACGACAGCGTGGCTTCGCATGATGTGTGGATTATGGCAGCCGGTGCTAACGCCCGCGGAGGCGGAAGCCGGCCGCAAGCCAGTTCTGCGCCCGAAGCTGCGTCACGTCGGCGTCCATCCGCCGCTCGCCCGAGAGGAAGAGCTCGACGGTCCCCCCGGCACCGCCAAGACGCACGCCGCCCTCCACGCGCCCTTCCTTCTGCGTGCCGCGGTTGGCCGTGCCATCCACGCCCACGATGCGGAGCGTGGTGTTGGCGATGACGCCGATCCGAGGGCGCCAGCTGTAGAGCAGGTTGGCGCGGGCCTCGGTTTCGTTCTTGTAGTCGACGAACGACTTCTCCACCACGCGCCTGAAGTCGCCCTGCAGCGTCACGGACACCGGCGCATGCGAGAACTCGCGCTTCACCCGTACGCCCCAGGTGTTCCAGTCGACCGCAAAGCGCTTGGGCCTGTCTGACAGATGCCGCGAGAGGTGATGAAAGACCGCAGAGACCTCGGTGTGTTTCACCGCCTGCGACACCGAACCCTCGAGCGTGTAGTTCCCCATCTCGGGGTCGAAGCGGCGGAAGTCATTGCCGAGCACGACCTCATAGTTCGCCAGGAACGTGCCGCGCCCTCCGTGCGGCCACGACACCAGGTCGACGTCACCATGAAAGTCCGCCCGCCACTTGTAGTGGATGGTGTCGGTGCTCAAGTGCTCCGCGTCCATGAAGAAGCGCGTGTCGGGGAAGAACTGGACCGTCGATTGTGCGGCGGCCGGAACGGTGAGGGCACACAGGGCCAGCGTGGCCTGGAGAACACGACGAATCACTGAGGCTCCTTTGAAATAAGGGCAGCCAGCCGCGCCTCGAGGGCGTCAAGCCGGCGCTTGAGTGCAGGCAACGTACGGAAGATCACGGAGGCACGCCGCCACTGGGCGACGGGCATCGCGGGATACCCGGCGAGCTGGTCGCCCGGATCGACATCCTTGGACACGACCGTGCCGCCGGACAGGCGCGCACCGCGTCCGACTGTTACATGGTCGGACACGCCCACGCGGCCACCCGCGACGACGCCGTCCTCGAGCCGGACGCTGCCGGCCAATCCGACCTGCGCGGCGAGCACCACGTTCCGACCGATGTGCGAACCGTGGGCCACCTGCACGAGGTTGTCGATCTTGGAGCCGGCGCCGATCCGCGTCTCGCCCAGCGGCGGACGGTCGATGGTGGTGTTGGCCCCGATCTCGACGTCATCCTCGATGACGACATCCGCGGTCTGCGGGATCTTCTCGTAGACGCCATCCGGCCGGCGGACAAAGCCGAATCCGTCGGCTCCGAGCACGGCGCCGTCGTGAATCAGCACGCGGTCGCCGATGTGCACCCGCTCGCGGATCGACGCACCCGCGTGCACGATGCAGCCGCGACCGAGCACAACGTCGTCGCCAATGGTGACGTTGGGATAGATGCGAGTCCCCTCGCCGACCTGCACACGCTCACCCAGGACCGCGCACGGCCCAACAGAAACACCCGGTCCAAGGACAGCCGTGGCGGCCACGACCGCGGCAGGATGCACGCCGGGCGCGGCAGCCGCAGTGGGCCGGAGCAGGGCCAGCGCGCGGGCGAAGGTCAGATACGGTTGCGGAGACCGAATGGCCGCACAGGGCGGCGCGGGAGAATCGAGCGGCAGGATCACCACGCCGGCGCGAGTCCGCGGCAGCGACTCGAAGTACCGCCCACCGGCGCAGAGCGCCAAGTCCGTGGACGTCGCGGCATCAAGATGGGCCACACCGGAGATCTCCACGTCCGGACGACCATCGAACCGGCAGTCGAGCCGGGCCGCGAGATCACTGAGCTGCATGATCGTCGCCGACGATATCACGCACGTCTCAGCCGAACGCGCTCCACGAACGCCGGCAGATCCTTCAAGTTCAGCCGGGCCGCGATGTCGGCGACGCGCGGGTGCCTCGCTTCCGGCGGCAAGGTGAGCGCCTCGGTCATTTCCGCCAAGGCACCGCTGGCGCGAGGCGTCCACTGCACCCGCGTCAGGCCCTGCACAGCACCACGCATCGACAGCCAATGGCCAACCATGCGGAACGCAAAGAGGTAGGCCACCAGGTTCGGGCCGGGCAGCGGAGCGAGGACGCCGCCAAGCGCAAAGAACACGGCATGAGCCGCGGCCCACCCTCGGTGCCGGCGCTTGTCCTGGGTCAGCGCCTCGCGGACCGTCGCCAGCGCGACCTCCGGCGATACATCGGCCGGATGCACGAGCGCCACGGTCGTTCTCTTCCGTAGATTCCAGTGGAGTTGCTGCTCGGCCACGCGCTCGGCCACCCAGGCCGTGGCGCGATCGCGCAGCCGCGCGAACCGCCCTGCGGGCTCCTGCCAGTGGCCCTCGCGCTTCGCCCGCTCACGATCAGCGGCAGCCAACAGCATGTCGGCAAAGGCCTGCCTGGCGCGAGCCATGACACCCGTCTGGGGCACGTCCCCGTCGAGGCTGGTCTCAGCTTCCACGTGCTCGCTGTACAACTCGTACCGCGCCGGGCCAACCGGCACGAGAAAGACTTCCATGGGGCGACGCTAGGGCCGCTTGCGCTTCGGGGGCTGCGGCGGGGGCGTGGCCGGCATCGCAGGCTTGCCCGCAGCCTCCCACGCGCCCGTGATCATGGCCGCCGTCGCGGCGATCGATTCACTGATCCGGCGCTCAAGCACCGGCTTGGTGGCCAGGAAGAACGCATCGAAGTAGGCATCGTCATAGACGTCCTTCGAACCGAGCGCCTTGAGGTCCGCCTCGAGGATGGGTGGCGCCAGCCTGGCGGATTCAATCAACGTATCGAACAGAAAATCGCGGGAATTCGTGACCGGGGCCATCGCCTTGGGCTGCAGCGTCAATCGGCTCTCGTAGCGATCGAAGAGCTCGAACTCAAAGCGGTCGTGCAGACCCCGTTGGTGCGTGAGCTGCCCGTCGTAGTTGAACAGCGCGTGAAAGGGCTGGTGTGCATCACCCACATAGTGCGACATCGACGCCGCAAACAGGACGACGTCGGAGGCGTTCACCCTGTCGGGCCGCTTGCCATAGGCCTCGAACGCGCGCCGAAGGTTCCCGTAGAACTCCTCCCCACGCCACGGGAGCCGGCCCATCTCGGCGATCTTGGCCTTGCCGAATTTCGCGACCGCCGCGTTGTAGTCACGGGGCAGACCGCTGAATGGGTAGGGCCCAAACCCCTCCCAGTCGATGTCGACGAAGTGATTCGGCGGTTCGTCGGTGAAGCCGGCCGCTCGCCAGGTCTCCGGGTCCACGGAACGTTCCACCATCGCCGCCCGGCGCTTCTCGAAGAAGGGGCGCAGTCCATCGGGCAGGAGCGCAATCGCGCGGTCCATGATGAACTGGTGCACTTCGGTGCCCCAGGCGGCAGCCGGCCGCGGCTGGCCGACCAGCACCGCCGCGACCACCATCGCGGCGCAGGCCCGAATCACACGCGACACTCCGACACGCTCTCGCTCTCGGCGCATGTCGTTATTATCCGTGCCCGGCAAGGAATCCGAAATGGCCGTCTATCTGAGGGGGACACTCACCGTGCCCGCCCCGACCAGGCGACCAAAGCGGACGTCCGTCAGCAGGACCTGACGCCCGGCGGGTGCCTCGACAATCTGGAATCGCGGAAATCGGGACCACACCAGGATGTCGCGCACCTCACGGACGGCCAGCGCCTCGCGCACGGCCGGGTCGCCGGGCGGTAGCGTGTCTTCCCTGCCGGTCAGCGTGAGGGTGTTGCTCAGCACCGAATACCGGCCCGTGTCATAGCCGTCGCCGGTATCCACGATGACCTGCTTGTGGAACGGCGTGGCCAGCCACGGCCCCACCATGAGCGCGCGCGGCGCGCGGCCTGCCTGCGCCGTCCACATGGCCAGCACCCGTGCCCGGGCGAGATGCGCCACCTGCACCAGACTCGCCACGTAGACCACCGCCACGAGCAGGCCCACGAGCGCCGGACGGCCCGTCCCCCGCTTCCGCGCCAGCCACCACCCACCGCCCACGAACAGATAGAGCCAGGGGTCGACGATAAACAGCGTGTCTCCGTAGAACCACTGCCCCGACCACGGCATCAGCAGGCGGACACCGTAGTTGTTCAGATAGTCCATGCCGACATGGAGCAGCACGCCGACGTAGGCGAAGAGCAGCAGCCAGCCCGCGCGGGCCGGGGGCTCGTCCGCACCGGGCGGCCGACGCCGGTCCCAGGCCAGCATCGCCAGGGTCAGCAGGATGGGCAGCAGCACCTGGGCCGGCACACCGTGCGTCCAGCCGCGGCGGAACGCCACGGACGACACGGGCGTGAGGAACACCGCCACGTCGATATCCGGCAGGTTGGACGCGAGCGCGAGGGTCAGCAGACCGAACCGGGTCTTGCGTTTCAGCCCCGTCTCACCAAGGGCGGCGCCGACCAGCGTGTGGCAGAGGTTATCCATCCCGGGCTATTGTGCCGCGCCCGGCCCGGGATCCGGCGCAGGCGGGGCGCGGGACTGATACGATCACCGCCGCATGTCCTCACTGAGCCTGGAAGACGTCGAGCGCATTGCCGCGCTGGCGCGCCTCGAGCTGACCGCTGACGAAAAGCACCTCTTCGTGCGGCAGCTGACCGACATCCTGACCTACGCCGAACAGGTGCAGCGCATCGACACCAGTGGCATCGCCGCGACGGCGCACGTGCACCCGGACCAGCGCGTGGAGCGCGAGGACGAGCCGAGGCCCTCGCTCGGTGTCGCAGCCGCGCTCGCCAACGCGCCGGATGCCGACGCCGACGCCGGACTCTTCAAGGTTCCGCGGGTGATCGGATGAGCACGCTGCCACACACCGCGCGCGCCATCCGCGACGCCGTCGCGGCCGGCGAGGTCACCGCCGTCGAGGTCTGCCAGGCCCATCTGGACCGCGTCGTGGCCACGAACCCCTCGCTCAACGCCTTCAACACCGTCTGCGCCGAACGGGCGCTGGCTGCGGCCGCGGCGGTGGACGCCCGCCGCGCGGCCGGCGACGTGTTGGGCCCACTGGCCGGTGTGCCCGTGGCGATCAAGGACAACCTCTGCACGAATGGCCTGCGCACCACGGCCTCCTCGAAGATCCTCGACACGTTCGTGCCGCCGTACGACGCCACCGTGACGGCCCGCCTCGAAGCGGCCGGCGCCATCGTGGTCGGCAAGACCAACTGCGATGAGTTCGCGATGGGTTCCTCCAACGAGAACTCCGCCTTCGGCCCGGTCAAGAATCCCTGGGCGCTCGATCGCACGCCAGGCGGGTCGAGTGGCGGCTCGGCCGCGGCGGTCGCGGCCGGCTGCGCACCGATTGCGCTCGGCTCGGATACGGGCGGCTCCATCCGGCAGCCGGCATCCTTCTGTGGCATCGTCGGCCTCAAGCCCACCTACGGCCGGGTCTCGCGGTACGGGCTCCTCGCATTCGCATCCTCGCTCGACCAGGTCGGCCCGATGACGCGGACAGCCGCCGACGCCGCGCTGACGATGAACGTCATCGCGGGCTATGACCGCGCGGATGCCACCTCGTCCGCCTCGGCCGTGCCGGATTTCACCGCGGCGCTCACCGGCGACGTCAAAGGGCTGCGCGTGGGCGTGCCCCGGGCCTTTGTCTCCAACGGTGTGGACGCACCGGTGCTGGAGGCGTTTGACCGCGCGATTGCCACGCTGAAGGACGCCGGCGCCACGGTCGTCGACGTCGAGTTGCCCAACGCGCCTTCGGGCATTCCCGTCTACTACCTGGTCTGCACGGCCGAGGCGAGCTCGAACCTCGCCCGCTATGACGCCGTCCGCTACGGGCACCGCACGACGCTCGCGCCGGGCGACACGCTGCAGACCATGTATGAGCGGTCGCGCGACGAAGGCTTCGGCCCCGAGGTCAAGCGCCGCATCATGCTCGGCACGTACGTGTTGAGCGCGGGCTACTACGACGCCTACTACCTCAAGGCCCAGCAGGTGCGGACACTCCTGCGGCGCGACTACGACGAGGCGTTCCGCTCGGTCGATGTCGTGGCCATGCCGACCAGCCCGACGCCGCCCTTCACGCTGGGCGAGAAGACCGACGACCCGCTGCAGATGTATCTCACCGACATCTTTACGGTGAGCGCGAATCTGGTCGGGCTGCCGGCCATCAGTATCCCGTGCGGCTTCGACGCGCACCGTCTCCCGATCGGACTCCAGCTCACGGGCCGGATGTTCGACGAGGCCACGCTGCTCCGTGCGGCCGATGCGTACGAGCGGGCCACACAGTGGCCGACGCTGGCCAGCGTCTAGGACGGCTTACCTGAACGCATTCTGCAGGGCGTCGAAGGTCGCCTTGTCGAACTCGCCAACCTTATAGGGCGTGACGGCCACGTAGCCATTGGGCACGGCCCAGCTATCGGTGCCCTCGGCGTCCTGCGCGCCCTCGATGATGAGGTTCCAGTAGAAGGGCTTTCTGGTGCGCGGGCTGAGCTGCTCTTCATAGGTGTCCTGCACCCCGAGCGAGGAGCCCTGCGTCGTGAGCCGGATACCCTTGAAGGTCTGCATGGTGCCGGCCGGCACGTTCACCCCGAGAAAGACGCCCTTCGGCAGACCGCGCGCCTTCACGACGCGCGCAATCTTCAGCGTCGCCTCGCCAGCCGCCCGGTAGGACGCCGCGTCCGTCGCGGCCTTGAAGGCGAGCGACGACGCGATGGCCGGGATGCCCATGGCCGCGGCCTCGCGCGCGCCGGCGACCGTCCCGGAGATATAGGCCGCCAACCCGGTGTTGACGCCGCTGTTGATGCCCGACACGACGAGGTCCGGTCGAGCGACGGCGATCTTGTTGAGGGCGATGCGGACCGTGGTCGCAGGCGTGGCGGTCAGGCCGATGGCGGCCATGCCGTTCGGCAGCGTCACATCGGTCCGGTGGATCGGGTCAGCCGTCGTCAGCGCCGTGCCCTTCGCGCTCTGGTTCTCGGCGGGCGCGACAATCTGCACCTCACCCAGCGCGCGCAGGGCCTCGGCCGCCGCCAGCAGCCCCGGGGCCATGATCCCGTCGTCGTTGGTCAGCAGGATTCGGTACGGCGTCTGTGCACGGGGCCACGCACCCACCAGGCCGACCAGCGCCAGGACGAGCAGGACTCGCATCTTCATGCGGGTAGCGTAGCCCAGGCGTGACGCCGTGTAGGCTATAGCGCGTGCGCTACGTATCCTTTCGAATCGGCGGCCGGACAAGCTACGGGCTTCAACGACACACCAGCATCGTGGACCTGGGGGCGCGCCTCGGCGACCTGCTCCCGGACCTGCGCCGCTACCTCGTCGCGCTGGCCCATGGTTTCCAGGCACCGACGTTCCCGGAGTTGCTGGCGGACTACACGACCGAGGACATCGAGTTCCTGCCGGTGTGCCAGCCAGGCAAGATCCTCTGCGCGGGCGTCAACTACGTCGCGCATCGCGATGAGACGGGTCGCAGTGAAGTTCCCTACCCGACACTCTTCGGCCGCTACGCCGACACGCTGACGGGGCACGGCGCGCCCCTGATGCGCCCCCAGGTCTCCGACAAGCTCGACTTCGAGGGTGAGCTGGCCGTGGTGATCGGCAAGCCGGCCTGGCGGGTTCCACGCGAGAAGGCATGGGACGTGATCGCCGGCTACACCTGTTTCAACGACGGCTCGGTCCGCGACTGGCAGCGGCACACCAGCCAGTTCCTGCCCGGGAAGAACTTCCCCCAGACCGCACCGCTCGGCCCGGCCCTGGTCACGCCGGACGAGGTCGGGCCACTCGATGGCCTCGGCATCGAGACGCGGCTGAACGGACAGATCATGCAGGCGGCCAGGCTCGGCGACATGATCTTTCCGCCAGATGCCCTGATTGCCTACATCACCAGCTTCACGAAGCTCGAACCCGGCGATGTGATCGCGACGGGCACGCCCGGAGGCGTCGGCTTCACCCGCCAGCCGCCCCTCTTCATGAAGCCGGGGGACGTGATCGAGGTCCAGATTGACCGGGTCGGGCACCTCCGGAATACCGTCGCCGACGAATCTGCCTCCGAGGGCTAGGCACCGCCGAGCCGGCGAAAAGCTGGCCTTCAGTTTGCAATTAGACGTGTCGTCACATGACCGACACGACCAGCCGCATGCACGGCACTCGGCGAGCGCGGCTCCTCGCCACCGCGCTCGCCACCCTGGCCCTCCCCTTCGCAGGTCCCGCGGTGGCCCAGAACCGGACCACCGAGGCACAACCGGCCGAGGTGAGCGTGCGAGCGTTCGGCGACCTGGGCCTGGTCAGGACCAGCGGGGAGGGTGCGTCGTTTGCACTCGGCCAGCTCGATGCCTTCGTCACGGCCTCCCTGTCCGACCGCTTCAGTGTGCTGATTGAAACCGTGGCGGAAGCCAACGACGCCAACGAGGTGTCCACGGATGTGGAGCGAGCCATCGTCCGCTATGCCTTCAGCGACAAGTTTCGGGTCGGCGCAGGGCGGTTCCACACGACGATCGGCTTCTACAACACCGCCTATCACCATGGCGCCTGGTTCCAGACGGCGGCCTCACGGCCCACGCTCTTCGCCTTTGAGGACGACCACGGCATCCTGCCGATCCATCAGGTGGGACTGATGCTCGACGGGCGGATTCCGTCGAGGGGACTCGGGCTCCGTTGGTTCGCCGAAGTGGGCAACGGCCGGCCTCCGGCCGGTGGCGGCGAGATTCAGAACATGCATGATGCGGACGCTCGGAAGTCCGTCGTCCTGGCCATCTCCAGCCAGCCGGATCGTGTGCAAGGCCTCACGGTTGGCGCATCCTTCTACCACGACCGGTCCCAGCACACGCCGGCGACGACGGTCGACGAGAACATCGTGACGGCCCATGCCGTCGTGTTGCGGCAGGACTTCGAGTGGCTCACGGAGGTCGCACGGATCGCGCACGGCGTGACCGGCGGCGGTACGACAGCTGTGACCTACGGGGGCTATACGCAGCTCGCCCGGCGGGTGGGGCCGGTGAAGCCCTACCTCCGCATCGAGGGCTTCAACGCGGGCACGGGCGACCCGCTCTTTGACACGCTCCCAGACGGCCGCACATTCCTGGTCGGCGTCAGGCGCGAACTCGCGCCAGCAGCCTCAGTGAAGTTCGAGGTCACGTCACACCGGGAGGGCGCGGGGCCGTGGACCCCTGGAGCCAAAGCGCAGGTGGCCTTTGCCTTCTGACGCACGCACGCGGCGCACGTGGCTGGCCATGACGGCGCTCGCACTCGCGCTCTGGGCTACCCCATGGTGGAGTGCCCTGGCCGCGGATGGAGGCACGGCCATTGCGGTGGTCGTGAATCGCGCCAACCCCGTGGACAACCTCACGCTGACGCAACTGCGCGACCTGCTGACGGCCAAGACCGCGACGTGGCCGACGGGCAAGCGCGTGGTCATTGTGCTCACCGACGAGGGCGACTCCCGCACAGCCGTTCTCAAGATCTGCTGCCGGCAGGCGCCGCAGGACTACGACACCGCCATGCTCCGCGCGGTCTTTACGGGTGATCTTCCGGCGGCTCCGCGCCACCTGAACACCGGGGAGGCCGTCAGCAAGTTTGTGTTCAACGTCGCCGGGGGCATCGGCATTGTCCCCCTCGAACACATGACGGACATCGTGAAGACCGTGCGCATCGCAGGACTGACGCCGGCGGACGCCGCCTATCCTCTCCGAACCCGATAGCGAACACCGGCCGGGCCGGACGGTTTCCCGTCACACGCGACCATTTACCGACACTGCCGCGCGGGAGCCCCCGCGGAATTCGATGTTTTTTTGGGGACTTCCCCACTTGGCCCGGCTCGATCGGCACTGGAGAGTCTCTTGCCTCACTGGTTCTCCAGACCTGTCATCTGTGCTCAGAGCCCACATTCACGCCCTCACGCACCTGGCCGAACGCAATCTAAAAGGCCACGGCACCCGCATCGCCCTCTGGGGCGTGGCGGTGACCGCGCTGGTCGGCGCGGTCTTCGCGGTGGGCAACTTCCGGCAGACGGACCGTCGGGCAGAGAACCTCTACACGGAGCTGGCCTACAGTCTCGAAACCATCAGCCGCCTCGAGTACCAGACCCAGGAAGCGCGCCGCTTCGTGCTCTACGCCCTGACAACCCAGGACCCGAACCAGCAACTGGCCGACGTGGACCGGGCCAGGGCCGCGGATACCGCTGCGGCCGCGCTGCTCGATGATGCCGAGCGCCGGAGCGCGCCGGCCGTGGCCGATGCCGTGCAGCGGCTGCTGCGTGACTGGGCGAGCTACCTGAACGCACGCGACGAAGTCATCTCACTGGTCCTGGAAGGCAACGCCACTGAGGCCGTTGCGCTGGACCGAACGGCCGAGGAACAGTTTTCCAAGGTCCGGTTCGACCTCGATGCGTTGCAGATGCGCTTCAATGAGCAGTCGCACGCCTCCCTGACGGAACTGCGCGCATCCTCGCAGCGCGCGCTCTACCAGCTCCTCGGCGTCCTCGCCCTCAGCCAGCTGCTCGCGCTGGTCTCCTACCGGCAGTCCCAGAAGCTGCGGGTCATGGATGAACTGCGCGCCGCCAAGGCCGCGGCCGAGGCAGGCGCACTGGCCAAGTCGACGTTTCTGGCCAACATGAGTCACGAGATCCGGACACCGCTCAACGCCGTCATCGGCATGACCTCCCTGCTGAATGACACGCCGCTGACCATCGATCAACGCGAGTACGCCGACACGATCACGCACTCCAGCGAGGCGCTGCTCGCCGTAATCAATGGCATCCTCGACTACTCGAAAATCGAAGCCGGCAAGCTCGATATCGAAAGTGCGCCATTCGACGTCCGGGAACTCGTCTCCCAGTCCGTTGACATCGTCGCGCAGACGGCCGCCTCCAAGAACCTGGAACTGATGTGGCACGCGGGCGCTGACGTGCCCTCCGCCATCACTGGCGACCTCACGCGGACGCGCCAGATCCTCATCAATCTGCTCAGTAACGCCGTCAAGTTCACGCCGGCTGGCGAGGTGGTCGTCGAGGTGCGCCGCCTCGTGGACGACGGCACGGACGTGCTGGTGTTCTCCGTCAGAGACACCGGCATCGGCATTCCACCCGAGGCCCAGGCGCGACTGTTCCAGTCCTTCTCGCAGGTGGATGCCTCCACGACACGCCGGTTCGGCGGCACGGGACTGGGACTCGCCATCAGCCGGCGCCTCGCCGAACTGATGGAGGGCCGGATGTGGCTGACCAGCGCCGAAGGCGAGGGCTCGACCTTCGCCTTCACGATACCCGCGCGGCCCGCCCACGCCGTGGTTCGCGAACCATCAGACCACCGGACTCACCTGCGTGGCCGGCAGGTGCTGATCGTCGAGGACAACGCCACGAATGCCCGCATCCTCACGAGCGAGCTCGACGCGCTGGGCGTGAAGGCCACCACCTGTCTAAGCGGTCCGGCCGCGCTGACGCTGCTCGTCAACGCGGAGATCACGCCCGATCTGATTCTGGTCGACATGCAGATGCCGGGCATGAACGGCCTCGACTTCGCGCATGCGGCGCGCCAGCATCTGGCCTCGGTTCCCCCGATGGTGCTCCTGTCGTCCGCCTCCACACGATCTCGGGCGGATACGGAGGCGGCAGGCTTCGTCGCGGCGCTGACCAAGCCCGTGCGACCCGCCCGGCTGGCGCAAGTGCTCACCGCCGCGCTTCAACTCCGCAGTGGTGAGGCCGAGGGCACGGCACGCGCCGAGCCGGCGGACGCGGCGCCCGCGCAAGCGGCACAACCGCTCCGGGTACTGCTGGCCGATGACGTTGCCGTGAATCAGAAGGTGGCGCTCCTCCTCCTGGCACGGATTGGCTATACAGCCGACGTTGTCTCAAACGGCCGCGAAGTACTCGAGGCGCTGGCGGAGAAGGAATATGACGTGGTGTTTCTCGACGTCGAGATGCCGGAGATGGACGGTCTCGAAGCGGCGCGCCGCATTGTGGCCACCTACGGTGAAGCGCGACCGCACCTGGTCGCCCTCACGGCTCACGCCATGAGCGAACACCGGACGGCCTGTCTTGAGGCCGGCATGGATGACTTCCTGACAAAACCGCTGCGGCCCGCGGAGCTTCATGCCGCGATCGGCCGGGCCGAGGCGCTCCGCCAAGCGGCCTGAGCGTCGCTGCGCGACAGAGCGAGACAAACCGCGGGTCGGCCACCCTGGCGAGTGCGCGGTACAATTGTCTCTGCTCACACGGCAGGCGCAGTTCCTGGCGACCTTGCCTCCCGATAGAGGAATCAGTGCTGGACCTTAGACCCTTCGCCCGCGTCATGTGCGCGGCCACGGCAGTATGCCTGTTCGCACTTGGTGCACGCCCGGCATTCGCCCAACTCCCTGCGCTCGTCGACGCCCCACCACCACCACTGGCGCCCGCGACGATTGCCCGCGATGCCCAGAACCGCGCCACGATTCGGGCTGTCCGGATCAAGACGCCGATGAAGATCGACGGCAAGCTCGACGAAGAGGTGTATAAGACGGTCCCCTCGGCTGGCGGCTTTATCCAGCAGACGCCGAAACCGGGCGCTCCGGCGACCGAAGCCACCGACTTCTGGATCTTCTTCGACGAGACGAATGTCTATATCTCGATGCTGCTGCACGAGACGCATCCGGAACGACGCGTCGCGACGGAACGGCGGCGGGACAACCAGGGCCTCACCAACGACGACAACGTGATGCTGGTGCTGGATACGTTCTATGACCGCCGGAATGCCTTCAACTTCCAGGTCAATGGCGTCGGCGGCTTCCGCGACCAGATCGTGACCGATGGCTCGGCCAACGGCGCGTGGAACACGGTCTGGGACGTCAAGGTCTCTGACGTTCCCGGTGGACAGGCCTTCGAGATGGTCATCCCCTTCAAGTCGCTCCGCTACAAGAACGGCGGCCCGCAGGTCTGGGGCTTCAATGCGCGCCGCACCGTGAAGTGGAAGAACGAAATGTCGTACATCAACCCGAATCCGGCGGCGTTCGGGGGGCCTGGCATCAATCGCCTCTTCACGGCAGCGACCGTCGTGGGCATCGAGACGCCGGCGCGCGCAAAGAACCTGGAGATCAAGCCCTACGCCCTGGCCACCGTGACGACGGACCGCACGGCCGCCGTGCCATTCAGCAACAAGGGTGAAGCCAACGCTGGCGTGGACCTGAAGTACGGTCTCACCCGCGGCCTGACGACAGACCTCACGGTCAACACGGACTTCGCGCAGGTCGAAGAGGATGTCCAGCAGGTGAACCTCACGCGCTTCAGCCTCTTCTTCCCAGAGAAGCGCGACTTCTTCCTTGAAGGTCTGGGCCAGTTCGCCTTCGCGGGCCAGGGTGGCGGCGACCGTCTCGACGGGACCAGCGAGGTCCCCACGCTCTTCTTCAGCCGCAGTATCGGCCTGAGCCGGGGACAGATGGTGCCGGTCCGCGTCGGCGGCCGGGTGACGGGACGCGCGCGCGGATTCGAAATTGGCCTGCTGAACATCCAGACCGGAGAAAAGCCAGAACTGAAGGCGGCGTCGACGAACTTCACGGCCGCCCGCGTCCGCCGCAACATTCTCGGCCGCAGCAACGTGGGTGTTATCGCCACGCTGCGTGACCCGGCCATCGCCGGCACCCGGAACACGGCCTTCGGCGCGGACTCAAACATGCGCTTCTATAACTTCCTTGAGGTGAACTCCTACCTCGCAGGGACCGCGAGCACGGGCATCGCGTCCGACGATAACTTGAGCTACCGCGGCCGCCTGGCCTGGGTGCCTGATGGATACGGCATGTCCCTCGAACACCTGAAGGTGGGTAAGGGCTTCAACCCGGAGATGGGCTTCGTGCGTCGCGGGGACTTCCGCACCACGATCGGCAACGTCCGCTACAGCCCGCGCCTCCGGAAGAGCAAGTCCATCCGGCAAATCACCCTGCAGTCGAATCTCGAGTACGTCCAGGACGCCGGCGCCACGCGGATGATGAACCGGGACGCGAAGGAAGACTTCGCCGTCGAGTGGCACAACAGCGACAAGCTGACCCTCTCCTGGCTCGATCAATTCGAATATCTGCCGGCCAACTTCCGGATCGCGACCGGCGTCACCGTGCCCAAGGGCAGCTACACCTACCGGTCCTTCACGGGCTCCTATGCGCTTGGACAGCAGCGCTTTCTCTCGGGGACGGTGTCGGCGTCGCGCGGATCGTTCTACAACGGCACCCGGACAACGGGCAGCTACAGCGGCCGCCTGAGCTTCTCGTCGCGTTTCGTCGTTGAGCCGGGGATCACGATGAACAAGGTAGACCTGCCGTATGGCCACTTCACGGCGAATCTGCTGAACAGCCGTTTCGTCTTCACGCCCACGGCCCGGATGCAGTTCGCCAGCCTCATCCAGTTCAATCCGAGTGCGCACAACTCGACAGCCAGCGCGCGCCTCCGCTGGGAGTACACGCCAGGCAGCGAACTGTTCGTGGTCTACTCCGACGGGCGCAACACCGCCCCCGCGGCGTCAGTCTCGGGCCTCCTCAACCGGTCGATTGCGGTCAAGATCACCCGGCTGGTGCGGTTCTAGCGCGCGGTCAGCGTCGACGGTGGAGCCGGCGGCGGTGGCAGCGGGTTGCTGCCGGGCGCGGCGTTCGTGGTGAGAAGGCTCGGGCGCACGCCGAGCACCGTTCCCTGGGCGTCTCCCGGGACGTGACGGGAGCGGATGCGGCGCCGGGAAGCGCTACCCAGCGGCGGGGCGCTTTCGCGCCTCACGCAACTCCGGTGACTCCAACTGATCGATGGGACCGCGAGGGGTATCTGATTTCAGAAAGGGCCTGGTTCCGCCGGTCGCTTCATCGAGGCTACGCACGATGAGCGTGCGGCCGCCCGAGCGCCGGAGCTTTGGAAAGCCCAGCGCCACGGACACGCCGACCAACAGAAACATGATGAAGAGGGAACTGGCGGCCACCCCGAACAGGGTGCCGCCCACCAACGCCGGCAGGGCCGGGGTCACTCGGCTTCGGGAACCCGGGTCTTCGACGGATCGGTAATGTCGTAGTGCACGAGGCAGCGGCGCACTTCTTCCATCGCCGTGCGCTCAGCCTTGTGGAATTCCTTCACCGGGACGTTCGGGTCGTCACTGGTCAGCCGGGAGAGGGCTCCACGGCGCAACTGCTTGGCCCGTAGCGCAGCCACATCCACATACAGGAAGCGGCTGGTAATCGGGGCAGCGGGAACCGCGGGAATCAGCGGAACCTGCACGGGCTGTTCGACAACGGGCTGCTGAACGTCTTCTTCCATAACCCCAACAGGGTAGCACAGGGGTGGCCCCGCCCGTCTCCGGAACGGTGCCGCCCCCGTGGCCGTGGCGTCCTACGCGGCCGACACCTGGACGTTGATATTCCGGGGCTTGGATTCCTCCCGGTACGGCAGCGTCACGGTCAGGACGCCGTTCTTGTAGTCGGCCGCCACTCTGCTGGCGTCCACGGTGGACGGCAGGGTGAAGGACCGGACGAAGGCTCCATAGGCGCGCTCGACGCGACGGAACTGGTCTTCCTTGACGTCCGAGGCCACCTTCTTGCTGCCTTTGAGGGTCAGCGTGTCGTGCTCGACGGTCACCTCGATGTCCTCTTTGGCGACATCCGGAAGCTCCGCCTTGAGCACCAGGTCCTTCTGCTCGGTTTCGTAGATATCCACCGGCGGCACCCAGTTCCCCTGCGCCAGGGCGTCATCCGCGCGCCGCAGGTAGGGGTCACCCAACAGCCGATGCAGCCGGTCCTGCATGGTCGAGCACTCACGATACGGGTCGAATCTGCTCAGTGACATGTCGCTCTCCTTCTCCTCTGCACGGTCTCGCTGTGTGGTCCGGGCTGGGCGCTACGCGTCCACCACCTCGGCATCCTTCACCTCGCCCTCCGGCGACGCGGGCTTCTGCGCCTGGTCGTTCTGCGACTGCTTGTAGAGCTGCTCGGCCAGGCCATGCGCCAGGCGCTGCAATTCCGCAATCGCCGCCGTCAGGGCGGGCAGGTCTTCCTGCTGCGCCTTCTCGCGCACGGCCTTCACGGCTGTCTCCACCCGCTCCACGTCTATGGCCGGCAGGCGATCGCGCTGCTCGTTGAGCGTCTTCTCCGTGGAATAGGCCAGGGACTCGGCCTGATTGCGCGCATCAATCCATTCGCGGCGCGACTTGTCCTCCGCCGCATGAGCCTCGGCATCCTTCACCATCTGGTTCACTTCGTCCTTCGACAGACCGGACGAGCTGCTGATGGTGATCTTCTGTTCACGGCCCGTGGCCGAGTCCTTCGCCATGACGCTCACGATGCCGTTGGCGTCGATGTCAAAGGTCACTTCGACCTGCGGCACGCCGCGGGGTGCCGGTGGCAGGCCCTCCAGATGGAACCGGCCCAGCGTCCGGTTGTCGCGCGCCAGCGGCCGCTCGCCCTGGAGCACGTGCACCTCGACGCTGGTCTGGTTGTCCGCCGCCGTCGAGAACACCTCGCTCTTGCGGGTCGGAATGGTGGTGTTGCGCGCGATGAGGGTCGTCATCACACCGCCCAGCGTTTCGATGCCGAGCGAGAGCGGGCTGACATCGAGCAGGAGGACGTCCTTCACCTCGCCCTTGAGCACGCCGCCCTGGATGGCCGCACCGACCGCCACCACTTCGTCGGGATTGACACCCTTGTGCGGCTCCTTTCCGAAGTACTCCTTCACGAGCTGCTGAATCTTCGGCACGCGCGTGGACCCGCCCACGAGGACGACCTCGTGGATGTCGCGCGGCTCAACGCCCGCGTCGGCCAACGCCTGGCGCACCGGCGCCATCGACCGCTGCAGCAGATCGTCCACGAGCTGCTCGAACTTTGCCCGGGTGAGCCTGGTCTGGAGGTGCTTCGGGCCGTTCTGGTCCGCGGTGATGAACGGGAGACTGATGTCGGTCTCCAGCACCGTCGACAGCTCGATCTTGGCTTTCTCCGCGCCTTCCTTGAGGCGCTGCAGCGCCATGCGGTCCTTGCCGAGGTCAATGCCCTCGGACTTCCGGAATTCATCCACCAGCCAGTCGATGACCCGCTGATCCAGATCATCGCCACCCAGATGCGTGTCACCGTTGGTCGCCTTCACCTCGACCACGCCGCCCCCGACCTCGAGGACCGACACGTCGAAGGTGCCACCGCCAAAGTCATAGACGACGATGGTTTCGTCGTGCTTCTTGTCGAGACCATAGGCCAGCGCCGCGGCCGTCGGCTCGTTGATGATGCGGAGCACGTTGAGGCCGGCAATCTGGCCGGCATCCTTGGTCGCCTGCCGCTGGGCGTCGTTGAAGTAGGCGGGCACGGTAATCACAGCCTCGGTGACTTTTTCGCCGAGGTAGTCCTCCGCCGCGGTCTTGAGCTTCTGCAGGACCAGCGCGGAGATCTCGGGCGGTGAGAACCGCTTTCCGCGCGCCTCGACCCACGCATCGCCGTTCTCGTTCTTCACCACGGCGTAGGGGACACGGGCGACTTCCCCGCCGACCTCGGCATGCTTGCGTCCCATGAAGCGCTTGATCGAGAAGACCGTGTTCTCCGGGTTGGTGACGGCCTGCCGCTTCGCGACCTGGCCGACCAGCCGTTCGCCATCCTTCGTGAACGCCGCCACCGACGGCGTCGTGCGGGCGCCTTCCTGGTTGACGATCACCACCGGCTCGCCGGCTTCCATCACCGCCACGACCGAGTTGGTCGTGCCCAGGTCAATTCCAATCACTCTGCTCATCGCTCTCGCTCCAGCCCGGCGGTTCCGGGAAATCGACACAAGGCCGGCGACTGCCGCGCCCCGACACAATTCATCCTAAAGCCAACATGATTATGTGTCAATCAGTTTATCTGACTCTATTTAACTCATATATTTAACATGCGAGCCTCGTGACGCGGTTCATCGAGGTAAGTCACAGACTGATAACGGGTTCCGGGCGCACTCCGCCTGTGAGAACATGACCGGGCACCATGCGCATTCTCTTCATCGGCGACATCGTCGGCCGCGCCGGCCGGGACCTGGTTAAGAAGGGCCTCAAGGGGCTGGTCGCTGAACACGACATCGATCTGGTCATCGCCAACGCCGAGAATTCGGCTGCCGGCTTCGGTATCACCCGCGAGATCGGACAGGAACTGCTCGGAGCCGGCGTCGATGTGATGACGTCGGGCAATCACATCTGGGACAAGAAGGAGGCGCTGGACTACATCGCCTCCGAGCCGCGCCTGCTGCGGCCCGGCAACTACCCGGCCGGTGCACCCGGTCACGGCTCCGTCGTGGCGCGCACGCGCATGGGCACGGCCGTCGGCGTCGTCAATCTCATGGGCCGCGTGCACATGCACCCGCTCGATGATCCGTTTGCGCTCGCGCTCAAGGAGGTCGAATCGCTCCGCACCCGGGCGCGCGTGATTTTCGTCGACTTCCACGCCGAGGCCACGAGCGAGAAGATGGCCATGGGCTGGCACCTCGATGGCCGCGTCACGGCCGTGGCCGGCACGCATACACATGTGCAGACGGCCGACGAGCGGCTCCTCCCGAAGGGCACCGCGTACATCACAGACGCCGGCATGACCGGTGCCCACGACGCCATCATCGGCATGGACGCGGACGCCTCGCTCGTGCGCTTCCTGACCGGCATGCCCTCCCGGTTCGAGCCGGCCACCGGCAACCCGCGCCTGAACGGCGTGGTCGTGGACGCCGACGACGAGACCGGCCGCGCACGGTCCATCACGCGCATCAGCCAGACGCTGGCAGAACTCACCGATCTCACCGCCCGCCACGCATGAGCCTGTTCGACCTCTTCGAAGAACCGGAGCCACCCGCTGCGGCGAAGCGAACCGCGGGGCCTGAACCAGCTGCGAACCCTGCACCAGATGCAGCCGCCACGACTGGCGATGGGGTCGAGTCCGCGTCGCCGTTGGACCCGGAGCGGCAGTCAGACGCGGAACGAGAGCCTGATCCCGCAGGGGATGCCACCAAAGCCCTTGCCGGCAAGCCCGGCCGGGGAGGGACCGCGCGAGCCGCGGACACCGCCAGACGCATTCACAGCGTCTCCGAGCTGACCGCGCGCATCCGCACGCTCCTGGAGAGTTCCTTCGTCGAGATCTGGGTCGAAGGCGAACTCTCCAATGCGCGGGTGTGGAACACGGGCCACTTCTACTTCACGCTCAAGGACGCCCAGTCGCAGATCAAGGGCGTGATGTTCCGGACGGCGCTCCAGCGGCTGCGCTTCAAGCCACAGGACGGCCTGCGGGTCGTGGCGCGCGCGCGGATCAGTGTGTATGAGCCGAAGGGCGAGTACCAGATCGTCTGTGAGCACCTCGAGCCCGAAGGCCTGGGCGCGCTGCAGCTGGCCTTCGACCAGCTCAAGGAACGCCTCGGGCGAGAAGGCCTGTTTGCACCGGAACGCAAGCGACCCCTGCCCGCGCTGCCCCGCAAGATCGGGATCGTCACATCACTCGACGGCGCCGCCGTGCGGGACATCGTCCGCGTGCTGCGGCGCCGCTATCCGAACGCGCACCTGGTGATCAGGCCAACGCGGGTGCAGGGCGACGGCTCGGCGCTCGAGGTCGCGCGCGCGATCACGGCCATCGGCACGGTCGCCGGGATCGACGTGGTCATCGTCGCGCGCGGCGGCGGATCGATCGAGGACCTCTGGGCCTTCAACGAAGAGGTCGTAGCCCGTGCGATCGCGGGGTGCCCGGTCCCCACGATTTCCGGGGTGGGGCACGAAACCGACGTCACCATCGCGGACTTCGTCGCGGACGTACGCGCCTCGACACCGTCCGCGGCGGCCGAACTCGTGGTCGCGCGCAAGGACGACTTCACCGGCCGCATCGACCGGCTTGGTGAGCGGCTCACGGCCGCGGTCGTGTCGCGACTGCGCCGGCTCGATACGCGCCTGCACCAGCTGGTGGCGCGCCCGGGCTTTGCCGCCTTCCCGGGCCGGGTGGCGCTGCGGGGGCGCTTCATCGCCGAACTCACCCATGACCTCGCGGATGCCTCACGGATGCTGGTCTCGGTACGTCTTCGCCGACTGGACGCGCTCCGCCGCCAGCTGGAGGCCCATGACCTGCGGCACCGACTGGCCACGATCCGCGCCCGCCTGGTCGCCGCGGAGGGCAGTCTCGAACAGGCCGTCGACCGCCAGCACCAACGGGCCCGTGTGCGGCTGGCGACCGGCCTGGCGCGCCTGGAATCGCTGAGCCCGCTGGGCGTGCTGGCGCGCGGCTACGCGGTGTGCTGGAATGCGGAACGCACGGCGGTGGTCCACGATGCCGCCCAGCTTGCGGTCGGCGACGCGGTGCGCGTCACGCTGGCGCGCGGAGAAGCCCGATGCACGGTCACGGGCACGACACCGGCTCCGGGTGGCGCCTGAGGTCATCAGCCATGGAACAGAACGAGGAACAAACAGGCGGCACGATTCAGGACTTTGAGGCCGCGATCGCGGAGTTGGAGTCCGTCGTGCGCAAACTCGAGGAGGGCGACCTCGCACTCGAGGCCTCCTTGCAGCTCTATGAGCGTGGCGTGCAGCTCTCGCGGTTCTGTCATGCCCGCCTGGAGCAGGCAGAGCGCCGCATCGAGATCCTGAACGAACGGGGTGAGCTGAAAGACGCCCCGGCGGGGTTTGACGACGAGGACGACGACCGGCGGCGATGACCGGAGCCGAGCCTCTCGAACACTACCTCGACGCGCGGCGCGCCGACGTAGAGACAGCCTTGCGGGCGTGGCTTCCAGGCCCACCGCAGGCGCCCGCCGTGGTCGCCACGGCGATGCGCTACAGCATCGAGGCCGGGGGCAAGCGCCTGCGGCCGATCCTGTGCCTGGCGGCGGCCGAATCGGTCGGGGCGACGAAAGGGCTCAGCGCGGCCGACGCCAGAGAGGTGGCCATGTCCGCGGCCTGCGCGATCGAAATGATCCACACATATTCCCTCGTGCATGACGACCTCCCGGCGATGGATGACGACATCCTGCGCCGCGGGAAGCCGACGCTGCACGTGGTGGCCGGAGAAGGCATGGCCATCCTGGCCGGCGACGGACTCCTGACGGAAGCGTTTGGCCTGCTGACGCGCACGACGGGCACCGCCGGCGCCTCGCCAGACCGCCGGCTCCGCGCGATTGCGGTCGTGGCCACGGCGGCGGGTGCGTGCGGCATGGTCGGGGGCCAGGCCCTCGACCTCGATGCGATGCCGCGTCCGGGCGTACCGGCTGGCGCACCGCTCGACGCCGACGGCCTGCGCCGCATGCACGCGCTCAAGACCGGCGCGCTCATCACGGCCTCGGCCGTCGTGGGGGCGATCATGGCCGGAGGCGACGCCGCCACGGAGCACGCGATCCGGCAGGCCGGTGAACACTTCGGCCTCGCGTTTCAGATCGTCGACGATATCCTCGACGTCGAAGGCACCACGGCCGGCCTCGGGAAAACGGCCGGCAAGGACGCTGCGGCGGGCAAGCCCACCTACCCCGCGATCTTCGGCATCGAGGAGTCGCGCCGCCTGGCTCGCCGGTGCATTACCGACGCGGAGGCCGCGCTCGAAGGCGCCGGCCTCCACCACTCCCGGCTGGCCGGTATCGGCCGCTGGATCGTTGAACGCGTGAACTAACCCACACACACTGGAGGACTCCATGAACGCTCGCATTGGGGGCGCCTGCGCCCTGCTCGCCCTGCTGACTGTCTCGACCGCTTATGCCCAGGTGCCGGGCCCGTCCCTGGCCGACGCCAAGAAGGCGATTGCCGCGGCACAGGCCGCGGCCACCAAGATGAACACCAACCTGAGCTGCGTGGTGCTCGATGCTCGCGGCGGGGTCATCGCGGCGGAGCGGATGGATAAGGCGCCCTTCTTCACGGTCGACGTCGCCCGCGGCAAGGCCCTTGTGTCGGCGTCCTTCGGGGCACCGTCAGGCACGCTGGCCACGCTGGCCACCTCGGGCCTCGGCAACGTGCTGCCTGGACCTGCCGCTCCGCTCTTCATGCAGGGCGCCGTGCCGCTCAAGGGTGGCGGCGCCATGGGCTGCAGCGGCGGTGCGAGCCAGCAGGACGAGGACGCCGCCAAGGCCGGCGCGGCCCTGCTCGCCGGCAATTAGTCGAGCCGGCCCAGGCACGTGCCACGCATCCGGCTTGATCAGCTCGTCACCGAGCTCGGACTCGCGCCCTCGCGCGAGCGGGCGCGGGCCCTCGTGCTGGCAGGCCAGGTGCTCGTGGACGGGCACGCGGTGACGAAGGCCGGGGCGCAGACCCCGGCCGACGCCACCGTGACACTGGTCACACCCGACCATCCCTATGTCGGCCGCGGCGGCATCAAGCTCGCCCACGCCCTCGAGACGTTTCAGATTCCCGTCCAGGACAGACAGGGCCTCGATATCGGCGCCTCGACCGGCGGCTTCACCGACGTCATGCTGCAGCGCGGCGCCCGCCACGTGGTGGCACTCGACGTCGGGCACGGGCAGTTTGACTGGCGCCTGCGAAACGACGCGAGAGTCACCGTCATCGAAGGCTTCAACGCCCGCGTCCTGACCCTGGCCGACCTTCCCGGCCCCGTCGATCTGGTCACCATCGACGTCTCGTTCATTTCACTCCGGCATATCCTTCAGGTGCTGCCACCGCTGCTGACACCCGCGGCCGACATCGTCGCGCTGGTGAAGCCGCAGTTCGAGGCGGGCCGGGGCGAGGTCAGGAAGGGCATCATCCGCGACGAGGCCGTGCACGCACGGGTTGTCGAGGAAGTCACGGCCGCCGGCGCTGCGATAGGATTGACTCGGATCGCCTCAACGCCGTCGCCGATCACCGGCGCGCGCGGTAACCGCGAGTTCTTCCTGCACTTCCGCCACTGACCTATGGCTTCGGCTCCTCTGCCCTCCATCGCCCGCGTTGGCGTCGTCGCCAAGGATCGGCTGCACGCCGCCACGCCCGTCCTCGGCGAGCTGCAGACCTGGCTGACGGCGCGGGGCGCGGACGTCCTCTACTCCACCGAGACGGCGGAACTCCTGGGACGCGAGGACGGCGTGCCGCGCTCGGAGATTCCGCGCACGGCGGACCTGGTGATCTCGCTGGGCGGAGACGGCACGCTGCTCTCGATGGCCGGCCGGATTGCCGAGTCAGGCCGCGACATCCCACTGGTCGGCGTCAACTTCGGCAGCCTCGGGTTCCTCACTGAAGTCCGCGTCGGTGAACTGTTCCCCACGCTGGAGGCGGTGTTTGCGGGCACGGCGGTTGAGCACCACCGCCTGCTGCTGGAGGCGCGCGCCGAGCGCGCCGGGCATGCGCCAGACACGCGCATGGTGCTCAACGACGTCGTCTTCGCGAAGGCCTCGCTCTCGCGCATCATCGAACTCACGGTTTCGGTCTCCGGCGTGTTCGTCACGCGGGTGAAGGCGGACGGCCTCATCATCGCGAGCCCGACCGGCTCGACGGCCTACAACCTGGCCGCTGGCGGCCCGATCGTCCACCCGGTCGTGGACGCACTCGTCATCACGCCCATCGCGGCGCACACGCTCACCAACCGCCCGATTGTCGTACCGGCCTCCGCCATGATCGAGGTCCATCCCTTCGGTCACAACGGCGAGGATGTGCAGGTGACCTACGACGGGCAGTCCGGCTACACACTCCAGGCCGGGGATGTGGTGCGCGTCTCGCAGGCGCCGCGCCGCATACGGCTGCTCACCGCCGGCGGGCGGAACTACTACGACCTGCTGCGGGAGAAGCTGAAGTGGGGGGAGCGCTAGCCGCGGCCTTCGCCGCGTCCACGCGCCGGTGGCGGAAGTACTCCACCTGATAGTGCTGCACGTTGCGCGCATGCGCGGCGAGTGAATCCGCAAAGGCGTGCGTGCCGTCATTCCGGCTCACGAAGTAGAGGTAGGGCACGTCGGCCGGATGCAGCACCGCCTCGATGGCCGCGCGTCCCGGCGCCGCAATCGGGCCCGGTGGCAATCCCGGATAGCGATAGGTGTTGTAGGGCGAATCAAACTGCAGATCCGCCTTGCGGATGTTGCCATCGTAGCGGCCGGCTCGGGTCAACGCGTAAATGAGGGTCGGGTCTGCCTGCATCGGCATCCCGGTCCGTAGCCGGTTGCGGTAGACCGCCGCCACCAGCGGCCGTTCCTCGGCCGCGGCCGTCTCCTTCTCGACCAGCGCGGCCAGCGTGACGACCTGCCGTACCGAGAGCGATGACGCCACGGCGAGGCGCCTGAAATCAGGATCCACTACCGCCTTGAAGCGATCCACCATCCGCGCGACCAGCGTCTCCGCCGTCGCCGCGCGCGAGAGTGTGTAGGTTTCGGGAAAGAGATACCCCTCCAGGTCGCGCGCGTTCGGGTCGAGGTCGGCGATGAGCGACGGGTCCGAGGCGGCTCGACGGAACGCCGCGGCCGGGCCGAAGCCGCGGCTCTCGAAGACGTCCGCCATCTCGGCGATGGTCAACCCTTCGCGGATCGTCAGTCGCCGCACATACACGTCCCCTCGCGCCAGACGGTCGACGACGGCCCTCGGCGTGAGCGCCTCCGCGAACCGGTACTCCCCGGCCTGGAGCCGCGCCGCCTGCCCGCCCGTGGCCACGGCGAGACGAAAGGTGATCTCGTCCGTCACGACACCCGCCTGCACGAGCAGGCGCCCGATCGCGACCGATCCGGTGCCGGGAGGAATCTCCACGAACTGCTCGGCGCGGTCGTATCCCCTGAATGGCTGATCCAGTCCACGGAAGAACCACCACGCCGCCCAGGCCGCCCCGAGACCGGCCACCAGCACGAGAATGCCGAGCCCGCGCAGCACCGTCCGCATTCAGCGCACCTCGCCGCCAGGGGGACAGGCGTCCAGATAGTCCTGCAGGATCACGGCCGCGGCCGCGGCGTCGAGCATGGCTTTCCGCTTTCGCCAGTCGCGCTCGTTCACGGCGAGGCGGCTCTCGGCCTCGTGGCTGGACAGGCGTTCATCCTGCAGCACGACGGGGAGCCCTGTGCGTGCACTGAGCGGCCGCTCAAGCGCCTGCACGGCCGCCGTCATCTCCGTGGGGGACCCATCCAGACGCCGAGGCAAGCCCAGCACAATGAGCCCCACGCCGTCCTCATCACGCGCCAGCCGATCCACCTCGGCACACATGGCCGCCAGTGCACCCTGCGCACCGCCGGCCGGATGCAGCACCGTCAACGGACGCGCGAGCGTGCCGGATGCGTCGCTGATGGCCACGCCGATGCGGCGTGCGCCGTAGTCGAGACCTACCACCCGCACCGGCTGACTATACTAGCCGCCGTGCTTCCGGGACCACGCCCTCGCGTCATGACTGCTGCGGGACTGGCTGTCCTCGGGATGCTCTCGTCCGTACGTGCGGAGGGCGCGGCTCAGACGGCGCCGCGACCCGAGACGGTCGACCGCCGTGTCCTCACCCGGATTCGCGCCCTCGAGGACGAGGCCGATCGCATTGCCGCACAGGCACGTGGCGTCGTGGACGCCATCCACGCGCTCGAAGTCGAACGAGACCAGCATCAGACGGCAGCCGCGCGAGCCGCGGCTGATGCCCGTGCGACCGACGTCGAACGCGCGGCGGCCCACGAGCGCCTGGTGCGGCTCCGGCAGGCCGACGCGATGGACGAACCGCTCATCGCGGCACGACTCGTCTCGCTCTACAAGCAGGGTCGCGGCGGCTACGCCCGCCTGCTGCTGGGCGCCGAAACGCTGCAGGAGATGGGCCGGGCCGCCCGCACCATCTCCAGCCTGGTGCAGCAGAACGCTGAGCGCCTCACTGCGCGCCTCGCCGATATCGCCGCGGCTGCCGAGCAGGAGGAGGCGCTGACCGCGCGGCTTGCGGCGCTCCAGGCTGCGGAGATGGCGGAACTGGACGCCCGCACGGCGGCCATCGCCGCCATCGCCGATCGCGAGGCCGCGGCGGCCGCGCTCGACCAACGGCGGGACGCCACCGCGCAGATGCTCGGCGCCCTGCGCGGAGCGGAGACGCCCGCACCGGCCGCACCCGCCGGCAGCTCACAGGCCGCGCCCTTTGCCGCCTTCAAAGGCGCCCTCGACTGGCCCGTCGTCGGCCCCGTCGCCACGCGCTTCGCCGCCGGACGCCGGCAGGCCGGCGCGATGGGGAACGGCATCACCATCTCGGCCCCGCCCGGCACGCCTGTGGTGGCCGTGCACGCGGGCGTGGTCACCTACGCCGAGCCCCTCGCCGGTTTCGGCACGATGGTGATGCTGGACCACGGCGGCGGCTTCAATTCCGCCTACGGTCTGCTTCGCGCCATCTCGATCCGCCGTGACCAGCGGGTCTCCGCAGGGGACCAGATCGGCACCGTCGCCGAGGCGGCCCCGGGCACGAAGTCCGCGCTCTACTTTGAGGTTCGGGCGGACGGCCGCCCAACCGATCCCATACAATGGCTTCGTCCACGCTGAGCGCCCTATGACCCCACGCACACGCGCCTACGTCCTCGGAATCTCCGTGCCGGTCATGCTGCTCGCGGTCGTGGGCGGCTACCTCGGACAGGCGATGGGCCGGGACGACACCTACAAGCACCTCGCGGTCTTCGAGGATGTGGTGTCCATCGTCCTGAACAACTACGTCGAGGAGGTCGATCCGACCAAGGCCATGCGCGGCGCCCTCTACGGCCTGGCCGACGCCCTCGATGCCGACAGTGCCTACCTGACGCCTGCGCTGGCCAAGTCCGTCGGCGCCAACGACACCGGCGGACCGGCTGATACGGGCGTGGAACTCATCAAGCAGTACTACCTCCGCGTGGTCTCCGTGCGTGATGGGTCGCCCGCGGCCCGCGCGGGGCTCCGGACCGGAGACTTCGTCCGCGTCATCGGCGACAAGGCCACCAGAAACATGACCGCGCTCGAGGGTGCGCGCCTCCTGCGGGGCACGGCAGGAACGAAGATCTCACTCGTCATCATCCGCGGCAGCACGACGGACCCCCACGTGGTGGAGTTGATCCGCGAGAAGCAGGCCGGCGCGGACCTCACCGCGAAGATGCTCAATCCCACGACCGGCTATGTGCGCGTGGCGGAGTTCTCGAATCAGGCGATTGGCGCCCTGAAGCCCAGCGTTGAGAAGCTGACCAAGGGCGGCGCCACGCGTCTCATCGTCGATGTCCGGGGCACCTCCCGAGGCGACCTGGATGCCGGTGTCGCCGCCGCGCGGCTCTTCGTGAAGTCAGGCACGCTCACCATCAAGCAGGGCCGGAACGACCAGCGCGAAACGGTCTCCACACAGGGTGCGGATGGCGCGCTGACCGTGCCCCTGGTACTGCTCACCTCTTCGGGGACGGCCGGAGCCGCTGAAGTCTTCGCCGCCGCGATCGAAGGCGCCAAGCGGGGCACCCGTGTCGGGGAACGGACGCTCGGCCGCGCAGCACGTCAGCGGTTGGTGCGACTGCCGGATGGCAGCGGGCTCTGGCTCTCCTATCAGCGGTATCTGACGCCGGCCGGCGAGGCCATTCACGAAAAGGGCCTGAAGCCGGACGTCCCGGTCGCAGAACCTGAGGTCGACTTCGGCAGCCCCGCGCCGACGACCGATCCGATTCTCGAAAAAGCCCTCGAGGATACGGCCCAGAAGAAGGCCGCCTAGTCCTGATCGCCCTCCGGTCTGCTATACTTTCCGTTCGGCTAACACCCGATTTTCGCGATAGATAGGCGCGTAGCTCAGCTGGTTAGAGCGCCTCCCTGACACGGAGGAGGTCAGTGGTTCGAATCCACCCGCGCCTACCAATTCGATTCGGCCCTTGACCGGGCCTCACTCACCCGCTCGCCGGGTGAGCGATTCGACGGGCTAGCCTCTCTTGCCATGAGCCAGATCTCCATCACCTTGCCGGACGGTTCCATCCGTACCGTACCCTCGGGGACGACCGTCCTCCAGGTGGCCGATGGCATTTCACCGCGCCTGGCGAAGGCCGCCCTGGCGGGCGTCGTCGGCGGCCGGATGGTGGATCTCGCCACGGCGCTGGATGCGGACGCCTCGGTCCGCATTGTGACCGGCGACGACCCGGATGCGCTGGGCCTCATCCGCCACAGCACCGCGCACCTGCTCGCGGCCGCGGTCACCAACCTCTTTCCCAGTGCCCAGTGCGGGATCGGTCCGGCCACGGACGAAGGGTTCTTCTACGACTTCGTCGTGGAGCGCCCCTTTGCGCCAGAGGATCTGGACCGCATCGAAGCGAAGATGCGCGACCTGGCCTCGCAGGATCTTCCCTACGACCGGCAGATGTGGACGCGCGACGAGGCCAAGGCCTTCTTTGACCAACGCGGCGAGCCGCTGAAAGTGCAGCTGATCGACGAGAAGACAGTCGGCCAGGCCACGGTCTCCTGCTACACCATCAAGGACCGCGACACCTTCGTCGACTTCTGCACCGGGCCGCACGTGCCCGCCACCAGCCGCCTCAAGGCGTTCAAGCTGCTCTCGACCTCCAACGCCTACTGGAAGGGCAACGCGCAGAACCAGCCGATGCAGCGCGTCTACGGCACGGCCTTCGCCACCGAGAAGCTCCTCAAGGAGCACCTGGTGCGACTGGAGGAAGCCAAGAAGCGCGATCACCGGAAGATCGGCAAGGACCAGAAGCTGTTCATGTTCCACCCGTGGGCGCCGGGCGCGACGTTCTGGCTGCCCAAGGGCACGACGATCTTCAACTCGCTCTCGGGCTACATGCGGGGCGTGCTCTTCCCCGCTGGGTACGTTGAAGTGAAGGCGCCGATCATCTTCAACAAGGCGCTCTGGGAACGCTCGGGCCACTGGGCACACTACCGGGACAACATGTTCCTGGTGGAGTCCGAGAACGAGCAGATGGGGCTCAAGGCGATGAACTGCCCTGGCCACATGCTGATCTTCGGCAGCGAGGTCAGAAGCTATAAGGACCTCCCGCTCCGGCTCCACGAGCAGACGGCCCTCCATCGGAACGAGGCCTCTGGGACGCTCTCGGGCCTGACCCGGGTGCGCCAGTTCAGCCAGGACGACGCGCACTGCTTCGTCATGGAGTCGCAGATCGGCGAGGAAGTCGAACGCATTCTCCGCCTCATCCAGCAGGTCTACGGAGACTTCGGCCTCACGCCCGAGATGAAACTCTCCACGCGACCGGCGGAGTTCCTCGGCACGGTCGACACGTGGGACCACGCGGAGGCCGAGTTGAAGCGCGCGCTCACCGCCGTTGGTGAACCGTTCACCATCAACGACGGCGATGGCGCGTTCTACGGACCGAAGATCGACTTTGACGTCGTCGACGCGATCGGCCGGAAGTGGCAGTGCGCCACCATCCAGCTCGACTACCAGCTCCCCGAGCGGTTCGACCTGAAGTATGTGGGGGCCGACAACGCCGAACACAGGCCCGTGGTCATCCACCGGGCCATTTTTGGCAGCTTTGAGCGCTTTATGGCGCTGCTGATCGAGCACTACGCCGGCGCCTGGCCGCTGTGGCTTGCACCCGTCCAAATGGTGGTCCTGCCCATTGCCGACCGCCATATCGAGTGGGCCCAAGAGGTCCAGCAGGCCCTGTCCGGGGCAGGGCTCCGGGTGGAGATCGATGAACGGGTCGAGAAAATTGGCTATAAGATCCGTGAAGCACAGTTACAGAAGGTTCCCTACATGCTCGTCGTGGGGGATCGAGAGGTCGAGGAACGGACCGTTGCCGTACGGGGCCGATCGGCTGGTGATCTGGGGGCTCGGCCGTTGGCTGACTTCCTGAACGCGGCGCTCGATGAAGTCAGGAAGAAGTCGGCCTAGGAGGTTCCCATAGCTTTCGACCGTACGCCCCGACGTGACGACCGCGTTCGCACTAATGAGCGCATCCGGGTTCGCGAAGTCCGCGTCATTGACGACACCGGCGAGCAGCTCGGCATCATGCCGCCGCAGCAAGCGCTCACCGTGGCCAGAGGCAAGGGACTCGACCTGGTCGAGATCTCGCCCACGGCCGTGCCGCCTGTGTGCCGGATCATGGACTTCGGCAAGTACCAGTACCAGGAGCAAAAGAAGACCCGCGAGGCGCGGAAGAATCAGAAGGTGATCGAGGTCAAGGAAATCAAGTTCCGCCCGAAGGTCGACGAGCACGACTACCAGTTCAAGAAGAAGCACATTGAACGGTTTCTGGCGGATGGCGACAAGGTGAAGGCCACGATCTTTTTCCGGGGACGCGAGATGGCGCACCCGGAGATCGGACGCCGGATCCTGGAACGGCTGATTGGTGAACTGGACGAGGTGGCGGTCGTGGAATCCGCTCCCCGGCAGGAAGGCAATCAGATGCACACGATTCTGAGCCAGAAGGCAGGCCGGAAGTCGGCTCCCAAACGGGTGGATGCGGCGCCAGCAACGCCGGCGCCCGCCGAGCCGGTAAGCACGACGGAATAAGGACGAGGATCATGCCGAAGCTGAAGACACACCGGGGCGCCGCCAAGCGCTTCAAGAAGACGGGCACCGGAAAGTTCGTGCGGGCGAGCGCATTCAAGCGCCACATCCTCACGAGCAAGACGACCAAGAGCAAGCGCCAGATGCGTGGCACCCAGGAGGTATCTCCTTCGGATGCCGACCGCATCGCGCGCATGCTGCCGTATAAATAAACGTCACACGACACGACAGGACCAGAGCAATGCCGAGAGTCAAACGAGGAACCGTCCGTCGCGCCAAGCGCAAGAAGCTGCTTGATCGCGCAAAGGGCTTCTACCAGACGAAGAGCAAGCTGTACCGCGCGGCCAAAGAGGCTGTCGATACCGCCGGCAAGTACGCCTTCGTCGGCCGGAAGCAGAAGAAGCGCGACTTCCGCAGCCTGTGGATCGTCCGCATCAATGCCGCCGCGCGTGAGAACGGCCTGACCTATTCGGGGCTGATCCGCGGGCTGAAGACCGCCGGCGTCACGCTGGACCGGAAGTCGCTGGCCGAGCTTGCCGTCCGCGAACCTGCCGCGTTCGCGAAAGTCGCCGAGCAGGCCAAGGCCGCGGCCGCCTAGCTGACGCACGCACCTGCTTGAGCCACGGCCGCACGCCCTCGGGCGTGCCCGTGGCTTTTTCCTTTTGTAAGCCGACGCCGTGTCTATGCCTGACGCCACCCTCGACGCCGCCTCCGTTGCCGCCCTGCGCGCCGCCTTCAACGGCCGCATCGCACTCGCCCGTACACCGGCCGACATCGCAGCCCTCAAGGACGAATATCTGGGCCGCAAGGCCGGACTCGTCACGGGCCTGCTGAAGGGCCTGGCGGGCCTCGCACCCGATCAGAAGCGGGAGCTGGGGCAACTGGTCAACGCGCTCAAGCAGGAGCTCGAGGCCGCGCTCGACGCCGCGCGCGCCGCGGTCGAGGACGCGCGTCCGGCCGGCGCCGTCGATGTCTCGCTGGCGGGACGGCCCCTGCCGCTCGGCCACATGCACCCGCTGATGCGGGTCCGGCAGGACGTCGAGGCCATCTTCACCAGGCTCGGCTTCGAGATCCTCGAAGGCCCTGAGGTCGAGGACGACGCCCACAACTTCGAAGCCCTGAACATGCCGCCGGATCATCCCGCCCGCGACATGCAGGACACGCTCTACCTCGCC
>CANKJK010000003.1 GCA_947482665.1 Acidobacteriota bacterium
GAGGCGCATCGCCGTGGTCGGCGCCGGCCCCGCGGGCCTCATCGTCGCCCGGGAGCTCCGGCGGCTCCAGCCGCGTACGGCCGTCGCGGTGTACGAGCGCCGGGCCGAGGGTGTGGCGGGAGACGGCACGGGCCTCGTGCTGTCGCAGGGCGCGGTGGACACCTGGCGCGTACGCGACCCGGAGCTCGTGGCCGCGCTGACGCCCCAGCTGACCGCCTGGAACACGCTCGCAGTCCGGACACCAGGAGGCGCGGCCGTCGACGTGGGCGGCCATGCCTTCGTCAGTCTCACGCGCGGTGCGCTGCTCGACGTGTTGACGGATGCCGCCAGGCGCGCGGGCGCCGTACTGAAATGGAATGAGTCTGTCGAGGCACTCGACCGCCTGGACGCCGACCTGATCGTCGGCGCGGACGGCGTCAATAGCCGCGTGCGCGCGCTCGCCGGACCGGGCATCGGCGCCACGCGCCGCACAGGAGCCGGGCGCCACATCTGGTTGACCACACCATTCCGGTTCCCCACGTTCACTTTTCTCTTTCGTGCGACCCCGCACGGTGTCTGGTGCGGCCACGCCTACCCGGCAGGTGCGGGCAGCACGCTCATCGTCGAGGCGCCGGCGGCGATGATCGCGGCCGCCGGACTTGCGGATGCGACGGGCGAGGCCCTCGCGGCCGCACTCGGGGCAGTGTTTGCCTCGGAGCTGGAGGGGCAGCCACTGTCGGCTGTGGATGGCTGGCGCACATTTGACACGCTGACGTGCGCGCGGTGGTCGTCTGGCACCACCGTCCTCATCGGGGATGCCGCGCACACGGCGCACTTCTCGGTCGGGTCTGGCACGCGCCTCGCGATGGAGGACGCCGTTGGCCTCGCCGATGCCGTGGCGGCGCATGACCGGCTGGACGCGGCGCTCGCGGCGTATGAGGGCGCACGGCGCCCGGCGGTGGAGAGTCTCCAACGAGCCGCCGCGGCGTCGGCCGACTGGTTTGCGGGTGCGCACCGCTATGCGCGTCTCGACCCGGACCAGTTCGCCTTCGCGCTGCTGACGCGGTCGCTTCGGATGACGCGCGGACAACTGGCCGCGGGCGACCCATCGTTCGTGGCGCGCGTCGATGGCCGTGTGGCCGACGAGGCGACGCGGCAGACGTCTGGTCAGACGGCCGCGCCTGGGGCCTCTGTGCCACCGCCGATGTTCACGCCGCTACGGCTGCGCGAACTCGTACTACCAAACCGGATCGCGGTCTCGCCGATGTGCCAGTACATGGCCGAGGACGGCGCGCCGATGGACTGGCACCTCGTCCATCTCGGCAGCCGTGCCATCGGTGGCGCGGGTCTGGTGATCGCCGAGATGACGGACGTCACGCCGACTGGCCGCATCACGCCTGGATGCACAGGGCTCTACGCCGATGCGCACGCAACCGCCTGGCGGCGGATCGTGGAGTTCATCCACCGCGAGACACCCGCGAAGGTCGGCATTCAGCTCGGGCACGCGGGACGGAAGGCGTCCGTGGCGCGGCCATGGGAGGGCAGACCGGACGAGCCACTCACGGAAGGTGGCTGGCCGATCGTGGGCCCCTCAGCGCTCCCGTACAACCCTGGCGTGAGCCCGGTGCCACACGCGTTGACACTGCGCGAGATGGGCGGGCTCGTCGTGGACTACGTCCGCGCCGTCGAGCGGGCCGAGGCCGCCGGCTTCGACCTCATCGAGCTCCACATGGCGCACGGGTACCTGCTCGCCTCGTTCCTCTCGCCACTGAGCAACCAGCGGAGCGATGGGTATGGGGGAGCACTGGAGAACCGCCTGCGCTTCCCCCTCGAAGTGCTCGAGGCCTGCCGGCGGGCCTGGCCCGCGCACAAGCCGCTGACCGTGCGCATCTCGGCCGTCGACTGGGTGGACGGCGGCACCTCGCTCGACGACGCGGTGGTGATCGCCCGGGCGCTCAAGGCGCACGGCGCCGAAGCGGTGGACTGCTCCAGCGGCTTCACGACGCCGGTGTGGCCGCCATTTGCGCGCCAGTTCCAGACACCGTTCGCGGACCGCATCCGCCATGAGGCCGGGATCGCCACGATGGCGGTCGGCTCAATCAGCTCCTACGACGATGCGAACACCATCATCGCGGCGGGGCGCGCGGATCTCGTGCTCCTTGGGCAGGAGCATCTCTTCAATCCGTACTGGACCCACCACGCTGCCGCCGCGCAGGGCTACCCGCTGCCGTGGCCGGCCCCGTACGCGCTGCTCGACCGGTATCGCTCCCACAGCGGCCCGGGCGGCGAGTAGCGCGGCGGCGCGACCACGGGGCCACACACCCGCACGGCTTGACATATTCCGTTATGGGCATAAACTCACAGCCGTGCCCAGGGCCGCCACAACGTCCGACGTGTTCAACGCCATCGCCGAAACCCGCCGCCGCGACATCCTCGCGTTCCTGGCGGACGGCGAGCATGCCGTCAGCGACATCGTCGACCGCTTCGAGATGAGCCAGCCGTCGGTCTCCAAGCACCTGCGGGTGCTGGCCGGCGTCGGACTCGTGGATGCTCGGCGTGACGGCCAACGGGTGCTCTACCGGACCAACGCCGAGGCGCTCCGGCCCATCCACGAGTGGACGGGCCGCTTCGAGCGCTATTGGGGACGCCAACTGCTGCGCGTGAAGGAACGCGCGGAACGGAAAGGACGCGCATGACCGCCACCGCTACGCCACAGGACACGCTGCTGCAGATCACGCACGAGATGCTCGTACGAGCCTCCATCGAGGCGACGTTCGAGGCCCTGCTCGAACAGATGGGGCCCGGGAACGAGTCACCGGACGGCAGCCCGATGCCCATGGTGCTCGAAGCGCGGCCCGGTGGCCGCTGGTTCCGCGACCTCGGGAGCGACAACGGGCACTTCTGGGGCCACGTCCAGGCGATCAAGCGGCCCTCGCTACTCGAAGTGACCGGCCCGCTCTTTCTCTCGACGGCCGCTGTCTCCAACCTGCAGTACCGCCTGAAGGCCGCCGAGGGCGGCACGCTCGTCTCGTTTCGCCACACCGCGTTCGGTGTCGTGCCGGATGAGATGCGCAAGGGCACGGCCATCGGCTGGCAGGCCCTGTTCGATCGCATCACCGCACAGGCCGAGGGCCGGCGCCTCACCCACTAGGAGACCGCCATGTCGATGATTCAGGGAATGCTGCAGGAGTTGGAGATAGAAGCGGTCGCGACGCGGCGTCTGTTGGAGCGCGTGCCGCACGACAAGCTGGGCTGGAAACCGCATGACCGGTCGATGTCGCTCGGGCAGCTGGCCATGCACGTGGCGACCGTGCCCGGCGCCGTCGCGAGCATGTCGCAGCTGCCCTCAATGCCTGTGCCGAAGTTTTCGCAGGGCGCCGTCGACAACGCCGCCCAACTGGTGCCCCTCCTCGACGAGAGTCTGGCCACGGCACGGACGGTCCTCGGCCCGCTCGATGACGCCGCCCTCGGTCGCGTGTGGAAGATGGTCGACGGCGACCGGGAGATCCTCGTGCTTCCCGTGGGCGCGCTGCTGCGGACGCTGATGCTGAACCACTGGTATCACCACCGCGGTCAGCTTTCGGTCTACCTCCGCGAGCTGAACGTGCCGCTCCCGTCCATCTACGGACCGAGCGCCGACACCAATCCCTTCGCGATGGCGTAGACCGGCGCAAGGCGGCGCACGACTCAGCGGGCTCGCCGGCCACGTACCGGCGGGCCCGTTCAACGTACGAGGCTGTTAACCCTTGGTCTACCGGCGCGTATTGGTCAGGGAGAGGACACTGATGCGCCACCCCCGACTGCTTTCGACCCTCGCCGCCACGCTGCTGCTGACGGCCGCCACGCGCGCCGCTGACGCGCAATCGTCCGCGCCACAGGCGCCGGCGACGCCGCGCACCCAGGCCGCACCCACGGCCCCGGCACCCACACCCGGCACGACCACGCGCACCTCAACTGCCCCCGCGACACCGGCATCGCCCGGGCAGATGGGCGCTCCAGCGATAGCCAACTCCGGCACTACCAGCTACGCCGCGACCCGAATGGGGGAGATAGACCCACCGACCGTGGCCCGTGACACGACGCGGGACCTGCGGCGGGGCCTGGCCCAGTACCCACCGTCGGTCGTCGAGGTGTTGGCGCTGGACCCCACGCTCTTGTCCAACGCGCCGTTCCTCGAGTCGTATCCCTGGCTCAGGGCCTTTCTGGATCAGCATCCCGAGGTCAGGCGGAACCCCGAGTTCTTCTTTCCACGGCAGACGCCCCGACCGAGGAGCGGTGCAGCGGACCTGGCCGATGCGATCTGGGTGGTGGTGCCGGTCGGAGCGATGACCCTTACGTTCCTGCTCGCGCTGGGCGTGCTCCGGCATCGACGGTGGCGTCAGGCCTTCCTGACGCAGAAGGACGCGCAGACGAAACTGCTGGACCGACTGCTGGCGCGGGAGGACATCGTGGCCTACCTCGATACACCGGCCGGCCGCCGACTCTTTGAAGCGGCCCCCGTGCTGGCGGACCCGCAGCCCGGCTCGACACCCATGAGCCGCATCATCTCGTCCGCACAGGCTGGCATCCTCCTGCTGACACTCGGCTCGGGGTTTGGCCTCATCCGGGCGTTCGCCGCGACCGAGGACGGGCGCTTCGGCTTCCTGGTCATCACCGTCGTACTGCTCACGGTCGGTCTGGGCAGCCTCCTGTCGTCCGGCGCGTCGTACCTCTTGTCGCGGCGGTTCGGATTGCTCGACACTACTCGTACCCGTGACTGACCTGCCGTTGACCCGCGTGGATGCTCTGGCCATTGCCGCCGGCGAACGGGAGGCGCTCTCGATGACCGAGGACGCCTTCCGTGCCTTCTACGAGCGCACCGCGCCTGGCGTGTGGGCCTACCTGGTCCGCACGACCGGCGACCGCGCGCAGGCGGACGACCTGCTGCAGGAGGCCTGCTACCGGATGCTGCGGTCGGGACGGGAGTACGAAAGCGCCGAACACCAGCGACACGCGCTCTACGTGATTGCCACCAACCTGGCACGGGACACGTGGCGCCGGCGAAGGCACGCGCCCGAGACCGCGGTGGAATTGCCCGACGAATTGAGCGACAGCACGGTGGACGTGGCGGGACGCGCGATCGCGCGGACGGACCTGCATCGTGCGCTGGGCCGCCTTCGCGTGCGCGACCGGCAGCTTCTGCTGCTGGCCTACGCTCACGGGTGGACGCACAAGGAGATCTCCGAGGCGCTCGGCGTGACGACGGCCAGCGTGAAGCTCCTACTCTGGCGGGCGCGTCGCCGGGTTCTGCTCCATCTGCAACCGGCAACGCTCGACGGGGTGCAGCCATGACCGCGCCCACGTCGCAGACGTCGAAAGAGTTGGGCCGGGCCCTCCAGCGGGATCTCGAGACGCTGGCGCGCACCGCCCCGGTGCCCCCGGCCTCCGCTGTGTGGTTCCGCGCGGAACGGAGAGCGCGGCTTGAGGCGATCAGGAGAGCCGACCAGCCAATCTGGCTCGCGGAACGACTCGCACTCGTGGGCGGGGGCGTTGTGGCGGGTTGGCTCGGGAACGCCCTGTTGCCGTGGTTTCGGGAACAGGACCTCCTGACACGCCTGGGTTCGTCGGCAACGTCGACAGCGGGTGCCATGGGCCACCTGCCGCTGACGGTGCTGGGACTCTCGCTCGTCGGCGCCATCGGCGCCTCCATCGCGGTACTGGTTGCGACGGCCGGGGAACGGTAGCGCAACCGTTGCCGGGGCCGGGCTCAGCCCCGGTCTGACGACGGCCCGCTTATGATCGGCACGATGACCGGGATGCGACGTCGCCCACGCTCTGCCAGCGCGCTCATCCTCACGCTCCTGTGCACGGCGCTAGCCGCGGGAACAACCACGTCCCCGGCGGCCCAGTCGGCGCCGGTCGGCAGCGCCTGTGACGCGCACCCGAAGACCGCGAATCTCAACTTCACGCTGAAGGACATGTCCGGCGCGAACGTGTCGCTGTCGAGTTTCGCAGGCAAGGTCCTGATTCTGGACTTCTGGGCCACGTGGTGCAGCCCGTGCAAGGAGGAGATCCCGGAGTTCATCGCGCTGCAGAAGCGGTACGGCACGCGAGGCCTGCAGGTGATCGGCGTCTCGGTCGACGACTCCCCTGCCAAGATGAGGGCCTACGCGGCCGAGCTGCAGGTGAACTACCCGCTGTTGGACGGACGCAAGGCGGACGACCTGATGAAGGCCTTTGCGCCCATCACAAAGATTCCCACGGCGTTCGTGATCGGCCCGGATGGCGCGATCTGCCGGAAGCACTCAGGCTTCGCATCGCCGGAGACCTTCGAGCGCGAAGTGACCGCGCTCTTCTGACTGAAGCGAGCACCCTCAGATGAGGGTGAGGAGTTCCGCCCGGTCGATCTTGCCGGTCGCGGTCCGCGGCAGGGCGCCCACGTAGGTGACGCCGCGGGGATGCGCATGCGGTGCAAGCCGCGCCCGCACCAGCGCCTGCAATTCGCCGGTGAGCGACCCGCTCAGGTGATCGGCCACGACGATGGCATGGGGGCGGACAAGCCCGTCGTCGTCACGCACGCCCACGACGGCGGCTTCGCGCACCGCGGGGTGCGTCAGCAGGCACTCCTCGACGACGCGGGGCGCGACCCACTGGCCATTGACCTTCAGCATGTCGTCGGCACGGCCGCAGAACTCCACGCCCCCACCGGGCAGACGCCGCACCATATCGCCGGGCACGCACCAGCCATCACGAAACACACGCGCCTCGGCCTCCGGCCGCTGCCAATACCCCTGTGCCACGGACGGTCCGCGCACCCACAGCTCTCCAGGCTCACCGTCGGGTACGCCGACGCCCGCGTGATCGCACACCCGCACTTCGTAGCCGGGTACGGGCTGCCCCAGTGAACCGGGAACGATGGCCCCGATCCGGTTGCTGATCACGATGTGACACGTCTCGGTCATGCCGAGTCCGTCGAGCACGGGGGTGCCAAAACGGGCCGACCACGCCGCCGCGACGCCATCAGGGAGCGCCTCGCCCGCAGACGTGGCCACGCGCAGCGAGGCGAGCTGGCCGGGCGTGATGTCGCTTGCGAGGGTCATCTGACGCAGCGAGGCGGGCGTGGACACGAGTACCGTTGCACGGTGGCGGGCGATGCGCGCCCCAAGCGCAGCCGGCGTGGGCCGCTCGTCGAAGAGCACAACGGAGGCGCCGACCGAGAACGGAAACAGCAGGTTCGCTCCCATCGCGTAGCCGAAGTACAGACGGGGCGCAGCAATCGTGATGTCGCCGGCTACGAGCCCGAGCACACCGCGGCCATAGGCGTCGGCCGCGGCAGCGAAGGCCCAGTGGGAATGCCGCACCGCCTTGGGCTCGCCGCTCGACCCGCTGGTGAACTGCCACACCGCGTCATCGCCGGGCGAGCCACGATGCAGCGGCGGCACACCCGCGCTTGCGGCCTCGACATCCTCGGGCGTGAGGACCGGACGGTCATCGGCCGCGCACTCCCCGAGCCGCGTACCGGTCGTCACCACGACCGCCGCTTCGATGTACCCGGCGAGCCGGGCCAGGAGTCCGGCGGGGGCATGTGGATTGGCGGGCGCGGCGATAGCCCCGAGGCGGAGCGCGCCGAAGAACGCCGCGACGAACTCGCTGCCATCCGGGAGCGCCAGGAGTACCCGGCTGCCGGGCGTCGCTCCGGCCGCGTGCAGGCGCGCCGCCCACGCCGCAGCGCGGGCCTCGAGCGCGCGGTAGCTGACGCGGTCGGTGTCCGTCAGCAGCGCGGCGTGACCGCCGCGGCCGTCCCGGAGACGGGCTTCAAGAAAGTCCGTGTAAAGGTGCATGCCTCAGGATCGCGACGACTCCTTCAGCCCGGCATCGACGCTCCACGCGCCAGGCCCGTTCGCCCAGACGAAGAGGAACGTGAAGCAGAGCAGCACCGCGGCGTCACCACCGTTCTGGATTGGGAGCAGCCCCTTGGCGAGGTGGGCAATGAAATACGCGGCGGCCATCTGGCCGCTGGCGAGGAACGCGGCGGGCCGGGTCAAGAGGCCGATAAGAATCAGGCCACCAGCACCGACCTCGATCACCGCGGCCGCTCCGAGGAGTGACGCCACCGGCTGGGCCGTGCCACCGAACATCCCGAACTTCTGCAGGCCGTGCGAGAGATAGACGAACCCGGCCACGATGCGTAGCAGGCTGTAGAGGGACGGCGCGAACCGGGCGGGCATCGGCGGCTCCTATTTCTTGGCCATCGCCGCGAGGCGGCGCTTGACGCCTTCCAGCTTGGTGAGTGCCTCGGGCGAGCCCGTCACGAGCTGCTCGACCTGGGCCAGATAGGCCTGCGAGCCCATGGCCGTGCGGTACTCGGCCAGATACGGCTGGAGCTTCGCGAAGATGAACACGTGTTCGCCGTTGGCATCGTTGAACATCGCCGCATCGATCGCGCCGCGGTTCACGAGGGCCGCCGCCATGTCCCAGTAAGAGGTGACCATCCGGAAGTACGCGCTGTGCTCTCCCTGGATGACGGAAACGAGGTCCTGCGCGGACTGCGGGAAGAATCCGCCGAACCAGGCGCGCGCCTTGCGCATCGTGTCTTCGCGGCGCATCTCGTAGAGACGCAGAATCAGGTCGGCGCTTTCGTAAGGGGTGCTCATAGGGAGCATGTTATATCCCCGCCTCCTGTCCCCACCTCGGAAAGGGTTACGCGGCCGTTACACTGGCGTTACACTCAGCCGGCCGACGCCCTTGGGGCCGACGACCACGAGGCCACCACCCATGCCGACTGCCGCCATCGACCCGAGCACACTCACGCCGCCGCGCCCCGGCGCCTGGGAGCTGGAGCGCACCCACCTGACGCGTCCGCCCTCCGGGTTCGTCAAGAGCATCTTCCCGCTGGCGATGCCGCGTGGCTTCTCGAAGAGCCTGCGGGAGTATGGGGCGCTCCTCGAAAAATTCGACGTGGCCATCATCGGCGGCTTCGTCTACATGTGCACGCGCGGTGTTGGCGCGCCCGAGAGCGCGCAGGGCGCACCGCCCCGATTCGTCTTCGAAGTCATGCGCCGCCTCCACCCCGAGATCCGGTGGCGGGTGAAGCGAGCACAGTCGGTCTTCACCGAGCGGCGCTGGCGGCAGGACGTGGCCCTCTGGGACAACGAGGTGAAGCCGTCACTCCTGCGCGAGGCCGCGGCGCTCAGGGCCGAAGACGTGGCACGGATGACCGACGCGCAACTGGCGGACCACGTCACGCGCGCCGCGGCGTTCCTGGACCGCGCGATCGAATCGCACCACCGCTTCAATATGTGCGCACTGCTGCCGGTGGGCGACTTCCTCGCACAGGCCACCGCGTGGACGGGCCTCACGCCCTCGGCGCTGCTCGAAGCCTGTAGAGGTCTGTCGGCTCCCTCGGCCGGGGCCGCACCGGAAATGGCGCGCCTCGCGACTGCCCTCGGCACGGACGCGGACGCGAAGTCGCTGCTGCTCTCGAGCGCCGCGGCGGCCGCCATCATCGAGGGCCTGCTCGCCCGGCCAGGCTCGGTCGGCGAAGCGATGCGCGCCTACATGGACGAAGTCGGGCTTCGCTGCATGGGCGGGTACGACGTCTCCGAGCGGCACGCGCACGAAAGCCCTGAGCTGCTCGTGCGGAGCATCAAGGCCGCGCTCGCCAAGCCCGCGACAGAGGGAGCCCCGGCCGCGACCAGCCGCGCGCTGGCCGCCGCACGGGCCACGGTGCCGCCGGAGCATCAGGCCGCCTTCGACACGCTCTTCGAGGAAGTGCGGATCACTTATCGCATCCGCGATGAGCGGAACTTCTTCGGCGACGCCCTGGCCACGGGCCTGGCCCGCCGCGCCATTCTCGAAACAGGCCGGCGCCTGGTGGCCGCGGGCAAGCTCCGCAACGCCGAACACGCCCTCGATGCCGCGGCCGAGGAACTGGTCGCGCTCCTGACCGGCAAGCCCGGCCCCTCGAGCGATGAGCTGGCAGAGCGGTCTCGCTTCCGTCTCGAGGCCGACATCAACGCCATGCCCGACAACCTCGGCTTCATGCCCTCACCGCCGCCACCGGCCTCGTGGCTGCCAGGTGACGCGGCCCGGGTCGCCCGCGCGATCGGCATGGCCATCGACCTGATGTTCGGCGTGCGGACGGAGCCGCAGACGGCCAAGCTGCTCAAGGGCTTTCCAGCCAGTCCGGGCGTATTCGAGGGTCCAGCCCGCGTGGTCCGCGAGGCATCGGAACTGAGCACCGTCCGCGAGGGAGAGGTGCTGGTGACGCCCGCGACATCGCCCACCTTCAACGTGGTGCTCCCGCTCATCGGGGCCATCGTCACCGAGCGTGGCGGGGCCTTGTGCCACGCGGCGATTGTGGCGCGCGAGTACGGCCTGCCCGCCGTGGTCGGATCCCTCGGTGTGATGAAGGCCATTCAGACCGGCACCCGCCTTCGCGTGGATGGCGGGACGGGCGAAGTGGCGATCCTCGACTGATGCCTCCCTGGTGCATTCTCCTCGGGGACGCGGAACACGAACCGCTGTTTGGTGGCAAGGCGGTGAGCCTCGGCGCGGCCATCCGCGCGGGACTCCCCGTGCCGGGCGGCGTGGCGCTGGCCTCCCCGCTCGTGGACCGCATCGCCGAGGGCGATGCCGCCGCGCTGGAGAAGCTCGAGGCGTTTGCGCACCTGCTGGAGGGCCGGCTCGCGGTGCGCTCCTCGGCCGTCGGCGAGGACTCGGCGGGCGCCAGCTTTGCCGGACAGCACCAGACGGTCCTGAACGTGCGGCGCGCGGGCATCCAGAGCGCGGTCGTCACCGTCCGCGACTCGGGCCGGTCGGCAGCCGCGCTCGCTTATCGGAAGAAGCAGGGGCTGACGATGGAGGCTGCGGTTGGCGTCGTGGTGCAGCGGCTCATCGAACCACTGGCCGCGGGCGTGCTCTTCACGCGCCATCCCATCACGGGCTCGCGCGAGCGTTTGATCGAGGCGGCCTGGGGTCTCGGTGAAGTGGTCGTCAGCGGCGCGGTCACACCGGACTCCTTCCGCGTGAGCACGGCAGGTCAGTTGCTCGAAGCGACGCCGGGCCACAAGGACATCCGCGTCTGGTGGGCCGACCACGGCCACGGCACCGACACGCACCCGCTGCCCGAGGATGATCACGCGCGGTTGTGCCTCGACGACGGACACCTGGCAGCGCTCCATGAGCTGGCCGCGCGATGCGAGGCACTCTACGGGCCGGACCTCGACCTCGAATGGGCGGTGGATGCCACCGGGGCGGTACATCTGCTGCAGGCGCGCCCCATCACGGCCGGCGCGCGGTGACGGAGACGACCCAGGCCGCCAGCGGCAAGGTGCTGACCGCGGTCGCCCTGGCCGCGGCGCTCACGCCCCTCAACTCCACGATGATTGCCGTGGCGCTGCCGGCGATGTCGCAGGGATTCGGCGTGGCGCCCTCAAGCGTCACGCTCTCGGTCATCACCGGGTATCTGGTCGCGACCATCGTCTGCCAGATGCCGGCGGGCAGCATTGCCGACCGACTTGGCTACGGGCATGCGCTCACGCTCGGCCGATGGATCTTCGGCGCCGGAGCACTCGCGGCCGTGCTGGCGCCGACGCTGCCGGTAGTCGTCCTGGGCCGGTTGCTCATGGCGGCAGGCGGGGCGCTGATGGTGCCCACCGCGATGGCGTTGCTCCGCGTGGCGGTGCCTCCCGAACGACGCGCGCGCGCCTTCGGCACGATGGGCGCGGTGATGGGTGGCGCGGCCGCGATTGGGCCGGCCATCGGCGGCCTGATGCTGGCCCGCTTCGGCTGGCGGTCACTCTTCCTGATCAACCTGCCACTCCTCCTCGCCTCGTGGCTGCTGCAGGGGCCGGCACGCGCACAGCCCGAGCGACGCGCACCGCGGAGATTCGACTGGCTCGGCACCGTGCTGCTGGGCGGCGGCCTCACGCTGCTCGTCATGGCGTCGCGCGCCGGGGGACGCACCGCAGCGGCCTGCGCGGTGAGCGGCCTGCTGCTCCTCGCGGCACTGGTCTGGCAGGAGCGCCGCGCGCCCGCGCCCGTGATCGACCTGATGCTGTTTCGGAATCGCGGCTTCATGGCTGGCTCGAGCGTGATCGCGCTGCAGAACCTCGCGATGTACTCGCTCCTGGCGCTGGTGCCGTTTCTCTTTGGCGCCGGACGCGACGCCGCGGGCCGCGCCTCAATCAGCCTCGCGATTGTCGCGATGACGGCTGCGATGGCGGTCTCGGCACCGATCGGCGGCTGGCTCACGGAACGCACCGGCCTGCGCGGCCTCATCGTGACGGGGTGCCTGCTCGGCGCGGGCGCGATCGTCTGGCTCGCGGCGCTGCCGGCCTCGGCCTCGCCGGGCGCGCTCGGCGCGCGACTGCTGCTGGTCGGACTGGCGATTGGTCTCACCACCGGTCCGGCCCAGGCGGGCGCCCTGGGCGCGGTGGAGGCCGGACACTCGGGGATGGCGTCGGCGGCGCTGTCGATGCTGCGCTACGTAGGTGGCATCGTCGGCACCGTCATCCTCGGCTACGCCATGGGTGGCGCAGGCCACGTGACCGTGGCCATGCGCCTCTTCGTCGGCGCGTTCGCCCTCGCGGCGCTGGCGGGCACGGCGCTCAGCACACGGGAGCCGCAGGCGATCAACCGCACCGCCTGAGCGCGGAGTAGGATCGGCGGGCGAGGTCCTCCATGGCACCCACCGATTCGAGTTACCCCGTCGGGCGGTTCGACCGCCAGGCGCCCATCACCGCCGCGCTCCGCCAGGCGGCGATCACCGACATCGCCACGCTGCCCGGACATCTCCGGGTCGCCGTCGCAGGCCTGTCCGACACACAGCTCGATACGCCCTACCGCGAAGGCGGATGGACCGTGCGCCAGCTGGTGCATCACGTGGCCGACAGCCACATGAACGGCTACATCCGGTTGAAGCTCGGTCTCACCGAGGATAACCCGACGATCAAGCCCTACGAGCAGGACCCGTGGGCGTCCCTTCCGGACAGCCAGATGCCGATTGCGGTCTCGCTCGGGATCATCGACGGCGTCCACGCCCGGTGGACCGTGCTGTGGCAGTCGCTGGACGAAGCGACGCTGCAGCGCACGTTCACGCACCCCGAACTGGGGCCGCTCACGCTGGACCGCCACCTCCAGCTCTATGCCTGGCATTCACGGCATCACACCGCCCACGTGACCGCGCTCCGCGCCGCGCGCGGCTGGTGAATGAAGTAGTAAGATGGCCTCGCAATGACGGCAAAACGCGCAGACGGCTCCGAACCCCGCGAAGTTGGCGACGCGCTCGGCATGATCGAGACGCGCGGACTCATCGGCATGATCGAGGCGGCGGACGCCATGCTGAAGACCGCGAACGTCACGCTGGTGAGCTGGGAGAAGGTGGATGCCGGACTCGTCACCGCCATCATCCGCGGTGACGTGGGCAGCGTGAAGGCCGCCACCGACGCCGGTGCCGCCGCCGCGCGCCGCGTGGGCGAGCTGGTCGGCGTGCACGTCATTCCGAGGCCGGCTGACGACCTCGAGACAATCTTTCCGATCCGCTAGAGCGCTTCCGCCGCTCCCGCGCCTCCAGGGGGCGCAGTTTCCTCTCGTCTGGCGGCACCAGTAAGGCCTGAGCCGGGTCCGCCATCTCGAACAACTGTCCGCCCGCATCCCGCAGGTAGAGCTGGTCGCCGCCGATGAGCAGCGTCATGGGTCCTTCCTCGCCGATCACTTCGTAGAGCCGCACACCGAACACGTCGCGCAGCGCCGTGAGCAGGTGCCTGATCCGCGGAACCGAGAAGCCCCGGCGCAGCAGGTCCGCGAGCAGTTGCAGCTCAATCACATCCGTCGGGGTGTATCGGCGCTCGGTGAAACCGCCCGCATCGGTGCGGCGTGTCCCGACAGCCGGCGCGAAGAGCCGGTGCGCATCCCACCACTGAAGCTGACGGGCGGTGAGGCCGGTGAGCACCGCCACTTCACGCGACGCGTACAGCTTCTTGAGCTTCACGGCACGGGAGCCCTCGCCCCCTCCGCCATCGTGGCCCCTGCCACATCCTTCTCTGTGAGACCGCGCTCGTCGTGGGTCGTGTAGGAGACCGTCACGTGCCGGTAGTGGATGGTGACGTCCGGGTGATGAGCCGCCGCCTCGGCTCCAGGAACGAGCCGCGCCACAAACGCCACCGCCTCAGGGAATCCGGCAAACTCGAATTCCCGGAGGATCGTGTCCCCCTGGCGAGACCAGCCTGGCAGCCCAGCCAGCGCCACAGTGACTTCCGCGTCGGTGAGCAGGGCCATGCGCCGCATCATACGGCGGCGGCGCGAGGACTACAGCCCGAATCGCGCGGGGTTGGCCAGCCTCAATTCGGGCGCGGCTCGCCCATCCAGCAGCAGGTCGGCCACGAGCGCCGCGGTGAGCGGCGCCAGCAGGACGCCGTTGCGGTAGTGGCCCGTGGCAAACACCACGCGCGACGACGCGGCTGACGCGCCGATGATCGGCAGATGGTCGGGCGTGCCGGGACGAAGTCCGACGCGCACTTCCTTGAGCGCAGCGGCGGCACTGGCCGGCAGCAGCGCCGCGGCGGCTCGGCGCAACCCCTCGACGCCGGCTTCCGTGGACCGCTCGTCGAAGCCGACGTGCTCCACCGTCGCGCCCACCAGGAGGCTGCCGTCGCGCCACGGCACGAGGTAGCAGTCGGTGCCCCAGATGACGCGTGCGGCGAGTGGCGCCGACGCCGTCAAATGCAGAAGTTGTCCTCGTACGGGCGTGACGGGCGTGGCCGCCACGGGCCGGAAGGCGTCGTCGCTCGACCAGCTCCCCGCCGCAAGCACGGCGTAGTCCGCGTCGAAGGTGCCCGTCTCCGTGAGCGCGGAGACGCCTGTCGCCGTCGGAACAATCTCACGCACTCGAACGCCGGGCTGGCACACCGCGCCGGCGCGACCGGCCGCGAGGAGCAGCGCGCCGGTGAGATCCCGCGCGCGAACGTAACCCTGATCCGTCAGCAGGAGTCCCGCGCGCGCCTCGGGTCCGACGCCAGGCTCACGTGCGCGCACCGCGGCTTCGTCGAGCCACGCGTGCGGAATGCCGCGCACCGCGTGCCGCGCCGCGTCCCGCCGGAGCGCGTCTTCCTGCTCGGCGGTCAGCGCGACCTCCAGGGTGCCGGACCGCGCGTATTCAATCTCGGCGCCGCTGGCCTCGCGCACGCCGGCGATGAAGGCGTCATACCGCCGCAGGCTGGCCTCGCCGAGCTCCAGCAATCCGCCCGAGTGCGCCTCGATCCACGGCGCCAGCACGCCCGCCGCGGCCTGCGTCGACCCGGCTGCCGGCGCACGCATATCGACCACCGTGACCGCGGCGCCCCGCCGCGCCAGCTCATGTGTAATCGCGGCGCCCACCACGCCCGCGCCGACCACCAGCACTTTCACGCGAACGAGTGTAGAACGGCGGCGTGCCTTGCGGCGCCGTCAGCACGGGCGCACAATCGCGCCATGTCCCGCACCCGGCTCTGCGTCTTCTGCGGATCGACGACCGGCACACGCCCTGAGTATCCGGCCGCGGCGATCGCCCTGGCCGACGCGATGACCACCGCGGGTGTCGGCCTCGTCTACGGCGGCGGAGCCATCGGCCTGATGGGCGTCATCGCGGATGCGATGCTCGCGCGGGGCGGCGAGGTCATCGGCGTCATCCCGCAGGCCCTCGCCAGCCGGGAGATCGCGCACGCGGGCCTGACCGAGTTGCACGTGGTCGCCTCGATGCACGAGCGCAAAGCGCTCATGGCGAGTCTCTCGGATGGCTTCGTCGCCTTGCCGGGCGGTTTCGGCACCTTCGAGGAGTTCTGCGAGGTGGTGACCTGGACGCAGCTGGGCCTGCATCCAAAGCGCTGCGGCCTGCTGAACGTGTCCGGCTACTACGATGCGCTGCTGAGCCAGTTCGACCGTGCGGTCGGCGACGGCTTCGTGAGAGCGGCGAACCGCGAAATCGTGATCGCCGACACGGACCCGGCTCGCCTCCTGGGCCGCGTGCTGGTGCCAGCGCCCGGAGCACAGGCCGGCCGCGTCTCCCCTGGTGACCTGTAGAGCGTGTGCAAAAGGCAGGACGACTGGGCAGAAATGGTGGGCCCGCGGAGACCTCATGCGTCGAAATGCGCCGGATGACGTGCGACCTCCCCGGGCACAGGCCTTGCTCAGATAGCCATATCGACCTTCATTGAGGAGTTGCCTATGCCGTTCACGAAGACCAGCGTTGCCGCCATTGCCGTCGGGTTCCTCGCCATCGGCGTGGGCGCTACGTGGATGCTGACGCGGCCCGCGCCTGTCGCCCCCGCCGATACCAACCTCGCCTCGGCTGTCGCAGGCGACACGCCCGGGCAAGCGAATCCTCCTTCATCCGCTGCGGCTGAGCCGGAAGCAGTCGCCTCGACCGCCTCAGCACGGTCCGCCGAGGAGGCCTCGCGTGCCTCCGCGGCACCACCGACACGCTCAATCCGTCCGGCCGACAAGACGGTTGCCCATTCGGCGTCGGCCACGTCGGCCACGCCGGCCCCGGAGTCGCGGCCAACGGCGAGCAACCGCCCGGCCCCGGAACCATCGGGAACGGCAGCAGATGCCCGCCCGGCCCAGGCGTCACCCGCTCCGGCGGCACCAGCCAGGGCGCCGGAACCGATGTTCGAGGAACTGCTCGTTTCGGCTGACTCGGTCATCGGACTCCGTATCGACACGGCCGTCTCCTCCGAGACAGCGCGCGTCGAGGACAAGGTGGTCGCAACCGTGACGCGCGATGTCCGCGTTGGCGATCGCGTGGCCATTCCCGCAGGCGCCAAGGCGTACGGCGAGGTCACACTCGTCGAGCTGGGCGGCAAGGTGAAGGAGCGCGCCAGGCTCGGCGTGCGGTTCACGAGCATCGCGCTGGGATCGGGGAGGCGGACAGCGATCGAGACCGACGTCCTGCTCCGCGAGGGTGAGTCGGCAGCCAAGGAAAGCGCGGCCAAGATCGGCGGCGGCGCGCTGGGCGGCGCCATCATCGGCGGCATCCTCGGTGGCAAGAAGGGCGCGGCTATCGGCAGCACCATCGGCGGCGGCGCAGGCACTACGGCGGTGATGACTGGCGGACGCAATGCGGCCACGCTCGAGAGCGGCGCTGCGGTCACCGTGCGGTTGACGAAGCCGGCCGCCGTCGCCGTCGAGCGCTAGCAGTCGAGCGAGGGTGGCTCTTACGGCGCCGCGGGAGAGCTGACCCGCCAGCGCTCGGTCCACCCCGCCTCATCGCCCTCAAGTGCCACAGCGCCGTGCAGGGGGAAGGTCGCGCCTGCGCCATCGCGCGGCTGGCCCAGCAGGAGTCCGAGCAGGGCGGGCAGGTGCGGCATGTGGCCGACGACGACGATGGTTCGTGGGTCACCCGCCAGCATGTCCCGCATCCATTCGGGTGGGTCGCCCGGCAGGAGCCCACGGACGGCCGTCATGGGGGCGAAGGGGTTCGAGGCGCGCCAGCACGCCTCGGCCGTCTGCCGCGCACGCAGCTTCCCGCTGTGCCAGACGACATCGGGTTTCAGTCCTCGAGCCGCCACATCCAGCGCCACCAGTTCAGCCTGCGCCCGGCCCCGGGCCGAGAGCGGCCGGCGGGGGTCGACGTCCGGGGGTTCGGCCTCAGCGTGGTGCACCAGCAGGAGCATCCCTGTTATACTGGCACGTTCGAGCGCGCGGCGATTTCACCGACTTGATGGGCCGCGATCCGGGTGTGTTCCCGGGCGCTCTTCACTATCTAAGTCGCGCACAGGGCCCGCGACTCTCGCGGGTTTTTTTGTGGGCCGAAGGAGCTGCATGTCACGTTTCACGTTCACGTCTGAATCCGTGTCCGAGGGACACCCCGATAAGGTCTGCGACTACATCTCGGACTCCGTCCTCGACGCCTGCCTCACCGAGGATCCGACGAGCCGCGTGGCCTGCGAAACACTTTGCAAGAGCGACACTGTGGTCATCGCCGGCGAGATCACGACGAACGCCAAGCTGGACTTCGACAAAATCGTCCGCCAGGCGGTCAAGGAGATCGGCTACACGGACACGACCGAGCCGTTCTGTGACACGACGCTGAAACTCATCTCCATCATCACGCAGCAGTCCTCGCAGATCTCCCAGGGCGTGACGGCCACGACGAGCCAGAGCGGCGACCAGGGCGCCGGCGACCAGGGCATCATGTTCGGCTACGCCTCGGCGGAATCGGACGAGCTCATGCCGCTGCCGATTCTGCTCGCGCACCGCCTGACGAAGGGTCTCGCCGACGACCGCAAGAGCGGCAAGGTCAACTTCCTCCGCCCGGACAGCAAGTCACAGGTCTCGGTGGTCTACGAGAACAACCAGCCGCAGTTTGTGTCGGCCGTGGTGATCTCGACGCAGCACACGCCGGACGCCAACCAGAAGGGCATCACCGACTACGTGCGCGAGGACCTCGGCCCGCGGATGCTCGGCAAGTGGTGGAGCAAGGACGCCGCGCTCTTCGTGAATCCGACCGGCGACTTCAGCCACGGCGGCCCCTCGGCCGACGCGGGCGTGACCGGCCGCAAGATCATCGTCGACAGCTACGGCGGCTGGGGCCGCCACGGCGGCGGCGCATTCAGCGGCAAGGACCCCTCGAAGGTGGACCGCAGCAGCGCCTACTACTGCCGCTATGTCGCGCGCCAGGTCGTGAAGAAGGGCTTCGCGCGAATGGCCGAAATCCAGGTGGGCTACGCCATCGGCATGGCCAAGCCTGTCTCCGTCAAGGTCGACACGTTCGGCACGGGCGACGAGCGCGCCGCGGAGGAGTTCGTGATGAACAACTTCGACTTCCGGCCGCGCGCCATCATCGACCAGCTCAACCTGCTCCGCCCGATCTACCGGTCGACGACCAACTACGGGCACTTCGGCCGTCCCGGCCTGCCCTGGGAAGCCTAAACCCGCGCGGCACCACGCCGGAACGTTCGAAGGGCGCCACGATGCTCACGCATCGGGCGCCCTTTTTCTATGCTGAGTGCAACCGGCCACGGCCGGCTGCACTCAGAAGAATTCGTACCACTTGGCCTGCCGCTGGTTGACAGCCTTCTGCACGACTTCCATCTGCTGGAGGATCGCGGACGAATCCGTGACGCCCGCCGACGTGAGAAGCTGCTTCACTTCCTCGCGCAGGGCCTTTCCCTGGGACTTGCTGATTTCGCGACCCGCGACGGTCTGCCACAGCGCGGTCCCCAGTTTGACGGCGTCGGGCATGGTCAGCTTGCCACCGGTGGTCACGGCCGCCGCCACCTTCGTGGCCAGATCTTTTGAGGGAGCCTCGCCTGGCTTCTCGGGGCAGAGCTTGCTCAGGTCGTCAATGAAATCGTCGACGCCCCCCTTGTCCTTCCTCTGCGCCGACATCAGGTCCTTGCCGATGTCGCTCATATCGCCCACGCGGTCCGGGACCGAGGCATCCTGCAGCGGACCGTCCGCCTGCTTACAGCCGGCAGCCGTCAACGCCACCGCCACCAGCGCCGCCATCGCGAACTTCTTCACCATGTGTCGTCCTTCCATCTGACTGGGGGTCACCCCCAGAAGATTTGAAGTTATCACACGCGAATCCCAGGGATTAACTGACGGCACGTGAGCGGCACTCCCGGCGGCTCCCGCCGGATCGGCGGCCCATTCCGAGCGCGGTCGCCATGCCACCGCTGACGTTCTGACCAGGGAACACCGGCCGGGAGTAAACGGGAGTCCTGCCGCCCCTGGTCCGTGGGCGAGTGACCCGTAGCTTGCGCCCTGGCGCGCCCCTGAAGTACCCTCAGGACACTCATGGTTTCGACGCTCCACCACGCGCACCTCCACCACCACGGCCACCATGCCGTCCGGCAGGGCTGCGCGCGCTGAGCGTCTTTTCACCACCAGACACCAGAGCCTCGAAGCTGCCCCGCCGGACCTCAGGCGGGGTTTTTTGTTGTACGGGCCGGGGCGGCCCGGCCCCCGTCTGGCGGTGGAGCACCAGAGCATACGGAGAGAGCGAGAGACACGCACATGGCAATGGACTTCACGAAACTCGACGGCCTGATTCCCGCCGTCGTCCAGGACTACTTGAGCAACGAAGTGCTGATGGTGGGCTTCATGAACGCCGAAGCCTGGGACATCACGCAGAAGACGGGCTACGTCACCTTCTACAGCCGCACGCGCAACACGCTGTGGACGAAGGGCGAGACGTCGGGCAATCGGCTGGCGGTGAAGGAAGTCTTCATTGACTGTGACGAGGACACCGTGCTCGTGAAGGCGGAGCGGCAGGGCGACGGCAACGTCTGCCACACCGGGGAGCGCACCTGTTTCTTCGTGAAGGCGGAAGGAGTGACCGTTCGATGACCCTCAAGCTCGGCATCCCCAAGGGATCGCTCCAGGACGCCACCGTGCAGCTGTTCGCGCGGGCGGGGTTCAACATCCAGGTGAGCTCGCGCTCCTACTTTCCCACCATCGACGACCCGGAGATCGAGTGCATGCTCATCCGGGCGCAGGAGATGGCGCGCTACGTGTCGGACGGCGTGCTTGATGCCGGCCTGACCGGACTCGACTGGATCGCGGAGCACGAAGCGGGCGACGGTACGACTGGCGTCATCGAGCCGATCGCGGATCTGGTCTACGCCAAGCAGAGCTTCGGCAAGGTGCGCTGGGTCCTGGCCGTGCCCGAGGACTCGCCCTACCAGACCGCAAAAGACCTCGAGGGCAAGACCATCGCAACGGAACTGGTGCGGGCCACCAGGGCGTACTTTGCGAAGCAGGGCGTCAACGTGAAGACGGAGTTCTCCTGGGGCGCCACGGAAGTGAAGCCGCCGCGCCTGGCCGACGCGATCGTGGAAGTCACCGAAACGGGCTCGTCGCTCCGCGCGAACCGGCTGCGCATCATCGACACCCTGATGGAGTCCAACACCCAGCTCATCGCCAACAAGACGGCGCTGGCGGACGGCTGGAAGAAGTCGAAGCTCCAGAACATCGCGCTGCTCCTGAACGCGGCAATCGCCGCGCAGGGGCGTGTCGGACTGATGCTGAACGTCGAGAAGGCGAAGCTCACGAGCATCCTGTCGCTGCTCCCCGCGCTGCAGCGGCCGACCATCTCGTCGCTCAGCGACGAGGCGTGGGTGGCCGTCAACACGATCATCGAAGAGAAGACGGTGCGCGACCTCGTGCCGAAATTGAAGGCGGCTGGCGCGCAGGGCATCGTCGAGTACCCGCTCAACAAGATCGTCCTCTAGCCATGATTCGCATCATCGACGCGGAGGATCGGGACGGGGTCGCGGCCCTGCTGTCGGCCGCGCGCGTGCGGGACGCGGCCACCGACCGCCGCGTCGCCCGTATCGTGGCCGACGTGCGCAGCGGCGGCGACGCCGCGCTCCTCCGCTACGCCAGGAAGTTCGACAAGCTGGACGGTGGCCTTGAGGTGCCGCACAGCGACATCCGTGCGCTCGCGGCAACCGTGCCCGCGGCGGTGCGAGCGGCCATCAAGGACGCCGCGAAGCACATCCGGGCCGTGGCGAAGAAGCAGGTGCCGAAGGGCTGGCGCCTGCAGGTGACGCCGGGTGTGACCGTCGAGCAACGCGTCACGCCGCTCGACCGCGTCGGGTGTTATGTCCCCGGCGGGCGGTATCCCCTGCCGTCGTCGCTTCTGATGACGGCGATTCCGGCACGGGCCGCCGGCGTGGCTGAAATCATCGTCGCCTGCCCGCGCACGGATCCCACCGTGATGGCGGCCGCGCTCGAGGCCGGCGCCACGCGCGTCTTCCGCATCGGCGGCGCGCACGCCGTCGCGGCGATGGCCTACGGCACCGAGTCCGTCCCGCGGGTGGACAAGATCGTGGGTCCGGGCAACCGCTTCGTGGCCTCCGCCAAATCCCTCATCGCCACCGACTGCGGCATCGACTTCTTCGCCGGACCGACCGAAATCCTGATCGTGGCCGCGCGGGGCTCGGCGGAGTGGATCGCCGCGGACCTCATCGCCCAGGCCGAGCACGACCCGGATGCCCGAGCGGTCCTCATCACGCCGAACCGCGCGCTCGCGGAGGCCGTCGTGCGCGCGGTCACGGACCTGGCACCGCAGGATGGCCCGGCTCGCACGGCACTCGCCGCGCACGGGGGCGTCATCGTCACGCAGACGATGGACCAGGCGATGGCCCTCAGCAACACGGCCGCGCCCGAGCATCTCGTGCTCGAGCGGGAATCGCTCCTGGCGCAGACCACGTGTGCCGGGTCGATCTTCATCGGCCCGTGGACGGCGCAGGTTGCCGGCGACTACGCCATCGGCTCCAACCACGTGCTGCCAACGGCGGGGGCCTCGCGCGTGCGCGGCGGCCTCTCGGCCGCGGACTTCGTGCGGCAGGTGACCGTGCAGCGCCTCACTGAGGCCGGGCTCCGCCGCATCGGTCCGACGGTGACGACACTCGCCCGTGCCGAGGGCCTTGAAGGCCACGCCGCCTCCATTGAGATCCGCACGGGCACCGCGAGACCGGGCAAGAAGAAGGCGACGCGATGACCGTCCAGGGCATTCCGAGTCCGGGCGACGGCCTCCGCCTGCACCTCAACGAAAATACCGGCGGGTGCTCCGAGCGCGTGATGGAGGCCATCCGGGCGCTCCGCGGCACGGACATCGCCACGTATCCCGACTACCGGCATGATGTCGCCGCCGTCGGCCGCCACTTCGGCGTGGACCCGGACTGGCTCGTCCTCACCAACGGGCTGGACGAAGGTATCTTTCTGGCCGCCATCGCGACGTTCGGCCGCGCGCACGATGCCTCCCTCGAAGCGATTGTGCCTGTCCCGGCCTTCGACCCGTACCTGACGGCCACGGCCGCGGTAGACGCGGTGACGATCCGTATTCCGCCCGGTCCCGACTTCGCGTTTCCGGCGGATGCCGTGATCGCGGCCGTGACGCCGAAGACCCGCCTCATCTTTCTCAACACGCCGAACAACCCGACCGGGCAGACCATCCCGCGCGAGGTGCTGCGGCGGATCATTGCGGCAGCGCCGCAGGCGACGGTCGTCATCGATGAAGCGTACGTGGAGTTCGACCCGGCTGGGAGCGTCCTCGACGAACTGCCCCGCCACGCGAACGTGATCATTGGCCGCACGTTCTCCAAGGCTTATGGCCTGGCGGGCATGCGGATCGGCGTCCTCATCGGCCACCCTGAGCGGCTGGAGGCCATCCGCGCCGTCACGCCCGTCTTCAACATGAACACGGTGGCGATGACGGCCCTGCACGCCGCCCTCGCCGACACGACCTTCCTGCCCGCCTACGTCGCGGCCGTGGACGACTCGCGTCGCCGCCTCTACGCGGCCTGCGAGCGGCTCGGGATTGCGTACTGGCCGAGCGCGGCGAACTTCGTGCTGATGCACGTGGGCACGCGCGCCAGTGAGATCGTCGCGCACCTGGCGGGCCGGGGTGTGCACGTGCGCGACCGCTCGAAGGATCCCCACAGCCCCGGCTGCATCCGGGTCACCGCCGGCGTCACCGCGCACACAGATCAGGCCGTCGCCGCGCTAGAGGCGGTCGTGGCGGCCGGATTGGTCGAGACGAGGAGCACGCGATGAGCGCGAAGACCATGAAGCGCAGCACGAAGAATGCGGCGAGGACGAGCACGCGACGGGGCACGACACCGGTACGTGCGCGCGCGCCGAAGACCGTTGTCCCGAAGGCTGGGTCAGCGCGTGAGGCACGGTTCGACCGGCGGACCACCGAAACGCAGATCGCGGGCCGCTTCGTCGTCGACGGCGACGGCACCTATCAGGTCTCGACCGGCATCCGGTTCCTGGATCACATGCTCGAACTCTTCACGCGTCATGGCGGCTTCAGCCTGCAGCTGACGGCGACGGGCGACCTCGACGTGGACCAGCACCACACGGTCGAGGACATCGGCATCGTCCTCGGGGAGGCCGTGGCCGCGGCGCTGGGCGACAAGAAGGGCATCAACCGCGCGGGCTACTTCGTGATGCCGATGGATGAGACGCTCGCGGTCGCGGCCGTGGATCTCTCCGGCCGGCCCCATGCGGTCGTGAAGCTCAAGGTCGCCGTGGAGAAGGTCGGCGACCTCCAGACGGAGCTCGTGCACGACTTCTTCGACGGCTTTGCCATGGGTGCGCGCGCCAATGTGCACGCGATCGTGCTCTACGGCCGGTCGAGTCACCACCATATCGAGGCGGTGTTCAAGGCGTTTGCCAGGGCGCTCCGGGTGGCCTGCGCCAAGGATGCGCGGCTCGCGAAGATGCTGCCCAGTACGAAGGGATTGCTGTGATCGCGCTGGTGGACTACAAGGCGGGCAACCTCACGTCCGTACGCAAGGCGCTTGGGACGTTGGGCGCGGCCTTCTTCACGCCGGAGTCGTCGGCGGAGCTGGAAGGCGTCGACGGCGTCATCGTGCCAGGCGTCGGTCACTTCTCCTCGACGGCCCATCTGGACGCCGGGTGGCGCCAGGCCATCGAGGGCCGGGTGCTGGCGGGTGTTCCGCTCCTCGGTATCTGTGTCGGCATGCAGTGGCTGTTTGAAGGCAGCGAGGAATCGCCAGACTGCCCAGGGCTCGGCGTGCTGCCTGGTCACTGCACGCGGCTGGCAGGCAACCAGGCCGCGGGCGTCAAGGTGCCGCACGTGGGATGGAATGCCCTGGTGCCGCCGGCCGGAGCGTCCTCGCGGCTCCTCGCGGGCGTTGCACCTGGCGCGCAGGTCTACTTCACCCACTCCTACGCGGGCCCGGTCACCAACGATTGCGTGGCGGCCACGACGCACGGCACAGAGACCTTCTCAGCGGCGGTCGAGCGCGGCAAGGTCTTCGGGGTGCAGTTCCACCCGGAGAAGTCCTCTGATGTGGGCCTGCGCATTCTCACGAACTTTCTTGAGGTCTGCCGCTGATGCTGTCCAAGCGCGTCATCGCCTGCATGGACGTCCGCGACGGCCAGGTCGTCAAGGGTGTCCAGTTCCAGGACCTGCGGCACGCGGGAGATCCGGCCGAGTTGGCGAAGCGCTACAACGTGGAAGGCATCGACGAAGTCGTGGTGCTCGACATCACGGCCACGCTCGAGGGACGCCGCACGCTCGCCGACACGGTCCGCGCGGTGGCGGCGGAGATCTTCCTGCCGCTCGCCGTGGGTGGAGGCATCCGCTCCGAGTCGGATGCCGCGACGGTGATCGAGGCCGGCGCCGACAAGGTCAGCCTCAACACGGCCGCGCTGAAGCAGCCTGAGCTCATCACCGCGCTTGCCAACCGTTACGGCAGTCAGGCGGTGATCGTCGCGATCGACGCCAAGCGGCACGACGACCGGTTTGCGGTGTACGTGCGGAGCGGCTCCACCGACGCCGCGCGCGACGCCGTGGAGTGGGCCCGCGAGGCCGAGGCCCGTGGCGCGGGCGAGATCCTGCTGACCTCCATGGACCGTGATGGCACGAAGTCCGGCTTCGACTGTGCGCTCACGGCCGCCGTTTCGCGCGCCGTCAACATCCCCGTGATTGCCTCGGGCGGGGCGGGCGGCGTCGAGCATTTCGTGGATGTGTTCACCGACGGGTGCGCCGATGCGGCCCTGGCGGCCTCCATCTTTCACTACGCCGAGTCGAGCGTGCACGAACTCAAGGTGCACCTGCGCGATCACGGTATTCCCGTCCGGCTCTAGCCGCGCGTTCGTCCGGTTGCCATGCTGATTCCATCGATCGACCTCCAGAACGGCCACATCGTCCAGCTCGTGCAAGGCGACAAGCTCGCCATCCAGACCGACGACATGGAGCTGTGGATCACGCGCTTCTCGCGCTTTCCCAAGGTGCAGCTCATTGATCTGGACGCCGCCATGGGCAAGGCCAGCAATCTCCCGATCGCCAAGTCGATCTGCGCGCGCCTGCCCTGTCGCATGGGCGGCGGCATCCGGACCGTGGACAAGGCGTTCGAGGTGCTGCAGGCCGGTGCGCACGCCGTCATCGTGAGCTCGTCGCTCTTCAAGGACGGCGCGGTCGATGTGCGCTTCGCCGAGGCGCTCGCCGCGGCGGTCGGGCCCGAACGCGTCATCGCCGCCGTGGACAGCAAGGGTGGCCACGTGGCGATTCATGGCTGGAAGACGATTCTGCCGATCACTGCCGTCGAAGCCGTCACGGAGCTTGAGCCCTATTGCGGCGAGTTCCTCTACACGCACGTGGACAACGAAGGCCTGATGAAGGGCACCGACATGAACGCCATCATGGCGGTGCACCGCGCCACCTCCCGGCGGCTCACGGCGGCGGGCGGCATTACAACACGCGCCGAAATTGACGCACTCGACGCCGAGGGCATTGACGCCGTCGTCGGCATGGCGATCTACACCGGTCAGCTCGCCCTCGAGTAAGCCGGCCGCACACGGCCCGCAGGCCTGACGCGTCTCGCGCGCCTGGCCGCCTGACAATCACGCGGGGCGTCCAGCGTGTGCCCTGTACGGTACAGTCCCCCGATGTCCGTGTTGCGTCGCATCGGCCTTGACCGCACAGAGTTGCGGGCGTGGGCGATGTACGACTGGGCCAACTCCGGCCACCAGTGCACGATCGTCACGGCGATCTTTCCGCTCTTCTTCAGCCAGGTGGCCGCCGCCAGTCTGCCGCCCGCGGTCGCCACCGCGCGCTTCGCCTGGGTCACCACCATTGGCGTCGCGGTCGTCGCCATCCTCGGCCCGATCCTCGGCGTCCTCGCAGATCGCCGCGCGCTCAAGAAGCCGCTGCTGGCCGCCTGCGTGGCCATCGGTGCCGTGTCCGCCGCCGCAATGGTCTTCATCGATTACGGAGACTGGAAGCTGGCCTCCGTGCTGTTTCTCATCACGAACATCGCCATCGCGACGAGCCTCGTGTTCTACGATGCGCTCCTGCCCCACGTGGCCGCGCCGGAGGAAATGGACCGTGTCTCCACTGCGGGCTACGCGCTCGGCTACATCGGCGGCGGACTCCTCCTGGCACTCAATCTCGCGTGGATTCTCGCGCCGGCGATGTGGGGCCTGCCAAACACCGTCACGGCCATCAAGCTCTCTTTTCTGAGCGTCGCCGTGTGGTGGGTGGCGTTTTCCGTGCCGCTCTTCCGGACCATCCCCGAGCCTCCTGCCGCCAGCGGTGGTCTCGAGGGCGGCATCCTCTCGCTCGTCCGCCACACATGGTCCACCCTCGGAGAGCTGCGCCAGCACCGCCACGCCTTCTGGATGCTCATCGCGTTTCTGCTCTACAACGACGGCATCCAGACCATGATCAAGATGTCGGCCGTCTATGGTGCCGAGATCGGCATCGACAGAAACGCGCAGATCGCAGCCTTCGTCCTGGTGCAGTTTGTCGGCGTGCCGTTCGCATTCCTCTTCGGCGCTCTCGCCGATCGCGTCGGCGCCAAGCCGGCGCTGCACGGTGCGCTGGCGGTGTACGTCGGGATCGTCGTCGTCGCCTACTTCATGACGCGCACGTGGGAGTTCTTCCTGCTGGCGGGACTGGTCGGCATGGTCCAGGGCGGCGCGCAGGCGCTCAGCCGGTCGATGTTCGCGCGCATGATCCCGGCGGATCGCTCCACGGAGTACTTCGGGTTCTTCTCGGTGTTTGAGAAGATCGCCGGCATCTTCGGACCGCTGGTCTTCGGTGTGGCTGTCACGATCACCGGCTCCAGCCGGCCGGCCATTCTGGTGCTCGTGGCCTTCTTCGTGCTCGGGGCAGCCGCGCTCACCCGCGTCAACGTCGCCGAAGGCGAACGCGAAGTCCGCCAGGGCGCGTATCGCTAAGGGGCGGGGCTACTTCGCGAACTTCCGGAGTGCGGCCTGCCACGCCGGTACGGGCGCCGGAGCGCCACCCGCGTGGTCGAAGAGAATCTGGCGGCTCAGATAGGGCTTGCCGTAGAAGCGCTCGTGCGCATCGCGGTCCTGCCGGATGGTGCTGCCGTTGATGGAGACGCCGGCAAACACGCCACGCGCCCGGGAGTAACTGAGGATCTCGGCGCGCATCTGGAGGTCGGTGCCAGCCTGCGCGTCGCGGCCAACCGGGCCCGCGGCCACCGACGCATCCGCCCCGAGCTTGAACTGGTTCTTCACCAGCGTCTCGACGCCCTTGCGGTTGTTGATCACGAGCACCAGATCCGTCTCCTGCCCGCCGATCTGCAGACCGAAGCTCACGCCCGTCAGGGTCAGAAAGGCCGGAGAGGACCAGGCGCCGTCCTTGCCGCGCAGGCTGATGATGCCGCGGCCCCGCGTGCCGCCCACGCCAAACGCGCCCTTCTTGGTACCCGGGAACACGGCGATCGCCTCGGCGCGGCCGAGGATCGACTTCGGGATCGCCTTGTCCTCGGCGCCCATGATTTCCTGGAAGACTTCGGTCGCATCCGAGATCCGACGAGCCTCGTCGGACGACTTCTCCGCCCGGGGCGCGGCAACAGACGCGAGGAGAGCGAGGCAGGCCATGACGAGGGTGCGCTTGGTCATGCGCTCATGATAGCGCGCAGGTCCAGGACTGCCGTGACCGCCTGACGTTTGTGGGGCCTGTCTGTGAACCGCGCCCTGCAGGCGCGGACACCACCGGCATCACGGCCTGGCCAGAACGGCTCAGATAATCGCCGGGGCGCCTGCGCGGAAGTCGCCGCCCAGGATCGGCACCGAGGACGCGCCGAGCCAGTTATCGAGCACGCGCGCATAGACCGAGCGGAAGTCCGTCTGGTAGGTCACGTCTCCACCGGCATTCTCGAGTGTGGGGTTCTGCCCCGCCGGGTCGAGCGATGCGGCCGTGCCGTAGATACCTCCGCGCACGGCGCCGCCCATCGCCATCATCACGCCCGCTGCACCATGGTCGGTGCCAGCGCTGCCGTTCTCCGAGATGCGCCGGCCGAATTCCGAGTAGAGCAGGACGAGCGTGTTACTGAGCAGGCCCTGTCCGCGCAGGTCGTTGTAGAACGCAAACACGCTGTCATTCAACGTGCTCATCAGCGTGGCGTAGGCGCCGCCGCCCGTGTTGCCCTGCGCCGAGTGGGTGTCGAACCCGCCCGTCTGCACCCAGAACACACGCGTGCCCGTGCCGCGCACGAGCGACCCGGCCACCGTGCGGAGCGCGAGCGCCAGGCCGTTGTTGGGATAGGCCACCGTGCCGGTGTAGCTGGCCACGGCAGCCACGCGATCAAGCGTCGCCATCGCGCCTTGCGCCGCCGCGTTGACGAAGGTCAGTGAAGGCTGCGAGGCCGGCGCGAAGGCGGACATGCGGAGCGCCGCCGCGCGTTCATCGGCCGCCGCTGCACCGGTATTCGGACTCGCAAAGCTGTAGGTGCGCGCGTCCGGAATCGCGGGCACGGGAATACTGCGGGAGACGAGCGGCCGCGGCACCTCCTGGGTGGCGGCCCACCCGGCGAGCGGGTCGACAGGAGACGGCAGCGTGGCGAGGTACTTACCGAGCCACCCCTCGCCGGAGGGCTGCACCGGATCGGCGGTGCCCCAGATGTCGAAGCCGACGAAGTGCGAGCGGCTGGAGTTGGCGTAGCCGGTGCGCTGAATGACGGCGAGACTGCCGGCATCGAAGATCTGACGCAGCCCGGTCATCCGCGGATGCAGGCCGAGCGCCTTGCCGGATGAATCACTGCCGATCTGCACGACCTGGCCCGCGGGGATAGCGATGTTCGGCCGCCGGCTGTAATAGAACGGGTCGGTATAGGGAATCACCGTGCTCAGTGCATCGTTCCCACCGGCGAGATAGAGCACCACGATGTTCCGGGAGGACGCCCCCTGGGCGCGGGCGATCTCCGAAAGAAACGCGGGCGCGGCCATGCTGACCGTGAAGGCCGACACGCCGTTGCGGATGAAACTGCGTCGCGAAAGACCCATGATGGCGGCGCCCCCTAGATGAACTGATACTCGCCGCTGCCCGTGATGAGGCGCGCGAGTCCCGAGGTTCTGGTCTGCAACTGCGCGTCCGCCCCAGTCCACGCGCCCCCGGCGCGGAGATAGGCGGCCAGCTCCGAGCGCTGCGCAAGGTCCAGCGGCTGCGGCGTCAACCGCTCCAGCAGGTAGTTCAGCACGCGCTCGGGCGTCGCGCGATAAGGCTGCGCATCGCGGGCCAGCGCGAACTTCTGATTGCCCGCAAGCCCTGCGGCGAAATTCATGCGCGCCAGCATCGAGCCGGTGCCGAACCAGTCGCGGCCCAGCGCCCACCCGGCCACGTCGGGTGGTTCGAAGAGGGTCTGCCCCATCCCGGGCAGCGCGGCGCGGGCGCTGTCGATCGAGAACCCGTTCCAGCCGATTTCCTTGAGCGACTTGACGACAAACTCAACCGGCCACGAGTAGCGGGCGAAGTAGGCGTCCGGGCTCTGGAACCACGGCGAGCGGAAGATGGCGCGCAGCGTGGCCCTGATGTCCGTGCCGGACTGGAGATAGGTTTGCGCCACGCTCTCGACGAACTGGGCGTCCGGCTCGGCCGTTTCCGAGACGAAGTAGCCCCAGAACTTCCGGGCGAGGCGGCGCGCCGTCTCGGGGTGCGTAGCCAGCGCCGTGATGAAGTCGATGCCGTCCTGCTCACCGGCCGCAGCCGTGCGTGCCGGAATCGTCTTGTCGCCGTTGGGATACACCGCGAAGGTAAAGGTCTTGGCCGTGGTGTCGTGCTGCCCGGCGTTGTAGATGAACTCGTAGTAGCCGGTGGCCACGTCAGCCAGCGTCCCGCTGGTGCGCAGGTTCCAGCCGGTGAACACGCGGGCAGCGGCGTAGACATCCGCTTCCACGTAGTTGCCGACGCCCCACGTGAACAGCTCCATGATCTCGCGGCCGAAGTTCTCCTGCGGACGGGTGCGCGTATTGGTGCGGCCGTCGAGCCAGATGACCATGGCCGGGTCACGCGCCACGGCGAGCAGCAGGTCGCGGAAGCTGCCGAGTCCGTACTGCCGGAAGAGTTCGTACTGCCCGGGCGGGCCTGGCACCTCTCCGGGCTTGCCAGCCATGAGGCGCGCCCCCTGCGCCGTGCCGGCAAATCCGGCCACCTTCGTGTAGCCGGTCGAGAAGTGGTTGTGCCAGAAGAGCGCCATCTTCTCCTGCAACTGGCGCTCGGAGTGCACCATGCGGAAGAGCCAGCGCTGACGCGAATCGTTGATGACGGTGTTGGGGGAGAACGGAGCCCCGCGCGTGGTGATACCGAGATACCCGTTGGTCCCGATCCGTGAGTCGACGTCGTCGGGCAGCCGTTCGTAGTCGACGAGGCGGTCGATGGCGGCCGATACGGAGAGCTCGCCGTAGATCGCGAGGTCTTCCGGGGTCGCGCCAAAGGCGGCTCGCCGCAGCAGATGATCGATAGGTCGAGTGCCAGCCATCGTGAAAGGCTCCAGCGTCGTGTCAGAACCGGTCGGGGTACTACCGTATTGTCGGTCGAACCCGCCTTCGGGGACACCCAGCTTCCTGTCTCTGCCAGTTTGGTGCCAGACGCACCCGGTGCGGGCTCGGTTCGGTGCATCCGCGTGCCGCACCGGCTCAGGACGGACCTGACGGCTCTGACTCACCCGCCCGACGGTCATCCGGCGCAATAATTGAGGCACATGGCGCGCACCCAGAAAGCGGCGGGTTCCAAGGCGAGGCCACCCGCGCGGAAAGCGACGCGGAAGATCGCCGCTGCCTCCACGGCCAGGAAGGTGACCCGCAAGCCCGCAGCCGCCACGCGCGCGAGGACCCCGCGCGCCAGCGAACCGTCCTCCGGCCTGGCTCCCGGGATGCAGCCCATCAGCGCCTATCTCGCCGTCCGGAGCGTCGAGGCCGCCGCGGCCTTTCTCGAATCGGTCGTGGGCCTGACGCGCGGCGTCGTGCTGGCGGGCCCGGATGGCGCCGCCCGCTACGCCGAGATGCGCCACGGCCACTCGACGGTCGTGCTGGTGCCGGCCGGCGAGGCCTCGAGCGCCACCGGCGGCGCGCCGGCGCTCTACACCTACGTGGACGACGTCGACGAGCGCCTCGCGGCGGCCACCCGGTCCGGCGCCACGACGGCACGGGCCGAAGACGCCCCGTGGGGCGACCGCGTGGGCACCGTGGTCGACCCGGACGGCTACCGCTGGGTGCTCGCCACCTTCAAGAAACTCGCGCCTTTCTCCTGACCATTTCCGACGGACCCACGCCATGGACGCCGAACACGAAACCATCGCCTGCCAACGCTTCTTCGACAGCCTCACGGAACTCTGCGTGGTGCGGTCCATCAAGCTCTATCGCTTCAAGCTGGATCCGGTGCCGCGCGTGCCTGTGCTCCCATGCCTGGACCACGAGGCGATGCTGCACGAGGGTATCCCCCGGCACGCGTCGGCCTATGTGGAGGAGCGCGCCTCTCACGACATCCACGAAGTGCTCTTCGTGCCCGCGGACTCGCTCATCGAGCTCGACATCGTCTCGACGTTCGACGAGCACTCGCAGCGCTCGCGCGACCGGCTGATGGCACAGCTCACGGAGCGCTTCCCGAGCTACACCGTGCGCACGAACAAGGCGTCATACCTGCGCGGTGACAAGCGGGTGATGCAGGCCTGCCGTGCCCAGGTGTCGCTGCGCGAGGTCCTGCACAGCGGCGACTTCGACCGGCTCGAGGGCGCGCTCGACCGCATCAAGACCATCGCGTCGCTGATGGAAAAGGAATCGCGCGTGGCCTCGTGGGGCGTGCGCACGGTGACCACACCGCTCCTCGCCGCGGCCGGCTTCGTGGTCTTTGCCCTCATCGGCGGGATGAGCGCGTCGATCGGCGCCTTCACCGTCCGCGCCATCCAGGCCGTGGTCGTCGGCGCCCTGGGCGCCCTGTTCCTCTACTACGGCATCAAGGCCGTGCACCTGACCGAGATGGCCAATCGCCTCTGGAAACGGGCCGCCGAGTATTCCCTGATCGTGTCGGAACGGCGGCGGATCAGCCAGAAGGGACACGGCTTCGAGACCTCGGTCGGTGACGCCGTGCCCGCCGGCATCATCCGCACGGATCGGAGCTGAGGGCGGCCCGCCCGCAGGTGGATACCACCGACTGGCGCGTGTCCGGGCCGGACGCCGGCACCCGGCTCGACAAGTTCCTCGCGGGCGCCGACCGCCTCGCATCTCGGTCACGCGCCGCCGACGCGCTGCGGAAGGGGAAGGTGTTCCTCAACGAGGCCGAGATGGGGCTCCACGACGCCGCGCGCCCACTGGTGGAGGGCGACGCAGTCCGCCTGTGGATGGACCGACCCGGCAGCGCCGCACGTCGCGGCCCGCACCGGGCCGGCGTGCTCGACATCGTCTACGAAGACGCCGCCATCATCGCCGTGAACAAGCCGGCTGGCCTCCTCAGCGTGCCGCTGAAACGCCGCGAAGAGGCGCCATCCGTCTTTTCGCTCCTCGGGGAGAGCAGCTCGGGACGCGGCTTCCGCCGCCCGCTCATCGTCCACCGGATCGACCGCGATACCTCCGGGCTGGTCCTCTTCGCGCGCACGCACGCCGCGCAGCTGGACCTGAAGGAGCAGTTCCTCCGGCGGCAGCCCGAGCGCGTGTACTGGGCCATGGTGCACGGCCACGTGCGGCAGACGCGCGCGGAGTGGCGCGACCTCCTCGCGTGGGATCGCACGGAGCTGCGCCAGGAGGAAGCCGAGGAAGACGACCTGCGCGCCACCGAAGCCATCTCGGACGTGCAGGTACTCGAGCACCTGCGCGACGCCTCGCTCGTGGAGGTGCGGCTGGTCACCGGCAAGCGAAACCAGATCCGGATCCAGGCCGCCCTCCGCGGACACCCACTCGTCGGGGAACGGCAGTATCTGGGACCCCGGCCGCCGTCACCCGCGATTGCGTTCGACCGGCAGGCGCTGCACGCCCGGCGGCTGAACCTCACCCACCCGATCTCGGGGGAGTTCCTGCACCTGGAGTGCCCACTGCCCCCTGACATGGCTCAGCTGCTCGCACGCCTGCGCTGATTCCCGTTACACTTTCGCCCAAGGAGTTTGGCTATGAAGAAGGCAGTGCTTTCCCTCAGCGTGGTGGCCCTGGTGGCCGCAAGTCTCGGGGCCGCAACGGCCAACCTGGCGGTCGTGGCAGACGTGGCCGAACAGGGTAATTCCGCCGCTGTGCTGGCGCTCGTCAAGAAGGGCGCGGACGTCAACCGGCCGCAGGCTGACGGCGCGACGGCCCTGCACTGGGCTGCGCATCACAACGACGTCGCGCTGGCCAAGCGCCTGATCGCCTCCGGCGCCAAACCGAACTCGACCAATGACTACGGCATCACGCCGCTGTTTCTGGCGGCCGTCAACGGCAGTGCGGAAATGATCGATACGCTCCTGACCGCCGGAGCCAACGCCAGTGCCGCCAGGCCCTCTGGTGAAACGGTGCTCATGACGGCCGTGCGCAGTGGCAACACGGCCGCCGTCGCGCGGCTGCTCAAGGGTGGCGCGAACGTCAACGCGGTGCAGACCTCCAAGAGCCAGTCGGCGCTGCACTGGGCCGTGGCCGAGGGTCACGTCGACATCGCCCGCGCGCTCATCGAAACCGGCGCCGACCTGACGTCCCGCTCGGCCGGTGGCTACACGCCCCTGATGGGCGCGGCCCGGCAGGGCAACGTCGAGATGGCGAGACTGCTCCTGCAGAAGGGGGAGGCGCTCGAGGCCTCCGCCAAGGACGGCAGCACGCCCCTCTTGATTGCCACCGTGAAGGGGAACACGGCGCTCGCCACCTTCCTGCTGGAGTCGGGCGCGAAGCCGGATGGTGACGTCTCGACGGCCGGCTATACGCCGCTGATGTGGGCCGTGGGCACGTTTGAAACCATTCCGATGACCTACAAGGGCCTCGACGCCGAGGGCGAGTGGAATACGTTTGCCGGCATCCCGGACCGTGCCGCCAAGCTCGCGCTCATCAATCTGCTCATCGGCAAGGGCGCCAACATCAATGGGCAGGGCACAAAGAGGATTCCCGAGCTGTCACCGCACAACGGCAGCGGCAATCGCCCGCCACACCTCGGTGCGACCCCCTACATCATCGCGGCGCAGTCGGCCGATGCCGACATCATGAAGCTGCTCAAGGACAAGGGCGCCAACCCGTTGCTGACGGCGAAGGACGGCCAGACGGCGCTGATGGCCGCCTGCGAAGGCATCCTTGAGAACACGGTGCTGCTCAGCGAGGAGAAGCGGCAGGAAGCGGCGCAGATGGCGCTGACCCACGGGGTCTCACTCGAAGCCGAGGACCAGGGTGGACTCCGCGCGATGCACCAGGCTGCCAAGGGCGGCTACCACGGGCTCATCACATTCCTGCTGTCCAAGGGCGCCGACCTCAATCCTGTGAGCAAGCCGGTCAACGGTTCCGGCCTGGCGCGCGCCTATCAGGAAGGCCAGAGCCCGCTCGGTCTGGTGGAAGGCACCATCGACGCGATCTTCTACGAGCGCCCCGACACCGCGGCGTTCCTGCGGACGCTCGGCGCCAAGTCCATTGGCCGTTTCCGGCCGCACGACTTCGATCAGAACTCGCCTGAAGCCGCCGACAAGAAGGGCATCAAGGGCTACAGCTTCTAAGGCTCACGCCAGTGAGACGACGCCGCCGAGCTTCGCGGGGTTGACGATCGAATACATCGTCCGGATGCGCCCATCCGCCCACTCGAAGCAGACGGCGTCGAGCACCACGCCACCCAGACGCACGACGAGCGCCGGCTGCGCGTTGAGCACGTCAACGCTGTAGCTGGCCTCTGGACCAATCTTCGTGATGAGCCCCAGGATCAGCCGGGCCACGTTCTGACGTCCGGCGACGGGCCGCGTGCCCGCGCCGGGCACCACGCCCCCACCATCGGCCACCGCCGTCACATCCTCCGTCAACATCGCCATCACGGCTTCGGGGTCGCCCGTCTGGCACGCCGCCATGAAGGCCGCGAGCGCGGACTCGGCGCGCGCCACGTCGGGCTCGTAGCGCGGACGGCGCAGCTCGATGGCCCGCCGCGCCCGCGTCACAAGCTGACGACAGGCCGCCTGCTCGCGCCCGAGCAGCACCTGCAGATCGTCATAGCCATAACCGAACACGTCGTGCAGCAGGAGCGCCGCCCGCTCGGCCGGCGAGAGCGACTGCAGCAGCACGAGGAACGCCATGCTCAGCGATTCGGCCAGCTCGAGGTGGTCATGCGGCGAGACCGCAGGCTCCGCGCGCACCGGCTCCGGCAGCCACGGCCCGACGTACACCTCGCGCTGCACCTGCGCGCGCTTCAACCGATCCAGACAGAGGTTCGTGGCGACGCGGACGAGCCACGCACGCGGGTTCTCGGGCTCCACCTCGCGCCCGAACCACCGGAGCCAGGCATCCTGCACCACGTCCTCGGCATCCTGCTTCGTGCCGCACATCCGGTAGGCGAGCGCCCTCAGCACCGAACGGTGCGACTCGAAGAGGTCATCGGGCCCAGGCGAAGCTGTAGGCATAGGCCTCCGGCAGAGTGATGGGAAAGAGGCTCCCCGAAAAGGCGAGCAGGACGAGCACGGCGGTCACCACGGCCAGAACCACGGGTGCGGCCAACGCCACGCGACGCCTGGGTCTGGGCACGCGCCAGTACGCCACGGCGCCCAGGTGCACACCGACCGCGATGATACCTGCCGCGTAGTACGGCACGAACCACACGGGCAACCAGCCAGAGAGCAGCGGCGCAGCGCCGTAGAAGAAGTTCGTGTCGAGGTGCCAGGCAACGCGACCCAGCAGAATCGCCGTGGTGTGCGCGAGCAGGAAGAACGCCAGAACGGCGCCGGACACCGCCTGCCCGCGCGGCACACCCTGCCGTCGCCACGCGGAGCGGAGGCCGGTGAGGCCGCTGCCCACCTGCAGGAGGATGGCCCCCAGGAGAATCGCCTCGCCAACCGGGTGCCGGTAGATGAGCCGCAGAGCGGTCATCGTCCGGATGTGCGCGTCAATGCCGCCGAGCGCGGCGAGGTGGTTACTGATGTGAGCCAGCGTGAACGTGCCGACCACGGCGGCTGCGAGCCTATGAAGCCGGCGGAAGCGTCTCGTCATACCCCCAAGACGACCCAGCCCGCCGGTTTGTGACACGCGGGATTGGCCGCCAGGCTCGCCAGCCTGACAGGGCTCGCGATGCGGCTAGCCGAGGCGCTTCCAGGAGAAGGCTTCGTCTGACTTCTCAGGCTTGCCCTGGACGCCGCGCAGCAGGATCCGGGCCGCAAGGAAGGCCTCGGTGAGCGAATCGGCCGACCCGGCCAGCGCCAGCAGGTGGTGCGGAAAGAAGCGATGCGGCCCGATGCAGGGGAGGCCGTCGAGCGTGTGCCCGTAGCTGGACTCCCACCCGAACTCGGGCTTGAGGCCGTAGATCGAGGGATACATCAGGAGCGTTTCGTACATCAGCTCGTTGGTCTGATGCGTCCGTGCGGCGTCGAGCGCCGCCGCGCCGAGCGCCTTCTGGTCACCCCCGCTGATGAGCAGCCGGCCGTCGGCCGTCCACCGCAGGCGCCGCTGCGGGCGGCGCGCATCCACGAGCAGCGCGCCCTCGGGGAACATCGTCTTGCGCATGGCCGCCGTGAGCGGCTCGGTCAGCACATGGAAGCGCTGGCGCACGGCGACGTGACGCTGCAGCTGCTTGGTTTCCGTTGTGGCGACGTTGGTCGTGATGACCACATTGCCAGTGGTGATGACGGCCTTCCCCGCCATGACGCGGGCCACCTTGCGATCAAAGGTCACTTTGGAGACCTTCGTCTTCTCGTAGACCTTGGCCTTGGCAGCCACGGCCGCCCGCAGCATGCCAAGCGTGGCGGCGTAGGGATCGATGAGGAGGGCGCCCTTCGTCTTCCGCCCACCCTCGGCATCCAGCTTCACGGCCCGCTGCACCGCCGTGCGCGACACCCACGCACCGTCGAGGCCAGCGTCGGCCTTCGCCTGGTGCTCCTTCAGCAGCTCCCGCTCGCTTTCGCGCCACGGCAGAGCGAGCGTCTCCACAGGCGTCGCCCCGCACGGAATCTTGAGCCTCTTGAGGAGCGCCGCGCCCTCGACCGCACCCTCGGCCCACAGTCCAAAGGCCTGACGGGCGTGCTTGAGGCCCAGGCGCTCCACCACCTCGCGGAATGGCTGGTCTGGCTCGCTGGCCAGGACGCCGCCGCTCCGGCCACTGGCCCCGAGGCCCACGCGGTCTGCCTCGAGCACGAGCGTGGAGTAGCCGGCCTTGGCGCAGAGATAGGCCGTGATGGCGCCGGTCAACCCGGCCCCGACGATGACGACGTCGGCCGTGTATTCCCCCTTCGGGAGCGGGGCAAAGGTGGGCCGGCGCGTGTCCGGATACTGCTGAATCCAGGGGGAGATCCCGTACCGCATGCGCATCGTCTGCGAAGTATGCCGAGAGTCGCGGCAGATGCCAAATGCCGAGGCGCGGCGTCGCTGGCTACCGTGGCACGCTCACTCAGGCGGCGCACGGTCGGGGACTCGCTTCCTGCGCTCCGCGGGCGCCTGGAACGGGCACCCGGCTTGTTCACTTCAGTCGCGCTGGAAGCGAGCCCCCGACCGTGCACCGCCTGGCACTCGTATCCCGCTCGCCTACCTGCGCTCGGCCTTGAGCAGCGCCGCCTTGCGCTCCACACCCCAGCGATAGCCCGTCAGCGACCCGTCCTTGCCGATCACGCGGTGACATGGCACGACCAGCGCGACCTGGTTGGTGGCGCAGGCCCGGGCGACGGCACGGACTGCGGAGGCGCGGCGAATGCCCTTGGCCACCTCGCTGTAGGTGCGCGTCTCCCCGGGTGGAATGGACTGGAGATACCGCCAGACCTGCCACTGGAACGCGGTGCCGCGGACATCGAGCGGCAGCGCTTCGTCGGGCACGCGGCCCTCGGTGCAGGTGCGCAGGGCGCGGGTCCAGGGGCGCAGGGCGGCCGCGTTCGGCTCCAGCGTCGCTCGCGGAAACTCCTTCTGCAGTTCCGCCAGCAGCGGCGCGTCGGCCTCGCCCAGTTTCACCGCGCACACGCCCTGGGCGGTGCCGGCCACCAGGAGCCGCCCCAGGACGCAGTCGGTCACGGCCCATCGCACGACAAGGCCTTTGCCTCCGGCGCGGTAGTCGCCAGGCGTCATGCCGCCGGTGGGCTTGCGTTCATAGACGCGGCTTGAGGAGCCGTAGCCTGCCTCATACACGGCCGCGGCCAGCGTACGCTTTGCGTTTCTCAGGCCCTCGCGAAAGCGCAACGCCCGGACGGCCTCGAGATACACCTTGGGCGAGAGTCCGACCAGCCGCGTGAAGGTGCGCTGGAGATGAAAGCGGCTCAGCCCGGCGTGGGCCGCGATCCGCGCGAGGTCCAGCGGCGCCTCGGCGTGCGCCGTGATGAACGCGCAAGCCCGGCGGACGGCAGCCAGCGCGGGGTCCGCGGAGCGCAGCAGCCTCGGGCGGCAGCGCTTGCAGGCACGGAATCCATGCGCCTCGGCGGCCTCGGGTGATGGGAAGAAGTCCACCGACGTGCGCAGTGGCCTCCGGCTCGCGCATCCGGGCTGACAGTAGATGCGCGTGCTGCGGACGGCATAGACGAACTCGCCCGCGCGAGACCGGTCACGCGCCACCACGGCCTGCCAGCGCGTGTCGGCGGCATCCGGACGAGCCACACCTGAGGAAGAAGACGACGACATGACCAGATTCAGCATGGCCCGAGGCTACCGGGCCGGCGCCCACACACTCTATCCGGGTCTTGCGGTCAAATAGGAGTCTCCGTGCCTCGCCTCTCCCGCGTTCTCGCCCTGACGGGTCTGACCCTCCTGACGACCCTCGTGCTCGCTGGTGCCTGGGCAGGCTGGCAGTTGCGCGCAAGCCTGCCGACGCTAGACGGCGAGGCGCGCGTGGCCGGGCTTGAGGCGCGTGTGCGCGTCGAGCGAGACCACCTCGGCGTGCCGACGATTCACGGCGCAAGCCGCGCGGATGTGGCGCGAGCCACGGGCTACCTCCACGCCCAGGACCGCTTCTTCCAGATGGACCTGACACGTCGCCGCGCCGCCGGTGAGCTGGCGGAACTGATTGGCCCCCCCGCCCTCGAGGCGGACTCGGCCATCCGCCTCCACCGCCTGCGCACCGTCGCGGACGAAGCGGTTACGCACCTCTCGCGTGACGATCGGGCGGTGCTGACCGCCTATGTGGCCGGCGTCAATGCCGGGCTCGCCTCGCTCGGTGCGCGCCCCCCGGAATATCTGCTGCTTCGCCAGACGCCACGGCCGTGGACGGAGGCGGACTCGATGCTGGTCGTGCTCTCGATGTTCGTGGCACAGCAGGACCACCGGGGGGCCTACGAATCCATGCTGACCACCATGCGCGAGATGCTGCCCGCGGAGATGGTCGCGTTCCTCTCGCCGCGCGGCACGGAGTGGGATTCTCCCGTCGCCGGCGAAATGTTTGCGACGCCGCCGGTGCCGGGACCGGACGTCTACAACCCGCGTGAGCGTCCGGCGAATGGCGCGCCCGCAACCGCCAGCCGGGTGCCCACGACCGGGACGTTGTCTCTGACGCCGTCTCCGCTCCCCGCGAACTGGGCGGAAGCCATGGGTACGCGGGTGGCGCTCGAAGGCGAACATGACGCGCTCGGCAGCAACAACTTCGCCGTGTCAGGCGCGCACACCGCGCATGGCGGTGCGCTCCTCGCGGACGACATGCACTTCCCCATCCGCGTGCCGAATACCTGGTACCGTGCGGCCTTCGAGTGGCCCGGGGCTGGCGGAGAGCTCAACCGCCTGGACGGTCTTACGCTCCCAGGCGTGCCCGCGCTCGTGGCCGGCAGCAACACCTTCATCGCCTGGGGCTTCACGACGGCCTTCGGCGACTGGAGCGACGTCGTCCTCATCGAGCGCGACCCGGCGAGTGCGGACCGCTATCGCACGCCCTCGGGCTGGCGCGCCTTTGACCATCACGACGAGATCGTCCACGTGGCCGGGCAGCCCGATGTGACGGTGCGTGTGGACTCGACGATCTGGGGGCCACTCCTGCCGCCTGACCATGCAGGCCGCACCCGAGCCATCCGATGGGTGGCGCAGGACGCCGCCACGGTCGCATCGTCCCTGCTGCCCATGGAATCCGCGCGGACGCTTGATGAGGGCGTGGCGAGCGCGGATTCGGCCGGCACGCCCGCCTTCAACCAGATCATTGCGAGCCGCGACGGCCACATCGCCTGGACGATCTACGGCGGCATGCCGCGACGGGAGGGCATCAACGGGCAGGTGCCGTCGTCGTGGGCCGATGGCTCGCGTGGGTGGCGCGGCTACCTCGCGGCCTCCGAGCATCCGCGCATCGTTGACCCGCCGGGTGGGCGGCTCTGGACCGCCAACGCCCGCGTGGTCGACGGCCCGATGCTCGACGCGATCGGCGATGGCAGCTACGACATCGGCGCGCGCGCCCGAATCATCCGCGAACGGCTGAAGGCGAAGGAGCAGTTCGCGCCGCGCGACATGCTCTCGATTCAGCTCGACGACTCGGCACTCTTCCTTGAGCGCTGGCGCATCCTCCTGCTCCGGTTGCTGGACGGCCCAGCCAGCGGACACGACCTCAGGCGCGCCACACTGCTCTCGCTCGTCGAGCACGACTGGAGCGGGCACGCCAGGCCGGACTCGACCGGCTACCGGTTCACACGCGCCTTCCGCGATCGGGTGTCGCGGTCCGTCTTCGCATTCCTGCTGGCGCCCTGCCTGGAAGCAGACCCGCACTTCGACTTCACGCTCGAACGCAAGCGCGAGGGGCCGCTCTGGGCGCTCGTCTCGACGCGGCCTGAACACATGCTCGACTCTCGCTACGCCACATGGGACGCGTTTCTGCTGGCGGCCGTGGACGCCGTCATCGGTGACGCGGAGAAGGCATACGGTCAGGACCTCTCACTGCGCACCTGGGGCGAGTTGAATCGCACGCGCTACCGGCATCCGCTGAGCGCCGCGGTGCCGCTGCTCGGGCACTGGCTCGACATGCCAGAGGTGCCGCTGCCCGGCGACCTCTACACCCCGCGCATGGCCTACGGGTCGGACTCCGCCTCGGAGCGCTTCGTGGTCGCGCCCGGGCATGAGGCCGAGGGCATCCTGCACATGCCGACCGGGCAGAGCGGTCATCCCCTCTCTCCGCATTACGCGGACAGCCACCCCGCGTGGGTGGCCGGGGAGGCCACGCCGTTTCTGCCGGGGCCGGCCGCACACACGATCACGCTTACGCCCTGAGCGCCAGGCGCGGGCAGGCCCGCGGGCAAAAGAAAAGCCCCGCACCACCCGAAGGTGATGCGGGGCCTCTTGTGACTCCGCTGCGAACCGGGTTACTTCTTCGCGACGGGGGCCGACTGGAGCAGGAAGCGCTGCACGCGCTTGCCCTCCCACGCCTCGCCCACGTACACGTTGCCCTGCAGGTCCGTCACGATGCTGAACGCCTCGGTGAAGCCGCCACCAGCGTGGCTGCCGAAGCCGAACGAGCCCACCGTCTGCAGCGACTGCCGGTCGAGGATCCAGACCTTCTCGTTCATGCCGTCCGCGACGTAGGCGTACTTCTGGTCCTTGTCGCGCGAGAAGGCGATGCCGTAGACCGACCCACCCTTGGTGCCTGGCGCCACCACACCCTGCTTCACGAACGTGCCATCCGTCTTGAAGACCTGGATACGGTTGTTCGCCTTGTCGCAGACGTAGAGCAGCTTGTCGTCGCTCTGGCCGATGCAGTGGACGTTGCCGAACTGCGGGCTGTCCGGATCGGGCGAATCCACCTTGGTCGGCACCGAGTCATCCGGCGCCTTGCCGTAGGCGCCCCAGTGCCGGAGGTACTTGCCGGTGGTGGCGTCGATGACGAGCACACGGCGGTTGTGGAGACCGTCGGCGATGTAGGCCTCGTTGGCCTTCACGTCGACGACCACGCCGGCCGCACCGCGCGCGTTCATCTTGTCGCTGCTGTCGGCCTTGCCCTGACCGGGCTTGCCGAACTGCACGATCTTCCGGCCGAAGCGCGAGAGCTTCAGGACCTGGCCGTCGCCATGACCATCGGCACCGAGCCAGACGTTGTCCTGTCCGTCGACGAAGATACCGCGCTCACCGAACGGCGCCCCGCCAAGGGCGCCATCCACGCCCTTCGGCGCGGGCGTCGGCCAGTCGAAGGCGTCGGTCTTGCCGCCGTAGCCCTGCACCCAGTTGCCCTGCTGGTCGAACTCGATGACCGGCGGAGCGGGGCGGCAGCAACCCGCGACGGCGCCCTTCATGGCGCCGTAGCTGCCGTCAACGGCCTCGCGCTCGGAATCCTTCAACGTGCCAGGACGCTGCACGATCCAGATGTGATTGCGAGAGTCGACGGCAACGCCCACCACCTGCCCGATCTTCCAGTTGTTCGGGAAGGGCTTGGGGAACGATTTGTCGTACTTGAACTGCGGCACGGCCGACTTGGCGGCCGGAGCAGCCTGCTGCGCAGCGACGCGCTGGCTGGCCGAGAATGCCACCAGCACGAGGGCGACGGCGCCCAGTGTCAGAACGATACGCGTCTTCATTACTGAGCCCTCATCCCCTTATAGAGGAACCGCTGCACGCGCTTCCCTTCCCACGTTTCCCCAATGTAGATATTGCCGCGCTGGTCGGTCGCGATGCTGTGCGGCGTCGTCATGCAGCCGCCGGCGTGACCGGCGCAGCCGAACGAGCCGACGATCTCCAGCGTCTTCCGCTCGAGGATCCAGACCTTCTCGTCGCGGCCATCAGGCACGTAGAGGTACTTCTGCTCGGGCTTCTGCGAGAGAGCCACGCCGAACACGGTGCCGCTCATCGAATGCGGCTCGATGAACCGCTCGCCGACGTAGGTGCCATCCACCTTGAAGTCCTGCACGCGGCTGTTGTTGCGGTCCGCCAGGTAGACGTGGCCGTCTTCGCTGACGGCAATGCCGTGCGGCGTCGAGAACTGCGGATTCGGCTTGTTCGGGTCGTAGGGCGGCGTCTTGGCGCTGTCGTCCGGGACCTTGCCGTAGGCGCCCCAGTGCCGCTTGTAGGCACCGGTCTTCTGGTCGACGACGAACACGCGGCGGTTCCCGTAACCATCCGAGACGTACGCCTCGCCCTTGTAGATCTGCACGCCGGTGGCCCGGCCCATGTCCTGGTGATCGTTGCTCGTCGGTCCCTTCAGGCCCGTGTGCCCGACCTGCAGGAGGAACTTGCCGCTGCGGGAGAACTTGAGCATCTGGCCATCGCCACTGCCCGTGCCCGTCAACCAGACGTTGTCCTCGTCATCCACGGCGATGCTGTGCATGCCGTTCGGCGAGCCACCACCCGTCGGGTCCTTGCTCTGCTCGCCCGCGGTGGGCCAGTCGTACTCGCCGTTCTTGGCGGGGCCGCCCCACGCCTGGATCAGATTGCCGGCAAAGTCGAACTCGATGACGTGCGGCGCCTTCACGCAGCAGTCGCCGCGGCCGCGCTCGGCCTCCAACTCATCGGGCCGGAGCGTTTCCGCACGATGCGCGATCCAGATGTGCTCTTTCTTGTCGACCGCCACGCCGACCACCGTGCCGGTGTTCCACTTGTTCGGCAGCGGCATCTTCGGGAAGGTTTCGTCCCACTCGAAATACGGCACCATCTTGACGCCCGGCCGTGCCGGCGCGTCGGCCGCACCTGCACCCGCGCTCAGCGTCTGGTAGCCCACCAGCCCGGCTACGGCAGCCACTGCCGCGATCATTCCAGCTCGTTTCACAGTCATCAACAGCTCCCCCTCGCCTGCCCCAGTGGTGTGCGGGGCAGCGGCCCATGATACGTGGACTTCGGGTTCCAGGCGCAGGTTTGGGACGGCGCAAGTTGTCGCCAGCCTGGAGGGAGAGCGAAGCGTGAGGGGCGCGCCAGCCCTGGGGTGCCCGATACCCCCCGCGGCTGGCGCGCGTGTGTGATGCCCCGGCGGTTACAGGCCGGACCCGGTCAGGGTCACGGTGGCCGTCGGGTTGGTCGCGCCGCTCACAATCGTCAGGGTGCCGGCGCGCGAACCGGCCATGGACGGCGTGAGCGTGAGTTGGACCGTGCACGACCCGTTGACCGATCCCACTTTCGCCGGCACCGAGGACCCGCACGTGCTGCCGGTGACCGTGAAGTCGCGGCTGCTGGTCTGGAGGTCCGTGAGCGGAATCGCCATGCCGCTTACATTCGTCAGCGTCACCGAACGCGCCGAACTCGCGGTGCCGACCGGCACGTTGCCAAAGTCGACCACCGAGACCGAGGTGGCCAGGACCAGCGTGCCCGTGCCCGTGAGCGACACGGTGACCGCGCTGTTGGTGGCGTCACTGAGGATGGTCAGCGTGCCCGTCCGCGTCCCGGCCGCGCCGGGCGTGAATGTCAACTGCACGATGCAGGAGCCGTTGGTGGCGCCCACCTTGGCGGGCACCGCAGTGCCGCAGGTGCTGCCCGTGATGATGAATTCGGCGCTGCCCGTCGCAATACTGGTCAGCGCCATCGGCACCCCACTGGCGTTGTTGAGCGAGACGGTCTGGGTGGAGCTGGTCAGGGCCAGGGGCATGTTGCCGAACTGGATGGCCGACATACCCGTGGCCAGGACCAGCGTGCCCGCACCCGCCAGCGACACCGTCGGCGCGTTGGTCGCGCCGCTCTGAATCGCCAGCGTCGCCGTCCGCGCCCCCACGACGCTCGGGGTGAACGCGATCTGCACGGTGCACATGCCGTTGGTCGTGCCCACGCGAGCCGGGACGGCCGTTCCGCACGTGCCGCCGATGATTACGAACTCGCGGCTACCGGTGGAGATGCTGGTCAGCGGGATCGGAGCGCCATTCGCGTTCTGGAGCGACACCCACTGCATCGAGCTGGTCAAGGCCAGTGGCATGTTGCCGAACTGCATGGCGGACATGCCGGTCGCGAGGACGAACGTGCCCGCGGCGCTCAGGCTCACCGTGTGAGGACTGCCGGCGGCCTCACTGGTAATCGTCAGCGCTCCGGGACGTGACCCGGCCGCGGACGGCGTGAACGTCACCAGGATGGTGCAGGAACCGCTGGCGGGAACGGCCGTCGTGCAGGTGCCTCCCCCAACCGTGTAGTCAGACGCACCCGACGTGATCTGGATGGCCGACAGTGGCACGGGCACGCTGTTCGCGTTGCTGAGCGTCACCGTCTTCGCGGTGCTGGGAATGCCCACCGCGCTGTTCCCGAACGACAGGCTCGAGACCGACAGCGAGATGCTGTAGCTGCCCACGCCGGTCAACGGGACGGACGGGGTGTCATCGGCCGCGCTCGTGATGATGAGACGGCCCGCACTCGCCCCCAGGGTCGACGGCGCGAACTTCACCGTCACGGTGCAGGAGAGTCCCGCACCCAGTGATGAGCCGCAGGTGCTCGTCTGGCTGTAGCCGGTACCGCTGACGCCCAGGCTCAGCCCTGTCACGGCCAGGCCATTCGGATTGGTCAGCGTGACCGTCCTGGTGACGCCGGCGGTGCCGCGCGCCACATTGCCGAAGTCTAGACTCCCTGGCGCGGCGAGCAGCGCGAAGGTGCCGGTGCCCTTGAGGAGCAGGGGCATGGTCCGGCCATTCACGTCGGTCACCGTGACCGTGGACCACACGGTGGTGCCCGCCAGCGGAGCGTGTTCCACCGGAGCAAACGAGACCGTCACCGAGCACGATGCCGCCGCGTTCGGATTGTTGGCGTCATACGCAGCCAGCGTCCGGTTGCCGCAGGTGTCATCCGCGAGCGTGAAGGGGCCCTGCGGGAGACTCACCGGCCGAACGCCCGTCTGAATCGACTCGCCGCTCACGTTCACGAACGTGAAGGTCTTCTGCGTGCTCGTCGTCCCGACCGCGACGCTGCCCATGTCGAAGATGAAGGGCTGCCAGGGCGTCCGTGGTCCGGAAATCGGCGTCACCTGAGGACGGTCCGCCTTGTTGTGCGTGACCACCAGTTGCCCGGTCCGCACGACGGTCGGCACGTAGGCAGCCGAGGGCGCGAAGCTCAGGGTGATGGTGCACGACGCGCCGCTGGCCACGGTGGGCTGACAGGTGTCGCTCACCCAGCGGAACGCGTCGTCGCCCGTCACGGCGATGGAGGCCACCGTCAGCGGTCCATCTCCGACGTAGCGGAGCGTCACCTGACGGGTCATCGGACTCGTCACGCCCGCGAGGGTCGGCAGCCACGGGGCGAACGTCGTCCCCGCCTCGCCGATGGTCACGCCGGTGATGTTGAACGCGCCCGTGGAGGCCGGGGCGAGCCCGTTCGCCCGCGCCGTCAGCACGTAGCCGATTCCCGCCTGGTCAAGGGACAGGTCGCTGAAGGTTGCGACACCCCCAGCCACGCGGACCGGCGTCGCACCGCCCAGCGTGGCGCCCGCCCGATTCGTCGCCAGCACCAGCGAGACCACGGTCCCGTTGTCGCCCGAGGCGAGATTGTTGTTCGCATCGAACACCTGCACCGTGACCGGCGCGAGACGCGTCCCGGCGGGGCTCGTCACAGGCGACGACACGAAGGCCATCCGAACGGCCGCACCCGGGAGGAACTGGACCGAGGCCGCCTGCGCGACCGTGATGGCGTCTGTCAGATCCGTCGCGACAAACGTCACCGCACCAGCCGTGACCGAACGCACCGCGAAGCTGGCGGCGCCCGACGCATCAGTGGTGCCCTGCAACGTGGTCACAACGGCCACGCCCGGACCACCGGCCTGCGCCAGGGAGACCATCTTGCCGCTCACTGGATTCCCATTCGGGTCCAGCAGCGTCACCACCACCGAGGACGGCGTCAGTCCGTCCGCGGGTACCGCGGCCGGCAGAACGCTCACCGACGACCGCGTCGACGAGACAGCCTGCGTAATCGTGAAGGCCCCCGGCTCCGCCGTGAGGTCGTAGTTGCTCACGCCCGCGCCACTGGCGCTTGGTGTCAGCACGTAGCTGCCCACCGTCTCGCCCGTCGTGCGCGTCGCCGCCAGGGTCAGCCCCGCCACGTCCGCCGACAGCAGGCCGGTCTGCGTCACCGTGAAGGCCGGATCCGCCGTGCCGTAGCTCTTCGTCGCGTCCGCGACGCGCAGCGTCGCGGTCTTTGGCGTGATGTCCGCCGTCGTGCTGACCAGACTGGTCACCGTGTAGTTCCCCGCGCGGCTGCCCGCGAGCGTCACGGTCGTCGTGGCCGCTACTCCCCGGCCCGCCGCCGCGGCGGCAAACACGCCCGTCGCGCTGCAGCTCACCAGGCCCGCATCACCCGCGGCCACGCCGCTCAGCGTGCACCCCGTGACCGTCGCGGCCGTTGTGCCGTCATACACCTTGTTCGACACGGTCACCGTCGCCGTCAGCGCCCGCCGGGTCAACCAGGTGAACGATGCCGGAGTCGCGTCAACATTGCCGGCGCTATCAATAGCCCGCACCTGAAGCGTGTGGGAGCCGGGAGTGAGGCCGGAAAGCGCAAATGGGCTCACGCAGTCCGCGAAGCCATTGCCATCGAGCTGACACGCGAAGGTGGCACTCTCGGACGCATGAAATCTGAACCCGGGATTGGTGTCGTACGTGGGGTTGGACGGCGCGGCGTCTAGCAGTGTGTCCGGGGCCGTCGTATCGACCGTCCACGACGCACTGGCCGGGGTCTGATCCGTGTATCCGGCCGGGTTCTTCGCGCGCACCTTATAGGTGTGGCTTCCATCGGTGAGACCCGATGCGCTCGAGGGACTCACGCAAGCGCTCCACGCACCTGCGTCCAGCTGGCACTCAAACGTGCTGCCGGCATCGGTCGCGTGGAAAAAGAACGACGCGAGCGTGTCGCGCACGAGGCTGCCGGGCCAGCTGTCCAGCACGGTGTCTGGCGCGCCGTCCGTGACAGTGAACCCGTTACTGACTCCGGCCGCGCCGGACGCGCCCAGGACGCCAATCGTCTGTGCCGTGCCCTGGGCGGACACCGTCACCGTGTCCGTGCGAACGCCATCAACGAATGAGCCGGATGTCGCGGGCGTGATCGTGCCTGCCGTTGTGGAGAATTGCACGGGTCCCGTGAAGCCCGTCGCCGTGCTGTTGTCTGCGTACTGGGCGGTCACCTTGACGCCAAACGGCGCGCCGGCGCGTTGCGTGCCGATGTCTCCCCCGTTGGCGGCTTCCACGCGGAAGTGATCTGTCAGGGCCTTCTGCACCGTCAGCGTAAAGGATGTGGCCTGGGCCTGCGCACCGATGCCGCTGGCGTACACGGTGATGGGATAGGCTCCGGGTTGAATCGTGGAGTCCGTCACGAGACTCAGCACGGTGGAACACGTGGGCGAGCAGGAATCGGGCGACAGAGAGACGCGACTCCCGTCTGGCACGCCGACGAGGTCGAATACCACGGTGCCGGTCGTGGTGCCTGAGGCCAACTTCGCCGAGAGCACCTCGGTCGCGGTCTGACCAGGAGAGATGGACTTGTCACCGTCTCCCGACAGCGAAAAGCTGAAGAGGAAGCCCTTCACGATCAGGGACTGCTTGGCAACAAACGACGCCGCTTGCGTGGAGTCGTTAAAGTTGCCGCTGAAGTCTTCCGACATCTGGACCACCTGGAACGTGCCGTCGTCGTTGACGAAGCAGGTGCCGTAGTGGGTCAGGTTGTTGTCGACGGCGAGATCCGCGCCCGAGATGTGGGCGCAGGGGTCGCTCTTGGGTCCGTCAAGGTTGATCCAGAACACCGAGTAGAAGTGGCTGGAGACCACGTCGGTGACGGACACGGCGCCGCCAATGGCGGGGTGCGTGTCCGAGAGCGAGAGAGCGAGCGACGGGCCGGCCAGGCCCCAGAGCACGACGGCACACGCCAGCAGACAACGACGGATCAACAACATGAGGCACACCTGCCAGCGCCGAGGCGTCTGGTCCTGAAGAAGTGAGAGCGATGTCGCAGGGACATCACCGATGGGCGGGCGCTTAGTAGGTGCCCTGGAAGCCGAAGTTGATGAAGCCGGAGCAGGTGCCCACTTCTACGAACGAGACCTGAATGGAGTCCCCCGGGTTGACGGTCACCGCGCTGGTCGTATTCGCGCAGGTCTTCTTGCTGGTCGGCGTGATGGAGCAGGACAGCGCCGTTGAGGCATAGGCCCCGGTGCCGCCGGGCGAGACCTTCACGACGAACGAGCAGGTCGAGGCCGTCGCCGGCGCCGTGGCCTGGAAGGCGTAGAGGTTGCTGAGCGTCATCGCGAAAGGCACGCGCTGGCCGACCGCGGCCGTCGTGGTGCTGCTGCAGACGCCACCGCTCGGCGGACAGACCGCGTTTGCCGTCAGGGCCGCTGAACTGGCTCCGCCGAACGCGACCTTGCCCTGCGCGTGGGCGCTGCGCGTGCCGACGAGTGCGAGAAAGAGAATCGCCAGCGCCATGGGAACAAGGCGTGGTGCGGAGAAGCGGTGCGACGGGCGGCCGTTGAGGGTCGACATGAGTGAGTCCTTGCTGCCAGGGCCCTGCCACGAACAGTCGTGGCGCCGGGCGTTATCGAGGTTGAAGTCACGCCACCGCGACCTGTTCGTGGTGGCATCTCTCAAATTGGCAAGGGCGATGCCAGGCTGGATCACGCGACAACGCCACGCAGGGTGACGCCCTTTCGAGCGAGGCCTTGGGATCGACACAGTGCACTGACTCAGAGTGAGGCGGGTGAGTCACTCGCGGCCTCTCACGAGTCCTTGCACGATCAACCCAATGCGAGCACGGCTCCGCCGCGCGCGCGTCACCGCGCGCCATATCGGATGTCCTCGGAGAAATGACGCGCGTGGCGCGTGAACGACGCGCCGCCTTTTCAGGAGAGCGCCGTGCGCGTGTGCGCGTCGCAGAGAGCAGTGAGGTGAATGCCGAGTAGACGAGCGCTCCCGCGCGGCGGACCGCTCAGGAGACCGGCGAGCGGTGGCCGCGGAACAGGTTCCGGTCGAGGCGCACGCCAACACGAAGTCCCTGACCCGTCATGCGCTCGAACGATGTCGACTGGACTGGCTGGAGCGTGCCGCGACGGCTGTGCCAGGCGTACTCGAGGTAGATGGGTGCGCCGCCGACCAGTACATCTGCTCGCGCCACGCCGGTCGTGCTCACAAGATCCTGGCCCGATCCCGCGGACGATGCGGACCGCGCCACGCCGCCGGTGAGCCGGATCGTGCGACTGACTTCCCACGTGCCCGAACCGCGCCACGTCGTCAGGGGCACCGCACGGGTGGTTCCCTGCGGATACGACAACTGGCGCTGATAGCCGAGGTCCAGCGCCGTGTTGGCGCTGGCCCGGTATTCCATGTCCGCTCCGCCCTCAATCGCCGTGCTGCCCGACTGACCTGGGCGTGCGGCCATCCGGCCCGGAGCCGCCGTCAGACGCAATGCCGTCCGGCGCCAGGCTGCGGGGTGATATTCCAGACGCACCTCGGCCAGGGTCGTGGCCGCTGGCGCGCCAGCCGACCCATGATTCGTACCGCGGAGGCGTCCGCCGCCGACCCAGAGTTGCGCAGTGCGCGTGAGACGCCGGCCGACGCGCAGGCTGATGCGGTCATCCACCGCGGGCACACCGCACGAGGCGGCCGCAAGCCGGTCGTGCCGGTACGCGGCCTGCAGGGTCGTGCGCCGGGAGAGGCTGCGCTCCGCGGTGACCGCTGCGCCGAGCGTCATGTTGGACTGGGCCGCGGTCACGCTGCCGGGACCAGCCAGCAGGTTATTGTCGGCGGGCAGTTGACTGGTGCTGAAGGTGCCCAGCACGCACTGCGGTGAGTAGGCCATGCGCTCAGACGCCGTGAGGCTGAAGCGCGGCGTCACCGGCATCCGCGCGCCCATCTCAATCCACTGATTGTCGACACCGAACCCGGTGCGGCCAGTCTCGAACTGCACACCGCCCGCGACCGCATATTCGAGCCGGCGCGTGGTCCGCGCGAATTGCAGTTCCGCCCGTGCCCCTTCCCGGCGCTGCGCCACGTCGACGGGATTGCCCTCCCGAGATTCGCGTTCGGCGGATTCGAACAACCGCACAGACAGAAGACCGGTCGGCATCTTTCGCGATGACACACCAGCTGGCGCGTCTGGCACCTTGAACAGCCCGGCATAGGCGCGCCCGGTGCTGGCCTCCTGCGCACGCGCGGCGTCTGCCATCAGGGCACAGCACGTCACCAGGACGGCCACCACCGTCAGTCGTGCGCGACTCACCGCACCAGCACCGTGTCGCCAGGCAGCAGCACGATGTTCTCGCGCAAGTCCTGCACCTTCGCGGCGCGCTTGTAGTTGAAGCGGAAGGTCACTGGCCCGTCGGCACCCTCTCTGATGATGCTGATGTGCTCGCGATCGGCGTACTCGGTCAACCCGCCGGACTGCGCAATCAGCTGCAGCACCGTCGTGGATCCACCAAGCACATAAGCCCCGGGGCGCACCACCTCGCCGGTGATGTAGACCTTGCGGCTGTTGATCTGCTTCACGGTGACCGTCACGCGCGGGTCGTCCAGCAGCGCGGCCGCGCGACTCCGGATGCGCTCGCTCAATTGGGCGGGCGTCACGCCAAGCGCGGAGATGTCCTCCAGCAGGGGTAGCGAGATGAAGCCGTCGGGCCGGACAGCCACCTGGGCGGAGAGTTCCTTCTCACCCCAGTAGCTGACATCCAGCACGTCATCGGCGCCGATCAGATAGTGCTGTGGCGCCGGTTCGGCTTGCCGCCATTCCGGTGTCGCCGCCGCCGCGGGCAGGGTGATCGCAAGCACCGCGAGCACTGCCAGGAGACATGACTGACTGATTTTCATAAGACCTCCACTGCCAGCACGGGCGCGGGCGCTCGGCGCCGCTGCCATGCGTGGGATACGAACGCGACGTCGTCGCTGCCAATGCCACCGGCCACAGAGACGGCCGCCACCGCCGCCACCGCCGCCAGCAGCGCCGGCAGGACGCCGGACACCGGGCGCGTCAGCGCCGCGGCCACCGCCAGTGCGGCCACCCCGGCCAGACCGGCCGTAGTGCGGAGCAGGCGCGGCTCGCACCACGAGCGCCAGGTCAGACCCGCCAGCACCGCCGTGACCGTCACTTCAGTGATGAGCGTCGCCCAGGCCGCGCCGGCACCGCCGCCGGGCACGCCAAGAGCCACCCCACCGCCACCGATCAGCCACGCGTTGAGTGGCACCGAGGCCACCACGCCGGCCAGGGAGACGGCCGCCATCGTCCACGCCCGTCCCTCCTGCAACAGCGCAATCGCACAGACCGTGGAGACATACGCGAGGGCAAAGGTGGGGGCGAGCGCACGCAGCATCGGCACCGCGCCGGCAAAGCCTGGCCCGAAGCAGAGGGCGAGCACCTGCGGCGCCGCGACCGCGCAGGCCAGCGCCACCGGCACCGCGCCCAGCAGCGACAGCCGGAGCGTGCCCGTCACCAGCCCACGCATGTCGTCGCCGGAGCTGGCCGCGGCTCGGGCCGCCGAGGGCACCAGCACCCACGTGAGGATCGGCATGCCCAGCAGCGCGAGCGAGGCCACGTTGGAGGCGGCGCCGTAGAGCCCCACTTCGACAGGCCCACTCACCGCACCGAGCCAGCCCGTGCCGACGCGTGCGTAGAACGTGTGCGCGAGCGCATTGACGAAGAGCGGCACGCTGGCGAGAACCATGCCTGACGCCAGCCGCAAGTCCGGCCGCAGCAGCAGGCCGTGCTGGCGCCGGGCCCGCCGGGTCAGCCAGGCGAACCGCACGGCCTCCACCGCGAGACCGACCAGCGCGACGGCCAGCCCCGTACGCCACGCCGAGAGCGCCAGGACGGTGATGCCGGCCCAGCCCACTTTCATGCCGATGTTGGTGCGGGCCAGCCAGCTCACGTCACCAGCGGCGTGCTCGAATGCCGCGTAGGTGTTGTTGAGCACGACGAGCACCTGCGAGACGCCGAGCCCGACGAAGACCGCGACGACGGTGCGCGACGCACCGGTCCGGTGTAGAATCGCCACGACGGCCGCGACTGCCAGCGCACCGAGCGCAACCCGCAGGACCGTCAGGCCGCCAAGAGACCGCAGCGTCCGGGCCGGATCCGTGGCCGCCTCCCGTCTGAGCTGCGAGTCGATGCCGAAGGTCAGCAGCACAAGCAGCAGGTCCGCGTAGCTCTCGGCCAGACGCAGCTCGCCGAAGTCTCCCGGGCCGAGCACCCGCGGCACCAGCAGGCGGACGCCCAGGGCGACGGCCGTGGTCACGGCGAGGGATGCGCCGAGACGCAGCGCGTGATCCAGCGCCACCACGCTCTCGGAGTGGCCCGACCTGGCGCTCACGAGGCCTCCCGCACGATGAAGCGCCGAGGGTCGAGCGTGCCCATCGGGCGCGCAGGCACACCGCCGACGATGGTGAACGGCGGCACGTCGTGCGTGACGACGGACCCGACGCCGACGATGGCGCCCCGGCCGATCCGGACGCCCTTGAGCACGGACGCCTTGGCGCCGATCCAGACGTCGTCCTCGATCACCACGGGCCGTGCACCCTGCCGCGACTCGCGATCAAGCGGGTCATGGAAGTCCGTGTCCACGATCATCGCGTAGGGTCCGATACGAACCCGATCGCCAATCGTCACAGAGCGGTCCGCGTTGATGGACGTGCCGTAATTCACGCGCACGCCACGGCCCACTCGCAGGATGGCCCCGGGGCCGGTCACCAGCTCGACAGGTACCGGCAGGCTCCGCAGGAGGACGTGACCACCGATCTCGATCCGTCCGTCATTGACGATCCGTGGCGTGCCGAGCGTGCGCGGGTGCGCACCGATGACATCGACGCGCCGCAGGCGCAGGCGCGCGGTCACCAACTCGCCCGCGTACCGCAGACCGCGTTTGGTCACGAGACGCCAGCCAAGACCACGATCCCGGCGCAGCTTCGCCAGGATGGTGCGAAGGGTTGTGGGCACGTTAGCTCGCCCCACGGCCGCTGACGACCACCGGAACAGTTCTGCCAATCAGGGACACATCGGTGCCGAGCGACCACTGATCGACGTACTGCAGGTCGAGCATCATCCACTCGTCGAACCCGATGGAGTTACGGCCCTGCACCTGCCAGAGGCACGTCAGCCCTGGCCGTACCGAGAGGCGCCGGCGCTGCCACGGCTGGTACTGCGCCACTTCGCGCGGCACGGGCGGCCGGGGACCGACGATCGACATGTGGCCGAGGAGGATGTTGAAGAGCTGCGGAAGCTCGTCGATGCTGTAGGCCCGGATGAAGCGCCCGACCCGCGTGACCCGCGGATCGCACTGCATCTTGAACACCGGTCCGGTCTGCTCGTTCTTCGCGGCCAGCGTCTCGAGCAGGCGCTCGGCGTCGACCACCATCGACCGGAACTTGAACATCTCGAAGTACCGGCCCCGCAGACCTACGCGGACCTGCTTGAAGAAGACGGGACCGCGCGAGGTGAGTTTGATGGCCGCCGCCGTGGCCAGCAGCAGTGGCGACAGCGCGGCGAGGGCAACCAGACTGAGCCCAATGTCAGCGGCGCGCTTCACGGCGTCCTCGACGGGCCTGGATATCGTCAGCCGGTAGTGGAGGTAGCCATCCTGCGTCGCCGTGGCATGTACGGGCAGCGCCCGGCCGAGGCGGAAGACGTGCGCGGGCACCGCGAACGGAATCCCGAGCTGTTCGCAGACCTGGACAGCGGACTGGAGCCGGTCGTGGTGGCTCTGAATGTCGGTGGCGAAGTACACCTCGTCAACCGGATTCATCGTGAGGAACGCCGCGAGCTGGTCGACCGGGCCCAGCTGAGGCACGTCGAGTCCGGGCGCCGGCGTCTCGTCGCCCACGCTGAACGCGCCGACCACCCGGGCGCGGCCGGCCAGGTCACGCAGGGTCTCGCGGGCCAACGCGCCGCGGCCCACCAGAACGATTTCGGGAAGTGAGGTCTTCAACACGTGGAGGACTCCTGAACAGTCGCGGTTGTGGTCGGGCGCGGTACGGGGCGTGATGCGATGCGGGCATTCCAGAGTGCTCTGGCGAAGATCGGGAGCGCCTGCATGTCGCGGACGAGATAGCGGTAGGCCATACGCCTGGGCTCCTGCGCCAACCGATAGAGCCACTCAAGACCGGCGCGGGACATCCAGCGGGGTGCCCGGCGCACGACGCCTCCCGCGAAATCAAGCGAGGCACCGAGGCCGAAGGCCACCGCGGGTGCTATCGCATCGGCGTGGCGCTCCATCCACTGCTCCTGCCGTGGGCAGGAGAGCGCCAGCACGACGATCTCCGCGCCGGACTCGCGGATGGCCCGCACGACCCGGGACTCCTCGGCGGGCGTCTCATCGTCGGCCCGCCAGAACGAGGTGTCCTGTCCGACAATCCGCAACGCCGGGTGCGACTGCTCGAAGCGCTCTCGCGCGATAGCAAGAGTGTCGGGCGTCGAGCCGAAGAAGAAGACGCCGCGGTTGGCGCGCGCGGCGTAGGCCATGAGCGGGTCGAGGAGATCAGAGCCGGAGACTTTCTCAGGCACCGGGGCCCGGAGCAGCCGGCTCATCCAGACGAGCGGCTGGCCATCCGCCAACGAGAGCGCCGCGCGTGCATGCGCACGCCGCAGCGCTTCGTGACGAGTGGCCAATACCAGGTGGTCCACATTCGGCGTGACGACGTATCCACCTCGCTCACGCCGGATGAGTGCGTCCACCGCCTCGATCGTCTGCGCCTGTGTCAGGCGATCGAGGCCGAGGTCACCAATCCATGTGCGTCCTGATGTTGACTCGTGCATGGAGAGCCTTAGTGCAAGGCACGGGCCACACTGAAAACAGCAGGTCTTGCCTGACAAACGGCCATTCACCGGATGCGCGCTCGCGCTTCTGAGACGCCCCCGCTGTTTCATTCCGAGACAGAGCGAACAGTCGCCTTCGGCACTCACGCCATTTCAGGCCTGTTTGGCGATCACCCGCGCCATTGGAAGGCGGCACGAATGCTGCTCTGTCTGTCTGCATGCAGAAGGTCATTCTCGCGTCGGTCCTCATGGCCACCTTCCTGATCCCGGCCTCGTTCACCACATCCGGGGCGGTGCGCTATGGGTCCTTCCTCATTCGCATGTGCACGTTCACGGCCGCCTACGTGGCCCTCCTGCTCTTTGTCTATCCGCGTCTGTTCTGAGTCATCCCCATGCACACCACACGCAAAGCGCTGATCGTTGACGATGCCCCGGAGTTCCGGCTCCTGCTCGGGTCCCTGTTCCGGGAGCTCGGACTGGAGTCGGTGACGGTCCGCGACGGAGACACGGCGCTCGCGATGGCCCGCGAGGAACGGCCCGCGATCATCTGTGTCGACCTCATGCTCCCAACCCTCTCTGGCCTTGAGGTCTGCACCGCGCTCCGCCAGCGGCCCGAAACAGCCGATGTGCCGATCGTCATGGTCTCGGCGCGCCGCTTCCCGCAGGACCGCGCGGCGGCCAGCCAGGCAGGGGCTGACGCCTACGTGACCAAGCCAGTCGACCGCACGGACTTCTCCAACCAGGTGCGTTCCCTGCTCTGGCAGCGGCAGCAGGCAGAGGCGTAAGCCATGTCCGACCAGGTCACCCTTCTTCCGCTGGGACATCCTGCCGTCTGGGCGCGCGGGCTGCGTCTGGCGACGCAGGCCGTCCGTGCGCGCTGGGTGTCGGTGGCTCTGCTCACGGCGATCTTCGCGGGTGCGGGCTTCGGCGCCGGCCTGGTGCTCCCCCGTACCTATGAGAGCCGGACGCGCCTGCTCGTGCAGCGCAACGTGGTGATGCCGGCACTGGCGTCCCCGACGCGGTCGGTGCCGTCCAACTCGGACGCGCCGACGCAGGCCGCCACGGAGTTCGTGCTGAACCGTCCGGCGCTGGAAGGCATTCTCGAACGCGCCGACCTGATGGCCCGCTGGGCTGGGGAGCGGCCACCCGCACTGCGCCTCAAGGATCAGTTGCTCGAGCGTCTCAGCGGTCCAATCTCGCCGGAAGACCGCGCGGATGCCCTCGTCGAGGTGCTGTCGAACCGGTTGACCGTCAGCGTGAACAACGACGTCATCACCATCAACGCCACGTGGTGGACCCCCGGCACGGCGCTCGACATCGTCAACGCCGCCGCGGAGGCCTTCCTGGAAGCCCGCCGCAAGGTGGACGTGCAGGCGATCGACGACACGGCGGCGCTCCTGGGACGGTCCGTGGAGGAGCACCGCGCGCGGCTCGAGGCGCAGATGGCGGTGGTCACCGCACGCGTCTCGGCCCCGCGCCGCGTGCATTCGGAATCCGCGCCGCCCGTGTCACGGGTCGCCGGGCCGGCAAAGAAGGCGGACTCGCGCCTGGAGGATCTGCGCCAGCGTGTGACGAGTGCCCGGCAGGCCGTCGTCGACACGGAGCGACGCTACAAGGATTCCGTGCGCGACGCCGAAGTCCGTCTGGCGACGGTCCGGGCAGGGCGCACCGAGCGTCATCCTGACGTCGTCGGGGCGCAGCGGACCTTCGACCGCCTCCGGGAAGAACCCGAGGCCCTCCGCGCGGCCCGGATGGCTGAGACGGCCACCGTGAGCGAGTGGCTGGCCAGTGGCGGCTCCCTCGATGCCCCCGCGGCGCCCGCGACATCGACTGCCGCGGAGGCCGTGATCCCCGCCGTGCTTCGCTCGCCCGCGATGGAGGCCGAGGCGCGCGTGCCTGCGGCGTCTGTCGAGGACGGCTACTCGCGCGCACTGCTGGATAACCTGGTCGCCACCTATCAGGACCTGCTGACACGGCAGGCCAATGCCCAGGTGGAACTCGCCACGGCGAAGGCGGCGTTCCGGTATCGCTACTCGGTGATGTATCCGGCCCGGCTCGCCAAGAAGGCCTCGGGGCCGAATCGTCCCGTCATCCTCATGGGTGCGCTGATGGCCGGCCTGCTCGCCGGTCTGTTGCGCGCCCTCATGGCCGAGCTCAAGGCGAAGCAGTTGCTCTCGCCGGCCGCCCTCATGGCGCACCTGTCGGAAGGCGCCCCGCAGGGGCAGGCGTGAGCACGCTCTCGGCACGGGTCGCACCCGCGCGCATTCTGGTCTGGCCTGCTATCGGGTTGTCCTTCGTCCTCGTACTGGCCGGCGCGGGCATCATCGCTCCGGCCGCGCCGCTCCTGGCGGTGCTCGCGCTGGCGGCCGTGCTCGCCGCGCCGATGCGGGTCACGGCGCTGGCCGTGCTGGCTGTGAGCCTCATCGCCGACAACCCGGGCGAGCGACCGATGTCGGGTCTGTGGCGATCGCCGGTGGCAGGCATCGGGGATCTGCTGTATCTCAATCTGCACGCCCACACCCACATCGAGGCCCTCCGGTTCTCGCTGCTGGAACTGCTCGTGAGCCTGCTGGTCGTCATCGTCCTGGTCCGCAAGATGTCGAAGGACCCGCTCGACGATCCGGACGGTCAGGGTGTCCTGCCCAATCCGCTGAAGATGGCGTTCGTCGTCTTCTTCCTCGCCATCGTTGGACTCGAAGTCCTGGGCCTCGCCCGTGGCGGCGACTTCCGCAATTCGCTCTGGCAGCTGCGGCAGCTCTTCTGGCTACCCGCGCTGGGGCTGCTCTTCGGCCATGCGTTCCGGTCCTCGCGGGCGCGCACCGCCCTCCTGCGCACGCTGATGGTGGCGGCCGCCGCACGGGCCTCCCTCGGCATCTACTTCTACTTCGCCCGGGTGCGCCCGGGCGCGCTGCAGGTGGACTACGTCACCACGCACTCCGACTCGATTCTGGCCGTGGTCGCGATGCTGATTGCCGTGGCGGCCTTCGTGGAGCGCCGGACTCTGGGCCACCTGCTTCTGAACCTTGGCCTCCAGCCGCTGCTCATCCTCGGCCTCGTGGTCAACAACCGGCGCATTGCCCTGGTAGCCCTCGCGGCCGGCATCGCCACGCTGCTCCTGATCGGGCCCGCGGCCCTCCGGAGAGGGCTTGCGCGCAGCCTCATCGTGATCCTGCCCCTCGCCGGCCTCTACGTCGCGGCCGGCTGGAACTCCCACGCGGCCGTCTTCGGACCGGTGCACACGCTGCGGTCGATCTCCTCGAGCGAGGACGACTCCACCAAGACACGCGACATCGAGAACTTCAACCTGATCCAGACGCTCAAGGAGCACCCGCTGCTCGGGTCCGGCTTCGGCCACGAGTACCACGAGCAGGTGCAGGGTGATCGCGTCGATCAGTTCTTCGCCCAGTATCGCTACATCGCCCACAACAGCGTGCTCTGGCTGCTGTCGCTCTCGGGCTGGATCGGCTTCAGCCTCGTCTGGACGGTCTTCCTCGTGATGGCGTTCGTCGCACGCCTCGCCTACAGCCGGGCGCGTGCGCTGCCGGATCGGGTGACGGCATTCGGTGCCCTCGCCGCGGTGCTCTGCTTCGTGATTCAGGCCTGGGGGGACATGGGTCTCCAGAGCTGGATGGGCACGTTGACACTCACGAGCCTGACGGGTGCCGCCGGGGCGCTCTTCACGGCACAGAACCAGGAAGAGACCCTCGCATGAGTACTGTTCTGTCCAGTCTGCTGATACTCGCTGCCGTGCCCGTCGTGTTGGCGGGCACGTACCTGCTGGCGCTGACCCTGCTCTGGCGACGGCCGCGCGCCGCGGCCGCGCCGCCCTCAATCGCGGAGTCTGCCTCTGCGTCCGCGTCGGCGCTGTCGTGCTGCGTGCTCGTGCCGGCTCACAACGAGGCCTCCGGCATCGCCGCCACGCTGGCCAGCCTGATGCAGGTCGACTATCCCCGCGACCGGTTCCGAGTGGTCGTCGTCGCTGACAACTGCACGGACGACACGGCGGCGATCGCCGCGCAATGCGGCGCGGCGGTGCTGACGAGGACCGACACCTCCCGGCGCGGGAAGGGCTGGGCCCTGCGGTTCGCCATCGACCACCTGCTTGCCGAGGCCGCGGCTTCCTGGGATGTCCTGCTGGTGGTCGACGCCGACAGCCGCGTGTCTCCGAATTTGCTGACGGCCGTCACGGCCCGCGTGGCCGCAGGCGCACGCGCGGTCCAGGCCACCTATCTGCCGGCACCCTCCGCGCCTGGTCCGACCTCGGTCATCACGGACGTGGCGTTCACGGCGTTTCACTGCATCCGCTCGGCGGGCCGTGAGCGGCTCGGCCTCTCCACAGGCCTGCGCGGCAATGGCATGGCCTTCACCAGGGACCTGCTGCGCCAGGTACCGCACGGCGCGTTCTCACGCACCGAGGATCTGGAGTTCGGCGTGCTGCTGGGGCTGCGCGGCGTGCGGGTGGCGTACGCGGACGATGCGGTCGTCCAGGGTGAGATGCCGACGCGCCCGGATGTCGTCGCCGGACAGCGTGAGCGGTGGATTGGCGGGCGCGCGGAGATGGCCCGCCGCTTCGTGCCGGGACTCGCCACGGCCGCGTGGCGCACGCGCAGCCTCATGCTGGCGGACCTGGCGTGCGACCTGCTGATGCCGCCGCTCTCGGCCGTGGTGCTCGCCGCGTTCGCCGGGCTCGGCGTCAGCGCGATGGCGGCGCTCTTGTTCGAGACGGGGGCGGTGGCCATCTGGCTTTGGGCCACGGCCTGTGCGGCCCTGGCCATCCACGTCGCCGTTGCGGCACACGTGGCCGGACGGACAGGTGATCTGGTGCGCGCGGCGTGGGCCATCCCCCGCTACGCATGGCTCAAGACAGCGATCACGACACGAGCGGCGTGGCGCTCCGGCGAGGCGAATACCTCGTGGATTCGAACGGCTCGCGAAGGAGAACTTCAGTGACGACAGCGCACGGTCAGTATCCGGAGATCAGCGTGGTCATCGCCACGCGCGAGCGCACGGCCTCGGTCGTGCGCCTGCTCACGCAGTTGAACGACCAGGCGCTGGATGCGTCTGCATTCGAGGTGATCGTCGTCGACGACGGCTCGCCCGAGCCCGCCGGGCCGGCGCTGGATCGGCTTCAGCTCCGCTACGCGATGTCGCATCACCGGATTGACTGGAGTGGACAGGCCGCCGCCCGGCATCACGGCGCGTTGACCGCGCGCGGTGACGTGCTGGTGTTCATGGACGACGACATGCAGGTGCCCTCCGACTTCCTGCCCGCGCACCTGGCGCGTCATCAGGCCAGCCCCCACACGGTGGTGCTGGGCCGCATTGCCTCCGACCCTGGTCTGGCGGAGATGCCGCCCTTCGAACGGTTCAACGCCCGCCAGCTCGAACGGTGGCGCGCGGGCGTGCTGGCGGGCGACATCGCCCCGAGGGGCATGCATCTGTGCACGGGTAACGTGTCGATGCGCCGGGAGGACTACCACGCCGTCGGTGGCTTCAACCTCTCGCTGCGGCGGTCGGAGGATCGGGAACTGGGGATCCGCCTCGAGCGCCACGGCTGCACGATCGTCTACGGGGACGAAGCCCGCACCGTGCACTGCTCGGACCACGACGATGCCATCTGGCTCAAGCGCGCCTATCTCTACGGGCGGTTTGACCGTACGATCGCGGCCCTGCACCCGGAGGTGGAGGATGCGCACCCATGGCGCTTCTGGGGACTGATTCACCCTGCCTCGCGCCCGGTCGTGGGTCTCTCGCTGCTGTCGCCAGCTCTCGGCCGCGCGGCCGCACGCACGGCGTTTCATGCCGCGCAGTTCACGGACCGGCTCCGCCTGACGCGCGTGGCCGTGCTGCTGGCCGCCGTCGCCTATGCGCTCGAGTACTTCCGCGGTCTGCGTGAGGAGTGCGGCTCCTTTGGCGCCTTCTGGCGGGACCGGCCGGCCTATCGGAGGAGCCTGTTCGCGGCCGTGGGCGCCATGCGCCACGCCATTCGCGCGGACCACGAAGAGGTACGCGCGCACCGTCTCAAGTATCAGGACGAGCTGGTGCCGGCCTCGCGGCTCCCGGTCGACCTCGTGCGCCGGGTCGGCTTTCAGATGCTGGCGTGGTATCGCCTGATGCGCTGCCTCGACACATGCGGCGTGCCCGTCCTCCCGATGGTCATCTCGCGGTTGATTCGGCACCTCTATGGGGCAGACATCCACTGGCGCACGCAGATTGAACCCGGCGTCTCGGTGGTGCACGGCCAGGGTCTCGTGCTCGGTCGCCACGCCGTGGTCGGCACCGGCTGCATCCTGTTCCAGAACGTCACGCTCGGAGAGTGTTTCGACGCGGTAACCGGCAAGGTCGGCACGCCGCGACTGGGTGCCCACGTCCACGTGGCGCCGGGCGCCACGCTGCTCGGCCCCATCGACGTTGGTGCGCGTTCCAAGATTGGTCCCGGCGCGGTGCTGATGCAGAGCGTGCCTGAGTTCAGCCTCGTGTCCTCACCGGTGGCGACCATCACCTCGCGCCGCTCACCTGCGGCGCTGGCACTCTACGCCTTTGCCAAACGGGCGATCTAGCCAGCGCCATCCTTGCCTCTGACCGCCTGTCCGCGGTGTCTCGGTCTGAGACACCGCGGTGTCTCAGGCGCCGCGGCCGACGTGGCCCTTCTCGAAGGAACGCGCCACGGTGGCCGACAGTGAGCATGGCCCGCGTCTTGCTCTGACAACCTCTATGCACAGAGAGTTATCGCGCCGGTCGCTGATGCGAGCAGCGTCACCCTCCCGCAAGGGACGCCGAAACAGCAGCATTGTTGCCATAGCCCTGCTGAGTGCGGGCTGCCTCGCCACCGGCGCACGCGCACAGGACCCGGTGGTCGAGGTCACCGTGGATGTCACAGCCGGGCGGCATGCCATCAGCCCGCTCATCTACGGAGTCTCGAAGACGAGCGCCGAGAACCTCGCGGCTCTCAATGCCCCGATGACACGGCTCGGAGGGAACTATACGTCCCGCTACAACTGGCAGGCCAACGCGTACAACCGGGCCGTCGACTGGTTCTTCGAGAGCGTGCCGGAGACCGGCGAGACGCCCGGGGCGAGCGCGGACGCGTTCATCACCGATGCGCGGAGCGCCGGCGCGCAGCCACTGGTCACGGTGCCGATGCTGGACTGGGTGGCCAGGCTCAGTGATCGGCGCTCACGCCTCGCCAGTTTCTCCGTGGCCCGGTACGGTGCACAGACCTCCACGGATGCCCAGTGGTTTCCAGACGCGGGCAATGGCGTGCTGAAGGGCGGCGCGCACGTGCAGGGCAACGACCCGGCCGACGCGAACACGCGGGCGGGCGTCGGGTTTCAACAGGCCTGGATCCGCCACCTCGTCTCCACCTGGCGCGGTGCCGCCGATGGCGGCGTCCGCTACTACGTGGCGGATAACGAACCAAGCCTCTGGCACTCCACGCACCGCGACGTGCACCCTGCCGGCGCGACGATGGACGAAGTGGCCTCCAGGCTCATCGAGTATGCCGAGGGGATCAAGGCGGTCGACCCGGGCGGCAAGGTCGTGGGTCCCGAGGAGTGGGGATGGCTTGGCTTCCTCTACAGCGGGCACGATCAGCAGTTTGCCGACCGATGGGGTTGGCGCGCCACGCTGCCGGACCGCACGGGTCATGGCGGGCAGGACTACCTGCCCTGGCTGCTGGACCGGCTCGCGCAACGCGGACGCGCGACGGGCCGATGGCCCCTCGATGTCGTGAGCGTCCACTACTACCCGGAGGGCGGTGAGCACAGCAACGACACCTCCACCGCGATGCAGCTCAAACGGAATCGCTCCACCAGGGCGCTGTGGGATCCGGCCTACGTGGACGAATCGTGGATTGACACGCCGGTACGGCTGATTCCGCGGCTGCGCAGCTGGATCGACGCGCACTATGTGCCGGGCACGCCAATCGGCATCACCGAGTACAGCTGGGGCGCCGACGGGCACATCAGCGGCGCCATGGCCCAGGCCGACCTGCTCGGCATCTTCGGCCGCGAGGGCGTGGGCATGGCAGCCCGCTGGACGGTGCCCGCGGCCGGCTCACCCACCTTCCGCGCCATGCAGATGTACCGGAACTATGACGGGCGCCGGTCGACCTTCGGTGATGTCAGCGTCCGCGCATCCGGAGCCGACCCCGATACCCTGGCGGTCTTCGCGGCCGAGCGCATGACCGACGGCGCCCTCACGGTGATGGTGCTCAACAAGTCGCTGAGCGGCGCAGCGCCCGTCCGGCTGACGCTGCCTCACTTTCTCTCCACCGGCACCGCGGAGCGCTGGGAGCTCTCGGCCAGCGGCGTCATCCGCCGTCTGGAGGATGTCGGGGTTCGCGACGCCCTGTCGGCGCTGCTGCCGCAGCAGAGCATCACTCTATTCGTCCTGCCGTCGGCCGCATCGGCCGCCACGCAGCCGGGGAGGGTCCAGTGAGCCTCCAGATGCGACCCGAGACGCTGCTCATGCTGGGCGACCACCTCGGCAGCCTGGCCGCCACACGCAACCTCGGACGCAACGGGTTTGACGTGGTCTTCGCAGAACACCGGGGCCTCGTCCCGGGACGCTGGTCCCGCTACGTGACAGAACGGGTCGCGGCACCGCCGCCCTCGGACCTCGGCGCCTACGCCGACTGGCTGGTGGCGCAGGGCCGGAGCCGGCCGGGGCGATTCCTCTATGCCGCCAGCGATGACCTCTGCTGGATTCTGGCCCGTCATCGCGAGCAGCTATCCGCGTGCTTCCGGATGTATCAGCCGACGCTCGCCACGATCTACGCGTTGCTGAACAAGCACCGGCTGGGTGAAGTGGCCGCCGAGGCGGGCGTGCCGACACCCCCCACGTGGGCACCCACATCTGATGAGGCGTTGGAGGAGGTGGCCCTCACGGCCAGCTATCCGGTGCTGATCAAGCCGCGGACGCAGATCGGCCTGGCGAGCAAGCAGAAGGGCACGGTCTGCACGAATGGCGCGGATCTGCTGCACGCCTATCGTGAGTTCCGCCGGGCCAACACGTATCACGCAGAGGTCGAGGCCTACGATGCCGAGGTGACGTGGCCGCTCGTGCAGGCCTTCCTCCCGTCGGCGGCCTCCAACATCCTGAGCGTGGCTGGCTTCCGGGATGAAGCCGGACACATGGTGCTGCGTGCGTCGCAGAAGGTCTTCCAGCGGCCGCGGCGGATCGGCGTGGGCGTCGGCTTCGAGGCCCGGCCGGTACCTGAACAGGCTGAGGCGTGGGTCCGCAGCCTCTGCGAGGCCACCGGCTACTTCGGCGTGTTTGAGGTCGAGTTCCTGGTCGACTCGGATGGCCGCCTCTTCCTGGCGGACTTCAATCCGCGCTACTACGGCCAGATGGGATTCGAGATCGCACGCGGTCTTGAACTACCGTGGCTCGCCTGGCTGGGCGCGTGCGGCGACGGCGCCAAGCTCGAAGCGGCGCTGGCGCTCGCGGCCCGCGACATCCGGGAGGAACCCGGCGCCATCAATCGCTTCGCCCATGGCTGGGTGCTGCGGTTGCTCGTCACGGCCCAGCACGCGACCGGGCGGCTGAGTGGACGGGAGCGCTCATCCTGGCGGCACTGGATGAGCGGGCGGGGCGGGGCGGTGGCCGACGCCGTGCACGATGCGCAGGACATGCGACCGTTGCTCGTCGATCTCGTCGCCACCTGTGCGATGTTTGCCCGCCACCCGCGGGCCTTTGTCAGGAACTTCTGTCTGGATGGCTGACCGGGGTCGTGGACGCGAACCGGAGGCACGCGGCCTTCAGGAGTGCCAGCGCCGGTTCGAACTCCACGACGAGACGGTCGATGAGCGGGGCCGTGTCCATCACGCGGCCCGCCGACGCCTGGACCTCGATCCGGGCGCACAGTGCGGCCATCCCGTCGAGGCCGAGCGTGGCGGCGGCGCTCTTCAGCGAATGGGCCAGCCGGGCGGCGTCCTTTGAGGCGCCGGCACCGGCCAACCGGGCGGCCTGCAACTGGCTCAGGACGGCAGGTGTCCGATCGGCGAACAGGTCATACAGGTCGAGCCGGATGTCGCGCCCGTCTTCTCCCACCAGACCATCGAGCTTCGCGAGAGCCGCCTCATTGATCGTCCACGTGGTTGAAGGGGACGGCTCCGGCGTCAACGCAGGAGGGGCGACCCGTCGATCCAGAATCGAGCGGACGTCGGCAGCCAACGTGGTGGCGTCAAAGGGCTTGGTGATGATGCCGGCGGCGCCAAGCGCGCCCAGCCGCGACAGGTCCTCCGAGGTGGCCTTCGCGGTGAGAAAGACCACGGGAATGCCAGCGGTGGACGGATCGCCGGCCAGCGCCCGCAGGACGTCCGGGCCGTCCATTTCTGGCATCATGACGTCGAGCAGGATGACATCCGGACGGACCGTGGCCACCACCCTCATGGCGGCGGAGCCCGACGCCGCTTCGACGACGGTGAATGCACCCTGGCGCTGGAGGGCCAGACGCGCCACCAGACGGATGTCGGGTTCGTCCTCCACGAGCAGCACGGTCAACGGGCCGGGGTCTGGCACATCGGAAGAATAGCAAAGCAGACGGGAGCGCCGAGATGTACGGGCTGGTGAATCAGGCAATCGAGGATCTGGTGCGCACACACCACGGCGACCAGGCGTGGGAGGCGATCAAGCGACGCGCCGGCGTCGAGATCGATGCCTTCGTCACCATGGAAGGCTACCCGGACGAAATGTCCTACGGGCTCGTCGCGGCCGCGAGCGCCGAGCTCGGCGCGCCAGCAGAGGCGCTGCTTGAGGCCTTCGGCGAGCACTGGACCCTGTTTACCGCCGAGCGCGGGTACGGCGCCATGTTCAAGATGGGCGGCAGTTCGTTCAAGGAGTTCATGCTGAACCTGCACAGCCTGCACAGCAAGATCGCCCTGGGCTTTCCCCGCCTCCAGCCGCCCTCCTTCTGGTGTACAGACGTCACCGATACCTCGCTGCACCTCCACTATCAGTCGGCGCGCCAGGGCTTCACACCCATGCTGGTCGGCCTCGTGCGTGGGCTGGGCCGCATGTATCAGGTGGACGTGACGATCACGCCGCAGGCAGCCGCCGCAGGTGAGAACGCCGTGCTCTTCGTCACCTTCACCCCGACACCGCACGCATGACCGCCCTCGGATTGACGCCCGACCAACTCTCGGGCGCGTTCCCTTTTCACTTTGTCGCCGGTGCGGACCTCCGCATCGTGCAGGCCGGACCGGCATGGGTGCGCGTGGCGCCGGCGACCTGCGTGGGCGCGCGACTGGCCGACGTCTTCCGCCTGCAACGACCCCAGCACCCCCTCACTCCCGAGGCCCTGCAGCTGCACGTAGGCAGCCTCATGGTGCTCGAGTGCCTCGAGGGCGGATTGCCGCTTCGCGGCCAGTTCATGGCCGCGGGAGAGGGGTCGCTCATCTTCCTGGGCTCACCGCTCCTGCGGGATCCGTCCGAGTTGGCGCAGTTCAAGCTGTCGCTCACCGACTGGCCGCCTCACGACCCGGTGGGCGACTACCTGTTCCTGCTCCAAGGCAGGGACGCGGCGCTCGAGAATGCGCGGGATCTCTCCAGCCACTTGGCCCGGCAGCGCGACGAGCTGCGTGCCTCGGTCATCACGCTCGAAACTTCGGCGCGGGCCCGTGAGAGAGCGGAGCGCCGTGCCGAACAGGTGCTCGACGGCACGCTCGACGCCGTCATCACAATCGACAGCGTGGCCAATGTCACGTTCTGGAATACCCAGGCGGAACAGGTGTTTGGCTGGACGCGGGCCGAGGCCGTCGGCCAATCTCTCGCACACCTCATCATCCCCGAGCGTCTCCATGCCGCCCATGCGGAGGGGATGGGACGGCACCTCAAAACCGGCGAGGCACGCCTGCTGGGTCGTCGTGTGGAAGTGCCGGCGCGGCACCGCACCGGACGGGAATTCCCCGTGGAGCTGACCATCACGGCGATGGCCGGGGACGATGCCGTGGGCTTCAGCGCCTTCGTGCGGGATGTCACGATCGAGCGCCGGAACGAGCACCTGCTCCGCTCGCAGCACGACGTGGCCCGCATCCTCACGTCGGCACAGCAGTTATCGGCGGCTGCGCCCGCGATTCTTGAATCGGTCTGCAGCCAGCTTGGCTGGGCTGCGGGCGCCATCTGGCTGAAGGATCGGCGGTCGGTCTCACGACCCGGGCAGGGCACCGGTCCGGCCACCTTGCGCTGCCTCGCCGCCTGGGCGGATGCCGCGCTGACGGCCACTCCATTCATGGCCGAGACCCGCACGATGTCCATGGAGGAGGGCACCGGACTTCCCGGCGCCACCGATATGGAACAGGCCGCGACGGTCATCGACGTGGCGCAGTGTGACCATGCGTTCCCACGCCATGCTCTCGCCCTTCAGGCTGGCATCCGCTGGGCCGTCTCACTGCCGCTGTCGGTGGAAGAGGAGTCATTAGGCACACTCGAGTTCTTCTCGCTGGAGACAGCGCGGCCGGTGGCCGAGGTCGTTGAAGGCCTGGTCAGCATCACGCGGCAGATCGGCCAGTTCATTCTGCGAGAGCGCTCGGAGCGCCGCCTGGTGGCCGAGCGGCAGCGGCTGACTCTCGCCCTTGAGGGGGGCGCGCTGGGCACCTGGGAGTTCTTCCCGGCTTCGGGCGATGGCACGATCGACGAACGCTGCCTGGCGATGCTCGGGTACCAGTCCGGCGAATTCGAGACCACGCTGCGGCACTGGGCGATGTCTCTCCACCCCCACGACCTGCCGGTCTTCCAGGTGGCGTTCGACCGGCATCTCTCGGGAGAAATCGGCGCGGTGGAAGTCGAGGGGCGCGTCCGGCACAAGGACGGGCACTGGGTGTGGGTGCTCGATCGGGGCCGGGTGATCGAACAGGACGCGGACGGAAAGCCCATCCGGGTTTCCGGAACGCTGCTGGACATCAGCGCGAGGAAGCGCGCCGAGAGTGCGCAGCGGCAGAATGACCTGCGTGTGCGCGCCATGATGGACAATCTGCTGGAGGGCTTGTTCATCCTTGACGGCCAGCAACGGATCCTTCAGGTGAACCGGGCGTTCGCGCGAAAGTTCGGGTACGACAGCAAGGAACTTCCCGGCTGCTCTATCGGAGACATGCTGCCCGACGCCCTGTCCACCGACGGACACGCTCTGGCGGCTTCCTACCAGCGGTCGATGGGCCAGGTACTTCAACGGAACGGGCGAAGAGCCGACGGCGCGATCTTCCCCGTTGAACTCTGTCTCTACGAGATCGAAACGTCGGATGGCCGCCTCGTGGCCGGACACGTCCGGGATCTCTCCCCGCTGCAGGAGGCAGAGCGTCTCAAGAAGCAGTTCGTCGCCTCGGTCAGCCACGAATTGCGCACGCCGCTGACGGCCATCCGGGGCGCGCTCGGTCTGCTGTCGAGCGGCGCCGTTGGCGTCCTCCCACCGGAGTCCAGCGAGGTGCTCGATGTGGCCGAGCGCAACGTCGGCCGGCTGAGTGCGATCATCGGCGACATCCTCGATTTCGAGCGGATTCAGAGCGGCCTGTTTTCCATTGCTCCCGCGGATATCCCGCTATCGTCCGTCGTCCAGGGCGCACTGGACGTCGTCGGCACGCTGGCCCGCGAAGCCGATGTCCGTATAGCCGCAACGCCGTCCGACCTTCGCGTGCGCGCCGACGAGGCCAGGCTGACACAGGTGCTGGTGAACCTCCTGAGCAACGCGGTGAAGTTCTCGCCGGCAGGCTCGGAGGTCAGCCTCACCGCCAGCCGCCAGCAGGACTGGGTGGAAGTGCGCGTGAGCGACCGGGGCCGTGGCGTGCCGGAGGCGCTCCGCTCGATCATCTTCGAGCCATTCAGGCAGGCCGAGCAATCGGACGCCCGCCGGCACCGCGGCGCGGGCCTGGGGCTGGCCATTTGCCGCGCTATCGTGCAGCAGCATGGCGGTACGATCGGCGTCACGCCACGTCCTGGCGGCGGCGCCACGTTCTGGTTCACCATGCCGGCAGCCGGCATCGCCACCGACATGAAGGAGATACTATGACCGGCCCCACCATCCTGGTGGTCGAGGATGACGTTTCGGCCTACACGCTGCTCAGCGCGGTCCTGCGGCAGGGAGGCTTCCATCCGATCCACGCCGCCTCTGGCAGCGAGGCGGTCCAGCTGCTCGACCAACACGAAGTCGCCGTGGTCTGTCTGGACGTCGTCCTTCCGGATCAGCGAGGCGAGGTGGTGCTGGAGCAGATCCAGACCCGCCGGCCCGGCCTGCCCGTTGTCGTCCTGTCAGGACAGGACAGCGTCTCCCGCGCTGTCGACATCATGAAGCTGAAGCCGTTCGACTACTTCGTAAAGCCGTTCGACCATGAGCGGCTGGTGCGCAGCGTGGCGCTGGCCGTGCGCGATCACGATCTGCAGCGGCGCGTCACGCAGCTGGAGCGGGAAGTCCAGGACACGCTTCGCTTCGATGAGATCGTCGGGCGATCCGCCAGAATGCGCCAGGTCTATGACCAGGTGGAGAAGGTGCTCGACAACGCCGTCTCCGTCTTCATCCACGGGGAAAGCGGGACGGGCAAGGAACTCATCGCGCGCGCCATCCACTACAACGGCGCACGCCGTCGTGGTCCCTTCGTCACGCTCAACTGCGGGGCGATCGCCGAAAGCCTGCAAGAGAGCGAGCTGTTCGGACACGAGAAGGGCTCGTTCACGGGCGCCGTGGCCCAGTACCGCGGCAAGTTCGAACAGGCGCACCGGGGCACGCTGTTCCTCGACGAAATCGGCGAACTGAGCGCCTCGGCCCAGACGCGGCTGCTGCGGGTCCTGCAGGAAGGCACCATTCAGCGCCTCGGGGGAACGGGCAATATCGAGGTCGATGTCCGGATCGTCTCGGCAACGCACCGGGATCTGGAGGCCCTCGTCGGCCAGAAAGCCTTCCGGCAGGATCTCTACTACCGGCTGATGGTGTTTCCGATCGAGCTGCCACCGCTGCGCGAGCGGGCTGACGACATTCCGTCGCTGCTCAACCACCTGCTCCGGAAGCACCGCTCACTCTCGCGACACCGCGCGGTGACCTTCGACCAGGATGCGGTCGATGTGCTGTCCCGCTACGACTATCCCGGCAATGTGCGCGAACTGGAGAACATCGTGCTCCGCGCGATGGTGTCGAGCAAGAGTGAACAGATCGGCGTGGAGGCGCTGCCTCCGGCGTTGGTCATGCGATCGATGGGCGTCGCCGGTGGGGGGCTGCCCGCCGACAGCACCGCGGAGGAAGTGCTGTCGCTGGACGAAGTCGAGCGGAGGGCCATCGAACAGGCGATTCGAGCCCTGAACGGCAACATGTCGCTGGTCGCCAGGCGCCTGGGCGTCGGCCGGGCCACGCTGTACCGCAAGCTGGCCCGCTACGGACTGGACGGCCAGAGCGGCGCCTGACCCTGAGCGGCCAGGCCCGCTGGTCGCCTACTTCGCGCTGATGCTGATCTGGTGCTCGTCGAGGATGCGGCCAGTGGCGCGGTTCAGCAGCGCCAGGCCCTTGCTCAGGTCGGCTTCCGCGCGGGCGCGCAGGCTGCGCGTGTTGATCAGCGCCGACTGCCGCTGCAGCACGAAGAAGACCGTGGAGGTGCCGGCGTCGAACTTGCGCTGCTCGCTGGCGTACTGCTGCTCAGCGAGCCGGGTCGCCTCGGTGGCGGTTTCGAGTGTTGCCCGGGCCGACGCGACAGCCTGCATCGCGTTCCGGACATCGGCCGCGATGGCGTTTTCCACCTGACGGCGCTGCAACTCGATGCGCTTCCCCTCCACCACCGACGAGGCCAGATTGGCCTCGGCCGTCTGATTGCGGAAGGGGACGGCGATGCGGACGCCCACCTCAATGGTCGGGAAATCCTGCCGCAGCAAGTTCGTGAAGGACTGCCCCAGCCCGCCCACGAGCCGGGTCGGAACACCCGAGTCGCCGCCGCCGAGCGCGAGGGGAGGGAGTCCCTGGGTCGCCGAGAGCGTGTTCAACCGCTCGAAGAGCGGTCCGAAACTCGACGTCAGCGGATTGCCCGTCGCACTGACGAACGTCTGGCCGGCGAGTCCAGCCGTCGTATACGTGCCCACCAGATCCACCTGCGGTTTCGTCTGGTCCTTGAAGTAGTCAGTGTTCGTCCGGTTCAGGGTAGACGCAATCCCCAGCTGCTGCAGCTCTGGCCGGGTGCTGAGCGCGCTCTTCATCGCCGCGTCGACCGCAAGGTCCGCTGTCGGTGCCTTGGGGGCCGTGGTCGGCGAGAGCGCCGAGGACCAGATGCCAGCCGAGGGATCCGGCGCCACCAGCTGCTTCAGCGCATTTTCCGCACGCGTCAGCGTGGTCTGCGCGACGTAGAGATTCGACCGGAGCGTGGCGCGCTGTGACTCCGCCTCGATCACATCGATGGGCGCGGAGACGCCCTGGTCCACCAGCCGGCGATTGGCCTCGACGACCCGGTTCGCCAGCTCCAGGCCGGAGCTCAAAATCGCCAGGTTTTCGCGCGCGAACACCAGATCCCAGTAGGCCTGCTCGACCTGCACGGCCACGTCCATGACGCGCTGCTTGAACTGCGTCTCCGTCAGCTCCTCGTTCCGCTTCGCGACTTCGACCTGGCGGCGAGCCGCATCCACCTTCCGGCCGCGCAGGAGCGGCTGCGTGACGGACACGGCGAGCGCCGAGGGGTACTGCGGGTTGAGCTGCGTGAAGGAGTTGTCCGTCGTCTGCCGGCGGGCTGTGAGCGTGCCCTGATAGCTCGTGCCGAACTGCGGAAGGATCCCTGAGACGCGCGGCGCGATCAGCAGGTCGTTCTGCGTCAGCGACCCGCTGGCGGAACCCGCGATGATGGACGCCACCGGCGACACCTGATGCAACAGCGTGGACTGCAGGCTGAACATCGGCTCGAAGGCGCCCTGCGCGCCGCTGATGCCGTAGCCCGCCTGCTCGACCGTCGTCTTCGCGACGGCGATGTCCGGGTTGTTCGCCATCGCCTCGGCCAACGCCTCGGGAAGCGAGAGGCTCCGCTCGCCGATGACCCCCACGCGCAGCGGCAGCGGCGCGGAGACGGCCGCCCCGGGCGTCTGCGCCGAGGCGACGGCAGACAGGCCCAGTGTGAACCCGGCTGCCCAGGTGAAGAGACGCGCGTTATTCAGCATGATCAGCGACCGTCGGCTTGCCTGAGAACGCCGCGACCGATTCCTGGCGGCGGCCTGACGGCAACAGCCGCCGGACACGAGCTGCGAACCGGGCCATCGCCGGCCACTGTTCGAAGTCGTCAAAGAGGGAATAGAAGACCGGCACCGCCAGCAGCGTCAGCAGCAGACAGAGCATCTGACCGCCAACCACGAGCACGCCGATCGTCTTGTTGGTCGAGGACCCGGCGCCCTTGGCCACGACCAGCGGAATCATGCCCGCGACCAGTGCCATCGTGGTCATCAGAATAGGCCGCAGCCGTTCCTTGTTGGCCTGCAGGATCGCCTCAGCCCGCGGGAGCCCTTCTGCCCGCAGACCGTTGGTGTGATCGATCTGCAGAATCGCGTTCTTCTTCACGATGCCGAAGAGCAGCAGCAGGCCCAGCCCCGCAAACAGGTTCACCGTCTCGCCGCCGATGAAGAGGGAGAGGATGCCAAAGGGCACCGCGAGCGGGAGCGTCAGCAGAATCGTGATCGGATGGACGAACGACTCGAACTGCGCGGCCAGCACGATATACATGAAGATGAACGAGAGCGAGATCGCGATGGCGAAGCCGCGCCCCGTCTTGGCCAGCTCCTCGGAAATGCCGATGGGCTTGGCCACATAGCCCGGCAGCATCCCCAGCTGCGCCACTTCATGCTCGATGTCCGCGATGAGCTCGGACTGCGAGGCGCCCGGCGCGAGATTGGCCGTGAGCGTCACCTGGCGCTCGCGGTTCAGGCGCTCGATTGAGGACGGACCGGTTGATGGCACCAGGTCGACCACCTCGTTGATATCCACGATGCCGCGCTTGCTCGACGGCACCGTCATCCGCTGTAGGCCCTCGACCGTGGTCCGGAAGCCCTCGGCCGCTCGCAGCGTGACGTCGTACTGGTCTTCGCCCACGTCGAACGTGGTGACGTTCTGCCCGCCGACAAGGACGTTGAGCGCGGTGGCGATGTCCTGCACGCGGACGCCGAGATCCGCAGCGCGCTGGCGATTGATCTCCACGCGCAGCTCCGGCTTGCCGTAGACGAGCGAGGTGTCGACATCGGCCCCCCGCGGGTTCTTGCTGACGACCTTGTAGAGCTGGTCGGCATACTTCCCGAGCTGGGCCAGGTCAGGCCCGCGCAGCGAGAACTGCGCACCGGGTCCGCCGCCAGGTCCGCCGAGCGCCATCACGGACGTCCGGAGATTGCCCGGGTAGCCGGCAAGCATCTGCCGGAAGATCGGCTGGAGATCGAACTGACTGCGCGTGCGCTGCTCGATCGGCTTGAGGGTGACCGTAATCGATCCGATATTGCCGGCCGATCCGCCAATCACCATGCCGGGACCCATGCCCGCGGCCGTGGAGGACCCGATCGAGACCAGCGTGTCCTTCACTTCGGGCACCTTCCGGAGGTCGGCCGCGATCCGCTCGAGGATGGTGGTCGTGGCGGCGATGCCGGTGCCCTCGGGTGCGCGGATGCTGATGGTCAGCTTGGAACGATCCTCGTCTGGCGCGAAGTTCTTGCCGATCGCGTTGAACAGCGGCACGATGCTCGCCGTTGTCAGGATGCAGGCCAGCACAATCACCCAGCGGTGCGCCATCGACCAGCGCAGCATCGCCATGTAGGTGCGCTCGATGGGCTTGAAGACGATCGAGTCCTTCGAGCCGTGGTGCGCCGCCACGTCCTCGGCCTTCGGGGCCTTCACGAACCGCGAGGCCAGCATCGGCGTCAGCGTGTAGGACACGAGCAGCGACACGCCGACCGCGAAGGCGGCCGTGAGGCCGAAGGAGGCGAGCACGCGGCCGACGATGCCGCCCATGAAGGCCACGGGCACGAACACGGCCATCAGGGAGAGCGTGGTCGCGAGCACGGCGAACCCGATTTCCTTGGTGCCCTTGATCGCGGCTTCGAAGGGCGGCATGCCCTTCTCCTCGATGTAGCGATAGATGTTCTCGAGCACGATGATCGCGTCGTCGATGACGACGCCGACCATCAGCGTGAGCGCCAGCATCGTGACCACGTTCAGCGTGTAGCCCATGACCGCCATCAGGAAGAACGTCGAGATGATGGAGGTGGGAATCGCGATCGCGGCGATGAGTGTCGTCCGGATGTTGGAGAGGAAGAGCAGGATGACGACTGACGCCAGGAGGGCGCCGAGGAGCAGATGCTCCTTCACGGCGTCGAGCGCGGCCTGCGTGAACAGCGACTGATCGTCCACGATCGTGACGCTCATGTCCGGCGGCAGCGCCTTCTGGATCGTCTCCAGCCGGTGCTTGAGGTCGCCCGCAACCGTCACCGTATTCTGCCCGGACTGCTTGGTGACCGTCAGCGTGACCGCGGGGCGGCCGTTGAAGAAGGCGGCCGTGCGCATTTCCGCCTGGCCGTCCACGACCTCGCCGATGTCGTGCAGGCGCACGACGTAGTCACCGCGATTCGCGATGGCGATGCCATTGAACTCGCGCGGGTCGGTGATCTTGCCCATGGTCCGCAACGTGACTTCGAGCGCACCCTGCTCCACGCGGCCACCGGGAAGGGTCAGGTTCTGGCTGCGGAGCGCGGCGGTGACCTCGGGGACCGTGACGCCGTACGCGCGCATCTTGTCCGGGTCGAGGCGCACCTGGATGGCGCGCTTGCTGTCACCGGCCATCGACACCTGGCCGACGCCGCTGATGCTCTCGAGCCGCTCCTTGACTTCCTTTTCCGCGAAGCGGGTCACCTCGCGGAGGGGACGGGTGCCCGCCACCACAATCTGCAGCACGGGCGTCGCGCCCGGGTCGGCCTTGAGGATGATGGGCGCCTTGGAGGATTCCGGCAGCTGGCCGGCCAGCAGGTTCACCTTGTCGCGCACTTCCTGCGCGGCCACGTCGCCGTCCTTTTCAAGCGCGAAGGTCACGATAACCAGCGACTGCCCTTCGCTCGAGGTCGAGCGCAGTTCGTTGATGCCGCTGATCGTGTTGACCGCGCCTTCGACCTTCTTGGTGATTTCGGTCTCGACCTGCTCGGCCGAGGCGCCCGGGTTGGTGATCGTGATGGCAACCGTCGGGATGTCGATGTTCGGGAAGTAGTCGACACCCAGCCCGATGTACGAATAGATCCCCATGACGGTCAGCGACACGATGAGCATCGTGGCGAGGACCGGACGCCGGACGCAGAGTTCAGCGAGTTTGTGCATGGCTGGCTCCGGAGGCGGGCGCGGCGCTGGCGCCGGCGGCCCGGGCGGGCGCACCGTCGAAGAGCTTGTCGAGTGCGGTGACCGCCACGACCTGACCCGCGGTGAGGCCCGAGCGGACGCGGCGCAGGCCGTTGAGGTCGTCGTCGGCCTGCACCACTTTCACGTGGGCCTGCCCATCGCTGATCACATACGCGATCGACGCATCGCCGTTGGCCAGGCGCGTAATGGCGGCCGTCGGCACGAAGAGCGACTTCTCCGTGGCCGGCAGCCGGATCTCCGCACTGCCGAACATGCCAGGCGTGAGCTTGCCGTCGGCGTTCGGGAAGCGCGCTTCCACCGTCATCGAGCGCGAGTTCGGGTCGATGGCGACGTTGAGCGCGCCGACTTTCCCCTTGAACACGGACTTTTCATGGGCAGGCACCGTGACTTCCACCGGCATGCCGACGCGCAGGCGGGTGGCATCCGACTCGGGGACCTGAAGGTTCAACTTGATGGGCGCGATGCGCACCAGCGTGACCAGCTTGACCGACGTGCTCACGAACTCGCCGACCGACGCGGGTCGCGCGCTGACGTGGCCGGAGAAGGGCGCGCGCACCACCGTGTCCTCGACGGCCTTGTCGGCCGCCGCGAGCTGCGCCTTCGCCTGGGCGACAGAGGCTTCGGCAATGGCGACCTGGGCGGTGAGCCGGTCGAAGCTGGCGCGTGACACATCACCGCTCTTGGCGAGGTCCGCGTTGCGCTGCACCTCGAGCCGAGCGCGGGCCGCTTCGGCTTCCGCCTGCTGGAGCGAGGCCTGCACCTGGCTCTGACGGATCCGGGCATCGCGATCGTCGAGTTTCACAATCACGGCGCCGGCCTTGACGACATCACCGACCTGCACCAGCGTCTGGATCACGGTGCCCGCCACCTGCGGGGTCACATCCGACGACTCATCGGGGATGAAGGTGCCCGTTGCCCGAATCACCACCGGCACCTGGCGTTCGTCCGCCGTAGCCACGGCGACGTCCGTCGGAGCAGTCGACGGGGCCGGACCGGATGCGGACGCAGGTGCCGTTGACGGAGCCGATGGGGCCGTCGCGGCAGTGGCCGCGGCGGGGGCGGGGGCGGGAGCAGACTTGCGGCAGGCAGGCACGGCCAGAAGGGCAATGCCCGCACACACGAGAAGAAGCTTCGGTCTCATTCGATCCTGGGAACGTGCAGACGTTCGGAGGTGCTGGCGGGAAGGTCCGGCAGCCACCCTTTGATTGACGACGGACCCAGGGTGAATGTTTCCAGAACCCCAGCGCCCTCTAGATTTTAGCGCGGGCATCACCCCGCCGGATCGGGCCCCGTTCCGCTCAGGGTTTGAGGTGGCGGCGCACCAGCCCGTGGCTGCACGGATCTGCGCAGCCGCGTGGTCAACCGGGAACGCCGTGGAGGGGCCTAACCGAGGAGCGCGTCGCGGGCGGCGATGACGAGGTCCTGCGCCTCGGCGGCGGTCGCAGCCATGGCCGTCAAATGGCCCATCTTGCGGCCCTTCCGGGCAGTCGCCTTGCCGTAGAGGTGCAGCTTCACGCCTGGGAACCTGAGGGCATTAGCCCAATCAGGCTCACCGCCCTCCCACAGGTCACCGAGGAGGTTGGCCATGGCGGCCGGCCGCAGCAGCGAGGGATCCCCGAGGGGGAGGCCGCAGACGGCGCGGACCTGCTGCTCGAACTGGCTCGTGACCGCGGCGTCAAACGTCAGGTGTCCCGAGTTGTGGGGCCGCGGCGCCAGCTCGTTGACCATCAGCTGGTTGTCCGTGTCCACGAAGAACTCCACGCAGAGCACGCCGACATACTCCAGCGCCTGAAGGATGCCCCTCGTGATCGTCGCGGCCTCGGCGGCCACGCGCGGGGGCACGACCGCCGGCGCCGTCGTGACATCCAGAATGTGATTGGCGTGCCGGTTCTCGAACGGCACGTATTCGACGGTCTGACCGTCAACGCCACGGGCGGCGATCACGGAGATTTCGGACTGGAGCCGGATGTAGCGCTCGACGACGACCTCCTGGCCACCAACGGACGCCCAGACGGCATCTGCCTCGCTCGCGCGCGTGACCTTGTGCTGGCCCTTGCCGTCGTAGCCAAAGGCCGCCGTCTTCACCACCGCAGGGGTGCCCACCTCCGCAATGGCGGCCCGGAGTTCGTCGAGCGTCGTGGCATGGGCAAAGGGCACGGTCGGGAAACCGTGCGTGCGGAGAAACGCCTTCTCCCGGGCCCGCTGCTGCGCCACATAGAGCGCGTTGGCTCCAGGCCGCACGGGCACGTGGCGCTCGATGGCCTGAATCGCCTCCGCCGGGACGTTCTCAAACTCCAGCGTGACCACCTGTACGCCCTGCGCGAAGCGGCCGAGCGCCTCCAGGTCCTGATAGCTCGCCGTGATTTCTGCGTCGGCTACCTGGCCGGTCGGGGTGTCGTCGTCCGGGGAGAAGGTGTGGACCCGGTAGCCCATGCGCCTGGCGGCGATGGCAAACATGCGGCCCAGCTGGCCACTGCCCAGCACGCCGATGGTTGCGCCGGGCGGGATGACCCCGCGACTCACGGAAGCTCGTCCTGCCGGACTTTGTCGGTCTGCTCGGCGCGGAAGACCCGGAGCTGCTCGCGCAGCTCGGGCCGCGCATTGGCGAGGATCGACACGGCCAGCAACCCGGCATTGGTCGCGCCGGCCTTGCCGATGGCCAGCGTGGCCACGGGAACACCCGCCGGCATCTGGACGATCGAGAGGAGCGAATCGAGACCGTTGAGCGCCGCGCTCTGCACCGGGACGCCCAGCACCGGGAGCGTCGTGTGCGCCGCCACCATGCCGGGGAGGTGCGCCGCGCCACCCGCGCCCGCGATGATCACTTCAAGGCCGCGGGACTCGGCCGTCATGGCGAACTCGGCCATCCACACCGGTGTCCGGTGGGCAGACACGATGTGCCGCTCGCAGGGGACCCCAAAGCGCTCGAGGATGTCGACCGCGTGGCGCATCGTCTCCCAGTCGGAGGACGAACCCATGATGACGGCGACCAGCGGCGCGGGTGAAGAAGGCTGCGTCATGGAAGTGAGGATTGTACCCGCTCCGGGCGGGCGGGGGCCCGGTGTAGAGTGGCGGCATGCGCGCGTCCTTTCCCATGATTGCCCGCTGGCGGCGGGCTCTTGCCCTCGGTGTGGCCGGCCTTCTGGCAGCCGTCTCCGGCGCCCCGGTCGGGGCCCAGGCCCCCGCACCACTGAGCGTCCCCTACCGGATGTTCACGCTGGAGAACGGCCTGACCGTGATCCTCCACCGGGATACGTCGGTTCCCGTGGTGTCCGTCAACGTCTGGTACCGCGTTGGCTCCGCGAACGAGAAACCCGGGCGCACCGGCTTTGCGCACCTCTTCGAGCACCTGATGTTCGAGGGCTCGAAGCATGTGAAGGACGGCGAGTTCGACGGCCTGCTCGAAGCCAGCGGCGGCAGCAACAACGGCACCACCGACAACGACCGCACCAACTACTACGAGGATGTGCCCTCGAACGCGCTGGAGCTGGCGCTCTTCCTGGAATCGGACCGCATGGCGTACCTGCTCGACACGATGACGCCCGAGCGGGTCAACGGCCAGCGCGACGTCGTGAAGAACGAGAAGCGGCAGCAGGTGGACAACCAGCCCTACGGGAAGGCCTCCGAGGAAATCGACAAGTTGCTCTATCCACCGACCCATCCCTACAGCTGGCAGGTGATTGGCTCGATGGACGATCTGTCCGCCGCGCGCTATGAGGACGTGGTCGAGTTCTTCAAGCGGTACTACGCGCCCGGCAACGCGAGCCTCGTCGTGGCCGGCGACATCGACCTCGACAAGGCGCAGGCGCTGGTGACGAAGTGGTTCGCCGAGGTGCCGAAGGGCGCGCCCGTCGAGCCGCTCACCGTGCCGCAGCCTGCGTTGACCGAGGTGAAGCGCAAGACCATCACCGACAAGGTGCAGCTCCCGCGGCTCTACCTCGCGTGGCTCTCACCGAAGGAGCTGACGGCGGACGCCGCCGCGCTCACCGTGGCGGCCGATGTGCTTTCAGGCGGCAAGGGCGCCCGTCTCGACAGGCGCCTCGTGCACGACACACAGATGGTGCAGGAGATCGGAGCCTACCAGGGCGGGCAGGCGCTGTCCGGCGCCTTCCAGATCCTGGCCACCGCGCGGCCCGGCAAGAGCCTCTCTGACATCCAGAAGGCGATCGATGAGGAACTGGACCGCCTGCGCACCACGCCGCCGACGGCGGCCGAAGTGGAGCGCGCGGTGAACGGCATCGAAGCTTCCTTCTATCGCGCGATGGAGCGGGTCGGCAGCTACCGCGGCAAGGCGCTGCAGTTGAATCACTACTACAACGCCACCGGCGAGCCGGACTACTTTGCTAAGGACCTCGCGCGCTACAAGGCGGTGACGCCAGCCGCCGTGCAGGCGGCCATCGTGAAGTACCTGCCGAAGGACAAGCGCGTGGAGTTCATCGTCGAACCGGAGGGCGGGCGATGAGAACCGGGCATCTCCACCAGAAGGGCCATGCGACGCTGGCGCGCCGTGCTGCGCTGGCGCTCTTCGCCATCGTCGGCAGTTTCGCGATGGTTTCCGCGCAGGCACCCGACCGCACCAAGCCGCCGGTACCGGGTCCGCCGCCGGCGCTCAAGGTGCCAGCCATCCAGAAGCGGACCCTCAGCAACGGCCTCCCCGTCTGGATCATGGAAGCGCACGAGGTGCCGCTCGTGCAGGTGAATCTCGTCGTGCTAGCAGGGAGCGCCGACGACCCGGCCGGCAAGTTCGGCCTCGCCAGCCTGACCTCGGCGATGCTCGACGAGGGCGCGGGCGCGCGTTCCTCTCTCGAGATCGCCGACACGATCGACGGCCTTGGCGCCACGCTCAACGTCGCCGGCGCGGTGGATTCCTCCGGAGTGCGCCTCAACGTGCCGGTGGGCAGACTCTCGGCGGCCCTCCCCATCATGGCGGACGTGGCCCTGCGGCCCACCTTCCCTGCCGCGGATCTGGCGCGCGTCCAAGACGAGCGCATCACCTCACTGCTCCAGACGCGGGATGAGGCGGCATCGCTCGCCGCGCTCGCCTTCTCGCGCGTGGTCTTTGGATCGACACACCGCTACGGCACCGGCACCATGGGCACCACGGCCTCCGTGAAGGCCCTGACGCGCGAAGACCTCGTGGCCTTCCACAAGGCCCACTACGTGCCGGCAAAGGCCGCGCTCCTCATCATCGGCGACGTGAAGCCGGACACGATCCTGCCCCTGCTCCAGCAGCACTTCGGCTCATGGAGTGGCAAAGGTGCGCCGAGGGCATCCCTCCCTGTGCCACCGCAGGTCGCCAAGCGCCGCATCGTGATCGTGGACAAGCCCGGTGTGCCGCAGTCGCAGATCCGCATCGGCTGGGTGGGCCCGCCACGTGCGACGCCTGACTATTTCCCACTCGAAGTGATGAACACGCTCCTCGGGGGCGCGTTCTCGTCGCGGCTGAACAACAACCTGCGCGAGGAGCACGGCTACACCTACGGCGCCTACTCGATGTTCGATCTGCGCCGCGTGGCCGGGTACTTCTCCGCCCAGGCCGGAGTGCAGACGGACAAGACGGCCGAGGCGCTCAGGGAATTCTTCAACGAGTTCGGCCGCATCACGACACTCAACGCCGAGGAACTGAGCCGCACGAAGAACAACATCGCCCTCGGCTATCCCGCCGAGTTCGAGACCACGACGCAGCTCTCGCGCAAGCTCGAGGATGTGCTCGTCCACAAACTCCCGGACGACTACTTCGACCGCTATATCGGCCGCGTGCAGGGCGTGACCAGTGAGCAGGTGCAGAAGGCCGCACTGCGGCACCTGGATCCCTCGCGCTTCGTGGTCGTGATTGTCGGCGACCGGAAGAAGATCGAGGCGGGCGTGGCAGCGCTCAAGCTGACGCCGGCCGTGGAAGTGATGACGGTGGACGAGGTGCTCGGCCGGTAGGACTCCGACCAGACCGAACGCGAAGCTCTCGTCGCATTACGCGATTCGCGTCCAGCTAGAATGTGAGTCGTGCCGAAACGATCGCCACTTTCTCCAAGAAAAGCGCCGCTCCAGCAGCGCGCCCATCAGATGAATGATGACATTCTGAATGGCGCAATTCGCGTTTTGACGGCCTATGGGCCCATCAAATTCACGACGACCCGGGTGGCACAGGCGGCGGGCATCAGCGTCGGGTCCCTCTATCAGTACTACTCGAACAAGGAATCGCTGCTCTTTGCCCTCCACCAGCGGGAGATGCGGCAGGAGTGGGTGGCCATCGAGAAGATGCTCACGGACAGCCGCCTGACCCCCTATGCCCGGGTGGCCGCGATGACCGAGATGTTCTTTCAGGGCGAATCCGAGGAGTCACCCTCGCTGCGTGGCCTCGTCGAGGACGCCCAGGCCCACTTCCGCGACTCCCGGGAATACCGCCAGCTGCGCCGCGAGGCGGACTCGCGCATCGGCTCGATGCTGGCCGCGGCCATCCCCGGCACCCGCACCGAGAGCGAGTTGGAGTTTCTCGCCGACGTCTTTTCTACCGTGATCGAAAACGTCGGCAAGGCTGTGGCGCTCCGGTCGCTCACGCGGGAAGAGGTCAGCCGCTGGTCGCGGGCGGTCACGGACATGCTCTGTGGCTACGCCGGCATTGCCGTGACCACGGCGACCTCGACTGGGCCGGCAGACCCGGCGACCGCCCTGCCAGCACGTGCTGTGCGCGCCGTGCGCGGCTGACCTTCGCTAGACACCCGCCAGCATCGGCAACTCGCCGTTGCTGTCGCCGAAGCGCTCCATGGGCAGCCCGAACCGATCGAGCAGCGTGAGCTGCAGGTTGGCGAGCGGCGTCCGGTCCGGCGCCTGGAGGGAGCGGTTGCCAGCGATGCCGAAACGCTTACCCGCCACAAGCAACGTCGGCACGTTGGTGGGCACGTGCAGGTTGCTGTCGCTCATGCCCGAGCCGTAGAGCAGCATGGTGCTATCCAGCATCGATCCATCGCCGTCGGGCGTGGCCTCGAGCTTCTCCACCAGGTAGCTGAACTGCTTCACGTGGAAGAGATTCACGCGCGCCAGGCGCGCGAGCTTCTCGGCGTTGTTCTGGTGGTGCGAGAGCGGATGATGTGAATCCGGCACGCCGATCTCCGGGTATGAGCGGACGCTCGACTCCCGTACCAGCACGAAGGTGAAGACGCGCGTCAGGTCTGTCTGCAGTGCGAGCAGCTGCAGGTCGAGCATCAGCCTGACGTAGTCCTCGTAGACCGCCGGGATGCCCGCCGGCTGCTCCATGACCGGCAGTTCCCGATCGGCCTGCTGCTCCGCCTTCTGGATGCGCCGCTCGGCGTCGCGCACGGCATCCAGGTATTCGCCGAGCTTACGGCGATCGCTCGGACCGAGCCCACGCGTGAAGCCGCCCACCTGAGCCACGAGAGAGTCGAGCACACTCGCATTCGCCCGGCGGATCCGCGCCTGCGCCGCCTTGTCCGTGGAATCACTCGCGCCGAAGAGGCGCTCAAACACGTTCCTCGGGTTGTTCTCCATCGGGAGGGGCGTCGTCGGCGTCCGCCACGCGATGGTGTTGTTGTAGGCGCAGCTGAACCCGTAGGCACAGCTGCCCGCCAGGTCCGTCGGCTCGACTGTCAGCTCAAGCGACCCGAGTTGTGTCTCGCGCGCGGTCTCTGTTGCGATGATTTGGTCGAGCGAGGTGCCCAGGCGGATGTCGGGCCCATCGGTCTTCTTCGCACGACAGCCGGAGAGCCACGCCGACTGCGCCCGCGGGTGCTGGCCCTGGTCGTTGGAGATGGCCTCCTTGCTGTCGAGGCCGCCGACCACGACGACACGGTCGCGCTGACGCTCGAGCGGCTGGAGGATCGCGTTGATCGCGAGGGGACCCTCGGCCTGCGACCACATGTTCATGTTCATGCCCATGCCGACGTACATCGCGCCAAAGCGCTTCACGGGGGCCGCGGTCCGCGTGGCGGCGAAAGCCGGGACCATGCCGTCGAGCATGGGGAGCGCGAGTGCGGCGCCGGCGCCACGCAGGAGCGTGCGGCGCGAGAGATGCTGTTTCGTGACGATCATGGCGGGTCTCCTCTTGATAGGCCTCGAGGCCGCCGGCGCTCGGGACAGTTGGAGTGTCACGCTGCTGGCCCCATAGCCGCCAATACATCGTGTGTCTCGCAGTGATAGCCTGTCGCTATGGCTCAGAGCTTCGCGCCCCACGCGGTCTCACTCCGACAGTTGCAGTATCTGGTCGCCGTGGCGGACCTGGGTGGCTTCGGCCGCGCCGCCGCGGCCTGCCACGTGGCGCAGCCATCACTCTCGGCGCAGGTCGCGCAGGCCGAAAGCCTCCTGGGCGTGCAGGTCTTTGAACGCAGCCAGCGCGGCGTGCGGGTTTCCACAGCGGGCGCCACAATCCTCGAGCAGGCGCGGACCATCCTGAACGCCGCCCGGCATCTGGAAGACATCGCATCACAGCTCACCGACCCGTTCACAGGCACGGTGCGGCTCGGCGTGATTCCCACGGTCGGGCCGTATCTGCTGCCGGAGATCGTACCGGCGCTCCGCGTGGCGTATCCGCGATTGACGATGCAGTGGACGGAAGAGCGGACGCCGTCGCTCGTGCGTCTCCTCCACGACGGCCAGCTCGATGCCGCTATCCTCGCGCTGGACGAGAGCCTTGAGGGTCTGGCCCACGCGCGACTGGCCTTCGATCCGTTCGTCATCGCGGCCGCCAAGGGCAATCCGGTGATGGCGGGCCACAAGCCCGCGAAGCCGCGCGACCTGGACGGCGCCGAGGTGCTGCTCCTCGAGGACGGCCACTGCCTGCGTGACCAGACGCTCAGCCTGTGCGATGCGGCCGGCGCGCGCGAGGGCGACTTCCGCGCCACGAGCCTCGGCACGCTGGTGCAGATGGTGAGCGCGGGGCCAGCCGTCACGGTGCTTCCGGCCATGGCGGTGCCCGTCGAGAATCGTCGCGGGCAGCTGGCCGTGCGGGAGTTCGCACCGAAGAGCCCGGGTCGCACGCTCGTGCTCGCGTGGCGCAAGGGCTCGGCGCTCAAAACGGCGCTTGAGGCTGTGGCCGCTACGATCCGGAATGGGCTGGCGGAATCGGCTCGAAGATCCCCGTCGAGCGATTCTTCCGCACCTGGTCCCACGGAAACGCCCGGCCGTTCATCGCCACGTACACGCCGGGCTCCAGCACCTGCGCGAACGACAGCGCGCTCCCGAGGTTGAAGAGCCCGTCCGAGCTGCCAAAGGCATAGGGCACCATCGCACCGGTCAGCACAATGGTCTTGCCGGCAACGCCCGCGGCCAGGGCTGCGGCCGTCTCCACCATCGTGTCGGTGCCGTGGGTCACGACGATGCGTTGCTCGGACGCCTGCCCGCAGGCCGTGACAATCAGCGCGCGGTCGACCTCCGTCATCTCGAGGCTGTCGACCATCATGAGCGTGCGGACCGAGACCTCCACCTGTGAGCGGCCCAGGCGCAGCATCTCATGCAGGTGGCTCTCCGCGAAGGCGAGCCGGCCCGCGATTTCATCGTAGGTCTTGTCGAATGTGCCGCCAGTGACGAAGATGGCAACCATGCCCGTAACCCCTTCCTTCCACATCGAGTCTGCCACGGCCAGGGACGTCCCCGTGATTCTGCAGATGATCCGCGACCTGGCCGAATACGAGCGGCTCTCCGACGCCGTGACGACGAATGAGGCGGAACTGCGCGAGGTGCTCTTCGGCCCCTCACCCGCCGCGGAGGTCGTGCTGGGCTACGACGGCACCGCGCCCGTGGGCATCGCCATCTTCTTCCACAACTTCTCGACGTTTCTCGGGAAGCGCGGCCTCTACCTGGAGGATCTGTTCGTGAAACCGGAACACCGCGGCAAAGGCTACGGCCGGGAACTGCTCACCCACCTGGCCAGGCTGGCCGTGGCGCGGGGCTGCGGCCGGATGGAGTGGTCGGTGCTGGACTGGAACGCGCCGTCTATCGCCTTCTACCAGAAGCTCGGCGCGGTGCCGATGGACGAGTGGACGGTGTTCAGGCTGACGGGCGAGGCACTCGCAGCGCTCGGTGCACGCGGGTCGCGCACATGAGTCAGCGACGTGTCGTGGTGACGGGCGCCGGTGGATTCATCGGCGGACATCTCGTACGCCGCCTCAAGGCCGAGGGGCATTGGGTGCGCGGCGTCGATCTGAAGCCGCACGAGTTTGCGCAGTCAGCCGCGGATGAATTCCTGATCGCCGACCTTCGCGATCGGCGTGCCGCCGAGGCGGCGGTCGCCGGCATGGACGACGTCTACCAGCTCGCCGCCGACATGGGCGGCGCCGGGTACTTGTTCACCGGCGAGAACGACGCGGCGGTGATGCACAACTCGGCGGCCATCAATCTCCATGTGCTCGACGCGGGGCGGCTGGCGGGTGTGACCCGCGTCTTCTACTCCTCGTCCGCCTGCGTCTATCCCGAGCGCAATCAGCAGGACGCGCAGCACCCGAACTGTGCGGAGGACTCCGTCTATCCCGCGGCACCGGATAGTGAATACGGCTGGGAAAAGCTCTTCAGCGAGCGCCTGTATCTCACTTACATGCGCAACTACGGGGTGGAGGTGCGCATCGCCCGCTTCCACAACATCTTCGGGCCCGAAGGAACCTGGACCGGCGGACGTGAGAAGGCTCCGGCCGCCATCTGTCGCAAGGTCGCCGAGGCACCAGAGGGCGGAGCCATTGAAGTCTGGGGTGACGGCGAACAGACGCGGTCATTCCTCTATGTCGACGAATGCATCGAGGGCGTGCGTCGCCTGATGGAGTCGGACTTCGCCGGGCCAGTCAACATCGGGTCCGACGACATGATCTCGCTCAACGACCTGGCGAGACTCGTGATGGACATCGCGCACAAGCCGCTGAGCCTGACCCATACGGCGGGCCCGCTCGGTGTCAGGGGCAGAACCTCCGACAACCGCCTGATCGAGGCGCGGCTCGGGTGGCGCCCGTCGCAGCCGCTGCGCGCAGGCCTGGCGCGCACGTATGCGTGGATCGCCGATCAGGTGGCCCGTCAGTCGGAGCGCTGAGATACCACCGGGCCGGAGAGCACGCACCCTGGCCCCGGTCGTCACACCGCCGGACACCGGTTCAGCGGCGGCGCGTGTGATGTGCGGCCGCGACCGGCACGCAGGGCCGGGGGCCTACGCCGCGGACTTGCGGGGCTGCCGTGCGAAGTAGATGAGCGTCCCGATCGCGCCGACGATGAGCGCAAGCACCAGCGCCTCGGACGACTTGGGACGCATCACCAGCAGATAGACGAATCCGACAAACGCGAGCAGCGCCGGGAGCGGATAGAGCCACATCCGGAATGGTCGCGGAAACTCCGGCTGCTGCGTCCGCAGCACCATGATGCCGACGGTCTGCCCGAGAAACTGCACCAGCACGCGGATGACGACCAGCGCCGTCACCACATCCGAGAGCTTGAAGAGGCAGAAGAGCGTGGCGAGGCCCCCGAGCACCAGCAACGACACATGTGGGAAGTGGTGCTTGGGGTGCACCTTGGCGAACGGCGCGAAGTACTCGCCGTCGACCGCCGCGGCGTATGGCACGCGCGAGTAACCAAGCAGCAGCGAAAACACCGACGCAAACGCCGTCCAGATCATCAGCACGGCGACGATGACGCCCGCGCGCGGCCCCCACACGTGCTCCATGAAGTCGGCGGCGATGAACTTGGACTTCGCCACGTCCTGCCACGGCATCGCGCCGAGGATGGCGACGTTCATCGTGAGATAGATAGCCGAGACACCCGCGATGGAATAGAGAATCGCGCGCGGGATCGTGCGCGCCGGGTCGCGCACTTCTGCTCCGAGATAGCAGATGTTGTAGTAGCCCCAGTAGTCATAGACGGCGATGAGGAGCGCCGCCCCGAGACCGGTGAAGAAGTCGAGCGTGGGCGTGAACGCGCCGGGAGGAAAGGTGAAGGCCTGCTTGGCGTCGAAGTGCGTGAGCGCCGACAGAATGATCCAGAGCGCGGTGCCGATGACGCCCACCCAGAGAAACTGCGCCATCCGGCCGATGAGCGTGATGCGCCGGTAGAGGAGCGCGACGGCCAGCAGAGCTGCGCCCATCGCCACGAAGGTGGCGCGCGTGATCGTGAGCTCGATCGTGGTCGCGCCAACCCCGGGCATGGCCAGCGCCAGCTTGTGCGAGGTGAGCACGGTCGACAGCGACGGCCAGAGATAGGCGGCGTACTGTGCCAGGCCGATGCACCCCGACGCCATCGAGAGGGGCGCGCTGAAGGTGAGCTGCCAGACGAAGAGGAACGAGAGCCACCGGCCGACCTTCGGGCCGTACATCGCGCGCAGGTAGCGGACGGGCCCGCCCGCCTCCGGCATCGCGGCGCCCAGCTCGGACCACACGAGACCGTCGCAGACGACGAGCACCGCGCCGACAATCCAGCCCAGCATGGCCTGCGGGCCGTGCATGGCGGTGATGATGAGCGGGATCGTGATGAACGGCCCGACGCCGATCATGTCGATCATGTTGAGGGCCGTGGCCTGCCCCACCCCGATGCCGCGCTCGAGCTGAGGCCCGCCGCGGCTGGCCGGAGAAGAGGCGACTGGGTCCATCACGCGGGCAGTATATGGCCGTTGGTCGGCGCGAGCCGGCGGGCGGCTGTCAGGCGGTCGGTGCGGGCGCGTTGAGCCACTCCGCCAGCCTCGTCCGCTGTGCCTCGGTCGCCTTCGGGTCCACCTCCAGCTTCCACGTGGCGGCCGGGGCCTGCCCCAGCGTGACCTCCACCCGCTCGAGGCGGCCACGCCGCGCCACGAGCACGCGCACGCGCTGCCCCGGCACGTACTGCTCCAGGCGCGCGTCGAGCTGGTCTGCCAGCACGCGGATGTCATCGATCGCGATGAGTTCGTCATCCACGTTGAGGCCGGTGCCCCAGGCGGGCGTGCCGCGCCGGACCTGGCTCACAAGCAGGCGCCCGGCATCCACGCGCGTCGTGAGGCCGAGGTAGGCCTTGGGTGCCTCTTTGGGTGCTCCGGGCTTTGCGGGCTCCTCAGGCTTGAAGCGGAGCCCGAGCAGCGTCAATGCCGGCTCGTAGTCGAGTTCCGCCGATCCGGAGACGCCGCGCTCCCAGAAGTCCGCGAGGCTGATGCCGGCCACGGTCTCCGCCACGGACTGGAACTCGGCCTGGGTAAACCCGCGCGGCCCCGCATAGAGCCGGTAGGCCTCACGCATCACGTCCTCAAGGGACGTCGCGCCGCTCGTCACCTGGCGGATGCGCATGTCGAGGAGCCACGCGAGCACGTGCCCCTTCACGTAGTAGCTGATGGCGACGTTCGGGGAGTTTTCATCGGGCCGGTAGTGGCGGATCCAGGCGTCGAAGGACGCCTGATCCACCGGCTGCACCTCGCGGCCCGGGGTCGTCTGGAGCGCCGTGATCTGCTCGGAGAGACCCTCGAGATACGTGGCCTGGTCGATCAGGCCAGCGCGCCGGACGCCGAGGTCGCCGTAGTAGTCGGTGATGCCCTCGGCCACCCACAGGCCGCGCGTCGGGTTCTCGCGCTCGTAGTCGAAGGGACCGAGCTCGACGGGCCGGAGCCGCTTCACATTCCAGGCGTGGAAGTGCTCGTGGCTGGCCAGTTGCAGCCAGGCCGCATAGGCCTTCTTCGTCCGCGTGGCCCAGCGCGAGGTCATCAGCACCGACGAATCCAGATGCTCAAGGCCGCCCCCGGCCTCGGTGATGACGTTGAAGAAGAGGTAGCGCTCATAGGGCATCGCACCCCAGAAGCGGCGGTGCTCGCGGACGATGGCCTCCAGGTCCTTCGCGGCGCGGGCACCGTCGAACAGCGACGTGTCACCGACGTTGACCAGCGCCACCGGCGTGCCCTCGACGGTGAAGCGGTGGGTCACCGGATTGCCCAACACGATGGGGCTGTCCACCAGCGCGTCGTAGTCGGGCGCGACGTACTGGTGAGGTCCGCCAGCCAACGCGGGCAGCGTCGTGACTGACTCCTGCCAGCCCTCGGGGAGCGTGATCGCGACTTCGTGCGGTCGCTGGTGGTCACCGGCCAGGGTCAGGAATGTAGGAGCGCCGTTCACGAGCGCAAAGCTGGCATCGATCCAGTTGGTCCGGACGGCCATCTCGCGCCCATAGACCCGGTAGCTCACCCGCACCTGAGGCTCGCCGCCTGTCGCGACCCGCCAGCGGTTCTTGGCGCACTTCTCGACAGCCAGGGCGCCACCCGTCGCGGTCCGGGCCGTCACCGCTTCCACATGACGGGCATATTCCCGGACCAGGTAGGACCCGGGCGTCCAGACCGCCATCATCAGCTCGACGGCCGGCTGCCCGCCGGTGGGGACCGTGGCCTCCACCTCGACGTAGTGGGTCTGGGGCGCCGGAAAGCGCAGCTGATAACGGATGGGGTCGGGTGTGGGGGCGTCAGCCATATGCAGGGAGAGTCCTTCCGGGTCGGAGTAGGACGATAATATCCGCCGATACGGTGCCGACCTTTTTCCGCCGCTACATCTTCTCGTTGGACCACAAGGTCATCGGCGTTCAGTACGCCCTGACCTCGCTGGTCTTCCTGCTCTTCGGCTTCACGCTGATGCTGCTGATGCGCTGGCAGCTCGCGTATCCGGGCCAGCCCCTGCCATTCATCGGGGGGCTCTTCGGCGTGGCCAACGCCCCCGGTGGCGTGATGCTCCCTGAGTTCTACAACCAGCTCGGCGCCATGCACGGCACCGTGATGGTCTTCCTCGGCGTGGTGCCGCTGGCGGTCGGCGGGTTCGGCAATTACGTGATGCCGCTCCAGATCGGCGCGTCGGACATGGCTTTCCCGAAGCTGAACATGGCCAGCTACTGGCTGTACTTCCTCGGGGGCGTGACGATGCTGGCCAGCTTCGTGCTGCCGGGTGGCGCGGCCAACTCCGGCTGGACGGCCTATCCGCCGCTCTCCTACTTCGCCACCATCGGGCAGACGGTCTGGCTCGGCGGCATGCTCTTCCTGATCCTGTCGTCGCTGCTCGGGTCGGTGAACTTCATCACCACCATCGTCCAGCTGCGCGCGCCGGGCCTGACCTGGTTCCGCCTGCCCTTCTTTGTGTGGGGACAGCTGGTGACGGCCTTCCTGCTGCTGCTCGCCTTCCCCGCGCTGCAGGCCGCGGCCCTCCTCCAGGCGATGGATCGGATCTTCGGCACGAGCTTCTTCATGCCGAGCGGGCTGGTTTATGGCGGCAAGGTGGTGGCTGGCGCCGGCGGCGGGAATCCCCTGCTCTGGCAGCACCTCTTCTGGTTCCTCGCGCACCCGGAGGTCTACGTCCTCATCCTCCCGGCCATGGGCATCGTCGTCGAGATCATGACGGCCAACACGCGCAAGCCCATCTGGGGCTACCGCCTGATGGTCGGCTCGGCGATCTTCCTCGGGTTCATGTCGTTCCTGGTGTGGGCGCACCACATGTTCCTGACGGGCATGGGCACCAGCATCAGCACGTTCTTCCAGACGACGACGATGATCATCTCGATCCCGTCCGTCATCATCCTGAGCGCGCTTTTCCTCTCGCTCTACGGCGGGTCGATCCGCTTCAACACGCCGATGCTCTTCGCGCTGGCGTTCCTGCCGATGTTCGGTATCGGCGGACTGACGGGGCTGCCGCTGGGCCTGGCCTCGTCGGACATCGCGCTGCACGACACCTACTACGTCATCGGCCACTTCCACTACGTGGTGGCGCCGGGCACCATCTTCGCGCTCTTCGCCGGCGTCTATTACTGGTACCCGAAGGTGACCGGGCGGCTGATGAACGAGACGCTCGGCAAGATCCACTTTGCCGGGTCGTTTGTCTTCATCAACGGCATCTTCATGCCGATGTTCATCCAGGGCCTGGCCGGCATGAACCGGCGGCTCTATGACGGCGGCGCGCAGTATGCCCACGTGAAGGACGTGCTGCACTGGAACACGTTCATGTCGTGGTCGGCCTGGGGACTCGGCCTCTTCCAGCTCTTCTTCATCGTCAATGTCTTCCTGAGCCTCCGGACCGGGAAACCGGCCGGCAGCAATCCGTGGCAGGCGACCACGCTCGACTGGGCGGCCACGTCTTCGCCGCCACTCGCGCACGGCAACTTCGCCTCGGCGCCGGTGGTGCATCGCGGGCCCTACGACTACAGCGTGCCGGGCACGCGCGAAGACTTCATCCCCCAGCACGTCGAGCATGCGGACGGGGAGGCGCGGTGATGGAGCTCGAAATCCCCTACACCGTCGAGGAGCGGCCCGACACGGGCCTCACCAACGCCCGCCTCGCGATCTGGCTCTTTCTCGCCTCCGAGGTGATGCTCTTCGGTTCGCTCTTCTCGGCCTACGTGTTGCTGCGCTCCGGGTCGGAGTTCTGGCCACGCCAGGCGGACTACGTCAACATCCCGCTGGCGACGCTGAATACGATCGTGCTCATCACGTCGTCGGTCACGATCGTCATGGCGTGGGCGTCGCTGAAGCTGCAGCAGTTCCGGAGCTACCGGCTCTACATGGGGCTGACGGTGCTGGCCGGCCTCGGCTTCCTGATCCTCAAGGGTGTGGAATACGGCCAGAAGTTCGAGCACCACTACTACCCCGCCACGAACAACTTCCTCGGGATGTACTTCGTCCTCACCGGGCTCCACATTGCCCATGTCATCGGCGGGCTCGTGGTGAATCTCTATCTGCTCGGCCCCGGTGCGAGAATGTGGAAGACGGCACCCGCGCAGTTCACCGGCCGGGTGGAGGCTGCGGGGCTGTACTGGCACTTCGTGGACCTGGTCTGGATCTTTCTCTTCCCCGTGCTGTATCTCCTCTAGCCGTTGCTCAACACGACCATGGCCACCTACACCGCCTCGTCCGCCGACGTCCGCGCCTCGGTCCGTCAGTACGTGGCGGGCTTTGCCGCGCTGCTGGTGCTGACGGCCCTCACGGTGGGCGCGTCGACGCAGCTGACCGCCACGGGGAGCCGCGCGACGGTCGCACTGGGCATCGCGGGGGTTGAGGCCGTCGTCGCGTTGACGATCTTCATGAAACTCCCCCGGGCACGATGGGTCGTTCTCGGCTCGCTCCTCCTCACGCTCGTGCTGCTCATCGCCACCCTGGCCCTGCCGGTGCTGAGCGAAGGCGACCACATCGTAGGCACGCGCTACCGCACCTGGGATGCGGGCGTGGCGGCACCGGGTGCTGCCAGGCACGAGGAGAGTCACTGATGCCGCTTCGCTATGTGCACCTCGGCTTCATCAGCGCCGCGACCGTGCTGGCCCTCGGTCTGGGGGCGTGGTCCGTGGGTGCCTGGATGGAAGAGGGCGGCGCACAGTGGGCCACACTCGCCGTGGTGGGTGTGGGTGGCGCTGTGGGCCTCGTGTTCTACGGCACGCGCTTCTTCCGGAAGATGCGTGGCCTCGGCGTGGTCACGCTCGTGTTCGGCATCGTCCTGAGCGCTCCTGAGAGCGTCCTGGCCTGCCCGGCCTGCGTCGGCACGACGGACTCTCCGCTGGCCACGGGCATGAACCTCGGCATCCTGACGCTGGTGGGCGTCACGATCACGATGCTGCTCGCCATGGGCGCCTTCTTCGTGCATCTCGCCCGGCGGGCCAGGCTCGCCCCCGCACCCTCGCCCCGTCGGGAGGGTGCGTAGTGCTGGAACTGCTCGGCCTTCCCCCGGAGGCCTCCGCGCACGCGGCCGAGATCGATCGCGTAATCGTACTGCTGCACTGGCTCATGGCCGTGCTGGCAGCCGGCTGGGGCGCGTTCTTTCTCTACACGCTCGTGCGCTTTCGCCGCGGCGCCAATCCCGTGGCGCGGCGCGAGGGCATCACGGCCGGCTGGTCGACCTATGTGGAAGCCGCCGTCGTGCTGAGCGAGGTCGTGATCCTCGTCTTCTTCTCAATCCCGGCCTACAGCGCACGCGTCACCGGCTTCCCCAACGCGATGGAGGCGACCGAGGTGCGCGTGGTCGCCGAGCAGTTTGCGTGGAATGTCCACTACCCGGGCGCGGATCGGACGTTCGGCCGGACGGACATCCGGCTCGTCTCCTCCGAGAATCCGATCGGGCTGGACCGCAAGGATCCGGCCGCGGCCGACGACGTGGTCTCGGTCAACCAGTTCAATATACCCCTCGGGCGCCCGGTCATCGTCCACCTGACGAGCAAGGACGTGATCCACAGCTTCGGCCTGCCGCAGATGCGGGTCAAACAGGACGCGATTCCCGGCATGGTGCACGACCTGTGGTTCACGCCCACCCGCACCGGTGACTGGGAGATCGTCTGCTCGCAGCTGTGCGGGCTGGGCCACTACCGCATGCGGGGCTTCTACAGCGTGCAGGCGCCGGAGGCCTTCACGGCCTGGCTGAGAGAGGCAGCGACGCCCTGAACGCCACGCTCCATCGGCTGCTCTATGCAGCCGGTCTCATCCTGCTCGTGGTTGCGCTCTGGGTCCTCGTTCGCCAGATCAACGAGATCGGCCTGGGCAACGTCCTCGCCGCGCTGCGCTCCGAGCGCCCCGATACGGTCGGCCTCGCCGCGGTGCTCGTGGCGCTGAACTACGTCGTCCTCACGTTTCACGATCACCTGGCCGTGCACTACATCGGGCGGCGGCTCTCGTGGTGGCGCGTGACCGCCACCTCGTTTATGGGATTTGCGGTCAGCAACTCCGTCGGCTTCGGCGTCTTCTCCGGCGCGACGGTCCGCTACCGCTTCTACTCGCGGTGGAACGTCACCGGCGGTGAGATTTCCCGAATCGTGGCGTTCTACTCCAGCTCCACGGTGCTCGGCCTCGCCGTGATCTCGGGCTGCAGCCTCGCCTTCGATCCGCCAAACGCGCTGGCCGCCCTTCTGCCGGTCCTTGCGCTGCGGCTGCTCGGTGCCGCGCTCCTCGCCGGCGTGGGGCTCTACGTGCTGGTGTGCGTCGTGCGGCGCGAACCGCTCAAGATCTGGCGCTTCACGCTGCCGCTGCCCTCTCCCGGCATGTCGCTCGGGCAGGTCGCGATTTCGTCAGTGGACTGGATGGCGTGCGCGAGCATCCTCTACGTGCTGCTCCCAGAGCCGCGGCCACCCTTCTTCGAGCTGGCCGGTGCGTTCGCGGGTGCGCAGCTTGCCGGCATTCTGAGCCATGTGCCTGGCAGTATCGGCGTCTTCGAATCGCTGGTCGTGCTCTCGCTCAGGAACGACGTCGACGTCACGCACCTGCTTCAGGCGCTGCTGCTCTTCCGGGTGCTCTACTACCTGGTGCCCTTCGCCATCGCGCTCGTCGTGATCTTCGTGGATGCGACGTTCCGCCGGCGGCCGGCGCCCCAGCCCTAATTTCGAGCGCCGGGCCGGTGCGGCCCCATCCACTGCTCACGGAAAGCCCGCTGCGCGGGCGTGAGGTGGCTCACGGGCACGAGGGCAAGGCGCGCCGGTTCATCCACGCCCTTTCGTGCGGCGCCACGATCCTGAAGCACGAAGCCGGCTGGAGCAACCAGCGATGCGAAGTCCGGCACGTCGCGGCCCCGCACGTAGCGCTCCATGAAGTTGCGCGCAAAGGCCTCGTCGCCCGAGACTTCGGCGAGCGTGGTTTCCACGTCGTCATTCCCGTAGCCCCGCACCACGTAACCCGGTTCGCCCTGCGGTGCCCCGAAGCGCTGCCACAGCGCCTGCATCAGCGTGTCGAGTGACACGGCGTGCTGGCTGCGTTCGCGCAGCGAGAGATCCAGCGCCAGGCCGATCACCTCGCCCCAGGTGTAATAGGAGAGGAACCCGCCTTCGATCCCGGCCTTTGCCTCAGGCGGCGCACCATCGACCACTGCGGCGAGACGGCTCATCTCGACAACCGAACGCCGCTGCCGGCCGGCGCCGTGAGTCACCTGGGCGATGGACTCACCGAGCGCCGCCATCACCTCCTCGACGGGCGTGATGCCAGCCCGGGCCCCCAGGAGCCGACCGTAGTAGTTGGTCACGCCCTCTCCAAGCCAGAGTTCTCCCGAGACGTTGGCGCGGTCAAAGTCGAACGGCTCGAGGGTCTGGGGCCTGATGCGTTCAATATTCCAGGCATGAAACACCTCGTGCGCGGCCTTCTCGGCCAGCGGCTGCGGAGCGCTGGCGAGTGAGGACCCCGAGGTCAGCACGGTGCTGTTGCGGTGCTCCATACCGTCGCCAAGGGCCGTGGGCAGGTAGTCCGTGATGAAGGTGTACTCAGGCGACTCAAATGCCGGCAGGGCTCCAAAGACCGCCGTGGCCTCGCCAGCCAGCCGCTCCAGCGTGCGCGCGTAGGCATCGGCGTCGGCCGCGGTGCCGGCGTGGTGCAGCGCCAGGCGGAAGGTGGCCGACCGGGTCGCGTCACGGATGACGAAGCTGCGGGTCGTGAAGGTGGAGAGCTCCGACGGGCTGTCCATCAGGTACTGGAGGTTGGGAGCGGTGAAGGCCAGGGGCGACGCCGTCGGCAGGAGCTGTGTGGCCACACGCCAACCGGAGCCGGCCGGCGGCTCGAAGGTGACGCGGATGGGCCGGCGATCCTGGCCCTTCGCCCAGAGGATCGCGGCAGGCATGTTGATGTGCGCGTGCGTAGCGTCGACCCCAAGATAGGTGCCGTCCACCCTGTCACCCCGGACGCGATACCGGACCCGCACTGTCGACGGATGGGCCGGGACGGTCCAGCCAGCCGCGTCGGGTCCGGTGACAGCCAGCGGACGTCCGGCTGCATCCAGCACATCAAGATGTGAGACGGCGGAAATGAAGTTGTGGAGCGCGTAGCGGCCGGGCGACGACCGGCTCATGTGGAGCTCCAGTGGTACGGCCGGGAGATCGGTCAGCGTCAGTTCAACACCGAGCCAGTGCTGGTCCGGCGCGGGCACCGAGAGGCGATATTCGATGGCGCCGGTCGGGTCACCTGCCGCCAGCGGGCCGCGCGCCGCGGCAAGCGCGAACACCACGGCCACGACGACCAGCCACGCCTGATGGCGCCAACCGTGCCTCGGAGACATGCCGTTAGGATACGCTTCCGAGCGGCACACCATGGACACGCTGCGCGCTCGCCTGACGGAACTGATTGACGCCCTGAAGCGGGGACGCCTCGATGTGCCGGATGGCCTGCTGGACCGGAATGCGGCCTTCTCGCTGAACGGCACGCCCTACGAAACGCTCCTCGGGCGCGACCCGGACGACCCGCTCATCCGCCTCATTGCCCGTGGTCCCGCCGGCTATCGCTTTGCCGCGCAGGCACTGATCCGCGCGCTCGGCACACCGCTCCTGACCATCGAACGGATGGACGACGCACCGCCTGGATACGAAGTCACCGGGTTGCTCTCGGGCCTGCTACGGGGCTCCGGGGGCAGCATCAACTGCCCGGTCATCATCCGCATGACCATGACGCTTTCAGGTACGGTGGCCACGGCGGATGTCGTGATCGAGCGGGATGTGTTGACGAAGCTGGACCACGCGCGCGGCCTTCCCTAGCGGCCCGTCCGGCGGACCTGGCCTGTGCAGGGAGCGCACGACACACGCATCTCCAGCCCGTGACCGGGCTGTCCGGACTACGCCCGGCCGGCGAACTCGCCCGTCTCCGTGTGCACCTTCACCTTCTCGCCTTCCTTGATGAAGAGGGGCACGCGGATCTCGAGGCCGGTCTCAACCGTTGCCGCCTTGGTGACACCGCCACTCGCGGTATCGCCACGCACACCGGGCTCGGTCTGGGTCACCGTCAATTCAACGAGCGACGGCAGCTGGATGCCGATGGGATTGCCGTTGAACTTCTGCACCTGCACCAGCAGGTTGTCGGCGAGGTAGCCGCTCTGTTCGCCGAGGATGTCGCTGCTCAGCGTGAGCGTTTCGAAGGACCCCTGGTCCATGAAGTTGTAGCCATCCCCATCGGCATAGAGGAATGCGGCCTCCACCATCACGAGGTCCGGTTCCTTGAACTTGTCGCCGGCCTTGAAGGTCTTGTCGAATACGGCCCGGGTCAGCAGGTTCCGCATCTTGAGGCGGACGAGCGTCTGGCCGCCACGCGCGGTTGGCTTCGAAATCTCCTGCTCGAGACACACATACGGCGTGTCGTCCATCTCGAAGAACGTCTTGCGCTTCACGTCGATTGCTTCAATCAGCGATGCCATGTGTCGTCTCTCCGGAACCGATGCCTATTGGCCGTGCTCGGCCACGAACTCCTCGTGCGGACCCTTGAAGTCGCGCACGGCCCCGCTGCCGTCCAGGTGCCACACGCGCGTGCCCACTTCTTCCAGCAGGTCCTGGTCATGCGTCACCAGGAACACCGTGCCCTCGTACTTCTGCAGCGCGATGTTCAAGGCGTTAATCGACTCGAGGTCGAGGTGGTTCGTGGGCTCATCGAGCACGAGGACATTGGGCTTGAGCAACATGATGCGGCAGAAGAGCAGCCGCGCCGTTTCGCCACCCGAGAGCGCCTCGGTCGGCTTGTAGCCTTCCTCACCCTTGAAGAGCATTTGGCCCAGCAGGCCGTGGATATCCTGGCGCCCGGCCTCGGGATCGAACTGGTGCAGCCACTCGACGGCCTGCATCCCTTTGCTGATGATGCCGGTCGCATCCTGCGGGAAGTAGCCGACCGACACCTCGTGACCCCAGCGAAGCGTGCCGGCATCGCGGTCGCCCGGCGTCTGATCGCAGTCCGGCCCGTCCGCGAGGATGGCCTTGAGCAGCGTGCTCTTGCCCACGCCGTTCCTGCCCACGATCACGATACGGTCTCCGCGATTGACGATCGAGTCGAACGGCTTGAGCACCTGGTGATCGCCGTAGCCCTTCGCCAGGCCCTTGAACTCGACGGCCATCTTGCCCGACGGCCGCTTCTGGTTGAAGCGGATGTAGGGGCGCTCGATGTTCGACCGGGCGAGGGCTGTGGTCTCGAGCCGCTCTACTTCCTTGCGGCGTGAGGACACCTGGCTGGCGCGCGTGCCGGCGCTGAACCGCGCAATGAAGTCCTGCAACTGCGCGATCTTCTTTTCGCGCTGCGCGTTCTCGGACTCGATGCGCGACCGCACCTGCGTCTTGGCGAGCACCATCTCGTCGTAGCCGCCGGTGTAGGTGATGATCGTCTGGTAATCGATGTCAGCGGTGTGCGTGCAGACGTTGTTGAGGAAGTGTCGGTCGTGCGAGATGACGATGAGCGCCCCCTCGTAGCGGTTCAGGAAATCCTCGAGCCAGTGGATCGAGTCGAGGTCCAGGTGGTTCGTCGGCTCGTCCAGGAGCAGAGCCGTGGGGTTGCCGAAGAGCGCCTGCGCGAGCAGCACCCGCACCTTCTGGCCGCCCTGCAGCTCGCCCATCGTGCGCTCGTGCAGCGCATCCGGAATGTCGAGACCCTGCAGCAGCACCGCGGCGTCGCTTTCGGCTGAATAGCCGTCTTCCTCACCAACCACGCCTTCCAGTTCGCCCAGGCGCATGCCGTCAGCGTCCGTCATGTCCGCCTTCTCGTAGAGCGCGTCGCGCTCCTGGAGGGCGTCCCACAGGCGCTTGTTGCCCATGATCACCGTATCGACCACGCGGAAGGCGTCAAACGCAAACTGGTCCTGCCGCAGCACGCCGAACTTCTTCGGGCGGACGACGCTCCCCTTCTGCGGATCCAGCTCCCCGGTCAGGAGCTTCATGAAGGTGGATTTGCCGGCCCCGTTGGGTCCGGTGAGGCCGTATCGGCGGGCTGAAGTAAACGTCGCGGTGACTTCGTCGAAGAGCACCTTCGACCCGTACCGCATGGACACGCTGCTGACGGAAATCATGCTGATGGCTTTCTGCCGGGGCCGGAAGGCGCCGGGGAACCTCTAATTGTAGACCGGCCGCCCGCAGACCTGGCGAAACCGGTAGGCAGACGGTCCCTGTGTAGACTGGGCCCTGATGCGTCAGGTCTACCGCGGTGCAGCAGCGCTGCTCCTGAATACGACGGTCGCCCTTCTGCTGGTCGAGGGCCTGGCTGCCGGGGTCCTGGCCATCGACCATGGGGTGCGCCGCCCTACCGTCGCCGAGGCGTTCTACGCCACCCAGCCCTGGGGAGCGGCCTACGTGCAGGAGTCCCGGTATCTGGCGGAGCAGGCGGCGCCACACGTGGGCTGGCAGCTCGCCCCCCTGACGGGGCGCTACATCAACGTCGAAACGTCTGGCTTGCGGGCGACGCCTGGCGCGCGCTGCGAGAAGGGCGCCTTCACCGTCTTCGTCCTGGGCGGATCGGCCGTGATGGGCGAGGGGGTCCCTGATGAATTCACCGTCCCGGCAGTCTTGCAACGCGCGATCGCGGCGCGGACGTCCCGCCCGGTGTGCGTGAGGAACCTGGGCTCACCTGCCTGGGTTTCGACGCAGAGCGTCATCTCCCTGCTGAGGCGGCTGCAGGCCGGTGACCGGCCTGACCTCGTCATTGTTCACGACGGGTACAACGATGCGGTCACCGCCGGCGAGGGACTTCCAGCCGGTGACAGCTTGCCGGTCGTCGTGTCCGAAGCGCCCAGTGATATGGACCGCATCGGCGCCAGTTTCCTGCGGCTGGTGCAAGCCACCCATCTCTACGCGATTGTGCAGCGCGCCACGCAGAAGGCGCAGGCGCTCTTCAGTGCTGGCACCAGCGGCCCGGACGCGCCGGTCGACCTGGCTGCAGCCACGCGCGCCTATGAGACAAACGCCGACACGATCCGTGCGCTCGGGGAACGCTTCGGCTTCCGGTATGCGTTCTTCTGGCAGCCGACACTCTGGGTGAAGGCCGGCACGCTCACACCGGAAGAGGAGCGCGCGCGGAAGGAAGCGTCGGCCAAGCCAGTCAATGTCGAGGCCGTGCGGACGATGTATGCCCGGATGCGGGAGGAAGTCGCGCGACACGACCGGCAGTTCTACCTCGGAGACCTCTTTGATGGTGTCCCCGGCGTGTTCTACCTGGACGAGGCGCATCTGACGCCAGACGGGAACGCCCGCGTCGCCGCGCGGATCATCGATGCGGTGGCCGGAGACCTCCCGGGACGCTGAGGCCCAGACCGCGTCAGGCCCGCATCGACTCCAGTTCGTCCCAGCGGGCATAGGCGTCGAGCAGCTCTGCCTGAAGCGTCTCGACACGGGCCAGCGCCAGATGAATCGCCTCGGTGGATTCCGAGTAGAAGGCGGGCGCGATGACACGCGCATTCAGGGTCTGCTGTTCGGCCTCAAGGGCCGCGATGCGGCCCGGCAGCGCGTCGAGTTCGCGCTGATCCTTGTAGGACAGCTTCTTCTTCGGCGCGGCAGGAGGGGCGGGTGCCGGGGTCGCCGAGGGCGGTGCGGCCTTCGACGACGCGGACTTGCCGGCTTTCCGTGAGCCAGCCCCGGGGGCGTGCCGCTGGCGCAGCCAGTCCTCGTAGCCGCCGACGAATTCCTCGACGCTGCCATCGCCGTTACAGACCAGCGTGCTGGTGACGACGTGGTCGATGAAGGCGCGGTCGTGGCTGACGAGCAGGAGCGTGCCGGGCCATTCCGCCAGCATCGCCTCCAGCAATTCGAGCGTCTCGATATCGAGGTCGTTGGTGGGCTCGTCGAGCACCAGCACGTTCGCGGGCCTCGTGAAGAGCCGGGCCAGGAGCAACCGGTTGCGTTCACCGCCCGAGAGGGCCTTCACGGGCGACTGCGCCCGCTCCGGCGGGAAGAGGAAGTCCTGCAGGTACCCGTGCACGTGGCGTTCACGGCCACCGATCGTCACCGTGGTCTGGCCGTCCGCGACGGTGTCGACCACGGTCCGTTCAGGGTCGAGCTGCTCCCGCTGCTGGTCGAAGTAGGCGAGCGCCACGTTCGAACCGGTGCGCACCTCGCCGGCGTCCGGAGCGAGCTCGCCAATGAGCATGCGCAGCAGCGTCGTCTTGCCTGCTCCGTTTGCGCCGATGATGCCGACGCGGTCGCCACGCTGGATGCGGCCTGAGAAGCCCGAGATGACCGGGCGGCCGTCATAGATCTTCGAGACGTCCTCGGCCTCGAACACCATGTGGCCCGACCGGTCGGCGGTCTCGACACTGAGCGACACCGAGCCGATCCGCTCGCGCCGGCGTGCCCGCTCGGCGCGCATCTCGAGCAGCGCCTTGACGCGGCCTTCATTCCGGGTGCGCCGGGCCTTGACGCCCTGCCGCAGCCACGCCTCTTCCTCGGCCAGCCTCTTGTCGAACTTGCCCTGCCGCGTGGACTCCGCCTCCAGCCATTCTTCCTTGCGCCGCAGATAGGTGGCGTAGTCACCAGGCCAGCTGGTGAGGTGGCCGCGGTCCAGCTCGACGATGCGCGTCGCCACGCGCTGCAGAAACACGCGGTCGTGGGTGACGAAGAGGACCGCTCCGCGGTAATCGCCGAGGAAGGTTTCGAGCCACGTCATGGACTCGATGTCGAGGTGGTTCGTGGGCTCGTCGAGCAGGAGCAGCTCGGGCTCCCCCACCAGCGCCCTGCCGAGCAGCACGCGCCGGCGCCACCCGCCGGAGAGGGTGCTCGCACGGGCGTCCGCCGGCAGGTGCAGCCGCGAGACCACCATCTCGACGCGCTGATCGCGCATCCACGGCTCCTCGTCGTGGCGCAGCACCAGGCCATCGGCGACGACCTCGAAGACCGTCCGTTCGTCACGCAGGATCGCATCCTGCTGAAGCCGGCCAATGCGCAGGCCAGGCTCGCGCCAGACCGTACCGGCATCGGCCTCGGCTTCCCCGCTCACGACCTGCAGCAGCGTGGACTTGCCCGCGCCGTTCCGGCCGATGATGCACACCCGCTCCCCGGTCTCAATCTGCAGGAAGGCGTCGTCGAGGAGCGGAACATGCCCGTAGGCGTGGGTAACGTGGTCGAGAGTCAGCAGTGGCATAGGTCAGAAAGTGTGGGCGCGGATTGCATCAAGGAACTCTTCACCCAGATCCTCGGCCTTGCGTGCGCCGACGCCGCGAACGTCGAGCAGCGCTGCCGCCGTGGTGGGCTTGACGCGCGCCATGTCGCGCAGGGCGGCGTCGTGAAAGATGACATAGGGCGGCACGCCGCGGGTGCGCGCAATGCGCAGACGGACCTCGCGCAGACGGTCGAAGAGCGTCCGGTCCACGTCCTGCCACGATTCGGCCTCAGCCGTGGAGCGCGTCCTGGTGCCGTCGCGCCTGGGCGGCTTCTGCCGCGCCAGTACGAGGTCCGGGCACGCGGCCGGGTCCTTGAGCAGCGCCGAACCGAGGGGCGTGAGTGCGAGCACCGGATAGGCGTCGCCCGTCTGGCGCAGGAGCCCCAGAGCCGAAAGCTGTTCGATGTAGCCGCGCACCTCCGCGATGGACGTGCCCGAGAGGAGGCCGAACGTGCTGAGCTCGGCGTGGCCGCGCGTGACCACCGCCTCGCTGGACTGTCCGCGGAGCACCGCCGTGATGTGCGCCGCGCCGAATCGCTGCCCCACGCGGGCCACGCACGAGAGGATCTTGCGGGCCACGGTGACAGGCTCGGGCACCGATTCCAGCTCGCCCAGGCACACATCGCAGGCACCGCAGTCGGTCTTGCCCCAGCGGTCGCCGAAGTACTCGCTCAAATGGCGGTGCCGGCAGCTCGTGCCGCCCGCGTAGCGCTCCATCTGCTGCAGGAGCGTCTTCGAGGCGTCCGTAAACTCGCCGTTGCGTTCGAGCATCACGCGCCAGCGCATGAAGTCGGCCGCCGAGGAGATGAGGAGGCACTCTGCCTCGAGACCGTCGCGACCGGCACGGCCGGATTCCTGCTGATAGTGCTCGACGGACCGCGGCGCGCCCACATGCACGACGAAGCGCACATCCGACCGGTCGATGCCCATGCCGAAGGCGACGGTGGCGACCACCAGCTCCACGCGCTCGTCGAGGAACGCATCCTGGTTGCGGTGGCGCTCCTCGTCCGAGAGGCCCGCGTGATACGGCAACGCCGGGTGGCCGTTCTCGGTGAGCCAGTCCGCGAGGGCATCCACTTCCTTGCGCGAGGTGCAGTAGATGATGCCCGCCTCGCGCGGATGGCGCTCCAACACCGCGAGGAGCTGCTTCTTCAGCACGTCGCGCGGGAGCACGCGGTAGACGAGGTTGGGCCGGTCGAAGCCGCCCACCAGCTCCACCGGGTCCTCGAGGGCGAGCTGCGTCGTGATGTCGCGCCGGACGCGGGCCGTGGCCGTGGCGGTAAACGCGTGGAGGCTGGCGCCCGGAAAGAGCTGCTTGAGCGAGGCCAGCTGGCGGTATTCCGGCCGGAAGTCATGTCCCCACTGGCTGATGCAGTGGGCTTCGTCGATGGCCACGAAGCTGACGCCACAGCCAGCGAGCATGGTGCAGAAGGACTGGCCGCCCTCGCCAACCAGCCGCTCGGGCGACACGTAGAGCAGCCGGAACTCGCGCCGGCGCAGGCCGCTCATCACACGCGACTTCGCCTCGCCCGAGAGCGAGCTGTTGAAGAGCGCTGCGGGAACGCCATTGCCGAGCAGTGTGTCGACCTGGTCCTTCATCAGCGAGATGAGGGGCGAGACAACGACGGCCAACCCATCGCGGACCAGCGCCGGCGCCTGGAAGCACAGGGATTTGCCGCCGCCGGTCGGCAGCACCACAACCGAATCGCGCCCGGCCACGACGGCATCCATGGCCTCGCGCTGGAGCGGACGGAAGGAGGAATAGCCCCAGTACTGATGGAGCACCTGGGACAGGCGATCGGCGGGCATGTCGGGAGACGGAGGATTCACTGTACCACCGGCGTTGCTAAGCTACGGGCGTGATGCGTGCCCTCTGCTGCTCTGTGCTGGTGCTGCCCCTGCTGGGGAGCGCCTGCACCAACGCGCACAGCCCGGCCCCGGCCGAGGCGGACCGCACAGAGGCCCCCTCTGCCCCGGCTGTCGAACGCACGCACGAGACGATGGGGACGCTCCTGCGTGTGACGGTCTCGACAGCGGAGACGGCAGCCGCCGAGCAGGCCTGCCGGGAGGTGTTTGCCGAGTTTGACCGGCTCGACGCCCTGTTGAGCGTGTGGAAGCCGGACAGCGAGGTGCTTCGGCTGAACGCCGCCGCCGGGAGCCACCCGGTGCCTGTGAGCGCCGAGACTCGGGAGGTGCTCCGCATCGCGCGCCAGGTCAGTGAGTGGACCGGCGGGGCCTTCGACGTCACCTTTGGGGCTCTTTCCGGTCTCTGGAAGTTCGACGCGCAGGACAAGGACGGCACGGTGCCCGATCCCGCGCGCGTGAAGGCGGCCCTGGCGCTGGTCGACTACCGGGCGCTCACCATCGACGATGGCGCGGGCACGGCCTTCCTTGCCCGCGCGGGCATGCGAGTGCACCTGGGCGGCATCGGCAAGGGCTATGCGGTGGACCGTGCCGTCGCCATCCTCAAGAGCCACGGCCTCAGGGACTTCATCATTCAGGCCGGCGGCGATCTCTACGTCGGTGGCATGAAGGACGGCCGGCCATGGCGGCTCGGCATCCGCGATCCTCGCGGGCCGGTTGAGCGCAGTTTCGCCAAGGTGGAACTGACCGACGGCACATTCAGCACGTCAGGCGACTACGAACGCTTCTTTCTGAAGGACGGCCGGCGGTATCACCACATCATCGACCTCACGACCGGCGAGCCCGCGCGCCTCTCGCGGAGCGTGACGCTCGTGACGAACAAGGCGGTCATCGCCGATGCGCTCGCCAAAGGGGTCTTCATCCTCGGGCCGGTGCGCGGCCTCGCGCTCGTGGAGCGGATTCCGGATGTGGAAGCCGTGATCGTGGGTGCCGGCAACGAGGTCGTCGTGTCGTCGGGCCTGAAGGGCAGGGTCACGATGCTGGCGCGCCCGACCGACGCGCCCTAGGGCGACGGTACTCGCGCGGCCGCCTCCGGTGAGGTGATGACCGGGATCACTTCGAACTCCACGAGGTCACTCCAGGCTGCCATCCACTCATCAAGGAGCGCACGGCTCGGACTCTCCATGACCTGGTAACAGCGCGTGAGATCAGCCGTCACCCAGCTGTTGACGTAGTTCACGCCGTCCGGTGCGAGGCGGCCACGCGTGCGGAACCGCGCGTAGACCGGTTCAGCGTTCCCGCCGCGGAAGGACTCGATCACCATGAAGAGCATGTGAACCTCGACAGCGACGTAACGGCCCGTGAGTCGGCGAGGCCGGTCAGGCGGGCCCGATGATTCGCAGGTAGTTCCGCCATGGGCCGACCGCCTCCGTGTACTGCCGGCCCATCACGCGCGCGACCTGAACCACGTGGTCAAGGTCGTGGGCGACCCACGTCGCCAGATGCTGGGCAAGCGTGACGCGCCCGAACTCGGGATGCCGGCCCGGGCGATCCAGATCCGCCGCCGTCAGGTTCAACGCTTCGAGGCGGCGCAGGCTCTCGACCCGCAGCTCAGCGAAGGTATCGAGCAAGGCCGGGAGACCCTGACCGCTGGACGCTTCGAGCTGCGCGAAGCGATCAAAGACAGGAAAAGGTATCGCCTCCCCATGCCGCAGGAGGTGTTCGGCGCGAGGCATCCAGTCCGTTCGCTCGCCATGAATGAGGTGGCCGACCACGTCGTACGGACTCCAGGTATCCGGCCCTTCATTGCGCGAGACCCAGTCAGAGGGCAGATTCCGGAGCAGCGCATCCAGGACAGCCGGAGTGCGCGTCAGGACTGGAAGCGCCGTGCGGAGTTCGAAATCCATGTTGGCCCACAGGGTACTTCGCCGCGGGGTCGACGCATGCCCTCGACATGGTGGGCTCGCGCTCGCTGGAGCGCCCTCGGGGCCTCGGGCTGGCGAGGGCTCCCGCCAGGCCTGACGGCTCGGCCAGGGCGGCCGTGCCGCGCTCAGCTCTGGGCGCGGGCCTGTGCGGCTGCGGTGCGGGCGGCCGCGCGCGCGAGGAGGACGTCCTTGCGCTCGATCACGATCCAGTGGACGCACTTCTTCGTGTCGTCGTAGATCCGCTCGCAATCATCGCAGCGGACGCACTCGCTTCGAATGATGCGGGGCCCCTGGATGGCGCCCCACTCGCAGGCGCGCTCGCAGATCGTGCACGACTTGCACTCGGACCAACGCTTGATCCGGAAGATCGTCGTGATGCTGGAGATGATGCCGAGAAAGGTGCCCACCGGGCAGATGAACCGGCAGTAGAGATTCCGGACGACGATGGAGGCCAGAAGGAGGGCGGCCAGCATGCCCCAGAGGAGCCACGCACCCGGGACGGCGGTAAACGCCTCGAAGTTCGCGAGCGCGCCGAACATCCAGAAGGGCTCGACATACCGGGAGACCAGAATGTTGTGCGTGGTCAGGTAGTATCCGATGACAAACACAAGCAGCGCGTACTTAAAGTAGTAGGCGTTCTGCTCCACCTTCACCGGGATCTTGAGCTGCCACTTCTTCGGCACGAACCGGTCCATCAACTGCGTCAGGGCGCCGAAGGCGCAGAGGCGGCCACAGTAGAGCCGGCCCCAGATGACGGTCGTGCCGAGCGTCGCGGCCCAGAACATGTAGGTGAAGATCGCGTTGGAGAAGATCGGCAGGTTCATCGTGATGAGCCCGAAGATGTTCACCACGGAGTAGAGCTGGCTGCGCAGGAAGCCCAGGAACACGAGCGTGTAGACGAGCGTGGCGATCTTCAGCGCGTCGCTTTTCTTGAAGAAGCTGATGAGGCACAGGACCAGCAGGCCCGTGAAGGCCGCGATGTCCGGAAGCTGGGGGCGGACGATTTCGCCCAGCGTCTGTTCGCGGGCGGTCTTCTCTTCGTCCTCGTCGTCAAAATTCCAGCCGTTGTCGTCGTCCGCCTTGCTCCCGGCGGCGGCACCGGCGGCAGGCGCGGGAGCGGCCTTCGGGGCCGGAACGCCGGTGGCCGGGCGTGGAGCCTCCTGCGCCTGGGCGATCCCGGTGAGGCCCAGGGTCAGCACCCCGGCATACAGCGCCGCCAGGACGCGGAGGCGAAGGCGCATCACTTTTCAGGGGCCGGCAGATACTGCCGCGCCATGCGGCGCGACGCATTCTTGATGGCGCGCGCGGCGCTGGTCACGGTGATCGTCGCGCGTGAGATGGCGTCAACATCCGCGCCGACTCTAAAGCTGTCGCGGATACTCTTGCCGCGGAACTGGGAGACAAAGCCGGGCGTTTCCACGGAGATGTTGCCGTACGGCTCGTGGTGCTCGGCGACCACGAGACCGGTGAGCACGCCCTTCATGTCCATGCCGACCAGCATCTTGATCGGACCGTCATACCCGCGCTCCAGCGGCTCGAGTTCGGTGGTCCAGTACACATAGCCGATGGGCGTCTGCTTGCCAGCGGCGTCAGTCCCGTAGGCCACGAAATGGGGTGGGTCGCCCTGCTTGGGTGAGAAGCTCTGCGCACCGGGAAACGCCCGAGCCATCTGCTCAGGCAGCTTCGAAGCTTTGCTGGCAGGCGTGGGATTCACGCCGCCTGGCGCAGGCGTCTGCGCAGTGAGCACACCCAGTCCAAGCACGCAGGCACAAAGCACGAGCGCTGGTCGGATCGACATGGTCTTACTTCGCGTCTTCCGGCTTGAACATCTGGATGGCAACGTGACGGGCGCTCTTCCTCACGGCCCGGGTGGCATGGGTGATCGTGATGGTGGCGGTCGCCACCACATCCAGGTCTTCGCCGGGCTTGAAGGGATCCTTGACGCTCTTGCCCTTGAACTGTTGGGCGAAGCGCGGCGTGTCGACCGAGAACTTCCCGAAGGGTTCGTTGTGCTGCACCACGACGATGCCCGCGATGACGCCCTTCGTGTCGAGGCCCACGAGCATCTTGACGGGGCCGTCGTAGCCACGTTCCAGGGGCTCAAGTTCCGTGGTGTAAAAGGCCACGCCAAGCAGCTGCGGCTGGCCTTTGGCGTCGGTGATGAAGGCCTTGAAGTGCGGCAGCGGCAGCGCTTCCTTGGCCGAAAACGACGTGGCGGTTGGAAACAGGCTCTTCAGGTGCGCCTGGACAAGCTCCGCCTTTCCCTGCTGGGCAAGGAGGAGCGCCGAACTGCACAGGGCGAGCACGAGGGTGAAAAGCGAGGGTCGTCTGGACACGGGCCGGAACTCTCTTGGGACAGCTATTTTCCGCGTGTATTGTATTGCACATGCGCACTGTGACTCTGGCTCTTGTTGTCGTGGCCGCCCTGGGCCTCTCCCGCTCGGCCGCCGCTCAGGATGGTGGCCTGACGCTGTCCACCGCCACGGAGATTTCGTGCACCTTCCCCGTGATGTCCACTGGCACCTGGTCGAAGGAGGGCGAGGTCACCAACGAGGTGAAGAAGTCCGAGTTCACTCTGGTTTACCAAGCCATCGATACCCAGGACGGCAGTGCTCAGGTAAAGGGCATGTCCGGCAACTTCTACATCACAGTGCGAATCGTCGGCGGACACCTCCATCTGCTGACGACGGACTCGGGCGGTCCCGTCTACATGACGACCGTCTTCAATAGCCCAGCCCACAAGGGCAAGTACAAGGCAGCCCACTCGCGCCATGAATTCACGCCGGTCCAGCTCCCCGGCTTCACGTCGCGGCCCGAGCAGTACGTCGGAGAGTGTGAACTGGTGAAGTAGGCCCTCGCGCGATGCTCCTCGTGTTCGGCGAGGGGCTGTTCGAGCGCGCCGCCAGGCGTGAATCCGTCCAACGGCGGTCAGGCACGGCACTGCGAGAAGGGGCACCGCCCGCCTCGCCTGACTGAGGCCTCGGGCTGGGCAGCAGACCCGCACCGCGGGGGCGGCCCGGCCTGACGCGAGGGTTCGGGGAGCGCTCGGAGGGATTCTCGTCGGCGCACACCGCCGGTAGAAACAAACGGGGCGGCGGAAGGACGGTCAAGCCCCTCGCGCCGCCCAAATTCCCCAGCGCAGAGCTGGGCGATATCAGTGCTGGGTAATCATCGACCCCTTCTGACCGTTTGGCTGGATGCCGCGGGTCAGATAGTCGGTCATCGTCAAGCCAAACAGGATCAGCAGGAAGAAGAATCCCGTCGCCACGATGAGCTTCGTGAGGCGGCTGCTGTGGATGACGTGCATGAAGAACAGGATCACCAGGGTGGCCTTGGTGATCGCGATGGCCAGTGCCACCGGGAAATTAAGGTGGCCCAGATCAACAAAGGCCACACCGACCGTCAGCGCCGTGAAGAACATCAGGGCGCCGAAGATCGTGAAATACATGCTCTTGGGCGAAACGTGTCCGGACATATCAGTCGCCTCGCCTGTCTATCCGACGTGGTGGACGCGGTCCACCAGATAGAGCAAGGGGAAGAGGAAGATCCACACGATGTCGACGAAGTGCCAGTAGAGTCCGGCCATTTCGACGTGTGAGTAGTACTCCGGCGAGAAGCGCCCCTTGTGGGCCATGCCGGCGATCCACGCCAGGATGCCGAACCCGATCAGCATGTGCAGTGCGTGCAGGCCGGTCATCATGAAGTAGAGCGAGAGGAAGATCTGGATCTGGTCGGCATTCGGGCCGTGGAACACGAAGTCGGCGCCAGGGATATGGTGCATTTCGAACTTGTGGTAATACTCGAAACCCTTGATGACGACGAACACCAGTCCGAGTACCAAGGTCAGGAGCAGCCAGTTTCGTGTGGCCTTGTTCTGACCGAGCTGCGCGCAGCGAACGGCGAAGGCCATCGTCAGCGAGCTGCCAATCAGGACGACGGTATTGATGCCGCCGAGCATGACGTCGAGTTCCTGGCTACCCTCGGCCCACGCGGCTGGATACCAGACGCGGTAGAGCAGATAGGCCATGAACAGGCCGCCGAAGAACATGACTTCCTGCGCCAGGAACACCCACATCCCGAGGGTGACGCTCTCCTTCTGCTGCACCATCGTTTCGAACTGGTGCTGCTGCGCCGGGTGGTGATGATGGCCGCCGTGTGCGGCGGTCGCGTGGGCGAGAGACTCAGCCAACGTGCGCCCCCTGTCGTGCGTAGTCGTACGGTTCTTCGGTGACGATCGGCGTCTCCGTGAAGTTTTCCGTCAGCGGCGGCGACTGCGTCTTCCACTCGAGTCCGGTCGCCCCCCACGGATTATTGCCAGCAACCTTGCCGTACTTGAGCGACCAGAGGAGATAGATCAGCGGAATCGAGTAGCCGACGGCGAGGATGGTGGCTCCGGCCGACGACAACACATTCAGGACCTGAAACTCCGGCGGGTAGGTGTGGTACCGCCGCGGCATGCCCATGTAACCCAGGATGAACTGGGGGAAGAATGTCAGGTTGAAGCCCACGAACACGGCGAGGGCCGAGAACTTGGCCCACGCTTCCGGATACATCCGGCCCGTGATCTTCGGCCAGTAGAAGTGAATGCCGGCGAGGTAGCCCATGATGGCGCCACCGACCATGATGTAGTGGAAGTGCGCCACCACGAAGTAGGTATCGTGGATGTGGATGTCGGTGCCGAGGGACGCGAGGAACAGCCCCGTGAGACCGCCGATTGTGAACAGGCCCAGGAAGCCGAAGACGAAGATCATCGGCGAGGCCAGCCAGATGGCGCCCTTATACATCGTCGCCGCCCAGTTGAAGGTCTTCACCGCGGAGGGAATGGCGACCGCGAAGCTCAGGAACGAGAAGACCATCGCCGCGTAGGGCGAGATGCCAGCGACAAACATGTGGTGCGCCCACACAAGGAAGCCGAAGACGGCAATCGCGAGACTCGAGAACGCGACGAACGAGTAGCCAAAGATGGGCTTGCGGGAGAAGCAGGCCACCAACTCGCTGATGACGCCCATGGCCGGCAGAATCATGATGTAGACGGCCGGGTGCGAGTAGAACCAGAACAGGTGCTGGAAGAGGACCGGGTCGCCGCCAAGGGCCGGGTTGAAGATGCCGATCCCGAACGCCCGCTCAGCCGCCAGCATCAGGACCGTAATGGCCACGACGGGGGTGCCCAGGATCTGGATCAGGCTGGTCGCGTAGTGTGCCCACACAAACAGCGGCAGGCGGAACCAGGTCAGGCCCGGCGCGCGCATCCGGTGAATGGTGACGATGAAGTTCAGTCCAGTGAGAATGGACGAGAAGCCCGTGATGAAGATGCCGATGCCTGTCGGCAGGACGTTGGTATTCGACGCGCTCGTGCTGTACGGCGTGTAGAAGGTCCACCCGGTGTCGACACCACCCACGACGATGGCGTAGAGCGTGAAGCTGCCGCCGATGATGTAGATGTACCAGCTCAGCAGGTTGATGCGGGGAAACGCGAGGTCCTTCGCCCCGATCATGATCGGGATCAGGAAGTTGCCCAGAATCGCCGGAATCGATGGGATCAGAAAGAAGAAGATCATCACGATGCCGTGCATCGTGAACATCTTGTTGTAGGTGTCGGCCGCCAGCAGGTCACCGGCTGGCGTGGTCAGTTCAAGCCGGATCAATCCAGCGAACATGCCACCAAGGCCGAAGAACACCGTCACGCTGATGAGGTACAGCAGCGCGATGCGCTTGTGGTCCTTCGTCAGGAGCCACGAGCGGATGCCGTGGGTGGCGTTGAGATAATTGAGTTCTGGATACGCTGGCGTTGTCATGGCTCTCGCGTCGCGGGCTTACGCATGGATTTCACGTACTCAAGGAGAGCCATCACGCCCTCCTCGTTAACCAGGCCCTGGAAGGTGGGCATCTGGGGCTGATAACCGGCCACGAGCTTCGCCTGAGGCGTCAGGATGGACTCGCGAATGTAGTTTTCGTCGGCGAGGATGACGCTGCCGGTTGAGAGTGTGACCTGCGAGCCGAAGACCCCATGGAGAGTCGGCCCGCGGCCACTGCCCTCCGGGACGTGGCATGAAATGCACGCCAGATCCTGGAAGAGCTTCTGACCCTTGGTGGCCAGTGAGCCTTCGCTCGTGCCGCCAGACAGCCACTGCTCGTATGCGTGCGGCTCCATCACGATCACGGTGCCGACCATGCCGGAGTGCTTGGTTCCGCAGTACTGGGAACAGAAGAGGTGATATTCACCGGGCTTGGTCGGCGTGAACCAGATCGACGTGTACCGCCCCGGGATGGCGTCTGCCTTGACGCGGAAGGCAGGCACGAAGACATCGTGGATGACGTCTTCTGATGAGATGGTCATCTTGACGGCTCTGCCCACCGGCAGGTGCAGCTCGTTGATTTCGCGCTGCCCGTCGATGTGCTGGAACTTCCACATCCACCGCTTGCCGACGGCGTAGATCTCGAGCCGTTCATCGGGCGGACGGATGATGCGGAAATACACCGTCGTCGACCACGCGAAGATGAACATCGCGATGACAAACGGAATGACGGTCCACAGTATTTCCAACGGCACCGAGCCGTGGATGTTGGCGCCCACGTCGTCGGGGTGCTTGCGGCGGTACTTCAGGGCGAAGTATCCAACCGCGAGGGCCACCACGCCGGCGAAGAACACCGTGACCGCGATGAGGAAGAAGTACAGGTTGTCGACCTGGGGTGCCAGGGCCGACGCCTGTTCCGGAAAGAGCGGGGGTGCGGAAAACATGGTTACGCGTGCGCCACTGCGGAATCTTTCCGCAGCGCCAGCCAGATGAAGCCGCCAAGGATAAGCACGGTCATGCCGCCTCCCAGACGGATAATGTTCATGGGGATCGCGCCGTACCGACCGGCCGCGGCGTCGTAGTGATAGCAGTAGAGCAGGAGTTGGTCGACGGCGCTGCCGATGGTTCCGCGCCCGGATTCCACCAGCGCCAGGCGGAGATCCTTCGGTGAGTATTCGATGCCGTAGAAGTAGCGGGAAAGGCGGCCGTCCGGGGTGGCGACCAGCACGCCGCTCACGTGTGCGAACTGCTGAGTCCGTTCATCCCACTGATAGGTGAACCCGGCCGCGCTGGTCACTGCCTTGATGTTGGCTTCGGTCCCGGTCAGAAAGTGCCAGCCGTCCGCCGTCGCCGTCTGGTGATAGTCGGCCAGCAGGGCGGACTTCTTGGCCTGCGCCGCCTCAGGAGTATCGCGCGGGTCAAAGCTCAGGAAGACGATGTCGAAGTCGCGTCCGACCACAAACGGCAGCGGCTTGAGTGAGCTGGCCGTGCCATTCAGCACCTGCGTGCAGAGCATCGGGCACTGGAAATACACAAACGCCAGAAGCACGGGCTTCTTTGAGAAGTAGCTCCCAAGCGTAACGTCGCGCCCGTATTCGTCCTTGAAGGGTGTGTCGAGCGGCAGCTGCGTGTTCAGCCGCTGTTGGAAGGACACTCCCTCCAGCTGCTTCGGCACCACGGTCGAGGCCAGGCCTGGCGCCTCCATTGACCCAGGCAAGCCCGGGGACTGCTGGGCGTACGCCGACGAAGCGAGCGTCGTCGCCGTCAGCGCAGCCAGGAAGAGAGGGGAAAGGCGGGGCATCACTATTGCCTCCGCCGCTCCGTCAGGCGCCCCGCGCTCGCATTTGACAGCGTCGCGTTGGCGTTCTCGAAGGGGACCATGCCGGGTGCCGTGGAGTCCGGGCGCGAACGAAGCCCTTTGGTCGCCAGGCGGATCGCCTCCTCAATTGGGATGTGCACGGTGCCGGCGGCCTTGTCCACCCAGCCGTAGCTGGCGAGGAGCGCGTTTTCTTCAGCGCGGACGGCTACGAGATCTTTTGTCGGGCTCGTCTGGAGGCGCGGTTCTGGCGGGAGCCGCTGCGCGTTGGTTTCCGCGAGCGGATACCGCCGCGCCGACGTCTCTTCGTTCTGGTGCTGAAGGAACGAGAACATGCCGCCCATCAGCAGGTGCGTCACGATCACCAGCGCTGTGAGCCACGCCAGGAACTTGATAATGGCGCCGGTGTGGGCGTCGGTATGTTCGTATCCGGAGCTTGCAGGTCCGGGGAGATAGTCGTCGTCCGGAGTCGTGTGCGCGTGGGCGTGATGGTCGCTCATCAGTGCCCTCCCGTGGCGGCAATCGCCTTGGCCAGATCAGGTTCCCGAAGCGGCAGCAGTGGCCGGCTGCCAAGCTGACGCAGGAAATACGCCACCCAGATGCCCCCGATGGCGAGTGGAGCCGCAACGTCGAGCCAGTTGACGAAGGCCGAGGACACGGCGTCTTCGCCCGCATGCAGATTCGCGCCGGCGCTGTTGAACTCCGGTGACACCAGGAACGCGATGTCCACCAGGCGCATCACGATCACCAGCACCGCGATCGTGATCAGCCGGTTGGCGTTCCGCTTCAGGTCGCGCGACAGCAGCATCGAGAAGGGCAGCACGAAGTGGAGCAGGAGCAGCCCCAACGCCACATACTGCCAGCCGTTCGATAGGCGGGTGATGTAGTAAGGCACCTCTTCGGCCAGGTTGCCGGAGTAGATGATGAGGAACTGGGAGAAGTTGAAGTAGGCCCAGAGCATGACGAAGGCGAGCATCAGCTTGCCGAGGTCGTGAAAGTGCACGGGCTTGAAGACGTGGTCCATCGGTGCGCGCCGCGCCAGTGCGGTCGCGATGACGACGGTGAAGGCCAGCGCGATCAGTCCATGGCCACCCATGAACAGGAACCCCATGATGGTCGAGAACCATTTGGGGTTGAGCGACATCACCCAATCCACGGCCGCAAACGTGATCGTGAGTCCGTAAATCACCAGACCCGCGCCGCTGAGCCGCTGCATCTTGCGCGCCGCGTTCACGTCCCCGCCATCCTGCGCCAGCGACCACTTGCTCAGCAGCGTCGAGAGCCCAATCCAGCAGGCGAAGTAGATGACCGCCCGGACCAGGAAGAACGGCGTGTTGAGGTACGGCGACTTGGCGTGAAGGATGTGGTCGTGCGCAACCAGGGTCTCGTTCGTCCACGGATAGAGCGAGTGCATCCCGGCGGCGATCGGCAGAAAGAGGATCGCCAGCAGTGGCAGCGTCCGGCTTGAGGCCTCGAAGATCCGGCGGATCACGACGCCCCAGGCGCCTCCGGACAGGTGATGCACCATCAGGAGCGCCATGGAGCCGAGCGGTATTCCCAGCCACAGGAGATAGCCAATGAGGTAGGCGCGGTAGAACTGTTCGCGGGCAACCGCGAAGCCGATGCCGCACAGCACGACGCCGACCACTCCCGCCATCAGGGCGGGGCGGCTGCGGGCAATGAAATCGGCCGGGGCGGCGTAGTTGGTCTGGGTCATCGTCTAGTGCCCCTGCTTCTCGTGGCCAGCCGCGCCATGCTCAGCATGCTCCCCAGCGCCGTCTTCGGCCGTGGCGGGAGCGTCGAGCGACGCACGCTTCTCGGCGGGAACGTCCGCCACCGTGGCGTGCTGGCTGATCTGCAGCGCGCGGAGATAGGCCGCAATGGCCCACCGATCCGGCACCGGAACCTGCGCGGAATAGTCCTGCATCGCGCCGAAGCCGTTGGTCATGACGTCGAAGAAATAGCCGACTGGCGCAGACCGGAGGCGGTCGCTATGGAACGTCGGCGGCCGCCGGAATCCTCGGCGCACCACCATGCCATCTCCACGCCCGGTCCGGCCGTGGCATGGCGAGCAGAACACGTTGAAGCGCTCGTGACCGCGGGCCAGCAGCTCGGGTGTCGCCGCAACGGGAAGCGCATCGGCGAGCTGACCCCCGATCTTGCCGGTGTAGAGGTGCTCGTCCGTACGGATGGAACCGCGGGCCACGGTGTGGGCCACCGGCACGCGATAGGCGTGTCCGTCGGTGAAGAACGTCGAGGCTTCGAGTGGCTCGTACCGGGGGTTGTCGTGCATGTCCTGACGGCAGGCGCCGGCGAGAACAGACGAGGCCACCACGGCCGAGAGGACGCCGAGGCGATGGAGCTTACCAGGCAACTTCGGTGACCTCCTGCGGACCCAGGCCCTTGAGGAACTGCTCAGTGCCCTGCCGATCGAATTGCGGGTCGGCCGACTCGATGCAGAGGAAGAAGCGATCCTGGGAAGCCCGGTGAAAACGGGGCGCGTTGAAGACCGGGTGATACGGCTGCGGCAGCCCGTTCAGCACGATCATGCCGACCACCGCCGAGAGGGCGGCGCCAAGAATCGTCGTCTCGTACGCCACTGGAATGAACGACGGCCAGGTGAACTCGGGCCGGCCGCCGATATTCATGGGATACGCGATGGTCGATGCCCAATACTCGAGGCCCATGCCCAGCACCGTGCCAGCAATTCCTCCGGCGAGCACCAGACGCGGCAGGCGGGTCTTGGGGAGCGCCAGCGCCTCGTTGAGTTCCTCGATCGGCATCGGGGAGTAGGCGTCCATGTTCCGGTATCCGGCAATGCGGGCCCGGTTCGCCGCGGCCACCAACTCGCTCGGATTGACGAATTCCGCCGTCAGTCCGTAGATGGCCGGCGTCGAAGATGTGGATGCGGACATCTACAGCGCCTCCAGTTTCTCGTCGTGCACCTTGGCCTCCGGCACCATGGTCCGCATCTCGAAGATTGAAATCATCGGGAGGAACCGGATGAACAGGAAGAGCAGGCTGACGAACAACCCGATGGTTCCGAAATACATCGTAAAGTCCCACCGCGTCGGGTAGTACATCGCCCACGACGAGGGCAGGAAGTCGCGGTGGAGGCTCGTCACGATGATGACGAAGCGCTCGAGCCACATCCCGATATTGACCACGATGGACAGCACGAAGAGCAGGCCGATGTTGTCGCGGACCTTGCGGAACCAGAACAGCTGGACCACGCCGGCATTGATGCTGATGAGGAGCCAGTAGGCCCAGCCGTAGGGGCCGAACATCCGGTTCTTCATCATGAACTGCTCGAAGTTGTTCCCGCTGTACCACGCGAAGAACGCTTCGTTCATGTAGCCGTAGCTCACGATGAGGCCCGTCACCAGCATGACCTTCGCCATGTTGTGGATGTGGTGCATCGTGATGAAGTCCGTCAGCTTGTAGAACTTCCGCAGAGGAATCGCCAGGGTGAGCACCATGGCGAAGCCCGAGTAGATGGCGCCGGCGACGAAGTACGGCGGGAAAACCGTCGCGTGCCAACCCGGCAACTGCGACACCGAGAAGTCGAAGCTCACCACCGTGTGCACGGAGAGCACCAGGGGCGTTGAGAGGCCAGCGAGGAGCAGATACGCGGTTTCGTAGCGCTGCCAGTGCATCGCCGAACCGCGCCAGCCCATGGCGAGCGCGCCGTAGATGGTGCGTTGCACGGGACTGGTCGCGCGGTCCCGCAGGGTCGCCAGGTCGGGAATCAGACCGACGAACCAGAACATCGCCGAGACCGTGGCGTAGGTCGACACGGCGAACACGTCCCAGATGAGCGGGCTGCGGAACTGGGGCCAGAGGCCCATCGTGTTCGGGTACGGGAACAGCCAGAACGCGGACAGCCAAGGCCGGCCGGTGTGGAGCAGCGGGAAGAGCGCCGCGCAGGCCACCGCGAAGAGCGTCATCGCTTCAGCGAAGCGGTTGATCGAGGTCCGCCACTGCTGGCGGAACAGGAGCAGGATGGCTGAGATCAACGTGCCCGCGTGGCCGATACCGATCCACCAGACGAAGTTGATGATGTCGAAGGCCCAGCCGACCGGGACGTTGTTGCCCCAGATACCAATGCCCGTGACCAGCAGGTTCATGATGGCCAGCAACAGGCCCATCAACAACGCGAACCCGATCGTGAGACCAAGGAACCAGCCCTTGGTGGGCTTCTGGGTCAGAACGATTTCACTGATCGACCCGGTGACCGACTCAAACGAGTGGCCCGGCTCGATCACCAACGGACGGACGCGTCCGTCCGAAGCGTGCGCGTCAGCCATTACTCGTGCCCCCCGTGCGCCGATTCCGGCGCCTTGGCCGGTTCAAGCGCGGGATTCGGATTCTTCACCACCGCCAGATACGTCGTGCGGGGCTTGGTATTCAGTTCCTCCAGCAGTCCGTAGTTCAGCTTGCTGGCCTTCTGCTGGGAGACGCGGCTCTTCGGGTCGTTGATGTCGCCGAAGACAATCGCTTCGGTCGGGCAGGCCGACTGGCAGGCGGTGAGCACTTCTCCGTCCTGAATCGTCCGGTCCTCCCGGATCGCCTCTCCACGCGCGTGGTTGATGCGCTGCACGCAGTAGGTGCACTTCTCCATGACGCCGCGGCTGCGGACGGTGACGTCCGGGTTGCGCATCAGGTTGAACTGCGGTGTATCGAAATCCTGATACAGCAGGAAGTTGAAGCGCCGCACCTTGTAGGGGCAGTTGTTCGAGCAGTAGCGGGTCCCGACGCAGCGGTTGTAGGCCATGTCGTTCAGGCCTTCATTGCTGTGCGACGTGGCCGCCACCGGGCAGACCACTTCGCAGGGCGCTTCCTCGCACTGCTGGCAGGGCATCGGCTGGAAGTGCGTGTCGGGCGTGTCCAGCTCGCCGCTGTAGTAGCGGTCGATACGGAGCCACTGCATCTCGCGGCCGTTCATGACCTGCGCCTTGCCGACGACCGGGATGTTGTTCTCCGAGACGCAGGCGACCACGCAGGCGTTGCAGCCCGTGCAGACGTTCTGGTCGATGGTCATGCCCCAGGCGTAGGTGTCGTATTTCTTGGGCTGGTACATGTCGAGCAACTTCTTGCCCGCATGTTCGCCCTTCGCCAGGAGCGGATTCTGCTCGTACTCGGCCTTGGAGCCGACACGGACGAGGTCGCGGCCTTCCATCGACCAATGATCCTGCGTGCAGGCCAGCGGATAGTTCTCGCCCGTCTTCCGGACTTCGACGCCGCCCATGATGAACGGCGCCTTCGCCGTGCGAATCACGTTGACGTCAAACCCGAGTCCGGTTCCCACGCGGCCGGCCTGTGTGCGGCCATAACCGAGATGGAGCGTCAGCACATCAGCAGCCTGCCCGGGGGCAATCCACACGGGAATGCGGAGCTTGCGGCCGTCGGCGGCAATCTCCACGATGTCGCCGTTCTCGACCTTCAGCCGCTCAGCCGTGGATGGTCCAACCAGAACGGCGTTGTCCCACGTGAGCTTGGTGAGCGCCTTTGGCAGTTCCTGCAGCCACGCAAGGTTCGCGTAACGGCCATCGTGAACGGTTGGGTCGGGCCGGAAGACCACTTCGATGCCGCTCTTCACCGGCGACGGGCCGCTGTCGAAATCCTTCAGCACGGCGAGCGAACGCGCGGCATAAGCCGTGTTCGGAATGACGCCGTCGTTCAGCCACTGTTTCCACGCCTTATCGAACGGCGACTCGGGCTGGGTCGGATACGGAGCCACAGGCGGTGGCGCGCTCTCGGCCGCGGCCTTGGCGTCTGCCGCTGACGGCGTCGCGGCTACCGCCGTGCCGGCCGGAGTCTTCGCCGGAGCAGCCGTGGCCTTGGCGCCTGGCACAGGGGCCGCGGCGGCAGTCACCGGCGCTGGCACTTCGGTCGCCAGCATGGATTCCTTCGCCCAGAACTCGCGCACGATCTCGTAGCTGGTGCGCTCGGTCCGATCGGTGAAGGCCGTCATCACTTCGTGCACGGACTTGCCCTGATACAACGGGGCAATCAGCGGCTGAATGATCGACGCGGTGCCATCGAGGGCACGCACGTCGCTCCAGGTCTCAAGGAAGTGGGCCTCGGGAATGTGCCAGTGGCACAGCCGGGAGGTTTCGTTCTGGTAGAGCCCGTGGTGAGCGCGGATGGTGACCTTCTCCAGCGCGGCCGCAAAATCCAGATCCGCGGGGACGCTGTAAACCGGATTGCCGCCGAGGATGAGGAGTACTTCCACGGCGCCCGCCTTCATCTCGGCGGTTAAACCGGTGATGGCGGAGAACTGATCCACGGCCTGCGCTTCCGCGGGCCGCGTGTAGGTCACCGTGGTGCCGATGCTGCCCAGCGCCTCGTTGATCGCGTGCGCGATGGCGTGGACGACCGGTGGCTGTCCGGCGCCAGCGATAAGCAGCGACTTGCTCCCGGTCGCTTTCAGATCCGCCGCGAGCGGCTGAATCCAGGCCTTGGCATCCGCCGGCGCCTCGACCGACTTGACACCGGACACGCCGAGCGCCCCGGCCAACGCACGGGCGAACAGTTCGATCTGCGAGGCCTTGAGCGGCAGACGATGATCGGACCGGGTGCCGGAGTTCGTCGCAGTGCTTTCCACTGCGTAGAAGCGGTTCAGTTCGCCGGTGGCGCCCTGACCACGGCGACGCGACGCGAAGGCACGCGCGTGGCGGAGGGCGTCAGCGCCGGTGCAGAGGAAGTCGGAGTCGAGCGAGACGATGACGTCGGCCTTTTCGACCGCATAGTGCGCATCAGCCTGCTCGCCGAACGCGACGCGGCTCCCCTCGCGGGCATTGTGCCGGCCGACGGGCTCGTACTGCACCCATTTGGCCGCGGGGTACCGCGCCTGGAAATCGCGAATCTGCCAGGCCAGCGTGGGAGAGGTAACGGTCTCGGAGAGGATCCGGATGCCCGCGCCCTGCTTGGCCTTCTGCGCCTCGAGGACGCCGTAGAGCGCCGCCACGAAAGCGGCGTACGGGCGAATGTCCCCGAGGTGGGTGACCGTCTGGGAGCGATCCGGGTCGTACAGTTCAAGGATCGACGCCTGAGCGAAGATGTCGGTCGCGCCCTTGCTGGAGGGGTGATCCGGGTTGCCCTCGATCTTCGTGGGACGACCCTCGTGGCTCTCGACGAGGAGGCCGACGCCGGCGCCGTCGAACGGCATCGCCGTCGCGTAGTACAGCGGCCGCCCGGGCACCAGCTCTTCGGGCTGGCGCACATAGGGAACGATCTGCTCTTCGGGCTGACGGGTGCAAGCAGACACGCCGGCCAGAGCCAGCGACGCGCCCATCAGCTTCAGGAATCCCCGGCGCCCTTTCGGGTCCAGCCATTCAGAGGCGTTTTCGGGAAATTCCCGGTTCAGATACTCGGCGAACTCGGGAGTACCGGCGACCTCTTCGAGGCTGCGCCAATATTGCCGGCCGCGTGTCCCGGCGAGCTTGCTTCGGAGCGGCGTCAGGTCTGACCCTGACGTGCTCACGGGCTTCTCTTCCGCCGGCCCGGTGTGCTCGTGGTTCATCGATGACATGTGGAGCAGCTCGTGCGTGGGTTCACGTGGTATTCCTTCATCAGCCGCGCGCCGACCACCGCCTGAGACTCAGCAGGCCGGTACCCCATTGTGTAAATCTCCGAGCGGGGCCTCAGGTACTGGGCGGGATTGCGGTGGCAGTCCAAGCACCATTCCATCTGCAGCGAGTTCTCCTGCAGCATCAGCGGCATCTTGTCGACGCGGCCATGGCAGGTTTCGCAGCCAACGCCCTTCTTTACGTGGACGCTGTGATTGAAGTACGCGAAGTCGGGGAGGTCATGCACCCGGACCCACCGCAATGACCGGTTGTCCCGGAAGCTTGAGCGAACTGGTTCGAGATATGGACTGGTGATCCAGATCTGCGAATGGCAGTTCATGCAGGTCTTGGTCGGGGGGATACCGGCGAACGTCGACGTTTCTGCCGACGTATGACAGTACCGGCAGTCGAGCCCGATCGTCTGCACATGGTGCTGGTGACTGAACTGGATGGGCTGCTCGCGGACGACCCGCTGGTTGTTGACCCACGACCAGCGGTTGGCGGTCGTCAACAGCCCAAGCAGTGACCCGACGACGAGCACCAACCCGACGATGCTGGCCTTCGCGATGAAGTTCGCCGAACGATTGAAAATCTGCATGCAGCCTGTCGCAGCGCTTTCTACGCGCTCCTGATTCTGTTCGAACGCGCGCACCCAGGGAACTTCAGCGCGCGTCTATCCGTCAGTACCGAAGCCGTGACGGGTGCCATTTGTACCACACAATGTGAAAAAAGGTTCAGAGGCTCTGGAAACCGGCCTGAAATTGTGGATTTGTGGTTGAGTTGAGGCAGGCGCTACTATTACGCGGCCTTTCTTCACCCACTTCATGAGCGATCGCAAATACCGTCAGCGGGGATATCAGGACGAGCCCCGGGATCGGCCGGAGCGCCCAGCCGAAACAAAGCGAGTCCCCGAGCCCGGCGCGCCCGCCGGTACCAGGCGGATGCAGCGCGACGGTATGAAGCAGGTTCAGTCGCTGAACCTCCGGGAAGTCGTTCGCTGCGCGCAGTGTGGGTCCAGCGTGACGGAAGAGATCGGGCTGCTGAGCCGGTGCGGCCGATGCGGAACCGACCTGCACGCCTGCGCGCAGTGCGTGTCCTTTGACCCGGCCAGCCGGTTCGAGTGCGCGGACTCAGGCGTGACCGCCCGGGTGTCGCCCAAGAACGAACGGAACAGCTGCTCGTTCTATGCGCCACGCACCACCGTTGAGCGGGAAACCACGGCCCCGCGCCAGGACAGCGCCAGGAAGGCCTTCGACGACCTCTTCAAGTTCTAGGTTCGCCGTCCCCTAGAATCACAGCCATGGTGGTGCTGAGCCTGGTTGTCGTCGCCGGTGCGGTCGTCCTCTACGATCTGGCCCAGCGCCAACACGCCATCCTTCGCAACTTCCCGCTCGTCGGACACTTCCGCTACTGGCTCGAGGCCATCGGCCCGGAGCTGCGCCAGTACATCGTCACCGACAACAACGAGGAGCGCCCGTTCAGCCGCGATCAACGGCGGTGGGTGTACGCCTCCGCGAAGCGGGAGAACAACTACTTCGGGTTCGGCTCCGACAACGAGATGGAGCTGCAGTCCAACTACCTGATCATCAAGCACGCCACGTTTCCCCTGGCGGCCCCATCCCCGGGCGAATCCGGCCACGACCCGCATTACGCCATTCCCTGCGCCAAGGTCATGGGTGAAGCGCGCGGGCGCCGCAAGGCGTTCCGTCCCAGCTCTGTTGTGAACATCTCGGGCATGAGCTTCGGTTCCCTGTCGGGCCCCGCGGTGGAATCGCTCAATCGGGGCTGCTCTATCGCCGGCTGTCTGCAGAGCACCGGCGAGGGCGGGGTCTCGCCCTATCACTTGAGTGGTGGCGATCTCGTCTGGCAGATCGGTACGGGCTATTTCGGATGCCGCGACGCCCAGGGGCGCTTCAGTCTCGAGCGCCTTCAGGAGACACTGACGCGCGCGCCGCAGATCCGGGCCCTCGAGATCAAGTTGAGCCAGGGTGCCAAGCCGGGTGTCGGGGGCGTCCTGCCGATGGCCAAGATCTCTCGCGAGATCGCGGACATCCGAGGCATCCCACAGGACCGTGACTGCATCAGTCCTTCGGTCCACACCGCTTTCCACGACGCCGACAGCCTCCTCGACTTCGTCGAACACCTCGCGGAGGTCACCGGGCTGCCAGTCGGGATCAAGTCAGCGGTGGGCGAGACCGCGTTCTTCGTCGAACTCGCGCGCCTCATGCGGGACGGCAGCCGGGGCGTCGACTTCATCACCATCGACGGCGGCGAGGGTGGCACCGGCGCCGGTCCCCTCGTCTTCGTGGACCATGTGGCGCTGCCCTTCAAGCTCGGCTTCAGCCGCGTGCAGAAGATCTTCGCGGACGCCGGTCTTGCGGACCGCATTGTCTTCATCGGGTCCGGGAAGCTGGGATTCCCCGAGGCCGCGGTGTTCGCGTTCGCGCTCGGCTGCGACATGGTGAACGTGGCACGCGAGGCGCTGCTGGCCATCGGGTGCATCCAGGCGCAGCGGTGCCATACGAATCACTGCCCAACCGGCATCGCCACGCAGAACGCGTGGCTGGTGCGCGGCGTGGATCCGACGCGCAAGTCGGCGCGGCTCGCCAACTACGTGATCACGCTGCGCAAGGAACTGCTGGCGCTGAGTCATGCGTGCGGTGTGGCGCATCCGGCACTCATTTCGGCGGATCACCTGGAGCTGGTCGACGGCCGGTACGGCTCGAAGACCGTCGCCGAACTCTTCGGCTATTCCGCCGGAGTCGGCATGCCCTCGGCCACGGACGCCGCGGCCGCCACGCGAATGATGCGGAACTGACCGAGGGCTATCGCGCCCGACCGAGCCGGCAGACGATGTCGAATTCAGCTTTCGTCACCGGCTGAATGGACAACCGGCTTCCCTTCTGCACGACCATCATCTTGTCCAGGCCCTTGGCGGCCTTCAGCGTGTCGAGTGGGACAACGGCCGGGAACTGCTCGACGAACCCGATGTCGACGGTGTACCACGCCGGCGCGTCGGTCTTGCTGTCCGGGTCGAAGTACTTGTGGCCCTTCTTGAAAGCGAACGGGTCGGGATAGCCCGCCTTCACGATCTCGGCGAGCCCAGTCACCCCTGACGGATCGGCATTGGACGCATAGAAGAGCACGGGGTCGCCGACCTGCATCTGGTCGCGCATGAAGTTGCGCGCCTGGTAGTTCCGCACGCCCTCCCACCCAGTCTGCCCGTCCCGGGCCAGCGCCTCGATCGTGTAGGCGGACGGCTCACACTTCATCAACCAATACCGCTTCGGCATGGGCATCAGTCTACCCAGCCCAGCGCGAACGGCTCCGCCCCGTGTTCGATTCCCGCCTGGACGCCATGGGTCTGCCTGGACGCCGCTGATGGCTCTATTGCGCGTCTCTACGCCCGCGGCGCTCACTCCGCGATTTCACTCGGCGCGGCCCGTTCTCCCTGGCAGTAGAATCCGGCCTGCGGGCGATGGCCCTGGCAACCCACACACTTCATGGAGGAAGAAGACCAATGTCCGACACCACTCGCCGCGACAGGCCGGATCAGACAGAACAGGGCGGTTTGACTCGCCGCGATTTCGTGGGCATGTCCATTGCCGCCGGCGTCGTCGCGGCCGCGGGTGTGCCCTCCGCCGCGGAGAAGGTGACAGAGGCGCACGTCGCCATCAAGACCGCCGACGGCGAGTGCGATGCATTCTTCGCGCACCCGGCCACGGGCAAACATGCGGCCGTGATTATCTGGGCTGATGCGTTCGGGCTGCGACCCGCGCTGATGGAGATGGCCAGACGCCTGGCGGCCAGTGGTTACGCGGTGCTTGCGCCGAATCCGTTCTACAGGGTGACCAAGGCACCCGGAATCGACACGGCGCATTTCAGCTTCCAGAACACCGCTGACCGGGCGAGGCTCGGCACGCTGATGGGTTCGGTCACAGGGGCCGGCGCGGCGGAGCGCGACGCCGAGGCCTTTGTGGCGTTTCTCGACAAGCAGCCCTCGGTCGACACGAAGAAGAAGATCGGTGTGCAGGGCTACTGCATGGGCGGTCCCCTCACCGTCCGCACGGCGGCCCATCTGCCGGCGCGCATCGGCGCGGGTGCGTCGTTCCACGGCGGAGGCCTTGTGACGAAGGAAACCAGCAGCCCGCACCTGCTCGCCCCCAGGATCAAGGCGCGGATGTACTTCGGCATCGCGGGCAACGACGATGCGCAGCAGCCCGAGGCCAAGACAGTCCTGAAAGACTCCTTTGCGGCCGCCAAGGTGCCGGTTGAAGTCGAGGTGTACACCTCGGCTCACGGCTGGTGCATGGTGGACATGCCCGCCGAAAAGGACAAGCCGATCTACAACAAACCCGACGCCGAGAAGGCGTGGGCCAAGCTCGAAGCGCTGTACAAGACGGCGCTCGTGTAGCACGGACCCGCATCACGAGATTCGCTCTCAGATTGGGTACGCCGCGCCCCGCCGCGATACGCTGCGGCGGTGGCGCGGCTGCACTCGTCCTCTCGACTTCTCGCAGGCGCGTTCGCCGTTCTGACCTCTGTCGCCGTCAGTGCGCAGGCGCCGGCACCAACGCCCGCGCTGCCGGCTGAGGCCTCCGGCGCCGAGGTCTATAAAGCCGCCTGTCAGACCTGCCATGCCGCGGACGGGCGCGGCACACCGCAACCGCTCCTGGGCTTTGCGCTGCCGCTCCCAGACGGGCACGACCTTCCCGACTTCACCGACTGCCCGACGAACACCGCCGAGTCATCGCAGGACTGGGAAATCGTGGCGTCTGGAGGCGGACGGGTCCGCGGGCTCGATCGCCACATGCCGTCTTTCGGTGAGGCGCTGTCGCCGAGGCAGCTCACAGCCGTGGTCGCGCACCTCAAGTCGTTCTGTCGCGATGCCGCGTGGCCGGACGGCACACTGAATCCGCCGCGCGCGTTCTTCACGGAAAAGGCCTTTCCCGAAAACGAGTTCGTCTGGGCGGGCAACCTCAACACTGGCCGCGGCCGGGCACTGGGTCACGACCTCGTCTACGAACACCGCCTCGGAAGACGCGCGCAGTACGAGGTGCGCGTGCCGGTCGCCTTTCAGCCGGACGTGAACGGCTCACGAGCCCGGGGACTCGGGGATATCGAGTTGGCGCTCAGGCGGGTAGTGTATGCGGGCAGTCGCACGGGCAGCATCGTCGCGGCAGGCGGCGCCCTCACGCTCCCGACTGGCAGCAGGTCGAACGGCCTCGGTAACGGGTTTGCGATCGTCGAGCCTTTCGCGATGTGGGACCAGCTGATCGGCGCCAGCGGCTTTCTCCAGATGCACGGCGGAATCGAAATCCCGACCGACAGTGTCAAAGGCGACCGGGAAGCCTTTCTTCGCACCGCTGTCGGCTTCACCTTGGCCGGCGACCGGGGGCGCGGTCGATCCTGGTCGCCGATGGTGGAAGTGCTGGCTGCCAGGCCGTGGCGCAGCGAGACCGAGTGGGACATCGTGCCTCAGATGCAGGTGTCCCTGAGTCGGTTGCAGCACGTGCGCGCCAGCGTCGGCCTGCGCGTGCCTTTGAATGAGCGGACCGACCGGCACCCACAGGTGCTGACCTACGTGCTCTGGGACTGGTTTGATGGTGGCTTCTTCAAGTTCTGGCATTAGGCTCGGACTGGCCGTGGCCCTGGCCGCCGCCTGCGGCTGCGTCGAATTCATCGCCGCGCCGCCAGCCATGTCTCGTCCCGTGATGAGCGCCGCACCAGACACGCGTGCGCACCTCAGCCTCTTTACCCGCTCCGATGATTGCGTGGCGTGTCACAACCAGCTCGTCGCGCCATCGGGGCAGGATGTGTCGATCGGCGCCGCCTGGAGCGCGACGATGATGGCCAACTCCGGACGCGATCCCTACTGGCAGGCGAGCGTTCGGCGGGAAGCCCTTGATCACCCTCGCCGCAGCGCGGAGATCCAGGACGAATGTGCCGGCTGCCACATGCCGATGTCGACGCGAGTCACTCGCGCCGCGGGCGGCACGGGTGCGGTGTTCGCGCATCTTCCAGTCGCGCAACCGCACCCCGGTGCACTGGCCCGACTGGGGGCCGACGGAGTCTCTTGTACGGTGTGCCATCAGATCGCGCCAGTGGGATTGGGTACGCGGCCCAGCTTTAACGCCGGCTTCACCATGGTGCCCACACGGCCGGGAGAACCGAGACCACTCTTCGGCCCGTATACTGTCGACGCCGGACGCCGGCGCATCATGCATTCCGTCACGGGTTTCGTCCAGACTGAGGGCGCGCACCTGCGGCAGAGCGAGTTGTGCGCGACGTGCCACACGCTCATCACCGACGCCTACGGTCCGGACGGTTCGGTGGTGGGGTCACTCCCCGAGCAGATGAACTACCAGGAGTGGCTGCACAGCGACTTCCCGCAGGAGAGCCGTTCCTGTCAGTCATGCCACATGGTGCGTGTGCCAGGGCCTGTGCGCGTGTCATCCGTGCTGGGTGACCTGCGGGACGGCCTCTCGCAGCACGTATTCGTTGGCGGCAACAGCTTCATGCTCGGCCTGCTGGACCGCCATCGGGGGGACCTCGGTGTCGAGGCGCCACACGAAGCCTTTGCCGTCACGATGGCCGCCACCGATCGCCAGCTCCGGGAACAGACCGCGTCGGTGACGATCTCGGCGCCCGAACGCTCGCCGGAGGGCCTGGTATTCGACGTCGATGTGAAGAACCTGACGGGCCACAAGTTCCCCACCGGATATCCGGCGCGCAGGGCGTGGCTGCATGTCACGGTTCGGGGCGCAGGCGGCCGGGTCGTGTTCGAATCCGGGGCGATCACACCGGAAGGCGCGATCGGCGGCAATGATGCGGATGTAGATGCCGGACGGTACGAAGCCCATCACGCGCGCATTTCTTCGCCAGAGGACGTGCAGATCTACGAATCGGTAATGGGCGACAGCAACGGTCGACCGACGACCGGTCTGCTGACCGCTACGCAATACCTGAAGGACAACCGACTGCTGCCTCGTGGATTCGACAAGTCCACCGCCGAGACGGGCGTGGCCGTTCACGGGGGCGCCCTCGCTGATCCGGACTTCGTGGGTGGCTCGGATCGTGTGCGTTTTGTTGTCGCCGCCGCACAACAGGATGGCCCCTTCTCTGTCTCCGTCGAATTGCGCTACCAGGCGGTCGGGTTTCGGTGGGCCCGCAACCTGGAGAGCTATCCCGCGCCCGAGCCGGCTCGCTTCTCGACTTACTACCGTGAGGCCGCGCCTGGCTCGTCCGTGCTGGTGGCCCACGTCGAGCGATAGGCGGGACGCCCCGTCGCGCCGCCGCGATACGCTGTGAGCGCCCACTGAACTGATCGCCGTGAACCCTGCTGATATCCAGATCCCACCCGGCCTTGAAGGCCTTCGCGAGCCGGAGGCCGCGCGCCTGCTCCGTGAGCACGGGCGGAACCGCTGGGTACGACACGACCCATTGGCGGGAGTGCGCGAAACCGTGGGCATGCTGCTCGACCCGATGGCGGTGATGCTGGCGCTCGCCGCTGGCCTCTACTGGCTCCTCGGGGAAACACGTGACGCGATCGTGCTGGCCCTCGCCCTGATCCCCGTCCTAGGCGTCGACGTCCTGCTTGAGGCACGTTCCCGCTCCGCGCTCAAGAAACTGGCGGCGGCAGCCGCACCGTCCGCCTTCGTCGTCCGCGAGGGACGGGTCGTGACCGTGCCGCTTGAGCTCGTGGTGCCCGGCGACCTGCTCGCGATCGTGGAGGGCCACGTGGCCAGCGCGGACTGCACCCTCGCCTGGACCGCGAATCTGGCGATGGATGAGTCGGCACTGACTGGGGAGTCGGAGCCGCAGGCCAAGCGGGGCGCGGCTGATGAGACCGCGGCGGAGACCCGGGTCTACGCAGGGTCGCTCGCGGTCACCGGTCACGGGTTTGGCCGGGTCACGGCGACAGGCCAGCACACGACCTACGGTCATATCGCGTCACTGGTGGCACAGACTCCCGCGTCGGTCAGCCCACTTCAGGAGCATGCGTCGTCGTTGGCCCGCCGGCTTGGTGTCGGCGCGCTGGGCGTTGCGGCGCTGCTCTTCGGTGCCGGACTCTGGCGTGGAGAATCAGGGACGCAGGCCCTGCTCGGCGCAGTCAGTCTGGCGATGGCGGCGATTCCGGAAGAGTTCCCGCTGGTGCTGACGCTGTTCTTGTCGGCAGGCGCGTGGCGTCTGGCGAGCCGCGGGATGCTGGTACGGCGATTGGCCGCGGTGGAGACGCTCGGAGCGACGACCGTGATCTGCACGGACAAGACCGGCACGCTGACCCGCGGAGAATTCGTGGTTGCGGAACACCTCGTGCTCGATGCCGCGATTGCCGAGCAGGCATTCCTCGAACGCGCATTGCTCGCGTGTGAGCGCCATCCAGCGGACGCCATGGAAAAGGCGCTCGCGGACTACGCACGTGAGCACGGTGTGGCGCAACACGGTATCGCCGAGCGATGGGAGCTGCTCCACGACTACGATTTCGATCCGATCGGCAAACACATGTCGCACGTCTGGCGCGAGAAGGCGACAGGCGTCATCGTTGTGAGTGCCAAGGGCGCGCTCGAAGGTGTCCTGGCGCACGCGGACGCGGATCAGGCGACGCGGGAACGGCTCACAGCCGCCCATGCGCAGATGGCGGAGCGCGGACTCCGAGTGCTGGCGGTGGCCGGGCGGCAATCCTCCGAGGCCGGTGTCGACCGCGCTTCGAATGAACGGGCTCTGATCGTCCATGGACTGATTGGCTTCCAGGACCCCCTGCGACCAGAGGTGCCGGCTGCCGTGGCCGAGTGCCAGCAGGCCGGGATGCAGGTCAAGATGATCACTGGCGACCATGCACTGACGGCCCACGCCGTCGCAGAGGCAGCTGGTATCGTGCACGACGACGCCACGATCCTGACGGGAGACGTCCTGGAGTCGCTTGAGGAGCCCGACCGAACCAACCGCATCGTGGCGTCCGCGATCCTGGCGCGCATCAGCCCCTCTCAGAAGTTGATGATTGTCTCGGCCCTGAAGGCGATGGGCGCCGTGGTCGCGATGACGGGAGACGGGGTCAACGACGCGCCGGCCTTACGACGGGCCGATATCGGGATCGCCATGGGCAAACGAGGCACCGATGTGGCCAGGGCCACGGCGGACCTGGTGCTCCTCGATGACAACTTCGCATCGATCGCCGCCACGGTCCGTGAAGGTCGGCACATTCACCAGAACATCCAGCGCGCGTTCCTCTACCTCGTGGCCTTTCACGTGCCGATCGTCGTGCTCGCCGCGCTCGTGCCACTCACGGGTCTTCCGCTCCTGCTGTTGCCGATCCATCTGGTCTGGCTCGAGCTGATCGTGCACCCCGTCTCGGCGCTGGTCTTTCAGGCCGAGCCTGCAGACGACGGAGTGATGCGGCAGCCGCCGCGACAGCCTGGCACGCCGCTCTTGCCACGCGGAGCCGTGTGGCGCTCGTTTGCCTCGGGGCTGCTGCTGTCGGCTGCGACGGTCGGCCTGTACTGGTGGAGTCTCGGGAGCGGAAGCGAAGCGACGGCCCGATCCACGGCCCTTGTGACCTTGATGGCCGGGTACCAGGCGCTGGTCTTTGTGGAGCGCAGAGCCCTGCCCGTGATGCATCTACCGGTGGTCCCGCGCTCAGGACTCTTCTGGGTGGTCTGGGTCGCCTCGGGCGTCAGCCTGCTCGCCATTCTCACCGTGCCAGCGCTGACCACTCTGTTCAGAGTCGGTCCGATTCAGGGCACGAGGGCAGTGATCGCGACGGTGACTGGGTTCGTCGCCGTCGGGTGGCGATTCCTGCCGTGGAAGGCGATGGGTTCGCCAACTGACAGTGCACGGCGACCCGGCGGCACAGCCGGGTCGCCTGCAGTCTAGGCGCGAGCGCGGGACGGCGCTCGGTGTGAGCGCCCGCCACTGCGCGGCTGTCCCGGGCGGCCTGAGGGACGGCCACCCTGACGACCGCGCGGTCCGGGCCGATGAGCACGAGGCGCGTCGGGCGCGGCGTCCGCACCGGCCGAGAAGCCATCAACCACCACCTGCTCGACAGGCGCGGGCAGCAGTTTCTGGATATCGCGCAGCAATTCGCGGTCGCCCGGACTCACCAGTGACACGGCGCGGCCCGTCAACCCCGCACGGCCCGTGCGGCCGACGCGATGGATGTAGTCAGCCGCGACCAATGGCAGGTCGTAGTTCACCACGAGGGGCAACTGCGCGATGTCGAGTCCGCGGGCGGCAATGTCGGTGGCTACAAGGACGCGAACGCGGGCCGCTTTGAAGTCGGCCAGCGCGCGGGTGCGCGCACCCTGGCTCTTGTTGCCGTGAATCACCGCCGCCTTCACACCGGCGCGTTCCAGGTGCTCGCCAACGCGGTTTGACCCGCGCTTCGTCTTACAGAACACGAGCGCCTGATCATCTCCCGTCGTGCGCAGCACATGCGTGAGCAGGTCGCCCTTGCGACCCTCGCCGACCGGGTGCACCTGATGCGTCACCGTCGTCGGAACGACCGTCTTGGCCGACACGTCAACGCGCGCGGGCACGTGCGTGTATTCGGCTGAAAGTCCCACGACCTCGTCCGAGAACGTGGCCGAGAAGAGCAGCGTCTGCCGGCGCTTCGGCAACGCGGCCTGAATGCGGCGGAGGGCTGGCCGGAATCCCATGTCGAGCATGCGGTCGGCTTCGTCGAGGACGAGGACTTCGATCTTCGAGAGATCGACCGTGCGCCGCTCCATGTGATCGAGCAGTCGGCCTGGCGTGGCCACGAGAATCTCGGTGCCGCGCTGCAGGTTCTGCACCTGCGGCCCCATCGACACGCCGCCGATGATCGTGGTGACCTTCATCCGGAACGGGGCGCCGTAGGTGACTAGCGACTGATGCACCTGGGCGGCCAGTTCTCGCGTAGGGACCAGCACGAGCCCGCGCGGTGCCCGGCTGCCGGGCTGACGGCGGCCGCCCCCGGCCAGCCGGTCAATCATCGGCAGGCCGAATGCGGCGGTCTTACCGGTGCCTGTCTGCGCCTTGGCGAGCAGATCGCGGCCCGTGAGGACAATCGGGATCGCCTCAAGCTGCACCGGCGTCGGGGTTGTGTAGCCGAGTTTGGCCAGCGGTGTACAGAGTTCGACTGAGAGCCCGAGGGTAGAAAAAGGCATGAGAGTGCAACGCTCCTGACAAATTGCCTGAGCGTTTCCCTGAACCGCGCTGACAGGCTGACGAATGGACGAGGCGCCGGATGTGGCGCTCGAATCTGGGCGGCTGAATCGGGGGCGGGGACGGAGGATGAAACGGCCAGAGGCCGTCAGGTCGGCGATTCCCGCGGGAAAGCTACGTGCAGCGCAGAGACTGGGATCAGTATAGCGCGAAGCCGCGAACTCTGCCGGGCACGGTGCGAGTGACGGCACTGGTGGCAGCTACAATGCCGGCTGGCCTATGCGACCCGCCCGTCATTCAGCGGGCCCGGCGCTCAGAGGGGATTCCGACACGATGCCAACGATTGACCTCGCTCCCATGCATCCGCTCGTCGTGCACTTCACGATCGCCCTGGCGGTCGTGGGCGTGTTGTTCCGGTGGGTGTCGTTGCTCGGCAGACCGGCGTTTCTCAGCCCCGCGGCAGCGACGCTGATCATCCTGGCGGCGGGCGCCGCGGTGGTCTCGTCCGAGTCTGGCGAGAAGGCCCATGGCCCGGTCGAGCGGGTCCCGGGGGCACGCGCTGCCGTCGTCGAGCATGAGGAATGGGGCGAGCGCGCCGAAAAGGCGCTACTGCTGCTCGGCGCGATCGAGTTGGTGGGACTCGCGCTGTTCAAGTGGTCAAAGGTGCGGGCGGTCCGGGTGGTGGCAGCCGTAGTGGGACTCGGGGCAGTCTTCTGTGTCTATGAGGCAGGTGAGCACGGCGGTGCACTCGTCTACAGCTACGCCGGGGGCGTCGGCATCCGGTCAGGTGACCCGAAGGATGTGGAGCGACTGCTCCTGGCTGGTTATTACCACCAGGCCATGAGCGAGCGAAAGGCGGGGCGCTCCGCAGAGGCGTCGGCCACAATCGCCGAGGCCGTGAAGCGTTATCCCTCCGAGGTTCAGCTTCAGTTGCTCTCGGCAGAATCACTGCTCGTGGATCAACGAAATCCGCAGGGCGCACTGGAAGCGCTGGCGTTGGTGGCGGTTCCGGATGACAGCCGACCGCTTCGCTTTCAGAAGGCGAACCTTGCCGCCGACGCTCATCTTGCCGCCGGCGAACCGAATCAGGCGATTGCAGCGCTCGAGGAAGTCGCCAGAGTATTCCCGAATCCCCGGCTGCAGCAGCGCATCGACCGGCTCAAGACCGAGGCTGGCAAGCGTTAGGCGCGCCTCGGTGGACACGGCGAGGCCCAGACCCTCGGCCTCAGTGGGAACGGTCTGAGCCGACAGCTTCGCCTGGTTGAATAGACAGAAGAGGATGACCAGGGAACTGGCGAACGCCTGTGTCAGGCCGGACCGCACGCATGGGCGAAGGGCCCACGCGAGTCCGGTGGCAAACCTCTAGGCCGAGGCGGGCTGACTACGCGGAGAAATTGGCTGGGACGCAGGGATTCGAACCCCAATAACCTGCTCCAGAGGCAGGTGTCCTACCGTTGAACGACGTCCCAGTTCGGCAGGGCCCCGAAGGGCTTCAGTAAAGATTGATTCTACCGGCTGGGGAGGTCGCGCGGCAAGTGTGAGCGGGGCCGAATGCCCCGCCCATGTCATTCCTGAGTCGTCTAGGCCGGACTCATCGTGAGTGGCACAAGGCGTTCACGACGCCTCTGGGCGCTTGCCGCCCCGCCCTTCCGACCGGCCGCACTGGCTTCTTCGCTGGTCCACATATGGGCCGTGCCCTTCTCATGAGCCGCCCGGCCGCCCTTCGACGACACTTCCCGCCGCTTCAACTGATCCAAAGAGGCAAAGCCCCTGTTTTCGATCCCCATGGTGACACTCCGTCCGTCGTTCACGCCCCGATGCGTGAAGTCGATAGTCGGAAGTGCAACCGGAGTGCCACGAAGGTTAGTAGGGCACTGATCGGATCAGGCAGGAATTTCGGTGCCGGCGCAGGTCGACGAGGAAAGATCCCCCACCGGGCGCGGAGTTATTCGCGGGAGCGGGTGGGCTCGAGCGTCGACAGATGGGCCTGGAGCTGATCGAGTCGTGCCATGACCCGCTGGCGACCCAGGAGTTCCAGGACGTCAAAGATTCCCGGGCTGGTGGTGCGGCCGGTCATGGCGACTCGGGCAACGTGAATCAGGTCGCCCGCCTTGACGCCGCAGTCCGCAGCGGCTTGGCGAATGACGCCCTCAAGTGTGGCGGCATCAAATGGGTCAGCGTCCGCGAGGACGCGTCTCAGGGTGCCCGCGTGAGTGGCGGCGGTTGGCGTGCTGAGGTGTTTCCGTTCGGCCTCGGGTTCGTAAGTGACCGCATCTTCCAGGAACGGCCTGGCTTGCTCGATGAAGTCCGTGAGGCGTTTGGCGCGTGGCTGCAGGAGGCCCAGCAGTCGCGAGAGCCTGGCAGCGTCGCCACCGGGAGCGAGACCTGCCTCTGCGAAGTACGGCGTCAGCAGCGTCGCGAGGTTCTCGGGTGCGAGTTTCGCGATGTACTGGCCGTTCATCCAATCGAGCTTCTCGGTGTTGAAGACCGCATTGCCTCCACTGATGCCTGTGAGTGCGAAGGCTTCGACCAGTTCCTCCCTGGTCATCAATTCGCGGTCGCCCCCGGGTGACCAGCCAAGCAGGGCCAGGAAGTTGACCATCGCGGCTGGAAGGTAGCCGGCGCGTGCGTATTCCGTGACGGAGGTGGCACCGTGTCGCTTGCTGAGACGCTTTTTGTCCTGGCCAAGAATGAGAGGGACGTGCGCAAAGACGGGCGGCTCCACGCCAAGGGCCCGGAAGAGCAGCAGGTGCTTCGGCGTGTTGGAGATGTGGTCATCGCCACGCACGACGTGCGTGATGTGCATGTCGGCATCATCGACGACGACAGAGAGGTGATACGTGGGAACGCCGTCTGATCGGAGGATGACGAAGTCTTCGATCGTGGCGCCGTCCACTTCGATCGGACCGTGGACTTGATCGTCGAACCTCACCAGTCCACTGGGCACCTTGAATCGGACCGCGTGAGGCGCCCCGGCCGCTTCCAGCGCGGCGCGTTCGTCCGGAGTCAGGGCCAGGCAGGTCCGGTCGTACTTCCACGCCGCTCCTGCCTGTTCTGCCCGTTCTCGCTCCTGCCGTAGGCGGTCACCGGAGCAATAGCAGTTATAGGCGTGACCAGACCGGACGAGCCGACCAGCGGCCTCCCGATGTCGATCCAGGCGCTCGGACTGGAGGTAGGGCGCGAAGGGACCTCCCACTTCTGGACCCTCGTCCCAGTCGATCCCGAGCCACCGGAGGCCCTCGAGGATTCCGGAGATCATCTCGTTCGACGACCGCGCCACGTCGGTGTCTTCAACCCGGAGGATGAACGTTCCCCCGTGATGGCGGGCATACAGCCAGTTGAATAGCGCGGTGCGGGCGCCGCCGACATGCAGGTATCCCGTGGGTGAGGGGGCGAAGCGGACGCGTATGGTCACGCAGGGATTATTCCATCCCCCTCCGGATACGGCCGGCTACCGCCCTTGACAGCCCCGGAGGCGCGACCTACAGTGATCCTCGTGTTGAGATTGCGTCTCATTGTCACGGCTTGGTCGCTTTCGCGATGTCTGGTGGTGGGTCTAGGGGCTACGGCCCTGGCACCGGCCGCCGAAGCCCAGTCGCTCCCGGCGGCGACGATTCGCGGAGCGCTTGCCGATCCCATGTCGGCACCGCTGGCGGATGCCGTGGTCCGCATCGAGCGGAACGGTGCGGAAGTCGAGGCGACGAGTACCGACTCGCAGGGCCGGTTTCTGCTGACGGTAGGGCCCGGGGTGTACCGACTGTTGTTCGAAGCCCCAGGATTTCTGGATGGGCAGGAGGATGTCGTGCTCACTGCGGCCGGCCTGGTGCTACCGCCACGCATCCTGGCCCTGGCGGGCCTCCAAGAGAGCATCACCGTGACTGCCCGGGTGTCGACTTCGGAGATTCGCTCGGCGACGCGGACGCCGACGCCACTGCTGGACATTCCGCAGTCGGTCAGCGTCACGAACCGGGCTGCCATTGCGGATCAGATGATGGTGAGCATGGGCGACGTGCTGCGGTATGTGCCCGGCGTCTCCGTCCATCAGGGAGAGAACAATCGCGACCAGATCGTCATTCGCGGCAACAGCTCGTCGGCGGACTTCTTTGTCGACGGCGTTCGGGACGACGTGCAGTACTTCCGCGACGTCTACAACCTGGAGCGGGTGGAAACGCTGAAGGGCCCAAACGCGATGGTCTTCGGCCGCGGTGGCGTTGGCGGCGTCGTCAATCGAGTCAGTCGCACAGCTGGGTTTGCTCGCACACGTGAGGTCTCACTGCAAACCGGCTCCTTCGGGTACCGGCGGATGACGGGCGGCGTCAATCAGCCGCTGGGACACGCTGTGGCGTTCAGGGTCGACGCCATGGTCGAGGACTCCGGATCGTTCCGGCGTGCCGTTGGACTTCAGCGATATGGGGTGACACCAACGCTGAACTACAGCCCGACCAGCAACACCCGCGCGACGCTCAGATACGAGTTTCTGCATGATGCCCGGGTCGCGGACCGCGGCATCACGTCATTTCTTGGTCGACCGGCGGATGTACCGCCAAGCACGTACTACGGCAACGCGGCTGACAGTCACGTGCGTGCCGACGTGCATCTGGCGTCAGGAGTGGTGGAGCACCGACGCGGCGGTATGACCGTCCGCAATCAGATCCTGTTTGCTGACTACGATCGGGGTTACCAGAACTATGTGCCCGGCGCGGTCAACTCGGACAGGTCAGCCGTATCCCTCTCTGCCTACAACAACGCGACTGACCGGCGGAATGTCTTCAACCAGACAGACATCGTCGTCCTGGCTCGCACAGGCCGCGTGCACCATACGTTCCTTTCCGGCGTGGAATTCGGCCGACAGGAGACCAACAACCTGCGCAAGACCGGGTTCTTCGAGAACGCCGCCGCTTCGATATTGGTGCCCTACCTCGACCCACGCACGACCCGGCCCGTGACGTTTCGTCCGGCAGCAACGGATGCCGATAACCACCTCACGACCACCGTTGCCGCCGCGTACGCCCAGGATCAGCTCGCGCTCTCCCCTCGCGTCGAGTTCGTGATCGGCGTTCGCGCTGATCGCTTCGTTCTCGACTTCCTCAGTCGTCGCAATGGGGACTCGCTGAGCCGACCCGACGTGCTCGTGTCGCCGCGCGCCGGCGTCGTCGTCAAGCCGCGACGCAATATTTCGCTGTATGTGAGCCACAGTGTGACGTCTCTACCCAGCTCCGGCGATCAGTTTTCCTCGCTCACGAACGTGACCTCGCAGTTGAGGCCAGAGCGATTCCAGAACTACGAGGGCGGAGCGAAGTGGGACACCACGAGTGGGCTGTCGCTGACGGCGGCGGTGTACCGGCTGGACCGGACCAACACGCGTTCGACGGACCCACGGGACCCCACGCGGATTGTCCAGACGGGTAGCCAACGCACCACGGGGTATGAGTTGGGTCTCGCTGGAGCAGTCCGGCGGGGGTGGACGGTCAGCGGTGGTTACGCGAGGCAACAGGCGCTGGTGACCAGCGCCACCACTGCCGCGCCGGTTGGCCGAGAGGTTGGACAGGTGCCGCACCACACGCTCTCGCTGTGGAATACCGCGCAGATCCGTCCACGCCTCTCTGTGTCAGGCGGCGTGGTGTCGCGAACGGAGATGTTTGCCAGCATCGATAACTCGGTGCGCCTCCCCGGCTATGTTCGGCTTGATGCCGCGGCCTTCTTCCGGCTCTCCCAGGCGCTCAAGCTGCAGTTGAATGTCGAGAACGCACTCAACACCCGCTACCACCTGAACGCGGACGGCAATACGAACATTTCCCCAGGGGCGCCCCGCGGGATTCGGCTGGGGTTGACGGCAACGTTCTAGCGGCCGAACCTGTTCCGCCAAGTCGGGGTTTGACCGGTCAGGGGTTGCTCACTACGATGCCCTCATGCCGGCCTACTGGGCACTGCCATTACTCGCGCTGACACTCGCGGTTTCAGCGTGCCATTCAGGTGCCGCTGTCTCCACGCCAGATGTGTCCCCGGAAGAGGCGCGTCGGCTGACGCAGACGTGGAGAGCCAAGCACGAGGCGGACTATCGACGTGAGTGGGTCACGATCGCGGGTCTGCACTTCCTGAAGGATGGCGCACAGTCGGCGGGTAGCGACGCCGCGAACGACATCGTGTTCCCAGCCGCCGCGCCGTCGCGCCTCGGCCGTTTTGTGCTGACAGGCGAGTCCGTCCGCTTTGAGCCCGCGCCGGGCGCCACGGTCGCGCTGCGAGATACACCCGTCACAGCACCCCTGCTTCTTGTCGATGACGGAACACCGAAAGCCGATGAGCTCACGACAAACGGGCTGACCTTCGTCGTGCATCGAAGCGGAGCCCGGAAGGCATTGCGTGTCTGGGATCCCAACGGCCCGCTCGCGACTGGTTTTCTGGGCTTCCAGTGGTTTGACATCCAACCGGCGTATCGCGTCACCGGACGATTCGTGGAAGACCGAGCGCCACGCGACGTGCAGACCGTGAACACGTTCGGGGATACGGACACCTACAAGACGCAGGGCGTCGTCGAATTCACTCTGAATGGCGAGACGTTGCGACTGCGTCCGTTCACGACGCGCCCCGGCCGCTTCTACTTCGTGTTCAAGGATGCCTCCAGTGGCCGGGAAACCTACGGGGCCGCCCGGTTTCTCTATTCGGACCTCCGCGAGGACGGCACGACCATCCTGGACTTCAACCAGGCCTATAACCCGCCCTGCGCCTTCAACCCGTTTACCACCTGCCCCCTGCCGCTTCCGGAGAACCGGCTGCCGGTGCGCGTGCTGGCCGGGGAGCGGGCGTACCCGGCACATACGGCGCCACCGGGCGGCTCGCCCCCCCAGAGCCGTAGCGGGGGCAGATAGTCGTATACTCAAGGCTCCCCGCGGTGAGGTGGCTGAGTGGCCGAAAGCGGCGGTTTGCTAAACCGTTGTACGACCTTAAAGTTGTACCCAGGGTTCGAATCCCTGCCTCACCGCCAGTTTCCCTTCCTGATCCGCCCATGCAATTCGACGCGGCCCTGATCGTCTCCTTCGGCGGACCACAGGGTCCCGAGGACATCCGCCCCTTTCTAGCCAATGTGCTCCGCGGACGGCGCGTGGCGCCTGAGCGGGTCGAGATCGTGGCCCATCACTACGAACATTTCGGTGGAGTCTCGCCGATTACGGCGCTGACCATGCGTCAGGCCGAGGGGCTGCGGGCGCGCTTGGCGGTCGCCGGGTGCCGCTTGCCGGTTTACGTCGGCATGCGCAACTGGCACCCGCTGCTGGCCGAGACGTTCCGGCAGATGTCTGCCGACGGCGTGCGCCATGTCGTGGCGTTTGTGTCCGCGGCGCAGCACTCCTATTCCAGCTGCCAGCAGTACCGGGAGAACGTCGAAGCGGCCAGGGCGGTCCTCCGGGAAGAGGGGCGCGCTGACGTCGCGGTCACATACGTCGACAGCTGGTTCGACCACGAACTCTTCGTGGAGGTGAACGCGGCGCATGTGCAGGCAGCTCGGAGCCGGTTGACGCCCGCGGCCGCGTCCAGGGCGCGGCTGATCTTCACGGCTCACAGTATTCCGGCGACGATGGCGTCGGGCAGCCGGTACGAGTCGCAGTTGCGGGCCGGGGCTGCGCTCGTGGCCGATCGCGTGGGTATGAAGGACTGGGTTCTGGTGTTTCAGAGCAGGAGCGGGCGCCCAGAAGATCCCTGGCTTGCACCTGACATCTGCGACTACCTGAAGGACGCGTCGAACGCCGGGCTCACGGCCGCCGTGATCTGCCCGATTGGCTTCGTCTGCGACCACATCGAAGTGTTGTGGGATCTCGATGAAGAGGCGGCGGCGGTCTGCCGGGACCGGGGTATCGAGATGGCGCGGGCTGAAGCCGCCAACGCGGACCCGGCCTTCATCGACATGATGGCGGACGTGATCCTTCGCACCGTGCAGCGGGCAGGCCGGGGGCGTCTCCTGCCGATTGTTGTCTCGCCCACCTCAGCTGGGCTGCCACCATCAACCGGCGCACGTCCCAGCCGGTCCGCGGGACCCGCGTCAGTCTAGATTCACTCCGACCGGGCTCCACCGCCCACCTTCGAGACGAAACCGGGTTTCCCTCGGAGTGTCGAATCCCTCCACGGGCGGGTACACCTCGTCTCCAGGCAGGGCGAGCATCCGGACGCCGCCGACCTCGAAGAGCCTCGGCTGCACACGCGTTGGCCGTTGTGCGCGTGCCCAGGCCACCGCCTCATCCACCGTCGTGAATCGGTCGAGGATTCGCAGGGTCGTCCAGGTGGGTGGGGCGAGCAGCATCTCTCCCCGGCGGCACCGCGCGGTGGCTTCGGCGGGATCGATCCAGAGGCTTTCCGTGGTTTCGTGCCCATCGTGCGTCACGACTTGCCCCTCAGGTGCGCGCGCCAGGAAGAAGCGCACATCGTAGCGCTTGGCTTCACTCTCCGGCGTGCGCCAGTTTGCGAAGTACGTCAGCGCCTGACAGGACAGCCTCACATCGAGAGCGTGGGCAATCGGCTCGATCGACGTCGTACCGCTCATCAGCGACGCTCGCTGGGCTGCCAGTTCAGACGGTGATAGAGGGCTACCTGAGACAGAGCGCGCCAGGAGCAGGCCCGCCTCCTCGAAGAGTTCTCTGATTGCACCCACATGATGTGCGGCGCTGTCAGCTGGCGGCAGGTCGCGAATCTGGGCCGACGCCACGTCACACCCGTCGCAGATGGGCGACGGGTCTGTCAGCCGGTCGCCGTCGTCGAGACGGCCTCCGGGAAAGACATGCGCGCCGCCCATGAAGGCCACCTCGTCATGGCGACGCACTAGGCAGACGTCAAACCGCGTTGATGACGGGCGAATCACCACGACGGTGGTCGCTGGCCTGGCGGCGACAACGGCGCTCATGCCGGTACCCCTGACATAAGAGGGCGCTCTACTTGGAACGGGTGGGCCACGGAGCCTCGGACTGTTCGGAAAGGAATTGATGTCTTGCGGTGTTCGGACACCGCGCCTCCCAGAATCGAAGCACGTCACGCCTGCTGCTGTCCACCAGCGCGCCGGCCGTGGCAGGCCCGCCAGGTGGCCAGGACTTCAGCTGGCATGAGGACGACGCGGCCCGGAGCCGCCGGCCCGACCCGGCCCCGTCTCGCCGGTCTCTGGCCTCCACTGGGGCTGCGAGGGCCGAGTGACGGAGAACTACGGAAGAGGGACGTCGAAGTATTCGAGTGCCCATTCGCGCATGAATCGCACCTGCACGGGGCGGATGGAATAGATGATCAGTTCTGGATTGTCGGGCGTACCGAGGTAGTGCTTCAACAGCGGGTTCTCGCTCCAGATGTCCCGCAGCAGGGCGGCATCCGTCACAACTTCCGCGAGACCGGTGAGTCTGACCTGATCATGTGCCGGGTTGACGTAGCAGAGCTCGACCCGCGGGTTGGCCGCGATCTCTCCGGTCTTGCCATATCGGCGCAGGTTCGCCACGTAGACCGTAAAGCCCACCGTCCGCACCGGCGACACCGGGCGGAGCCGTGGCTGGCCGGCGGCATCAACGGTGGCCAGCACGGGAAACTTGTCCGCCTCGACGATTGCGCGCGCATATTCAGTGACACGCGTGGGATCGACGGGCTCTGGAATGGGTTGGGCCATGGACCCATGGTAGCCGCGCAGCCGACAGTTGTAATACAGGCATTCAAGGTGCTAGATTTCCAGGTCTCACATATCTGGAGGACTGACGATGGCTCTATTTGACGAACTCGGCGGTGCGGCAGCAGTGGATAAGGCCGTCGATATCTTCTATCGACGCATGCTTGCCGATGATCGCGTCGCGCGCTTCTTTGAAGGCGTCGACATGGACAAGCAGGCGGCAAAACAGAAGGCGTTCCTGACCATGGTCATGGGAGGCCCCCACAACTACACCGGCAAGGACATGCGCACCGGACATGCCGGGTTGGTCTCGAAGGGGCTCAATGACACGCATGTGGACGTCGTCATCGAGCACCTGGGCGCCGTGCTGAAGGAACTGGGCGCCACGGACGCGCAGATCGGACAGGTGGCCGCGCTGGCCAATTCCGTTCGTAACGACGTCCTGAGTCGTTAGAGGTGCCTGCGCTCCGGTGTGATGGCCAGTCGGTCCCCGTCGAGGCCGGCGAGTCGCTGCTGGAGGCGCTCCTCAAGGCCGGTGTGCCCCTGCCCCACTCGTGCCGGGCAGGGGCATGTCAGTCATGCCTGGTGAAGGTTACGGCCGGGGAGCCGCCCGCCGGATCGCAGGTGGGCCTGCGCCCGGCGTTGGCGCAGCAGGGGTTTGTGCTCGGGTGCCTCGCCAGGCCGGAACACGACCTTGAGATTTCGACGGATGCGGCGGCCGCTGCATCCATCCGCGGGACCATCGTCGGTGTCACACCGCTGTCCCGTGACGTTGTCCTGGTCAGCATCTCGCCTTCAGAGCCGTTGTCATATCGCGCCGGACAGTTCCTCACGGTCCTGAGGGATGACGGCCTGGCGCGGAGCTATTCCATCGCCAGCCTTCCCGGAAGCCCGTATCTGGATTTCCACGTACGGGTGCTGCCGGGCGGTCGGATGAGCCAGTGGTTCGCGTCAGCGCCGGTTGGGAGTGACGTCGCACTTCGTGGTCCCAATGGTGAGTGCTTCTATGATCCGGCCGCCGTCGACATGCCGTTGGTGTTGGCGGGAACGGGGACAGGGCTCGCGCCGCTCTGGGCTGTGTTGCATGACGCTCTGCGCCATGGCCACAGAGGCCCGATCGACCTGCTGCACGGCGCCAGGGATCCCGAGGGCCTGTATCTGGTGGACGCGCTTGAAGCCGTGGCCGGGACACATCCGAATGTGTCCTACTCCCCGTGCGTGCTGACAGGCAGCGTGGAGCGTACGACGGTCGGTGCTCTGGACGACGTGGTGTTCGGGCGTTACTCCAACCTGGCGGGTCACCAGGTCTTTCTGTGTGGAGACCCTACTCTGGTGCAGAAGATGAAGCGCAGGGCCTTTCTCGCAGGTGCCCGGCTCGCCGACATTCATGCCGATGCCTTTGTGACGGCACCGAAACCTGGAGTCGCCAGCTAAGTACGGGCGTGCGGCGCTCCAGGGGTTTATACTGCGCCGCCTATGCGTTCTTCTCTGGCAGTTCTCAGCGTGCTCGCGGTCCTGACAGGTGTCTTGACCACCGCCTCCCCCGCAGCGGCCCAGATCACGGCCATCGCCAGGGCGGGTGCCAGTCCCGAGTGGACCAAAGGCATCACCGCTATCAATCCCGAGACGTACTACGCGGCGATCGCCTGCGGCAAGCAGGGCGGCGGCGATCCACCGTGCGTGTTCTGGGATACCGGTCTCTGCAAGAACCCGGACTTCGAGTTGGCGTTCTATACGCCCTACAAGATGGTGGCGTATGAGGTGTGGACGGCGGTCCGCCGCAAGCAGGCACCTCCAACACCAAGCTACCCGGAAGCCCAACGGACCCGGGTGACCATCGGTGTCACGCCGGTCAAAGGGTCCAAAAACACGTTTACGGAACTGAGGCTGAAGCGCGGTGGCAAGGCCATCGCGTCTGTGGCGAAGGCCCCGGAGCCAGGGGGCGGCAAGTTTACGTATGACTACGCGCCGTTCGCGCCGACGGCACCGGTGGTGATCGAGATGGCGGGTAAGACAGGCACCGTGAGTTGCGCCATTCCACCAGACGTACTGGCCTCGTTTCGATGAGGGTGTTCGCGGCTTCCACGTAAGGTTGGCGGAGAGGGAGGGATTCGAACCCCCGGTACCCTTCCGGGTACAACGGTTTTCAAGACCGCCGCTATCGACCGCTCAGCCACCTCTCCGCGCGTGGACCGGCCTGGGCCGGCGCCGGGCACCCGGCTTTCTCTCAGGCCTTCCGAATAACGTCGAGTCCGCCCATGAAGGGGCGGAGCGCCATGGGCACCTCGACCGAGCCATCCTTCTGCTGGTAGTTCTCGAGAATCGCGATGAGCGTGCGACCCACGGCAAGTCCTGACCCGTTGAGCGTGTGGGCGAATTCAGGTTTGCCCGTACCGTCGGGCCGGTACTTGATGTTGGCTCGTCGCGCCTGGAAGGCCTCTGTGTTGCTGCACGAGGAAATCTCCCGGTACACGCCCTGACTGGGCAGCCACACCTCGATGTCGTAGGTCTTTGATGAGGCAAAGCCCATGTCGCCGGTACACAGCAACATCGTGCGATACGGCAACTCCAGGCGCCGCAAAATTTCTTCGGCGTTGCGCGTCAACCGTTCGTGCTCTGCGTAGGAATCCTCCGCGGTCGTAAACACCATCAGCTCGACCTTGTCGAACTGGTGCTGTCTGATCAGGCCACGGACGTCTGCGCCGTACGACCCTGCTTCGCTCCGGAAACAGGGCGTGTACGCGGTGTAGCGAATCGGGAGTTGGCGTCCGTCGAGAATCTCCGCGCGGTGCAGGTTGGTCAGGGGCACTTCTGCCGTCGGGACCATATAGAGATCCCAGTCGCCGGCAATCTTGAACAGGTCGGCTTCGAACTTGGGTAGGTTGCCCGTCCCCGTCAACGACGCGCTGTTCACCATGAAGGGCGGCTCAACCTCCGTATAGCCGTGCTCGGTCGTGTGCACATGCAGCATGAAGTTGATGAGGGCGCGTGCGAGTCGAGCCCCTGCGCCCATCAGGACGGTGAAGCGCGCACCGGCAATCTTGGTGCCCCGCTCAAAATCGATGATCCCGAGCGCGGGGCCCAGGTCCCAGTGTGCCTGCGGCGTGAAGTCGTAGGCGCGCGGGGTGCCCACGCGGCGCACTTCGGCGTTGTCGTCGGCGCTTCGCCCCACTGGAACGGTCGCGTGCGGAACGTTCGGGATTGCCAGGAGGCTGGCTTGTCGGCGCGCCTCGACCTCATCCAATTGCGCGGCGAGGTCCTTGATGAGCCCAGACCTGACCTTGTTGGCTTCCTGGATGGCGGACGTGTCCAGACCCTGACGTTTGGCCTTGGCGACTTCCTCGCCGGCAGCGTTCTGGTCGCGTTTGAGGTTCTCCAGCTCGGGCAGAAGACGACGTCGCTCGGCCTCGAGGGCGACGAGGGCGTCGAGTTCTGGGCTGGCCGGATCGGCGCCCCGGTTCGTCAGAGCCTGACGGAGCTGTTCGACCCCGTCTCGCAGATAGATCGGGTCAATCACTGTCTGATCCTACCTCTGTTAGGATGCCGTGCATGGCCGGATCGATTCGTAAGGCAGTCTTCCCTGCGGCGGGTCTGGGCACCAGATTCCTGCCAGCCACCAAGGCACAACCGAAGGAAATGCTCGTGCTGGTCGACAAGCCCGTCATCCAGTACGGGGTCGAGGAGGCCGTGCAGTCCGGGGTTGAAAACATCGTGATCGTGACCGGTCGTGGCAAGAACGCGATCGAAGACCACTTCGATGTCGCCCTGGAGTTGGAAAGCTTCCTCGAACAGCGTGGAAAGACCGCGCAGCTGGAAGAGATTCGGAACATCACCAGGCTGATTAAGGTGGCCTATGTCCGGCAGGGGGAACCTCTCGGCCTGGGTCATGCGGTACTGGTCGCCAGGGAGTTCTGCCAGCAGGAGCCGTTTGCCGTCATTCTCGGTGACGATGTGATTGACGCGAATCCGCCAGCGCTGAAGCAGATGATTGACGTGTACGACAAGGTGCAGGGCCCGGTCATCGCGGTTGAGAGGGTCCCTGAATCCGAGGTGTCAAACTACGGCATCGTCGCTGTTGAGCCGGCGCCGGAGTTTGGAGCGCGCGTCCATCGGATTACCGATCTGGTCGAGAAGCCCTCGCGGGGCGAGGCCCCCTCGAACCTGGCGATCATCGGGCGTTACATCCTGACGCCGGATATCTTTCCAGCGCTGGAAGCCACGGCCAGCGACAAAACCGGCGAGATTCAGCTGACGAACGGCCTGCGGCGCCTGCTTCGCGATCGGCCGATCTATGCCTGCGAGATCGATGGGGTCCGGCACGATACCGGTAACAAGCTTGGGTTCCTGAAGGCCGTGGTGTATTTCGCGCTGAAACGCCACGATCTGGCGGAGCCGTTCAGGGACTATCTGAAGAGTCTGCGTTTGGTCTGAGCCGTTAGTCTTTGGCGTCGGCCTTGGGCGCAGGCGGGGGTGCAGGCTTCGCATCAGTGGTGGCGCCCGCGGCGTCATTTTTGGAGCCGTCACTTTTGGAGCCTTCGCTCTTTGGTGCTTTGCTCGCCTGGTCCTTGTCTGGGCTCCCGCTACGCGCATAGTCGGTGACATACCAGCCGGCGCCTTTGAATTGAATGGCAGGGGATGACAGGAGGCGGCGGACCGGCCCCGCGCCACACAGTTCACACGTCTCGACCAGAGGGTCGGAGAACTTCCGGATCACTTCGAAGCGACGCCCACAAGCTTCGCACTCGTATTCATAGAGGGGCATGGCAGGCCTCAGTCGAGGGTGACCGCGTCGCGATCATTCAGGAGTAGTCGCCGGTGTGCCCAGATCGGCAGTCCCCCGTTGGCCAGGAGGGCGTCATGGAACACGCGGGGCGACGCGGTGATTGAATGGTGTTCGTTGTAGTCGTGACGAATCCGCAGCACCAGGCGACGGCCAAGCGCCTGGCACATGTATCCAGGGTCGAACACACCGCGCTCCGCTTCCCGGCGGGCCGTTGAGTCTTCGAGATACGCTTCGTCTTTGAAGAACCGGACGCCCTGTTCGACCGACATGTCATCGGCGTGAAGCCGAATCGCGACAACGAGTCGCGCAAGCCCCACGAGAACCTCGGCGATCTGTGACAGTCGAAGCTCGGCGTCGCCTCGGCGAAATCCGGTCTCCAGGAGTGCGCCTTCGGCATAGTGGGACCAGCCGTCCGCGAAGGTGCGCGATCCGAAGAATGTCGACTTGCGCACTTTGGATTCGACCTGCCGGAGGGCCGCGTTCAGGGTCAGTCGGCCTGGATAGGCTTCCCGCGCCAGCAGCAGTCTCCGGGTCGCGTCGTTGAGATCGAGGTTGTGTTCGAGGCGGCGCTCTTCAGACCACGCCGCATCGGGCCCGGCCAGCGCCAGTCTGGTCGCGGGTGGTCGGGATTCAAATGGCCCTGAGGCCCACCGGGTCACCTGCTGCCAACGCTCGAAGTCCGACGCGGGCGCGACAATCGGGAGCTCTGCGCCCGAGAACGTGACGAGGGTTTGCTTGTTGAGGAAGCCGGCAAGTTCCTCAACAGGTTCCCGGACCGAATCAAGTGGTCCACGTTCCCGTTGGAGGCGGGCCTTGACACCGCGCCAGACCTCTTGCGGATCGCCCTTGCCCACCTGGGCTGCTGCCGCCCGAAATTCTTCTTGCGCTTCGGAGAGCCAGCGTAGCCCCAGCTCCATGGCTCGTTCGGAGCCTGTTCCGATCCCTTCCACGTTGCGAATCTGGTGCTCGATGACATCCGCGCCAAGGCGGAAGGAGGCCTTTGCCTTCGGTGCCGCGTCCTTCTCGAGATACTCGACGCAGGCGGAGATGGCGTCAACGGCTTCCTGAGACGCATCCGCGAGGTCGCCGAGCAGGTGGAGGTCGTCAACGCGGCTGAACGCGCGTGGAAGGTCCCGCTCCAGAAACGTCCTGATCCCGCGCCACGCCTCGAGACCGAGCTTGACGAGAATACCCGCGGGTTCACGCAGGTTGTCCTGACAGGCTTTGGTATAGCGCGGCACCTGCCGCAGCCGCGAGAGTAGCCGGCGGGCTCGTTCGGTGTCCGGAGCAAACGCGAGAAACGTGGGCCCGGCCAGACCAAGGCCGAGAGTCTGTGCATACCAGATCGGGCTGCGCTCCCAGGAGCGCACGCGCTCAAGGTCGAATATCTGCCCGTCCAGAACCGCAGTCACGGTTCGATGGTCGACTTGTTCCCCGGCCGACAGTGACTCCCGATCGATTTGGTTCAGCCGTCGGCTGAAACCGGCAAGGGCCCTGGCATGGGCGTCTATCCCCTGTCGACTCAGGTCCTCGAGTAGGTCGTCATGCAGGTGAATGCCGTCCAGGGTCGCCCGTGCCGGGAGAGCCTCGTAGAGGTACGTGAGGACGTCGTCGACGAAGTGTGGAAATGGCTCCGAGGGATACATGCCTGGGCGACTAGGACTCTCTCAATGGCGAAGGGCAGCGGCAACCCGAAGGATAGACGGGCGCGTAACCCTGCAATGGTACATTATGGGAGCCTTCGATGCCGGGCACGCTGTACATAGTGGCCACGCCGATCGGCAACCTGGAGGACATCTCGGAGCGTGCCCTTCGGGTCCTCCGTTCGGTCGCCGTTATTGCGGCTGAGGACACCCGCCGAACCGCGAAGTTGCTGTCTCGCTACGGCATCTCTACTCCCCTCAATAGCTTCCACGCGCACAGTCCGCACGAGGAACTCGGGAAATTGGTCGACCGCTTGAGGGCGGGTTCCGACATCGCACTGGTCAGCGATGCGGGAATGCCTTGCATCTCTGATCCAGGCACGGAATTGGTGGAGGCAGCCAGGTCCGCTGGAGTGGCCGTGGATGTAGTGCCTGGTCCGAGTGCGTTGACGACTGCGCTGGCCATCGCCGGCATCCGTTCGGACAGGGTGATGTTTATTGGATTTGCCCCATCTGGTGCAGTCGAGAGGCGTACTTCGTTTTCAGGGCTGGCCAGGTGGGACGGCTCAGTGGTTATGTTTGAGTCTCCAGACCGTGTAAATATCTGTGTTAAGGACATATATACGTATTTCGGCAATAGACAGATTACGGTCGCTCGTGAGCTGACGAAGGTTCATCAGGAAGTGATTTCGGGTCGCGCTGGGGACCTGGCGGCCAGAGACTTGCCGGCCATTGGTGAATTTACGGTCGTTGTGGGTCCAGCCGATGGGATCAGTGGCGCACGTCCTGAGGCTGACCCTGCCACGATTCTTCTCGAATTCGGTGAGTTGACAGAAAAGATGGGTTTCAGGCGTCGTGATGCGATTGCCGAGCTGGCGGTTCGGTACGGTTTTCCGTCAAGGTCGATGTATAAGCTGATTGAGGACGCCCGTGAATCTGGCAAATAACAGAAAACAGTTGGGCGAGCTTCACGTTGTGGTGCTTGCTGCCGGCCAGGGCACCAGAATGAAGTCTGGCGTTCCGAAGGTGCTCCACAGGATTGGCGGCCGGACGTTGTTGGACTGGGTGCTGGATTGCGCTGAGAGCCTTGAGCCGCGCTCTGTTTCTGTTGTAGTTGGTCATAAGGCAGAAATTGTCGGCTCTGCCGTGGAGAGCAGAGGCCATCGGGTGGTTCTCCAGGCGGAGCAGCGTGGAACGGCTCATGCTCTGCAGCAGACCGAGTCTGGCCTTTCCGGCTTATCCGGCACGTTGTTGTTGTTGTCTGGCGACGTACCGCTGCTGAAAGTCCACAGCTTGACCAGGCTATTGGGCGCGCATAGCCAATCAGGGGCTGCCGCTACGGTCTTGACGGCTCGTGTTGGTCAGCCGTTCGGTTACGGGCGGATCGTCAGAGAGGGTGGCGCCATTTCTTCGATTGTTGAGGAGCGCGACGCGAGTCCGGCTCAACGCGAGATCGCAGAGATCAATAGCGGCATCTACGCCTTTGCGCTGCCAGACCTCTGGGAGGGACTCCGGGAGATCTCAGCCGGAAACAGCCAGGGAGAGTTCTACCTGACGGACCTGGTAGGGGTGTTCAAGACGCAGGGTCGGGTGGTTGAAACAGTCCTGGTTGACGACGCGGTTTCGATCAGGGGTATCAACAGCCGCAATGAGTTGGCGGAGGCGGGTGCCGTGATGCGTGAGCGGAAGAACCAGGAACTGATGGCGGCGGGTGTGACATTGGTCGATCCCGCCACCACCTACGTCGATGCGGATGTTGAGGTCGGACAGGACACGGTGATCCATCCCGGTGTGATCCTGGAGGGGTCCACGCGGATTGGCGAAGCCTGTGAGATTCATGGCTATGTCCGCCTCCAGAACGTGACGCTTGGTGATCGGGTCACGATTGGCAACTTTTGCGTGCTTGTGGACTCGAGTGTGGGGAGCGATTCGGCTGTTGGCCCCTGTGCTCATGTTCGGCCTGGGACAGTGGTGGGAGCACACGGGAAGGTCGGTAATTTCGTGGAGCTCAAGAAGACGTCCCTTGGGGAAGGCTCCAAGGTGAATCACCTCTCCTATCTTGGAGATGCGCAGGTCGGTGCTGGTGTCAATGTTGGCGCGGGCACCATCACGTGCAACTACGATGGGACTCGCAAGCATGTCACGGTGATTGAGGACGGCGCCTTTATTGGCAGTGGCACTCAGCTTGTGGCGCCAGTGACCGTTGGGAAGGGCGCCTATGTGGCGGCCGGGTCAGCCATCACCGAGGATGTGCCCGAGGCGGGTCTTGGCATTGCGCGGGCGCGCCAGCGGAATGTCGAGCGTTGGGCAGACCGGGCTCGGCCCGAGAAGGGTTAGTCGCATCAGATGTGCGGGATCATTGGTTACATCGGGCCGAAGCCCGTTCTTCCGGTGCTCATTGAGGGCCTCCGGCGCATGGAATACCGGGGCTACGACTCGGCCGGCGTAGCGCTGGTCGGGCCTGAAGGTATCGAGCTTCGGCGATCAGCGGGCAAGCTTGCCAACCTGGAACGGGTGCTTGAGAGCGACCCCGTGGACGGTGTTTATGGCATTGGGCACACGCGCTGGGCGACCCATGGGCGACCGACTGAGGAGAACGCGCATCCCCATCGCGACTGCTCGGGCAGGATTGTCGTTGTCCATAACGGGATCATCGAGAACTATCTTGAGCTGAAGAGCGAGCTGCAGGCCTCGGGCCACGAATTCAGGACTGAAACCGACACCGAGGTGGTGGCGCATCTGGTAGAGCGCGAATCGCGAGGGGACGGTCTTCCTGCTGCGGTTCGCCGGGCGCTCGCTGTCATCCGGGGCATGTTTGCGGTGGTCGTGGTGTCTGCGGATGAGCAGAACATGATTGTGGCGGCCAGGAGCGGCCCACCGATCGTGGTCGGTATGGGCGAGGGCGAGTTCTTTGTGGCGTCGGACATTCCCGCGATTCTGAGCCACACACGGGACGTTGTGTTCCTGGACGATGGTGAGATGGCGGTGATCACGCCATCAGGCGTGGCCTTTTCGGATTTCAGCGGCGTCCCCCGGGTCAGGAATGCTCAGCGCATTTCGTGGGACCCGGTCATGGCCGAGAAGGGCGGCCATCGGCACTTTATGCTCAAGGAGATTCATGAGCAGCCGGCCGCCGTTCGGGACACGATTCTTGGGCGGATTTCCCTGGAGCATGGCCGGGTCTTTCTCGACGAACTGAATCTGACGCCGGCGGTGCTGGGTTCACTCCAACGCGTGACGATCCTCGCGTGTGGAACATCCTGGCATGCAGCGTTGGTTGGTAAGTATTTCATCGAGATGCTGGCGGGTGTTCCCGTCGAGGTCGACTACGGGTCGGAGTACCGCTATCGCTCGCCCGTTGTGCTTCCCGGCACGTTGGTCGTCGCGATCACGCAATCCGGGGAAACCGCGGACACCCTCGCGGCGCTTCGGGAGGCACGGCGCAGGGGTGCTGTAAGCATCGCCATCTGCAATGTTGTGGGCAGCATGGCCACCAGGGAATCGGAGGGCACGCTGTACACACATGCCGGTCCTGAGATTGGCGTGGCGTCAACGAAGGCGTTCACATCGCAGTTGGTTGCCCTGCAGTTGCTGGCGCTGTTTCTGGCTCAGGCGAAAGGCACCCTTTCCCCTGCCGGCTTGTTGCCGCACATTGAGAGCCTGATGGGACTTCCGCTGGTCCTTGAAGATGCCCTCAAAGTGTCTCCGCTGATTGAGAAGGTCGCGGAGCGGTTCTCAAACCGGTCTGACTTCTTGTTCCTTGGGCGTGGAATCAACTATCCGATTGCGCTTGAAGGTGCCTTGAAGTTGAAGGAAATCTCATACATTCACGCAGAGGGATATCCCGCAGGCGAGATGAAGCACGGGCCGATTGCGCTGATTGATGAGCAGATGCCTGTCGTCGCGATTGCTCCGGCCGACCATGTGTTTGAGAAGATGCTCGGCAATGTGCAGGAAGTCAAAGCGCGCGGTGGGTCAGTGATTGCCATCACCTCCCAGGGTGAGCGTCGCATGGCGGCCGTACTCGACCCTGACCGCGATGTGGAGATCCAGGTGCCACGAGGGAGCGATCTCGTGGCACCGGTGCTGAACACGATCCCGCTCCAGTTGCTGGCGTATCACATTGCCGTGCGTCGGGGATGTGATGTGGATCAGCCAAGGAACCTCGCCAAGAGTGTGACTGTCGAGTAGCCGTGTGAATTTGACGGCACAGTTGAATCCTGAACAGCGCGCTGCCGTCGAGCAGACGGACGGTCCGCTGCTCATCCTCGCCGGCGCGGGTTCGGGAAAGACACGGGTCATTGCGCACCGGATTGCCTACCTGGTGCAGTCGGGGCTCGCTCCTCTGGACGGCGTGTTGGCGGTCACGTTCACGAACAAGGCCGCTGAGGAAATGCGGAGTCGCGTGGAGTCCCTCCTCCAGAGCGACTGTCGCGGCATGTGGATTTCAACGTTCCATGCGCTCTGCGCGAGGCTGCTCAGGCGAGAGGCGCAACATGTCGGCCTGTCCCGTGACTTCGTCATCTATGACACCGCCGACCAGTTGTCGGTGGTCAAACAGGCCCTGAAGAGCCTTGGTGCTGACGAAGAGGCGTTGCCAGCCAGGCTGGTGCTGAACCGGATTAGCCAGGCCAAGAACAGGATGGAGGCGACCTCCTTGGCTTCCGAGCAGGACGGGAATCCACGGGAACGGTTGCTGGCGAAGGTGTCTGGCTTATATGCGGACTCCCTGCGGGAGGCGAGAGCTCTCGACTTTGACGACCTACTCTTGAAGGTCGTCGAGTTGTTTGACACCTCGAGCGAGGTCAAGGCTAGATATACGGCCCGCTTTCGCTATGTCATGGTCGATGAATACCAGGACACGAACCGACCGCAGTTTCTGCTGGTCGAGCATCTGTCTAAGCTGCACCAGAACCTGTGCGTGGTTGGAGACCCTGACCAGTCGATCTACAAGTGGCGCGGAGCGGACCTTCGAAACATTCTGGATTTTGAGCACACGTTTCCAGACGCGTTGGTGGTCAAGCTCGAGCAGAACTACCGGTCGACGCAGGTCATTCTCGACGCCGCGACCGCGGTGATCTCCAGAAACCGGAACAGGCGCGAGAAGCGATTGTTCACGGAGCGTCTCGGCGGGGACAAGATTGTTGCCTACCGCGCGGCTGACGATCTCGACGAGGCGGAGTTCATCGCGAGGTCGGCGCAGCAGGCGGTGCGGGCGGACCGCGAGACCACCGTTGGCGTGTTGTACCGCACTAATGCCCAGTCTCGAACGATTGAAGACGCGCTGCGCAGAGCGGCGGTGCCCTATCGGATTATCGGTGGGGTGCGGTTTTATGAGCGGAGAGAGGTCAAGGACGCCTTAGCGTTTCTCCGGCTCGTGCTCAACCCGCATGATGACGTCAGCCTTCGGCGGGTGATTAATGTTCCACCCCGCGGTATCGGCAAAGGCGTGCTCGAGGGGTTGGCCTCGGTCCAAATCGGAGAGTCAGACTCCGACTACCCGCTGTTAGACGGTTTTGGCCAGGATCCAGGCCCGTTGTCCCTGTGGTCCCGCGTTGTCGCGGCGGTGGAACAGCGCGTGCTCCCGCCACGGGCGACGAGTGCGCTGAATGCCTTTCGTGGAATTCTTGATGGGATTCAGCGCGAGGTTGTTGGAGCCACCGTGTCAACGACGTTGGGGCTTGTGTTGGAGCGAAGCGGATATTTGGAGGATCTGCGGGGCGAGCGGAGCGAAGAGGCCCAGGGCCGGATTGAGAATCTCGCTGAACTGGTTTCGGCTGCGCGTGAGTACGAGACCCGAACGCCAGACGCCTCCCTCGGTGGATTCGTCGATCAGTTATCGCTCCTATCCGATGTGGATGAGGAGGACGGCTCGAGGGATGCCAGGGTGCTGATGATGACCCTGCATAGCGCGAAGGGCCTCGAGTTCCCCGTGGTGGTGCTCGCCGGGCTTGAAGAGGGACTGTTCCCGCATGCTCGCTCGGTCGATGACGAGGCGGAGCTTGAGGAGGAGCGGCGCCTCTGCTACGTCGGGATTACGCGGGCTGAGTCCAAGCTGTTTCTGACGTCAGCCGCCAGGCGCAGAAACTTCGGGGAGTATCAGGCCATGGAGCAATCTCGCTTCCTTGAGGAGATTCCACCCGAGTTGGTTGACTGGGTTCCGTCGCGCTTTGTTGATATTGGCGCGGCGGCCGGTGGCGCGGCCCGAAGCGGCCGGCACAACGGATCGTGGCGTCAGCCAGACGCGAGTCCCAAGCCGTTCACGTATGAGGACGAGGATCAGTCCGCTCCATCCGGCTTGAAGCTGGGCATGCGTGTGCGACACGCACAGTTTGGAACCGGAACGATTCTCAGTATCGAAGTGCTCGGCGACGACGCGAAGGTGGTCGTTCGCTTCGCCGCCGTTGGACAGAAGACGCTTCGAGCGAAGTACGCGAAGCTCGAACCCGCCTAGTTGATCAGCGGGTCTTCAGATTCCGGTTCGCCTGCGGGCTCGACAACCGTCTCGTCGTCGTCCTGTTCGGGTAACCTCGCGATCGAGACCGCCCGGTCATCGCCTTCGATCTCGATGAGTCGCACGCCCTGTGTCGCGCGTCCGATCGTCCGCATATCCCCTGCTGCCATCCGAAGCGTCTTGCCCTGCTCCGTGATCAGCATCAATTCGTCACGCTCGGACACCTGCGCAACACCAATCACCTCGCCATTGCGGTCAGATGTCTGGATATTGATCGTGCCAATTCCGCCTCGTGTCTGGATGCGGTATTCCTCGAGCTCTGTGCGCTTGCCATAGCCCTGCTCGGTCACGGTCAGAATCGAACCCCCTGGCGTCAGGACTTCCATCGCGACGACGGAGTCACCGTCGCGCAGGGCGATACCACGGACCCCAGCCGCGGTTCGGCCCATCGGACGCACATCTGTCTCGGTGAACCGAATAGCCATGCCGTTCCTGGTTCCAATGAAGATCTCGCTGGCACCATCCGACACTTGTACGGCCATCACGGCATCACCCTCGTCAACGTCGGCGGCGATGATGCCACCAGCGCGTGGGTTGCTGAATGCCGACAGGTCCGTCTTCTTAATCACGCCCTGTCGCGTTCCCATGACGACATATCGGTCCGCCTGGAATTCGCGGACCGCGATCATCGCCGCGATGCGCTCGCCAGGCTCCATCGACACAAGATTCGCGATCGCCTTGCCGCGGCCATCGGGTCCTACATCGGGGATCTCGTGGACCTTCAGCCAATAAGCGCGACCACGATCAGAGAAGATCATGATGTACGCATGCGTGGAGGCGACAAAGAGATGACTGACGAAGTCTTCTTCCCGTGTGCGCATGCCGATGCGCCCCTTGCCTCCACGGCGCTGGCTCCGATAGTTCGTCAAGGCCGTTCGCTTGATGTAGCCGGTGTGACTGACGGTGATCGCCATGTCTTCATCAGCGATCAGGTCTTCGATCCTGAAGTCGCCTTCGGCGGCGAGGATCTCGGTACGGCGGGGATCGGAGTACTTCTCCCGGACCTCGCGGAGCTCCTGGATGATGATTTCCATGAGCAGACGATCGCTTGAGAGAATGGCCTTCAGGCGGCTGATGGTCTGAAGAATTTCCGCGAGTTCATCAAGGATCTTCTGGCGCTCCAGACCGGTGAGCCGCTGGAGCTGCATGTCCAGGATGGCCTGTGACTGAATCTGGGACAGGCCAAAGCTCGCCATCAATCCCTCTCGGGCGTCCGCAGGGTTCTTGGCTGAGCGGATCAGTGAGATGACGGCGTCGAGTTGATCAAGTGCGATTCGGAGGCCCTCGAGGATGTGTCCGCGGGCCTCGGCCTTTCGAAGTTGATACTCGGTGCGTCTCCGCACCACCTCCCGGCGGAATTCGATGAAGGTATCAATGAGTTCGACGAGGGTGAGGACCTTGGGACGTCCACCAACGATCGCCAGCAGGATGACGCCGAAGGTGCCCTGGAGGGCGGTGTGCTTGTAGAGGTTGTTGAGCACGACCTCTCCGACCTCGCCGCGCTTCAAGTCGACAACGATGCGCAGGCCGTCTCGGTCGGATTCGTCGCGGATGTCTGAAATGCCCTCGATGGTCTTCTCTCGAACAAGGTCCGCAATTCGCTCGATCAGGCGGGCCTTGTTCACCTGATACGGAATTTCCGATATGACGATCGACTGCCGATCGCCCTTCTTCGCGGATTCGATATCAGCCTTGGCGCGCATGGTGACCATGCCGCGCCCCGTCAGATAGGCCTGGCGAATCCCCTCGCGGCCGATGATGTAGCCGCCAGTCGGAAAGTCGGGTCCGGGAATCAACTCCAGCAGGCGACGTTGCTTATCCTCATGGGATGGACGGTTTCCGTCGAGGCCGGCCTCAATCGTCCAGATCACGCCATCGATCACCTCGCCCATGTTGTGGGGAGGAATATTCGTCGCCATGCCGACGGCGATGCCGGACGATCCGTTGACGAGAAGGTTCGGATACGGCGCGGGTAGAACCGTCGGCTCTTCTGTGGTTTCGTCGTAGTTCGCAATGAAGTCGACGGTGTCCTGGTCGAGATCCGTCATCATCTCGTCGCCCAAGGCCTCCAGCCGCGCCTCGGTGTACCGCATGGCCGCCGGCGGGTCGCCGTCGATGGAGCCGAAGTTGCCCTGACCGTCGACCAGGGGCGAGCGCATGTTGAAGTCTTGCGCGAGCCGCACGAGCGTGTCGTAGATTGACGCGTCGCCGTGAGGGTGAAAATTGCCCATCACCTCGCCGACGATCTTGGCGCACTTGCGGTAGCCGCGGTTCGAGGCGAGGCCCATCGACTTCATCCCGTACAGGACGCGGCGGTGGGCTGGCTTCAAGCCGTCCCGGACATCTGGAAGGGCTCGTCCAATGATTACGCTCATCGCGTAATCCATGTACGAGCGCTTCATCTCGTCTTCGATATTGACCTGGGTCCGGCTCGGGGTGGGGCTTTGCATCGCTGTGTGCTACTGGCGGCTAGACGTCGAGGTTGCGAACGTCGAGGGCATTGTCTTCGATGAACTTGCGGCGTGGTTCGACCTGGTCACCCATCAAGGTGGTGAACATCTGGTCCGCTTCGGTGTGATCGTCTGCTTTCACCTGCAGCAGGGTGCGGTTGGCGGGGTCCATGGTCGTCATCCACAGGGTGTCTGGGTTCATTTCACCGAGACCCTTGTAGCGATTGACGGCAACGCCCTTTCGGCCAGCCGCGAGGAAGAAATCGACGAAGGCTTCGCGGTCGTCAAGAACGACCGCGGGGTCGCGCTTGACTGGTGTGGAGACGGCTCCTTCTGCGGCAGGCTCTTCGTCTCCATCTTCCTGTGCCGTGACGGCGGAGACGGTGACCGGGAACTTGATCTGCTGTACGTCGCGAGCGGCTTGGAACAGTGCCCGATATTCGCTGGAGGCCACGAACGTCTGTCCAAGCTCCTGGCGTCGCGGGTAGCCCAGCGTGCGGTCCTCGGTTTGCAACATGAAAGCGTTGTGTTCCTCGTCTCTGACAACCGTCACCGTACGATTGGGAGTCGTCAGATTCGCAGCCAGCGTGTCCAGGGTCGCGGACTCAGCAAAGAACGTACGGTCTCGAGCCTGGGCATCGAGCAGGGCAAGAATGACGTCCGACTCGTGGCCTCGTCTGGTGACGCCCTGCAGGAACTTCTGGAAGGCGATGGTGCGCTGCAGTAGCGCTTCGAGGACATCCGGGGTGAGCACGGTTCCGTCCGCCTGGGTGACAACGCGGGATTCAACGGAACGCCGGATCAGGAAGAGCTCGAGTTCGCGCTCATCCTTGATGTAGGTCTCCGAGCGGCCACGCTTAGCTCTGAACAGTGGCGGTTGCGCGATGTAGATGTGCCCTTTATCGACCAGTTGCGGCATCTGCCGATAGAAGAACGTCAGCAGCAGGGTGCGGATGTGGGAGCCGTCCACATCGGCGTCGGTCATGATGATGACGCGGTGGTAGCGGAGTCGGGCGAGGTCGAAGTCTTCGACACCGATGCCGCAGCCGAGTGCGGCAATCATGGTCTTGATCTCGTCTGAACCAAGCATCTTGTCGAAGCGGGCCTTTTCGACATTGAGGATCTTGCCCTTGATCGGCAGGATCGCCTGGAAGCGTCTGTCTCTACCCTGCTTCGCTGACCCGCCGGCGGATTCGCCTTCAACGATGTAGATTTCGCAGGCGGCGGGGTCGCGTTCCTGACAGTCCGCGAGTTTTCCTGGGAGGCTGCTGCCGTCGAGTGCACCCTTGCGGCGGACCAGATCGCGGGCCTTGCGGGCCGCTTCGCGCGCTCTCGCCGCATCGGCAGCCTTGCCGATGATTCTCTTGGCGACAGCTGGCGTCTCTTCGAGGAACTGACCGAGCTTGTCGTTGACGATCGCTTCAACGATGCCTTTGACTTCCGTATTGCCAAGCTTCGTCTTGGTCTGGCCTTCGAACTGCGGCTGCGGGATCTTGACGCTGATAACAGCCGTCAGGCCCTCGCGAATGTCATCGCCGCCAATGCTTTCCTTCAGGTCCTTGATGATGTTGTTCTTCGCCGCGTAGGCGTTGATGGTGCGGGTCAGGGCTGCTCGGAAGCCGGAAAGATGGGTGCCGCCTTCGTGGGTATTGATGTTATTGGCGAAGGAGAAGGTGAGTTCGGCGTAGCCGTCGTTCCATTGAAGGGCAATTTCGGCGTCGATGCCATCTTTGACCCCTCGCATGTAGATCGACTTTTCGTTGACGAGGGTCTTGTTCTTGTTGAGGTGCTCAACGAAAGAGACGATTCCGCCGTCGTACTGAAAGCGGTGGGACTTTCCGTCGCGCTCATCGTCGAGCGTGATGAGGATCCCGGCATTGAGAAAGGCCAGTTCCCGGAGGCGTTGGGCCAGGGTGTCGAAGCTGTATTCAGACGTCTCAAAGATCTGGGCGTCTGGAAGGAACGTGACCTTCGTGCCGCGGCGTTGGGTCGTGCCGGTGATCGCGAGATCTGCGACAGGCTTGCCGCGTTCGTAGGTCTGCTGATGAACCTGTCCGTTGCGCCAGATCTCCAAATCGAGACGCTCAGATAGCGCGTTGACGACGGAGACGCCGACGCCATGGAGTCCACCGGACACCTTGTAGCTGTCGTTGTCGAACTTTCCGCCGGCGTGGAGAACGGTGAGGACGACTTCCGCTGCGGACTTGCCGCTCTCGTGGCGATCGACAGGAATGCCACGGCCGTTGTCGACAACGGTGATGGAGTTGTCGAGGTGGATCGTGACGTTGACTTCCGAGGCATGCCCGGCCAGAGCTTCGTCGATGGAATTGTCGACGATCTCGTACACGAGGTGATGGAGCCCCATGGGACCGGTTGACCCGATGTACATCGCGGGTCGCTTCCGGACCGCTTCAAGGCCTTCAAGAACTTTGATCTTGTCGGCTCCGTAGTCTTCGTGACTGGGAGCCTGGTTCGCTGTTTCTGGAATGGGCGGCGAAATCTGGTCGGCGTCGTTCACGTGATGTCCTAGATACGCATCGGCATGATGACGTAGGTGTAGTTGTAGCCATCAGCCGCGACGGGTCTCATGACGGCTTGGCTGACCTCGTCCTTCAGTGCCAACGACACGACGTCGGTCTCGACGACATTGAGGAAGTCGAGAACGTATTGAGCGTTGAAGGAAATAGTGAGAGGCGTGCCGGTGTAATCAACGACGATTTGTTCACGAGCGTCGCCGAATTCGGAACTGCTTGAGGTGACGTCGACGGAGCCCGTCGTGACCTCAAACTTGACGGCGCGCGAGCGTTCGTTTGAGAGAAGCGCAACGCGTTTGACCGCGTTGGTCAGGCGATCTCGATCAAACTCAAGAATCTTGTCATTGCCCTTGGGGATCACCCGTTCGTATGCCGGAAACTGTCCATCAATCATCCGAGAGACGAGTGTCCTTCCTCCGAGTTGGAAGAAGAGATGGTTCTCGCCCGCTTCAAAGGACACGTCACCGTCAAACTCGGAGAGGAGCTTTCCGAGTTCGATGAGGGTCTTTTTGGGCAGGATGACTCCAGACTCAGCCTTGAGGCCCGTCTGGCAGTTCACTTCGACGTGGGCGAGACGATGCCCATCAGTGGCGACCAAGGTCAACGATCCTGGTTTCAGGATGAACTTGGCGCCGTTCAGGAAGTAACGCGTGTCTTCACCGGTGATGGCGAATTGGGTCTTGGCGACCATCTGCCTGAGACCGGCATGCGGAAGGGTGGCGACCTGTTTGTGGGAAGGAGCTGGGAGTGTTGGAAAGTCGTCTTTGGGTAGGGTTTGGATGCGCGAGTCAAAGCGATCGGCTGAAACCCTTACTGCGCCCTTTTCCTCAACGATGCGGATGTCGGTGTCAGGAAGTGCGCGGACGATTTCGTACAGCTTCTTCGCTGGCACTGTCAGGGTGCCTGGCTTGGTCACGATGCCTTCGCATCGGCTACTCAGCGCAACCTCAAGGTCAGTGGCGAGAAGACGGAGTTCGGTTGTCGTGGCGTCAAAGAGAACGTTCGCAAGAATCGGGATGGTGTTCTTGCGTTCAACGATTCCCTGGAAGAGTTGAAGTTCTCGAAGGATCTCGGCTTTACGAACCACAAGTTCCATGGGAGCACCACCAAGTCGCGGAGTGGAAGTCGGACGCGACGCCGCTGATCGTTGATGAATTTAAGTAAGACAGTAGGAGAGAGAATTATACAGAAATAAAGAGGGGGAATGAAAGGTAGAAGATCGGGGGGAACCCCTTGGTTTTCAAGTATTTAGCGTGTTGAAAACTTCAGCCCCTGTGTGGAAAACCCTCGGGTCATTTCGGGTTGCTGGAAGAGGCCGGTTTGGCCGGACCGGTTTTACACAGGGTTGAGAGCACAGGTTCGTGAAGGCTGTGGAAACTAGCGGAATGATTCAAGAAAACCGGAGATCAGGGTGTTGAAATTTGGGTCCGTTTTTCGGAGTGCCTCCACCTTCTTGATGGAGTGAATGACGGTCGAGTGATGTTTTCCGCCGAAGTTTCGACCAATTTCCGGGAGGGATGAGGACGTGAGGGCCTTTGAGAGGTACATCGCCACCTGACGCGGGAGGGAGACCGATTTGGCGTTGTTTCGGGATTTTAGGTCGCCGGTCTTGAGCTGGTAGTGGTCGGTGATGAAGCGCTGGATGCTCTCGATGGAGACCACCGTGTCCGCATGTTCTGATGAGCCACGCAGAACGTGCCGCGCCAGGTCGAGGGAGAGGGACTGCCCTGTCAGCGACGCGTAGGCGACCAGCTTGATAAGGGAGCCTTCAAGCTCACGGATATTCGATTTGATTCTTCCGGCGATGAACATCGCGACGTCATTGGGCAGCGGGACGGACTCTGAATCAGCCTTGCGCTTCAGGATCGCGACTCGAGTTTCAAGGTCAGCAGGCTGAATGTCGGTCGTCAGGCCCCACTCGAAGCGGGACCGCAGGCGCTCTTCGAGCGCTGGGATTTCATGTGGCGGACGGTCGCTGCTCAGAACGATCTGTTTTTGGGCGTCGTAGAGGGCGTTGAAGGTGTGGAAGAACTCCGTTTGGGTGCCTTCCTTCCCTGAGACAAATTGGATGTCGTCAACCAGGAGCACATCAACACTCCGGTACCGCTCACGGAAGTCCAGAATGCGCTCATACCGCAGCGCATTGATCATTTCGTTCATGAAGCGCTCAGACGAAATGTAGGTGAGTCGGAGGCCACGTCCATTTCGAAGGACATGGTGGCCGATTGCGTGCATCAGGTGCGTCTTGCCAAGACCGACGCCGCCGTAGATGAAGAGAGGGTTATAGGAACGCGACGGGCTTTCGGCGACTGCCCTGGCTGCGGCGTGCGCAAACTGATTCGAGGGTCCGACGATGAAGGTGTCGAACGTATACCTGGGATTCAGGCCGGAGGCGCCCGGCGTCTGGGCTACAGCGCCGTCCAGGTCTTCTGCGGGAACAGTTGTGGCGCGCTCTTGCGGTTCAAGGTGAGCAGCCTGGCCGTCGGTGAGAAAAGTGATTGAGCAGTCCGGGCGCCCGATGTCCTGGAGGGCCTCCAGCAGAACGGAGGAGTAGTGCTTGGTGAGCCAGTCCTTGACCAGGGCATCAGGAACGCGGACCGTGATGACGGTGCCAGAGTCAGCGAGGTAGACGGTGGGCTTGAACCACGTGTAGAAGCTGTGCCGGTTAACTTTCGTCTCAATCCTGGTCAGGATTGCGTCCCAAACCGTGGCACTCACAGGCTGATTTCCTTAGGAAAATATGATTTTCACAGGCTTTTCCACATTTGTGGAAAACTTGGGTGGGAAACCAAATCTGAGCCTCTGCCCGGTGCCGGGGAACATGGGTGCCGGGTCGGGTGGCGAAGATACCATATCCCGCCGATTGACACCCCTCTCCAAGCCCACCTAGGATATTAGTTTCCTCAGTTGTCTAGAGCAGAGATCAAGGTGGCGTATGAAGGGTAAGAGAACGTTTCAACCGAACACGCGGCGGCGGGCAAAGGCGCACGGCTTCCGTGTGCGGATGGCGACAAAGAATGGCCGGATTGTGCTTGCTCGTCGTCGGGCCAAGGGCCGCAAGCGCTTGACGGTTTCTGACGAAGGTTAGGCGTCGTCGGCTCGGGTCATGGTGAGCGTGCGGGGAGTTGGCCGTCTTCGCCGCCGTCCCGAGTTCGAACGCGTGTATACGGAGGGTCGCCGCGTTCACGGTCGTTTTATGACGGTGATCGTGTTGCGGACGGCCTCCGAGGCGGCCCGTTTCGGGGTCGCGGCGTCAAAGAAGATCGGGAACGCTGTCGTCAGAAATCGGGTCAAGAGGGTTGCGCGCGAATTGTTCAGATTGAACGATCCCTCTTGCGGCATGGACGTAGTGCTCGTGCCGAAGGCTCTCATGGCACGCGCCCCTTTTGACCGCCTGGAAGCTGAGTTCCGGCGCAGCGTGACGCCGAATGGTTCAATACAGCCCCCCAAGCCAAACCGCACGAGCCGTCCTCGCGCTTCTGAAAGTCTATAAGGCGCTGTTCTCACCCTTCTTTGCCGGCAGCTGCCGGTTCCACCCATCGTGCTCCGACTACATGCGCGAGGCCGTTGAACACTTTGGTGTGCTCAAGGGTCTGCGGCTTGGAGTTGGGCGGCTGGCGCGATGCCACCCTTTCGGGGGCCAGGGGTATGACCCCGTGGACCCAGTCTTCAAGTCCCGAACCTAGCCAATATGGAACGACGAACCCTTCTGGCGGCTCTCCTGGCCTTTGTTGTGCTGTACGTCTACCAGACGTACGTCGCGCCGCCGTCTCCCCAGCAGGCGACTCACACGGCCAGCGTGACTCAGCAGGCGCCCAGTACGTCATCTGCCGCCTCGCAAGCGGCTGGGGCAACTGCGGGTGTGAATCCGGTCGACGCGGGTGCGGAGGATGAGTTCACGCTCGAGAACAGCGTCGTCCGCGCGGTCTTCACGAACCGAGGGGGCCGGCTGAAGAGTTGGGTCCTCAAGAACTACATCGATTCGAAGGGTGTGGCGGTTGACCTTGTGGCGCGCGGCCTTCCAGATGGGCAGGCACTCCCCTTGAGCATTGAGGTCGAAGACGCCGCCCAGTCCACGCAGTTGAACCAGGCACTGTATGCCGGTCAGGTGGACGCGTCACGGGAGCGGGTGGTGTTCACAAAGGCGGATGCCGCTGGGATGACGGCTCGCAAGGAGTTCGAGCTCGATCCGTCATCGTTTGTTCTGAGCGCAAAGGTGACGGTGTCCAAGGGGGATCGATCGCTTCCCGTGGGCTTAGTCTGGGGTCCTGGCCCGGGTGACCTCGGTGCGACGACGGGAGGGGGGTTCTTCTCAAGGGACGTCTCTCGAGCGCCGGAAGCGATTCTTTACAACGGGTCAAAAGTCGAGCGCGTGTCGTTTGCCGACGTCACAAAGGCGCAGACGGTTCGTCAGGGTGCCTTCAAGTTCCTGGGCGTCGACGATCACTATTTCATTGCAGCGGCTCTGGCCCCTGGCAGCGCTTCGGTGGCGTTCACCGGCCTGTCCCATGTTGTGCCGGAGTCGGGTGAGCGTCAGCGTCAGCTCTTGACGATGGTGTTGCGCGCGCAGGATTCCGTGCAGCCTGTCAGGTTCTATATCGGACCGAAGGCCTTTGATGTGCTGAAGGCTGTGGACCCCGAGTTCGTGCGAGCGATCAATTTCGGGTTCTGGTCCTGGCTTGCGGTTCCGTTTCTCGGGGTCCTGAAATGGATCTATGGCTTTGCCGGCAACTGGGGCTGGTCGATCATCACCCTCACGATCCTGATGAACATCGTGATCTTTCCGTTGCGGCACAAGACGGCGATTTCGATGAGGAAGATGCAGGAAGTGCAGCCTCAGATGAAGGCGATTCAGGATCGCTATGCTGGGCTGAAGACGACGGATCCGGCGCGTCAGAAGATGAACGCCGAGATCATGGCGCTGTACAAGGAGAAGGGCGCGAATCCGGTCAGTGGTTGCATTCCAACCTTGCTGACGTTCCCGTTGTTGTTCGCCTTCTACTCCCTGTTGTCAGAGTCGATCGAGCTGCGGAGTGCGCCCTTTGCGTTCTGGATTCGGGATCTGTCTGTTCACGACCCCTACTTTGTGACGCCGATTCTGATGGGTGGCGCGATGTTGTGGCAGCAGTGGATGACGCCAGCCACCGGAGATCCGGCGCAGCGGAAGATGATGATGTTCATGCCGGTCGTGTTTGTGGGCATGTTCCTGACGCTGCCGAGCGGTTTGGCGATTTACTATTTCGTGAACACAATCTGGGGCATCGGACAGCAGTACTTCACGAATTGGATACTGGGTCCGCCCGTCGTGCAAACACCGCGTCCGTCCGCTGAGCGACGGGTCAAGTCGGTTGGTTCTGGTCGTACCGAGAGCGTGGAGCGCAAATCGTGACACTTCCCCAGGAATTGAGCGGCGAGATCGTCGTGTTTGTTCAGTCGGTCGTCGGGGCCATGGGGCTTCAACTCCGGGTTGAGACGTCGAGCGAGGGCGAAGCGCTGCACATCAACCTTGATGGTGAAGATGGCGGTGTGTTGACGCGCCGGGGCGGTGAAGGGCTTCAGGCGCTCCAGCACTTGCTGGCGACCGCGTTCAGGCGGCAACTCGGCGACGAGTATCGGGTCGTGCTGGATTGCATGGGCTTTCGCCAGGAGAAGGACGCCGAATTGCGGCAGATGGCGCGCTTTACCGCAGAGAGAGCGCTGTCGATGGGTGCCGCTCAGGAGTTGGGTCCATTGAATCCCTATGAGCGGCGTCTGGTCCATCTGGTGGTGGCAGATATCGAGGGCGTGTCCTCTGAAAGTGTGGGGGACGCGTTCTTGAAGACGGTCATTATTTCGACGCGTTCGTAGCCGGCTTCGGCCGGCGGTTTGTGGCCTATCCGGGCCTTCCCGCAGAATTGGCTGTGTTCTCAACTACGGACACCATTGTCGCGGTGGCGACGCCCAGGGGGCGCGGCGCTGTAGGCATGGTTCGTCTCAGTGGACCCGAGAGCATTCGCATCGCCACAGCAATCACCTCTCCTAAGCGGTCGTTCGTTCCTCGAATGGCGACGTTGGCTCGTGTCGCAGGTCTGGACGAAGTTCTGGTAACGGCGTTCGTGTCGCCGGCGTCATTTACCGGCGAGGACGTGGTCGAGATTTCGGCCCACGGCAGCCCCGCGATTCTTGATGAGATTGTTGCGCGTGCCATCCAGGGTGGTGCACGGCACGCCAAGCCGGGTGAGTTCTCGCTTCGTGCCGTCTTGAATGGACGGATGGACCTGGTTCAGGCCGAGGCGGTGTCGGATCTGATTCAGTCTGATAGTCGCCGTCAGGCGGCCGTGGCGTTTGATCAGTTGGATGGGTTGTTGACGGGTCGGATCCAGGCGATAGAGAGGGCGTTGTTCGAGCTCCGGGCATTGCTTGAGGCATCACTAGATTTCCCTGACGAGGGCTACAGGTTTATCGAGGGTGAGGTCGCGCAGTCGCGAATCGAATTGCTGGTCGCCGAGATTGAGGAATTGCTTGGGGTCGGCAAGGTTGGTCGGGTGATTCGTGATGGGGCACGAGTTCTGCTGGTGGGTCGCCGAAATGCCGGAAAGTCTTCACTGTTCAACCGGCTCGTTGGCTTTGATCGGGCGATTGTGTCCGAGGTTGCCGGGACGACGCGTGATCTGGTGACGGAGTCGGTGGTGATGGCGGGCTTGACCGTGCGCCTTGTGGATGCGGCCGGGCTTGGCGAGACGCAGGACTCGATCGAAGCGGAGGGCATGAGCCGGACCATGGGCGCCATGGGTGTTGCGGACCTGGTGTTGGTCGTGATCGATGGTTCGTGCGAGTTGTTGGAGCCGGATACGGTCGCTGGTTCGCTTGATGTCGGCAGGCGCCTGGTGGTGCTGAATAAGGTTGATGTGGATGCGGAACGGGTTGGGGTTGCGCAGGGGCGCGGCTGGATTCCGGTGTCAGCGGTTTCGGGCTTGGGCCTTGAGGCGCTGCGAGATGCCGTGGTCGCGAAGTTGAGTGGCGGCGAGGCGGCGAGTGAGTGCCCGGCCATCTCGAACGAGCGGCACCTGCGGCATCTGGAGGTGGCGAGGTCGGCGCTGTTACGTGGGCGTTCGTTGTGTGCGGAGGGTGTTCCGGAGGAGTTTGTACTTGGGGAGTTGGCTGACGCCGCGGCGGAATTGCAGCAGATTACGGGTGTCAGGGCGTCGGAAGAGGTGCTTGAAGAAGTGTTTGCGCGGTTCTGCATCGGAAAATGATGAAGGCTGACGTTCTGGTCGTCGGCGCCGGCCATGCAGGGATTGAGGCGGCGTGGGCAGCGGCGCGGCTGGGCTGCGATGTGGTGGTGTGCACCGCGGCCGACGGAAAAATTGGTCATATGCCATGCAACCCTGCGGTTGGTGGGACCGCGAAGGGTCATTTGGTTCGTGAGATCGATTCACTTGGTGGCCTGATTGGGTATTTAACAGATTTGTCAGGTATCCAGTTCAAGGTCTTGAATCGTGGCCGTGGTCCCGCCGTGTGGTCGCCTCGTGCGCAGGTTGATAAGACTCGTTACGAGCAGTGTGCCCGAGAGACTCTGGAGCAGGTGGCCGGGATTCGCTGGGTCCACTGTCGGGTTGAGCGACTTGATGTGGTTGGCGGCGCTGTCCGTGGAGTGTGGCTTGAGGATGGTTCGCGAGTGGAGTGCCGCTCTGTCGTGGTGTGCACCGGCACTTTTCTCAATGGCCTGATTCACATCGGGCCGGAGCAGCGCCCCGCCGGTCGACTTGGCGAGGCGCCTGCGGTCAGCCTGTCGTCTTCGCTGAAGTCACTTGGGTTGAGGTGGGGACGGCTGAAGACCGGCACACCTCCCCGCTTGGACAGGGCGTCAATTGACTTCCCTTCCGCGGTGGCCAGTGGAGTGTTTGAGGAGGAGTGCGGGGATGCCCGCCCAACACAACTGTCTGCGGCGCATCCGGTCAGGATTGCCAATCAGGCGAAGTGCTGGCTGGTTCGCACGACTGAGGAAGTGCACGCCCTCGTGCGTGAGAATCTGGACGCCAGCCCGCTCTACAACGGGCAGATCTCCGGTGTTGGTCCCCGCTACTGCCCGTCGCTTGAAGACAAGGTCATGCGGTTTCCGGAGAAGGACCGCCACCAGATTTATCTGGAACCAGAGGGACTTGATAGGCCCGAGATCTATGTGAACGGGTTTTCGATGAGCCTCCCGTGGGCACTACAGGAGCGCCTGGTGCATGCGATGCCTGGTCTGGCTGGTGCTCGCATGCTTCGTCCCGCCTATGCGGTGGAGTACGACTTCATTCAGCCCACCGAACTGCGATTGAGCCTCGAGGTGGCCTCGGTGCCTGGTTTGTATCTGGCTGGTCAGATCAACGGAACGTCAGGTTATGAAGAGGCGGCGGCGCAGGGACTTGTTGCCGGGTTAAATGCGGCCAGGTCCGCGCGTTCGCTCCCACCGGTGAGTTTCCTGCGGTCGGAGTCATATATCGGGGTGCTGGTTGATGACCTGGTCACAAAGGGATGCCTCGAACCCTACCGGATGTTTACATCGCGGGCCGAGCATCGCCTGCATCTTCGGGTCGACAACGCGGATCTCCGACTGACCCCGCTGGGACGCGACCTCGGCCTGATTGACGAGGCCCACTGGGACCGATTCGAGTCGAGGCGGAGGCGATTTGAATCCAACGTGCGTTACCTGTCTGAGCGAGCTGTCAGAGTGGGCGGGGTCACAACGACGGCTCAGGCGGCGCTTCGGAGGCCAGAGGTAACGCTAGCCTCGCTCTCCGACTCAGTTGGGCCTGGCCTTGAGATTGATGAAGAGACAGCCGAATTGGACACCCTGAGCGTAGAGGCCACGGTGAAGTTCGAGGGGTACCTGAAGCAGGAGCGGGTCAGAGCAGCGCGCCTGGTCAGGGATGAGCGTCGAGCTATCCCCACAACTCTCTTATTCGGAGAGATACCCGGCCTGTCACGCGAGGTCCGGCAGAGGCTCGACGAGGTAAGACCAGAGACTCTTGGCCAGGCAGGGCGCATCCCTGGCGTCACGCCGGCAGCTGTGGCTTTGATTGGCGCAGTCCTTCGCTCGCGAGAAAGCGCGGCGGGCTGAGGAATGCAGGGTCAGGGCTTCTCTTTATGGTGCGCGACCAGGGGGGTGCACAAGCTGCTGGGCCCGGACCAGGTGCAGCGTCTCGCGGCGTTTCTTGAGATTCTCGAGAAATGGAATGGACGCTTGAACTTGACCGGATTCTCGCTCTTAGAGGATTTGGACACTGCGTGTGACCGCCTCATCCTTGAGCCTGTTCTTGCCGCAGTGCACCTGCGCCCCACCGACAGGCTGGTGATTGATATTGGTAGCGGCTCCGGGTCTCCGGCGATACCGTTCTTGATAGCCGCGCCCTGGATCGACCTGACAATGGTTGAGTCGCGACAGCGGAAGTCGGTGTTCTTGCGGGAGGCCATCCGGGCCGTGGGTCACAACGCATCGGTCGTCACCGCCAGATTTGAAGAGTTCGCCTCAAGCCACCCAGGCGGCCAGTTTGATGTTGCGACCATCAGGGGCGTCAGGCTTGACGCCGCAATCGAGACTGGCGCTGCAGCCCTCGTGCAACCCAAAGGTCGAGTGTTCTACTTCGACTCTGTGGTGGCACCCACGCCATCTCTCACAGGCTTCCCCGTCACATCTCACGCAACTTTCAAGTCTCTGGCGGGATTTCAGCTCAGCATCTTCGAGCGTCCCTGAAATTGTTCCACGTGGAACATTGACCGCGACAGTTGACTGTCGGTGGCTGCGGCCGTATTCTCTCCTACCGGCCAACCTTACTAAATATTTTATTTGGCCACTAAACCAAAATGAAAAGCGCGAGAATAGTCGCCGTCGCCAATCAAAAAGGCGGAGTTGCCAAGACGACGACCGCGATCAACCTGGCCGCTGCTCTTGCGGCACTGGGAAACCGCACGCTTCTGGTGGACGTTGACCCCCAGGGCAATCTCACCAGCGGCGTCGGATGCAAGGGCCAACGAGGGCCCAGCGGCGGCACCTATGAAGCGTTGACCGCCGATGATCAGTCCGCACCCGCGGACTTCACCATCAAGACGGGCTACGAGAACCTCTGGTTGATGCCGGCCGACCGAAATCTCACTGGCGCCGAGCTCGAGCTGGTCGCGATGCCCCACCGCGAGGAACGGTTGAAGACGCTCCTCAATCCCCTCCGCGAGCACTTTGATTTCATCATCCTGGACTGCCCGCCCTCGCTCGGGCTCCTCACGCTCAACGGCCTCGTGGCTGCCGACAGCGTCCTGGTCCCCTTGCACTGCGAGTACTTTGCGCTCGAGGGCCTGGCAGAGCTCCTGGGAACGTTGAAGAGAGTGCGTGCCAGTTTGAATCCGGCACTCGACGTGGAGGGGGTCCTCCTCACCATGTACGACGACCGGACAAACCTTGGGCAGCAGGTCGCGAGCGACGTCCGCGGGTTCTTTGGCGACAAGGTCTTCCGCACCGTCATTCCCCGCAATGTCCGCCTTGCCGAAGCGCCGAGCCACGGTGTGCCGGCCGTCACCTACGACCCCAGGTCGCGGGGCGCGGACGCCTACCAGCAACTCGCCAACGAGTTCCTGGCTCGCCGCCTCAGCGCCGCCTCCACCGACAACTCACTCTGAAAGACTTGATATGGCCGAACGCAAACCCGCACTTGGGAAGGGCCTCAGCGCGCTGATTCCTGACGCGCAGCCCAGCCCCGCCCTCCAACCCCAGTCTCGTATGGGGCCACTGGAGCTCGACATCGATCTGTTGAGTCCGAATGACGCGCAGCCACGGGGGCGGATGGACGATGCTCGGCTGGAAGACTTAGCCAATTCCATCAAGTCAAACGGCATCATCCAACCCATCGTTGTCAGGAAGATCGGCGACACCTACCGCATCATCGCCGGGGAGCGTCGATGGCGAGCCGCGCAGCGCGCAGGGCTCTTGAAGGTCCCCGTGGTGGTCCGCGAACTCGGCGAGAACCAGGACCAGGACAACCTCCAACTCGCCCTTATTGAGAACATCCAGCGCGAGGAACTCAACTGCATCGACGAAGCCCTCGCCTATCGCCGTCTCGTCGAGGAGTTTCACCTCACCCAGGAACAAGTGGCCGTCGCGGTCGGAAAAGACCGAACCTCGGTGGCCAACCACCTCCGCCTCCTCAAATTGCCTGAAGAGATCCGGGCGGACCTTGCCGCGGGCACGCTCTCAATGGGGCACGCCCGTGCCCTGCTGGCGATCCCTACGGAGCAAGCTCAGCGAAATGCCGCGCGCGAGGTCGTCAGCCGGTCGCTCTCCGTCCGCGAAACCGAGCAGATGGCGCGAAAGGCGTCTGAAAACACCGCTGATCGGCCTGCCCCGAAGGAAAAGCCAGCCAAGGACGTGCATACCAGAGCGGCCGAGGACCGACTGCGCTTCGTCCTCGGAACGCGAGTCCAGATCGTCCGAAAGGGCACCGGCGGGGCCATTGAAATTGACTTCACGAACGAGGACGAACTCAATCGCCTCTACGACCGCCTGACGGCGAACTGACGGGCCCTCCCCCGCTACGGTCTGCGACGCCTCTCGTGGTATAAAAGCATGTTTGCGGACTGCCCGGCCGAACGCGCAGGCATGCCCGCAATATCGCGTCACCTCCTGAACGTTTAGAACCGCCATGCCAGCCTTCAGTGGCCGGCGCGGCTGCTGGAATAACGAACACGCATGAGCACCCGGGCTTCGGCCGGACGATACGCAAAGGCCCTCTTCGATGTCGCGCTGCAGGAGCAACTCCTCGACCAGGTTGCAGCAGACATCACTCGTCTTGCCGACCTCGTGGCGGCGAACGAAGAGCTTGGCCGCACGTTTGGCAATCCTGCCATTCCCGCGCATCTGAAACGCAACATCGTGACGGCTCTGGCAGAGCGCCTGGAGCTGGCCAAGCCACTCGGGAAGCTTCTTGGACTTCTTGCAGACCGTGATCGCCTCACCAGCATTGCGAATCTGCGTGCGGCGTTTACTGATCACCTGAACACGCACCGGCAGATTCTGCTGGCCGAAATCCAGACCGCAGAGCCTCTTGGGCCCGCCCAGGCGGACGAGTGGGGGCAGCGCCTGTCGAAAGCGACCGGCCGCACAGTGACCGTGACGACGAGTGTGGATCCCGCCATGATCGGCGGCGTGCGCGCCAGAATCGGCAGCACGGTATTTGATGGCAGCATCGCGACGCAGCTTTCGCGTCTCAGAAGCAGCCTTGTGGAACGTCTGTAGCAGAGACAGGTAGCAATGGACATTCGAGCAGAAGAAATTTCCAAGATCATTCGCGACCAGATCGGCAGCTTTGCCGTCCAGATAGACGTCGCGGAAGTCGGCAACGTCATCTCCATCGGTGACGGCATCGCCCGCGTGCATGGCGTCGAGCGCGCCATGGCCGGCGAGATGCTCGAGTTCACGCATGGCGTCTTCGGCATCGCGCTGAACCTCGAAGAGGACAGCGTCGGCGCCGTGCTGCTGGGCGACTACCGCGAGATCAAAGAGGGCGACGTCGTCAAGCGCACGGGCCGGATTATCTCGGTGCCGGTGGGAGAGGAACTCCTCGGCCGCGTCGTGAATGCCCTCGGCCAGCCCATTGACGGCAAGGGCCCCATCGCCTCCACGCAGTACCTCCCCATCGAGCGCATTGCTCCAGGCGTGACCGACCGCCAGCCTGTGAAGGAACCGCTCCAGACCGGGCTCAAGGCCATCGACGGCATGGTCCCGATCGGCCGCGGCCAGCGCGAGTTGATCATTGGCGACCGCCAGACGGGCAAGACCGCCGTCGCGCTCGACGCGATCATCAACCAGAAGGGCAAAGGCGTCATTTGCATCTACAACGCCATTGGCCAGAAGCAGTCGACGGTGTCACAGGTCGTCCGCACCCTCGAAGAGAACGACGCCCTGAGCTACACCATCGTCGTCGCGGCGACGGCCTCCGACCCGGCGTCGATGCTCTACATCAGCCCCTACTCGGCGTGCGCCATCGGTGAGTTCTTCCGCGACAGCGGCCGCCACGCGCTGCTCGTGTACGACGACCTCTCGAAGCACGCATCGGCCTACCGCGAAATCTCGCTCCTCCTTCGCCGTCCTCCGGGCCGCGAGGCGTATCCCGGCGACGTCTTCTATCTGCACTCCCGCCTGCTGGAGCGTGCGGCCAAGCTGAAGAACGAACTCGGCGGCGGATCGCTCACAGCCCTCCCGATCATCGAGACGCAGGCTGGCGACTTGTCGGCCTATATCCCGACCAACGTGATTTCGATCACGGACGGGCAGATCTTCCTGGAAAGCGACCTGTTCCACCAGGGCATCCGCCCCGCGATCAACGTCGGCAACTCGGTCTCCCGCGTCGGCGGCTCGGCGCAGATCAAGGCGATGCGGTCGGTCGCCGGCACCCTGCGACTCGACCTCGCGCAGTATCGCGAACTGGCGGCCTTCGCCCAGTTCGGTTCGGACCTCGACAAGTCCACCCAGGCCCAGCTCAATCGCGGCCGCCGGCTCGTCGAGATTCTGAAGCAGCCCCAGTATCGGCCGCTCGCGGTCGAGAAGCAGGTTGTCATGATCTTCGCGGCGACCAATGGCTACCTCGACCCGATCGCCGTCGAGGACCTCAATAAGTACGAGGAAGATATCTACCGGTTCCTCGAATCGCGTCACCCGGCCGTGCTCACGTCAATCGCCGAGAAGAAGGTGCTCGACGACGACGTGAAGGCAGGCCTCGTGGCCGCGCTGAAGGACTTCGCGCAGAACTTCACCGGCGCCAAGGTCGCGGTTGCCTAAATGCCGTCCCTGATTGACCTCCGTCGCCGGATCCGCGCGGTCAAGTCGACGCAGCAGATCACCAAGGCGATGAAGATGATCGCGGCGTCGCGCCTGAAGCGCGCGCAGGACCGCGTCATCGGCGCCCGGCCGTTTGCGCAGCGCATGCGCGGCGTGCTGAACGGCCTGGTGACGCGCGTCGACTCCAGCACCCACCCGCTGCTGCGGGTGCCGGAGCCTGGCGAAGGGCGCCCGCTGCTCATCGTGCTCACCTCCGATCGCGGTCTGTGCGGCAGCTTCAACTCAAACATCATCAAGGCCGCCGGGCAGCACATCGTCGAGCACACCGCCGCAACCGCCCCGATCGTGCTCGGCCTGGTGGGACGCAAGGGCCGGGAGTTCTTCGGGCGGCGTGGGTTTGAGATCGTCTACGACCGCGTGAACATCTTCCAGAAGCTCTCGTTTGCCGACGCACAGTCGCTTGCGGACGCGGTCATCGAAGAGTTCATTTCCGGTCGTGCGTCCCGCGTGGACATCATCTACAACGAATTCAAGTCCGTGATCTCCCAGCGGGTCGTTACCGAGACGCTCCTGCCGATTCCCCGCGAGTCCATCGAGGATGCAGCGGGCGCCGGCGGCGTGGTGTCCGACTACCTCTACGAGCCCGCCCCGGCGGAGATCTTCCGGGAACTGCTTCCGCGCTACGTGCAGGTGCAGGTCTATCGCGCCCTGCTGGAATCGAACGCCGCATTCTTCGCCGCGCAGATGACGGCCATGGACGCGGCCACGCGCAATTCCACGGAGATGATCGACAACCTGACCCTCTACATGAACAAGGTCCGGCAAGCGGCGATCACTCGCGAGATTATCGAAGTCGTATCGGGCGCCTCGGCCACATAGGCGAGCCACCCGTCCAGAACGCGTTTACGGCACAGAAGAGATATGTCACAGACAGCAACCGCTCAGCGCATGGGGAAAGTGGTCCAGGTCATCGGACCGGTCATCGACATCGAGTTCCCCGAAGGGCTCCCCGAGATCTACAACGCGGTCCGGATCGTCTCGGACGGCGCCGATGGCAGCGTGAAGCTGGACGTGGTCGCGGAGGTGCAGCAGCACCTCGGCGAGAACCGCGTCCGTGCGGTCGCGATGAAGCCGACCGACGGCATGACGCGCGGCATGAAGGTCATCGACACCACCGCCCCGATCACCGTGCCCGTGGGTCCCGAAACGCTCGGCCGCGTGTTGAACGTGCTCGGTGAGCCGGTCGACTACCCGGATCGTCCGGTGAACTCGAAGGAGCGCTGGCCGATTCATCGCCCCGCGCCCACGCTTGAGCAGCAGTCGACCGAGCTCAAGATGTTTGAGACGGGCATCAAGGTCATTGACCTGCTCGAACCGTACCTCCAGGGCGGCAAGATCGGCCTGTTCGGTGGCGCCGGCGTTGGCAAAACCGTCATCATCATGGAGCTCATCAACAACATCGCCATGAAGCACGGCGGTGTGTCGGTGTTCGGCGGCGTCGGCGAACGCACCAGAGAGGGCAATGACCTCTGGCTCGAGTTCCAGGAGTCCGGCGTTATCGATACGAAGGACCTCTCCAAGTCGCGCGCCGCACTTGTCTACGGCCAGATGACGGAGCCGCCGGGAGCGCGTCTGCGCGTCGGTCTGTCGGCGTTGACCGTGGCTGAGTACTTCCGCGATGCGGAAGGCAAGGACGTGCTGCTGTTCATCGACAACGTGTTCCGCTTCACCCAGGCGGGCTCGGAAGTGTCGGCCCTGCTCGGCCGCATGCCGTCCGCCGTCGGCTACCAGCCGACCCTGGCCTCCGAAATGGGCCAGATGCAGGAGCGCATCACCTCGACGAAGAAGGGCTCGATCACGTCCGTGCAGGCCATCTATGTGCCCGCCGACGACTACACCGACCCGGCTCCGGCGACGACCTTCGCCCACCTCGACGCGACGACCAACCTCTCGCGCCAGATCGCGGAACTCGGCATCTATCCGGCCGTCGATCCGCTCGCCTCCACGTCGCGCATTCTCGATCCGCGCGTCCTTGGCGACGAGCACTACAACGTGGCCCGGCAGGTGAAGCAGGTGCTGCAGCGCTACAAGGATCTGCAGGACATCATCGCGATTCTCGGTATCGACGAGCTCTCCGAAGAAGACAAGCTCACCGTGACCCGCGCGCGCAAGCTGCAGAAGTTCCTCTCGCAGCCCTTCTTCGTCGGTGAGCAGTTCACCGGTCTCAAGGGCAAGTACGTGTCGGTGGCCGATACGATCCGTGGGTTCAAGGAAGTCGTCGAAGGCAAGCACGACGACCTGCCGGAACAGGCGTTCTACATGGTCGGCACCATCGAAGAGGCCATCGAGAAGGCCAAGTCGATGAAGGCCTAGGACGATGGCTGACTACACCCTGCCCAAGCGCCTGACGCTCGAGATCGTGACGCCCGACCGGGCGCTCGTTCGCGAGACGGTTGATGAGGTGCAGGTGCCGGCGGCGGAAGGCTACATGGGGATCCTCCCCGGCCACACGCCGCTGCTCGCAACACTGCAGGTCGGTCAGCTCATGTACCGGACGGGCCAGCAGCAGACGCTGCTGCACGTGGCCTTCGGTTTCGTCGAAATCCTGCCCGACCGCGTCACCGTGCTGGCTCAGGTCGCCGAGCGGGCCGAGGACATCGATGTGGCGCGGGCCGAGGCGGCAAAGAAGCGAGCCGAGGAACGGATTGCCAAGCCTGTTTCCGAAATGGACTTCGAGCGAGCGCGTATCGCGATGATGAAGTCGCTGATCCGCCTGCAGGTGGTTTCGCGCGTCAGGACGCGCGTCTGACCCAGCCGGGGCCCGACCTGTCTGGCCCACGGCTCAGAGCGTGTTCACCAATCTCCGCCAACTGTTTCGCTACCGAGCCCTGATTCAGGGGCTCGCCGCCAGGGAGCTGAAGGCTCGCTACCGGGGCTCCGCCCTCGGGTTCCTCTGGTCGTTCGTCAACCCGCTCCTGCTCCTCCTGATCTACACCTTCGTCTTCACGGTGGTGATGCCGGGGACGCATCCACCAGAATACGAACCCTACGCGCTCTTCATGTTCTGCGGCATCCTGCCCTGGACCTGGTTCTCCACCTCGCTGCTTGAGTCCTCGAACTCACTGATCGCAGGCGGGAATCTCATTCGCAAAGTCCTGTTCCCCGCCGAGGTCTTGCCGATCACCACCGTCTTTGCGAACCTGGCGCACTTCTGTCTGGGGTTGCCGATCCTCGCGCTCTTTCTGCTCTACTACCGGTCACCCGTGCTCACACTCGACCTGCTGTGGCTGCCGGTCATCATCCTGGTGCAGCTGCTGCTCTCGCTCGGCCTGGCGCTCGCGCTCTCCGCGCTCACGGCGATCTTTCGCGACGTCCGTGATCTGCTCACGAACCTGGTGACCGTGTGGTTCTTTGCCACGCCGATCATCTATCCCTACTCGCAGGCTCCAGCGGCCGTGCGGCCCTACCTCGCGGCGAACCCGTTCACGCATCTCGCCCGCGCGTATCAGGACGTGCTCTTCACGCCGGGTCCCTACACCGCGTGGCCGCACCTTCTGGAGCTGGGCGCAGCCTCCGTGGTGGTCTTCTTCGCTGGCTACTTCATCTTCGACCGTCTGCGCGACGCCCTGCCGGAGTCGGTGTAGCCGTGAACGCCATCGAAGTCCGCGACGTTCGCAAGGTCTACCAACGCTTCAGCCAGCGCCGCCAGTTCTCCACGCTCAAGAGCGCGCTGCTCGGCGGCGGCATGGCGCGCACGTTCCGGCCCGACGAATCGCTGGAGGCTCTGAAGGGCGTCACCTTCGACGTGCGGCGCGGACAGTCCTTCGGCGTCGTCGGCAGGAATGGGTCCGGCAAGAGCACCATGCTCAAGCTGCTGGCAGGCATCGGGAAGCCCACCTCCGGCACGATTGCCGTGCAAGGGCGCGTCTCGGCGCTGATTGAACTCGGCGCCGGATTCCACCCGGAGATCTCCGGTCGCGAGAACGTCTTCATCAACGGACTGATGCTTGGCCTCACGCGCAAGGAGATCGCTCGCCGTTTCGACGAAATCGTGGCCTTCGCCGAGCTCGAGGACTTCATCGACGCACCAGTCAAGACGTACTCATCCGGCATGTACATGCGCCTTGGCTTTGCCGTGGCGACGCATGTCGACCCGGACGTGCTGCTGGTCGACGAAGTGTTGGCCGTGGGCGATGAGGCGTTCACCCACAAGTGTCTCGACACCTTCGCCGAATTCAGGCGCCGGGGCCGGACGGTCATCCTCGTCACACACTCCCTCGATCTGGTCGACCGCTTCTGCGACGAGGCGCTCTGGCTCGACCATGGCGTCATCCGCGGGCAGGGCGATCCGCGGCGCGTCGTGGACGAGTATCGCTTGGACGTGGCGCGCGTAGCGGACAGACAGCTCACCGAGGGGAATCAGCAAGCCGCGGCGCGTGTGGCTGTGACGACGGCCATCACAGAGGAGCCGACTGCGGCTCCTGACGGGTCCGTCGAGAAGGCGCCAGCCAGCAGCGAACCGCAAGACATGTTCCAGGCGGTCGAGGGGCGATGGGGTTCTCGCGAGGCCGAGGTCGTCGGCGTAGAAATCCTCGGCTCCGACGACTCGCCGACCACCGTTCATGACACGGGAGGCCGCCTCACGATCCAGCTCCGCGTCCGGGCCCCGCAGCGCATCACAGACGCCGTCTTCGGCATTGGCATCTTCAACGCCGAGGGGACGTGCTGCTATGGCACCAACACGCTGATCGACGCTCCGGGCCCGCAGCTGCTTGAAGGCGACGCCACCGTCCGCTTTCAGATCGACCCGCTGGACCTGGTGGCCGGCAGTTATCGCCTCGATGTGGCGGTGCATCGACCCGACGGTGCCCCGTACGACTACCACCGCCTCCTCTACAGCTTCCGTGTCACCTCACCGCTCGCCGAAGTCGGCATCAGCCGTCTCCGGCACACCTGGCACTTTGCCGGCGGCGTCGGTGCGGGCGACCGCGCATAGGACCCGTCGTGGCGGCGCATCCTTCCCTCGCGCTCAGCGCGCTGTTCAAGTCGGCCATCTCCAAGGCCAGACTTGATAGGCCCAGCTCCCGCACCGCAGGCCTGACGCCCGCGGGTAAGGCGCTCACGCTCGCGCACGCGGCCTCGTCATTCGCAGGCACCACCATCGCCGTCGTGCCGACCGATCGCGATGTCGAGCAACTTGTCACCGACGCGCAGTTCTTCCTCGCGTCGATGGCAGGTGGAAGCGACGGCGCGGCGCAGGTGCATCCCTTCCCGTCGCACCAGGTGGACCCTTACCGCGGCATGACGCCGCACTTCCGGGTCCTCTCGGTCAGGGGTCGGACGCTCCACGCCATCGCGGATCAACGCGCGCGTCTGGTGGTGGCCTCAGCCTCTGCCCTGCTGCCACTGGTCAGTCGCCCAGCGCGCATCCGTGGCGCGGCGGTTGATCTCCGAATCGGCACGACCCTCGAGCCCTACGACCTGGCCGAACGCCTCGTCGAGGCCGGCTTCACCCGGGAAGATCCCGTGGACGCCCACGGCGAGTTCACCGTGCGCGGCGGAATCGTCGACATCTTCCCCGCTGATCAGGAGAAGCCCGTCCGCCTGGAGTTCGTCGGAGACCTCGTCGAGAGTCTTCGGCGCTACGACCCGGAATCGCAGCGCTCGGCCGGCGCCGTGGACCAGCTACTTGTGAGTCCCGTACGAGACCGGCTCGAGGAGGATGCCGACCCCACCACCTTCATCGACTTCCTCGCGGAGTCAGGCGCCTGCCAGTTCATGGTGGTCGAGCCCACTGAAGTGGTGGAGGTGCTCAGCCGGTCCTGGGATCAGGCCCGCCGCAGCTTTGAAGGCGCCACGCAGCCACCGGACAGCACGCCGCTGCTGCCGCCCGATCGCCTCCTGGCTCCGGAGCCCTCCGTGCTGGCCACCCTCGCCGGAGCCTCCGTCCTCGAGGAACTCGGCCTGGACGAGGCGGTGCACCATGTTTCGTGTCAGCCGGTCGTCGAATATCGCGGCCGCATTGTGGACTGGGTCAACGACCTGCGCCGGGGGCGCGAACAGGGCGACACGCAGCTCTTCCTCGCTGAGACCGCCGGCATGGCGGAGCGCGTCGTCGAGGTGCTGCAGGAATACGACATCCTCGCGCAGCCGATCGACCACCCCGAGGGCACGCGCACCGCGACCGTCCTGGTCGGCATCGGCGCGCTCTCCAAGGGCTTCCGCCTTCCCGACGCGCATCTCGCCGTCTTTGCCGAGCGCGACATCTTCGAGGAAACGCGGCGGGCTGGCGACCGGCCCCAGCCGCGCAACCTGGCGCGCACCTTCCTCTCGGACCTGCGCGATCTCAAGAAGGGCGACCTCGTCGTCCACGTGGACCACGGCATCGGTGAGTTCGTCGAGCTCAAGCAGCTCGGTCTCGGCGGCACGGGCGGCGTGCAGGAGTTCCTCGAGCTCCGCTACGCAAACGACGACAAGCTCTTTGTCCCAGTCGAGCGACTCGACCTTATTCAGAAGTACACCGGGGGCACCCGCCCAGCTCTCGACAAGCTCGGCGGCACCACCTGGGAGAAGGCCAAGACCCGCGTCAAGAAGGCCATGCGCGACATGGCCGAGGAGCTGCTCAAGCTCTACGCCCAGCGCAAGGCCGTCGCCGGTCACCCCTTTGCGGCCGACTCCCACTGGCAGCAGGAGTTCGAGGACGCCTTTCCCTACGACCTCACGATTGACCAGGCCACCGCCGTCGCCGACATCAAGCGCGACATGGAAACGGCGACGCCCATGGACCGGCTGCTCTGCGGCGATGTCGGCTATGGCAAGACCGAGGTCGCGATGCGCGCCGCGTTCAAGGCCGTCATGGACGGCAAGCAGGTCGCCGTGCTGGCGCCCACCACCGTGCTGGCCTTTCAGCATCTCAAGACGTTCCGCCAGCGCTTCTCCGGCTTCCCCGTCGGCATCGACATGGTCAGCCGATTCCGGACAAAGCAGGAGCAGCAGGCCATCCTCGAGAGCGCCGCCGCCGGCAAGATCGATGTTGTCATCGGCACGCACCGCCTGCTCTCGAAGGACGTGCAGTTCAAGGACCTGGGGCTGCTCATCGTTGACGAAGAGCAGCGCTTCGGCGTGGCCCACAAGGAACGCATCAAGCAGATGAAGAAGCGTGTCGACGTGCTCACGATGAGCGCGACGCCGATCCCCCGCACGCTCAACATGTCGCTCGTCGGCATCCGCGACATGTCGATCATCGAGACGCCGCCGAAAGATCGCCTCTCCATCCAGACCAACGTCGTGAAGTTCGACAGCGCCGTCATCGAGCGCGCCGTCAAGAACGAAATCGCCCGCGGCGGCCAGATCTACTTCGTGCACAACCGCGTCGAGTCCATCTTCTCGATCGGCAACCTGCTGCAGCGCCTCGTGCCGGATGCCCGCGTCGTCGTGGCGCACGGGCAGATGGGCGAGGAAGAGCTCGAGCGCGCCATGCTCGCCTTCGTGCAGCGCGAGGCCGATATCCTGCTGGCCACCACGATCGTCGAGAACGGTCTCGACATCCCGAACGCCAACACCATCATCATCAACCGCGCCGACCGCTACGGCCTGTCGCAGCTCTATCAGCTGCGTGGTCGCGTCGGGCGATCCGATCGACCGGCGTATGCCTATCTCCTGATTCCGCCCGAGCAGGCGCTCACGCCCGTGGCGCGCAAGCGCCTCGCCGCCATCCGGGAATTCAGCGACCTTGGCAGCGGCTTCCGCGTGGCCGCGCTCGACCTCGAGATCCGCGGCGCCGGCAACCTCCTTGGCGGTGAGCAGAGCGGTCAGATCGACTCAGTCGGCTTCGAGATGTACATGAAGCTGCTGGACGAGACGATCAAGGAGCTCAAGGGCGAGGACATCGACGACGACGCCCGGGCGACCGTCAACCTCGGCGTGGACCTCAAGATCGAGCCGTCCTACATTGCCGAGACCAATCAGCGCCTGACCGTCTATCGCCGCATCGCGGCCGCACGCACCGAGGCCGAGCTCGATACCGTGCTGCAGGATGTGCGCGACCGCTACGGCCCCTTCCCGCCCTCGCTCCTCAACCTGGCCGAGTACGGGCGCGTGCGGGTCTGGGCGGACAAGCTCGGTGTGGAATCGATTGACCGTGAAGGGAAGCTCATCGCCATCCGCTTCCGCCAGAACGCGCGGATTGATCCCACGCGGCTGGTCAAGGTCGTCGCCGAGTGGCCGGGCGCCACGCTCGTGCCCCCCGTCTCTCTGAAGCTGGACCTCGACCCGCCGCCGCGGGTGGCCGGGCCGGCGCCGGCGAAACCTCCCTCACGCCCCTCGGCCGGACCCTGGGAAGGGCGGCTGGCCGGGTTGCAGGCGGCCAAGCGGGCCGGGCGGACGTCTGAGCCTGGGAAGTCCGCGGGCTGGTGGACGGCGCGCGCCACGGCCGGCTCGGTCGAGCCGGGATTCAATAAGGCCGAGATCCTCAAGAAGCCCGAGCAGGACCCCCGCGCCGAGGGCGGCATGTTTGAGCGGCTGGGCGGGCTGCTGCGGGCCCTCGCCTGATAACATATTGAGCAATAAGGAATTGTGATGACGACACGCCCCAGAATCTTCGTGCCTGTATTGGCCCTCGCGCTTACGATCTCCGGGAGCCTCGGGCTCGCTGCCAGCGAGGTCGTCGAGCAGGTGCTCGTCAAGGTCAACGGCGAGATCATCAGCAAGAGCGAGTTTGAGCAGCGGCAGGTCACTGCGCTGCGCAACCGGCCGGAGTTGGCCGAAGGCAACGCGGCCGCCGACGAACTGAAGAAAGCGCTCCTGGAAATCACGCCGGATCTCATCCTCTCCGTCGTCGACGAGATGCTGCTGATTCAGCGTGGCCGCGAGTTGGGCTACTCGCTGGGCGATCAGCAGTTCAACGGCATCGTCGACAACATCAAGAAGGAAAACAAGCTCGAGACCGAGGAAGATTTCCAGGCCGCGCTCAAGCAGGAAAACATGTCGATGGCCGACCTGCGCCGCAACATGGAGCGGCAGATGCTCGTCAGCCGCGTGCAGCAGACGGAAGTTTCCGACAAGATCGGCGTCACCGACGACGAAGCCCGTGCGTATTACACCGCGCACATGCAGGAGTTCACCACGCCCGCGGATATCTCGCTGCGCGAGATCCTGGTCGAAGTGCCCGTCGTCAACGGCGCGACCAATGTGGCGCAGGATGAGGACGCCAAGACCAAGGCGGCGTCCATCCGCGCGCGTCTCCTCGCCGGGGAGCCATTCCCTCGGCTCGCCGCGGATTCATCCGACGCACCTTCCCGGGCAAACGGAGGCCTGATCGGCCCCTTCACGCACACCGATCTGGCGCCTGCCCTGCAGAAGGTGGTCGACCCCCTGAAGCCGGGCGAGATCTCAGAGCCCATTCGCGTCGCCCGCGGATATCAGCTGTTCAAGCTCGAGAGCCGGACCGACGAGAAGGTGCTCTCGTTTGAGACGGCTCGCGGACAGATCAGCGACCGCGTGGCTCAGGAGAAGCAGCGCGCCGAGTTGCAGAAGTATCTCGACCGCCAGCGGGAACAGGCCATCATCACGTGGCGCAATGCAGACTTGAAGAAGGCCTACGAGCAGGCGCTGGGCAAGCGCCAGGCGACGGCCGCAGTGCCCAAGCATGAGTGACCTGCTGGGGCGGGGAGACGCCGGGGCACTCGTGAGTGCGCCGACGTTGCACGAGGTGGCATGGTTTGCCATCTGGACCCGCTCCCGCCACGAACAGATGGTCCGCGAGCAACTCGAGCGGAAGCAGGTCGAGGCCTTTCTGCCCACCGTCACGCGGTGGAGCCGCTGGAAAGACCGCAAGAAGAAGATCGACTGGCCCCTTTTCCCCGGCTATTGCTTCGCCCGCTTTGATCCGCGCGACAAGCTCTCCGTGCTCAAGTGCACGGGTGTGGTGAACATCATCTCGTTCGATACCGAGCTCGCGCCCATCCCCGAGAGCGAGATCAACAGCATCCGCCAGCTCGTGGAGAGCGATCTCGCCTACGACCCGTGCCCGATGATCCACGAGGGAGACATGGTCCAGGTGACGCACGGACCGCTGAAGGGCGTCTCCGGGCGGCTCGTCCGGAAGGGCACGCATGCCCGCCTCGTGCTGTCCGTCGAGATGATTGGGCAGGCCGTCAGCGTGGAAGTGGATGCCGCCGATGTCCGTCCGTACTGACGCGGCGGCTCTCGCGGCCCTCGACGCGCCGCAGGGGGGTGTGCCAGCTGCGCCTGCCAAGCCAGGCGGGAAGGGACTCTCACCCATCCGCATCGGCAACGTCACGCTCGAGACGCCCCTCGTGGTGGCGCCCATGGCCGGCATGACAGACTCCGCCTTCCGCCGGCTCGTGAAGCGCCAGGGCGGATGCGGACTGGTGGTCACCGAGATGGTGAGCGCCGACGGCCTCGTGCGCGGCATCGATCGCACCCTCGAGTACGCCGAGTACACCGAGGAAGAGCGCCCCGTCTCGATTCAGATCTTTGGCGGCGACCCCGCGAAAATGGCCGAGGCCGCGCGGATTGTTCAGGGCCTCGGCGCCGACATCGTCGACGTCAACATGGGCTGCCCCGTCCAGAAGATCGCGAAGCACAACGCCGGGTGCAGCCTGATGCGGGAGCCCGCGCACGCCGCGGCCATCATCGAGGCCATGGCCAGGGCCGTGACGATTCCTGTGACCGCGAAGATGCGCGCCGGGTGGAATGACCGGGAGCGCAACGCCCCGGAGCTCGCCCGCCGGTTGGCCGATGCCGGGGCCTCCGCCGTGACCGTGCACGGCCGAACCGCCGAGCAGTCCTACTCCGGTTTCGCGGACTGGGACCTCGTCCGGCGCGTCCAGGACGCCGTGGATATCCCCGTGCTCGGGAGCGGCGATTGTGTGGAGACAGGGCAGATTCTCGAAAAACTGGATTCCTCCGTCGTTGGCGTCCTGGTGGGCCGCGGCGTCCTGCGGAATCCCTGGATTCTCGCAAACACGGCGAGGGCAGCCGCCGGAGAAGCCGTTGTAGAGGTGTCGCTCCTGGAGCGGGGGCAGTTTCTCCTCGACTACATCGACCTGCTCCTGCAGGAGGGTGTGGGCGAGGCCAGCGGCTTCCGCCACCAGGCCGTCGCCCCCTCAGGGCGCGTGGTGCACCAGAACCGCGAGAAGTGGGTCGTCAACAAGATCCGGGCCCTCTGCTCCTGGTACACGAAAGGGATGGAGGGGGGGGCAAGGCTGCGGGCTCACATCAATACACTCTCCGATCTGCCCGCGCTTCGCCGGGAGTTGCGATTCGGTTTGCTCAATGAGCCCGTCAGATCGCCGGTGCTAATATCGCCCCCTGAGTGAGGCTTCGTATCATGGCCTTCATGGTCCGGCGCCTGCGTATCGCATGCCCCTTCGCATAGCCTGTGATCTCGACGGCACCGTTGCCGACATGGAAGGCGCGCTCCAAGAGCACGCCGAGGCTCTGTTTGGGCCGGACGTTGACGTGCAGTTCAATGCCGGCGCGCAGCGTGATCCGCCCGCTGACGACGCCGCCGAAGAAGCGGCGAGCGACGCGACAGTTGATTCGGAGGAGACTCCGAAGCCAGTTGAGAACCGGAAGCGCCCGCTCAGCAACCGCGAGTACAGCTACCTCTGGTCGCACGTCCGCAAGATCGAGAATTTCTGGGAGACGCTGAAGGAAGTCGAACCTGGCGGCGTTGCGCGTTTTTCGGAATTGGCCCGCGCCCATGGATGGGAAGTCATCTTCATCACCCAGCGCCCGGCGAGCGCGGGAGATTTGGCCCAGCGCCAATCGCAGCGGTGGCTCGCGGCAAACGGCTTTGAACTACCGAGCGTGTTTGTGATGAACGGCAATCGCGGGGTGTTGGCGAAGACGCTGGCGCTGGATGCCTTCGTGGACGATCGCGGCGAGAACTGCATCGACATCGCGACCGAGTCGCGAGCGCTGCCATTGCTGCTCTGGCGCGGCTCCCACGAGACCGCGCCTCCCGGCGCGGCGCGGCTGAAGATTCACACGGTGTTCTCGTTTGCCGAGGCGCTGGATTGCCTCGAGGCCCTATCGGTGGCGCGCAGCAAGCCGCCCACGCTGATGAGCCGCATCCGCGGCGCGTTCCGCTAGTCCAGCCACTCCCCTGCGGCCTCTCCGGCCGACTGCCCGTCGCGCACTTCATAGTCGAACGCGACGCCCTCCTCCATCACCTCGAAGAATCGCCGACCTGGCTCCGCGTGAGCGGGATGCTGGAGGTAGGCCTCCAGCCCAGCCTGATCGTCACACTCGATGATGGCGGCGTACTGCAGGTCGGGCTGCGGGAGCGCTTCGTAACCCGCGCCGTGACGCACGCGACGGCCAATCTGCGCTCGCCGCACGCTTGGGATCGTCCGCACTGCAGTGGCAAACGATTCTGCCAGGGCGCGCCGTTCAGCCGGAGGCACCGAGGCCTTCGGGCGGAACAGCACGACGTGGATCATCACGACTCGTCGTCCCGCTTTCGACGCGGCCGGTCAGTGCCCTGCGGCTTGAACGGCCGACGCGGGCCTGCGCTCGGGCCACGGTCACGATCCTGACTCCACGGCTTGCGCGGGCCTGAGGGCGGCCGGCCGCTTCCGGAGCCGAAGCTCTTCCCGCGCGGCCGGTCTCCGCCGCCGGGGCGGAAGCCGCCGCTCCCACCAGGCTTGCGGTCATAGCCGCCACTGCGTGGCCGCTCCGAGCTGAACCCGCCGGACGCCCCACGATCCCCGCGATCGAAGCCGCCTGATCGCGGTCGGTCTCCGCCGCCGGGGCGGAAGCCACCACTCCCACCGGGCTTGCGGTCATAGCCGCCACTGCGCGGCCGCTCCGAGCCGAACCCGCCGGACGCCCCACGGTCCCCGCGGTCGAAGCCGCCCGATCGCGGCCGGTCTCCGCCACCAGGCCGGAAGCCACCACCCCCACCGGGCCGGAACCCACCCTTGAACGGTGGTCTCCCACCGCCACCGCCGCCCGGTCTGAACTCCTTCCGGAACGGTGGCCGATCGCCACCGGGTCTATCGCCACCGGGGCGCTCACGGTCGCGATCGCCAAACGGCTTGCCACCGTCACGACGATCACTTGAGAAGGGGCGCGCACCGCGATCGCTGAAGCGGTCTTCGCGCGGCGTCCACGGCCGGTCACCGCCTTCGCCTCGTGGTGGCCGCGCATCGCCGCGCGGTCGATCGTCGCCTCTGGGCGTCCACGGCCGACGCTCCTCGCGCGGGCCTCCCGAGTCACCACGGCCGCGCCCTTCAGGGCGGTCGCCGCGGGGCTCCCACTTCGGTGCGCCGTCACGTGGCGGCCGCCGATCAAAACTGGGCGGGCCACCCTCTCCGCGCGGCCCACGGTCCTCGCGTGGTGTCCATGGGCGCTTGCCGCCGGCACCCGCGCGATCGCGTCCGCCGCCACCAAATCCCTCGCTCTTTGGCGCCCAGGCGCGTCTCTCGCCTCCACCGCCCTGTGGCCGGTCCTCGCGTGGGGTCCACGGGCGGCGTTCCTCGCGCGGACCTCGCGCATCCTGGCTGCGGGGCTCACGAGGCCCGTCGGGGCGCGGCGTCCACTTCGGGGCACCGTCCCTCGGCGGCCGGCGATCAGAGCCCGGGCGGCTGCCCTCGAAACGCGGACGCGGCGCGTCACGCCACGGGCGTTCTTCGCGCGGGTGATCCTCTCGCGGCCTGTCGTCTCTCGGGCGCTCATCGTCACGGCGTGGCGGGAGCGGGCGCGCATCACGCGGCGCGTCATCGGCGCCGCCTTCGCGGCCCTGGGCATTTGGACCCTGCTTGTGGTCGAAGCGCTCCTGCCGGATCCACTGATTGCGCGCCTTCTTGGCGTCGAGGAACTTCTGCCGCGGGTCCACGTGCGCGCCACCAGGGCGCCAGGTCTTGCCCCGCCTCTCCTCGCCACCACCCTCGGCGCCACCCGGCCGATTCCTCCACCGGTCCTTCGGCTGTTCACGTGAGCCTGCGGCCGCTCGGGCCGGGCGTTCGTCTTCCGAGGGTGCGTCACCCGCGGGTGTGCTTCCGTCGCCTTCAGGCGTCCGCGCCTCACCGGCGCCGTCGGGCCGCGGCCGGCGCGGCCGCTCATCGTCGCGGGTGCGCGACCAGGGCCGCGAGGGCGAGGCGGCGCGTGCCTCTTCGGGGGAATTCCAGAGCGTGCCCTTGGAGAACCACTTCATCTCCGCGTCGGGCTGCTTTTCCTTGAGCCGGTTGAAGGTGGGAAGCAGCTCGCTCTGCTCCACGGCACGGAAGGAGGTCGGAAGGCCTCCGGCGAGAATTGTCCAATAGGCGTAGCGGGGAGGCATCCAGTGATCCTACTGTTTCTCAAGCCGCTTGAGCTTCTCGACGAGCGTGGTCCGTTTGAGGCCCAGCAGGGTCGCGGCCTTGTGGCGGTTGCCTCCGGTCCGATCCAGCGCTTGCTGGATCAGGGCCTGCTCGAGCGTCGCCAGGTACTCCACCAGTTGCATGCCCTCTTCTGGAAACACCACGCCGGGCGCCGCTGGCGCCGCTGAGGCGGTCTGCACCTCGGGCGGCAGGTCCGACACGTCAAGCAGCGTGCGGCCTCCGCTCAGCGCGACGGCGCGTTCGACGGCGTTTTCCAACTGGCGGACGTTGCCCGGCCACTCATAGGCCATGAGTTGCCGGATGGCGCCCTGGGAAAACTGCGCGGGTGCGTTGCCTGGCCGCTCGGCCGTGAACTTGGTCACGAAGTGCTGCACGAGCAACGGGATGTCGTCGCGCCGATCGCGCAGCGGCGGCAGCGTCACGGTGATGACGTTGAGGCGATAGAAGAGATCCTCGCGGAACGTGCCGGCTCTCACCATCGCCGCGAGGTCGGAATTCGTAGCGGCAATCACGCGCACGTCCACCTTGATGGTCTGGCTATCGCCGAGCCGCTCGAACTCGCGCTCCTGGAGCGCGCGCAGGAGCTTCGCCTGCAGGCCCGGACTCATCGTCCCGATCTCGTCGAGGAAGAGCGTGCCTTTGTGCGCCTGCTCGAGCCGGCCCTGCCGCATGCCGACGGCGCCGGTGAAGGCGCCCTTGGCGTGACCGAAGAGTTCGGCCTCGAGTAACGTCTCGGGAATCGCGCTGCAGTTGATCGCCACGAACCGCTGCGCGCGGCGCGGGCTCATCTGGTGGATGGCGCGGGCCACGACTTCCTTCCCCGTACCGGTCTCGCCATTCACGAGAATCGTCGCGCTCGACGGGGCCACCGTGTCGAGCAACTGAAACAGCGCCTGCATGGGGCGGCTCTTTCCGAGGATGCCGCCGACGCCGTACCGCTGGTCGAGCTGCGATCGCAGATAGGCGTTCTCCTGCGCGAGGCGCCGCTGCTCGAGTGCCGTGTGCAGGACGTGCTTTAGCTCCTCGAATTGAAACGGCTTCTGGATGAAGTGTTTGGCGCCGCGCTGGATGGCACCCACGGCATCGCGCACGGTGCCGTAGCCCGTGATCACGATCACGATGATTCCCGGATACCGCTCCACGGCGGCGTCGAGTACCGCCAGCCCGTCCACGCCGGGCATCCGCAGATCGGTGATGACCACGTCGAAGGCAAACTCATCGAGGAGCGCGAGGCCACGCTCGCCGTTGTCGGCCTGGACGACGTCGAATCCAATCTCGGTCAGCCGCTCGGCGGTCAGCTCTCTGAGGGCGGGTTCGTCATCGACAAAGAGAATGTGGGCAAGGGGGGGTGTCACAGGTGCCAACACTTTGACGCTCCTGCGCTCAGGCGTCAAATCCTTCCAGATTCAGCGAAATGCTGGCATCCCCTACTGGACCGCTCCGCTCGCGCCGACAAATCCCATTGCGGAGCGAGTTCCGCATGAGGGTGAACCATGGACCGACAGACTTTGTCGATCATGAAAGCGTGCGAAGTAGTCGGCGTGAGCCGGCGGACGATCTACAACTGGATTGCAGCGGGCAAGGTGCAGTACATCCGCACGGCCGGTGGCGCCATCCGCATCTTCGCGGACTCGCTCTGGCGCGACGCGGATGATGTGTCAGTGCACCACGGACAGCCCAGCGCCTCTGGCAGCCGAGCGTGACCCGTCCCGTGACGACGGCGTCGCTCCCTGCCACCGGGGAGCTGCGGCCGCTATTTCATCAGTTGAATAACCAGCTGGGCATCATCCTCGCCCACGCGGAGCTGCTCGAAAGCAAAGCGACCACGGAGGCCGAGCGCCGCCGGGCCGGGCAGATTGTCACGAGCACGCTGGACGCGATGATGAGCGTAAGGTCTCTCCGCGGCCTCCAGGACCGACCCGAAGACAGCCGCTAGCCGTCAGGCCATTGGCGGCCATTTCGCCAATGTCGTCAAGTATTTGGCGATCAAGGCCGCTTGTGCCGATCTGTGCAGTTCCGTGATCTCCTGCACATACTGGCAATAAGTCATTTGTATCCAGATAGTTAAGTGTGGATTATGGCCTGGTCTCGCCAGGTCACCTGGCCGACGCCAAAGCTGGTACCGCCGTTGCCCTTATAGGCCACGGAGGAAATGCACAATGCGTCCGCAGACCACCAGCCAGCCGAACCCCCGCGTCGCCGCCAGCCTGCCTTTCGTTGAACAGCTCGCCCGCCGCGTGGCGGCCACGATGCCCCACTCGATCGACCTTGGTGATCTGGTGCAGGACGGCGTCCTCGGGCTCATCGACGCGGCCGACCGCTTCGATGAGAAGCGCGGGATCAAGTTCGAGACCTTTGCCGAACGGCGCGTGCGCGGCGCGATGATTGATGCCCTCCGCAAGGACGCCTGGCCACGCGGCGTGCGCCGTCAGCGCCGGGAGCTCGAGGCTGCGCGCGAAGCGCTGCGCCGGGAACTGGGCTGCGAACCCTCGATGGCTGACCTGGCCGCCCGCGTCGGCTCAGACGAGAAGAAGCTGGGCCGCACGATCGTCCGCATCAACACCATCGAAGCCACATCCCCGCTCAACTCCGGCGAGAACCACGACGACTCCTCGATGCCGGCGGTGCTGATGCCCCCCGAGCCCGAGCGGCCCGACAACGCGTATGAGCGCGAGGAAACGCGGGATCGCGTCCGCACGGCCATCGCCACGCTTCCCGTCCGCGAGCAGAAGGTGATTGGGCTTTACTACTTCAACGAAGCCACGATGAAGGAGATCGGCGCCGAGATCGGCGTCAATGAGTCGCGCGTGTCGCAACTCCACGCGCGCGCGATTCGCCGGCTGCGCTCCGCGCTGGCGGCGGCCATGACACCGGCTCAGGCAAGCGCCGCGATCCTCGCGTTTGCGCCGCGGCCCCTCATGGTCAAGGCCTCGCTCAACAGCCGTGGGTGGACGGAGTCCGGCGGCAGCTCAAACAACGGCGTCACACCGCCCGGAGTCGTCGTGCCCTACACCGTGGCCGCGCCGCGTCGCATGAAGATGGCGAAGGCCACCACGCGGGCGAAGGCGGCGCCGAGGAACCGCGCGGCATTCGCGCTCGCGCGCTGATTCTCAGCTCGTGGTCAGCGCGTCGCGGATCGCGGCGAGTAGATCGTTCAGACGGAAGGGTTTGGGGAGCCACCGGCGCCCGGGCTCCGCGAGGAACGCCTCGGCCTCAGGATCCGCGCTATCGCCGGTGACAAAGATCACAGGCGGTGGCGAGGACTGCTGCGTCAGCTGGCGATAGACCTCGAAGCCGTCAACCTTCGGCATCTTCAGATCGCACACGACGAGATCGAAGCGCTGGCCACGCAGGTGCGCCAGCGCCTCAGCGCCGTCGGCCGCGTAGGTCACGACGAGGCCTGCGTCCCTCAGACCCTCGGCCACTGCGAAGGCGAGCGCCCGTTCGTCCTCGACGAGCAGCACCGTCGCGCCCTTGACCGCCTCCATCGAAGGCGCGCTCCTGGCGCGATTCCGCTCGGTCGCACCCGGTGTGCGGCTGACCGGCAACTCGATCCTGAAGAGCGCGCCACCCTGCGGCCCCGACTCCACGGCAATCTTCCCGCCGTGCTCCTGCAGGATGGCGTAGGCGACGGAGAGTCCGAGGCCCGTGCCCTCGCCGACAGGCTTCGTCGTGAAGAACGGATCGAAGATGCGCGCCCGCGCTTCGGCAGGGACGCCAGGACCGTCGTCCTCCACCTCGAGGCGCACGGTGTCGTCCTTGGCGCTCGTGCGCACTACCAGCGAGCCACGCCCGTGGGCGGCCCGCATCGCCTGCTCCGCGTTGATGACCAGATTCAGCAGCACCTGCTGGATTTGATACGCATCGCCGAAGACGCCAGGCAAGTCTGGTGCAAGCTCCGAGCGGAACACGATCTCGTGCGCTTCCAGATCGGGCCCCCTCAGCGCCAGCGTGTCCTTGACGACGTCATTCACATCCACGAGCGAGCGCGTGGACTGCCGCTTGCGGGCAAACGTCAGCAGATTCCGGACGATCCGCGCGGCCCGCTCGGCTTCGCCGAGCACCACCTCCACGCCCCGGCGGGCGGTGGGATCGAGCTCGCGCTCCGCGAGTCGCTCGGCCCAGCTGAGGATGGTCGCCAGCGGGTTGTTGAGCTCATGCGCGACGCCAGAAATCGCCTGGCCAAGGGCGGCCATCTTGTCGGCCTGCACCAATTGCTGGTGCAGATCGCGCGACTGATCATCGATGCGGCGCCGGTGATGGACGTCGCGCACCAGCGCCTCGATGACCATGGTGCCGTCCTCGTCCGTGTGAGCCGACCCGGTCACCTCGACCCACAGCGACGTGCCGTCCTTGCGCCTCAGCCGCACCGCGTGGTCTGTCACCCCTCCCGGGGCCACCAGCAGCGGAAGCAGCGTGCCCGAGGACGCCGGGTCGATCATCTCCTTGACCAGGCGCAGATCCACTTCGCCCTCAGGCGTGGACTCGGGATAGGCCAGGATGCGCTTGAAGGGAGCGGTGGCGACGAGAGTGAGGACCTGGCCGCCGGGCAGCACCTTGGCCACGCACACGCCAGCATTCAGGCGCTCGGCCAGCGTGGCAAGGGCCGCCGTCCGCGCGGCGGCGGACGGGCGGCGGGTCCGCGTCGGGCTCATCGGGAGCCGCTACTTCTTCGCGGGAGCTGCCTTGGCGGGCGGCGCGGCCGGGACCGTGGCTTTGGGAGTCAGCCTCGGGGGATCGGGCACGGTCGCCGTGGGCGGACCGGCCTGGGCGTACTTCCGCTCGATCGCGTCGCGGATCGACGCCACCGTCGCGCCCGAGTTGAACATCTGCATGGAGTCGCGCGCCACATCGAGACAGATCGCGCAGCCGTACCCGTGGGAATCCCACTCGACCACGCGGCCCTGGCCATCGCGCCGCTTCACGAAGCAGTCGTGGTTGCCACGGTGACCCGCGCTGCGGTCGCACCCGCAGAAGCACGGCATGTAGCGCAGCACCTCGGGATGCTTGGCCGCGAACTCATACGCGGCACGCACCACCGGCATTGGCCGCGACGCAGGGTAGCCGTCATAGGGCAGTGAGGGCATCGGGCTCCCGTCCGGGTGGGCCTTCATGGCCGAGGCCGGGGGCTCAAACTTCTCGCGTTGGGCGGCCACTGGGCCGGAGAGGCTTGTCAGGATGAGGGCACAGGTCAGGGCGCCCGCGCCGAGGTGCAGCAGGGTGGTCCGCATGCGGAAATCCTACCTGATTAGGGCGCGCCTCGCCCGCGCGGCCTAGGTGCGGGGCGTGTCGGGTGCGCCGGGCGTCTCGGCTTTGCCGGTCGCCGGCCCGAGCGCAAAGCTCATCACGCCGTCGCAGACGACCACGCCGTTCACGCGGGCCGAGCCTTCCAGCTGCCCCATCCGGCTCCGCAGGCGCTTGACCCGTGCCTCGATGATCACCGTGTCGCCCGGGTAGACCGGATGCCGGAAGCGCACCCGCTCGATGCCGCCGAAAAAGATCAGCTTCTCGCGGTTGGCCGGCTTGGACAGGATCAGGATGGCGCCCACCTGGGCGACCGCCTCCGTGAGGATCGTCGGCGGCAGCGTCGGCCGCTCCCCGGGCAGCCGGGAGAGGTGGCGCTCATTGAGCGTCACGTTCTTGATGCCGACGATGCGCGTGTCCTCCTCCAGCTCAGTAATCCGGTCCACGAGCAGGAACGGATAGCGGTGGGGCAGGATGCGTTCGATGGCGCTGTAATCCAGCGGAAGGGTCAGGCCGCTCACGGGGTGTTCAGTATATCGTGGCCAGACGGCCATGACCGCTAACGTCCATCGTCCGGCGACCGACACCGAACTCCTCTCCACCCTCGGCGAACTGGGGCGTGAAGTGGCGAGCGTGCTCGACCTCGAAGAGCTCCTCGCGAAGATCCCCACCCTCATCGCGCGCCTGACCGAGTTCACGGCGTTTGCCGTGTATCTCCTCGACGAACCCACCCAGACGCTCTCGGTGGCCTATTCCATCGGATACCCAGGGCACATCCGGCAGGAGCTGCGCGTCGGGCAGGGTGTCCTTGGCGCCTCCGTCGAGCAGGGCACGCCGATCCTGGTGGGTGACGTGGACGAGGATCCCCGCTACCGAGGCCTGGTGCCCGGCATGCACTCGCAGCTGGCCGTGCCGCTGCGCCGCAAAGGGCGCGTGATCGGCGCGCTCAATCTGCTCAGCGACCGCCGCAGCGCCTTCACGACCCAGGATGAAGCGCTCCTCAGGCAGTTTGCCGCCCACGTCGCCGTGGCGATCGAGAACGCCCGGCTCTTCGAATCCGAGCGGCAGCTGGTGACGACGCTCGAGACGCTGGCCGACATCGGGCGTGAGGTCTCCGCAATCCTCGACCTCGACGAGCTGCTGACGCGCATTGCCAGCCTCACGAAGCGCTTCGTGAGCTACCGCACGTTCGGCATCTTCCTGCTCGACGCCGAGGCACGACAGCTCGACCTCAAGCTCGCGGTGCGCTACGGCGACGAATCCGGCATGCAGCACATCCCGTTGGGACAGGGCCTGGTGGGCTGGGCGGCCGAGCACCGGCAGGCCGCGCGTGTGCCGGATGTCTCCGTCGATCCGCGCTACATCCAGGCGCTGAGCGACGTGCGGTCCGAGCTGGTCATTCCGCTCCTCATCAAGGATCGCTGCATCGGCGTGTTCGACCTGGAGAGCACCGAGCTCGATGCGTTCAGCAAGGAGCACGAGGAAGTGCTGACGCTGCTGGCCAGCCACGCGGCCGTGGCGATTGAAAACGCACGACTGTACGAAGAGATCCGGCGGAACGAGCTGCGCATGGAGCGCGAGCTGCGCATCGCGCGGCGCGTGCAGCTGGCATTGCAGCCCGGCAAGCTCGCGAAGATGCCGAAGGGCGTGAGCGTGGCCGGCCGGTTCGAGTCGGCCCTCGAACTGGGTGGCGATCTGCACGACTTCCGGGCGCCCACGCCGGATACGCTCACCGTGGCAGTCGGCGATGTCTCCGGGAAAGGCGTGCCTGCCGCCCTCTATTCAGCGTTCACCAAGGAGCTGATCCGGTCGCGCACCCTGCAGCGCCGCTACCGGCCGGAGGTGTTCAGCGTCGGTGGCGCGCTCGAGTGGATGAATGGGCAGCTCCACGAGCGTCAGCTCGAGGAGTTCTATTGCACGCTGTGCTACGCGCAGTTCGACATGAAGGCACGCACCGTCGTGGTGGCAAACTCGGGCCTGCCCTATCCGCTGCGCTGGTCGGGTGGTCGTGTGGCGCCCATCACGATTGCGGGCGTGCCGCTCGGGACCTTCGAGGGCACGACCTACGACGAAGTGACGTTGTCGCTTGAATCGGGAGACATCTTCATGTTCTGCACCGACGGCGTGTTCGAAGCCGTCAATCTCCAGGGCGAGGAGTTCGGCGTGCGCAGGACGGTCGCCGTGCTCGAGGCGCTGTCTGGTCACGGCGCGCAGGCCATCGTCGACGGCATCTTCGACGCCGTGAACGAATTCTCAGGGCGGGCTCACCTGCCCGACGACATGACGGTGGTGGCCGTTCGGATCGCCTGATCCGGGGCGATCGCCCCGCGGAAGCCGCGGGACTCGCGCCAGAGACGCTCAGTACGTATCGAGGTAGCGCTCAATCTCCCAGCGGGAGACGTGGCGGATGTAGCTGTCCCACTCCGCGCGCTTGGCCTCAAGGAAGTGGTCGAAGATGTGATCGCCGAGCGTGTCGCGCATCAGGTCGTCACGCTCAAACTCGTCGAGCGCCTCGGAGAGGTTGCCCGGGAGTTCGTCGATCCGCAGGTGCCGCCGCTCACGGTGGCTCATCTTGTAGATGTTCTTGTTGACCGGCGGGCCGGGGTGCAGCTTCCGCTCCACGCCGTCGAGGCCGCTCCGCAGCATCACGGCGAGCGCGAGGTACGGATTGCACGACGGATCCGGCATGCGCAGCTCGACGCGGACGTCGTCGCCATGCGCTTCCGCCACGCGGACGAGCGGGCTCTGATTGCGCTGTGACCACGCGATGGCCGTCGGCGCTTCGTAGCCGGGCACGAGGCGCTTGTAGGAATTGACCAGCGGATTGGTAACCGCGCAGAAGCCTTTCGCGTGTTGAAGAATGCCGCCGATGTAGCCCAGCGCCACGGGGCTCAGCCGCCACTCGCCCTTGGCATCGTAGAAGGCGTTCCGCCCCTTGGCCAGCAGCGTCTGATGTGTGTGGAGGCCGCTGCCGTTGATGCCGAAGATCGGCTTGGGCATGAAGGTGGCGTGCAGGTTGTTCCGCACGGCGACGTTCTTGACCACGAAGCGGAAGGTGCTGATGTTGTCGGCGGTCGTGACGGCGTCGTCCGAGCGGAAGTCGACTTCGTGCTGACCCGGCGCGACCTCGTGGTGCGCGGCCTCGACCTGCAGGCCCATCTGTTCCAGCGCCAGCACGATCTCACGGCGGACATCCTCACCAAGGTCGATGGGCGTCAGATCGAAATAGCCGCCCGCGTCATGCGTGTCGGTGGTGGGCTCGCCGTTCTTCCGCTGGAACAGGAAGAACTCCGCTTCGGGGCCGGCGTTGAGGGCGTAGCCACGGTCGGCGGCATAGGCCACGGCCCGCTTGAGCGCGGACCGCGGGCACCCGGCGAAGGGTGAGCCATCGGGCGCGGCGATGTCGCAGATGATGCGCGCGACGCGCTCGGATCCGTTGTAGGTCCAGGGGAAGACCTGGAAGGTCGCCAGGTCCGGCCTGAGGAACATGTCCGATTCCTCGATGCGCACGAAGCCTTCGATCGAGGAGCCGTCAAAGAGGACCTGCCCGTCGAGGGCATCGGCCACCCGGCCGTTGGGCACCTCGACGTTCTTGACCTGACCCAGGATGTCGGTGAACTGCAGGCGGAGAAACTTCACCTTCTCGCGCTCCACCCGTTCGAGGATGCGCGCCTTTGCGTCGCTTCTCGCCATGGCCGGATTATGAATCAACTATTTCTGCCGGAGCCGGGCCGGGCCCGGCTCCGCGCAAAGAACTCGTCAGATCACGTGCGAGAGCAGGCCGTCGCGCAGCTTCGGCTCAAACCAGGTCGACTTCGGCGGCATGATGCCGCCCGAGTCGGAAATCTCCATCAGGTCGCTGACCCGCACCGGGAACAGGGAGAAGGCCACGGCGGCCTTGCCGCTGTTGACCAGCGTCTCGAGTTCGACCGTGCCGCGCGCCCCACCGACGAAGTCGATCCGCTTGTCGCTGCGCACGTCACCGATCTTGAGGAACGGGGTGAGCACTGTGTCCTGCAGGACGCTCACATCCAGGCGGTCGCTGGGACTCGCCGACGCGGGCGCCGGCGTCAGGGTGATCTCGTGCCACGTGCCGCCCAGAAACATCGAGACGACGCCCGGCCGCGAGGGAACGGCGCCCCCGGGTACCACGGTGTGGACCGCCGCGATCTTCTGGAGGAGTGACGCTGGCGTCTCGCCCGCGAAATCCTTCACCACGCGGTTGTAGGCCAGCACCTGCATCTGGTTGTCCGGGAAGGCGACGGCCAGGAACGTGTCCCATTCGCCCGGGGTCTTCCCGGCGCCGCCGAGTTCCTGACGCGCGCGGGCCGCGCTGGCGGCCCGGTGGTGACCGTCGGCGATGTAGAGGGCGGGAATCGCGGCGTAGGCAGCCACGAGCGCATCGCGGTCCTCAGCCGAGACGCGCCAGATGGTGTGGACGATTCCGTCCGGGGCCGTGAAGTTGAAGAGCGGCAGCTGCACCATCGCGCGCGCCACGATCGCGTCGACATCAGCCGAGGCCTTGTAAGTGAGGAACACCGGGCCGGTCTGTCCGCGCACGGCCAGGATGTGGCGCGTGCGGTCGTCTTCCTTGTCGCGGCGCGTGCGCTCGTGCTTCTTGATGAGGTCCGTGTCGTATTCCGCGACCGAGAAGCAGGCCGCCACGCCGGTTTGCACGTGCGCGCCCATCCGCAGACGGTAGATGTAGAGGCTCGGTTCGGATTCGACCTCGAGCGGGGCGGCAGTGCGCAGCGCGGCGAAGTTGGCGACGGCCTTCTCGTACACGGCAGGCGAGTACGGGTCAGTGTCCGCCGGCAGGTCGATCTCCGCGCGCGAGACATGCAGGAAACTGAGCGGCTGGCCGGCCGCCAGCGCGCGCGCCTCGTCGGTGTTCACCACGTCGTAGGGGACCGCGGCAACGGTGGCTGCGGAGGCCGGGGCAGGACGAAGGGCGCGGAACGGAAACAGACGAGCCATGACGGATTCTCCAGGTGCGTTGGGGCGAGGTGACGCAGGTGGCCACCCAGGCTGCCTTCACAGGGCGCAGCACTCTGATCGTATCAACTTGCGCGGCCCGGAGCCGCCCGGGGCACCCGCTACTGCGCGTCGCGGACGCGCTTCTGCCTGAGGTAGATCACCAGGTCCGTGTCGGGGGCGGGGTGCCCGGCCTGCCGCAGGAGCGTCGTGACCTGGCCCCGGTGATACGACGAATGGTTCACGACGTGCCGGATCAGGCCCGCGAGTGGGTCGGCGAAAGGCTCCCCGGCCAGGTTCCGGTAGGCGAGCACGCGGGTCAGGTCCGTGGCCGTGAGTCCACCGACCCAGCGCTCGCGCTCGGCTTCTATGGCATCCAGTTCGCGGCGGAGCGTGGCGACGTCGCCGGTGGTCCAGGGCGGACGCGTCGAGGGACTCTCGCCGAGCCAGCGCTGCAGCCAGATCCACTCGGCGCCCACGAGATGGGCGAGCGTGGCGCGGATCGAGGGAAAGCTGCTGACGACGGCTGCATCGGCTACGCCGGCTGGCAGTGCGAGCACCGCGGTGAACGTCCGGGCGTTGGCCCAGACGCTGTAGCGAAACAGGTCGCGCGTCTCGTCAAGCGTCATGGCCGGATCCTGCCACGGAGCGGCCGGTCATGGGGAGACTTCCAGTGCCTTCCGCAGCGAGAAGAGGATGAACGTGTACCGGAGGTCATACTCGCGCCAGTGCACGACGGGCTCGCCGGTAGAGAGGTCCAGCGGGGCCAGGAGTGAGAGACCGTGGCGGGCGGCGCACGCCAGGGCCGAGTGGATGTCCTCGGGCGTGAACACGCGGATCGGAACGCCATGGGCGTGTTGTCCACGCGTGTCGATGGGATGGCCCCAGAAATCAGCCGAGGTGACGAGGAATCCGCCCGGCTTCAGAATGCGGGCCATCTCGGTGAAGAACACCTCGACGTCCACACCATGCTCGATGACGCTCAGGCACGTCACCGCATCCAGGGACGCGGAGGCAAACGGTGTGCGCGTCAGATCCATGGGTTCGTACCGGATGGCACCACGGGTGCCAGACTCGTGAAAGTCGAGGTTGCCCGCCACGAGGTGTGTGTAGCCGTAGAGCCCCAACCACGGGAGCACGCGCGAGTAGTACTCCCCGCCGGCGTCAAACACATGCGCCCGCCGGGTCGTGTGGCGCAGGATGAGGTCGAGCGCCGCCAGGGAATCCCAGTTCTTCGCAGCGGCGCCGTGGGGAGGAAGCCCGAGCCGCCGCACTTCCGCGAGGGCGGCGTTGACCTCATCCTCGCTACGGAGCACGCCGCAGGCCGGACGAGGCGCAGGCAGACCGTGGGGACCGGTCACGCCGAACATCCCGCGCAGAGCCCGTCGGCTGCCGAAGGCCGTGCGCCGGACGAGGCGACCCGCGCCGGTGAGAAGGGCGGCGAATATCCGTGTCACGCGGGCGAGCCCCCGCGGCGTCGCCACCACTCGACGGCGGCAAGATTCGGCACCCACGCCGCCCAGGAGGCAAATCGGTACACCGCTTCGAAGGGGAAGCCAGCGGCCAGTCCGATGGGCAGGAGGATTCTGAGTGTGACCGCGGCGAAGGTCAGGCTGTAGCTGCGCGTCATCCAGCGCTGGTGCATGTCCACGTCGCCTCGCGTAATGGCCCGCACGGCCATGGCCGTGGTCACCAGCCAGCTGACCGCGAGCAGTCCGAATCCCCAGTGCGTGATGGCGCCTCCCTCGGACACGCGCGCCATGAAGAGCCCAGCGATGCCTGAGATGAGGACGCTCACCGCGTAGGCCCAGCCGAGTCGACGGTGCAGTTGGGGCCGTTCGGTGCGGAGGCGCCCGCTGAACTGGAGGGCGCCAGCGGCCAGCGCGAGGGGGCCAGCGAACAGATGCGCCATCGTCGGGATGCGTAGTGTGGCGAAGCGGTCCACCAGGAATGGTGCGCCGATGCCGGGCGCTGCCAGTGTGGTGAGGCCGTACAGGGCGATGAGGACCGCTGGCACGACGAGGAGGGCTGGTGCGCGCATAGGCGCCTATTCTCCACGGACTCGGGTCCGCCTTGCTGCCCTCCAGATCCGTGACTAGACTCAGACCTTCCGTGACTCTGTCCCGACTGCTCCGCGCCGTGCGTCAGGCCGCCATCGTGGCCGCCGTGGTGCTGACTGCGACGGCGGCACCGCGCTCACAGTCCTCGGATACCCCAGACCCCGCCGTCGTGGCGCGCTTGCAGGAGGAAGGCCTCCAGCGCTCGCGCCTCATGGACACACTGTCCTATCTGACCGACGTGCACGGGTCGCGGCTGACCAACTCGCCGCAATTCCGGGCGGCCGGTGCGTGGGCGCTGGGCCGGCTGCGCGACTGGCAGCTCTCGGCGGTGCACGCGGAGAGTTTCTCCTTTGGTCGTGGCTGGTCGAACGAGCGCTTCGTGGCACGCGTGGCGTCGCCGGTGCCGTGGACGATCGTCGGATTCCCGAAGGCGTGGACCCCTGGGGTGGGTCCGATGTCGGCGGAGCTGGTCCGCGTCTCGCTCGACACCGAAGAGGATCTGCGAGCCTGGACGGGCAAGCTTCGCAACCGCATCGTCCTCCTGGAACCCGCCAAGCCGGTGGCGGCGTTCTTTGACCCGCAGGCCACGCGCTTGACGGCAGAGCAGCTCGCCGAGCTGGAGGCGCAGACGCCCCTGGCGCCCGGTGGACCGTACCCCTACAACAATGCTGCGAGTGAGTTTGCCCGTCGCCGCACCGACTTCCTCCTGCGCGAGGGCGCGGCCGCCGTCTTCGAGGCTGGCACCGGACGGGGCGACCACGGAGCCGTGGCGGTGATGGGTCTGACTGCCGGGCGCGATCCCAAGGCGGGGCCGACCATGCCGCAGCTCGTGCTCGCCAGCGAGCACTACGGCCGTCTCGTCCGGATGGTGGAGCGTCAGGTGCCGGTGACCGTCTTCCTCGACGTCGAAAACCGCTTTCATGCGGACACGCTTGACGCGCAGAACCTGTTTGCCGAGATTCCCGGCACCGACCGCAAGGATGAGCTCGTCATGCTGGGCGCGCACTTCGACTCATGGCATGCGGGGACAGGTGCCACCGACAACGCCGCCGGCGTGGCCGTCATGATGGAGGCCATGCGGATTCTCCGCGCCGTGAACCTGCCGCTGCGCCGAACCGTGCGACTGGCGCTCTGGGGCGGCGAGGAGCAGGGGCTGCTTGGCTCCACGGCCTTCGTGCGGCAGCACCTCGCGGACCGCGCCACCATGCAGCTGCAGCCCGGTCACGCCACACTGTCCGTCTATTTCAACCACGACAACGGCGCGGGCGCCATCCGGGGCGTCTACCTGCAGGGCAATGAGGGTGTGCGGCCGATCTTCCGCCAGTGGATGGCACCCTTCGAGAAATGGGGCGCTGGCACGACGACCATCCGTCCGACGGGCAGCACCGATCACGCGCCCTTTGACGCGGTCGGGATCCCGGCATTCCAGTTCATTCAGGACCGGCTCGAGTACTTCACCCAATCGCACCACTCGAACATGGACCTCTACGAGCGCATTCAACCGGACGACGTGAAGCGCAACGCCGTTCTGGTGGCCACCTTCGCCTACATGGCGGCGAATCGCGACGACCGCTTGCCCCGCAAGGCGCTGCCGGTGGCGCGGGCCGACCGCTGATCCTCCAGGCTGTGTCGGCGAAGATCACGCCCCGGCCGTGGAATAATAAGAACTTCCTTCTGAATTGAGCCCTGTGTCCGACGCCCCGTCTGCGCCATCCGTGGAATCTGCCGCCTCTCTGGACTTCGTCCGGGAGGCCGTCGCGGAGGACCTGCGCGCGGCCGGCCCCGGGGCCCGCGTCGTCACCCGGTTTCCTCCCGAGCCGAACGGCTACCTCCACATCGGCCACGCCAAGGCCATCTGCCTGGACTTCGGCGTTGCCCGCGAGCTGGGCGGCGTGTGCCACCTGCGCCTGGACGACACCAACCCGGTCAAGGAAACCCAGGCGTACGTCGACCAGATCATGCGGGACATCCGCTGGCTGGGGTTCGAGTGGGGCGACAAGCTCTTTCACGCCTCTGACTATTTCGAGCAGCTCTATACCTGGGCGCAGCAGCTGATCCGGGCCGGCCTGGCCTATGTGGACGAGCTCGACGCTGACCAGATGCGCGACTATCGTGGCACCCTCACCGAGCCCGGCCGCGAGAGCCCGTGGCGGAACCGCCCAGCCGAGGAGAGTCTCGATCTGTTCGCGCGGATGCGGGCGGGCGAATTCCCGGACGGCTCGCGGACGCTGCGCGCGAAGATTGATATGGCCTCGGGCAACATCAACATGCGCGATCCGGTCATGTACCGCATCCGCAAGGCCACGCATCAGCGGACCGGCGACACGTGGTGCATCTATCCGATGTACGACTGGGCGCATGGGCAGTCGGACTCGATTGAAGGCGTCACGCATTCGCTGTGCACGCTCGAGTACGAGGATCATCGCCCCCTCTACGACTGGTATCTCCAGTCGCTTGGTATCTATCGGCCCCGGCAGATCGAGTTCGCACGGCTCAATCTGAACTACACCGTGATGAGCAAGCGGAAGCTGCTCGCGCTCGTGGAGGGCCGCCATGTCGCGGAGTGGGATGACCCACGCATGCCCACGCTGGCGGGCCTGCGCCGGCGCGGCTACACGCCGGAATCCATCCGCGACTTCTGCGCGCGCGTGGGCGTGGCGAAGAAGGCAAACGTCATCGACGTCGCGGTGCTCGAGCACGCCGTGCGGGAGGATCTGAACCGTCGCGCGCAGCGTGCGCTGGCCGTGCTGCGCCCGCTCAAGGTCGTCATCGAGAACTATCCCGAGGGCCAGGTCGAACACCTCACCGCGGTGAACAATCCCGAGGATCCCTCGGCCGGTACGCGCGCGCTGCCCTTCTCGCGGGAGCTCTTCATCGAGCGCGAAGACTTCATGGAGGAGCCGCCGAAGAAGTTCTTCCGACTCTCGCCTGGCAATGAGGTCCGGCTGCGCTACGCCTACATCCTGAAGTGCGAGCGCGTCGTGAAGAACGAGGCCGGCGAGGTCGTCGAACTGCGCTGCACGGTTGACCTGGAGTCGCTCTCCGGCGCCACCGCCCAACGGCGCGTGAAGGGCACGGTTCACTGGGTGTCGGCGGCGCACGCCCGTGACGCCGAATTGCGGCTCTACGATCGCCTGTTTGCCTCCGAATCCCCCGAAAGCCACGACGACTGGATCGCCGATCTGAACCCGGCATCACTTGAGGTGCTGCAGGGGTGCAAGGTCGAGGCGTCGCTGGCGGCGGCCGAGGCGGGTGCGGGCTTCCAGTTCGAGCGGCAGGGCTACTTCTGTGCCGACCCAGACTCGACACCCGAAGCGCCGGTCTTCAACCGCACCGTCACGCTCAAGGACGCCTGGGCCCGGATGCAGGCCCGCGCCTGACAGCCGTCGGAGCGAAGGCGCTCGCCCGGACGACTCGGGCCATCAGACCGAAGCGACGGTCAGCAGCCGGTTGACCGCCGGCGCGAACGCGCCCACCGGCGGCAGCAGGCTCACCACCACGAAGGCTTCGTGCGCGAAGTCGAAGAAGTACCCCGGGTGGACCAGTACGTGCGCCTGCTCCAGCAGCGTGAGTACCAACTGCTCTTCGGACTGCGTGGCGGGTACCCGCACAACAGCAGACCAACCGCCCTCCACCGGCAGGACGTCGCAGGCGGGATACTGCGCCACGGCCAGCTGCAGCGCCGCGAGATTCGCCTCGATGCGCGCCTGAATCTGCGTGCGGACGGCCGCGCCCTCCGCGAGCAGGGCCGACGCCGCCAACTGCACAGGCGTCGAGACGGAGAGGTAGCTGTCGGCAATGAGCTCAAGGCCGGCCATCGCCCGCCGCACGCACGCCGGATCGCCGCCGAAGACCATCCATCCGAGCTTGAGCTGCGGGAGGCCGACGGATTTGGAGAGCCCTCCGAGCGTCACAACGAGCGCTCCCGTGTGACCCTCTGCCCGACAGGCGATGTCGGTCGTGCAGCCCGGCCGTGGGGATAGCAGGTAGTCCGCGAAGACTTCGTCCACCACCAGCGGCACGCCGGCCTCGGCGGCGAGCGCGATGAGCGCATCCGCCTCGGTGCCAGCGAGGCATGAGCCGGTCGGGTTGTTCGGTGAGACCGCCACGATCATCCGCGCGCCCGAGGCCAGGCCGCGCCGCACGCTCTCCAGGTCCACTTCCCAGCGACCGTGGTACGCGAGCGCGTAGGGCTCGATGGCCACCGACTCCAGATGTGCTAGGTGTTCAAAGAGCGGATAGCTGGGCTGCGGCACCAGTACGCGGTCGCCCGGATTGCAGAAGAGCTTGAAGAGCCACGAATAGGACTCGCTCGAACTGGCCGAGAGTACGACGCGCGCCGGCTCGATCGCCACGCTCCGCCGCCTCGCGTCCAGCGCGACGGCCATCCGTGCCTCGGCCATGCCGAGGGGCTCGGGGGCATAACGCGTCGAGGCCGGCGCGGAGAGGGCTTCCAACAGGCGCGCGGGATAGTCCAGGTCGACGCGGGTCGGATTGGACTCGGTCAGATCCACGACAGACACGCCTGCGGCCAGCAGCCGGTCGAGGAGCTGGGTGATGGCGTTCGTCTCTCCGTGAGGAGGCAGCCGGTCAGAGAGGCGCACGCTCACGCTTGCAGCGCCAGACCGTCAGCGGCCCGCGTGTCCGCGGTGAGCGCCGAGTATTCGAGCATCTGCGCGGCCAGATCCTGCGGATAGCTCACGGTCACATCGATGATGCGGCCAGTCGCGTCGCGCACCGGGTCGAGCCGTGGCATCACGAAGCCCGTGTAGACGGGGATATTGAACGGCGCCACGCGGCGCCGGACCTCGTCGCGCAACGAGACATTCACCCTCGTGCCGTACGTCTCGAGCAGGGCACAGGCGGCGGCGTACTCGCCCGTGCTCTTGATGCGCTGCACCTCGGCCAGGAGGCGTGCGCAACCCAGGCGGAAGGCCTCGACATCCGCCACGATGAAGAACGTACAACCGTCGCGCACGCGGGTCTCGATCGCCTCGGTGTGCGCCTGGAGCCAGTGCACGATGAGCTGCCGGTTCCGGAAGTGGTCCTCCTCGATGACCGTGGCGTCCCCGACTCTCCGCAGTTGGACGATGGCGTTGCGAGCGCACGACTCATAGGCGGCACGCACGAGCGCGGGCTGGTCGGTCGCATTCACGACGCCGAGCTCCACCATGATCGGGTCCGCGATGAAATACAGCGCCACGAGGTCCGCCCGCGCTTCCTCCAGCGCGGAGTGGTGCTCCTTGAGCAGCGCCTGGGGCGGCGCGTCGACGCCCTCCGCCATCCGACCAGACCCATGGCCGACGACCTCGTGCAGGTCGGTCGTCACGTCGCTGGCCAGCGCGCTCCACGTGCGCGCTCGCGCCAGCTCGTCGGCGTCCCAGCAGAACTCGGTCTTGAGGGCGTCGTGCTGGGAGCGTTCGTACGCAGCGGTGATGTTCGAGAGTGCCACCGACTTGCTGCCATATTGCTCGCGCACGGACTGCTCGTTGGGCAGGTTGATGCCAATCGGCGTCACCGGGCCGGATTCACCGGTCTCGATCAGCACCTCGATGGCGCGAGCCGTCACACCCATCACGGAGCGCTTCCGGAACGCGGGGTCCCACGGCATGCGGTCTTCGAACCACTGGGCTCGGGCCGCGATCTCGGCGATGCGGGCGGTCTTCTCCATATCGACGGCGTAGACGAGCGCCTCCCATCCACCCTTGATGCCGCGCGCATCCATGTAGACCTCGATGAAGCCGTTGATCGTATCGACGACGGCTTCCTGGTCCCGGACCCAGGCAATGTCGTAGTGCTCGCGGTCGGCCGTCTCGCCGGTCGTGTAGAACCGGATGAGCGCCGCCAGTGCCTCCGAGGTAGCAATGGGCGCCACGGCCTGGGCATCGGAGAGATGTTCGACGATGCGGCTGATGGCCGCCCCATACCGCCCCCCAATGCGGTAGACCTCCTCGACTGGGCCCTCTGATCCCGCGACGAGGCGCGAGTTCAGGGGATGGTGTTCGTCGAATCCGTCCAGGTCCGCGAGCCGCAGTCCTGCGTACAGGTTGTTCGAGCTGGCCTGCAGGATGTCCTGACCCTCGGGGGGCGCCTTGCAGGTCACAGCCGGTTCGAATGCCTCGTCGAAGAAGCACGGCGCCAGGCGGCGCACGACGTCTCCGGCTGATTCACCGGGATAGATCGTCGGCGTGGCGCCCAGGGCCAGGGCACTCGCCAGCGCGGCGGTGAGCGCCTCGGGCGTCAGGCGGAGCGTGAACTTCTGCGCGGTCAGGTTCTGGTACGGGCCGCAGTTCACCCAGAACAGCTTCGTGTACCGCTGGATCTCGGCGAGCGTTGCAGGAGCGACGCCCTCCGGGTGCGTAAGGATAGCCTCGAGCACCTCGCGCATGGCGAGGCTGTGGCGGTACCGCTGGTCGTAGTAGATGTCGCGTCCGGCAATGGCAGCCAGGTAGAGGTGCCAGGCAAGCACCTTCTGCTCATGCGTCAAGCGCGCGAATCCGTCGGCGTACACCTGCACGACCGCCGCGTCATCGACCTGCTCCAGCAGGTACCGCCGCTCGGCTGTCACGCGAGCGCGACCGTGTCCCCGTGCGACGGGGCCTGTACGGGCCAGCCGAACTCCTCGTGGATGCGCACCTTGAGCGCATCCATCGGTCCGGGTTCACCGTGGACGAGGAAGAGCTGCTTCGGAGGCGCCGTGACCGTGTGCAGCCAGCGGAGAATCTCGCCGCGGTCCGCGTGCGCGGACATCGAATCAATCTTGGCGATGTGCGCCCGCACCGGAATCACCTGCCCGTGGATCTTCACGGTCGGCGCCCCGTCGATGAGATCGCGCCCACGTGTGCCGCCGGCCTGATAGCCGACGAAGAGCACCGTGTCACGCGTGTCGGGCAGCGACGCTTTCAGGTGATGCAGCACGCGGCCACCGGTGGCCATGCCGCTCGACGAGATGATGATGGATACACCCTGATCCGCCGTCAGCGCCTTGGACTGCTCCGGCGTCGAGATGACCCGGAAGTGCGTCGTGGCGAAGGCGCTCACGTCGCGGGAGGCGGGCCGCATATCCGGGTCGAGCTCGTGGGACCGCGCGGCGTAGAAGGCCAGCGCCTCGGCTGCCATCGGGCTGTCCACGTAAACCGGTACGACCGGAATCTTCTTGGCCGCCTCGAGGTGGCGGATCCAGTAGAGCAGCTCCTCGACGCGCCCGATCGCGAAGGCCGGAATCACCACACGCCCGCCGCGGGCGACCGTGTCCTTGATCACCGAGGCCAGCCGGGCGCCGTTGTCGTCCTCCTCATGGTCGCGGTCGCCGTAGGTGGACTCGACGAGCATGATGTCCGCCTCTGGGGGTGGCACCGGGTCGGGGAGCACCGGGCGGCCGTAGCGCCCGAGGTCGCCGCCGAAGAGGATGCGCGGGCCGCCCTCGAGCGTCATCAGCACGAAGCTCGAGCCCAGGAGGTGACCCGCCTGGTGGAACTGAATCGTGACGCCCCTCGCAATCTCGAGCGGCCGCCCGTAGCCGTGCGGGTGGAACTGCCCCAGCGCCCGGTAGGCGTCCGCCTCGGAGTAAAGGGGAAGGGCGGGGCTGTGCTTCGAGTAGCCGTGCCGGTTGGCCTGCCGGGCGTCCTCTTCCTGGATCCGGGCCGAGTCCGGCAGGACCAGTTTTGCCAGGTCGCCCGTTCCAGGCGTGGCGAAGACCCGCCCGCGGAAGCCCTGCGCGACCAGTCTGGGCAGGAACCCGATGTGGTCCAGATGCGCGTGCGTCAGCACGACGGCGTCAATGGAGCGTGGGGGCACAGGGAAGTCGTCCCAGTTGCGAAGCCGGTGCTCCTTCGCCCCCTGGAACATCCCGGCATCCACCAGCACGCGGATCCCGTTGTGCTCCACCAAATACTTCGAACCGGTCACCGTCCGGGCGGCTCCGAGAAATGTGAGTGTGGTCACGGAGCGATTCTCGCACCGAGGCGGGCCGCGAGCCACCCGCCTTTGTTACAGTTTGCCGGTGGCCCCCCGCTCACGCCTGCTCGTCACGCTGGTTGCCGCCGCGGTGGCCCTGGGCAGCGGGACCTCGGCCCAGCAGCGCCGGCTCTCGGTGGATGCCATCTTTGACCCGGCCACCCGTGTGCGGTTCGCGGGCTCGCCGCCGTCCGGGCTGCAGTGGACCGACGAGACGCATTACCTGCAGGTCCGCCAGACCGGCACGGGCCGGGAGTGGCTGCTGGTGGACGCCGAACACGGCACCACCATGTCCCTCGTGGATGACGCTCGACTGACGGCGGCGCTCGCGGCTCTGCCCGTGGACCGCCCGGTCCTGCGCCCCGAGGGCACCCGCGTCGACCTGACCTTCAACAGGGCACGAACGGCGGCGATCTTCATCGTCGGGGGCGAGCTCTATTACTACCGGTTGGACGGCGCCGCGGCCGTCAGGCTCACGCGCTCACCGGCACCGGAGGAAGAGGCGAGCTTCAGCCCCGACGGGCGCTACGTCGCATTTGTCCGCGAGCACGACCTGTACGTCGTCGACGTGGACCGCGGGCGTGAACGCCGCATCACCACCGATGGCGGGCGCAACGTGTTCAACGGGCAGCTCGACTGGGTCTATCAGGAAGAGATCTACGGCCGCGGCACCTTTCGGGGCTACTGGTGGAGTCCGGACTCCACCCGCCTCGCGTTCCTCCGGCTGGACGAACAGGCCGTGCCTGAGTGGGCCGACCTCGATGACCTGCCGCATCACCCGAGTCTCGTCCGCACGCGGTATCCGCGGGCCGGCGAGGCCAACCCCACGGTGCGCGTGGGTCTGGCGTCGCTCTCGGGCAAGGTGGACTGGGCCGACCTGCGCGACTATCCCGCAGCGGACCTGTTACTCGTCGAGGCTGCATGGGCACCGGATGCGCGGCGCGTCTTTCTCCAGCTCCAGGATCGCGAGCAGCACTGGCTGGATCTCGCGGCGGTCGATGCGCATGGCGGGCGGCCCGTGCGGTTGCTGCGCGAATCCTATGGCGCGTGGGTGGAGCATCATGGCGATCCGGTCTGGCTGAAGGACGGCTCGTTTCTCTGGCTCAGCGACCGGACGGGCTTCACGCACGTCGAGCACCGTCGGCCGGACGGGGCGCTGATCCGGGCCGTCACCACCGGGCGGTGGGATGTGCGCGTGCTGCACGGCGTGGACGAAGCCTCCGGCTGGATCTACTACTCGGGCGCGGAGCAGCAGGCGACCGGCCGCGATGTCTACCGCGTGCGGCTGGATGGCACGGGCACGACGCGCCTAACCCGGACCGCGGGGATGCATCGCGCGACCTTCAGCCCCGCCCTGTCCCGCTACCTCGATCGCTGGAGCGCGGTGACGACGCCGCCGCAGCTGCGGGTGCATCAGGCCGACGGGACCGAACTGCGCACCATTGACGCGAACCCGGCGCCGGCTCTCGCCGAGTACGGCCTCGTGACACCAGAGTTCGTGCAGGTGCCGACGCGGGACGGCTTCGTGATGGAAGCGATGCTCATCAAGCCGCCCGGCTTCGACCCGGCGCGCCGGTATCCGGTGTATCAGGACACCTATGGCGGGCCAGGCATGCCGCAGGCCGTGAACCAATGGACCGGTCCCGATCACCTCTTCCTGCAGCTGCTCGCGCAGCAGGGCATCGTCGTCTGGGTCTGTGACAACCGCAGCGCCAGCGGGAAAGGGCTCGAGTCTCAGTGGCCGGTGCACGGGCGGTTGGGTGAACTCGAGCTGGCCGACATCGAGGACGGCCTCACCTGGTTGAAGCGGCAGGGGTGGGTGGATCCGGACCGAGTCGCCATCGGGGGCTTCAGCTTCGGCGGCACCGTCGCGGCCTATGCCCTGACGCACAGCACGAGCTTCGCGGCAGGCATTATCGGTGCGCCGGTCACGGACTGGCGGCTCTACGACTCGGTGTACACGGAGCGGTATATGGGCAGGCCCCAGCGGAATCCGGACGCCTACGACCGGACCTCCGTCGTCAGGGCCGCGGACCGTCTGCATGGCCGGGCCCTCCTGATTCACGGCGTGACGGACGACAACGTCCATCTGCAGAACACCACCCAGTTCGTGGCGGCCCTCCAGCGAGCGGGGAAGTCGTTTGAGATGATGCTGTACCCGGCATCGCGTCACGGCGTCACCGCGACAGATCAGCACCGCCATTACCGGCAAATGACGTACGATTTCCTGATGCGTACCCTCGCGCCCAGGTCCCTGGCGCCCGCAGGCCGATGAACGGGCTGACGCTCACCGACGCGTTCGCGTCCGGGGCGCCCGTCATCGCGGCGGAGCTGCGTCCGCCGCGCGCCGAGTTGGATTCGCAAGCCGGTATGGATGCGTGGATCGACATGTACCACGCCGTGCGCACGCTGACCCGTCAGGGTATCCGCGTGTGCCTGACCGACAGCGCGGTCGGGACGCAGGAGGAGAACAACCTGCGCCACCTGGTCACCAACCTCGGGTTGGATGTCCCACGCACGAGCATCCTGCCGTTTCTCACCAGCAAGCACTCGCTGGAGTTTTGCCTCAGCTACGCCGAGCAGACGTGGCAGCACGGCTTTCCTGGACTCGTGGTTCTCGGTGGCGACAAGGCCGTCGGCCGGCCCCGGTGCGTGGAGCACGCGTGGGAGCTGCGCCGGCAGATCCGCGCGCGCGAACCGCGGCTGGCGCTTGGCGGATGGGCCAATCCGATGGGCAATGCCGCGCGTCAGGTCGACTTCCTGCTCGCCGAGGAGTCCACGTCAGAGTTTTATCTCACGCAGATTGTCAGCCACCTGACGCCGAAACCCGTCGAGGCCTTTGTGCAGGAGGCCTCGCATCGTGGGCTCACTCAGCCCGGCATGTTCGGTGTCTTCTACTACCGCAGCGCCAACGCGAAGACCCTGCGGATGCTGTCGCAGTTCCTGCCGGTGCCCGTCGAGGCGTTGCTGGCCGAGTTTGCGGCCGGCGCGACGCCCGTCGACGTCTGCGCGCGAACCGTGCGCACCATGATGGATCTCGGTGCGCGGCACTTCTACATCAGTAACCTGCCGCTCGGGCAGGCGGCGGCGACGTTGGCCGCCATCATGGAACGCGTCGGCGTCGCGGTCTGATATGAGCCTGCCCCGTCGCATCCTGCGTGCCCTGGCCGGCCCGTTCCTGGCGCCCTCACGATTCGACCAGCTCACGAGCCTGCTGGAACGGCGGATGGATGGCCTCGAGCGCGGCCCGCTCCGGACGGTGCTTGACCGGCAGCATCTCCTCGAACAGCGCATCGACGGGCTGACCAAGGAACAGGAGCGGCTCCGGCGCGTGGTGGCCGGTGAGGAGCTCGACGAAGACGATCGCGCGCGCGAGCCCTTCCGCGGGCCGTTACCGGAGACGGTCGAGCCGGTGCCGGAATCGTCCTGGGTGGATGCGTCGGGCGGCTGTCCACCGAAGAAGGTCGAGCGCGTGTCCGCGTGCCCCGTCTGCGGCGAGCAGGAGCGGACGGCCGTCTGCCGCTACAACAAGATGATCACGATGGCGGCGGTACCCGATGCCGATGCCGCCATCTACGACTATGCCCTGTGCCATGGGTGCGGCCTTGTCTACGCTACCCGCCGGCCGAGCGGTCCGCGCTTCGCGTGGCTGCTCGAGCATTTCGAGGAAAGCCTTGGCCGCTCCCAGATGGGCGTGCGGCGCGGCGGCAAGCTGACGCTCAGCTCCTACGAGCTCGATGACGCCGCCCGGGTGCAGTTACGGGCGCTGGCCTCACACGGCGTGTTTGTCTCTGAGGACAAGGGGCTGACATCGAAGGACTTCCTGTGGCAGTTGCAGGCGGATCGCTTCTCCAACAGCCGCCACGTGGAGCTGCTCGGCTCGCTCCTCGCGCTCAAGGCGCCACGCGTCCTCGAGATCCGCTCGCGGCTCGGGTCGATCTCCGAGGCGCTCCGGCGGCTCTACGGCGCAACCGTGTCGGCGATGGCGATGTTCCCGAACCAGCGCTTCCTGATTCAGGAGGTCTACGGCATCCGTGCCGACGCGCCGCTGGACTTCGATCACTTCCGTGTGCCCTATCAGGCACCGTTCGACCTCATCATCGCGAACCACATGGTGACGCACAGCATCCGGCCAGGCGAATTCCTCGCGACGGTCCGGGAGCTGCTGGCACCGGCCGGACACGTGTACTTCTACAACGAGCCGCTCGAGGATGAGTTCCTGCGCGACGAGAAGTCGATGTTCAACACGCTGAACGCCTTCCATCTGCAGACGTTCAACCGCGAGTCGTTCGTCCGCGCCGTCCAGGCCTCCGGCTTCGAGATCGTGCATGTCGGCCGGGAGGGGCACAGCCTGTTCTGCCTGGCGCGAAAGGCGGAGACGCCGCCAGTCTGGGACCGGATGTCAGAGGCAGAGCAGCGCGGGCGGCGCGCCGCCTACCGCAAAGCCTACGATCTCTCGATCGTCCTGCTGCCGGAGCACGCGCGGCCGCGTTTTGCCGATGTGTGGCCCAAGACGCTGGACCGCGTGAAGGATCGCGGTCTCATCGCCGAAGATGGCCGCGGCCGCATGCGCATCATGCGCTCGGTGGACTAGTCCCCCTTACAACGGTGGCCTGACGAGCCACTGTCACGTCTCCGTACAGACGAAGGGCCGGCTGGGAAGCCGGCCCTTGATACGTACCGCGTCCCGGCGTGCTCAGTAGCGGAAGCTGCCGAAGAACGCGGACTTCTTGTGCGGGTCGCTCCACTTCGTGCCGAGCGCCGCGCCCATGAAGCTGTGCTGTTCGGCCGTGCCGAGCGTGGAGCTGGACATCGACGAGAGCGGCTGGAACCACTGCATCCCGCCGCAGCTCACGTCGTGGTCGATTTTCTTGGCGACCTGCAGCACGGCTTCTCCGCCGGCCGTGACGTTGATCGCGTCCTCGGAATCCGCGAACTGAATCGCCGAGGGCGTGACCTTGACGACCGTGCCCACCAGGCCGTGGGAGAGTTCGCTGGCCATGGCGACGAGCGCGATCTGCTGGACCTGCGTGGCGCGCTGGTCGACGTAGACGGCCGACTTCGTCGTGGCCTTGCCGCCGCCGATTTCGCGGATGCCGAGGTTCTGGTCGCCATTGATGGCTGCAACCACGGTGAGGTTGTCGATCGAGACACCGTTGAAGGTGCCCTTGTCCACCTTCCACGCGAGCACGGCCTGGCGGCCGGAGGTGCCCGCTTCGGCGTTCATGATGCAGCCGCCGGCGAAGACTTCCGCCGTCCGCGCTTCCAGGTAGGTGCCGCTGCCCGTGCCGCGGCCACCTGCCACCAGCGAGGCGCCCGCGAGCCCGAGAACCGCCGCAAGAACATACGCATGCTTCATGGCTTCACCCTCTCGAAAAAGTGTAGCAGCCCGGGTCAATCCTGGCCGTGGTGATGTGCGGGAGCCGCCTCGGTGTCCGGGTCGGTCCGGCAGCACCCGCGCCCGCCCACGCAGCAGTCGGGCCGCACCGGGTGCCCGTCAGGGCCAAAGGCTTCGGACGTCTCCTGACACCAGTAGGACGCCGTGTCGTAGGGGTCAAAGAACCGCAGCGCCTGCGGGTTATCCACCGTCATCACGTACATCGACTTGTGACGGATGTGCTCGCACTGGACGCCCGGAACCACCGCCGGAGAATCGGGATGCAGCATGACTCTGGTCCTCTAGGCTCTACGCCCGCTTGCCGGCCGCTTCCAGGATGGCCCGGACGACGGCAGTCTTCGTGATCTGGATCTTGTAGGCGTTCTGCGACATCGGCTTCGCGCCCTCGACGGCGGCGGCCGCGGCAGCTTCGGCCGTGGCCTGTGTCAGCGGTTTGCCCACGAGCGCACGCTCGGCGGCTTCGGATCGCCACGGCGTGGGCGCCACCGCGCCCAGCACCACACGGGCGGAGGCGACGTTGGCGCCGTTCATCGTGACCACCACCGTGGCAAAGGCCATCGGCCAGTCACGCGACTCCTTGAAGCGCACCTCGTAGTGCCCGCTCCGGATGTGGCCGGGCGCTGGCAGGATGACGTGCGTCAGGAGCTCGTCGTCGCCAAGCACGTTCTCCTTCTTCACGTTCTGCATCGTCGGCAGCGTGAAGTACTCGGCCGCGGGTATCTCGCGCTCACCGTTCGGGCCGGCCACCACGAACCGGGCGCCATAGGCCACGGCGGGCACCGCGAGACTGGAACTGTGGACGATCTTGCTCGGACCGTCGTTGCCGAAGATGGCGTGGTGCTGGTTCTCGCCGTCCACCGAGAAGCAGCGGTTGCCGCCCTTCTTGAAGCAGACGAATTCTTCCTGCCTGAAGTACCAGCAGCGCGGACGCTGGTTCAGGTTTCCACCGACCGTGCCCTGATGGCGGATCTGCGGAGAGCCGACCTTGGCCGCGGCTTCCGCGAGCGCGGGATACATCCGGATCACGTGCGGATTCGTGGACAGCGCGTCGAGGGTGACCGCGGCGCCGATCTTCAATCCGCCGCCAGCCGGCGTCACGGTGGCGTCGAGTGCCTGCTTCACGTTGACCAGCGTGTCGGCGGTCTCGACGTAGTCCTTCAAGCGGGCCAGCAGGTCCTGGCCGCCCGCCAGGGGCCGGACGATGCCGCCGGCCTTCAGCGCCGCGATGGCGTCCTTTGCGGTCGTCGGGCTGACGTAGGCAAAAGCCTTCATGCCTTCCTCCCGGCCTTGTGGGCCTCGAGCGCGGCCAGCACCCGGTGCGGGTGCAGCGGCAGGCTGCGGAGCGTGGCGCCGGTGGCGTTGCGCACCGCGTTGGCGATGGCCGACGCGGTCGGTACCGTGGGCGGCTCGCCGATGCCGATGACCCCGCGCTCAGGCATGTTCATCAGCATCACCTCGACCTTCGGTACGTCCGCGATGCTCGCGAGCAGGTAATGCTCCATGTTCGGATTGACCATCTGGCCCGTGCGCCGGTCAAGGAGGCGGTCCTCGAAGAGCGCGAAGTTGATGGAGCTGATGACGCCGCCGTAGACCTGCGACTCGGCCGTCAGCGTGTCGATGACCAGGCCGCAATCCTGGATGGCCAGCACCCGGTCCACCTTGACGATGCCCGTCTCGGTGTCCACGGTCACCTCGGCGAACTGCACGCCGGAGGTATTCACCGAGGAGAGGCCCGGCTCCCACGCGTTGTCGATGGAAATCGGTTCCTGGCCGAGGAGCTTGCAGGCCGCCTTCCATGTGAGCGACTTGCCACCGCCCTTGACCTGCACGCGGCCGTTGACGATCTCCAGCTTCGAGGCATCGCCACCGAGCGACGGCGCCAGGCGCGCCAGCAGCGCTTCCTTCGCGCGGCCGGCGGCAATCCGGATGGCCGGCGAAATGCCCGCGGTGGTCGTGCTGCCACCGGACGCGCCTGCAAACGGGAGGTCCGTATCGCCGATCTGCGCTTTGACCGTCGACAACGGCACGCCCAGCGTGTCAGCGGCCACGATGCCGACGACCGTGCGTGCGCCGGTGCCGATGTCCTGCGTGCCAACTTTCACGACAACCGATCCATCGGGCAGGATGTCGACGTGGGCGTTGCCCGCGCGTCCGCCGCCGCCCCACTGGCAGGCCGAGACACCCATGCCGGTCCTCAGGTGGCCCTTGCCGCCCTCACCCGTCGCGCGGCGCTTGTCCCAGCCGAACTTCTTCGCTCCGATCTTGAAGTACTCACCCCACATCGCGTCGGGCGCCGTCGGGGGCAGGTTCTTCAGCCGGAACTCCAGCGGGTCCATCTTCACGAGGTCCGCGAGCTCGTCCATCAGGACTTCAGTCGCGAAGCACCCCTGCGGATGACCTGGCGCGCGCATCGGGCGCTGGTTGCCCGCATTGATGTAGACGTCGAGATGGGCGCGCTTCCGGTTGGCGAACTGGTAGATGTAGGGCAGCGGGAACTGGGCGCCCTGACCGGCCCCGCCCGTGCCCCACGTTTCGGCCTCAAAGGCCACGCACTTGCCATCGGCCGAGACGCCGGCGCGGACCTTCGAGAAGGCCGACGGCCGGTTGCCCGTGTCGAGGTGCTCTTCCTTGCGGTCGAACATCATTTTCACCGGCGCGCCGGTGACCAGCGCGAGCCGTGCCGGAATGACCACGGAGGCATCCGCCGCGATCTTGCTGCCGAAGCCGCCGCCCATGTACTCACAGATGACGCGGACGTTCGCCTCGGGAATCTTGAGCGCGGCGGCGAGCTGCTGCCGCACGCCGTGCACGCCCTGCGTGGTGACCCACGCCGTCAGCTTGTCGCCGGTCCACTCGCACACGGCGCCGTGGGTTTCGAGGCAGACGTGGGTGATGACCTGCGTGTCGTAGGTGGCCTCGTAGACATGCGCGGCGCTCTTGAACGCGGCGGCCACGTCCCCGACGTCGGTCGCCTGGCCAGGCCGGGTGTTGCCGGTGGCGAAGATTTTCGGCGTCGCCGGATCCTTGCTCGAGGCCTCGCGGACCGAGAAGGGCAGCGTCTCGTAGGTGATCTTCACGAGGCGCGCGGCGTCACGCGCGTGGTCCTCGGAGTCGGCGGCCACGGCCGCGACGACATCGCCCTGATACATCACCTCGGCGCCCGGGTCCTTCCAGGCGAGCACGCCGCGAACGCCGGGTGCCTGCTTCGCGGCCGAGAAATCGATCTCTACGATCTTGGCGTGCGGATGGGGCGAGCGGATGGCCCGTGCCCAGAGCATCCCAGGCCGGTTGATGTCGTAGGTGTAGCGCGCGGCGCCTGAGACCTTGGCCGGCCCATCCACGCGCTCGACGCGGTGGCTCAGGATCGCGGTCTTGGCCGGGGGGACCGTCCACGCGTACTTCTTGGCGTTGGCGGAAGGCTCGTTGGGGTTGGCGGCCGGTGGTTGCTGCATCGTTTCCTCAGCCATGGTTCACCCCTCCGGCCTGGGCTGCGGCCTCGAGCACCCGATTGAACGTGCCGCAGCGGCAGACGTTGCCATTCAGTTCGTGCCGGATCTGCGCGGGTGTCGGGTGCGGGAACTTCTCGATGAGCGCCACGGTCGCCATGACGAAGCCCGGCGTGCAGAAGCCGCACATCATCGCGTCCTTGTCGCAGAAGGCTTCCTGCACCGGGTGGAGCGTGCCGCCGTTCGCGAGACCCTCCACGGTGCGGATCTTCTTCCCCTGGGTTTCGATGGCCAGCGTCGAGCAGGCGTAGACGGTCCGGCCGTCCACAATCATCGTGCAGGCGCCGCAGGTGCCGCGGTCGCACACCCGCTTGTTGCCGGTGAGCAGCGCGTGGTCGCGGACCGCGTCGAGCAGGGTCACGCGGGGTTCGATGTGGAGGTTGTACGGTCTGCCGTTGATCGTCAGGCGAACCGGAACCGGGCCGGGGCCGAGCGTGCCTGGGGCCGCCTGGGCCTGCTGCTCCGTTGCCGCCAGGACGCCGGTCGCCAGTCCGCTGACACCAACGGTCTTGAAGAAGTCGCGGCGCGAGACTGCCGAGACGTCGTCTTCGTTCTGGGCCATTGCTGAGCCTCGTTGTGGGTGATGGGAACGGCTGACTATACCCTGCCAATTCCATGAGAGGCAATCACTTGGAGCAATCAGTCCCTACGGTTTCGTAGGTCGGTCCGGCCTTACCGGCGCCGTAACCTCCCGCTCCGAAGGCCACACGCCCCCGCGCGGTTTTGGCGGCAATTTCTCGCTGGCCCGCCAGTCCACTTCGTGGCCCGGTTCCTGCTCTTTCGGAGGGTTTCCTGGGATGCCCAGGACCATCTCTATGAGGGAGTGACACACGATGCTGCGACACATTTCAAAGCTGCTCTGGCTGATTCCGGCCGCTGTGCTCTTTTCGGCCGCCTCCGCCCAGGCTCAGGTTCAGCTCTCTGCGAATCTCAGCGGCGGCACCGAGGCGCCGAACAAGGTCAGCACCGGGTCGCTCGGAACGGCGGTGGTCTCCGTCGATACGACGAACAAGGAAATCACGGTCAGCCTGGAGGTGTTCAACCTGCCGACAGGCGCCGTGGGTGGGCACATCCACGTTGGTGCGTCGGATGTGGCCGGCCCGATTATTTTCGACTTGGCCCCGACCAGCGGCACAACCGGCGACTTCACGCTGAACCAGCGGCTCTCGTCCGCCAACCTCATCGTGCGCACCGCGCAGGGCATCCTGACGATCGACGACGCCATTCAGGCACTCACCGGCGGCAACTGCTACATCAACGTGCACACGACCGCCAATCCCGGCGGGGAGATCCGCGGGCAGCTCGTCCGGTCCCGCTGACCTGGTCTCCGGCGTTTCGCCGTACATGAAAAAGCGGGGGGCATCCGATGGGATGCCCCCCGCTCACGGTCCGCTTCCGGTTCCCCGTTAGTTCAGGATCCGGAGCACGACGCGCCGATTCTGGGCGCGGCCTTCCTTCGTCTTGTTTGATGCCACCGGCTTCTCCTCACCGAAGCTGATCACGTTCACACGGTGCAGCGGGATCTTGTGGTGCTCGTAGAGGTAGCGCTTCACGGACTCGGCGCGCTCCAGGCCCAGCTTCTGGTTGTCCAGCGCGGCGCCGCGGTCGTCCGTGTGGCCCTCGACCTCGATGAACACCGACTTCGGGTCGGCCTTCAGCTTGTTCATGACCTCATCAAGCCGGACCTTGGCCTGCTCGGGCAGTTCGGCCTTGCCGAAGTTGAAGTTCCCCTGGTCCTCGCTGAGCGTGACTTCGAGGAGGAGGCGCTTCTTGTCGGCCTCAACCACAGCCTGGACCGCGCTGGCTTTCGCACCGGCCTCGGCCGCCTTTGAGTCGGCCGCCTGGGCCGCGGCCGCCGCCGCGGACGCCGCTGTCTGCGCGGTCGTCGCCGCCTTGCCTGCGGCCTCCGCCTTCTGGTCGACCTCGCCGATCTTGCCCTCGGCCGCCTTCACGCGGGCCTGGGTGGCTTCGACCGTACCGCCGAGCGTATCGACCTTGCTGTTGACCTCGCCGACCGACGTGCGGACGAATTTCTTGGTGGCGCAGGCCGGAGCCGTCGCCAGGGTGAGGGCCAGCAGGCCCGTGGTGAGTGCTGTGAGTCGCATGTGAGAACCTCCTTCTCAATCGGTGAAAACCAGTGGTGCAGAACTTCAAGTGCCGGGGACGCGGCGTGCTATTCCGGCGTTGACATGGCCGCCCCCGATCCGGACATGTATCCGCCGCGCGCATGCACGTCGAGATGCTTGCGCGTGGTGCGGACTTCGATCGGATGCCAGCCGGGCCGGACATCCGGTTCGAACGTGAGCACGTACTGGTGGCGCAATTCAGCCACCAGCCCATCAAGCGCGACCGTGAACTCCGCCGGCGTGCTGACGATGGCCATGTCGCCACCCGTCCACCGTGCGAGGTCCGCGAGCGTGGCGGTGGACTGAGACCGGCCGTCCACCGAGAGCATTGCCAGCCGGCGCGCCGGGTTATCTACCGGCGCGGCCACGACGACCAGATAGACGGGCACCTGAATCTCACTCGCCAGGCCGGACACCTCCGCCGCACTCAGGCGGCTGCCCGTGTCCACTCCGTCGGTGATCACCAGGACGGCTCGGTGCGGATTGGGCCGTTCAGCGACCTTGCGCGCGGTGCCGGCGAGGGCATCGTAGAGTGACGTCAAGCCCCACGGGCTGCCGGCAAGACTCACCGCCGCAACCCGGGCCACATCCGTCGTGAAGGCGCGAACCTCTTGCAGTTCGCTGTCAAAGGTCAGCAGCGCCGCTTCGTCGCGTCCCGACTGCAGTCGCGCCATCATGTCGGCCACGACCCGGCGCGCGCGATCGATATTGCCCCCCACCGCCATGCTGCCGCTGATGTCCAGCAGCACCGCGAGGCTGATCGCGGCGTCGTCCTCGACGAAACCTTGAATGGTCCGGGTCGTGCCGCCGTCCAGGACGACAAAATCACGCCGGGTCAGGCCCATCGCGGGGCGCCCCCGCTGATCACGGACTGTCACGCTCAGGGTGACGGCTTCCACGCCGCCACGAAAGGTCAGCGGGGCATTCTCGGGGGTCTGGGCCCGGAGCGTCTGCGCCCCGCCCCCAGCCATCGATGCCACCAGCACCGCGCTGACCGCCTGTCGAAAACCAGTCACGCCCCGTTACAGTTCAAAGCTGTTGCCAGATCCAAAAAACGTCCTATCAGGCCTGAAACCACCAGAATCGGCCTTCGTCTACCCAATTGCCGCCCCACGTGCTGTGTAAGTGTTACGCGAACGCAGCCGGTGCCGCGGACTAAGATGGACCGGATGGGGAACCTTGTGGGCATGATTCCGGCGGCCGACCGCGTCAGCCGCTTCTCCTACGCGATCCGCAACATCGTTGGAGAGGCCCGGGCCGTTGAGGCGACCGGACGCGCGGTCCGCTACATGAACATCGGCGACCCCGTGGCTTTCGGCTTCCAGCCGCCGCCGCACCTGATCGAGGCAGCGACCAGGGCCATGCGGGACGGCCATAACGGGTACCTCTCGTCGGTTGGGATCCTTGAAGGCCGTGAGGCCGTCGCCGAGGACTATGCCGCTCGCGGTGTCACGATCTCTCCGGACCGGGTGCTCCTGACGACCGGCACCTCCGAGGGGATCGAGTTGGCCTTGACCGCCATCGTCAACCCCGGCGATGAAGTGCTGGTGCCGTGTCCCACGTATCCCCTCTACACGGCGATTCTCGCGAAGCTGGGCGCGGTGCCGCTCTATTACCACACCGATCCCGAACGGGGCTGGCTGCCGGAACCCGAGCACCTGGCGTCCCTTGTGACCCCCCGCACGCGCGTGCTGGTGCTGATCGACCCGAACAACCCGACCGGCGCTGTGTATCCGCCTGATGTCCGCCGCGCGCTTCTCGCGGTAGCGGCCCGCTACAACCTCGTGGTGCTGGCCGATGAGGTGTACGGCGACCTGGGCTATCAGGGCTCGGTGCCACTGCTCGGCACGCTCGACCAGGACGCGCTGATCATCTCGTTTTCGAGCCTGTCCAAGGCGTATCTCGCTCCGGGCTGGCGGGCGGGCTGGATGGTCGTCGGCCGTTCTCCGCGGCTCGACGATGTGCTGGCCGCCATCAAGAAGCTCGCCGACGGTCGCCTCTGCAGTCCGGGGCCGATGCAGTACGGCATTCCCGCGGCACTTCGGGGCGATCGCTCGCACCAGGCGCGTTTCCAGCAGGCGCTGCTCGAGCGCGCCACGTTGTCGCATCAACGGCTGTCGGCGATTCCCGGTATGCGCTGCGTGATGCCGCAGGCAGCCTTCTACGCCATGCCGTGGGTGGCGCTGCCGCCCGGCCGAACCGATGAGCACTTCGTCCTGAGCCTGCTGCGTGAGACCGGGATTCTGTGCGTGCACGGATCCGGCTTCGGCCTGCCGCCGGAGCGCGGCGCGTTCCGGATCGTCTTCCTGGCATCGCCGGCCGAGCTGGCCTCCGTCTACGACGACATCGCCGCGTTCACGGCCCGTTATCTCGCCGCGTAGTCACCGCGCCGACACAGACCGGTTCTATACTCTGCCGCGATGACCGACGAGGCGCCGCTTCAGCACAGCCGCGGAGCCTGGTGGGCCGGGCTGGCGCTGGTCCTGACCCTGGTCTGCGCGCCCAGCTTCATCGGGCTGGCGCAGTGGGAGATGCGCAGCGACGAAGCGATCTACTCCTACGCGGTTGAGCGGATCCTCGAGACCGGGGAGTGGCTGACGCCGCGCAGCATCCCGGACGACGGCCCCTTCTATGAGAAGCCCCCGCTCAAGTTCTGGCTCGTGGCCGGCGGCATGCGTCTCGGCGTGCTGCCCACGGATGACGCTGGGATGCGCGGCCTCGATGCGTTCGCGGCGGCACTCACGTTCATCTACCTCTATGCCATCGGTTGCCGCGTGCGCGGCCCGATTGCCGGCGTCGTGGCCGCGCTGACGCTCTTCTCGTTCGACGAGATCCTGATCGAACACGGTTTGCGCAGCAACAACATGGAGGCGGCACTGGTGCTGGCCTATACAGCCGCCTTCTACCACGCGCTCCGGTGGACGGACGGCGAGGTGTCCACACGAGGTCGCCATGTGGTCGCCATGGCCGGCTGGTTCGTCCTCGCCTTCCTCACGAAGTTTGTGGCGGCCCTCTTCCTGCCCCTCGTGGTCGCGCTGACGATGGCAGCCCGGCCCGGAGGTGTTGGTGAACTCGCGCGGGCGTGGCGGAGCTGGCTCGTGGCCGCTGCGGGGAGCCTCGTGCTGATCGCCCCGTGGTTCCTCTATGAAACCGTCCACGCGGGCCGCGAGTTCTGGACGATTCTGCTCACCGCGCACGTCCTGCAGCGCTTTGCGGGCGTGCTGCATCCGGAGCATCTGCATCCCTGGCACTACTACCTGACCTGGCTCTGGGAGACGCTCGGTCGCGAGGGTTCGCGTCTGGCGTGGACGGCAGGTCTCGTCGCCCTGGTGTGGAGGGGATGTGCCGCCGGCGACTGGCGCGCGCGGGCCGTGCTGCTGTGGTGGGCGGTGCCCTTCCTCCTCATTTCCGCGGGCACCTCCAAGCTGTTCCACTACGCCTATCCCTACCTGCCGCCGCTGGCGATTGGCGTCGGCCTCGCCGCAGCGCTGGCAGTCGGCGCACTCGGCAGCTCGCGCTGGGTCACGTCGTGGCGCTGGGCCGGCCTCTCCCGATTGGGTACCGGTGGCGCGCTGACGGCGCGCGTGTGCACGGCGCTCGGCGTCGTCGCGTTTGCGCTGGGTGCGTGGGCCGTCATGGCCGGACCCGTCACGGTCCAATTCGCCGGCATCAGGTTCTTCAGGAGCGCCATCCTCTGGCGGCCAGCGGTGATCGGCGTCGTGCTGTGGCTCCTCGCAGGGCAGGGCTCCCGCGTGCTGCGGCCCCTTGGCGCGCTGGCGATCATCTGGGTCCTGTTCCCCACGCCCTACGCCAAGCATCTGGCGTTCCTGTTCCGAACCGATCACCCGATCCGGACGATGCGGGCGTGTGCGCTCGAAGCCGCAGCGGTCGGCGGCCTGAAGCCGGGTGTGCTCCATCAGTCCGGTGACCTCCACCACGCCTACTACTTCTATCTCCGTCACCTCGGCTGGACGCCGTGGTATGCGGTGGGCAAGGCCGAGTTGCAGCGGCGGCTCGAAGTGCCGGGCCAGCAGTCACCGGTGATCCTGGCGCGCGCCGACTACGTGCGGCTTGGCGGGCAGGTGCCGGCCGAGGCGCCCCCACCCGTGGCGACCACGACCGGCGCCCCGCCGGTCACCCCTGAGCCGGCTCTGACAGAGGGTCTGCCGCGTGGCATCCTGCTGTCCGACGACGCCGTGCTGCTCTTTCCGCGGCCCTATGACGCCTGTGTGGACCGCGTGATGTTCGATGCCGTGGCGGCCACGCGACTCCCCGCGGTGCGGCCGCCCACGCCGCAACAGCCTCCGCTCTAACGCGACCTATGCACCGCCTCTGCCTCGCACTCATCGTGACGCTGGCTGTCGGGGTGATGCCTGCCGCGGCACAGGACCACGGAGAGGGCGTGGCGGCGTTGCTCGACCGGCTCGAGCACGCGCTCCCCACGGGCGATGTTGCGGCGCTGCGGCCGCTGCTGTCCCCGAACGTGGCTCCAGGTGTACTGGACACCTTCGCGCCCAGGGTGCTGACCGCGCCGTCCCAACGCGTCGTCGTACACGAGCGCGACCGCGAGCCGCTTGACGGAGCGCTGCCGGGTGACGGATTCCGGCTGACGGTCGACATCTTCCTGGAGCGTGCGCGGACCGCACGCATCATCACCGCGCGCCTCGATGCGCGCAGGGCTCCGGGCGATACGTCCTCTGCGGCCTGGCGCCTGGTCAGCGCGCAGATCGCGACTGTGGTCGAGGGGCTGCACCGTCTCGAGCCGAATGCCGACACCCAGTTCTCCGTGCGGGACCTCACGGTCCGCTCCGAGGATCTGGTGCTGCAGTTCAGCCAGGGCACCGCGGTTCCGGTCGAGAGCGAACAGGGGCTCACGGGTCTCGTGATCGTCGGCACCGGACAGATGACCTTCTCGCCGCGGCTCGAGGCCGAGCGTGGGCAGGTGCGGCTGTTCGCGGGCGCCGACACGCTCAACACCCCGCTCGACGCCGTGTTCGTCCGCCTCAATCCAGGCGATGTGGCCGAGCGCGGCCTCGCGGCGGGGCTGCGCGTCCAGCCAGTCGACGCGAAGGTGCTGCGCCGCGCGCGCGAACTGTTTGAGGATGACGCCCCACGGGCCTTCAGCCTCGACGTGGGCGACCTGAGCCGTGAGATCTGGTACGTGATTCCTCCGCGCGGCGATTTTCTCGCCGAACTGCACACGCGCGGACGCGGCCATCTGACGTACGCCCGGGCGTTGAGCGAGTCGGAGGACATTTCGCTCTTCGAGCGCGCGAAAGGGCGGGACATCTCGCGCTACGCCTCGGTCGAGAAGGAAGCGCGGCGCGGGCGGGTGTACGACGACGACGCCCACAACGACATAACCGTCCTCGATTACGACATCGACGCGACCATCGATCCCGCTCGGGAGTTTGTCGACGGCCGGGCGCAACTGAAGGTCCGCGTGCAGGCCGCTGCCGTGAGCACCATCAGCATCAAGCTGGCCGACCCGCTCGTGGTGACCAGCGCCGTGAGCCCCCAGTGGGGTCGTCTCCTGCATCTGCGCGTTCGCGGGCGCGACACGGTGATTCTGAATCTTCCGGTGCCCCTGCTGCGTGGCACCGAGCTCACACTGGCACTCACCTACAGCGGGCGCATGAAGTCGCAGAGCCCGGAGCAGGAAGCGGCGCAGCAGGGAGACCTCGGCATCCCCGTGCTCGAACGCGAGCCGCCGTACTATCTTCTCAGCACGCGCGGATATTGGTACCCCCAGCCGCAGAGCAGCGGCTACGCCACCGCCACGCTGCGCATCACGCTGCCCGCGGACTTCACCTGCACCGCCACCGGTGAACCACTCCCGGGCTTCCGCACCGTCGTGTCGGCGAGCGGCCGGCCGATGCGGGCCTGGGCCTTCCGGTCCATTGAGCCCGTGCGGTATCTGGCGGTGGTGGCGGCGCGGTTCCGCGGTCCCGCCGGCGGCACCCTCGCGCTGGTGGACGAGCCGTCCACGCCGCCCGCCCGTCCGGCCGAGGGCACGCGGGAGCCCGGCTTCCGCGTCCGGGAATACATCCCCTTCGACCAGTTGGCGACACCCGGGGTGTCAGGCCGCCGGCTCGCGGAACTCTCCCAGTGGACGTCCGACATCTTCCGCTTCTATCTGTCGGTGATGGGCGAAGCGCCGTACTCGCGGCTGACGCTGGCCGTCGTGGAGCACCCGACGCCCGGCGGGCACAGTCCGCCCGCGACCGCGCTCGTCTACACGACGCCGCCCGTGCCGGCCCTCACCTGGCGGGATGACCCGGCGAACTTCGACCACTTTCCGGAGTTCTTTCTGGCGCACGAACTCGCGCACCAGTGGTGGGGGCACGGCGTGGGCTGGCAGAACTACCACGAGCAGTGGCTGAGCGAAGGGTTCGCGCAGTACTTCGCGGCTCTCTACGCGGAGAAGCGCCACGGGGCAGAGGCATTTGAACCCATGCTGCGCCAGTTCCGGCGGTGGGCCCTCGACGTGTCCGATCAGGGGCCCATCTCCCTCGGATACCGCCTGGGCCAGATCAAGGGCGACCGCCGGATCTTCCGGGGGCTGGTCTACAACAAGGCCGCGGGCGTGCTGCACATGCTCCGCCGGCTCCTGGGTGATGACGTCTTCTTTGACGGCCTCCGCCGTCTCTACACGGCAAAGCGCCTTGAAAAGGCGGGAACGGCGGACGTGCAGGCCGCCTTCGAGGCGGCGTCGGGCCAACCGCTGGGGCGCTTTTTCGAGCGCTGGATCGGTGGGTCCCGCCTGCCGCGGATCAGGGTGACGCAGTCGGTGACCGAGCAGGAGGCCGTCATCGTCTTCGAGCAGCTTGAAGAGGTGTTCGACCTGCCGGTGACCGTCACCCTTGTCTATGCGGATGGTCACAGCCGGGATGTCATCGTCCCGGTGACCGAGGCCCGCGTGGAGCGCCGAATCCCGCTGGAGGGCCCGGTCCGGCAGGTCCGGGTCAATCGCGACTCGGCCGCCCTGGCCGTCTTCGAAGGGCTGTAGCGGACCGCGCCGGCGCAGGCGCCATGTTTCGTCGCGGGGGCGCCGGGGGTGCGCTTCCTGCGCTCCGCGGGCGCATGGACTCCCGGGCTCGTTCACTTCAGTCGCGCTGGGACCGCACCCCCGGCGCCTCCCGCGATGGTGGCCCTCTGAACCCGGGCACCGGAATCGACGGTGCTCGCCGGTCCCGGCGGAGGCCGGGATCCGCCCGACTCGACTTAGAATTACGGGGTTATGGAAACCGTCACGCTGACCATCGACGGCCAGTCGCTCACCGTCGAAAAGGGCAAGACCGTCCTGCAGGCCGCCATCGAGGCGGGCATCACGCTGCCGTACTACTGCTATCACCCCGGCATCGGGGTCGACGGGTCATGCCGCGTCTGCGTCGTGAAGGTCGAGAAGATGCCGAAGTTGCAGACGTCGTGTTCGACGACCTGCACCGAGGGCATGGTGGTCTCGACGCGCGACAAGGATGTCGTCGAAGCCCGCGCGGCGGTCTTCGAATTCCTCCTGCTGAATCACCCGCTCGATTGCCCGGTCTGCGACAAGGGCGGCGAGTGCCCCCTGCAGGACTTCTCCTACAGCTTTGGCCCGGCCGAGAGCCGGATGGACTTCCCGCGGCGCGTGTTCGACGGCGAGGGCGTCAAGGCGGACGTGGACTTCGGTCCCACGCTGATGCTCAACCGCAACCGCTGCATTCTCTGCACCCGCTGCATCCGCTTCATGCGCGAGGTGGAGGGCGACGCCCAAATCAGCGTGGCCGATCGCGGCAACGGCAGCGAAATCGCGACCTTCGAGGACGAGGGCGTGCACTCGCTCATGTCCGGCAACCTGATGGATGTCTGCCCGGTCGGCGCCATCACCACCCGTGACTACCGCTTCAAGAGCCGCCCCTGGGACAACCCGTCGGTGGCCGACACGATCTGCACGTTCTGCTCGAAGGGCTGCTCGACGAGCGAGTGGATCAAGGCCAAGCCGGAGTGGGCCCGCGGGTCGAGCCTGGTGCGGGTGACGCCGAGCTACAACCCCGATGTCAATGGCTACTGGATGTGCGATATCGGCCGCTTCGGCTATCACTGGGTCGAGGGCGACCGTCGCCTCCGCCAGCCGATGCTGAGGACCACGGCCGGCACGCTGGAGCCGGCCGGCTGGAGCGATGTGCTGCACGCCCTGCGCGCGAAGGTTGCGCCGCTGGCCGCGGCTGAGGCGTCGTCCGTGAAGGTGCTCGCCTCGGCCCATGCCTCCGTTGAAGAATTCTTCGTGCTGAAGAAGCTGGCCGAGGGTGCACTGGGTGGCGTCAATGCCGTCAGCGTGCTCTGGTCGCGCAGCGAGAAGAAGCAGCCGAAGGCCACGACGTTCGTGGTGCCGGTGACCGATGCGCCGAATGTGAACGGTGCTCGCGATCTTGGCTTCGCGGTAGGCGCAGGCAACGGCGGCGCGGCGGATGTGTCGGCGCTGCGCGCAGCGGTCGAGGCGGGCAAGGTCAAGGCCCTCCTCGTCGTCGATCCGGCTCCGGCAGAGCTCACCGGCGACTTCCAGTGGGTCATTGATGCGCGCGCCAAGGGGATGCTCCCGCTTCTCGTGGTGCAGGCCGTCGAAATGTGCCCGCTCGTGGCCCAGGCCGATATCGTCCTGGCTGGCGCCGCCTGGCTTGAGAAGGATGCGCTCTTCACCAACGATCAGGGCCGCGTGCAGGCCGCCTCGCAGGTGCTGTCCGCGCCTGGTGATGCGCGTCCCGACTGGCAGATTCTCATCGACGTGGCTGCCGCCTTCGGTGTGTCGCTCGGGTATCTGAGCGACGCGGATATCCGGAAGGCCATTGCCGCCGCCATGCCGGGTACGCCCTACGCCAGCGTGGCGGATGTGGCGTTCAGCCGTCCGGTCGCGGCCAAGCACTGGCTGCAGGCGTCCAATCCTTCCGAGCGTTGGAAGTGGGACTTCATGTTCCAGGATCTGCCGCCGGTGAAGGGGCACTCCGTCCAGACGGAGCAGGGGTTCGTCGAAGGACGCGTCATCCCGCTCAAGCCGGTCGGCTGAACCTCCCGTGGGTCGCGCTCGTCCCACTAGGCGACCCTTCATGCGAGGACAGAGGATGACCATCCGGCGGATGACGATCCGGCGTGCGTGCGCGGTGCTGGTGGCGGTACTGGCGGCTGCCGTCGGTGTCTCCGCCCAGTTGCGTGGGATCAAGGCCGAGCTGACACCGGTGGTCGAGGCTCCCGGCGTCCATCCCTCGACGAGCGTCAAGGCCGTGCTAATCGTCCGATTGCCGGACGGCTTCCACACCCAGTCCAATAAACCTCGCGACCCGTCGCTGATTCCGACGGTGCTCACAGTCGCGCCCCCGGCTGGCGTGACGGTGGACGAGATCGTCTTCCCACCCGCGCACGATTTCACCCAGGCCGGGCAGGCCGAGCCGCTCGCCGTCTTCGAGCGCGAGTTCGTGATCGGAGTGCGTGTCACACTCGGCGACCTGAAGGAAGGGCCGGTCACCCTGCCGGCGCAGCTCCGCTACCAGACCTGCGACGCGAATGTCTGCTACGCGCCTGTCCGCGCCGACGTGCAGTGGACACTCAACGTGATTCCCGCCTCCGCAGAGAGCGCCTCGCAGCAACCCGAGGTCTTCGCGGCCGTGAAGTGGGGCACGGGAGAGAAGCCCGGCACCGCGCCGGCCGCGGCGCAACTACCCGCGGCCCAGGCCGCACCCGGAGCGCCGCTCGACCTGTCCGTCCTGGATCGCTTCGAGGTGCAGGGGACGACTGGCGGCTACCTCGGGACGGACGCGTTCTTGTCGTTCCTCTCCTCGTCCGAGCAGGGCATCAAGGAGCAGGGCCTGTTCGACGGCAAAGGGCCGCTGGCCATTCTGCTCGTTGTGTTCCTCGGCGGGCTGGCCCTGAACCTCACGCCGTGCGTGCTGCCGATGATTCCGATCAACCTGGCCATCATCGGCGCCGGTGCGCAGGCCGGCTCACGCCGCAAGGGCTTCGCGCTGGGCGGTGTCTACGGGGCGGCCATGGCGCTTGTCTATGGTGTGCTGGGGCTGGTGGTGATCCTGACCGCCGGGACCTTCGGCACGATCAACGCCTCGCCCTGGTTCAATGTCGGGATTGCCGCGATCTTCGCCGTGCTCTCGCTGGCGATGTTTGATGTCATCACCATCGACTTCACCAAGTACTCGTCCAACATGACGGTCGGTGGGGCCGCGCGCGGCAGTTATCTGCTGGCCTTCGGCATGGGCACCATCGCCGCACTCCTGGCGGGCGCGTGCGTGGCGCCGGTCGTGATTCAGGTCGTGCTGCTCTCGTCCGACCTCTACGCGAAGGGCAACACCGCGGCGCTGGCCTTGCCGTTCCTGCTCGGTATCGGCATGGCCGTGCCGTGGCCACTGGCCGGAGCCGGCATCGCGGCGATGCCCAAGCCCGGGGCCTGGATGGTGCGCGTCAAGCAGGGCTTCGGCGTGGCCATTCTCGTGATGGCGGCCTACTACGGCTACACCGCGTATGAACTCTTCGCCGATCGCTTCGTGGACGCCTCCGAGGTGAACGCCAGCGTGCAGGAGAAGCTGAAGGAAGGCTGGAACCCGTCGCTCGCCGCAGGGCTGGCCCAGGCGGAGCGCGAGGGCAAGCCGGTCTTCATCGACATGTGGGCGACGTGGTGCAAGAACTGTCTGACCATGGACAAGACCACCTTTCAGACCGAGGCCGTGAAGCAGAAGCTTGCCGGCTACGTGAAGGTGAAGTTCCAGGCCGAGCAGCCCGACGAGGAGCCCGCGAAGAGCGTCATGCAGCGGTTTGGCGCCGTGGGTCTGCCGACCTACGTCGTGTTGAAGCCGAAGCCGCGGTCGTAACTGCGCGCCGTTGCGCAGAATTCCCTTTGCGAACGATCTCGACTCTGCGATAGTTCAGGACCGATGCTGCATCGGATTGTCAGACCGGTCCTTGTCATCCTCCTCATCCTGACCGGCATCGCGTCAGCCGGTTTCCTCTGGCTCTCTGGACAACAAATCGCCTCCGCACACCGCGCAGCGGTGCTCGCGGATGCGCGGGTGGACGCCCTCCTCGCAGGCCTGAGTGAATGCCGCGCGGCGCTCCAGGCCTATGTGGCGCCGGGGCAGAGCGTCACGACGTGGGCTCAACGCTCCGCGGCGCTCCAGACGCAGATGACGGATGACGTGGCGGCGCTGGAAGGCCTGCAGGGTGCCGGACCCGTCGTGGCGGCCGTGCGCCCCGCGCTCGCCACACTCGCCAAGATCGATGGCCGCGCTCGCGAATACCTGCGGAGCGGGGATGACTTGATGGCCGCGGACCTTGCCTTCAACGAAGCGCGCGAGACGACCGCAGGCGCCACAGAGGCCCTGCACGGCTGGCGCGCGGCTCAGCAGGCCTCGGCCGCCGCGACGGCCAGCGGGATTCAGTTCCAGCAGATGGTGGCGCTTGGTGTCGGCGTCGTTGCATGGGCGCTGAGCCTGTTGCTGGTGTGGAAGCGTCCGGCGACGCCCGTGCTTGCGGCGGCGCCTGTGGAGACGGCGGCGCCCGCGACGACCGATACCCAGTTGGACATGGCGTTCCCGGTCGCGCCGACCCACTCAGTGCTCGACCTGCCGGTCGCGGCGCAGGCGTGCGGTGCCTTTGCCATGGCCAGTGATAGCGCCCAGCTCAAAGCCGCGCTGGGCCGCGGCGCCGAGGCGATTGGCGCGAAGGGCGTGGTTGTCTGGCTCGGCGTGGGCGAGGAGTTGTTCGCGGTGGCCTCGCACGGCTACGACGAACGCCACCTCCGGCGACCCATCGCACGCAACGCCCAGAATGTGACGGCTGAAGCCTGGCGCACCGGTGAGGGTGTTGCCGTGGCGGCGGACGGCGACGCGCCTGGCGTCCTCGTGGTGCCCATGGCCGGCTCGGCCGGGTGCCGCGGCGTGGTCTCTGCGGAACTGCTCCCGGGTCGTCCCGCGAACACGGATCGACAGGCGCTCCTCTCGATGTTTGCCGCGCAGCTTGTGGGCGTCGTGGGTGCCGCCACGCCGGCGACTGCGGCGGCTCAGGCCCCGGCCACCGAATCCGCGACCGTCGAACAGGCCAGCTAGCCCGGCCAGGCGCCGGCGCTCCGCCTCTTACCCGCCTCGGCGAGTGTTCCCGTGAGCCCAAGTGGGGTTCGGCGTCGGGGATGCGGTTCCAGCGCGACTGAAGTGAACGAGCCGGGTGCTTTCGTGGGGCGCCCGAGGAGCGCAGGAAGCGCATCCCCGACGCCGGACCTCGCGGCGCCGTCTCCACGCGGCAGCGCCCACTTCAAGCCGCCCCGGCCTGTCAAACTGGCGCACCCCCGCGCTCCTTCCATACACTGGAGGGGTTCCTCGCACTTCCTTCTAGGAGTTTTCATGTCCGCACCGCACCGCATTTTCAATTTCTCCGCCGGCCCGGCCGTCCTTCCGGAAGCGGTTCTCGAAGAAGCCCAGCGTGACCTCGTGGCGCTGCCGGGCGTTGGCATGTCAGTGATGGAGATCAGCCACCGCTCGAAGGCGTTCGAGGACATCCTGCACCGGGCCGTCGCGGACATCCGCGCCCTGGGCAACATTCCCGACAACTACAAGGTGCTGCTCCTCCAGGGCGGCGCCAGCACGCAGTTCTCCCTCGTGCCGATGAACATCCTGACGCCGGGCGCGACGGCTGACTACATCGACAGCGGCTCCTGGGCCGAGAAGGCCGTCAAGGAAGCCAAGAAGGTGGGCACCGTCAACGTGGCGGCCTCCACGAAGGGCGAGAACTACTCGCGCCTGCCGCTCCAGAGTGAGCTGACGCTCACACCAGGTGCCGCCTACGTGCACATGACCAGCAACAACACCATCGAAGGCACCGAGTACACGACGCTGCCCGAGGTGGGGGATGCTCCGCTGATCAGCGACACGTCCTCGAACATGTTCAGCAAGCCCATCGACGTGGCGAAGCACGGCCTCATCTACGCGGGCGCGCAGAAGAACCTGGGCCCCTCGGGCGTGACGCTGGTGATCATCCGCGAGGATCTGATCGCGCGCGCACCGGCTTCGCTCCACACGATGTTCAGCTACAAGACACACGCCGAGAACGATTCGCTCTACAACACGCCGCCCACCTTCGGCATCTACGTGCTGGGGCTGACGATGAAGTGGTTGCGTGGTCTGGGCGGGCTTGAGGCGGTGGCAAAGCTCAACCAGCGCAAGGGCGGCAAGCTCTACGCCGAGATCGACCGCACGGGCTTCTACCGCGGTACCGCGAAAAAGGACGATCGGTCGCTGATGAACATCACGTTCCGGCTGCCGAGCGAGGAACTGGAGAAGAAGTTCGACAAGGAAGCCACCGCGGCTGGTTTCGACGGCCTGAAGGGCCATCGGTCCGTGGGCGGCATGCGCGCGTCCATCTACAACGCGTTCCCGGAAGCCGGCATTGACGCCCTCGTGGCGTTCATGCAGGAGTTCGAAAAGAAGAACGGCTAGCTCAGGCGGCTGGGGCGGGGCCCGGTCCTGGGCCTCGCCGCCGGCCTCCGCGCCGTCGGCGTCTGCGCCGTCCGCGGTCTTCGCTGTCGGGCTGCGGCGCCTCGGTCTCTCCGCTCTCGACACTGTCCTCCAGCAATTCCCGCCAGCTCTCGACTGCCTCGGCGGCGTTTCCGTGCATCTCCAGCCAGGTCAGCGCTTCCCGGAACGGGCCGCGGTGCATGAGGGCGCGGCGTGCCTTGAGCGGCTGCCCGATCTCGAGGAGCCGCTTCTGCAGATTCAGGATGTGGCGCAGGCCCTCCACGTCACGGCGTGCCATCGGCAGTATGCCCACCGCCAGCTTCGGTTCACGACGATCCCCGTCCGGTGAGAACACCGGGCTGAGCGTCTGCACGGTATAGCCCATCGGGACGACGAGCGATCCCATGAGGACCGCATTCGTCAGCGTGTCCGGCGGCTCGGAGAACTCCGCCCGGTAGCGATCCAGGGCGGCCAGTGACGCCCAGAGTTTTGGTCCAGCCGCGGCCTGCAGTTCCGGGGAGATCGGCTCGAGGAGCTTCCGCTCCGCGAGCATGCGGAACGTCTTCTCGGCCTTGCCCGCGCGGAGGATCTTGTAGATCTCCTCGGTGAGGCGGGCCGGCGCGGCGCGGGCGATATCGCCCCGGTGCGTGGCGATCGCGTCGTCGACCGGCGGATCGATCGTGAAATCGAGACGGGCAGCCAGCGCGACCGCACGCGTCATGCGGACCGGATCCTCGCGGAAGCGCTCATTGGGATCGCCGATGGAGCGAATGATCCGCGCCTTCAGGTCTTCGAGGCCCCCGGTGTAATCGATGATCGAGAAGTCCCCGATGTTGTAGAAGAGCGCATTGACCGTGAAGTCGCGCCGGAAGGCGTCTTCCTCGGGAGACCCGTAGCTGTTGTCGCGCTGAATCAGCAGATCCCGCTCGGCGCGCTTCACGGGCCTTGGGATGAGGCGTGGATCGATGCCCTTGGGGATCTCCGGCGCATCCTGCGCCATCTGTTCGGCTCGAGCTGCCTCAGACGCCGCTGCGGCCTGCGCCGCCGCCTGCGCGGCCTCATCGGCGGCAATCTCCTCCGCCGTGACCAGGCGCCGGAAGGTGGCGACCTCGATGTTCTTGGTGCCGAAGCGGACGTGCGCCAGGCGGAAGCGCCGGCCGATGATCCAGCAGTTCCGGAAGAGCTTCTTGACCTGGTACGGCTGGGCTGACGTGCCGATGTCGAAATCCTTGGGCCGCACGCCGAGCAGGAGATCGCGGACGCTTCCACCCACCAGATATGCCGTGTAGCCGCTCTGGTCGAGCCGGTAGAGAACCTTCAGGGCGTCCGGGTCGACCTGCTGGCGCGAAATAGAGTGGTCCGCGCGGGGCAGAATGACCGGGTCGCTCATTGACGGAGCATTGTACCAAACGACGGATCGTTTGATTGCCAACCCTCACGAGGGCAATGACTTATCCAGTCGCGCCAGAATCCGCCCGGGCCGGGTCTACATCGTCCGGTTCCAGATCGGGACGCCCGCGGCCGTGTAGAGGACCAGGTTGCCGTCGTCCTGGAGCACCATGAACGCGCCAGGATTGCCCGCGGTGCTGGTGAACCAGATCGGGTTGTTGCCCCCGTCGTAGACCACGAAATTGCCGTCCGACTGGAAGATGGCCTGGCCGTTTGCGGCCGACGCACCTGTCCACCAGAGCGCCTGCCCGTCGACCATGTCGTAGACAACCAGGTTGCTGTCGTTCTGCATGTACAGGCGATAGCGGCCATTCGCCGAGGTGAGCCACTGACCGGCCCGCATCGTGGAGCCCGCGACCATCCGCGAGGCGGTCGGCGTGAACCCGCCGTAGATGGCCTTCAGTCCGTTGATGTCGTCCTGCTGGACTCCATCCGTATCGCTGATGCGGCTGTTCATGATCGCGTTCACGGCCTGGCCTGCCAGATCGGGGTGATCCAGGCCCAGCACGTGACCGAACTCGTGAGCGGCGACACGCCGGAGGTCGTAGAGGCGCCCGCCCGTCCTGCTCGACGTTCGCTGGGCGCCGCGATAGGAATCCCACGCCCGGCTGCTGTCGAAGACCACGTCGGTCTCGAGAATGATGCCCGTCTCGGCGTCAAAGCTGTAGAGCGTGATGCCCAGGGCGTCGCCGAACGGTTCCCCGTAATACGAGCTGGAGAAGAAGACGTCGTTCACGTCATTGCCCCGGCCCCTCTCTGTGCTGGTGCTCTGGTTCACCACGAAGTTGACATCGGCGACGTTGTTCCACCCCTGCGCGGCCGAGGCGCCCACGGCGTTCCACGTCGTCGTGCCGTCGAGCAGCACGTCGATCTGGCCGGTGCCGAGCTTCATTTCCAGCGGAATCGTCCGGCTCGTGGGCCAGCGGAGCTGAAGGTTGTCCCGCGTGGCGGTCACCCGGTAGGCGGACAGTGGAAGGGTGGCCGCCGCCACGGCGGTCACGGCGGCGGCGAGGGCCAGGGAGACTCGCATTCTGGCGCCCATCAGCGGCGCTCCTTCAGGCGGTCCACGATCTGGGCGCGGAAGGCCGCAAGGGGCATGGGACGCCCGTCCCGCACCCGCGTGCCCCGGCCGCGGCCAACGTCCTCGGTGCGCACCAGCGGCAGACCGTCGACCGTCTGCACGGCGTCCGCGCCGGACCCGTCACGCGCCACCCGCATGAGCCCCTGTGAGAATCCCACGATGGGGTTGATGCTCCGCTCCCGCTTGGCGAACACGACGCGCCGGTCGCCTGGGCTGAACGTGGGCATATCCGACACCTGCATGCCGAGCTTGCCGACCCGGCCCCCGAGGAACTCGAAGCTCTCCATGGAACTGGTCGTGCCCCACAGGGCATCCCGCACCAGGAAGGTGACGCGAGTCTTGATGAGCGTGCCCCCTGGCGTGGAGACGGTGAAGGGACGGACATCCAGCACATCACCAACGAAGATCACGTCCGCTTTCGCGACCAACTCGTTGAAGGTGACAGCCTCGTAGGAGGTCGCCTGCCCCTGCCGGGCACCGCCCAGCAGAAGCAGCAGGATGGTCGCCACGCGGGTCAGGCGCCCAGAACACGCCGACAGAGGTCCTTTGCCGGAAGTAGACATAGAACTACAAACTACAACACCTTCCGTCCTCCCGCACCCCCTCCCACTGCCGGTCCTCGACCGCGTGCTAGCATCGGGCCGTACTGCCCCATGCGGATTCCGGCGACCGTTATCTTCGCGCTCGTGATGGGTGCCGCGGTGCACGCGGCTGAGCCCCCGGCGCTCGTCCGTGCCCGCAATGCCTATAACGCCGCGAATTACGACCAGGCCATCGCGCTCGCTGAAGAGGCCCTGAAGCAGAAGACCGACGCCGATGTGGCCGCACTCATCGGCGTGCGAGCCCGGCTGGAGCGCTTCCGCCTCGGGGGAAACGAGGCGGACCTGGCTGGCGCCCACTCGACGTTGCGTGCCATCGCCCGCCAGCGCCTGAAGCCGCGAGAACAGGCCGAGCTCCTCGTGGCACAGGGCTTGACGCTCTATCTCAGCCAGTCCTATGGCGGCGCCGCGGAGATCTTTGACTCAGCCCTCGCCCGCATGGGAGCCCTGGGCCTCGCCGATCGGGACCGCCTGCTGGAGTGGTGGGCCCTGGCACTGGACCGCGAGGCGCAGGCGCTGACGCCCGAGCGGCGCCGGGCCACCTACGAACGGATTGCCGGGCGGATGGAGCAGGAGCTGCGGGAGAACCCCGCGAGTGTTCCGGCCAACTTCTGGCTGGCGTCAGCCTGCCGGAACGCCGGTGATGTGGACCGTGCCTGGGATGCGGCCATGGCGGCTTGGGTCCGTGTGCCCATCGACCTTCCCGGAGCGCAGGCGCTCCGACAGGATCTCGACCGGTTGATCGTCGAGGGCGTCGTCCCCGAGCGATCCCGCCAGCAGCCCCGTCCCGAGTGGGAGACCGTGGCGACCGGGCTCAAGAACCGCTGGGACGACTTCAAGCGGGAGTGGGAGTAAAGCTCAATTCACGGTTAGGGTGTAGGCGCCCAGGTCTGACGCTGAGAAGGCCGTGGCCTCGATTCTGTAGGCGCCTGCCGTGGCCAACCGGAGCGCGATGCGCGAGTTCGTCCCCCCGCCAGAGTCATCATCCGACGCCACCACGGATCCGTCGGGACCGATAAGGTTGAGGAAGGTATCGAATCCTGCCGACATCGTGATGGTCACCGTCTGGCCAGCCGCGCCCGTGAACATGTAGACGTCGCCGCGCGACGTGGACTTGCTCGGCGCCTGACAATCTGTGGCGGCCAGGGCACCGGCAATGCTGACGCCCTGCCCGGTCGTGACAACCGTTACCACGCACCCACTGACCGTTGCCAGCCCGCCGGGGATGGGGACCAGTGTGCCGCCGTTGGCGTACACCCAGAGCGGCGTACCGGTACGTGAATACAGCACCAGGTTGCCGTCGCTCTGTATGGCGAGGAACGCGCCGGTATTGCCGGGCGTGCCGGTGAACCAGAGTGCGGCATTGCCTGCGCTGTAGATCACCAGATTTCCGTCACCCTGCAGGACCACCTGACCGGGCGCGCCGGTCGTCCCGGTGAACCACAATGCGCCACCCGTGGTCAGGTCGTACATCACCAGATTCCCGTCACTCTGATACACGAGGCGGTACCGCCCATTGGGCGAGACAATCGCCTGCCCAGCGAGGAGGCGTCCCCCGGCGACCAGCCGATCCGACACCGTGACAGTGATCGAGACCGATGACGAGGCCGAGGCCCCGCGGCTGTCGGTGACGGTGACCGTCGCCGTCACAGTGCCCGCTGTGGAAGGCGCGGTCCAGGCGGTGCTTGAACTGCCTGAGTTGGCCACAGAGCCACCCGAGACCGACCACGCGTAGCTCAGCGAGTCGCCGTCCGGATCGCTAGCGCTGGCGCTCAGCGTGACGGCTCCGCCGGTCCCGATGGTGCAGGGGCTGCAGCTTGCGGTCACCGCCGGTGCGCGATTGGCCGAAGGGGCGCTGCCGTAGAGGGCGACCACGCCATTGATGTCGTCAGTCTGCAGGCGATCAATGTTGCTTGTGTAGGCGTTCATAATGGCCGTTCGGGACTGCCCGGCTTCATCAGGGTGATTCAACCCGAGCACATGGCCAAACTCGTGGATCGCGACACGGTAAACATCGTAGGTCCAGGTGGAACCGGAGGACCGAAGGTTGCCCCGGTAGGAGTTCCAGCTCTGGCTGCTATCGAACGCGACATCGGCTTCAGTAACAATGCCGGTGCTGGCGTTGTAGCTCCACCGCGTGTACGCAATCGCACTGCCGAACGCGAATCCCCCTGGCCCCGTGTTCGAGAAGTACACGTTGTTGATGCCGTTGCCCAGCGAGATGGCAGAACTGGAGTTGCGGTTGATGCCGAACGCGATATTGGCGCGACTGTTCCACGCCGCCAGTGCGTTCTCACCCACGACATTCCAGCTCGTGGACCCGTCGATGAGCGACAACGACGATGAGCCCATCTGCATGTGCATGGTGACGGTGGTGCCGGCCGTCCAGCGCGCACCGGTCAGAGAGTAGGCACCGCCGCGTATGGTGAGAGCCCCGATGGCCGCGGCGACCGCCAGTCCACAGAGCCAGGGCTTCATCGGCGGCGCTCCCGCAGCCCGTCGACGATGCGCGCACGGAACGACGAGAGCGCCATCGGCCGTGACTCCCGGACCCCAGCTCCACGCGGCCGGCCGATGTCCTCCGTGCGGGCCAGCGGCTCGCCGGTGCTGGTCATGATCACATCGAGGCCGGCGTCGTCCTGCGTGATCTTCATCAGCCCCTGCGTGAAGCCCACGATGGGGTTGATGCTGCGCTCGCGTTTCGCGAACACGACGCGCCGGTCGCCTGGCTTGAAGGTCGGCATCTCGGCAACCTTCTGCCCGATGTCGCCAAGCTCGCCGCCCATGAACTCGAGGATCTCAAGCGTGCTGCTGGTACCCAGCAGGGAGTCCCGGACCACGAAGGTCACCCTGGTCATGATGATCGTTCCCTCGCGGGACTCAACGGCGAAGGGCCGGACATCCAGGACGTCGCCGACGAAGATCATGTCGGCCTTCGTGAGCAGGTCGCTGAAGGTAACAGCCGGGTAGGAGGTGGCAGAGACCCGTGCAGGCCTGACGCACATCAGGGACACGGCGCACACCAGCGAATACGTGAGGAGCAAGTTCGTCCGCCGCCGATCATTCCTGGCCATGGAAACCCCTGGTGAAGGTTGTAGGGTAGAGCCCGCCGGCGAACGAAGCGGCGAGTATCTCAGCCGTGCGCACCGAGATCAAGAGAAACCCGGGTTGCGGGGTCGGGCCTCAGTTCTTGGCGTCCTTCCAGCTCTCCCCGATCCCCACATCCACCGTCAGCGGCACCGCCAGGCTTGCCGCGCCCTCCATCCGTTCCCGCACCAGGGCGGCAGCGGCCTCGGCTTCGTCCTTCGGCGATTCAAAGAGCAGTTCGTCGTGCACGGTCAGGATCATCCGTGTGCGGCTCTGCTGCGACACGAGCTCGCGGTGCAGGTTGATCATCGCGAACTTGAGGATGTCGGCGGCGGTGCCCTGGATGGGCATGTTCACCGTCTCGCGTTCGGCCTGTGCGCGAATCTGGAAGTTGGAGCTGTTCAGGTTCGGCACCAGGCGCCGGCGACCAAAGAGCGTCTTGACGACACCGGCAGTGCGGCCCTCGTCAACGGTGCGGTCAATGTAGGCGCGCACGCTGGGGAAGCCCGCGAAGTAGGCATCGATGAACGCCTGTGCCGCTTCCTTCGACACGTTGATGTCGCGCGCGAGCGTAAAGGCCGTCTTGCCGTAGAGCAGCGCGTAGTTGACGATCTTGGCGCGGCGGCGAAGCTCGTGGGGATCGATGCCGCTGTACTCGCCGAAGATCTTCATCGCCGTCCGGTCGTGAATATCCGCTCCGGAGCGGAACGCCTCGATCAAGGTCTCGTCCCCGGAGAGGTGCGCCAGCACGCGCAGCTCGATCTGGGAATAGTCGGCCGAGATGAGCACATGGCCTGGTTCGGCCACGAACGCCCCGCGGATCAGGCGGCCTTGTTCGGTCCGGATCGGGATGTTCTGGAGGTTCGGGTCTGAACTGGAGAGACGCCCGGTCGCGGCCACGGCCTGATTGAACGAGGTGTGGATGCGCCCGGTCCTCCGATTCACAAGCAGCGGCAGCGCGTCCACATAGGTGCTCTTCAGTTTGTGGAGCGCGCGCCAGTCGAGAACGAGGCGCGGCAGCTCGTGCGCGAGCGCCAGTTCTTCCAGCACCTCGACGGCGGTCGAGGCGGACTTCGTCTTGCCGGTCTTCTTGAGGGTGGGCAGTTGCAGCTTCTCGAAGAGGATTTCGCCGAGCTGCTTGGGCGAGTTGATATTGAACGCCTCCCCGGCCAGCTCGTGGATGCGCGCCGTGGCGCGCGCCAGTTCCTGCTCCATGAAGTGCGACTGCTCGGCCAGGTTCGCCACGTCCACGCGGATACCGGCGCGCTCGATCGCGGCCAGCACGGGCACCAGCGGCATTTCGAGCTGAGCGTAGACGTCTGTCAGCTGCGTCTCGGTGAGGAGCGACTCCAGTCGAGCGGCCAGCTGCCAGGCGACGTCGGCGCGTTCGCACGCAAAGTCGAGCGCGGCGTCCGGGTCGAGCGTGGCGAGGCTCACGGCCTTCGCGCCCTTGCCGCACAGGTCCGCCTCGGTGAGCGCCTGGTACTTCAGGTGCTCGACGGCCGTGTCCTCAAGCGGGTGCCCGGGCTTGGTCGCGTCGAGCAGATACGCCGCCAGCATCGAATCAAACGCGAGCCCGGCGAGGGAGATCCCGTGCCGCGCCAGCACAATCACGTCGGCCTTGAGATCGTGCCCGACGATGGCCACCGCGGCATCCTCAAGCACGGGCTTCAGCCGCCCGAGCGTCGCGTCGAGCTCCAGCTGGTCCGGGCGCGTCGAGACCGAGAGGAGATCGCCGCCCCCGACGTCCTCGCCGCCATGGCCGAGCGGGATATAGCGGGCCCAGTGGTCCGCCGTCGACACCGCAATTCCCAGAAGCGTCGACTGCATCGCGGAGGGCGAGTCCGTGAGCACCCGCAGCGCGAATCGGCCGGCATCCTGCAGCCGGGCCACGAGTGCCTCGAGGTCCGCCTCGGTGCGGATCAGGGCGTAGTCATGCGCCACACTGGCCGCACCGGCCGGTGGCGGCGCGAAGTCGGCCGCGAGCGACTGGAAATCCAGCCGCGTGAAGAGCTCGAAGCACCGCGCGCGGTCCGGTCCGCCGTAGCGCAGGGCCTCAGTGTCCACCGGCACCGGCACATCGGTGTGAATCGTGACGAGCTGCCGGCTCTGGAGCGCCTGGTCGCGGTTGGCCACCAGCGTCTCGCGGTACTTCTTCTGCGCGAGGGACGGCGCAGCCTCGAGCAGCGCATCCAGTGACCCGTGCGCGGTGATGAGATCGATCGCCCCCTTCTTCCCCACGCCGGGGACCCCGCCGACGTTGTCGCTCGTGTCGCCGACCAGCGCCAGCACGTCCACCACCTGCGAGGGCTTTACCCCGAATTTGGTGACGACGCCCTCCGCGTCGTAGAAGGTGCCGTCGTCGCGCGGGTCGAAGATCCGCACGCCGTCCCTGACGAGCTGGAAGAAATCCTTGTCCATCGAGACGATGGCGACGTCGAGCCCCGCGGCGGCGGCCTTGAGCGTTATGGTGCCGATCACGTCGTCGGCTTCGTACCCCTGGGCCGTGATGATGGGCACGCCCATCGCTTCGCACGCCTCGTGCACGTGGGCAATCTGCTCCACCAGGTCGTCCGGCATGGGGGCGCGATTGGCCTTGTAGTCGGTGACGATGGCGTCACGGAAGGTGGGACCGGCCAGGTCGAAGGATGCCGCCAGATAGGCCGGCTTGTGCTCCGTGATGAGCTTCCGCAGCATCGTCACGAACACGTAGACGGCGTGCGTGGACTGACCGCTGGCATCTGAGAGCCCCCGCCCACGGAACGCATGGTAGGCGCGGTACATCTGGTTGTTGCCGTCGATCAGGAAGAGCGTGGGACGAGCCATGGCGGGTGGGACCGAGGATATATCATGGCGGAGATGTCTCTGTGGACAGCGCGCACCGCGCGCGCATGGGCAGCGCTTGTGGCTGTCGCGCTCCTGACCGTGGCGTGCAGCAGCCGCAGCCTGCTGAAGCCGCGCTATGAGTACGAAGAAGATCTCTATCCCGCGCTCAATGGGCGCGTCACGCTCTATGTGAACGCCTCGCTGGCGTCACTGGTGGCGCTGCGGGGTCTTGACCTGCCGACCGAGCCGAAGGCGCGCATCGACCGGCCTGCCATCAAGCGGATGTTCGAAGGGCCCGGTGTCGTGGTCGGCACGCCGACGCTGTCGCGACGAGACGGCCGCCGCTTCGTGCACCTGCGTCTCGATGCCGAGAGTCTGACGGCGCTGTCCGCCCTGGCGCCGCTCTCGTGGTCCAGCTATCAATTCACGCGAGAGGGCGACGCGTATCTCTTTCAGCACCAGCTCGGACCGTCGGTCAACCGTCAGATGGGCGACGTGGGCTGGACCGGGCGCGAGGTCATCGCCTTCCGCGTACATCCGCCGAGCCGCATCACGTTTCACAACTCGAAGCAGGCCATCGAGCGCGGCAATATCCTGACGTGGGAACAGCCTCTGATGGAGCGCCTGCAGGGACAGCCGCTCGATCTGCAGGTGCGGATGGAGGCCAGCTCCATCCTTGTCCGCACGCTCCTGCTCTTCGGATCCACGATCCTGGCCGCGGCGGTGGCGTTCGGCCTCATCATCTGGTGGGTCGCCCGCAAGGGCAAAGCCGCCCGCGCCACGTAGCTGCCCGCGCGGGTCGGGCCTGTCACTCGCGCCGATCCGCACGCCGGTGGCGGGCATCGCGGTGCGCTTCGTGCGCTCCGCGGGCGCGCGAGATAGTGCACCCGGGCTCGTTCACTTCAGTCGCGCTCGAAGCACACCGCGATGCCCACCCCCGGCGAACCCCCGCCTGTCGGGTCGACGCGACGGCATAGCGCAGTGGTGCGGGGGCGGGTGGCGGCCACGGCTGGGCCTGTGGAGCAGGCCGTCATGAATGCACGACACACGCATCGTAGGCGCCGGGTGGGGTGTCAGCGGTGGGACCCGTCGAAGTATCAGACCGACGGGCGCTGACGGGGCCACGCCCGGATGCGTCAGGTCCGCCGGAGATGCGTGTGTCCGGCATGCGGAACCGGACCGGCCGTGGCCGCCACCCGCCCCCGCGCTGTCGGCCAGGCACGAGCCCGCAGGCGCGTTCGCAACGAGCGTTACAGCCGCTCGAGCTCGCGCTGCACTTCAGCCGACGTGCGGAGCAGGTTCGTGACGCCGAATGTATTGAACTGGCGCGCCACCATCATCGCGATCGTGCGGTCCGTGTCGCTGTTGACGACGCCGTCCAGCGTCACACGGCCGCGCTCGACGATCACGTGGATCGAGGGATTCGCGCCCCAGCCGTACATCTCCAATGCCGGGTTCGCATAGAGCGCCCGCGCGATGCCGATCCGCAGCTCATTGTCCATCTGCGAGACCGGCAGCGTCTCGATTCGGTTGCGGACGCTGGTCACGCCCGCGATCTTCGCGACACGCTTCTCGATCTCAGTGGCCTTGAAGGGGAGCGTCACCTTGCCGGTGAGCGTGACAACGCCGTTGTCCACCCCCGCCCGCACGTTGTCGAAGATCGTGAAGTAGGCGTAGCCGGTGACCTGGCGCGTCACATCCCGATAGATATCGAAGTTCGAGCGGTCCGCAGCCAGCGCGGAGCCGGTCAGCCCGAACAGCAGCAGTCCCGAGAGAAACAGTCTGGTCATGGAAGGTCTCCTTTCCTGGCCAGAGGTATTTCAAAGCGAATGCCAGAGCCGTGGATCTGGCAATTCGTGAGTTCGGGCCGCAAAACCAGACGGCGTGCACCGAGGCGACCTCGGGGCCTGTCCTGGTCCGGTGACGAACGGTGCCCTTCGGGGACGTTCGAGAGGCCGCAGCTAGGCGTGCCCGAGGGCCACGATGGTGGCGATACCCAGGCCGACGAGCACTACCTGGCGGATTGGGTTCAACTCCAGCCGGTTCCGGTGCAGGCCGGGAATCAAATCCGCCATGGATACGTAGAGGAAGCTCGCGGCCGCGATGGAAAGCGCGTACGGCACCAGCGACGGCACGTACGGCAGCGCGAACACGGCCACCAGCGCGCCGGCCGTGCTGGCCAGGCCGGAGAGGCCGTTCAGCAGGAGCGCTCGGCCCCGGCCGTAGCCGGAGTGCAACAGGATGGCGAAGTCGCCCACCTCCTGCGGTATCTCGTGCGCGGCGACGGCGATGGCGGTGCTGATGCCGAGCGGCACCGAGGTCATCACGGCGGCCCCGATCAGCGCGCCGTCCACGAAGTTATGAAACGTGTCGCCGATGAGCACCATGCTCGCGGCATGCTCGTGGACCTCGCAATCGTCCGTGTGGCAGTGCCGCCAGACGACGAGCTTCTCCAGGACGAAGAAGAAGAGGATGCCGCCGAGAAGCGTCGCAAAGACCTGCACGGGCGGGAGTGTTTCAACCGCCTGCGGCAGGATGGCGAGGAGCGTGACGCCCAGCATGACGCCCACGGCGTAGCTCACCAGCCACGGCACGAGCTGCTTCCGGGTGGAGGCAGGGAACAGCAGGAACGTGGCCGCGACGGTGAGGCCGCCGAGCCCTCCGAGCAGGCTCAGGCCGATGGCGATAACGGAGAGAGGCACTATCAGACCTGGGGTTGAGGGGCGGGCTTGCCGCCTTCGACGAAGCGGTAGCCGTCCCGATCGGCCAGGATCCGGACCGGGCGGAACCCCCCGGACTTGAGCGCCCCGATGGTTTCGCCGGTGGCGGAGTAGTGGCCATCCACCGGGTAGGGGCGGATCATGCTGGCGAGCCCCCCGCGCGGCTCGGCTTCAATGACCATCATCCGGCCACCCACGCGCAGCACCCGCAGGCATTCCTCGACCGACCGAATCCGGGTGTAGGGGGCCATGCCGGCGATGAGCCCCTTGTAGGAATGCATGACCACCAGGTCAAAGCTGTCGTCTTCCAGAGGCAGGGAACGCAGAGTGGTCACGACCCGCACATCGACGAGAACCCCAGCCTTTTCGGCCGCGGAGCGAATCCTCGCCCCCTGCGCCTCGTCGTTGACGACGTGAACGGCCGAGCCGCTCATGCCCACTTTGGCGGCGATGGCCATGGCCGTGCCGGTGTCGTCGAGCCCCACCATGAGCAGGCGATCGCCCATCTTGGCGGCGGTCATGGTGACGGAAAGCGGTTCGCTGGAGGACTTCCGGAAAAACATGGGGATTTCCCGCAATGATATAGTCTTTCGCTTGTGACTCCACCACTTGAAATCGCCCCCGCACGCGGGCGTCTTGGCGTGCTGCTCGTGGGCCTCGGCGCCGTCTCGACGACCACCATCGCCGGCGTCATTGCTATTCGCAAGGGCCTGGCCACACCTATCGGTTCGCTCACGCAGATGGGCACCATCCGGCTCGGGAAACGCACCGACAACCGGTCACCGAAGATCAACGACTTCGTTCCGCTGGCCCAGCTCGATGATCTGGTCTTTGGCGGCTGGGACATCTTCGAGGCGGACTGCTACGCCGCGGCCAAGACCGCTGGCGTGCTGGAGCCCGCGCTTCTCGATCAGATCCGCCCAGAACTTGAAGCCATCCGCCCGATGCCGGCGGTGTTCGACCAGCGCTATGTGAAGCGGCTGCAGGGTCCGAACGTCAAGAAGGGCAAGAACAAGCTCGATCTGGCCGAGCAGCTCATCGCCGACATCCGGAACTTCAAGGCGAAGAACAACTGCGACCGGCTCGTGATGCTCTGGGTGGGCAGCACCGAGGTCTTCATGACGGAAGGGCCGGTGCATCAGTCGCTGGCGGCCTTCGAAAAGGGCCTCGAGGCGAGCGACGACGCGATTCCGTCGAGCATGATCTACGCCTACGCCGCGCTCAAGGAAGGCATCCCCTTCGCCAACGCTGCGCCGAACCTGACGGCCGACGTACCGGCGCTGCAGGAACTGGCCAGGCAGAACGGCTCGCCCCTTGCCGGCAACGACATGAAGACGGGTCAGACGCTGATCAAGACGATCATCGCGCCCGGCCTCAAGGCGCGCCTGCTCGGCGTGCGCGGGTGGTACTCCACCAACATCCTGGGCAACCGCGACGGCGAGGTGCTCGACGATCCCGAGTCGTTCAAGACGAAGGAAGAGAGCAAGAAGTCGGCGCTGGATTACATCTTCCAGCCGCAGCTGTATCCGGAGCTCTACAAGGACTTGTCCCACGTCGTGCGCATCAATTACTACCCGCCGCGCGGCGACAACAAGGAAGGCTGGGACAACATCGATATCGTCGGGTGGCTCGGCTACCCGATGCAGCTGAAGATCAACTTCCTCTGCCGTGATTCGATTCTGGCGGCGCCCATCGTGCTCGACGCGGCCCTCTTCATGGACCTGGCCAAGCGCGCGGGCAAGAGCGGCATCCAGGAGTGGCTGTCCTTCTACTTCAAGGCGCCGATGCACGCCAAAGAGGTCTATCCCGAGCACGACCTCTTCATTCAGCTGATGAAGCTGAAGAACACGCTGCGCTACATGATGGGCGAGGAGCTCATCACGCACCTGGGCAACGAGTACTACGACTAGACCCGGGCTCCGCCCGGTTTCGCGCATCTCAGAAAGGGCGACGGCCCGTTGGCGGTGACGCCGGCGGGCCGTTTGTCGTTGTAGGGTCGACCGAGGAGTCTCGTGGCCAGCAACGCCTCGACGTCCCGAAGGCTGGCCTTTGACGTGGACGTGCTGGCCTGCCCCGCTGCGGCGGGCGGCTTCGACTGATCGCGCTCTTCTACGCGTCGGCTGTGACCGAGTGCATCGTGCGCCACCCCGGCCTTCCCGCCGGGATGCCCCGGGCGCGGATCGCCCGTGATACCGGAGGTCTGGCTTCGACACGCCAAGCCAAGGGCGCATACCCGGCTCTTCCGTTAGCGGCGACTCTTCCAATAGCAGGCATCGTCTACGTTGCCCCGTGGAACGAGACCCTGGCGGTCTCGGGATGGGCTTCCCCTGACGCCTTTTGAATCTGAGGGATATCTACGCTGTTCCAGAACACGTCCGTGGCGAAGCGGCGCAGATGGCGCGCCACATCCAGGCACACGGCGTTACGGACGGTTGACCCTGCGTCAGCGTGATACCGCGATCTCGTACGCATTGCGCCAGGCGGCTGCTGACGCAGCGTCCGCAGCCACCAACGGGCACTTCCGGTACCACAGGTCTTTCACAACCTGCTATTCCAATTAGCATGGCTGAAGCCGCGACACCGGATCTAGTCTCTGCCCTTACCACCGGATCCACGATGAGACCACTCTCATACGAGAGGCTCCCGGTGCCCACACCCCACGCCCATGCATCGAAGGGATGATCTATGAACACACGAATAGCGCTCGCAACAAGCCTCATTGCGCTGCTCAGCACAGGTATTGCGGTGGCTGGCGATCACGAGATCCGCATCCTCCACATTACTGACAGGGTTGGTGACGTGGACAACTTTCATCCCGGCGATGCGAGCGACATTCCACGGCGCTCAGCGGCCATCGTGCAAGCCCTGGCCCTCAGCGAAACGACGCCGGCCGAGTTGGACGAGGCGCGAAGCAATCGTTCTGTTGGGTTTACCCACGCCTTTGACTTGCCGGCGGCGGGTCAGATTACCGGGGCGGTACTCACGGTTCGCGTTACGAGCGCCGACGAGCTCGTGTCTACCGACGTACTCATTCTCGATCCCGGCGTTCGTGCCTACAACGAAGCGAGACTGGACTTTCCGAGAACCAATCTCGAACACCTGCTCGGGTTCAAGCCCGTCGCGGGAGTCATTTACGATCTGAAGGTCGATCTCAGCCACGTCCCGGTGGTCTACAGTGACTACTTCCCCCTGCAGCCGGATGGATTCCTCAACCTGCTTCCCGAGCTCGCGGATGGCCGGCTGGACGTACTTACCGGGGATGACGTCATGGTCGATGCCTCACGCTTGACCGTTCACGTCGCCGTTCCGTGCAGCGGGCGCAAGTGCTCCGATGACCGTGGCGAGGACAAGGGCGGCGCGCACCATGATGATTGAGCGCTTGCTGACATAGGCCCAACAACAACTGCCTATCTGTCCCGCGACGTCGCAGGAGCCATCGATCTGTTTGGTGAGATCCGGTTCCGCGGCGCCGCGGGGCGAGCACTTCGGACGGGGCCCCCGCTCACAGGCCACGAAGCGGACCCCGTCGCTCTGTCGAGAAGGCGTTACGGTGGAGGCTGTCACAACGCCGGCCCGCTTGAACACCCGGCGGCGCGTAGCAGCCGGAGCCTGGCCCCGCCGCCCGCATCCTGCCCTCGCCCTGCCGAGGGACCGCTGCGGCATCGCCGACGAAGGACGACCGCGCTCTTCCTAGAGAACGGCGGTCTTCACCCTCTTCCCTGTGCTCTTCTCGCCTCCCTCGTGATTGGCACCGAAGTGCGTTTTCAGGCGCAGACCGGTGACCACGACATCGCGAAAGGAACCTCCCTGTACGCCTGGGCGGACCCGCGCACCGGTGACATCGTTCCCGGGTCGGTGATATTCGTCTCCCAGGGAGCCGTACACCCCGAGGACACCTCCGACCGCGTACATCTGTGGCCAGTCGCAGATCTGAAACAAACCGACCGTTCGACCAAGAATGCCTCTCTCGCGCGGCCGGCGAGGCTGGCGACCCACTCGGCCAACCGACTAATCCGCGCTGCGCCAGGGCTGTGCCAGGCCGAGGGCGCATAACCGGCTCTTCGGCTAACGGCGCCTATTCGAATAACGGCTATCGACACCGCCGGAGCGCACATCGACTTCCTGAAACACGGGGTGAATACCTGCCGTCACAGGGGGCTCCGTCGGCTCAAATCCAAGAGAGCGTTGTGGCTGGACGTGAATACCGGTCACCACCTCCTGGCCTAGGGGCGTCTGGCCAGCCAGATCTGGTAGAGGGACGACCGATGGTCGAGCCACTGCTCCAACGCCGAGCGGGACACCCGCGAGGGCCCGGTCCAGCGATGCCATCTCGCGAGCATCCGGTCGAGCCATGACGCGCGGGTAGGAAACGCCCGCCGCACCTGCAAGGGCGTAAGCCCTGCGCCGGTGAGTAGCGTCCGGACCTGTCGCTCGGTGAGCCAGTTCTCCAGTAGTTGCTCCGAGGACGCTCCCACGGCCGACTGCAACTCGCCACGGGGCGTGGTGAGGATGACGAAGCCGCCAGGCCGTACGCAGGCGTACAGGTCGGCCACGAACCCGGCCTGAAGACCCTCGGGGACATGTTCCAGCACTTCGCTCGAGACCACCACGTCAAAGGGGGTGAAGCCCGGCCGGTGAGCCAGATCCCCCGGCGTCGCGAGGTGAAAGGTCAGGTGGGGAAAGAGGCGGTGCGCGGCGTCGATGGCGCCGGGCACCGGCTCGCAGCCCTCGGCGTGTCCGTAACCCGCCAGCAGCGCCGTCAGCCAGCCGCGGCCACATCCCGCGTCCAGCAGGCGTGGCGGAGTTGATGCCCAGTCCTGCGACTCAGCCAGACCCGACAGGTGCTCAAGGATGACGCTGGCGCGCGAGGCCTCATCCGCGTTGGGATAGCGAGACGTATAGAGCGGCGTGCTCGTCCAGAAGGTGTCGTAGAACGCGGCGTTGGCGTCGAGGTAGGACGGGCGGCCGGCGGGCGCGGCAGGCGGCGCAGGATTGGTGGACATGGGCTACTCGGGCCGGCGGCAGTAGAGCGTGACGAGCACCGGAAAACGCGGGTCGTCGTACTCCAGTTCCGAGGGAGAGAGTTCTTCGAGCACCAGCCCCAGCATGGCGGCGGTCGCCGTCAGGCAATTGCCGTGCTGCTCCACGCGGACCTCGCAGCCAGGCCAGGCCCGTGCGGCCAGTTCCCGCCAGCCCGCCGCGCTCAGGTGCCAGTAGTCCGGCGAGTCACCCGTGAGCGGCACCAGCGCGGCGCTGGTCGCCAGGATGACCCCGCCCGGCTTCACCACGCGGAGCGCCTGACGCAGACACCCCTCGATGTCGCGCATCACGCAGAGCGTATTCGGGAGCAGGAAGCAGTCGTAGCTGGCGTCGGGGATCACCTGGTCCGACTGCGCGAGGTCCGTCAGGTAGGTGAGGCCGGCGTACGTGCCGGCGGCAATGTCGACGCTATCGGTCGCCGTGAGGTCATGGCCGTACCGGTTCGTGTACCCGGGGAGCTGGATCTCCAGCACACGGCCGGTGATGAGATGCCGGTGCTGATCCAGGAACCGGTGCAGGTAGAAGCGGTCCACCGGTGTGCCACGCTCGAACCCGAAGTTGTCCGAGAAAGGGCGCGTGCGGCGGAGGTTGCCCCAGCGGGGCCAGGGGAAGCCCCGCGTGACACACCGGAGCCAGACCAGTTGGCGCGGCGTCACCCGATGCTTGATCCATCGGCGGACGGCGCTGCCGTCCTCTAGCGCAGTGAGCTCAGCCACCGGCGGAAGGATACCGGAGAAACGCGTCGGAATGCGCGCATGAGCGCCCCGGGGATGCCTCGGGAGCGCACGATGTCGAGGCGCTGACGACTGATGAGTGTGAGCAGTTGGCGCTCGTCAGGGTGCCGCGCGCGCAGATAGTCCCGGGCCCAGTCGAGAAACCGGAGGCGGGCGTCGGCGTGAGTGCCGTCCCGAAAGCTGACCGAGCAGCACGAATCGGGATGCTGCCGGTAGAGGAGCGTGCTGTGGGGCGTGACGACCACCCGCCCATCGAGCGCCGCCTTGAAGCAGAAGGCCTGGTCCTCATACATGCCGCGGAACGACTGCTCAAATCCGCCGAGGCGGAGGAAGGTCTCGCGTTGCACCAGCACGCCGCTCGGGCACGGCGTGACGTTGCCATCGCTGAGGTACAGGCCCGCGAGGGTGGACGGCTCTGGACAGGTCGGACGGTCGAATGCCATGGGCTGCATGGCATCGGTGGTCTCGCCGTCCCAGCTGTGCCAGAGCAGGCCTGGGCCGTACGCCATCTCGGCGCCGGGAAAGCGAGCGGTCAGTTCCAGCAGGCTGGCGAGATGATCCGGCTTCCACGCGTCATCGCTGTCGAGCAGCGCAACCCACTGGCCTCGTGCATGCGCCACCCCGAGATTGCGCGACGCGCTCATGCCGCAGTTGGCATGCCCGGGGTGCTCCAGCGCACGGACGCGCCCCGGATGCTCCGTCGCCAGGTCCCGCGCGAGCGCGGCGCTGGCGTCCGTAGACCCGTCGTCCACGAGCAGGAGTTCCCAGTCGGTACAGGTCTGTGCGAAGACGCTGTCGACCGCCTCGCGAAGAAACCGCGCGGCGTTGAGAAAGATGATGACCACCGACACCGTCGGCGCCGTCAGCACGGGCCGAGTCGCCATGGCCCCATCATAGGCGAACACAAAAAGCGAATATAGATTCGCATTCGTATATTCTGGCCGTGGTGAGGGACCGATGACGGAGCCCATGGTGATTACACGAGTCAGCAACGCCTGCGTGCTGCTGGAGTTCGGCGAAGACGCGGTGCTGACGGATCCGTGGTTCCAGGCGCACTGGGGGTTCACGGAGACCCCGGGGCTGTCCGTGGCGGAGCTGCCGCGACTGGCCGCGATCGTCGGGAGCCACACGGTGTTCGACCACTGGAACATCGACGCGCTTCGGGACTACCCATACCGCGCCACCACGCCCGTTCTGGTTGCGACCGCCCGGATGCTCGACAAGGCCCACGCGGCCGGGTTCGACCTGGCGGAACTGGTGCAGTGGGGCGCCACGAGGCGTCTGTCCGAGCGCCTGTCAGTGGAGGTCGTGGAGGGCCAGTGGAGCGGCTCGTTGCGTGTGAACAGCTACGTGTTCGCGTCACCGCGGGCGCGCGTCTTCTTCGGTGGCGAGGCGCATGCCCTGGAGCCGCTCCGCCGCTACCGCGAGACGCATGCGCCCGTCGATGTCTTTCTGGGGCCCTGCAACGGGATCCGTCTACTGGGACGTCAACTGGTGATGAGCGCGGAGGAGTCGGTGGAGGCGGCACGGCTTCTGGGCGCGACCACGATGGTGCCGATTCATTACGCGCACCGGCGGATCGGCCCTCTCGCATCGCCCAGGGGGCGCGGCGAGGACGTGGTGCGGGCCGCAGGAGATGGCATCGAGGTCGTCTGCCTGGAGCCGGGCGTGCACTGGGCCTGGACGGCGGCCGCCGCCGGCTCGTAGCCGAGGTTCGGGCTGAGCCAGCGCGCGGCGACAACAAGCAAGGCTGGGACACACCTCTCTAAGCAGCTGGAAAAGCTGAAGAGCACGCTGCGCTTGAGGAAGAGCGAGGAGCTCATCACACACCTGGGCAACGAGTACTACGACGAGACCCGGGCTCAGCCCCATATTTCGACGGCCCGTTGGCGGTGACGCCGGCGGGCCGTTGCCTGCCGAGGCGTCTCATGGCCAGCAGCTCCTCGATGTTCTGAACCGGTCTGCACGACCGTCACGTTGAGTTCGTGATCGTGGGCTACAGGACATTCGGAAGCGGCTTCGGCGAGGCGCGTGTTCAGCAACACCAAGCGTCACAGAAACGCCAGCGGGCCGGAGCATGACCATGATAGGCACACTCCCGCCTGCTGGCCGCCGGAAGACAAACCGATCGAAACGGTGCCAGAACTGTTCGTTGAAGGATGCGAGATCAGCGATTCCCGATCCGATGAATCACGAGAAGCTGGCCACCCTCTACCTGAGCGGCCGTGATGCCGGTCGTGTAGTGGGCCTGGTCTGACGTGATGTACCAGGCTTCATTGGCATGGCCCCGGTGGAGTCGGCTCCCTCTCATGATGCTCGTGATGTCGATGACCCCGGAGGCTTCTTCGTCGTTCGTGAACGGAATCGTTGCGGGCGTCGTGACGCCGCGGGCGCGGTCGCCGAAGCGGGCCGGATCGTGTTTCGCCACTATCGTCAGCGAGCCCGTGTTCGTCGTGCCCGTGAACGTGGCCGGATCGAACTCCCAGACTTTGCCGTTGTGTGCCGCGCCACCGACATCTTCCTGAAGAATCAGACGTCCGTTGAACCTGTTGACCGTCAGGTTGTCGAACATGTTGACCTTCTCGCCATCGACCGTGCGCCCGTCGATGAGCAGATCGATCGTGCCACCCAGCTCGGGACGCGTGATGTCGCTGAAGGTCAGGCGCCACAGCCGCGTCTGCCCGATCTGCGTACCGAGACCATCACTGACCTGGTCGAGCCGGTCCGTTGTCACGAAGTAGAACTGGCTGGGGTTAAGTGGGTTCCACGCACCATCTTCCGGCCGGGAGAAGGTGGTGGACGCGGTGGCACTGAGCGTGAAGGGCGTGCCGTTGACAATCCTGGTCGCCCGCGTCGTGCTGTCGACGATTTCAAGCGGGTTGCCGACAACGTTCACGAACTGCAGCGTGCCGTTCGTCAGACCCGCCCTCTCGATCTCGGTCTGGCCGGACGCCTGCTTGGTGCCGACATACACGGCCACGGAGTTGGCCATGATGCCTGTTCCCCCGTCGTTGGTCCCGATGACGATGGTCTTCCGCTGCGGGAAGGGGTTCGCGAGCAAGTTCTCCCACCCACCAATTCCCTCTGACCCCGAACCGTTCGTCGAGAGGTTGAACTTGCCGAGGATGTAGGCGTTGCCCGCGTCCGGACCCGAGACGATCGAGGCCACCGCCCAACCCGTGGCACCGCCTTCCTCGCCATTCAACAGAATTCTGGCCTCGCTCCCCGTGTTGGTCGCTTCGTCGTAGAAGGCGGATTTGTCCGGCAGGTCCGAGGAGCAGAACCGATTGAAGGCGAACGCCTGGGGTGTGGTGGCCGATCGCTGGTTCACGGCATCCCATCCGTAGACCCGCTTCAAGACGTCGTCGCCGGCAGACACAAAGAGCCAGTGCTTGTTGATGGTCCACTTGGAGACGAATGCACCGGCCGCTCCATGATCACGAACGGTCCCGAGACCGCTGGACAGTTCGTGGTTGACCACCACGGTGAAGGTAAGGCCGTCGCCGTTGTCCAGCACGCCAATCCCGTCAGGAATGCCGGCCATGCGGTACTGACCGCCCCCGATCTTCGGCACGACGTCATCCTCCGCGGCTCCGGTGTTGTCGACCGTGAGCAACGACAGCGTTTCTGTCTGGGTATCGACGGGGAGCAGGTACGGTGAGGAGCCAGTCGAACCCTGCAGTTGCGCCTGAACAACAGGCGCCTGCGTTAGTGCGAGCCCCCCGACAAGCGCGGTGGTGAGGCCGACGATAATGATGTTCTTTGTTGTCATTGGATGCCCTGTTTCTATCCTTTGAACGGAGCCGATAGCCTGGAAGTGATGGACACGTCCTGCGGCAGTTGTTGCCAACGAGCGCAGCCGGAACGTGGACAGTAACTGCCGAGCGTTGCGTCAGTGAGTCGCTCGTGTAAGGTTCCCGAAACGGGCAGCACTCAGAACTGCTTCGAAACGGGCGGCGGCCCGTTCAGGCCGCCCCCGTTCCTGCCGATAATGAGGGGGTCGAGCGTATGCCCGTTGTCCTCATTCTTCTGACCCTCGTCGCCCTCCTGGTCCCCCGCCCTGCCGCCGCGCAGAACCTGGTGGAGTGCCACCCCAGGGACGGCCACGACAACTACCGCACGCAGCACACACTCACCACGTCAGCCGCCAGCCCAGGCGCGGTGTGGGTCGGGGTCGAATACGGCGGCATCTTCAAGTCCACTGATGCCGGTGAGACCTGGCTCCGAGCCGACACGGGCATCACCGGGTACAACGACTCTGAGAGCGGCCAGCGGTGCATCCAGGAGATGGGCCGCATCGTCGTCGACCCGCAGAACGCGGCGCACGTGCTGATGAGCCGTGTGGAGTCACCCGGCACCATCACGATGCCGTTTTCTGAGAACGCCGGCGTCTGGGAGACCCGCAACGGCGGTGCCACCTGGGCGCAGCTCATCAAGCCAGGCATGAACGCCAGCGGCAGCGCCGCGCTCGCCATCGGGCCTGATGCCGCCATCTACAACGGGGTGAACAACAACCCCGCGTCGTGGGGCGGCGCGCCGCCGGACCTCTACAACACGACTGGTGTGCTCTACCGGTCCGCTGACGGCGGTGCGACCTGGCGGGAGCTGCCGACGGGGGCACCCCTGGGGCTGCGGTCCATCGCCGTGTTCGTGCATCCCAACGAGCCAGGTCACCTGTGGTTCGTCGTACTGCACGCGCTCAATGAGGAACCAGCGCAGCCCGGTCAGCAGCTCACCTATCTGGAGTCAAGGGACGGCGGCGAAACGTGGTCGCCGGGCTCCAACCGGTTTCCGGAGGCGTACCGCGTGCCCGTGGACGCCGCGGTGTCGCCCGCCAATTTCAATCACCGCCTGCTCGTGACCGCAACGGCCAGCGGCGCGCAGGCCAGCTTCGCCACCCTCGACGGTGGCGCCACCTGGACGCAGATGAGCGACTACATGCAGGTGGCCCGCTACGACCCGCACGACGCGGCAGGCAACCACGTCGTCGGCTACGCACCATTCGGCCAGTCACCCGGTCTCTTCGAGAGTCGCAATGGCGGCCTGACGTGGTCGCGGTTGGCGAACGTGCCGTCCGAGGTCGACAACCAGGCCAACTTCGGCGTCCGCGTCTCGGAGATCGCGTGGCATCCCACGAACCCGAACACGATGTACATGTCGGGCAGCGGCGCGTATGTCTGGAAGTCCACGGACGGTGGGCGGAACTGGCGGACGGTCTTTACGCTTGAGCAGATGCGGACCACGACTGACACGGTCCGCGAGGTCGCCAACCCGGTGTTCTCCGCGCCGTTCGTCTCGCTCGACCAGGCGGTCTCCTTTTACGCGTTTGGTGTCCCTCTCCCGTCGGGCGTGCAGAATCCCACCTACGAGATCGAAACGGCCGATGGGACAGCAGGGGTATTTGCCGTGTCGGAGGGCCGTGTCCTCGACGTGCTCCCGAACTCGCAGGGCGATTCGACCGTGACCGTGCTGCCGTTTGATGAATCCGTGTGGGTACTGATCTACGACCACGTCCGGAACGTACGGGTCGCTCGAGGCGACCAGCTGACGCCTGGTCTGCCACTCGGTACCGTGGGCCTGCTGAACAACGGGCGCGGCCGGACTGAGCTGCAGATTAATCAGTACGTCGCGACACCGGTCCTGGCGTACTGCCCGTCGCAGTTCGGCACGGCGGAGTTCAACGCGGGCATCGAGTCCGTCGCGCGCCGCCTGAATGGCAACGCGAACGTCTGCCTGGCCTCAACGGTTGCGCCGTAGTCCGCAGATGACCGGTCTCCGGGCCTGATATTCTTCCGGCCTCATGGCCGACCAGCACCCGTCTCCAGAGATCGCCGACCTCCTGCGGGAAGAGCGTCGCTTCGCTCCCACTCCCGCCTTCACCGCCGCTGCGACCCTCAACGACCCGGCGATTTACGACCGCGCCGCGGCGGACCCGGAGGCCTTTTGGGCGGATGTGGCGAATGAGCTGGACTGGTTCGAGCCCTGGACCGAGGTGCTCGACTGGCAGCCGCCTCACGCGAAGTGGTTCGTCAACGGGAAGCTGAACGCCAGCGTCAACTGCATGGACCGCCACATCCGCGGACCACGCCGGAACAAGGCCGCGCTCATCTGGGAGGGCGAGCCCGGCGACCGGCGGACGCTCACCTACTTCGACCTGTATCGCCAGGTCTCGCAGTTCGCCAATGTGCTCAAGGGCCTCGGGGTGACGCGCGGCGACCGCGTGGCGCTCTACCTGCCGCTCATTCCTGAACTCGCCATCGCGATGCTGGCCTGCGCACGCATCGGTGCGGTGCACTCTGTCGTCTTTGGCGGCTTCAGTGCGGAGTCGCTGCGCGACCGCATCAACGACGCCCAGGCCACGCTGCTCGTCACGGCGGACGGCGGGTGGCGCCGCGGAGGCATCGTGCCTCTCAAGCAGATGGCGGACGAGGCGCTGAAGGACGCGCCCTCGATCCGGAATGTCGTGATCGTTCAGCGGCTGCACGGGTCTCCCGTGCCGGTCCATGTGCAGGAAGGGCGCGACCACTGGTACCACCGCCTCATGATGGATGCGTCCCTCACCTGCGAGCCTGAGCGGATGGATGCGGAGGACATGCTCTACATCCTCTACACCTCCGGGACCACGGGAAAACCCAAAGGCATCGTGCATACCACTGGCGGCTATCTCACGCAGGTTGCCGCCACCACGAAATGGGTGTTCGACCTGAAGGAGGACGACGTCTACTGGTGCACGGCGGACATCGGTTGGGTGACGGGTCATAGCTACGTCGTCTACGGCCCGCTGGCGAACGGCGCGACGGTGGTGATGTACGAGGGCGCGCCCGACTGGCCGCAGCGCGACCGCATGTGGGAGATCGTCGAGCGCTACGGCGTCACGGTCTTCTACACGGCACCGACGGCGATCCGATCGTTCATGCGCTGGGGCACGGAGTGGCCGGAGAAGCGAGACCTGTCGAGTCTGCGCCTCCTCGGCTCGGTGGGAGAACCCATCAATCCCGAAGCCTGGGTCTGGTATCACCGCTTCATCGGCGGCGAGCGCTGCCCGATCGTGGACACCTGGTGGCAGACGGAAACCGGCGCGATCATGATTGCGCCCCTGCCGGGGCTCACGAACACCAAGCCCGGGTCGGCCACGCGTCCGCTGCCCGGCATCAGCGCCGAGATTCGGCGGGACGACGGTTCGGCCGTCGAGGTTGGCGGCGGCCTGCTCGCGCTCACCCGGCCGTGGCCATCGATGCTGCGCGGCATCTACGGTGACCCTGCCCGCTACGAGCAGACCTACTGGAGCCGCTGGACCTCGGATATCTACTTCACCGGTGACGGCGCCAAGCGCGACACCGACGGGTTCTTCTGGGTGCTGGGCCGTGTCGACGACGTGCTGAACGTCGCCGGTCACCGCATCGGCACCATGGAGGTTGAGAGCGCGCTGGTGGATCACCCACAGGTGGCCGAGGCTGCGGTGGTCGGCCGCCCGCACGAGATCAAGGGTCAGGCGCTCTGCGCGTTCGTGACGGTGAAGGAGGGGATCCACACCAGCGACGTGCTCGTCGCCGAACTGAGGGAACACGTGGCGAGGAAGATCGGCGCGATCGCGAAGCCGGACGACATCATCTTTGCGGCGGACCTGCCGAAGACGCGCTCGGGCAAGATCATGCGCCGGCTGCTGCGCGATATTGCCGAGGGCAAGGCGCTCGGGGATACGACGACGTTGGCAGACCCGGCGGTTGTGGCGCGATTGAAGGAGCAGTACCAGGGCACGGAGTAGTCCCGCGCCAGGCGAGCGGGCCTACGGCGTCCGTCGCCGCTGTTCGGGGTGCCCGCCTTCGGGTGCCGGCGGAATCTCGATCCGCTCCACCCGGTTCCGGCCACCCGCCTTGGCTCGCATCAGCGCCTGTTCGGCCTGGGCGAGGACGTGGGCGCCCCGCACGCTTCCGCTGACGGCGTGTGAGTCCGCGACGAGCACGGCCACGCTGACCGTGATGGGGACGGGCTCGCCCGTCCTGTGGTCTTGCAGCGAGAGGCGCTCCTCCACCATCTTCCGCACCTGGTGCGCGAGCGGCTCGGCGTGGGCGGTCGGTGTTTCCGGCAGCAGCACGGCGAAGCTGTCTTCCCCGTGCCGGGCGACCCAGTCATGCTCCCGGAAGTAGGTTCGCATCACGATGCCAATGCGCTCAAGCACGCGATCGCCGAAGCCGTAGCCGTGCGCCACGTTGAGGTCCGACAGGCGATCCACATCCAGCAGGAGAAATGCCAGCGGATGTCCGAAGCGCTCGGCCCGCCGCAACTCCTTCTCGATGGCCAGTTCCAGGACGGCGCGGCTGTGGAGGGTCGTCCGCGCGTCTTCCACCACGCGGCTGCCCACCTCGAACGCGTGATCAGCGGTGACGGCCAGCGCATCGTAGGCGGACGTGTGGACCAGGCGCACCACGACAGGCCAGGGTTCCGACGTGGCGCCGATCTCGTCGTCGAGGGCCAGCTCATCCAGGAGCGTTCGCTCGACAAGGTGGATGAGCGCCGCGAGTTGCCGCGGGGCGAGTTGCTGCCCGGCGCAGCTGACGGCGAGCTCGGTGACCTCCGGGCCCCGGCGGTCGAGATCCGCATCGCGCAGAGAGGTTCTGAGGACCGCCAGCGTGAGTGCCACCAGGTGTTCCCGGACCTCCCCGGCGGCCTTGTCGCCAGCCGCGAACGGCGAGACGGACGCCGCGTCGGAGGCCAGCGCGGCCTGCCGGCGGTCGAGAATCGCAACTATTCGCGCCCGAATTGCGGGGTGGTCCACCACGGTCTCCTGTATCGGGTCCGGGGCCTAGAGTCAGTAGGCCCCCAGGCCCCCCTAACGCCGGACGCGGCTCTGACCGAAACAGACACTGGATGAACCAGAGGCGGAGCAGCCGGTGAGAAAGAAGCTGGGGGAGTGTCTCGTCCAGGCGGGTCTCATTACAGAGGCGGACCTGCAGACCGCGCTTGAGGAGCATCGCCGCTCCGGGCAGCGGCTGGGCGTGGTCCTGGTCCGCCTGAACATGGCGACCGAGCGTCAGATTGCCAAGACCCTGGCCTATCAGCTGGGTTTCACCTATGTGAACCTGGTGGAAACCCCGCCCGAACAGGCCGCGGTGGTTCTCATCCCCAAAGAGGTGGCGCTCAAGCGGAACTGCATCGCCGTGGGCCTGGAGAAGAACCAGCTGACGGTGGCCATGTCGGACCCGCTGCTCTTCTCCGTGGTGCAGGACCTGGAGTTCCAGACCGGGCATCGGATCAAACAGGTGGTGGCGACCCGTGGCGAGATCGTGGATGCGATCCACGCCGCGTATCCGGATCGCGCGTTGACCCGTTCCACGACGCCCGGTGCGGGCGTGCTGTCCTCCCGAGGTCGTACGGCACCTGCCGGGTTCGCCGCCGAAGGGGGGAGCCTCACGCCGTATGCCGATGCGCCCATCGGGAACCGGCGCGCCGAAGACGCCATTTTCGAGTCGCCCGACCCGACGCAGGGTGCATCGTCGGACACGGGGCCGATCATCGAACTGGTCGACCTCATCATCCAGAGCGCGCTCAAGAGCCGCGCGAGCGACATTCACATCGAACCTGGTGAGAAGGGCGTCACGGTCCGACAACGACTCGATGGCCTCCTGAAGGAAGCCATGGACCTGCCCAAGTGGGTCCATGAAGGACTGGTCGCCCGCTTCAAGATCATGGCGGGCATGGACATCGCGGAAAAGCGGCTGCCGCAGGACGGCCGCCTGCGCACGCCGAGCGACGAAGGCCCCGAGGTGGATTTCCGCGTCTCCACCCTCCGGACCATCTTCGGCGAGAAGCTCGTGCTGCGCGTGCTGGACCACCGGAAAGGCGTGCCGCCGCTCGAGGAACTCGGGCTCGCCGCTCCGGTGCTCGAGCAGATCCGGCACTTCCTGCGTCATCAGCACGGAATGATTCTTGTCGTCGGTCCGACCGGATCTGGCAAGACGACCACACTGTGCTCGGCCCTGACGGCCGTGCGGTCCGAGCGGACCAACATCGTCACCATCGAGGACCCGGTCGAGTATCAGATTCCCGGCGTCAACCAGACCCAGATCAACGACAAGATCAAACTGACGTTCGCCGGCGCCCTGCGGTCGATCCTCCGTCAGGATCCGGACGTCGTGCTGGTCGGCGAGATCCGTGACCAGGAGACGGCCCGCATCGCGATGCAGGCCGCGCAGACGGGTCACCTCGTCCTCTCGACGCTCCACACCGACGACGCGCCCAGCTGCATCACGCGTCTGACCGACATCGGCATCGAACCCTACGTCTCGGCCTCTGCCCTCATCGGTGTCGTCGCGCAGCGGCTCATGCGCCGTCTGTGCACGCACTGCCGCCGGCCGTACACGCCGGACGCCGATACGCTGCGGGCGATGAGCGTGACCGATGAGGAAGCCGCCACGTTGACCTTCTATCGCGCCGTCGGGTGTGACCACTGTCACCACACCGGGTACCGCGGCCGGGTCGGCATCTACGAGGTCATGCCGGTCAACGATCGGCTGCGGCGGCTGATTGCGCAGAAGGGGTCGGAGGCGCAGCTGCGCGAGGCGGCGATCTCAGGCGGCATGCTCTCACTGGGTGAGGACGGCCTCCAGAAGGTGAAAGCCGGCGTGACGACTCCGGACGAACTGCTGCGCGTGGTCACCGAGGTCAGGGCCGCCCGCGCCACATGCGCGGGTTGCGGCGCCAGTGTCTCGGCGGATTTCATGGCCTGTCCCAGCTGCGGGCATCGTGTGGGTGCCGGGTGCCCGCACTGCGAGCGTCCCCTGCAGCCGGGCTGGAAGTTCTGCCCCTACTGCTCCCGGAGCACGGAGGCACCGCGGCGTAGCAGCAAGCGGTTGCGTGATCGTCAAGAAGGCCGGGAATTGCCCGCCGGCAACGTCACCGGCTTTCGGAAGTAAGCGACAATTCCCGGGACGTGAAATCCCACTACGAACTGCTCGGTGTGGCACCCGATGCCCCGGCCGAGGAGATCAAGCGGGCCTTTCGCCGGGAGATTGCGAAATACCACCCGGACAAGGTTCAGCACCTCGGTCAGGAGTTTCAGGACATCGCGTCGGTCCGGGCAGCGGAACTCACGCGGGCCTACAAGACACTTACCGACCCGGGGCTGCGGGCCGAGTACGACACGACGGTCCCAGGCGCCGGTGCGCCGACTCCCCCCGCTGCGCCGGAGCCGGTTCCCGCAGCCGCGCCGGCCGCGGCTCAGCGCGCGCAGCCGGCTGAACCCGAGCCCCCTCGCGCGGCGCCCCAGGACCCACCCTCGGCCTCTCAGTTCGAGCGCGAACGCGCCGGCGCGCGCCAGTTCGTCTCGCGGGCGGCGATGGCCCGCTTCCGGGCCGCCCTCGACGCCGAATGCCCTGGCGCCCAGCCGTATCTGGTGGATGGCTTCGAGATCGGGTGCCTGCCGAAGGGGGCCTTCTTCTCATTCAGGCTGCCGCCGCGCCTGCTCGCCAGGCAGACCGCCGCTGTGACCGCCGAGGCCGTCGGGCAGACAGCCAGCCTGCTCGCCAGAGTGAAGAAAGACGGCCAACGGGACCTGTGCGTGTTTCTGCTGGGAGAGGAACTGGCGCCGCCGTCCGCGCTGGCGCCGGCTGTGGCCGAGCTTCGGCGCCGGGTCACGGGGGCTGGCGGCACGCTGTTCATCGTGCCGGTCAGCACGCAGGATTGGCGTGCCCACATGCCGGCGGATGCGCCGGACCTGGTGCGGGCGATTCTCGCCCGTCTGAAACCGTAGCCGCCCGCGGCACGTCCTACCTGCCATGGCCCTCATCGAGACCCACGACCTCTGGAAGACCTACCGCATGGGCGACGAGGAGATTCACGCCCTCCGCGGCGTCTCCGTCGGCATCGAGCGGGGCGAGTACGCCGCGATCATGGGGCCGTCGGGTTCCGGCAAGTCGACCCTGATGAATCTGATCGGCTGCCTGGACACGGCATCGAAGGGGACCTACCACCTCAACGGGAAGGAGGTCAGCACGATGAACGACAACGAGCTGGCCCGCATCCGGAATGAGGAGATCGGGTTCGTCTTCCAGACCTTCAACCTGCTGCCGAGGGCCACGGCCCTGCAGAATGTCGAGTTGCCGCTGGTCTACGCGGGCGTGCCGGCCAAGGAGCGTCAGGCGCGCGCGCGGGAAGCACTCGAGAAGGTGGAACTCGGCTCGCGCATGCAGCACAAGCCGAATGAAATGTCAGGCGGGCAGCGTCAGCGCGTGGCGATTGCCCGTGCGCTCGTGAACAACCCGTCGATTCTCCTGGCGGACGAACCGACGGGCAATCTGGATACGAAGACCGGCATCGAAATCATGGCGCTCTTCGCCCGGCTCCACGAGGCCGGGAACACGATCGTGCTCGTCACCCACGAGCCGGAAGTGGCCGCCCACGCGAAGCGGGCGATCCATATCCGGGACGGCCAGGTCGAAAAAGACGTCCGGGCTGCCTGACGGCGGCTACTTCTTCCGGTCCTTCACGTAACCCAGCGCGTAATCCTTCACGCGCTGATTCGCCAGCCCGAGGTCGGTCGCTTCCTTCAGCGCCTTCTCCTCCTCCCAGCCGTCGACCATCATGCGCTTGATGTACCACATGGCGGCGGCACGCCCGCCCCCCGCGCAGTGGATGTAGGCCGGCTGGTTCCCCGGCTTCACGATCTCCTTGAGGAACTGGTCGCCCACCGCGAAGTCGCCCTTGGCCAGGTCGAACGGCAGATTGACGAACGTCATCCCCGCCTCGGCCGCCGACGCGGACTCTGCCGCAACATCGTTGCCCTGCTCGGTTGCCATCCGCAGGTTGAAGACGGCGGAAAAGCCCATCCTCTTCAGTTCCTTGAGCGCGGCGGGCGACGTTGAGCCGCCGCACGCGACGGTCGTCTCAGCCCTGGCGAAGTTGACCACGCCGTCGACCTTGTCCTTTGTGACCTGCTGCGCGAATGCGACGCCGGTGCTGAGCGTGAGCGCCAGTGCGCCCGCTGCGATCTGCCACTTCATGATTGAGCCTCCACGGTCGACATTCTAGCGCCCCGGCTGAGCTGGTGCCTCGGGGAGTGCGGAGGGCCAACGTGCCTCCTGCGCTCCGCGGGCGCGTCAGAAGTCCACCCGGGCTTGTTCCCTTCAGTCGCGCTGGAGGCACGTTGGCTCTCCGCACTCCCCGGTGGTGTCGCGGGTGTCAGACCCGGGCCCAGTGCCCCGCGGTCACCTCTCGGAGCGGCAGCTCGGAGCCTGAGTCGGCCAGAGCGGCTGTGGGCACCAGCGGCTGGTCCGGGTCGAGGGACGGGATCGCGGTCAGGAGCGCCCGCGTGTAGGCGTGCTGTGGCGTGGCAAAGAGTGCGCGGGCTGGCGCCAGTTCGACGATCTGTCCCCGCCGCATCACGGCCACCCGGTCGCAGAAGTCCGCCACCAGCCGCAGGTCATGCGAGATGAACAGGTAGGTGAGACCCAGCCGCGCCTGAAGGTCCCGAAGTAGCGCGACGACCTGCGCCTGGATGGAGACGTCCAGTGCGGAGACGGCTTCGTCGAGGATCACGAGCTTCGGCTCCAGGGCCAGCGCCCGGGCGATCCCGATGCGCTGCCGCTGCCCGCCGCTGAACTCGTGCGGGAAGCGCCGCCGGTGATCGGGGTCGAGACCCACGAGGGAGAAGAGCTCCACCACCTGGGCCTCACGGTCCGTGGCCGTGCCGATGGCGTGAATCTCCAGCGGCTCGCGGACGATCGCGTCCACGCGCATGCGCGGGTTGAGCGAGGAATAGGGATCCTGAAACACGATCTGGATGTCGCGCCGCGCGAGGCGCAGCCGCGCCGGTGAGAAGTCCGTCACCTCTTCGCCCCGGAAGCGCACGGAGCCCGATGTGGGCTCAATGAGCCGGAGGATGGTGCGTCCCGTCGTGCTCTTGCCGCAGCCCGACTCCCCGACCAGGCCGAACGTCTCGCCCTCATCAATGTGAAAGGAGACGTCGTCCACGGCGCGCAGCGGCTCTCCGGCCCGCCAGCCGTCACGCCGTGGGAAGTGCTTCGTCAGGTGCTCGACCTGGAGCAACGGCGTCATGTCCGTGGGACTCCCGGCACGGCGGCCAGCAGCGCCTGCGTATAGGCTTCGCGCGGCGCTCGCAACACCCGCCGTACATCGCCCGATTCCACGATGCGACCCCGGTGCATGACCGCCACGTCGTCCGCCATCTGGGCCACGACGCCGAAGTCGTGCGTGATGAGCAGGAGCGCCAGCTGGAAGCGGTCGCGGAGATCCCTGAGCAGCGCCAGCACCTCGGCCTGCACGGTGACGTCAAGCGCGGTCGTCGGTTCGTCGGCAATCACGAGCGGCGGACGGCAGGCGAGGGCCATGGCGATGACGACCCGCTGGCGCAGGCCGCCGGAGAGCTGGTGTGGGTAGTCACGGGCGCGCACGGACGCCTGCGGCACGCGCACCGCTTCAAGCAGTTCCACGGCCCGGTCCATGGCCGCAGCGCCACGCGCCAGCCTATGAATCCGCAGGACTTCGGCGATCTGGTCGCCGACCCGCATCACCGGGTCGAGCGCGGTCATCGGTTCCTGAAAGATGAGCGAAATGCCAGCGCCGCGCACCGCCCGCATGGCCGGTGCGTCGAGTGTCGACAGGTCGCGCCCCTGGAAGCGGACGAGTCCGCTCCGCATGTGGGCGCGAGGTGGCAGCAGCCGGAGGATGGCGAGTGCCGTCAGCGACTTGCCGCTGCCGGACTCGCCGACGAGGCTCAGCGTCCGTCCGGCCTCGAGCGAAAAGGAGATGCCGTCCAGCGCGGGCCCGGCCGTGCCATCGAAGGTGACGGTGAGACCCGACACCTCGAGGAGCGGCGCGGGGCTCATGCGCCTACTGCTCCCGGAATTCGCCGAAGACGCCCCGCAACGTGTTTGCGATCTCGCCGAGCGTCGCCCGCTTCTCGACCGCGTCGATGATGGCCGGCATCAGGTTGCGGCCGTCCTTGGCCGAGGACTCGACCACGGCGAGGGCCGCGGCATGTTCGGACGCGCTCCGGCTGGCGCGCACCTGGCGGACTCGCTCGATCTGCTGTTGCTCGAGCACGGGATCGATCCGGAACACTTCGGGTTTCACGGCGTCCTTCGACTGGTACTTGTTGACGCCCACCACGACAGCGGCAGCGCTGTCGATGGCCTGCTGCGCCTGGTACGCCGAGTCCTGGATCGCGCGCTGGATGAAGCCCGCCTCGATGGCCGAGAGCGTGCCGCCCATCTTGTCAATCTGCGCGATGAGGTCCGTGGCCTCCGCCTCGATCGCATTGGTCAGCGATTCGACGGCATAGGAGCCGGCCAACGGGTCCACGATCTGGGAGACGCCGCTTTCATGCAGGATCACCTGCTGCGTGCGCAGGGCCACGGTGGCCGAGGCCTCCGTCGGAAGCGCGAGCGCCTCGTCCTTCCCGTTGCAGTGGAGTGACTGCGTGCCACCGAGCACCGCGGCCAGGGCCTGGAGCGTGACGCGAATCACGTTGTTGTCGGGCTGCTGCGCGGTCAGCGTGCTGCCGGCCGTCTGCGTGTGGAAGCGCAGGGCCTGCGCCTTGGGGTTGGTGGCGCCGAAGCGGTCCTTCATGATGCGCGCCCACATCCGGCGGGCAGCACGGAACTTCGCCACTTCCTCCAGGAAGTTGTTGTGCGCGTTGAAGAAGAAGGAGAGCCGCTGGCCAAAGCTGTTGACGTCGAGGCCCGCCTCGACGGCGGCCTGCACGTACGCGATGCCATCGGCCAGCGTGAACGCCACCTCCTGCACGGCCGTCGAGCCGGCTTCACGGATGTGGTACCCGCTGATCGAGATCGTGTTCCACTGCGGCACTTCCTGCTCGCAGTAGCCGAAAATATCCGTGATGATGCGCAGCGACGCCCGCGGCGGATAGATGTAGGTGCCGCGCGCGATGTACTCCTTCAGCACGTCGTTCTGGATCGTGCCCGAGAGCTTCTGCGGCGGCACGCCCTGCCGGCGCGCCACGGCGATATAGAGCGAGAGCAGGATGCTTGCCGTCGCGTTGATGGTCATCGACGTCGACACGGTGTCGAGGGGGATGCTGTCGAAGAGCACCGCCATGTCCTCGATCGAGTCGATGGCCACGCCCACCTTGCCGACTTCGCCTGCTGCGAGCGGGTCGTCCGAGTCGTAGCCGATCTGCGTGGGCAGATCGAAGGCCACGCTCAGGCCGCTGACACCCTGCGAGAGCAGATACCGGTAACGCGAGTTCGACTCGGCGGCCGTGGCAAAGCCGGCGTACTGCCGCATGGTCCAGGGCCGGCCGCGGTACATCGTCGGCTGCACGCCCCGCGTAAACGGGAACGTGCCGGGTTCGCCCAGTTCAGTCTTCGGGTCGAAGTCGGCGAGGTCTTCCGCGGTGTAGTGGCTCTTGTCGGTCATTACGCCTTTCCCTGGTTGGCGACGGCTTCGGCGGCCTTGCGGGCCGCCTCCGGATCCCCGAGATAGTACTTCCGCAGCGGATGCAGGGCCGCGTCGAGCTCATAGACGAGCGGGATACCCGTCGGGATGTTCAGCTCGACGATGTCCGCTTCAGAGATGCCGTCGAGGTGTTTGACCAACGCGCGCAGGCTGTTGCCGTGTGCGGCGACGACCACATTGCGGCCGGCGGCGACCTCCGGCGCGATCGTCTCATTCCAGTAGGGGACCACACGGGCGACTGTTTCCTTCAGGGATTCGGTCAGGGGGAGCGACGCCGCCGGGAGCCCTGCATAGCGGCGGTCCCTGGAGGGATGCCGTGGGTCGTCTGCCGCGAGCGGCGGCGGCGGCGTGTCGTAGCTGCGGCGCCAGATCTTGACCATCGCTTCGCCGTGCGCCGCGGCCGTCTCGGCCTTGTTCAGGCCCTGGAGCGCGCCGTAATGGCGTTCGTTCAGGCGCCAGTCCTTGACGACCGGCAGCCAGAGGAGATCCATCTGCTCCTGAACGATCCAGAGCGTTCGGATGGCGCGGGTGAGCACCGACGTGAAGGCGATGTCGAACGCGAACCCCTCAGCTTTGAGGAGCGCGCCGGCCGCCGCGGCTTCTGCCCGGCCGCGCTCGGTGAGGTCGACGTCAGTCCAGCCCGTGAACCGGTTCTCGCGGTTCCAGGTGCTTTCGCCGTGACGCAGCAGCACGAGTTTAAACATCAGCTAACTCCGGCTGGCGAACTGGCGGATCGCCGTCCGGCCTGCGTACTGCGCGCGTGAGCCGAGGGCCTCTTCGATCCGGAGCAGCTGGTTGTATTTGGCCGTCCGGTCGCTCCGGCTGGCCGAGCCGGTCTTGATCTGTCCGGCGCTCGTGCCCACGGCGAGGTCGGCGATGGTGCTGTCCTCAGTCTCGCCGGACCGGTGCGAAATGACGTTGGCGTATCCGGCCTTTCGCGCCATGGCGATGGCGTCGAGCGTCTCGGAGACCGTGCCGATCTGATTGAGCTTCACGAGCAGAGCGTTGGCGACGCCCTCGGTGATGCCGCGCGCCAGAATCTCCGGATTGGTGACGAACACGTCATCGCCGACCAGCTGCACCCGGTCGCCGAGGGCGGCGGTCAGGGCCTTCCAGCCGTCCCAGTCGCCTTCCGCGAGACCGTCCTCGATAGAGATGATGGGGTACTGCCGGACCCAGTCGTCGTACATCCGCACCATCTCGTCGGGCGTGCGCGTCGGTTCGCCGGACTTCTTGAAGACGTACTTCCCGTTGCTCCACAACTCGCTCGATGCGACGTCGAGGGCGATGAAGACGTTGCCACCCGGTGTGTAGCCGGCCTTCGTGATGGCCTCGAGCACGACGTCCACGGCCTCACGGTTCGATTTCAGGTTTGGCGCGAAGCCACCTTCGTCGCCCACGCCCGTCGAGTGGCCCGCCTTCTTGAGGATGCCCCGCAGGCTGTGAAAGATCTCGGCGCCGGCCCGGAGCGCTTCCGCAAAACTGGTCACGCCGACCGGCATCACCATGAATTCCTGCAGATCGACGGAGCTGTCCGCGTGCGCGCCGCCATTGAGGATGTTCATCATCGGCACGGGGAGCAGATAGGCGCCGGCGGCGTCCGTGCCGGCCAGGTCACCCAGGTAGGCGTAGAGCGGCTTGCCATCGGCGGCTGCCCCGGCCCTGGCGGCGGCCATCGAGACGCCCAGCAACGCATTGGCGCCCAGCCGGCTCTTCGTGGCGGTGCCGTCGAGCTGGATCAGGCGTTCGTCCAGCGTCCGCTGGGTGAAGGCCTGCCCGAGGATGGCCGACGCCACCTCACCGTTGACGTGCGCAACCGCCTTCCGGACACCCTTGCCCAGGTAGCGGGTTGCGTCGCCGTCCCGGAGTTCGAGGGCCTCCCGCTCACCGGTCGAGGCACCCGAGGGCACCGCGGCGCGGCCAAGGGCGCCGCCGGCGAGCTCGATATCAACTTCGACCGTGGGGTTGCCCCGCGAATCCAGAATCTCGCGGGCGTGGACGCCGGCAATCTGATGCATGTGGCCTCGTCAGTGGGATCGTTCGGTAGACCCGGCGGGCCGTTGGCGGAGCAGACCCGCTCCTGGCCCGGTCAGTGTTAGGGGACCATGCGATGTTAGCAATGGCGGGCCCATTGGGGCCAGCGAAAGCCCGGTCCAGCAGAGCGGGAAAAGCCCAGCCGGGAGTTTGACTTGCCGTCGAGCGCCCGCCTATGATCGGCCATTCGGCCGCCCCGTGGGGGTGGCGTCCGATTGATGGTGTTTTTCGAGAGAATCTGGAGAATTTTCCTCATGCAGTTTCGTCGCCTCGTGGCGTCCCTGACCGCTCTGTTGCTTGTTGCCGGTGTGTCGTCTTCCGCCCTGGCCCAGGACAAGGGGCAGGAGAAGAAGAAGGAGCGCAAGCTCAGCAAGCAGGAACAGCAGGATGCGCAGACGCTCCTGAAGCTCGCTGATGCGGGTACCGGACCCTCGACGCTGTCCCTCGTTTGGGAGCAGAACCACTTCGTGAAGGCAGCGGACGGCAAGACGTTCATTCCCTTCACGGTGAAGGTGGATACCAAGTCCGAGGTCTCGGTCTACGTCCGTGCGGTGGCCAAGGGTGCGGCCCCGGCGGCGAAGGACAAGAAGGTCGAGTATCCCTGGGACGACATCCAGTTCCTGACCCCCGGTCCCGACGGCCGTTTCTCACGCGCCCTGTCGGTCGCGCCCGGCGAGTACGACCTCTACATCGGCGTGAAGGAGAAGAGCACGGGCAAGAAGGACGAGGCCAACAAGACCACGCTCCTCAAGCGCGACCTCTCCGTGCCCGACTATACCCAGCCCGTCCTCAAGACGAGCAGCGTCATCCTGGCCGATAACGTCGAGGCCGCCCAGCCGCTTGATATGGATGGCCAGCGCGCGAACCCCTACACGTTCGCGGGCATGAAGGTGACCCCGTCGATCGACGCCAAGTTCAAGAAGTCCGGCGAGTTCAATCTGGTCTTCTGGATCTACGGCGTGTCCCCAACCTCCATGCAGAAGCCCGACGTGCAGGTGGAGTACTCCTTCAGCAAGAAGACCGGCGAGGAGTGGAAGTATTTCAACAAGACGGCGCCGCAGATGCTGAACGAAAAGACGTTCCCGCCGGAATTCAGCCTGGCGGTCGGTCACCTCGTGACCGGGTCGCTCTCGATTCCGCTCGCCAGCTTTGAAGCGGCTGACTACAAGCTTGAGATCAAGGTCACCGATAAGGTGTCCGGCAAGAGCGTTACCGAGAACGTGCAATTTAACGTCGGCGCATAGAGCCCGTCCGCGCTCTCCGCGCGTGACGGGCGGAGCTGGCATGACACACACCCGACTCGCCTCGATCGTCACCCTGCTGTTCGTGACAGGCGTGTCGGGGTCTGCCTCCGCAGCCTCACCGACCTCCTCCCAGCTTTCCTCGTCCCAGACCCAGACATCGGCGACCGCGTCCCTTCAGGGTGCGGTCACCGATGATCGCGGCCACGCCGTGGCGGGCGCCCTCGTGTCGGTGACCGGCGAACAGAAGGCCGTCGCTGTGACGGATGGTGCCGGCCGGTTTGTGTTTGCCGGCCTGTCTCCTGGTCCCTACATCGTGCGGGTCCATCAGCGTGGCTACGCCCCTGTGCGGGCCCTGCTGGTGCAGGCCGCGACGGGCACGACCCAGGTGCCGACCCTCAGGCTCGTCGACACCAGCGCAGCGCGGCTCTTGACCGCCGGCGCCGGTGACCCCTCGGCCGCCGTACCGGACGCGCCCGCGCCCGATCAGAGTGAGCTGGCGTGGCGGCTGCGTCATGCGCGGCGCGGCGCGTTGGACGATGTCGCCGTCGCGGCCCGGGCCGTGGATCAGCCCGCGGACGGTCACCATCAGCCGCGCATCCCGGCCCTGCCCCTTTCCGGGGAGTTCAATCTCCTCACGACGGCCTCCTTTGATCGGCCGCAGGATCTCTTTGCCAACCGGCTCGTCCCCAACGGCCTCGCCTACCTCGCCATCGGGTCGGCCGCGCCGGGTGGTGAGTGGCGGATGCGGGGCACGCTGACACAAGGGGACCTCTCGGCGTGGATGGCGTCGGGTTCGTACACGCGAGCGGCCTCGGCCATTCATGCCTATGAGTCCGGAGCATCCTTCGCCCGCCAGCGGTACGACGGCGGCAATGCGGCAGCGCTGGCGGCCGTGGGTGACGGCGGCCGTGTCGCCGGCTCGCTCCACGCCTTCGACCACTGGCGCGTGGGCCCGGCGGTGCTCAGCTACGGTGGCCGATACGACCGGTACGACTATCTCCAGTCGCGTGGACTCTTCAGCCCGAGTGCGTCGGTCAGCGTGAATGCGGGCCGCGGTCTGCGCGCCCACGCTTCGGTCTCGCAGGTGCGGCGCGCGCCTGGCGCCGAGGAGTTCTCGGTGCCTGAGGCGTTCGGGCTTGGCGTGACGCCCGTCCGTACCTTCTCCTCCCTGGCAGGGGATGGATCCTTCCGTCCAGAAATGGTTCGGTCCGTCGATGCCGGTGCCGAGCAGTCGCTGGCGGGCCTGGTGACGGTCGGTGCGCGCGTCTTCGCGCAGCGCGTCGGCGATCAGATGGTGGCCATCTTTGGCGTGGATCGACAGGGCGGCGCGCTGTCGCGGATGGGCCATTACTTCGTCGGCGGTGCCGGTGACTACACCGCGCACGGCGTGGCGGTCAGCGCGCATCGTGACCTTGGCGCCTACGTGACAGGCTCGGTGGAATACTCGACCGCCAAGGCCAACTGGACGGCGATGAGTCAGGAGCGTGCCGCGCTCGGGTCGCTGGCCGCAGTGGCCGTCAGAGCCGCGCGTGAGCGCGTCGGCGATCTGCGCACGGCGGTCAATGCCGAAATTCCGCTCACGGCCACGAGGGTGATTGTCGTGTACCGGCTGCTCCAGTCCTCCGCCGCGGACGACGCAGCGGCTCCGCTCTCGGCCGCGCGTTTCGACGTGCAGGTGCAGCAGACGCTGCCGTTTCTCCGGTTCACCAACGCCCAGTGGTCCGCCCTCGTGGCGCTGCAGAACCAGGCGCGCGATGCGCAGTTTGACCAGTCTGCCTACGACGAACTCCTGGCTGTGCAGTCGCCGACGCGGCTGGTGGGAGGGCTGACGATCCGGTTCTGACCAGGAGACCGCAGAGCCGGCAGGGCGCGCGGCGCCCTTTTTTCATCGGCATTTTCGGTGTCCGTCTGATTGGATGGCGTCTTCGCTCGATTGGATAACACATTGTGATGACACCCCACGCGCGAGCGACCGTGAACGGCCGGCAGGACCGGCCGTGGACGACGCTCGTCGTGTCGGTGGCGACCATTGTGCTCATCGGACTCGGCATCGCGAACATCGCCGTCCGCGCCACGTGGCATGCGGTCGAGGACGGCGTGCTCTGGGTGGACCGGGCGGAAGGGGTTGTGGCCACCGCGGTTGCGGCCGGCGGGCCTGGCGAGCGCGCGGGCCTCACCGACGGCGACGTGCTGCTGGCAGTGAACGGACAGCCCGTGGAGCATGCGGAGGACGTGTTCCGTGCCCAGCACACCGCGGAACCCGGGCAAGGCGCCCAGTACTCGGTCCTGCGGCCCGGCACGAGAGCCGTGCTCGATGTGGTGTTCGAACCCATGCCGCACGGGTCCAATGCGATCTACTTCGCATTGGCCACGGTGGGCCTGTTCTCTCTGCTCGTGGGCGCGGCGGTGCGCCTGCGCCGTCCGAACGACCCGGCCACGCTGCACTTCTACTGGCTGACAGTGGCCTTCTTCGGCGTGTTCACCTTTTCGTTCAGCGGTCGCCTGGACCGGCTCGATTGGGCGTTCTACTGGGCCGACCACGTCTCGCAGGTGCTGCTGCCGCCGCTCTTTCTCCACTTCGCGATGGTCTTTCCGGGCAGGCCCGCCTGGTTCCGGTCCTGGCGGCTCCGCGCCGTCTTTCCTGTGAGCTACGTGCCGGCTTTTGCCCTCGGTGGACTGCTGATGGCCATCATGGCCGCCGGTCCTGCGGGAGACGAGGCCTTCTCCAGGCATCTGGAGTGGATGACCCGGGCCACCTATCTGCACCTCGGCCTGTACCTGGCGCTCGGCGTCACGGTCTTCGTCGTTGGCTTGCTGGCTTCGCAGACACCGACCGCGCGCCGGCAACTGCGCTGGATCGGCTGGGGCACGGCGCTCGGCGGACTCCCCTTCGCGGTCACGCACGCGGTGCCGCTTGCGCTGGGCCACCTGCCCGCGACCTGGACGCAGCTGTGCGCGATCCCGTTGGGTCTGGTGCCGCTCACCTATGCGTGCGCCATCGCGCGCTACCGCCTGATGGACATCGAGGTGATCGTCAAGCGGTCGCTGGTGTATGTGGCGGCTGTGTCGGTCATCGTTGCCGTCTACGCGGCGCTTCTGCAGTTCGTGGACCACGTCCATCTGGGCGGGTCGTCAGCGCACGAGTGGCTGACGGCCATCGGCGCCGCGCTGGTCGCCGTGCTGCTGGCGCCGCCGATCAAGGCCGCGACCCAGAATGCGTTCGAACGGGCGTTCTATCGCGACCGGCTCGACTACCGCCGGGCGCTGGTCGGATTCGCGCGCGATCTCAACCGCGATCTGGACCTCGCGAGCCTCTCGGTGCGCCTCGTCGGGCGCGTGTCCGAGACGCTCCAGATCGATCGCATGGCGCTGATGCTCATCAGTGACGACGGGCGCTCGCTTGTGGCCATTCATGTCGAAGGCGAGCCCGCCGACGCACCGCTCCTGACCCTGGATCTCGACTCCCCGATGGGCCGTGCCTTGTCCGGCGGGCAGGTGGTATCGCTGGATGACCCGGCCGCCGTGGGCCGCTTCCCGGTGGAAGACATCGACGCGTGGCGCGATCGTGGACTCTTCTCCTTCGTGCCCTGTATTGCCGCCGATGGGATGACGGCCGCGCTGGCGTTGGGGCAGCGTGAGCGAGCGGAACTGCTCACGAGCGAAGACCTGACCCTGCTGGTGACCGTGGCCGGGCAGATGGCGACCGCCATTGAGAATGCGCGCCTGTACCGCCAGCTCCAGACGAAGGCCGCCGAGTTGGACCGCCTCCGCGAATTCAACGAAGGCATCGTCGAGTCGCTCGAAAGCGGCTTGCTCGTCGTGGACCTCGAGGAACGCGTCGTGAGCTGGAACCACGCCGTTGCCGGACTCTACGGGGTGCCCAGGGAACAGGCGCAGGGCCGTCCCCTCAGTGACCTCTTCGATGCGCCGCTCGTGGACGCGATTCGGGCCGCGCGCGTGGAGTCGCCCATCGGGGCCACGCTGAGCCGCGTGCCACTCAGCACGCGACGCGAGGGTGACGACCGCCGCCTGCTGGTGAACGTGACGGTCGTGCCGCTCCGGCCGCTTGGCGGCGCCACCAGCGTTCCGCAGGGCACGCTGGTGCTCATCGAGAACATCACGGGTCGCGTCCGGCTTGAGGAGCAGCTCCAGATCTCCGAGAAGATGGCGTCCATCGGCCTGCTGGCCGCGGGCGTGGCCCACGAGGTGAATACACCGCTGACAGGGATTTCAAGCTACACGCAGCTGCTGCTCGAAGGTGCGGCGCCTGACGACCCCCGCACGGTCATGCTGGAAAAGATTGAGAAGCAGACCTTCCGCGCGTCCCGCATCGTCAACTCGCTGCTGAGCCTGGCCCGCCGAGGCGGTAGCCCCGCCGACACCGCGCCGGTTGATCTGAACCGGGTCATCGCGGATGTGCTCGCGCTGCTGGAACATCAGTTGGCACAGAGCCGGATCACGGTGCGGCGCGAACTGACCAACGAGGCGGTCATCGTGCTGGGCGCCGAGTACCAGCTCCAGCAGGTGCTGCTCAATCTCGTCCTGAATGCGCGGGACGCGATGGCGAGCGGCGGCTGGCTGACCGTGGTGACGCGCCGCGAGGGCGCACGGGTCGTCGTGGAGATTTCCGATACGGGTGCCGGCATCCGCCCCGAGCACCTGGCGCGCATCTACGACCCGTTCTTCACGACGAAGTCGGGTGCGCAGGGGACGGGCCTCGGACTCTCGATCGCCTACGGCATCGTGCAGGATCACGGTGGCGCGCTGGCCTGCGACAGCACCGAAGGACAGGGCACCCGCTTCATGATCACGCTGCCGGACGTGCAACCGGCGCGGCAACCGGCGCCCGTCAAGGTGGCACGGTGAGCGCGCCGGGGACTGCGGCCAGCATCCTCGTCGTCGATGACGAAGAGATCATGCGCGAGATCCTCGAGACACTCCTGACGCGCGAGGGCTATCGGGTCCATCTCGCCACCACCGCCGAGCAGGGGCTGGACCTGGTCCGCTCGGTGCCCGTGGATGCGGTGCTCCTCGACGTGATGCTGCCCGGCATGGACGGACTGGGTCTGCTCGATGAGATCCGCAAGGCCGACGAAGACCTGCCGGTGATGATGGTGACGGCGTTCGCATCGGTCGAGAGCGCGATTGCCGCGATGAAGCGGGGCGCCTTCGACTACATCAGCAAGCCGTTCAAGAACGACGAAGTGCTGGGCGTCGTGCGCAACGCTGTCGAACGCCGGCGCCTGATGGCCGAGAACACCGCGCTGCGCCAGCATCTCCAGGCGCAGGCCCCCCGGTTCGCGGGCATCATCGGCCGGAGCTCCCGCATGCGCCAGGTGTTCAATCTGGTGATCCAGGCGGCTCCCAGCCGGGCCACGATCCTCGTGACGGGCGAGAGCGGTACGGGCAAGGAACTGGCGGCGCGGGCCGTGCACCTGAATTCGCCGAGGGCCGGGCGGGCGTTCGTGACGGTCAACTCGGGAAACCTCCCATCGGACCTGCTGGAGTCGACCCTCTTCGGCCACGTGAAGGGCGCGTTCACCGGCGCCGTGTACCCCAAGAAGGGACTCTGTGATCTCGCGGACAAGGGCACGATCTTCTTCGACGAGATCGGTAATGTGCCGCTCGAGACGCAGGCGAAGCTGCTCCGTGTCATGCAGGAGCGCGAGTTCATGCGGCTTGGTGGCACCGAGACCATCAAGGTGGACGTCCGGATTGTGGCGGCCACCAACTGCGATCTGAAGCGGATGGTCGACGAGGGCCGGTTCCGTGAGGATCTCTACTACCGGCTTCACGTCATCAACGTGTATCTGCCGCCGCTGCGTGAGCGGAAGGACGACATCCCGCTGCTGGCGCAACACTTCCTTGAGAAATACCGGGAAGAAAACCAGCGGGGCCCGATGGAGCTCGAACCGGCAGCGCTCGATCAGCTGATGGCCTACGACTGGCCGGGCAACGTCCGTGAACTGGAGAATGTGATTGAGCGGGCCGTGGTGCTGGCCACCGGTTCACGCATCGGGACTGACCTGATTCCCGATCATGTCCACCCGGCAGCGGCGTTCGAGATCCCGCAGTTCGTCGTGCCGCCAGAGGGGCTCTCGTTGAAGGACGCGGTGATGAACCTGGAGCGCCGCCTCATCGAGACGACGCTTGAGGCGGCTGGCGGCGTGCAGAAGCGGGCGGCCGAAATGCTCCGTGTCAAACCGACGACGCTGAACGAAATGATGAAGCGTCACGACATCCGGCCGAAGCGCCGGCCGCCCGAACCCGGAGAGGTCGTGGTCCGCCCGTCACGGCTCGGCGGCGCGCTGGTCCGCGAATAGCGAGCCGACCGCACGAGCCGCCGACACCACTCGAGGCTCTACCGGGGCCGGACGCGCGTCAGCAACCGCTCCATCCGCCCGACGACGGCTTCCCACTTGTGGTGCTGGCGCACATAGCGCCGCCCGTTCTCGCCGAGCTTGGCGCGCAGCGCGTCATCATTCATCAGTCGAGTCAGCAGCGCGGCGAATTCCTCGCCGTTCGCGTAGTACAACCCCCCGCCGCTCTTCCGGCAGTGGTCCACGGCCGCCGCGTTATTCGCTGACGCCAACACGGGCGTGCCGGCCGCGAAGCTTTCGAGCACGCTCTCCGCGGTCACGTCCTCGCTCTCGGGGGCGAGCGTGACATCGCCCGCCTCATAGGCCCCCATCCGATCACGCGCCGGCAGCACGCCGGCCAGCCGGATGTAGGGCGCCTGCGGCACCTTCATCAACTTCACACCGAGCAGGACCAGGGAACCCTCCCCACCGCCAGCGGCGTACGTGTCGAAGTACTCCAGCAGTTCCTCGCACCCGCGGCCAGGCCCGGTAATGCCCGCGTAGACGGCCAGCTTGCCGTCGAGCCGATGCCGACGGCGAAACGGCATGCCGCGACCGGTCAGATGTGGCTTGTCCCATTCGTCCTCGACGGCGGGCGCTTCCTCTTCCGCATCCTCGGTCTCAGGTTGGTCTTCGACCTGAATGCGCGGGTAGGAGAGCTGCGGCGGCGGCTGGATCCCGATGCCGACGACGTCGTCGTCACTGGCGCCCAGGCCGGCGTACGCCTCCAGGAGCGGCCGCTCCGCGCTCGACATCAGCCCGATGACACTGGCCGCGGTCAGCGTCCGCCGCACGGCCTGCAGCCGCAGCGACGGATCCATTTCCAGCCACGGAAAGAGCACCGAGCGTTCCGGGGCGGCAGCCATGCCCTGAATTGTGGTGGCCTGCCGGCAGGAGAAGAAGGTCACGGCGTCGTAGGTGCGATGCTGGCGCTTCAGGAACTCGATGAGGCCGGGCGATTCGGGACCCTGCTGGGCCACCCAGTCTTCCTCGTCCTTGCGTGAGTGGGCACCCCCGGCCAGGCGCCGCGCGGTGAGCGACGCTGAGAGGCCGCCGTGTCCCTGCGCGCTCGTGTTGAAGCGCCGGATCAGCACGCCGCGGATGCGGTCGGTGCCCTCGGGGTACTCGTTGCGCCAGAGGCCGCCGTGGCGGGCGCAGGTCGTGAGCACGTCGACGTCATGCCGGAGCGACATCTGCTCGGCGAGCAGCCGGCAGGCGTGCTCTGGTCCATCCGCGATCTCGGCCCCGTAGCGGGCCGTCACAAAAGCCAGTTTCATGAGTATCGTTCCTGTCCTGCCTCAAGGCTCGTGGCCGCGGCCGCAACCCGCGTGGCGGCTGCCGGAAGATTCCGGCGCCTCCGGGCGAACCAGCCCGGCAGAGGAGCCATGCGAGCCGGAGACGGCGCCGGTTCACGGCTGAGCGCCTCCAGCATCGACTGATACTTGCGTTCAATCACCGGCCAGGCGTATTCCCGGCGGCAATACTGCTGTCCATTGCGACCCAGCGCGGTCGCCAGCGGCGTGTCTTCCAGCAGCAGGCGCAGCGCGGCCGCGAATTCCTCGCGCGTGTCGTAGAAGAGCCCGCCATTGGCCCGCAGGCACTGCCCGCGCAGTACCTCGCACCGGCCGTTGACGAGCACGGGCCGTGCCTGCGCCCATGCCTCCAGCACGACCATCGAGAGGCTCTCGAAGGGAGAGGGCATCACGAGGGCCGTCGCCGCGGCGATGGCATCGAACTTCTCTTCGTCGCTGACGAAGCCGAGATGGCGGATGCGGGGATGGTCGGGCACCGGCATCACCGCCGCGCCGATCAGCACGAGCGTTGGCGCGGCAGGCATCGTCCGGACCAGACTCAGGAAGTACTCGAAGAGTTCGGCGCAGCCCTTGTTCCGGTCCACCCGGCCCACGTACACCAGACACGGACCGGTGACGCCGTAGCGGGCGCGGAAGCGGGCGGGGTCGCCTCGACGATCCACGTCGATCCCGACGCCCACGACCGTGCCAGGCACGGACTGGTTGCCGGTCAGGTCCTCGACCATGGCGCGCTCTTCGGGCGAGTTGTACATCACCGCCCGTACACCGCGGAAGACCTGCCCGACCACAGCCAGACCCATCGAGGGCTCGCGCTCGGCTGTTGGCACGAGCACGGCCTTCTCCGGTACCGCGCGGCACCCGTAGAAGGCCTGGTAGTAGCGTGCGCAAAAGAAGAGCGCAAAGTCGCAGGTGTGTCGCAGCGCGCGCACGCGGTTGACGAGCGCAGGGCTGGTCGGACCCTGGCTGTCCATCCAGGCGAGTTCGTCGGCCACGGAATGCTCCGCACCGAAGACGGTGCGCGACCGCCGCGCGAAGTCGAGCATCTCCCGCTCCTGGGCGACGGGAAATCGTTCGACAGGAATGCCGTCAAGCTCGGTCTCTCCTGGCGGCAGTTCGTTGCGCCACGTGATGTAGTCCTTCGCGCAGGTGGTCAGCACACGGACATCGGCGAAGCGCGCCAGATGCTCCGCCAGGTGCCGCGCGTGCAGCTCGGCGCCGCCATTGATGGCGGCGCCGTACCGCTGCACGACCACCAGCAGCTTCACGGCTCGACAGGGTCTGACGGCGCCGCGGAGCCCGTCTGCGTGTGCACCGTCGGCTCAGCCTGCACGGGTTCAGGCGTCGGGCGTTCACGGTATCCACCCTCGCCTGCGCCAGGCCCGCTCTCGTCGCCGCTGTCGGCGAACGGTCCCTCATCGGGCCCGTCGTCCTCGCCACCATCGGAGTCCTCGCCGCCGCCCATCTGCGGGCCGCCAGAGCCCGGCGGCAGATCCGGTCCGCCAGGACGCCGGCCGCGGCGCCGGCGACGCTTCCGCCGCGCGCCATCGCCCGAGCCGCCCTCTGACGCTGCGGGCGCGGGGCTGCCACTCTCCTGCTGCCGCGGGGACTGGGTGGGAGCGGATCGGACCTCCGCGAGATGGACGCCCCCTTCGAGGCCGCGGACCCGGCGATCGTTGAAGTCCACCTTTGCCGACAGGCTCTCCACCTGCTGCGTCAGATGCTGTGCCTCCAGGCTCAGCTTGGCCAGCTCCGAGGTCAGCCGCTGCAACAGCGCGTAGTGCAGGGCATTCCACTCAGCCTGCTGCGCCACCCGCTCTGCCTCGCGTTCGGCGGCTGCCGTGTTCAGGCGAGCCTGCTGGTTGAGCGCCATCACGAGCGGTTCGGGGTTGAAGAACAGCTTGAGGATGGGGTTGAGCACCCGGCGGATGGCACGTAGCAATCCACGCGGTGTGTCATACAGGGTGTCGGCCTCGAATTCGAACGAGGCCGCCTGCGCCCCGGTCGGCACATCGACGCTCCGGTTGCCGGCCGCACGGCGCAACTGATCCAGGAGCTCCGGGCTGAGTCCGCGGACGTCGAGGACCGCCTCGAGTCGGCGCGCCGCAAGCTCCTCCACGTGCTGGTCTGTCAGCGTGATGCCGTGACGCTGCGCGATACGCGTCCGGACCTCTCGCATGATCTGCGCCACATCGGCGTTGTCGGTCCGCACCGGCGCGGGCCCGCCCGCTTGCGGCCGGGAATCCTGACTGCGGTCCTGGCCGCGCTCGCCGCCACGCTCGTTGCCGCGTTCGACGCCGCGTTCCGAGCTCCGGTCGTTGCCCCGGGACCCACCGCTACGCCGATCGGGGCCGCGGCGGCCCCGGTGAAAGCCGCGTTGTCCGCGGTTCGAAGGATTGTCTGCCATTAGTACGTCTTGAAGAGTCCGCCCCACTCCGTGCGGTTGAACGCGCGGATGCGGGACTGACCAATAGTGGGGTACCACAGCCAGTCGTGGTACACGTTCGATGCAAAGGGCGCCCAGACCATCAACGGTGAATGCAGCAGCAACCGCTCAAGCGGTTGCAGTGGTCCACGGCGTATGAGCTGGTCACCCCAGATCACGAGAGACTTGCGGGTCGAGAAACCGAGGTTGAGGCCGGAGATGTCGTCTCCGACAAGTTCAATATCGCGCAGGTCAGCCACGCCAAGCCCGCGCTCGTGGGCCATCCGGAGAAATGGAATCGACAGCGGGTCGAAGCCCATGATGCGCGCGGAGATCGCATCGATGGCCACCGAATCCGACGAGGCCAGCACGACATTCGCGATGCGCGGAACCATGGTGCGCGGCCCGGCGCCGTCGCCCGCCACGGTGCCGTCCGTGACGGTAAACACCGCCGGATGCAGCTCCCGCTGCATGTAGAGCAGATCCACCAGCACTTCGTGCATGTGCTTGTGGGCGTAATGACGGACCTCGCGCAGCAGTCCGCCGAACGCGTTCTTTACCGAGCCGGTCATCACGGCGTGCCCATGCGTCTTCACGGTGGGCAGATGGACGATCTGGCGGCCCGGATACATCTTCGGAATCTGGATGCCCTCCGGAAAGATGTTGTTCAGCTTCAGCAGCGGACTGGTGAAGTGGTAGGTGATCCACTCCACCTCCGGAAGCGCGGTGAACGTAAGGCCGTGGCGCCGGAGCACCGGCTCCCATCGGTTGTTCCGGCAGCCGGCGTGCGGGTCCGTGACGACGGTCTTGTTCTCCACGGGAAGCACCCGCGCCGGGTCAAAGCCGTCCGCCAGCATCTTCGAGAGCACGCCGTCGACCTGCCAGGGCTGCGAGGAGCAGGCCGGGAAGTACTTCGTCCACGAGAGATTGAGCTTGATGATGGTGTCGAGGTCGGTCCGCAGTGTGTCGCGGTAGCCGGCCAGATCCATCACGCGTGCATAGTCGGCGATGACTCGGTCCGGGCTGGTGCGTACGACCGCCACGCGGGCGGTGCGCGTCGTGCCGGGAGCGGTGGAGGAGGAAGACGCCGTTGGCGCGGTCACAGATGTCCCACCGGAGTGTAGAGCAGCGCGACGACCGCCAGCGCCCACAACACCACGCAGCCCAGCAGGGGCGCGTCAGTGAGGAGCAGCGTGGACGGATTGCCGCCGCCGTCTTTCCGGTGCACAAGATACAGGTAACGGAAGACCCCGTAGAGCACGAACGGGATCGTGAGCGCCAGCCGGTCGGTTCCCAGCTTGGCGGATGTTTCAGGACTGGTCGTATAGGCCGCGTAGGCGACGACCGCGGATGCCGTGACCACGGCAATCATCTGATCGAGCAGGTACGGACTGTATTCCTCAAGGATCGGCCGATGCCGCGTCGCGCCATCAGCAAGGGCGGTCAGTTCGTGCCGGCGCTTGGCCAGCGCGAGGAACAGCGCAAGGAGCGTCGTGCAGGCCAGGAGCCAGTTGCTCACCGGCACGGGAATCGCCACGCCGCCCGCGACCGCGCGCAGCACGAAGCCTGAGGCAATGGCGAGCGCATCCAGGATGACGACGTGCTTGAGGAAGACGGAATAGAGAACCTGCAGCGCCAGATAGGCCCCGGCAGTCATGCCCAGGGCTGGCGCCACGGCCCAGGCCGCGACCAGACCGCCGCCACCAAGCAGCACGCCTGCCGTACCCGCGAGGCCTGTTGACAGTGCGCCAGAGGCGATGGGGCGGAGGCGTTTGACCGGGTGTGCCCGGTCCGTTTCGCGGTCGGCGATGTCGTTGAAGAGGTACACGGCGCTGGACAGGGCGCAGAAGATCACGAACGCCTCCACGGCGAGCATGACCGCGTGGCTGTCCTCAAGACGTTTGGCAAACAGCAGCGCTGCGAAGACGAAGAGGTTCTTGGTCCACTGTTCTGGCCGGCACGAGGCAACAAGAGACACCGCCGTGGATCGGCGAGGCCGCGACGACGAGTGCGTGGCCGGGTCCACAGCGGATGCCTGGGCCGCGCGCGTCATGGTCGCGCGCGGGAACTACGCGCCGGTCGTGAAGCTCCGCACCGCGTCGGCTTCGGAGTCGTACGTGTCGAAGACGGTGAGGAGCTTGGTGATCGACAGCAGATCCGTGATGCGCTTGGTCAGGTTGGCCAGCTTCAGGCTGCCGCCCTGCTTGGTCACGGTCGTGTAGGTACGGACGATCTCGCCGAGGCCGGCGCTGTCCACATACGGCACGTCCGCGAGGTTCAGCACGAGCTTCTTGCGGCCCTGGAGGATCAGGCTGTTGACCTTGTCCTTGAGGAGTTCGTCACCCTCACCCATCGTCATCCGGCCCTTGAGATCCAGAACCGTGACGTCACCTGCTGAGCGCTCGTCGATTTGCATGAGTATCCCTATTGGTCAGACTTGCGGTAACGCGCCTGTTTTTCAGAATTTTATCGTAAGGCTCGTCAGCACACCACCGCACGGGCCGAGATGGCCCGCGCCGTGGCGGCTTCTGGAAGTGCTGTCAGACGGCGGTGAACGCCCGCCGCCTGATGTTGCCGATCAGATGCCTCAGCCTCGCCAGGTCTAGCGGCGTTGCTGAAAGCATTCCTTACAGAGCACGGGACGACCCTGGGTCGGGCGGAACGGCACCGTGGTTTCCTTCCCGCAGGCGGAACACGTGGTGACAGTCTCCACGCGTTCGCGTCCCGACGGCCCGGACGGCCGGCTTGCCCGTTTCCCCTTGCAGTCCTTGCATCGCTTGGGTTCGTTCTTGAACTGCTTATCGGCGAAGAACACTTGTTCGCCGGCAGTCCAGATGAACTCGGCGCCGCAGTCCACGCACGTCAGGCTTCTATCCTGATACTCCATGGGTCGCCACCTTTGCTCGTCGATCGTGCCCGTCTAACTAGTCTGACTCCCTGCGGAGCTTCTTACGGTTCCGCTTCCGCGCCAGCGCTTGCTTGGCGCGGCGCTTGTCGCCGGGTTTCAGATAGAAAGAGTGCTTCTTGATGTCCTTGATAATGTCTTCCTGCTGAACCTTACGCTTGAAGCGGCGGAGGGCGCTCTCAATGGACTCGCCTTCCTGAATCTTCACTTCAGCCACGTGTAAAACACCCCCTCACCGGCCGCATGACTCCCTAGTGATCTCCCTGAGTCATGGGGCGAACATGCTAGGCTATCACGCGCAGGCGCGGATTCTAGGCCCAAAACGCGAGACGGGTCAACGAGATATCCATCGTTAGGCCATGCTCCCCAATCAAACAGGTTTCCGCCGAGACGTCCCATGAAAATCCTGGTCATTGGTTCTGGCGCCCGCGAGCACGCCATTTCCGCGAGATTGGCCGTGGAATCTGGTGTTTCCGAAGTGGTCTGCGCACCTGGCAATGCCGGAATTGGGGCAGTTGCCCGCCTCGTCCCAGTGGACCCGGGCGACCCCAAGGCCCTCCTGGATCTGGCTCGCAGGGAAGCTGTGGACCTTACGGTGGTCGGGCCAGAGCTTCCCCTCAGCCGCGGCGTCGTCGACCGGTTCCGCGAGGCGGGGTTGGCCATTGTCGGGCCAACGCAGGCCGCCGCCGCGCTCGAATCCAGCAAGGCGTTTGCGAAGGCCTTCATGGCGCGGCACGGCGTGCCGACCGCCGGCTTTGCGCTCTGCACGTCCGCCCAGCAGGCGCTGGACGAGATCGCGAGCGGCCGGCTCGGTCTGCCGCTGGTCGTCAAGGCGGACGGCCTGGCGGCCGGCAAGGGCGTGATCATTGCCGAGACGCGCGCAGAGGCAGAAGGGGCCGTGCGCGACGTCATGGAGACGCGCCGCTTCGGCGACGCCGGCAACACGGTCGTCCTCGAAGAGTTCATGACCGGGCAGGAGGCGTCCTATTTCGTCCTCTGCGACGGCGCGCACGCGATGCCGCTCGGTACCGCTCAGGATCACAAGCGCATCTTCGACGACGACAAGGGGCCGAATACCGGCGGCATGGGCGCCTTCTCGCCAAGCCCGCTCATCACCGCCGACATGGATGCTCGGGTGCTTCGCGACATCGTCCGGCCCGTCCTCGCCGGCATGGCCGCCGAGGGGCATCCCTTCAACGGCTTTCTCTACGTGGGCCTGATGCTGACGCCTGCCGGTCCCAAGGTCGTGGAGTTCAACGCGCGTTTCGGCGACCCGGAGGCGCAGGTGGTGCTGCCACGCCTCGATGAATCGTTTGCAGCCCTGCTCGCTGCCGCCGCCGCCGGCACGCTCCCGGAACGCGCCGCCCGCTTTTCATCCGAGCCCCGCGTCGGCGTCGTGCTGGCCTCGAAGGGCTATCCGGAGAGCGCCGAGAGCGGCGTGCCGATTTCAGGCCTTGACGAGGCGGCCCGGATTCCAGGCGCCGAGGTCTTTCACGCGGCGACTGCTGAGGCCAGCGATGGCGGCATTGCGACGGCCGGAGGGCGTGTCCTCACCGTCGTCGCTCGCGGTGCCACGTTTGCTGAGGCCATCGCCACGGCGTACCGCGCGGTCCATGCGATCCGCTTTGACGGCATGCAGTACCGCACCGACATCGGCCGCCGGGCTCTCTGACCGCCGAGCCCTGCTGTGAAGTACGCCGTCGTCACCTTCGGGTGCCGCGTCAACCAGGCAGACTCCTTTGTCCTCGAGGATGGGCTGCGTGCGCGCGGCTTGACGGGCGCGCCTGCGCAGGACGCCGACCTCGTCATCGTCAACTCCTGTTCGGTGACGGCGACCGCCGACCAGGGCACGCGCCAGACCATTCGCCGGATCGCACGCGACAACCCGACGGCGCGCATCGTGGTCACGGGGTGCTACGCCACGCGGCAACCCGAGGACGTCGCCGTGCTACCGAACGTGCTGCGCGTCATCGGCAACACCGGGAAGGATCGGCTCCTTGAGGAACTGGACGCCGAGGGCCTTGCCGGCGTCCCGCCGTCTACCGAGGGAGATGGCCCGTGCGGCGCCACCTTGCATCCGGGGCTCGCGGGTCGCACCGCACTCGCACTGCGCGTCCAGACCGGATGTGATGAGACGTGCAGCTACTGCATCATCCCGAACACGCGCGGCCGTGGCCGGAGCCTGCCGCTCGATCGTGTCGTACGCGACGTCCGCATGGCCGTCGATGCCGGCTACAAGGAGATCGCCATCGCGGGTGTGCACCTGGGGTCCTACGGCCGCGACCTCGGTGACGGCACCACGCTCGATCAGCTCGTCGATTGTCTGGCCGAATGGCCCGCCGACGTCCGCTTCCGCGTCAGCTCGCTGGAGCCGATGGATTGCACGCCCCGGATCATCGAGCGGATGGCCGACTCGTCCCGGCTGGCCGCGCACTTTCATCTGCCGCTCCAGCACGGATCGGATGCGATGCTCGGTGCCATGCGGCGGCCCTACACGGCCCGGGCCTACGCGGAGCTCATCGGCCGCATTCACGATCGCCTTCCGGCCGCCGCCATTGGGACCGACGTCATCGTGGGTTTTCCCGGTGAAACCGACGCCGACTTCGCGCGGACGCTGGCGCTTGTCGAGCGGCTGCCCTTCAGTCACGTGCATGTGTTTCCGTACTCGGACCGGCCTGGCACCGACGCATCGACATGGGGCCGGACGGCCGACGGCGCCACCATCAGAGAGCGAGGGCGCCTGATCCGCGACGCGGCCGCGCGGAGCAGCCGCGCGTTCCAGAGCCAGCAGATCGGCACCCGCCACCGCGCCCTGACTGTCGAGGATGGGTCGCGGGCTGTCACCGGCAACTACCTGAAGCTCGCCATTCCTCCCGGGCACCTCCGGAACGAGTGGGTGGATGTCACCGTTGGCGGTGTGCCCGGCGCGCTGACAGGAATCTGAATCGGAGTACAACAGACGAAAGCGGACCGCACAAAACGGTCCGTGGCGTCAGGGCCCTGTCGGGGCCGGCGAGGGAGAGCGTCGATGTTGCACAAGCTGGCTCGGGCCCTGTTCCTTCGGTCGGGATTGGGACCGCAGCTCCGGGAAGGTGTGAAGGCGGGCCAGAGGTCCACGGCACGTCTGGAGAAGCGGGTCCAGGAACTGCAGAAGACCGAGGGGCAACTGCGCACCCGGATTGAGCGCCTTGAGGCGCGCATCGGAGACCTGGCGGAAAAGCAGCAGGCCGACGTCGAGCGCGGACTCGACCAGCGCGACCGGCTCCATGTGATCGAGGAACTCCACCTTGGAGCGCGGCTGGCCACACTCGAACTGGCGCGGCGGGTTGATCTTGAAGAACGGCTCACGACCGCGACTGCTGCGATTGCGGCGACCTACCCGCTCGCCCAGATGGCGACGCACGTGCGTGCGGCACTGGCGCTGTCCGCGCGCAGTGACGACCCGTTCCCACACGTCGTGATCGACGATGTCTTTCCGGCAGGCTTCCACGACCTGCTCTACGAGACCAGGCCGCCCAAGGGGTTCTGGCGCGAGGGTCGCGAGAGCCGTGAGAACTGGTTTGTCGGCGAAGATCCGGCGCCGCTCTCGACGGAGGCCGCGTGGGGGTATCTCGACACCGTCGTGGTCCCGCACGTCCTGATGCCGGAGTTGACGAGTCTGTTCGCGGACTACCTCAAAGGCCTGCCCGACGTACGGTCGGCGAAGGCCGATCGCTTCGAGTACGGCCGGTCCGGCGGGCGTGTGATGCTGCGCCGGCCTGGCTATCACTTCGAACCCCACCTCGATCCGCACCGCGCCATGCTGACCGGCCTGTTCTACGCCGGCACCCCGCAGGACAGCCAGGCCTACGGCACGAAACTGTTTCGCACGGACCGGTCGATGCCTGAGTCACACCGGGGCGTGTATTACCCGCTCAGAGAAGGCGCGACGTGCGAGTTCGTCAGCATGGTGCCGTCGCGGCCGAATTCGCTCCTGGTCTTCGCGAGCCGTATCGGGCTGCACGGCGCGGACATTCCCGAGGACGCCCCCGCATCGCTCGAGCGCTACGCGTACCAGTTCTACATCGGCAAGGCGCAGCGCGGCTCGAAGGAGAGCGCCTCGGCCTATTAAGTCCGCGAGCCCCACGCCTTTCGCAGGGCCTCGAGGGACCGATACGGTACGATCTCCTGATGCTCCTTTTGCTGCTGACGCTGGCCGGTGCGCCCGCGCCGTCACCAGTTGGCCAGGCTCCCGCGTCCACTCCCGGCAGCGTGCCGGCCGGTCCCGCGGCTGCCGATGTCCTGACGCTCTCGATCGCTGATGCCGTTCAGCGCGCACTGGCCCACAACCTTCGTGTCCTTGAGGCCGAGCAGGATCAGGCCCACGCGGAAGGCACGCGCCGCGCGGCCCTCAGCGCGCTGCTCCCCCAGGTGGGCGCCCACCTCTCCGAGACGCGCCAGACCCTGAATCTCGAGTCGTTCGGTTTTCCACTGCCGGGGATTCCCCCACTCGCTGGTCCCTTCAACCTCTTCGACAGCCGGGTCAGCGTGTCGCAGTCAGTGTTCGACCTCCATCGCCTCAATACGGCCCGCGCGGATGCGTCGAACCTGGCGGCTGCACGCTTCGACTACCGCAGCGCGCGCGACCTCGTCGTGGTGGCCACCGCCAATGCCTACTTGCAGGTGCTGGCGGCGTCGGCGCGAGCCGAGGCCGCCCGCGCCCAACGCGAGACCGCCGACGCGCTCCATCATCAGGCCGAGTCCCTCAAGGCGAGCGGGCTCATCGCGGGCATCGATGTCGTTCGCGCGGACGTCCGGCTCAGTACGGAACGCCAGCGGGCCACCGCTGCGGAGGCGGCGTTTCAGAAGGCCCGGCTTGAACTCGCGCGGGTCATCGGTCTCCCGGCTCGGCAGCGGTTTACCGTCCAGCCGGTGCCCTTCGCCGCGGCGCCAGGCGTGACGCCTGATCAGGCGGTCGCGCGCGCCGAGAAGGCGCGGCCCGATATCAAGGCGGCGGCGGCGCGGGTGGAGACCGCCGTTCTCCAGCGGAAGGCCGCCCTGGGCGAGGCGCTGCCCTCTGCCCGCGTGGCCGCGGACTATGGCCCAACGGGCCTCAGTGTGGGGAGCGCCCGCGCCACCTATCGCGCCGTCGGAGAACTGAGCATCCCGATCTTTCAAGGCGGGCGGGTGCAGGGGAAGCTGGCCGAAGCTGACGCGGATCTCGCGAAGCGCCGGATGGAACTCGACGACCTGCGCGCCTCGATCACCTATACCGTGGACGCGGCCTTCCTCGACCTCCGCTCGACGGAGGAGCAGTACCACGTCGCCACGCGTGGGCAGGAGCTGGCCGAACTTCAGTTGACGCAGGCCCGCGACCGCTTCGCGGCAGGCGTGGCCAGCAACATTGAGGTCGTGCAGGCGCAGGAGGCCGTGGCCCTGGCCGCGGAACAGGTGATCGACAGCCTGTATCGCTTCAACGCCGCCAAGGTCGTACTCGCCCACACGATGGGTGAAGGTGAGGCGTTGCTGCCCGCCTATCTGAGAGGACAGCAGTGAACCGGTCGCGAATCTCAATCCTGGTGGGTGTGGTGGTGCTGCTGGCCGCGGTCGGCGGTGGCCTGGTCTGGTTTGGTGCCGGAAAGGAAAGCACCGACGACGCGCAGGTTGACGCCCATGTGACACCGGTCGCCGCCCGCGTCGGAGGCACGGTGCGGACCGTCGCCGTGGTTGAGAACCAGATGGTCGAGGCTGGCGCGCTGCTCGTCGAGATCGATGCGCGGGATTATGCCGTCGCGGTGGAGCGGGCCAAGGCCGAGCTCGCCGACGCCGAGGCCGCCGTGGCGATGGCTCGCGCGAACCTCCCGATCACCCAGGCGACGGCGACCGGCGGTGCCGCGTCCGCGAGGGAAGCCATCACGCGCGCGCAGGCCGGCGTGGAGGAGGCGCGCAAGGGGGTCGAAGCGGCCACCGCCCGCGTCAATGTCGCGAAGGCGAGAGTCGCCGAGGCTGATGTCGTGGTCCGCCGCGCCGCGAAAGACGTGGAGCGGCTGAAGGGCCTTCTCGCGAAGGATGAGATCGCGCAGCAGCAGTTTGATGCCGCGGTGGCCGGTGCTGACGCGGCCAAGGCGTCGCGGGACGCGGTGCTCGCGCTGGTGACCGAGGCCGAGGCGGGCATTCGGGCGGCCGAGAGCCGCCTCGCGATGTCCCAGGCTGGAGAGCAGCAGGCGAAGGCCGGCCTGACCTCGGCCGACACCGTGCCGCAGCAGATGGCGGCGGCACAGGCCCGGCAGGGATCGGCCGATGCCCGTGTGCAGCAGGTGCGGGCGCAGCTCGAGCAGGCGGAGCTGAACCTGCAGTACACGCGCATCACCGCGCCGGCCGCCGGCATCGTGAGCCGCAAGTCGGTGGAGCCGGGCCAGGTCGTGCCGGCCGGGCAGTCGCTCTTCGCGATTGTCGCGCTGGACGCGGTGTGGGTGACGGCGAACTTCAAGGAGACGCAGGTCGAGGCCATGCGACCCGGTCAGTCGGTCACCCTCGAGGTGGATGCGTACAAAGGCCATCCCTTCCGCGGTCATATCGAGAGCGTGTCGCCGGCCACCGGCGCCCGCTTCAGTCTGCTGCCGGCCAACAACGCCACGGGCAACTTTGTGAAGGTCATCCAGCGCGTGCCCGTGCGGATCCTCGTCGACGCGGGACAGGACGCCACCCACGTGCTGCGGCCCGGGATGTCGGTCGTGCCGACGGTCCACACGCACTGACGTGACCGCCACGGAGACGCCCGCCGCCAACCGCTGGATCATCGCGCTCGCGGTGATGTCGGCCACCTTGATGGAGGTGCTCGACACCACGGTGGTCAACGTCTCGCTGCCGCACATCGCCGGCAACCTGTCGGTGAGCATCAATGAAGCCACCTGGGTGCTGACGTCGTATCTGGTCGCCAACGCCATCGTGCTGCCGATGACCGGGTGGCTCGCCACCGTGCTCGGCCGGAAGCGCCTGCTGCAGATCTCGATCTTCGGCTTTACCGGCGCGTCGTTTCTGTGCGGGCTCGCGCCGTCGCTGCCGCTCCTCATCCTCTTCCGGATCGTGCAGGGCACCTTCGGCGGCGTCCTGCAGCCGCTCTCGCAGGCAGTGCTCCTGGAAACCTTCCCGCTCCACGAGCGCGGCAAGGCGATGAGCTTCTGGGGCATCGGCATGATGGTCGCGCCCATCCTCGGCCCGGTGTTCGGCGGCTGGGTCACCGACTCCTTCAGCTGGCGCTGGCTCTTCTATGTGAACCTGCCGGTTGGCGTTGTCGCCATGTTCATGACGCAGACGTATCTCATCGATCCCCCGTACCTGCGGAACACCATCCGGAAGATCGACTACTGGGGTATCGCGCTGCTCGTCATCGGGATCGGTGCGCTCCAGCTGTTCCTGGACAAGGGCGCCGACGAGGACTGGTTCGATTCGCGCCTCATCATCACGTTGCTCACCGTGGCGGCGGTGGCGATCGTCACGCTGGTCGTCCATGTGCTCACCACCGAGGACCCGATCATCGACCTGGGTGTCCTGAAAGACTCCACCTACGCGGTGGGGCTCTCGCTCATCACGGTGCTGGGCTTCGTCCTCTTCGGCAGCATGATGGTGCTGCCCGTGTTCCTGCAGACATTGATGGGATATCCCGCGATGCAGGCGGGTCTGGCCCTCGCGCCCAGGGGGCTCGGCGCCCTGATCATGATGCCGGTGAGCGGCATCCTCGTCGCGCGCGTCGACACGCGGAAGCTCATCACCGTGGGACTCTTCGTCGCGTCGCTGCCGCTCTTCTGGCTCGCGCAGATCGACATGAACGCCGGCTACTGGGACGTCTTCTGGCCGCAGCTGGCCCAGGGGATGGGCATGTCGCTGCTCTTCGTGCCGCTGTCGACGACGACCATGGCGAGGGTGCCCAAGCACAAGATCGGGAATGCGACCAGTCTCTTCAGCCTGATGCGCAACGTCGGCGCGGGTATCGGCGTCGCCGTGATGGGGACGCTCCTGACCCACTTCCGGGAAAAGGGCGTGCAGACGGTCGGCGCGAGCATCACCGCCTATGACGCCGCGTCACAGGCGACACTGGCGCAGTTGATCGCAGGCTTCCGTGCCGCGGGTGCGGACACGGCGACGGCGACGACCCAGGCCTACGCCACGATGTCGGGGATGGTCTACCAGCAGGCGTCGATGGTGTCGTTCATCACGCTCTTCCGCTTTGCGGGCGCGATGTTCCTGGTGATGCTGCCGCTGGTGTTCCTGATGCGCCGCCCGGACATGAAGTCCCCGGGCGACACGCCTCCCGCGCACTGAGGCGGCCGCGGCCCCGAGCCGCCGGTCAGCGGATCAGGTTCGCCATCACCTGCGCGGCGGACTTCTTCGTCCCGCCCTCGACGATGAGCTGACCGCAGGCTGCGCGGATGTCACGCCCGCGGCTTTTGCGCACCATCACCGTGAGTCCCCGGTCGGCGAGGATGCCGGCGAAGCGGTCTACGCGGTCGTCCGACGGCCGCTCGTAGGGGATGCCCGGCGCGGGATTGAGCGGGATCAGGTTCACCTTGGCCTTGATGCCGTCGAGCAGCGTCACGAGGCGCTTCGCATCCTCGGGTGTGTCGTTCACGCCGTCGAGCATCACGTACTCGAAGGTGATCCGGCTTCGGTGCCGGACCGGGAAGCGGCGGCAGACATCGAGGATGTCGTGCAGGGAGTACCGTTTGTTTGGCGGCACCAGCCGCGTCCGCATCTCCTCCGTGGTCGCATGGAGCGAGACCGCGAGGTTGGGCATCAGCGGCTCGGCGGCCAGACGCTCAAGCGCGGGCACGATGCCGACCGTCGAGAGCGTGATGCGTTTCGGTGAGAGCGCCAGGCCGTCCGGCTCGTGCAGCATCCGGATGGCCTGCATCGTGGCGTCGTAGTTGTGGAGGGGCTCGCCCATGCCCATCAACACGATGTTGAAGGGCTCGCCCAGCAGGCCCGTGGCCTTCGCCAGGACCCGCACCTGTCCGACAATTTCGCCGGCCGTCAGATTCCTGACAAGCCCCATCTTGCCCGTCAGGCAGAAGTCGCACGCCATGGCGCAGCCGACCTGGGTCGAGATGCAAAAAGTCATCGACGGCGTGTCGGGAATGAAGACGGCCTCAATCTGCCGGCCATCGGCCAGGGCGAGTGCCAGCTTGCGGGTGCCGTCGCTGGAGGTGGCGTCGGCCGCGATGCGCGGCGTCTCCACGCGGAAGCGGGCGCCCAGTTCGGCCCTGAGATCCCGCGGGAGGTCCGTCATGTCCTCGAATCGGTCCACGCCGCGGCGGTGAATCCACCGGTAGATCTGGCGTGCGTGGAAGCGCGGCGCGCCGATGGCGGCAACGGCCGCCTCCAGCTCGTCCGGCGTGCATTCCGCGAGATTCGTCAGTGGTTCCATGAATCGTGTCGCGCAGACCGCGACTCACATGGATAATAGATGTTCCAGCCCCGCCGTGCCCGACCCACAGGTAGTCCGCGACGTCCTTCCGAATGGTCTCCGTGTCCTCACGGAGCCCATGCCGCATGTCCGGTCGGTGTCCATCGGCGTGTGGCTCGCGCGCGGGTCGCGCCACGAGCCGGTCGAGCACGCCGGCATCGCGCATTTCGTGGAGCACATGCTCTTCAAGGGCACCGGCACCCGCTCTGCCGAGGATATTGCCCAGGAAATCGACTCCATCGGCGGCCAGATGGACGCCTTCACGGCCAAGGAGTACGCCAGCTACTACCTGAAGGTGCTCGACGAGCACCTGCCGTTGGCCCTGGACGTCATCGCCGACATCGTCCGCCGCCCGGCCTTCGCGGCCGATGATATCGAGCGCGAAAAGAAGGTCGTCCTCGAAGAGATCAAGATGGTGGAGGACACGCCGGACGATCTCGTCCACGAATTGTTCTCCGAGCAGTTCTGGAAGGACCATCCGCTCGGCCGCCCGATTCTCGGCGTGCCCGAGACGGTCTCCGCCTTCGATCAGGACGCCCTCCGGCGCTACTTCGCGAGCACCTACCACGCGGGCAATCTCATCATCTCGGCGGCCGGGCACGTGACGCCAGAGCAGGTGCGGGAACTGGCCGAGAAGCACTTCGGTGACCTGCCCGGCGCGATCGAGACCGCCGTGGAAACAGCCCCGGTCGTCGTGCCGCACGTCCTGATCCGCAAGAAGGAGCTGGAGCAGAGCCACGTCTGCCTTGGCACTGACGGCTACCCGCAGGACCACGTCGACCGCTACGCCAGCTACGTCCTGAACACGGTGCTCGGCGGCTCGATGAGCTCGCGCCTCTTCCAGAACGTGCGCGAGAAGCGCGGGCTCGCCTACTCGGTCTTCAGCGGTCTCAACGCCTATCGCGATTCCGGGTGCTTCACCGTCTACGCGGGCTGCGCCAACGAGGCGGTCGCGGAACTCGTCGACGTGGTCGTCGCCGAGATCCGGCGCATCAAGAAGGAGCCGCCCTCCGAGGGCGAGCTTCGCCGCGCCAAGGACCATCTCAAGGGCAGCCTGATGCTGAGCCTGGAGAGCACCTCGAGCCGGATGTCCAACCTGGCCCGCGAGGAAATCTACTTCCAGCACTTCGTCACGTTGGACGAAACGCTGGAGGGCGTGGAGCGCGTGACCCGCGACGACATGGCTCGCGTGTCGGAGCAGCTCTTCGCCGAAGACGCCCTGGCCGCGACGGTCCTGGGCGATGTCGACGACCTGACCCTGCCGCGCGAGCGGCTGGCTCTCACCTGAGACCTGTGCCTCACCCATGATCGAGCGCTACACGAATCCCGAGATGGGTCGCCTCTGGAGCGACCAGAAGAGATACGAGACCTGGCTGGAGGTCGAACTCGCGTCGGTGGACGCGCTGGTGAACGAAGGGATCGTGCCGGCGGACGAAGCGCGGGAGCTCAGAGCGAAAGCTGGCTTCAGCGTCGACCGCATCAACGAGATCGAAAAGGTCACGCAGCATGACGTGATTGCCTTCACGACGTCGGTGGCCGAGATCGCGGGGCCGTGCGCGCGCTGGCTCCACTTCGGGCTGACCTCGTCGGATGTGATCGACACCGCCCAGGCACTCCAGATGCGCGATGCGTGCGATCTGATCCTGCGCCTGGTCGATGGCCTTCTGGCCGCCGTGCAGACCCGCGCTGAAGAGCACCGGCGCACGCCGATGATCGGCCGCACCCACGGCGTCCACGCCGAACCGATGACAGTCGGCGTCAAGCTCGCGCTCTGGTACGCCGAGTTGGTGCGCGACCGCGACCGCATCGTCCGTGCCCGTCAGGTGATTTCGGTGGGCAAACTCTCCGGTGCGGTCGGTACCTTCGCCCACCTGCCGCCCTCGGTCGAGGAGAGCGTGTGCCGTCGCCTCGGGCTGGAGCCGGCGCCGGTGGCCTCACAGGTGATCCAGCGCGACCGCCACGCGGAGCTGATGGCGGCGCTCGCCATCACGGCGTCCACGCTCGAGAAGATGGCGCTCGAAATCCGGGGCCTCCAGAAGACCGAGATCGGCGAGATCGAGGAGCCGTTCGCGAAGGGCCAGAAGGGCTCCTCGGCGATGCCGCACAAGCGGAATCCCATCGGCTGCGAGCAGATCGTCGGCATGGCGCGCCTCATGCGCGGCAACCTCGTGGCAGCGATGGAGAACAACGCGCTCTGGCACGAGCGCGACATCTCCCACTCGTCGGTCGAGCGCGTGATCCTGCCCGACACCTTCATCGGCGTGGATCACATGCTCCGCCGCATGACCCGCATCGTGGCGGGCATGGTCGTCTATCCGCAGCGCATGCTCGAGAACCTGAACCGCTCGCGCGGCGTCGTCTTCTCGGGCACGGTGCTCCTGGAATTGGCGCGGCGCGGCGTCTCCCGCGAGCAGGCCTACGAGTGGGTGCAGCGCAACGCCATGCGGTCGTTCCACGAGGCCGCCGACTTCAAGGGCCTGCTGCTGGCCGACGCCGACGTCACGAAGGTGCTGCCGCCGGCCGAGATCGAGCGCGCGTTCGACCTCGACGAGCAGCTTCGCCACGTGGACCACATCTTCAACCGCGTCTTTTCACGTACCTGAGGAGTCCGATGCGCGCCCGAGTGTTTGTCACCCTGAAGCCGTCGGTGTTCGACCCCCAGGGCACGACCGTCGCCGAAGCCCTGCACACGCTGGGCTACGACTCGGTGTCGGACGTGCGCCAGGGCAAGTACTTCGAGCTGGAGATCGCGGCGGCGACCGCCGACGAGGCGAAGCGGATCGCCGGCGAGGTCTCCGGGAAGCTGCTGGCCAACCCGGTGATCGAGTCCTACCGGATCGAGATCGCCGACCAGAAGGCCTGAACGTGACCTTCGCCATCGTCGTCTTTCCCGGCTCCAACTGCGACCACGACGCCTACCACGCCGTGAAGCACGTGCTCGGCGCCAATGCCCGGTTCGTGTGGCACAAGGAGACAAATCTCCAGGGCGTGGACTGCGTGATCCTCCCCGGTGGGTTCGCCCACGGCGACTACCTCCGCACGGGCGCCATCGCGCGCTTCTCGCCGGTGATGGCCGACGTCGTGAAGTTCGCCGAGGCGGGCGGCCCGGTCATCGGCATCTGCAATGGTTTTCAGGTGCTGCTCGAATCGGGGCTCCTGCCCGGCGCGATGCTCCGCAATCGCAGCCTCAAATTCCAGTGCGAGCACGTCCTCGTCAAGGTGGAACAGACCGACACGCCGTTCACGCGCGCGTGCCGGCCCGGCCAGATCCTGAACCTGCCGATCGCACACGGCGAGGGTAACTACTACGCGGAACCGGAGGCGGTGGCGCAGCTCGAACGGAATCGTCAGGTGATCTTCCGGTACGTCACGCCAGCCGGCGAGGCGGTGGACGCAGGCAACCCGAACGGGTCCGTGGCCAACATCGCCGGACTCTGCAGCGACCGGCGCAACGTCGTCGGGCTGATGCCGCACCCGGAACGGGCCTGTGAGTCCGCCCTCGGCAGCGCCGACGGTCTCGTGCTCTTCGAGTCCGTGCTGGGCGCCGTCAAGGAAGGAGCCGTCCATGCCCGTTGATCCGCAGTTGCTCGAGCAGCACGGCCTGACGGTCGAGGAAGGCGCGCGCATCATCGAGTTACTGGGCCGCGAGCCATCCATCACCGAGCTAGGCATCTTCTCGGTCATGTGGTCCGAGCACTGCAGCTACAAGAGTTCCCGCGTGCACCTCAAGACGCTGCCCACGACCGGGCCGCGCGTGCTGCAGGGACCCGGCGAGAATGCCGGCGCGGTCGACATCGGCGACGGTCTGGCGGCGGTCTTCAAGATCGAATCCCATAACCATCCGTCGTTCATCGAGCCCTATCAGGGCGCGGCGACCGGCGTCGGCGGCATCATCCGCGACATCTTCACGATGGGGGCGCGCCCCGTGGCGCTCCTTAATTCACTCCGCTTCGGCTCGCTCGATGAGCCGCTCGTGCGCCGGAATGTCGAAGGGGTCGTCGCCGGCATCGCGGGCTACGGCAACAGCATCGGTATTCCCACCGTCGGCGGCGAGATCGAGTTCGACGAGAGTTACGCCGGCAACCCGCTCGTGAATGTGTTCTGTCTGGGTCTGGCCAAGGCGGATGAAATCATCCGCGCCTCGGCGACGGGCGCCGGTAACCCCGTCTTCTACGTCGGCTCGAAGACGGGCCGCGACGGCATCCACGGCGCGACGATGGCTTCGGCCGAGTTCGACGAGAAGTCCGCCGAGAAGCGCCCGGCCGTCCAGGTGGGCGACCCGTTCATGGAGAAGCTCCTCCTCGAGGCCTGTCTTGAGGTGATGCACTCCGACGCCCTCGTGGGCATGCAGGACATGGGCGCGGCCGGTTTGACGTCGTCGACCTGCGAGATGGGCTCCCGGGGTGGCGCCGGCATCGAGATCGACGTGGCGCTCGTGCCGCAGCGCGAGACCGGCATGACGCCCTACGAGATCATGCTCTCCGAGTCGCAGGAGCGGATGCTGCTGGTCGTGAAGCGTGGCCGCGAGGCCGAGGTGGAGGCCGTCTTCACCAAGTGGGATCTCCACGCGGTCCGCATCGGCGAGGTGACCACCGACGGTCGCATGCGCGTGAAGCATCACGGTGAGGTGGTGGCTGATATCCCGAACGGCGCCCTGACCGACAACGCGCCGCAGTATCGCCGCCCGATGGCGCGCCCGGCCTGGCTCGACGAGGCGCGCACGCTGGCCTTCGACACGCTGACCCCGGCCGACGCCGGCGCGGCGTTTCTGCGGCTGCTGGCCTCCCCAGGCATTGCGAGCAAGCGCTGGGTCTACCGCCAGTACGACCATATGGTGCGAACCAACACGATCGTGATGCCCGGCATGGGCGCGGGCACCATCCGCGTGAAGGGCACCGACCGCGCACTGGCCCTCTCGGTGGACTGCAACGGCCGGTTCGTCTATCTCGACCCCGCGGCCGGGGCGGCGCTCGCCGTGGCCGAAGCCGCGAGGAATGTGGCGTGCGCCGGCGGCGAGCCGATCGGCGCCACCAACTGCCTGAACTTCGGCAACCCGCAGCGGCCCGAGATCATGTGGCAGTTCGGTGAGGCCGTGAGGGGCATGGGCGAGGCCTGCCGCGCGCTCGGGATCCCCATCACGGGCGGCAATGTCAGCCTCTACAACGAGACGGACGGCAAGGCCGTGCTGCCGACGCCGACGATCGGCATCGTGGGCCTCGTCGAGCACGCCGACCGGGTGGTGACCCGTGCGTTCGCCGAGGCGGGGCACGTCGTGGTGCTGCTGGGTGAAGGCCTGGGTGAGCTGGGTGGGAGCGCCTATCTGAAGGTGCTGCACGGTCTCATCCGCGGCGTGCCGCCGGCGCTGGACCTGGCGCGCGAAGGCGCGCTGCAGCGATTGCTCGTCACGTTGGCGATGGAGCGCATCAGCCGATCCGCGCATGACTGTGCCGAGGGTGGCCTGGCCGTGACGCTGGCTGAATCCTGCTTCGACACCGGTGTGGGTGTGGATGTGGACGTGTCGGAATTGGCCGGGCCGGCCGCCGGCTGGGGCGTGATTGCGACCCTCTTTGGCGAGTCGGCCTCGCGCGCGGTCGTCTCGGTGGCACCGGGCGATTTCGGGCGACTCGACGCAGCGGCCCGCGCCGCGGGAGTTCCCATCACGACGCTGGGGCAGACCGGCGGAGACCGCCTGCGCATCCGCGTCGGCGGGCGTTCCGTCGTGGATGTCGCACTGGCGGAAGCCGAGCAGACCTGGGCACATGCGATTGGCGACCGGTTTCACCGTGCGCATTGACCGTCGGATGACCGTAGACTACCGCCAGCCACACGGGGGTGAGGGACATGTTCGATAAGTTCCGTGAAGAGTGCGGCGTGTTCGGGATCTTCGGTCACCCCGAAGCGTCCAACATGACCTACCTCGGCCTCTACGCGCTGCAGCACCGCGGCCAGGAGAGCGCGGGCATCGCCACGAGCGATGGCGTCACCGTGCACAGCCACAAGGCAATGGGCCATGTGCACGATGCCTTCACCCAGGACACGCTCGCCGTGTTGCCTGGGTCCCTGGCCATCGGCCATGTCCGCTATTCCACGGCCGGAGAAAGCCGGCTCGCCAACGCGCAGCCGCTCGTCATCGACTGCCTCCACGGTACGCTCGCCCTGGCGCACAACGGCAATCTGGTGAATGCGGGCGAGCTCCGCGATCAGCTCGTCGGCCAGGGGTCGATTTTTCAGACCTCCACGGACACCGAAGTCATCGTCCACCTGTTCGCCCGCTCGCCAGAGCCGACCGTGGAGGGCGCCATCATCGAGGCCGTCTCGCAGGTCACCGGTGCGTTCTCGCTGGTGATGATGACGAAGGACAAGATCGTCGGTGTCCGCGACCCGCACGGCTTCCGGCCGCTGGCCCTGGGCCGCCTCGGAGAGGCGTGGGTACTGGCCTCCGAGACCTGCGCCATGGATCTGATCGGCGCCACCTACATCCGCGACGTCGAGCCCGGCGAGCTGGTCATCATCAGCGCCCAGGGGCTCCGCTCCGTGAAACCCTTCGCACCCGCGCCCCATGCGCAGTGCGTGTTCGAGCATGTGTACTTCGCTCGGCCCGACAGCGTAGTTTTCGGCGAGAGCGTGAACGACGTGCGCACGGAGTTGGGCCGGCGCCTTGCGCGGGAGACGGCGGTCGAGGCGGATGTCGTCGTCCCGATTCCGGACTCGGGCGTGTGCGCCGCGATCGGCTACTCGGAGGCCTCGGGCATTCCGATGCGGATGGGTCTCATCCGCAATCACTATGTCGGCCGCACGTTCATCGAGCCGCAGCAGTCGATCCGCCACTTCGGTGTGCGCGTGAAGCTGAACCCGGTGCGCAGCATCCTCGAGGGCAAGCGCGTTGTCCTCATCGATGACTCGATCGTGCGCGGCACCACGAGCCGCAAACTCGTGAGGATGATCCGCAATGCCGGGGCGAAGGAAGTCCACATGCGCATCAGCTGCCCGCCGACGATCTCGCCGTGCTTCTACGGCGTGGACACGCCGCGCCGGCAGGATCTGATCGCGGCGACGCACTCGATCGAAGAGATCCGGAAGTACCTGAGCGCGGATAGCGTCGGGTATCTGAGCCTGGACGGCCTGACCAGTTCGGTCCGCGATGGCAAGTCGCGCTACTGCACCTCGTGCTACACGGGCGTGTATCCGGTGGCGTTCCCGCGCAACGAGGCCGCCTATCTCCAGCTCGCGCTCAAGCTCAACGGCGATGGTTCGCCCGTGCAGCCCGAGCCGGAGCCGGTCACCGACGGCGCGCCCGCGATCCCCTGATGCCAGACGAGTTCCGCGCCGGACGGTGGGCCGCGGCTGCCTGTCTCTGTGGTCTGGCCGTCAGTGGCGCCAGTCCCGCGGTCTTCGCGGCACAGCCAGGGCAGGAGGCACAGGCGGCACAGACGGCGCCCGCGGTGCCGGCCCCGCTGCTTGTGGCGCACGTGGCCAAACTCGGGGACTTCGACTACGCCACGCGGACCGCTGCCGCGCGGGCCGTGCGGCGCGCCCCCGCCACAGAGGCGGCCCCGGCGCTCGTGGCAGCCGTCACGACGAGCGTAGATTCCTACGTCCGCTTCAAGGCGTTCGTGCTGTTGACGGGGCTGCTCGATCCGCGGCTGGAGGATTTCTCCCGCGCTGCCCTGACCGATAAGAACGATCGGCTCCGGCAGGCCGCGTTCGATTGGCTGGAGCGCCACCCGGTGCCCGCGCTGGCGCCGCGGCTCATCCAGTTGCTGGAGACGGAGCAGGCCGAGTTCGTGCGGCCGTCGCTGATGCGGGCGCTGGCGGCGCTCGACGCCGACCCGGCCGTCCGCACCGCGCTGGTCCGTGAGACGGCGCGCGGTCTCGACATCTTCCGGGGCGCGGTCATCGAGGCGCTCGGTCTGCGCCGCGCCACCTTCGCGGTGGATGCGCTGGCGAAGGTCGTCGCCGTGGACGGCCCGCTGCGCGATGTGGCAGCGATGGCGCTGGGCCGCATCGGCGGGTCAGAGGCGGTCGCGCTGCTGGCCCCGGTGCACGACAAGGATCCGGGCGTCGAGCTGACGCTGCGGGCCGCGCAGTGTCTGGCGGAACAGCAGTGCGATGCCGTCCGCGACGACATTGTCCGGCAGTGGCCGACCTCGGCCGCCAGGGGCACGGCCGGCGCCGCGGCCGGCGCGCTGGCCGTCATGGCGGAGCGCGGGGATGCCCGTGCCATGGCGCTGCTCGTCGAGGCCGGGATCGCCGGCGTGCGGGATCTGCGGGACCACGCCGCCGTCGCGCTGGGGACCGTCGCGCTGCGCGCGCCGGATGTGGTGCTGGGGTGGATGGCGGACAATCCGGCACAGGGGAGCGGCGTGCTCGCCCTGCTCAAGGACGGGTTCGACCTGATGGAAGAGGATGTGGCCGAAGAGGCCTTCTACGCCTCCGTGCGGGCGTCCTACTGGAAGGCGGCTGATGGATCGCCGGTTCGCGCGTCGGCCGCCGCGCTCATTGATGGACTCGACTTCTGATGGACTACAAAGCCGCTGGCGTTGATATCGACGCGGGGAACGAAACCGTCCGCCGCATCCGGGCCCTGGCCCGGTCCACATTTACCCCGGGCGTGCTCTCCGACATCGGCTCGTTCGGCGGCCTGTTCCACATGGGCGCGGCTGGCCTGCGGGACGCGGTCCTGGTGGCGAGCGCCGACGGCGTGGGCACGAAGCTGAAGGTCGCCTTCATGGCGGGCCGCCACGACACGGTGGGGCAGGATCTCGTGAACCACTGCGTGAACGACATCCTCGTGCAGGGCGCGGTGCCGCTCTTCTTTCTCGACTACCTATCGACCGGGCGGCTCTCGCCGGACGTGGCGGCCTCCGTCGTCGACGGCATGTCGAAGGCGTGCCGCGAGAATGCGTGCGCGCTGCTCGGCGGCGAGACGGCCGAGATGCCGGGCTTCTACGCCGACGGCGAGTACGACCTGGCCGGGTTCATCGTGGGCGCGGTCGAGCGCGACGCGCTCGTCAATGGCCGCGGCATCGCCGCGGGCGATGTGCTCATCGGGATTCCGTCCAGTGGCCTGCATACCAATGGCTACTCGCTGGCGCGCCGGATCGTGTTCGATCAGCTGGGCCTGGGCGTGGATGCCCATGTGGCCGAGCTCGGGTGCACGGTGGCCGAGGCGCTGCTGGAGCCGCATCGGTCCTATCTCTCGATGATTCAGCCCTTGCTCGCCAGCCAGCGCATCAAGGGCATGGCGCACATCACCGGGGGCGGCATTACCGACAACCTGCCCCGTGTGTTGCCGCACGGCACGGCCGCCGAGGTGCGGCTTGGATCGTGGGAGGTACCCGCCCTCTTCCGCTGGCTCCAGGCCGGAGGACAGGTGCCTGCCGAGGACATGTTGCGCACCTTCAACATGGGTGTGGGCCTCATCCTCGTGGCCTCGCCCGCCAATGCCGACGCACTGCTCCAGGAACTCGCCGCGCGTGGGGGCCGCCAGGCCAAGGTGATTGGCGCCATCGTGCCGGGCGAAGGCGAGCCCGCCGTCCGTTACGTGGGCACGCTGTGACAGCGGGCGCGGCAACGGAGGGCGCTGTGAGCCGCCGCCTCGGTGTCCTGATCTCGGGACGCGGGAGCAACCTTCAGGCGCTCATTCGAGCCATCCAGGAAGGCCGGCTCGACGCGACGATCGCCGTTGTCATCTCCAACATCGCGGACGCGCCGGGGCTCGCACTGGCCCAGGCCGCAGGAATCGAGACCGTCACGATCAGCCACAAGGGTTGGCCGTCGCGTGCCGACTTCGACCGCGAGGTCGCCGGGGCGCTCACCGCGCATCAGGTGGATCTGGTGTGCCTCGCTGGGTTCATGCGCCTGGTGGGTCAGCCGCTCCTTGAGGCATTTCCCAACCGGATCCTCAATATCCACCCGTCTCTGCTGCCCTCGTTTCCCGGCATCGAGCCGCAACGGCAGGCCCTCGACCACGGCGTGAAGGTCAGCGGCGTGACGGTACATCTGGTGACGGCGGACCTGGACGCCGGGCCGATCATCCTGCAACGCCCGGTTCCCGTCGTCGATGGCGACACCCCGGTGACGCTGGCCGCGCGGATCCTCGAAGAGGAGCACCGGGCGTATCCCGAGGCCGTTCGGCTCGTGCTCGAGGGCGGCTGGCGGATTGAGGGACGCCGGTTCGTGGCTCTGCGCACGACCGCCTGATCTTTTTTCGACCCCCGGTAATACCATCCCGGCGTACGCATCTCCTGACTCCAGATAGGCGGGGAAGTCCCGCTTCGTCAGGAGTCACCTGTGCGCACGCCCACCCATTCACGCAAGCTCCACATCCTGCTCGCGGTCCTGCTCGGACTCGCGGCCGTCCATGCTGCCTCGGCCCAGGTGGTCATCGCGCCCACCGGTGTCTCGCTCCCTGTCGGATCGAGCCGACAGTTCTCCGCCACGGTTTCCGGTGCACCGGCGTCCGGCGCGTCCTGGACGGTCAATGGCCTGCCCGGGGGTGACTCGACCGTCGGATACATCTCCCCCACGGGCCTCTACTACGCCCCTGCCAAGACGCCAGCCGGCTATGCCGTGACGATTGGCGCCAGCGTGTCCAACCCGGCCGGCTCGGGGTCGACGACCCTCATCGTGCGCGAACAGATTCCGTGGCTCACCACCATCACGCCGACCACGGTGGCGACCGGCGCCTTCAGTCTGACGGTGACCGGCAGCCGGTTCGTGAACGGCGCACAGGTCCGCCTGAATGGCGTGCCCGTCCAGACCGCGTATGTGTCGTCCACCCAGCTCACGGCGACCGGGTCGATCGTGACGCCGGGCACCGTCGCGCTGACAGTGGCCAATCCCGGTCCAGGGGCCGTTTCCACCCCTCTCTCGGTCGTCGTGTCCACGGCGACGGTGGTGAGCATTGCACCCACCACGACGACAGTGGATCTCGGGACCTCCACCGCCTTTCAGGCCACCGTCTCCAACGCCTCCGACACGTCGGTGACGTGGCAGGTCAACGGCAAGATCGGCGGCGGACTGGGCACCGGCACCATCACGCCGGCCGGCATCTACACCGCGCCGGCCATGCTGCCCGTGGGTGGACTCGTGACCGTCACGGCTGTCGCCAACGCGGACGGCGTGACGAAGGCCTCCGCGAAGGTGCTTCTCAAGGATCCGCAGGCGCTCACCTTCAGTCGCTTCCTCTCGCAGGCGACCTTCGGGCCCACACCCGCAACCATGGCGCATGCCGAGCAGGTCGGCATGTTGGCGTTCCTCGATGAACAGTTCGCGACCGCCGAATCGCCCATCCCTCCAGCGGCCAGCGCGACCCGGCAAAACGTCATCGATGCCTTCATGACCAACATCGTGACGGGCAACGACCAGCTCCGCCAACGCGTGATCTTCGCGCTGAGCGAGGTCCTGACCATCAGCTTCAACAAGAACACCAACGGCAACGAAGTGTCGCCGTGGCTGCAGATCCTCAGCCGGAACGCCTTCGGCAACTACCGGACGCTGCTGCGCGAGTTGAGCACCGACGCCACGATGGGTCACTACCTCGACCTGGTCAACAGCAGCGCCGGCGCCCCTGGGACGCCCAACGCGGCCAATGAGAACTACCCGCGCGAGGTCATGCAGCTCTTCTCGATCGGGCTCTACAAGCTCAACCTCGACGGCTCCGTGCAGAAGGACGCCAACGGCCCGATTCCGAGCTACACGCAGTTCGATGTGCAGCAGCTCGCGAAGGCCATGACCGGCTGGACGTATCCCAACAGCCCGGGGTCGAACGGCACGCCAGGGATGAACGGAATGGGCGGCAACTACGCCTACGCCGCCGGAACGATGCTGCCCATGCAGAACCGCCACGACCTGTCGGCGAAGCTCGTGCTCGGGCAGGCCATCCCGGGCGGGCAATCGGCTCAGCAGGATATGGATGATGCGATCACCATCCTCTTCAATCACCCCAACGTCGGGCCGTTCATCGCCACGCGACTGATCCGGGCGCTGGTGACGAGCAATCCGAGTCCGGCCTACATCACCCGCGTCGCGACGGTCTTCAACGGCTCGCAGGGCACGCGCGGCGACATGCAGGCGACGATTCGCGCCGTCCTGATGGACCCGGAGGCCCGCGACGATAACCCGCCGCCCACCTTCGGCCGGCTGCGCACGGCGATTCAGACCATGGCGGCCTTCGTCCGTGCGATGGGCTATCCCTTCAGCGGCGGGTCCGGCATGGCCTACCTCTTCGAGGACATGAATGAGGGCCCGCTGAACGCGGCGAGCGTGTTCGGCCACTATTCGCCCTCCTTCAAGATCCCGAAGTCGCCCCTCTACGGGCCCGAGTTCCAGATCTACGCGCCGAGCGATGCCGCCAACCGGGCGAATCTGCTCTACGGCTATCTCTTCAACCCGTGGCCCATCCACCCGCTGCTGCAGCCGTTCGTGGCGCTGGCGGGTGACAGCCTTGCGCTGGTGACGGCTGTCGATAACGCCGTGCTCTTCGGGCGGATGTCGCCAGGTCTACGCGCGGCGATCACCGCCGCGCTTCCAGCGATGGGTGACGACTACCAGCGGACGATCACGGCCTTCTATCTGGCGATCGCCACCGGCGAATTCCAGGTGCAGCGCTGACCGCGCTTTCAGGGATCAGGAGACAGGTGATGACGCATCGGCATGGACGGTCCAGGCGGGAATTCCTGCAGCTGGGCGCGGCAGCAGGCATGGTGGCAGGACTCGGGCGCTACTCAACGCTCTCGGCGGCATCGGACTACAAGGCCGTCGTCTGCGTGTTCCTGCTCGGCGGCAACGACGGGCACAACATGGTCGTGCCGCTGGGCGGGCCGGAGTACGCGGCGTATCAGGCCGCACGGGGTGGTCTGGCGCTCGCGGCGGGGCAGCTCCCGCCGATCGCTGACCCCGTGCAGGGGCAGTTCGGTTTCCACTACGCGATGCCCGAAGTGGCGGCGCTCTACAACCAGGGCCGGCTTGGCGTCGTGAGCAATGTCGGCATGCTGGTCCAGCCGACGTCCTATTTCGATCTCAGCAATCCGGCGCACCCGCTCCCCTCGCAGCTGCGGTCGCACTCCGACCAGGTGGCGGAGATGATGAGCGGCGTGCCCGACACCAGCGGCGCCAATGGCTGGGGCGGGCGCATGCTCGACGCCCTCCAGACCGCGAACGCAGGGACGTCTTTCCCGGTCTCCATTGCCATGAACAGCCCCGCGCTCTTCTGCGCGGGCAAGTTCGTGCAGGGCGCGAGCGTGCGGCCCGGGAATGCCATGGACCAGACCTTCCTCGGCATCTATCCTCCGGGGGCCGCCGCGGCGCGCCGGACCGCGCTCCAGCAGGTCGTCGCCGCTGACAGCGGAAGCCATCTCATCAATGCGGCCAATGCCTCGATGGGCACGGCGCTCGCGCTGAATCCGATGCTGCGTCAGGCTGCGGCCACCGTGCAGTTCACGAAGAAGTTTCCGCAGACCACACTCGGGCGCCAGCTTGAGGAGGTGGCGCGCATCATCAATCTGCGCGGCCAGCTCGGCGTCAGCCGGCAGGTCTTCTACTGCAGCCTCGGTGGCTTCGACACGCACGGCGGCCAGTCCTACCAGCAGATGGCACTGCTCACCGAGGTGAGCCAGGCGTTCGACGCCTTCTACAAGGCGACCGAGCAGTTGAATGTGCCGGATGCGGTGACGACGTTCACCCTCTCGGACTTCGGCCGGACGCTGCAGCCGAGCGGCACGGGCTCCGACCACGGATGGGGCAACCACCAGCTGGTGATGGGTGGCGCCGTCAACGGCGGCCGGATCTACGGAACGTTCCCGAAGGCCACCAACTACGCAAACCTGAACGCGACCCACGACGACTACGCCGATGCGCGCGGCACGATGCTGCCGAACATCTCGTTGGCGCAGTACGGGGCGACGATCGCGAACTGGTTCGGGGCCACCGCCGATGCCGAACTTGACGACATCTGTCCTCCGCTCGTGAACTTCGCCGTCAGGAACCTCGGCTTCATGGCGTGACCCACCGCATCCGGAGCACTCGTGGCACCGGCCTTCGGTAACATGGCCCTCGCAGTTGCGCGGGGAGTCCCGCCCGCCTGCGAGTCTTCCATGGGTGGTTCCGTCTCCGAGCGGCAGGATCCTGAGGTTCGGGCCTTCTGCATGGCGCATCCCGACGACGCTGATGCCCGTCTGCGGCTGCTGGCGGAGCGTGCCTCGACGGTGGTGGCCGGGGTTGTCGGCCGCCGCCTGCGCGAGACGCGTGATCGGCAGGAGACGGAGGACATCCGCCACGACGTGCTCCTGCGCCTGATGTGTCGGCTCAGGCGTGAGCGGGAAGCGCCTGGAGAGGAGCCCATCGTGGACCTGCTCTCCTATGCCGCGGTGATGGCCGAGCATGCCTGCTATGCCTATCTGCGGCGTCGTCATCCGGGTCGGGCGCGGCTCAAGAATCGCATCCGCTACATCCTTCTGCGTCAGCCGGAGTTTCGTCTGAGTGGCGGCGACGGCGGGCGCCTGATTGCGTCCCGCGCCGCGTGGCCCGCCTCGGAGGCGCTCTCCGGTACCGAGCGGGCGAAGGCAATGCATGTGGCCGGTGCGTCGGCGCGCGTGGCGGCGCTGGAGGGGCGCGATCCGTCGAGTGTCACGCTGCCGGTGCTCGTCGAGGCGGTGCTGCGCGAGTGTCGCGGAGGCATGGAGGTCGACGACCTTGTCTCGGCCGTGGCGGCCGTGCTCGGCGTCGACGATGGTCCCGAGGACGAACGCGTCGGCTTCGGCATGGCCACCGAGCCGCTGCCTGATCGGCTCGTGGACCGGGCGCGCATGATTCCCGAACTGCTCGGGGATCGGGAGTATCTGGCCGCGGCGTGGGCAGAGATTCAGACGCTGCCGCTGCGGCAGCGGGTCGCGCTGCTGCTCAATCTGCGGGACGCGGACGGGCGCGACCTGACGTCGCTGATGCCGCTGCTCGGCGTGGCGACCTTCGAGCAGATGGCGGCGTGTCTGGAAATGTCGGCCGCGGCGCTGGCTGCGGTGTGGGCCGAATTGCCGATTGACGATCTCCGTCTGGCGGACCGGCTCGGCGTCAGCCGCCAGCAGGTGATCAATTTGCGGAAGTCCGCGCGCGAGCGTTTGGCGCGGCGTCTCCGGCGGTGGTCGTCGTGAGGCAGGATGAAGGGATGGCCGGGATGGGTGCAGACGATCACCATCTGACGGATGAGGTGTTGCGCGGCTACGCCAGCGGGACGCTGGAGGTGTCGGCCCTGGCGGAGGCGTTGCAGCACGTGGGCCACTGCGAGGCGTGCCGCGAGGCGCTGGCACGCGCGGCCGGTGCGGCGGAGCGCGTGAAGGGGGCCTGGGCCCTGGGCGCCGCCGAGCCTGAGGTGCACCCCGATCCAGAAGCACTGATGGCACTGGCTGACGGGATGCTCGACCACGCCAGCGCGCTGACGCTGCGCGCCCACATGGCGGTGTGTGACACCTGCGCCGAAGACCTGGCGGATTTTGAAGCTGCCCGGGGGGAGCTGCACTCCTCCGCTCGTGCGATGTCCGCTGAGCTTCCGGCTGAGAAAGCGACCTCGCCCGTGCTCACGTCCCCCTGGCTGCGCCTGGCTGCAGCGGCCGTGCTCGCTACGGTGACCGGCGGCGTGTGGTGGATGAACCGCCTGGCGGGGACGATGCCGAGCGACCAGCTCGCGCGAACGTCCGCCGCGCCCGCGCCTCAGTCCCCCTCTGGCGGCGACACCCCAGCCGTCGTGCTGACCGACGGTGTGGTGTCGCTGCTGGCAGACGGGGCCGTGCGCGGGCTCGACCTTCTGGAGGCCCCGGACCGTGCGGTGGTTGAAGGCCTGCTGCATGATCAACGCCTGCCGTCGCGTCCGCCCGATCCGGCACTGCGGCCGCCGCAGGGCGCGCTGATGGGTGCCCCCGCTGCGCCGGCGCGGCTCCGGCTGCTCACGCCCATCGGCGTCATCGTGGCCAGCGACCGCCCCACGCTGACCTGGACCGCCGTGCCTGGAGCGACGGCGTATCGGGTGTCGCTCTACGACGCGCGCCTGGTGCCGCAGGCTGAGAGCGGCGATCTCACGCGCGCTGAGTGGACGCCGCCGGCCCCGCTGGTGCGTGGCGCGCTGTACCTCTGGCAGGTGGAAGCAGACACACAGGCCGGTACACTCCGGGCCCCCGGCGCCGATGCGCCGGACGCGCGCTTCCGCGTGCTCTCCGCGGCTGACGCGGCCTCGCTGCGCGCGCTGGAGCAGGCGTCTCCGGCGTCGCCACTCCTGCTGGGTGCCCGCTATGCCGCGCTCGGTCTACGCGAGGACGCCGCGCGGCAGTTCGAGGTGCTGGCCGCGGCGAATCCGGCCTCGCCGTTGGCCGCCGCGCTCGCGCGCGAGGCGCGCGCTCAGGTCCCGTCGCCGACGAGGACGAACGGCGCCCAGTAGAAGGGATGGGCGTAGGTGCCGCCGTGCAGTAACTGCATCGCGGCGGCGCGCAGCGCGTCAGCGCGGCCGGCCACGTGTCCGGTCTTGAGCACGCTGTCGCGGATACGGCGGTGGAAGGCCATCATGAATTCGGTGGTGCTCACGGAGTCGACCTGCCACTCTGAGACCACGGCGCTCCCGGCGCCGGCGGCCAGCACCGCCCACGTCAGCCCAATGAGACCCTCGCCTTCCCTCACGCGTCCGCGGCCCGAATCACAGGCCGACAACACCACGAGGTCAGACCCGAGGCGCAGCTCCAGCATCCGCGCGGCATCCAGCACCGGCAATTCGCCATCGGCACCGGCAGCGCCAAGCTGCACGTAGGACCGCATGGGATTGCCGCCGTCGAACACCCCGTGCGCGGCCACGTGGAGGATCCGTGCAGAGCCGCCATCACGGACTGTCTGTGGCGTGGCTCTGGCGCCGACCACCAGTTGCCCGCGCCGACCGTAGAGCGCGGCGACGCTGCGCGCCTGCTGTTCCGCCTCCTTCAGCGGCGCGTCGGTCGCGCCGCCTCCGGCACTGCCGATGATCAGCGCATCCGTGCCGCGAGGCGCTCGGCTCTTCCCGCGCTCCATGAGCGCGGCGAGCGCATGCACAGAGGGCGCGAAGGTCACCGCGACGTCTTCGATGAGATAGCGGCCCGTCGGACTCATGAGCGCCTGAAAGGGGAGTTCCCAGAGGGGGCCGTCAGGCACGATGGTCCAGTGCTGCGCTCCCGCCAGAGCAGGGGCCAACGGTGCGATCAGGGCGTTGTAGAGATCGCGGGCGGACTGCGCGATGGCGAGATCGCGCGTCGCGAGCTGTTCGCGGAACCGCGTGGTGCGGCGCGCCAGTTCCGCATGGGTCACCGGGAGTCGGATCGCCGTGACGGTGGTCCGGCCGCGGTCGTCGCGCCGTGCCACGAACGCCGAGGTATTCGTACCGGCGACGGCGAACGACACCACGGCGTGCGCAGGGGTCACCAACAACGGAGCCAGATTCACGGGGCCGGTCGATCGGACAAGGTCCCCGCTCGCATCCGGAGCGTCCTGGCCCGCCTGCGCGGATTCGAGCAGCTCGATGAGCGTCCTGGCCTTGGCACGCTCAGACGTGGCCAGCGCCTCGTCCGCACGGCCTGATTCCACGAGCAGGTCCACCAGTTCGCGGTAAGGATCCAGCCGCATCGCCAGGACTTGTTGCCGCTCGCGTGCTTCATCGCTCGCGGTCGCGCGCACGTCCTCCACGGCAGCGATGGCGTCGGTATAGGCGGCAATCGCCTCCGCCCGGTGGCCCAGCGCACGCTCGGCCTCCCCGAGCCTGGCCGATGCCCGCCAGCGCAGGTCGAGGCCTCCGATGGTGCGCGCCAGCGCCCCGGCCTCCAGGGCCCGCTGTTTCGCTTCCTCGGGTTGCTTGAGGTCCAGAAGGATGCGGACGATCAGGTTGAGCGAGTCGACCTGCCCGTGCGGGTTGCCGATGGCTGCACGCACCGCGAGGGCTCGACGCGCGGTGGCCAGCGCCGCCTCGGAATGTCCCTGCAGCCACTCAAGCTCCGCAATGCCAAAGAGCACCAGGCCGATGCTGCGCTGTTCGCCCGCAGCCTCGACGGCTGTCAGGGCCGCCTCGAACTGCGCACGCGCTTCGGCCCACTGCTCCAAGCGCATGTGGTTCTGGGCGAGTCCGATCCGCACCGATGCACGCGAGCTGAGGTCGCGGTCGCCGCCGGGGACCGCCAGCGCGCGCTGCCAGTAATCCAGCGCCAGATCGACGTCACCGCGCAGTTCATGAATCGAGGCGATGTTCCCGAGTGTCGTGACGACATCGACACCCTCCATCTGCAGCGCCGCCTTCAGCGCGGCGCTGCGGGTGAGGTAGCTCAGCGCCACGCGGTAGTGGCCCTGGTCAGTCCAGAGGCTGCCGAGATTGTTGAGGATGCGTGCTTCGCTGCTCTGCGACCCGGCGCGGGTGGCCAGCGCCAGCGCGTGCTCGTAGGCGGCCGTGGCCAGCGCCAGTTCGCCGCGCCGCCGGTGGACGATGCCGATGTTGTCCCACGCGCTCCCCTGTAGTTCGATGTCACCGAGGTGTTCCGCTTTGGCCCGCGTCTCTTCGAACGCGGCCAGCGCGAGGTCATAGCGGCCGAGCCTGCCTTGGGCGACACCTTGTTTCAGGATCGCCACGGCGTGCGTCTTGTGGTCACCAGCCCGGATGGCCAGGTCCGCCGTATACCGAAGTATGGCGAGGGCTCTTTCGAGCGGCAGGCCTTGCCCGACGATGACGGCATTGCTCAGCTCATTGTGGAAACGGACGCCACCGCCGCCTGCGGCGGCCACGAGCGCCTCGCGCGCCTCCTGTGAATCCGCGGCGATGACGGCGGCAATGAGCGCGCGCTGGGTCTCGTCGGGCTGCGCGGCGCGGAGCCACCCGCCCGGTGCCGACGGTGACGCGGTCAGCCAGATCGCCACCGCGACGGCGCAGAAACGCCTGAACGGGGTTCGAGAGAGCCCTGGCCGGGTGACGCGCCTCGCGGACATGACCAGCGGAGCCGCGCCGCGGGTCGTGTGGGCGCGGAGTCGCGCCGCCCAGGGGCCGAGCGCGACGGCGAGGCCTATGGCAAGAGCCGCCACGGGGCGCGCGGTGGGTGGGGAGGCGGTGAACGGGCGTGCCATGTGCGTCAACAGGCTCGGATCCTCAATCGGCCCCAGCGTGAATGGAGTTCATCATCCCGGCGCCGCAGATGAGCGTCAACCTGAGCGTCTGCCGCATGGGCCGGTCGGCCCGCCGCGACCGGCGCTATAGTTGACGTTTCCCTATGGCAGATCTCATCCAGGACCTGGAATGGCGCGGCGCGCTGCAGGACGCCAGTGAAGGTGCCCGTGAGGCGCTGACGGCCGGGCCGCTCACCGCCTATGCCGGTTTCGACCCGACCGCCAACAGCCTGCATGTCGGGAGCCTGATGCCGATGCTCGCGTTGGCCCGGCTCCAGCGCGCGGGCCACAGCCCCATCGCGGTCGTCGGCGGCGGCACGGGTCTGATTGGCGATCCGAGCGGCAAGGCCGTGGAGCGGACGCTCCAGACGCCCGAGCAGGTGGAGGCGAACGTTGCCGGTATCCGCGTGCAGCTCGCGCGCTTCCTCGACTTCGAGGTGAAGACGAATCCGGCCCGGTTGGTGAACAACGCCGACTGGCTCACCACCATGAGCGCGATGGCGTTCCTGCGCGACGTGGGCAAGTACTTCACCGTGAACTACATGCTCGCGAAGGAGTCCGTGAAGCGCCGGATTGAGAGCGAGGATGGCATCTCCTACACCGAGTTCAGCTACCTCCTGCTCCAGGCGTACGACTTTCTGGAGCTCTTCGATCGCCACGGCTGCACCGTGCAGATTGGTGGCAGCGACCAGTGGGGCAATATCACGGCCGGCATCGACCTCATCCGCCGGCTACGTGCGACCAAGGCGCACGGGGTGGTGCTGCCGCTTGTCACAACCTCGGCGGGCACGAAGTTTGGAAAGACCGAGGCTGGCACTGTGTGGCTGGACCCGGACCGGACGTCTCCGTTCCGGTTCTACCAGTTTTGGCTCAACACAGACGACAAGGATTCCGCGCGGTATCTGAAATTTTTCACGTTCCTCGACCATGCGGTGATCCAGGAGCTGATGCACGGTATCGAGACGGCGCCGGAAAAGCGCGAAGCCCAGCGAGTGCTGGCCCGTGAGGTCACGAAGCTGGTGCACGGACAGGATCAGCTGGAGCGCGCCGAGCGGACCTCGACGGTGCTGTTCGGCGAGGACATCACGACGCTGCCGGTGGCGGATCTGCTGGACGTCTTCGGTGACGCGCCGTCAACGGATCTGGCACGGGCCGAGGCGGAAGGTGACGGCGTGGCGCTGGTGGATCTGCTGGTCCGAGCGGGACTCGCGCCTTCAAAGGGCGAGGCGCGGCGCCTCGTGCAGTCCGGCGGCGTGTATGTGAACAACCGCCGGCAGGCGGATGTCGCGGCTCGCGTGCGCGTAGCCGAGGCCATCGGGGGCCAGTTGTTTGTACTGCGCCGCGGTCAGCGGCAGCAGCACATTGTTCGCGTGCAGTAGCGCGGAATCATTCGCGCAAAAGTCTAAGGGGATACACAGCGTGACATCAGGGCGGGCAATCAAGGCGGTGGACATCACCGTGCCGCAGGCCGCGGACTACGCCAACGGCATTGAGGACCTCTATAACGGGACGCTCGACGTGATCGTGCTGCGTGGCGCGCTTCCGTCCGCCGTGCTGGGGCCCGTGGGCCCGAAGCTGGACCACGACGCGGCCGAGAGCTGGGCGCGGCCCAACCAGAAGAACCCCGCCGACGACATCCGTATGCTCGGCGTGCCGGCCACGCCCACCTATGCATCGCCCACCGGGCCGGATCCGGCGGCCTACTTCGCGCAGGCGAAGTGGACGCGCGAGAACGCGGGCCGCATCTTCGGCAATGGCTGGGACGCCGTAGGCGACATCGAGCGGATGTTGGGGCGCTTCTCCGGCGGACGGCCCGTGACCCTGCCGGCCAACGCGGAGGGGCAGGTGTTCCAGCCGTTCACGGTGCGTCGGCTCCCGGACGGCACCGGGATCAGCCTCCATCACGACTACCACTTTCCCCTCGCGCTCTACGACGAACTGCGCGCAGCGTCGGACACGAGCACGCTTATCAGTTACTTCGTCACCGTACAGCAGCCCGAGGCGGGCGGTGAGTTGACCACGTATCCGGTCACGCAGGACGAGCCCAATCCGCCCAAGCTCAATGGCTGGGCGTGGGACATCGCGGCCGTGGAGTCGAGGTTCCCCGGGCAGGCCTTCACGACGCGAGCTGGCGACCTGTTTCTCTTTGCCGCAGGCCGCTGCCTGCACCGGGTCAACCCGGTCGTGGGTTCGCGCGCGCGGATCACCATGGGCGGCTTTTTGTCACTTTCAGCGGCTCGCGACCGCGTTCTCTACTGGAGCTAGCCCTGATGGCCGCACCCGACACGAAGACCGGGGCCGATGCCCTGCCGAATCCCTCACGCCTGATGCAGATGGGTCTGGCCTACCGTTCGTCCGCGGTGCTCTTCGCGGCGCTCGAACTGGACGTGTTCACGCCGCTCGCCGGCGGTCCGCGCACGGCGGCCGAGGTGGCCGACGCGATCGGCGGGCCGGTGCAGGTGGCCCCGCTGCGCGGGTTGCTCGACGCGCTCACGGCCGAGGGGCTCCTCACCGTGGACGGCGACCGCTATGCCAATAGCGACCTGGCCGCCGCGTATTTGGTCAAGGGACGTCCGACCTATAGCGCCAACAGCTTCAAATACGTCGAGAACCTCTACCCGGCCTGGGGCCGGTTGGCGGATCTGGTGCGTACTGGCAAGCCGCCCATGCCCGCCGAGGTGATGCTCGGACAGGACAAGGCCGTGACGCGGGCCTTCGTGCTGGCGATGCACGAGCGCGCCGTGGGCATCGGCTCGGTGCTGAAGCACTTCGTGGACCTGTCCGGACGGACGCGTCTGATCGACGTGGGCGGCGGCCCTGGCACGTACACCGTCGAGCTGGTTCGTCAGACGCCGGGTCTCACGTCCACCGTGCTCGATGTGCCGGGCGTGCTCGAGGTGACCCGCGAACTGGTCGACAAGAGCGGCGTCGGCGACCGCATCACGCTGATGCCTGGCGACTACCTGACCTCGGCGTTCGGCACCGGCTTTGATGTGGCGCTGCTCTCCGGGATGATGCACCGGGAGACGCCGGCCAACTGCCAGTTGCTGCTGCGGAAGGCCTTCGCGGCTCTCGACCCGGGCAGCCTCGTGATGGTGAGCGACGTGTTCTTCGACGACGCGACGAAGCGGACGCCGCCCTTCGCGGTGCACTTCGCGCTCAACATGATGCTGACCAGCGACGACGGCTCGGCCCACGCCATGACCGACATGGCCGACTGGATGCGGGAGACCGGATTCGTGGATGTGACGCTTCACCCGCTGCCGAAGCCGAATCCCCACACGTTGATTACCGGGAAACGCCCGTGACCGACGCGCATTCCACCGCGCGCAAGGCGCCTGTCTGGCTCGTCCTCGCCACAGCGGTGATGGCGGTGCTCATTCTGCTGCTGGCCGTGGCGGAGACTTCGATCACGGTGGCGTGGCTGGTCGACACAAAAGGCGAAATCCTCAGCCTGTTCGGGGTCGCCTTCATCCTCGTGGCCGGTCTCGTTGTGTGGAGGCAGGGGCGCCTCTCGGCGTCGCTTCCCCTGGTGCTCCCGTGGCTGCTCTACCCGATCGTCACGCAGGGCGACCAGATCATCGACAACCTCTCGATCGACTGGATGCGCGCGGTCGTGACCGTGCTGCTGGTGGCCATCTTCGCGGCGCCGGTGGCGGTGATCGTGCTCTCGGCGCGTTCGTTCTACGACCCGTCCAGCGGCCGACGGCGGGCCGCGGGTGCGGTGCTCGGCCTGGTGCCCGGCGTCCGGCAGCTGGCCGCGGGGCAGCGGCGACTTGGATCGGCGCTGCTCACGGCCACGCTCCTCGTCATCGAGATCCCGCTGGCGGTGCTCTACGTGGGCGCGCTCGTCATCTACGCACTCACGGCCGTGATCGTCGGAACGCTGGCGTGGGCGTCGCAGCCGGAGGCGGAGGTGCGCGACGCGGCGCGCGAGCACGCGCACGCCGAACGGTTCGCGCTGGGCGTGCTGATTGCGGGCGTGGTCATTTCCGCCGGGACGTTCCTCGGTTATCGCAACGCGCCCGGTGCCTATCAGGGCAGCCCGAGCTTCTTCATGGATCCGTCGCAGCAGGACAAGAACTACCCGATGGATCGTGTCACGGTGCCAAACGGCGATCCGTCGGCGCCCGCGTCACCGGAGTCGCTCGGCGAGGCGCTGGCGCGCACGGGGAAGGCCTTTGACCAGCTGGCATCCAGCTACAACATCCTCGCGCGCAACTACACGTGGGACTTCCACAACGCACTCTTCGTCCGCCACGATGCGCTGCTGCCCGACTACCGGGGCGTGGGCCTGGCGGGTGTGCGGGAGGCGTCCGCCACCTGGGCGGAGGTGAAGCCGAAGCTGGCCGAACTGCGCGCCAGCCTCAAGGATGGCGATCCGCTGGCCGCCTTCCTGGACGACGTGGCCGGCTATGCGGAGTTCAATGTCCGCCGCGCGCCGGCGCTCGAGCACATGAGCCTCAGCTTCCAGCGGACCAGGGCGGGCCTGCAGCACGCCGCGCACCTCTACGAGGGCGAGGCGAAGTATCTTGGGGACGGCCTGGCCGGGATCGTCCTCAAGCATCAGCGCGCGGTGGACGCGCCGGCCGTTGCCGGAGCCACGCGTGAATTTGCCAGCACCGTCCGCGCCGTCCACGACGCCTACTCCAACCGCATCATTGGGTACTGAGGCCGGCGGCACCCGGCTTCGGCTTCACTATCGGATCGTGCTTCCGTTCGCCGTGGCGGCTGTGGTCGCCATGGCGCTCTCCGCCATTCTCACGCGGGCGGCCGTCGAGGCCGCGCTCCGGGAACGTGTCGAGAGCCAGATCGTCAGCGCCGCGTCGCTGCTGGCCCAGAGTGGTTTCGCGCTGACACCCCTGGTGATCGGCAGCGTCCGGGCGATTGCCGACGCTGATGTGTTGACCTTCGACCGCCAGGGTCACGTCCTCACGACGACGATGGATGCGCAGCGGGCAGCCGCCATCGCGGCCACGCTCGGTCACGTGATGGACGGGGAGGAGCCGGGTCACCCGGTATTCCGTACGGTGGCGTGCGAGGCTGCGACCTGTTACGCGGCCCTTGAAGTGGTGCGCAGCCGGCCCGACCTCGTGGTCGCCGTCATCGACCGGGGCACGGAGCTGGCGATGGCTCGTCAGAACATCACCGGGACGATCGTGGCTGGCGGCGTACTTGGTCTCGTGCTGCTGCTCTCGGTGAGCGAGTTCGTCAGCAGGCGTGTCACCACGCCCATCGAGCGCCTCGTCGCGTTCACGCAGTCCACCAGTGATGAGCCGCCTGTGACCCGGGCCGCGGAGGGCGGCGACGAAGTCGGGCGCCTCGGCCGCGCCTTCAACGGCATGCTCGACCGGCTCGCGGAATCGAGGCGGGCGCTCGTGCGGAACGAGAAGTTGGCGCTGGCCGGTCTCTTCGCGGCCCGGGTCGCCCATGACATCCGCAATCCGCTCTCCTCGATCAAGATGCAGACGCAGTTGCTCCAGACCCGGCTGCGGGACGGCGGTGACACGCGGACCCTGGCCAGCCTCGCGGCCGTGGCGGGTGATGTGCTGCAGGTGGAGTCCGTTGTCCGCGATCTGCTGGAAGTGGCGCGTCCCGGCGAGGTGCGTCGCGTGCCAGGCGACCTGAACGCCCTGGTGCGGCGGTGTCTGGCGCAGGTCGCTGACCGCCTCTCGTATCGCAAGATCGAGCAGCGCGTGGATCTCGACCCCGCGCTGCCGCCGGTGCCGATTGACGCGGATCGATTGCAGCAGGCCATCCTGAATGTGATCAACAACGCAGCCGAGGCTGTCACCAGCGGCGGCACGGTGACGGTGCGGACGGCGCAGACGCCGCAGGGCGCGTCGCTCGTCATCGTCGACGACGGCGAGGGCGTCCCCGCCGACGTGTTGGCGAACGTGTTTGACCCGTTCTTCACGACGAAACCTGACGGTGTCGGCCTCGGGCTGGTGAATGCCCGGTCCGTTGTCGAGCAGCACGGCGGCCGGATCACCCTTGAACCCGCCCGCCCACGCGGCACGCAGGTTACGATCATCCTGCCGGCGACGGAGGGAGAGCGACACGATGGCTGACATTCTCGTGGTGGACGATGACCGGTCCATCGCCACGGCGTTCGAGCACTTTCTGGTCTACGAAGGACATCAGTTCCGCCTGGCGAGCTCCGCGGCCGATGGGCTCGCGGCGATCGCGGCGCGGCGCCCCGACCTCGTGGTGATGGATATCCGCATGCCAGGCATCGACGGCCTGACGGCGCTGCAGCAGATGCGCGAGCGTGACCCGGACCTGCCTGTGGTCATCATGACGGCGCACGGCACGAGTCAGACCTCCATCGATGCGATCAGGCGTGGCGCGTTCGACTACCTCACCAAGCCGCTGGATCTGAACAGCCTTCGAGACGTGATTGCTCGGGTGACGGCTGAGCCGGCGCTCGCCGAAGCCGAGGACCCTGGCCCGGGTGTGCCGGAGCCGGTGCTCGTCGGCTCCACGCCTGCGATGCAGGCCATCTACAAACTGATCGGGCGGCTGTCCACCAACGACGTCGTGGCCTTGATCACGGGAGAGCGGGGTACGGGCCGGCACCTCGTGGCGTCCACAATCCACATCAACAGTGAGCGCCGCGCAAAGCCGCTGATCCACGTGGCGTGCGACATGGTGTCCGACCTGGAGCTGACCACGCTGTTGCGCAATCCCGAGATCGGCACCTTGCACCTGGCCGACATCGAGAGCCTGCCGCCGGGTCTCCAGGCTCGTGTGGCCGCGGTCCTGCGCGAGGGGCCGGCCGGTCACGCCACGCACCCACGCCTGCTCGCCTCGTCCGTGGCGGACCAGGCGGCAGTTGCTCGCGAGGGACGCGTCAGCCGGGAGCTCCTCGATGCTCTCTCCGTGATTACGCTCCCACTGCCGCCGCTGCGCGAACGCCGTGAGGATATTCCCGACCTGGTGCAGCACTTCCTGCTGCGGGCGAACACGGAACTGGGCCGCGTGTTCAAAGGCGTCGAAGAGGCAGTGACCCGGATGCTGGTGCAGCATGCCTGGCCAGGCAATGTCGGTGAGCTGGAGCGGGTGATCCGGCGGGCGTGCATCGTGGCCCGGGGCCAGATGATCAGTGTGGCGGACCTGGGCGCGAGTCTCGATCAGGCCGCGGTGGCCGTCGCGCCCGATGCGGAGCCGCTTCTCTCAGGCGCCGTGCGTCAGGCGTTGCACGACCGTCTCGTCAAAGGCTCCAGTGTGTCGGCGTATCACGCGATCACGACGCTGGTGGAGACCACCCTGGTCGACGAAGCGCTGGCCATTACCAACGGCAATCAGCTGAAGGCGTCGGCGCTTCTCGGCCTGAACCGCACGACGCTGCGGAAGAAGATGTCGGAAGAGTAGGCCGCCCCGCTACGTCCGGACCCGTGTGCGATAGACCACCCAGCCGATGCCCGTGATCGCGATGAGGAAGATGGCGGCGGGCACCAGACTTCCCGAGTCACGAGACGCCGCTCCCGCGTAGGCATAGGCCAGCGCCACAGGCGCCGTCCCTGCCAGCGATGACCAGAGGAAGGACCGCCGTGACATGGTGGAGAGCCCTGCCACCAGACTCATCGTCTCCATGAAGACCGGCAGGGCCCGCGTGAGCATCACCGCTGCGGGACCGTGCCGCCGGAAGACGCCGTCCAGTTCGGCCAGATCCCGCTCATGCATCAGGTGCGATGTCGCCCGGTGGCCATAGCGCCGGGCCAACTCGAAGCCGAGCCACTCACCGCCAATGGATCCGACGAGCGCCACCACGGCGCCGCCGGTGACGCCGAACGCGGCGCCGCTCAGCACCATCACGAGGCTCGAGGGGATCGGCAGCACCAGATCCGCCACCAGCAGTCCCACTACGACCGCTGCGGCTCCAGGGCCCGCGTGGGTCACCTGCGCGCGGAGCCATCCTTCGAGAGAAAGCCCCAGGACGTTCTCGATGAGCAGCTTGCTGCCGGCGATGACGCCAACCACACAGAGGATGAGGTAGAGGGCGCGCTTCATGCCGCTGTTCCTGAAGCGTGGGAGGCGGTGCCGGTTCCACGCCTGAAGCCGCCAGCCGCCAGTGCCAGGATTGAGACGAGCGCGAGCAGTTCGGGGATCGGGCGCGCAGGCCTGTAGCCGAGCGGCCGTGGCAGAGTGAAGGGAGCGGCCTGCTCCGTCAGTCGGCGACCGCCGGTCATTGACGCGAGCGTGGTCAGCAGGGTGTCATCCACGCCAGTGGCGGCGCGCTCGCGATCCGCCTGACGCAGGAGGCCTCGCGTGACGCGGACTTCGTTGCCGTCGGCGCCAGTGACGACCTCGACACGCGACAGTCCGGGTCCGATGTCTGGCAGCATGCCTCTGAAGAGCCGGGCCGAAGCCGGCCGCAACGTGAGGGGCAGGACGCGGCCGTCCGGCGTCAGCAGGTGTGCGCGTGGGGCCGAGAGCGACGCCCCCTCGTCGACACGCACATTCACGGTGCCTCCCGCCGGGGCGTCCTCGACTGAGACCTCGATGCCGGTGGCCACGTCGTGCCGGCTGACCCAGCGGAGTGTCTGCGCCTCGAGCGCGGGGTAGCCAGACCAGCGGCGGAGCGCGTCCGACCACGTGCCGCCAAGGTCAGTGGTGACCAGCGCCACGCGCCCGAGGCCGGCTCTGCCCGTGACCAGCACCGGATCGCTCAGAGAGGACTCCAGGATGGCGTCGGCACCTGGCCGCGTGGCGGCGACGACGTAGCCTCCGACGAGCGGCAGGGCATCGAGTGGAAGGCCAGTGAGTACCGGATGTGCGCTCGCCGCGCGCAGAGGCACCGGTGTGGTGACCGTGGCGCCCCCGCGCGACTGGACCACATCTCCGGCCGCGAGGCGCGGCAAGTCCGCGAGCTGATCGGGAAAATAGGCGCGCCCGCCGGTACGTGTCGCCGTTGCGGTCAGTCCGGCTCGGTCCGCGTCGGCGCCAACGGCGATGACGGAGAGCGTCAGCCCGGCCTCGCCGGCCAACGTGCCGGCGCGGGAGAGATCGTCCCCGCTGGTGCGACCGTCGGAGACGACGAGAAGATGCCGCCTGGTGGCGCCTGAACGGCGGAGCCACTCTGCGGCCAGTTCGACGGCCGGCGCGAGCCGTGTGGCGCCCCCCGGGACCAGCGCGGTCAATGCCGCGTCGATCACCGCGCCGCGGCTGGCGGGTCCCGGTTCGACGATGCCGGTGGCGCGCATGTCGAACGCGATGACCCCGAGCGTGTCCGCCGGGGCGAGCGCCCGGGCAACGCGGCGGACGGCGTCGCGTGCGGCTTCCAGTTTCTGCAGGCCACCGACCGTATCGGCCATGCTGCCGGATTTGTCGAGGGCCACGACCGTTGCGGTGGCGGGCGTGCGGGCCGACGGTGCGACGCGGAGATCGGCGGGGAGCATGGCGTCGATGCGCGGCCGGGCGTAGCCCCCGGACGGGAGGCTGGCTGCATCCCCCAGCACCACGAGGCCCCCTCCATGCGCCACCCAGTCCGAGAGCGCCGACGCCGAGGCGTCCGTGATGGCCTCACCAGGCACGCGATCAAGCACCACCACCTGGTAGGCCGCCAGGCCGGTCTCTGCCACCGGCAACGCCGCCGCCGGCAGGCGGTCAATCGCGTAGCCCGCCGCGGTCAGGCGCACCGGCGCGCCCTGGTGCGGCGCCGTGACGATGAGGAGGCGTGCCGGTCCGAGCACCGTGACCGCGGCACCGGGGGCCGTGGATTCCGGCTCATCGCCCGTGGAGGCCCGGAAGACCGCGACGCCAGGTTGCGTCCGCCGCGCGCTGAAACGCACCAGCGCCGTGCCGTCCGCATCGAAGGTGCCTTCGGCCGTGAGCGGCGCATCGCCGCCGGTCAGCGTGATGGCGGCCCTGCCGCCTGCGGGACCGCTGGCGAGTACGTCTACCGCGAACGGTTCGTCACCGTGGACATCCGCCGGCGCACTGACCGACCGCACGAGCGGTAGCGCGGCGCGCGACCCGGCCGGCAGCACATCGAGCGCGACGCGGCGTGCGGCCGCGCTGGCCGCTGCGTCCACGGCGGTGCCGGTGGTTTCACGCCCATCGGTCATGAGCACGATGCGGCCGGTGCCGTCTCGCGGGAGGAGCGGCAACGCGGCGTCGATGGCGCCCGCGATGTTGCTGCCCGCGCTGCCCGGTTCGACACCGGCCTCCAGGGTCAGCGGCGCCGGTGCACCGGCGCGTCTGACGAGCGGCCGCTCACCGAAGGTCACAAGGCCAGCGGTGTCACCCGTCTCCATGCGCCGGCTGGCGGTGGCGGCAAACGCGAGCGCGGCCTGCTGCGCCCGGGGGCTCACACTGTCGGATCGATCCACGGCAAAGACGACGTGGAGGGGTGCCCGCCCTGCGGGAAGGCTGAGACCGGCGCAGCCGAGGAGGAGCCCGCCGATGGCAAGCGCTCGTGGCCACGCCGCGGCCGGCATCCCCGGCCAGAGGCGCCACTCCACGACGGCGAGCAGGAGCGCGAGCGCCAGCAGCCATCTCGAGAGCGCGAAGGCCGTGCGGGTCGGAGATGTGACGGAACGTCCCGGCGCGGCGGCATCTGCGACCGCGTGCGGGTCGTCGCGACGACCCGCGCCCGCCGGCGTGATGGGCGCTGGCGTCACGGCGAGAGGCGCCGTGCCGTGCGGCGTGCGAACGTTGTAGAGACCGGGATCGTCCGTGGCGGTCGACGTCAGCCAGCCGTGCTCACGTCGTGACGGCCGCTCGCGTCCGTCAGGGCCGGAGAGCGAGGCCGACGACGCCGAGCCCACCCACCACCGAAGCGGCGCTCCGGCTTCCACCGTCGTGGGATTCTCGCGCGCGGCCAGCCAGTCAACGGCGTTGGCCAGCAGCACGGCGAAGAACGGACTCTGGCCGAAGGCGGGCGCGGTCACGTCGCCGGCCAGATGCACGGTGCGTCCGCGGTCGGATTCCTCGACGGTCACCAGCGGCTCGTCACCGGCGCGGACCAGCACGGCGCCCTGTGCCCCTGCGCGGACAGCCGAGGCGGACGCGGTGAGTCCGGCGAGGCCGGCCGAGACGGCATGCGCGGGGCCGGTGACGCGGACCCGGGCCGGCGTCTGCACGGGAGCATTCGCAGGGGGCAACTCGAGTACGCCGGAGACATAGGGTGATGACGATGGGCACCGCCGGCAGACCAGCACATCCGCGTCACCGTCCACCACGCGCAGGAGCGGATGTGCCGCGATCGCCGCGGCCACGAAGGGACCGGCATCACCGGCGAGCTGGACGCGAACGGCCGGCTCGCGTGCCACCACCGCCAGGCGCACATTGTCCAGGGCGAGCGCATCGGTCCCGGTCGTCGTCAGTCGTGCCTCCACCACCGCTGTGCTGCCGCGCAGCACGTGCGTGAGCGTGCGCACGGCTCCGGCGTCAAGCGCCACTGGCTCATCCACGGGCGTCTCGCCAGACACGATGAGCGCCAGCCGGGCAGTGGCCGGTTCATCGGACATGTTCTCGACCTGCGTCGTCACCGTCATCTCGCCACCGGCCGGGCCTTCCGCCGTCAGCGCGGTGATGGCGAGGTTCGGGCCGGCCGGTCCCGGAACGAAGCTGCGGACGGCGCCGGGGACATCGTGGCTGGAGACGGTCCAGACAGGTACGCCGGGTTCGCTCGCGGCGGCGGCGTCGAGGGCCTGATCGATGTGCGGGGCGGCGGCGCCAGGCGTGATGGCTGCAAGCGCGCCACGGAGGCTGGCGCTGCCGGAGGTGAAGAGGCCGAGGTCCGAGACCTGCGCACCAGCGGTGAGCACGTGGACCCGCAGGATCGCGCGGGCTGCCGCGTCGCCGGAGGCCAGTGCGGCCAGCGCGTCGTCGCGGCCGCGGGCCAGTCGCGTCATGGCGCCGGCGCGGGCGCCCATGTCCGCCGATGTCTCGACAATCAGCACGAGATCCGCCGTCCGCGCACGCCACTGTGGCTCCGCGAGCGCGACCACGATCAGCGCGACGAGTACCGCGAGTAGCCCTCGGCGTCGATCGACACGGATGAGCGCCGGCCGAGGGGCGCGCTCGGACGGCGGCGGCGTGACGGGCCAGAGATGGAGCGCCGAAACCAGGCGCGGGCCCGCGGGTGGTGTGCGGCGATTGAGCAGAAACGGCAGGAGTGCCAGCGGCAACAGCCACAGCGCCCAGGCGTGGAGCACCGTCATGGTCAGCCGTGGACGGCGAGCAGACCCGCCTGCGTGGACACCGACAGCATCTCGGACAACGACAGGCCGTTGGTGATCTGCAGATACGGCCAGCCGTGTGTCCGGCAGGCGGCCACCGTGGCCGAGACGTGTGCCCGCACGGCCTGCTGATAGCCACGTGCGCCGTCGGGATCCGTGTGGCGCGCCTCGGCGGGATTTTCGGCATCGACAATCTCGACGGGCGCGTCCACGCCGGGATCGAGGTCCTCTTGCGCCAGTACCTGCACGACCACGGGGGCGAGGCCCCGCCATGCGAGGCGCCGGAGTCCGTCGAGCGGGAGCTGCGGTCCGAGCAGATCCGACAGGATGACCGCCTGCCCAGGCCCACGCACCGCGGAGGCATAGGCCGTCAGCGCCGTGTCCGCGTCCGTGCGGCTCACGGCGCGGGCCGACTCCGCGGCCGAGAGCACGCGCATCAGGTGTGCCTTGCCGTGGCCGGGCGTGATGTGCGCACGGATGCGGTCGTCGAAGGTCGCCAGGCCGACGGCGTCGCGCCGCGCGGCCGCGACATAGGCGAGTGCGGCGGCCAGGCGGGCCGCGGTGTGCAGCTTGCCAGGCGTGCCGACCGTCATCGACCGGCTGACGTCGAGGAGCAGGTGCAGCCGGAGGTGTCCTTCGGCCCGGAACACGCGGACCACCAGCTGCTGCAGGCGCGCCGCGACCATCCAGTCGATGGTCCGGGGGTCATCGCCCCCGTGGTAGGGGCGGTAGTCCTCGAATTCCAGGCCCGGCCCGCGCGCTCGCGATTGCCGGGCTCCCGCCGCGGCCATCGTGTGTGCCGAGGCCAGCGTCAGGCGATCGAGCCGGCGTGTGTCGTCCGCCGAGAGCAGCATCAGGCGGTTGTGACGCCGAGCACCTGGCGGACCAGGTCGGCCGTGTCCACGCGGTCCATCTCGCCCTGGAAGTTGAGGATGAGGCGGTGGGCCAGCGCGGGCACCGCCACGCGCCGGATGTCCTCTGGCGCCACGTGATGCCGTCCCGCCATCAGCGCCAGCGCCTTCGCGCCGAGGATCAGGGCCTGCCCGCCTCGCGGGCTCGCGCCGTAGCGCACGTATTCCTTGACGGCGGGCGGCGCGCCCGCGCCGTCGGGATGCGTGGCGGTCACCATGCGCAGCACGAGCCGCGTCACCTCGTCCGCGATCTTGACCTGCCGGATGAGACCCGACAGCGTCCGGAGGACCTCCGCGCCGAAACGGGCCGTGGCCGCCGGCTGGTCAACGCCGGTCGTGCGCGCCATGATCTCGCCGAGTTCGTCGACCGTCGGCGTCCGCACCAGCAGCTTGAAAAAGAAGCGGTCGAGCTGGGCCTCAGGTAGCGGGTAGGTGCCTTCCATGTCGATCGGGTTCTGGGTCGCGAAGACCGAGAACGGCGTGTCGATGCGGTGGGTGGTCCCAAAGACCGTGACATGGCCTTCCTGCATCGCCTCGAGAAACGCGGCCTGCGTGCGCGGCGTGGCCCGGTTGATTTCGTCCGCGAGCACGATGTTGGCAAAGAGTGGCCCGGGCTGAAAGGTGAACTCCCGGCCGCCGGCCGTTTCGGTGAGGATCGCCGCCCCCGTGACGTCCGCGGGCATCAGGTCAGGCGTGCACTGCACGCGCGCGTAACGGAGCGACACCGCGTCGGCCAGCGTCCGGATCAGCAGCGTCTTGCCGAGGCCCGGTGCTCCTTCGAGCAGAGCGTGCCCCTGGCAGAAGAGGCAGACGATCACGAACTCGACCAGTTCGGGTTGCCCGACATAGACCCGGCTCAGTTCGGTGCGGACGTGTTCGTGGCACTCGCGGAAGGTGGCTACTTGAGCGTCAATGTCCTGGAACGTCTGATTCATCGCGGCTCCGCGCGGGAAAGCGAGTGGAGATAGCGCTGCACGTACGTGCGGCGACTCATTGGAACACGCTCGAGGCTCAGCGCGTGCTCGTCAGGGGCTGCACCGGACGTGGTGGCGCCAGTCGCCGGCTCGTCACCGGCGCGCGTCGGGTTCGTACCGCGGGCGCGTCCACCGGCCCGACCCCCGCCGGGCGCCTGAGTCGGACCGCTGCCCTGACCTCCGGCGGTGAGCGCCGTCTCCGGTGCGTGAGCGCCCGCTCCTGGACTCGTGGATGTGGCCTGTGTGCCCGGTTCGTGCGGCGCTCCAGTGGGTGAACCAGCGCCGGTGGCCGCCGGTGCCGCCGGCACGGCCGCTGCCGATGTGGGCTCCGGGAGCTGCGGGTTTCGTTGGTCCAGCGTGGCCGGCGCGGGCTGGCGTGCCCCTGAGGAAGACACGCCATCAGGCGGGGGCTCGGCCGTCCCGGCCTGATTGGGGCGCGAGGCCGTTGGTGCGTTGTTCCCCGGCCGGGCCGAGCGGCCAGCCGGAGTCCCGCCAGGGCCGGTGGCCGCAGTGCCTGCGAGGCCGGATTCGGCGCGCGGGTGCAGCGCGATCGCGCCCGCGCTGGCGAGGAGGCCGGCGAGCACGAGGACCTGCCCAGAGCGCGGCAGTGTCCATGGATAGACATCGCCGGGATGCGCGCGTCGCAGTCCGTCGACAGCACGGTCGACGGTATGGACCGCGAACGGATCAGAATCGCCGTGAAACTGCAGCGCCGTGACGACCGCGGCCTGGAGGCCCAGTCTGTCGTCGAGGACGCGCGCGACCTGTGCCACCTCGGGCCGGCGCATCCACGTCACGAGGGCTGCACCGGCAGCGACGGCCAGCGCCAGCGGCAGCGTCAGCGCGCGGCGCCCGGGGGCGGGATCGAGCGCCAGCACGCGCGCGAGGTCCACAATGCCCCAGCTCACGCACGCCACAGGCAGCGTGATGCCCAACTGGGCGGTGAGTGCCGCGCGGGAGCGGAAGCGGTTCAGCGCCGGCAGCAGCGCATGGTCGATCACGGGACGTCTCCGACGGCGGGCGCGGCGTCGCGATCCGCACGCCGCATCTCGAGTGCGAGGAGCCCTGCTGCGGCCAGTCCGCCGATGAGCGCGGCAGCCTGCGCCGAGGGCGCCACGCGCCACGCGGACCCGGCGAGCACTCCGAGTACCGCCACGTTCGTGATCCAGGCGGCAACGGGCGAACAGATTCGCCGCTCGAGCCAGAGTGCCGTCACGACGGATGCACCCGCGAGGCCAAGCCACGCGGTGTCGTCGAACATGACCCGGGTCAACGGTCCGCCAGACATGCGCTGCGCCAGTAACGCGACCGGTGTGGCCGTGAGTACCGTCAATGCGGCGGCGGCACAGGCGGCCCCTCCACGGCTGAGCAGCAGCCATGAGGGCCGGGCGCCGGTGAACGCGGCGAGCCACAGGTGGTCAGCGCGCGACTGCGCGGGCAAGGCGCGCTGCGCGACCCAGGGCAGTACCAGCAGGAGCACGCCACCCTCGATGGCACGAGCCTGCTCGTAGAACGACCAGGCGTGCCACGTGGGAATGCCGGCGCCATCGCCCCAGCTCGCGACGAAGACCGCCATGGCGGCCGCCGGCAGCGTGCCCGCCCAGAGCAGCGCGGGTGGCGCCAGTGCCGTATCGAGCGCGAGCCTCAGGAGGCGGCGCATCAGCGGCCCGCCTCGATCGTCAGGTCCACGAGCGGGTCGCGGGCGTTCACGCCGGTGATGAGGAGCGTGTGACCGCGATGACGCGCCTCGGTGATGAGCGCCCTCCGCCGGGCGTGGTCATCCGCGCCGCCGGTCGCAAACGGAGTGTGCAGCAACAAGATGGCCGCACCAGACGCGAGCGCGGCGGCGAGGCCGATGGTCTGGCGGGCGGCCTCGTCGAGGGCGTCCACGCGCCGCGTGAGGTCGAGGTCCGCAATCGCAGGCGTCGCGGCTCTCTGTGCGTCAGAGCCGCGCCGTCCGGCGGAGGCGAGTTCCAGATACTCGCGCACGGTGACGGGGAGCGCTGGCAGATTCGGGTGAGCGCAGAACGTCTCCCGCCGGCGCGCCGCGGGGTCAGCCGTCACATCGTGCCCGTCCAGCAGGATCTGGCCCGATGACGGATTCGCAAGGCCGCCGATCAGTGCCAGCACCGCCAGGCCTGTCGCGTGCGTGGCGCTCACCGCGGCGCAGGCGCCCTGGGTCACGATCGCCGTGAGTTGGTTCGCGGCAACGCCGGCTGGTCCCCATGTCAGGGCGCGCGTATCGATCACGGCATCACCGTTCCGAGGTGCACCAGCAGCAGGGATGAGGCATCGGCGAGGCTCAGGCCGTTGGCGTCAAGAGGCGGACCCGCCGTGTGCCACTGGCACCGCAGTGAATCGCCGGGTCCAGGCGTGCCCTTCAAGAGCAGGGCGGCGGAAGGGGCAATTGACGTCGCGCCCGCCGCATCAAGCGTTGGCGGCGCGCTGCAGCCGGTCAGGGGCTCCGCTCCGTGGTTCTCGATGGCCACGCCACCAGCGACCGGTCTGACGACGACGGGTGAGGGTGGACCGGGATATTCCGCCTGCACACGGTAGGTGGCGCCGAACCGCGCGTCGAGGAGTAGAACCGGCAGGCCCTCGGTGTTGAGGGTATCCGGCGTGGTCGAGGAGAGCCATCCGCCTGGCGCGAGCAGCGTGGCGAGCAGCGGGCCTTCAGTGCCTGCGCGGAGGGCCAGCCGCGATTCGGCGATCGTGGCGGCGGTCCCCGTGAAGGCATGAATCGTTGTGTCGTGTCCGGCGCGAAACCGGGGTCCGGTGCGGCCGGCACCAAGTGCTCCGCCTACGGCCATGGCGATGGCCGCGGCGTGCACGAGCCCGCGGACGCGCGGGCCGCCTCGTGCGGCGTGCCACGCCATGACCGGCAGGGCCAGCAGCCCCACGAGCCAAGGCCAGACCGCCACTGCCGGCGCGGAAGCGTGCAGCACTGAGGGATCCGCAGGGAGACCGAATTGCGACTCGCTCTGCCGGCGTCCAGCCCATCGGGCGATGGCGTCCCGTTGTGCGGCATCGAGCGAGCCGGCCGTGCCGACGCGGACCTCGTCTGCCACATCGTAGGCACGCCAGTCCGATGAGGCCTGGCCGGCGGTGAGGGTGACCGTGCACGCCACGTCGACGGCGCCGTCCACGCAGGCCACGATGGGCGTGTCGTCCGGGTCCACCATGACGGGCACGGTCAGAGTTGAGGAGCCGCTGGTCTCGCGGAGCGTGACCGTGGCGCTGCTCCGAGGATCTCCCGTGCGGAGCGTGAGTGAAACAGCTGTCCGGGCGCCCGCGGGTAGATCGAGTTCTCTCGTGGCTGTCGCGCCGCCCCAGGAGGCGGAGATCGTGCCGGTGACGGGCGCTGTGGATTCGAGGACGATCTCGACGGGCATCCAGCGGCCGGCCTTCGCATGCGTGGCCAGGCCCGCGTGCGCCGTCAGTGAGGGCCCAGCCAGCACCGGCCCGGCACCGAGCGCGATGAAGCTCGCCGCCAGCGTGAGCCGGCGGCGGCCGGAGCGGGAGACCCGGGACGTGCGCGCCCGGTGTGACACGAGGTTACTGAAGCAGCGCCTCGATGGCCTGCATCGAGAAGGCCGTCACCAGGACCTTGTTGGTCTGGAGTTCTGCCGGGTCGGTATTCACCCAGTAGCCTTCGGGCTTCTGGAGCGAGAGCAGTTTCTTGCCGAGCTCCTCGCGCCAGTTGTGACGCTGGCCCTTCGCGTCGACGATCACCTGCTCACCGTACGCGCTCAGGCCCTTCGCGAACACCATGTAGTAGTAATAGAGCGTCTTCTGGCCGAGGCCGGGGTTCTCTTCAAGCGTGTAGTGGTTCTTCACCCACTTGAACACACTCTGCACGCGCTGATCGGACTTCTTCACGTTGGCCCACGCGTAGCTCATCATCCCCGCGTAGGAACCCGCGCCGTACGACTCGGTCTGTCCTGCCTGGCTGAAGCCAGGGTAATAGACGAAACCGCCGTCGTTGGCCGACCACGGCTGATCGTTGGTCTCGCTGGCGTTCTGCGTGCGCTGCAGGAACTTCAGCGCCTTCTCCCAGACGGGATCGTTGGCCGCGAGGCCCGAGTCCTTCATGGCCTGGAGGCTGTATTCGAGGCTGATGATGTCGGCCTTGCCGCCGTCGCTCGCGCCGCCGTAGCCGACGCCGCCGTAGAACTTGTCTGACGGCTTGATGCCCTCGCCTTCGTCGAGCACGTGTTCGGCCAGGTAGTCGCGGCCCTTGCGGACGAGGGGCTGGTCTCCGGCGCGGCCACCCGCCACCAGCGCCATCACGGACACGGCCGTCATGTAATGGGGAATGGCCTTCTCGTAGATACCGCCGTCGGGCTTTACCTGCGTCTTGATGAAGTCCAGCGCCTTGGTTGTCGACGTACTGGCCTGGTCGCGGCCGGCTTTCGGCATCTTGAGCAGCGCGGTCGCTGCGACCCCGGTGATGCCGAGGTTGTCCTCAAAGACGCCCGTCGGTTTTTGCTGGGCCCGCACATAAGCCGACGCGCGATCAAGCGCGGTCAGCAGTTGCTGCCGGGTTTCTTTGGACAAACCGGCAGCGGAGGGCTTGGCGGTTTGTGCGGACACGACGGCGGGGCCGAGGGCCAGCGCCGAGATCAGCACGGTTGAGAGCACGCGTGTCATCAGATTCATCCTCCGCGAAAGTATAGCGCTCTACCGCCGCCGGACCAGCCGGTCCAGAGCCAGATGGCAGGAGGCCAGCACAGCGGCAACGCCTCCAAAGAGAGCGAAGCTGGCGATCGTCGACGGGTAGTTGAACGACCAATGCGCCACCGGCGTCAGGCTGTAGAACACATCCATTCGGAGCAGGTCGATGCCGGCCGCGGCCGTGACGGCGACGACCGGATTGATACGCAGCGTCAGATCGATCAGCCAGGCCGGGACCAGGGGGAGCGCGGGTCCGATCGCGAGTCCGGCGCCCAGCGCGACGGCGGTGAGCAGCAGCGTCGCTCCCGCTGCGTCGAGGGGATTCGAGCAGAGGCGCTTGGTCCAGGCACGCAGGGCGATGGTCCCGGTGGCCGCCAGCAGCGCCAGCATGTGCGCGGGCAGACAGGTCAGCATTCCTTGGGTGCCGATGACTGCCCAGGTCGCCCATGACCCCGCGACGAAGCCAATGGCCGCGGGCACGGCGCGCCGCTCGGGCAGGACGCTGGCGGCCAACACGAGGATGGCCGTATTGGCCGCCAGTGCGAGACTGGCCCAGGCGTTGCGGCTCAAGGCTGAGAGCGTCCACCACTGAAGGGAGTGCTCCGGCCCGATGCCGACGGCCAGCGCGATGACCATCGGCGCGGCGAAGGCGATCGCGAGGATCCGTCCAAGGGTGAAGGGTGCGTGCCTCATCGGGTCGGTATGCGTCCGTGCGGTACCATAACGTGTCTGCGGCCCGACCGGGGCTGGTGAGTGACAGCCATGAGAGGATGCGCCTGATGATCAGGATGTCGAACTGTGTGTCGCGCGTGGTTATCGTGTTGCTGACGGCGGGGACGCTCTCCGCGCAGACTCCGGCCCAGTTGAAGCATGAACTGGATGCGCTGCGGACTCGTGTGGATGCCCAGCAGAAGGACATCGAGGCCTTGAAGGCGCAGCGGCCGTCCGGCGCGGCGCTGCCGAGTCTCGAGAGCCTTCAACTCAAAGTCGACAAGTCTCCAATCCGAGGCAACGCTCGCTCCCGGGTCGTCCTGGTCGAGGTCTCGGACTTTGAGTGCCCCTTCTGTGGTCGGCATGTGAGGCAGACCGCTCCTTTGATCCAGAAGGACTACGTCGACTCCGGAAAAGTGCGGCACGCGTTCGTCAACTTCCCTCTGGCATCTCATCGGAACGCTTTCAAAGCCGCCGAGGCGGGCTTGTGCGCCAATGATCAGGGGCGGTTCTGGGATCTGCACGACCGCATGTTTGCCAATCAGACGCAGTTGGCCGCACCCCTTCTCCCTTCTTTGGCGACAGCCTCCGGTCTCCAGACCGAGCAGTGGCGGGCGTGCCTGGACAGCAGCCGCAAGCGGGAGCAGATCGAAGCTGATCAAGCCATGGCCAGCCGAGCCGGCGTCTCTGCAACACCGACGTTCTTTGTCGGGATCCTGGACCCGAAGACCGGTTCGGTGGCCGTCACCGAGCGGATCATTGGAGCCAAGCCCTACGCCGTCTTTCAACGGGCCCTCGATGAGGCCCTGGCCCGCAAGGACGCGCAATGACCGGCATTACAGCCCGAGCCGTGCTGTGGGCACTGCTCGGGCTGGCCACGTGTGTGCCAGAGCTCCCCGCACAGACTCCGGGGCGTCCGGCGGCCGAGCAGCCCAGGACGTACGGGGCGTCCCCGCCCCCTTTGAGACCGGCGGCCGTCGAGAAACTGAGCGACGGCAGGCTTCGGGTTGGCGCGGTGACCGTCAACCTGGCGACCAGAGAGGTCAGCGTGCCCGGCGTGATCAACGCCGTGCCTGTGCTTGAGTTTCTCGTGAATACCAAGGGCGGCTACAAGTCATACGAGAGCGCAATTGAAGCCGACGCCAGCGCCATCGATTTCAACCTGGGGCTGATTCTGATCGGCCTCGACCGCGACCACGCCAGGAACCGGCCGCGATTTCACTTTGATCCACTGCCGCCCTCGGGTGACCAGGTCGAACTGTGGGTTGCCTGGAAGACACCCGGTGGAGAGCGCCGGGTGAGGGCCGAAGAACTCATCTGGGACGAGCGCTCGAAGTCGACTATGCCCCTTGGGACCTGGGTCTATACGGGCTCCCGGTTCGTGGAGCGCACCACCGCCTTTCTGGCGGACGTGGACGGTGTGCTGGTCGGTTTTGTCCACACCCCCGCGCCGCTCATTGAGCGGATGGAGCCAGTTCCGGCGTACGGAGCGATTCAGGTGAATCCGACCCTCGGCCTGATGCCTGGGTCGGCCGTGACCTTCAGCGTGCGCGCGCTCGGCAAGCCGGGCCGTTAGGCCTCTGATATTTCTCTCTGATTTATGCCAGCCGCCGACAAATCCCGTCTCTGGATTGCATTATTGTAATTCTCATACGAATCGGTCTTGATCTCATGGTCGGTATGGAGTCCAATGATCCCACCGGAGAGACTTGAGATGACTCGCCTACCCTTAAAGACCTGTGCGGCATTGCTCGCCGCGTTGACCGTGCTTGGTGCGGTGGTGAAGACGCCCACAGCGCAGGCACAGTCCGTGAGCAACTTCGCCGCTGATGTCAACACAGCGATTGATCGTGGGTTGGATTTCCTGGACCGGTGGGGCGTGTACGACAACCCACTGAACGCCGGGCCGGCAGCGGGTCTCGTGGCGCTTGCTGTTCTTGAGAAGCGTGTCGATGCTTCCGTGTCGGCCGTCAGTCAGGGCTACGCGCGCGCGACAGCGGCTGACAAGGTGCGCATCGACAAGATCATCCGCTTCCTGGCCGAGACCTCGGTGCAGGACCGGTTCGACGCCTATCGGAACGGCTCGGAGATGATGGCTCTGGCGTTGTACTTGCGCACGGGTGGCCTCACGTCTCAGACCGCTGGCGCCGGGCCGGCCGCAGTGGCGGCGCTCGATCAGGCGGTTGACGAAGCTCTTGATCTGATCGACTTCACAAACAACCCGCCGATGCTGGCGGGGACGAACATTCCGTGGACCGGGTTCTGGTCCTACGGCGACGCAGGCGGGTACGACGCCTCCGGCACGCAGTTCGTTGCGTCCGGGCTTGCGGCGGCCCGCGGTGCGTATCTCCAGGCCGATCGAGGTGGGCGCCTTGCGAAGGTCAACCTCGCGCTCTCCTACGTTCGGGTCGTCTATGAAGGCTCGGGCCTGCCCGGAGAGCCGTGCTCTGTCGGCGGAGTCTTGAGCGGCACTGAGCGAGGCGCTTCCTATGTTGGATACCTTGGCTGCAACCTGACGAACGCAGACCCAGGGTACAGAACTCTCAATGCCCCATCACCGCAACAGACGGCCTCGGGCGTCTGGATCCAGCTCGTGGGCGGCAGCACGGTCAATTCGGCCGGCGTCCAGGCGTTTCTCGAGTGGCTGAGGAATCGGTACACGTTTACCGATCTGGTAGACCATCCCTTCAGCAACGCATCCTACGGGTACTACCTCTGGACGGCGACCAAGGCGTACACCTACCTGGACCGCGCCGACACTGCGCCGGGCCCTGGTCGTCTGGACACCTCAAGCCTCGGCCTGTCACCTGCCGGAGTCGGCCTCGCGTGGCCACAGCTGCATCTGGACCCAGGCAGCGTGGCTCGGCCCGAGACCTTCGGCGCTAATGGCGCCGGGTACTACGGTAGCGATCCCCGTGAGATGCCCCGCTGGTACTTCGACTTTGCGTATTCCGTTATCTCTCGGCAGTGCTTTGGGGGAGCGCCGGCAACGCTCGAAACGGCTGGCTGGATGGGGAGCTCTATGGATGCCATCCCCTCGAAGCCCTGCGACTATGTCGACTCCGGCACACACCCGTTTGACGGGTACTTTGTACCGGTGAACGGGCGCTGGGCCGGAACGCGAGCCGCGATCGCCGATCACGTGTACCACCTGTTGGTCCTACAGCGCTCGGTTGGTGGCGGCTGCATCGACACGGACAGTGACGGAATCTGCGATTCCGAAGACAACTGTCCTGCGGCCGTCAACGAGGATCAGGCTGACGGTGACGGTGACGGCGTCGGCGACAGCTGCGACAACTGCCGCTATTACAATCCGGACCAGCTCGCCGACTCCTGCGCGACCGCCCCCACGATTGACGCAGCAGACGACTCCGGCAGCACTGTCGCCGGTGGCGTTGCAGTGGCCAATGTCCTTGAGGGCCCTGGATTCGACACGCTGCGCGGCAGTCCCGTTGAGGCGGCAGCCGTCTACACGGCGTTTGTATCGTCGACCAACCCGAATATCGTATTGATTGGCAACTCCGTGGCCGTGGCGCCAGGGACACCGCCAGGCGAGTATTTGCTGACCTATCGCATTTGCGAAATCGCCAATCCAGCCAATTGCGACGGTGCCAATGTCCGCGTGACGGTGACCGCGGGGCTGCGCACGATTGATGCCCGCGACGACATCGCGCCTCCGGTGAACGGCGCAGTGGGCAGCCAGCACGCACTGAACGTGCTGGCCTCCAACGGTTCTGGTCCTGACCTGTTGGATGGCGTGCAAGCCGTCGAGGGTCAGGTTACGGTGGTGAGCTACACCTCCACTGCTCCGCAGTGGGTCACCCTCAGCGGCACGGAAGTGCAGGTCGCAGCCGGAACGCCTACGGGCACATACAGCTTGCGGTATCGCCTCTGCGTCGCCGTGATCGCCAACCCCTGCGACGAGGCCAACGTCACCGTGCCGGTCTACCAGGCGGGTATTGATGCGGTGGACGACTATGGGCGCAGCCTTGGCAGCAACGGAGGGGTCAGCCTCGACGATGTCCTCGTGAACGACCTGCTAGACGGCGTGCCCGTGGACCCCGCGACGGTCACCGTGAGCCAAGTGCAGACGACCGACCCCGGCGTGTTTCTCGATGGCCGGTCGGTACGTATCGCGCCAGGCACGGCGCCGGGCAACTACGAGGTGGTGTACCGGTTGTGCGCAAACATCGCACCCGTCACGGGACCGCAGTGCGACACAGCGACGGTCCTTGTGCACGTGGCATTGCGCACCGTTGATGCCGTTGATGACGTTGCGCCCGCAAGCGTGAACGGTGCCGTCGGCGGTCCTGCCGGGGTGAACGTCCTTACGAACGACACGATTGACGGTCAGCCGGTGAACCCACTGCAACTCGACGTTCATCAGCTCGAGTACTCGGACGCAGGCCTGCCCGACCTGGCCCCGGGGATTCGCCTCGATCAAGTAGATGGTCGGTACGATGTGATCGTTCCTCCGGGAATGGCGCCGGGTGTCTACCAGGTCTGGTACGAGATCTGTACTGAAACCGTGGTGGATCCCAACACGACCGTCTCCGACTGCGACGACGCCAAAGTGACCGTCACGGTGACGAGCGGCACCATCGTCGCGAAGGATGACATCGGCACTCCCGTCCTTGGCGTATCGGGCGGAGTGAGCGTCGTCAATCTGCTTGCGAATAACGGTAATGGCGAGGATCTCGTGAACGGCGCCGCGGCACAGGCCAACGCCGTGACCATCAGCAAGGTAGGAGTCTGGCCGGCGGCCTTGGATCTTGTTGGCACCTCGGTGCGTGTCCAGCCTGGGTCATCAGCCGCGAACTACACGGTGGCCTATCAGATTTGCCAGAATCTGGTTCAGACGATCTGCGCACAAGCCAATGTCACGGTCCCGATTACCGCAGCGACGATTGATGCGGTGGACGACAGCGGACGATCGGTGGCATCGGCCATTGGCGGGCAGAGCGTCGGCAACATCCTACAAAACGACACGCTTAACGGATACCCGGCCACTACCGGGCCGCAGCTCAATCCAGGCAATGTGGCGATCACACTGGTTGCCGGCGTTCCAGGCGTTTCGTTGAATACGACGACTGGCGAGGTCACCGTCGCGCAAGGTACCCCGTCGGGCACATATAGGCTCACGTACGGAATCTGTGACCGCCTCAACCCAACGACGAATTGCGATACGGCGACAGTGACGGTGCCGGTGGTGGCCATCGACGCGGTGGATGACGCCGCCGCGGCGCCCGTGAATGGGACGACGGGGGGACTGGCGGTTGCCAATGTGCTGCTGGCCAACGGCGGGTTGCCGGATACATTGAACAACGCGCCGCCCACGCTCGGCGGTGCCAATGCGACCGTCACGCTGAGAGACCTGAGCGCGATAGCGGGCTTGACGCTGAATACGGCGACAGGCGCAGTAATCGTCGCGCCCGGCACAGCAGGGGGAACCTACAGGCTCTCGTATGAGCTCTGCAGCCTGGCGCCCCCTGTGATCTGTGACACGGCGGTGGTGACCGTGCCGGTGATTGTGATTGACGCGGTCAATGACGCGGGTGCCGCGGTCACCGGGGCCTCGGGCGGCCAGGCGGTTGCCAATGTGCTGGTGAACGACACGCTGAACGGCGCGGTGGCGACGCTGGCGAATGTGACGCTGAACTACGTGAGTGGCACAGCAGGTGTGTCGCTGAATGCGGCGACGGGCGCGGTGACGGTGGCGGCGGGGACGGCGGCGAATCCTGGCGCGACCCTGACCTACCAGCTTTGCGAGAAGCTGAACCCGACGATCTGTGACACGGCCGTGGCGACGGTGCCGGTGACGGCAGCGGCGATTGACGCGGTCAATGACGCGGGGGCCGCGGTCACCGGGGCCTCGGGCGGCCAGGCGGTTGCCAATGTGCTGGTGAACGACACGCTGAACGGCGTGGCGGCGACGCTGGCGAACGTGACGCTGAGCTTCGTGAGTGGCACAGCGGGTGTGTCGCTGAATGCGGCGACCGGCGCCGTGACGGTGGCGGCGGGGACGGCGGCGAATCCGGCTGCGACCCTGACCTACCAGATCTGCGAGAAGCTGAATCCGACGAACTGCGACACGGCGGTGGTGACGGTGCCGGTGACGGCGGCGGCGATTGACGCGGTCAATGACACCGGGGCTTCGGTCAACGGGGCGTCTGGTGGCCAGGTGGTTGCGACGGTGCTGGTGAACGACACGCTGAACGGTGGGGCGGCGACGCTGGCGAACGTGACGCTGAGCTACGTGAGTGGCACAGCGGGCTTGTCACTGAATGCGGTGACGGGCGCGGTGACGGTGGCGGCGGGGACGGCGGCGAATCCGGGCGCCACTCTGACCTACCAGATCTGCGAGAAGCTGAACCCGACGAACTGCGACACGGCGGTGGTGACGGTGCCGGTGACGGCGGCTGTGATCGATGCCGTGAACGACAGCGGGTCGGCCAATTCGGTGGTCGGTGGCACGGCCGTCGCGAATGTCCTGGTGAATGACCTCCTCAACGGCGTGGCTGTTGTCGCGGCAAAGGTCATCACGACCCAGGTGTCCAGCACCAATGCGGGTGTGACCCTCAGCGGAACGAGTGTGACCGTGGCGGCTGGCACGCCCGTCGGGACCTACTCGCTCGTCTACTCGATCTGCGAGGTCCTGAATCCGACCAACTGTGACACCGCTACTGTTACCGTGACGGTGACGAACTCACCGATTGACGCCATCAACGACAGCGGTTCCGTCAATGGGGCCAGTGGTGGCACGGCGGTTGCGAATGTCCTGGCAAATGACGTCCTGAACGGCGCCCCCGCCACTGCCGCGACTGTGACGCTGACGCAGATTTCGAGCTCAAGTCCGGCCGTGACCCTCAGCGGCACTGCAGTCAACGTCGCAGCCGGCACCGCCGCAGGCACTTACACGCTGGTCTACAAGATTTGTGAGACGAAGAGTCTGACAAACTGTGATCAGGCCACCGTCACCGTGACGGTGACGGCCGCCCCCATCGTGGCGACCAACGACACCGGCACGGCGAATGGCGTGACCGGGGGCGTGGCAGTAGCCAACGTCCTCACGAATGACACGCTGAACGGCGTCGCCCCAACAGTCGGGACCGGCGGCACGGTGACGGTTTCTCAAGTGTCCTCGTCGAACCCCGGCGTCACGCTCAGTGGAACGAGCGTGAATGTTGCGGCCGGCACGCCCGCAGGCACGTATACGCTGGCGTATTCCATCTGTGAGGTTCTGAATCCGACCAATTGTGCCCAGGCGACGGTCACGGTCACGGTCACGGTTCCGAACAAGGTGCCGGTCGCTGTTAACGACCTAGTCACCACGAATGAAGACACGCCAGTGACCGACACGGTCGCCGGAAATGACACCGCAGGTGACGGCGTAAGCACGTTCACGCTGATCGGGGTGAACGGCGGCGCGACCCACGGCACCGTCACGATGGGAACCGATGGCCGGTACACCTACACGCCGGCCGCGAACTTCAACGGTGTGGATATCTTCACCTACAAGCTCTGCGATCTGGACAACGACTGTAGTCAGGCAACGGTCACTGTCACGATCAACTCCGTCAATGACCTCCCGGCAGCCGTTGCCGATACGAACACGACTCGCGCGGGTGTCGCGGTAACGGCGTCTGTCACCGCAAACGACTCGCCGTCCGGCGACGGGGGCAACGTGTGGAGCCTGGTGGGTGCCAACGGGGGTTCGACCCACGCAACCGTTACGATGACCGCGGCGGGTGCCTACACCTATACGCCGGCAGCGGGTTTCGTCGGCACCGACACCTTCACCTACCGTCTGTGCGACGCAAACAACGACTGCGTCACTACTACGGTGACCATCACGGTGACCAATCGGCCTCCCGTGGCAGTCAATGACTCGGCCACGACGACCGGCGTGACGCCAGTAACGATCGCGGTACTGACCAACGACAGTGACCCGGACGGCGACACGCTGACGATCAGCAGCAACACGACGCCGACCAGCGGCACGCTCGTGAAGAATGCCAACGGCACCTTCACCTACACCGCGGCCGCCGGTTTCTCTGGGACCGTCACGTTCACCTACACCATCAGCGATGGAAAGGGCGGAACGGCCACGGCGACGGTCACGATCCTTGTGCAGGCGTCGAGCACCTGCGGGGATGGCAAGAGCGGCGACAGCAAGAGTGGCAAGAGCCGGGATGGCCGGAGCGGCAGCAAGAGTTGCGATAGCGGAAGCTCTGACCACAAGAGCCAGGACCACAAGGGCGACAACTGCCACGGAACAAAGGGCCACGGTCATCACGATGGCGACGGCTGCGTGCCCGGTAAGCACGGCCACTACCCCGGCGACAACGACCACGGGTCAGGCGGGCATCACGACGGCGATGGCTGCCTGCCTGGCAAGCATGGTCACTGGGATGGCGACAACGACCACGGCGTAAGTGGCGGGCATCACGACGGCGATGGCTGCCTGCCTGGCCAGCATGGTCACTGGGCTGGCGACAACGACCACGGCGTAAGTGGCGGGCATCACGACGGGGACGGCTGCCTGCCTGGCCAGCACGGTCACTGGGCTGGCGACAACGACCACGGCGTAAGTGGCGTGCATCACGACGGGGACGGCTGCCTCCCAGGCAAGCACGGTCACTGGAGCGGCGATAAGGACCACGGCGTGGGCGGCGGCGGGCACCACGATGGTGACGGCTGCCTCGCAGGCAAGCACGGTCACTGGGCCGGCGACGGCTGCAAGAACGGCATTCACATATAGAGACAAGGGCAGCTCTCTGCCCAGTCGATATTCAAGAAGGCCCTCGCCCAAGTGATTGGGTGAGGGCCTTCTTACTTTCGGGAGCAGAGCCCCGCGCCGACAGCAGGAGGCTGGTGGTACAGTCAGCGTCGACATGACTATCCGGACTCGCTCTGAGATGCCAGCCCCCGCGGTCGTCGACGCAAGCCGCCTTGCTCGCCGCCTGCTTCTGTCTTGTCTCTTGGCCGTGCTGTTCTTCTGGGCGCTGGACTACTTCGTCAACTACTCGGAATGGACCAGCATCGGCGCCATTCGACGTATGTGCAACATGACCAGGGAGGACGGGCTCGCGTCCTGGTTTCAGGTTACGCAGACGCTGCTCGCCGGTCTGACGGCGCTCCTCATCTGGTGGACGGCTCGACGGGATTCCTCCAGCCCCTGGCATAGACGCGGGTGGCTCCTGGTCTCTGTCTTCTTCCTCTACATGGCAATGGACGACGGGGCCCAGATCCACGAGCGCATCGGGACGGCGTTCGACACGCTTCGAGAACGGGGCGTTGGTCCGGGGACACTGTTCCCAAGTTACGCGTGGCAGATCCTGTTCGTCCCGCTACTGGGCGGAGTGGGCCTCGTGATGTTCGGATTCCTCTGGCGGACTCTTGACGGTCGAAAGGCGCGACTCGCGGTTGTTCTTGCCGTGGCGCTGCAGGCTGCTGCCGTCGGGCTGGACTTTCAGGAAGGGCTCGCCCCGGATCACCGCCTGAATCTGATTAGTGCGGTGGTCAGCCGATGGGACATCTCCGAGTTTGCCGACCGGGAGTTTGGCGAAAAGCCATTCGATACCGTCCTGCATTTCTCGCAGTCCTTTGAAGAGGGAATCGAAATGATCTCGATTTCAATCTTCTGGGCACTCTTTGTTCGACACCTATCTCGAGAGCCTCGTCAGTTTGCTGTCCGGTTTGAGGGTGACGCTGACCGCTGAGTGCGACCCTCGCCGCGCATCCTCTGCACAGCTTCCGTGGTCTTTGGGGGCACGGCCACTCTGTCCAGCAAGTGAATGAGCATTCACTGCTGATCCGTTTGGCTCCCTCTCCTCTTCTAACGAGTGCGTCGACGAACCTGGGAGCGCGCGGCCTGGTCCGCGACCTGCTGACCGTGTACCTTCTGCTGCTTCCCTTCCACGAATCGTCTACCAAGAGCGCTGCCTCCGGTGCGGTCACGGGGTCGCAGCCTTGACGGTTAGGGGATGCCCGTCGGACTGCTCGTAGAGGCCGCGTGTGGGAACGTGAGCGTGCGTTTCCAGGTCAATCCCGCCGACAACCTCGAAATTCCAGGGATCCCTGTCGGGCCCTGCGGAATTTCGTCACACCGCAGGCTCCTGTCGGCAGCAGAGGCGTCGGTTCAAGTGAAGCCAGGTGGGCCGGAAACCGTCGACGTCGTCCTCTCTCATCTCTCTGTAGATCCGGTGGCGCTGTAGCAATCACCGACCGCCAGATGCGATACGGACCGAACCTCCGATTCACCGCAGTTCACAGCCACGCTGACGTCCACGACACTCGACACGCGGCCGTCCCTGCCTCTACCGTAGGCGTCCCCGGACCGGTCTGGGTCTGGCGTCAGCAACTGACAACCTGGCATGCGGCGCCCATCCTCGGAGAGCTCATCGGACCGAGCAGCGTCTGCCTAATTGACGGCGTGCTGTTCGACGTCTCAACCTGGCGGAGTCGTCCCTGTCATTGCCTGTCCTGGCCCGATAAAGCTGCGGAAGATCGCATCCTGTCGTGCGTGGACCATCAGCCGTCCAGTGCCAGTCCGATTCGTTTGGAGATACGGGCAGCAACATGACGGTCTCCTCGCAGACTTCCGCGCCGAGGTTCCTCGCGTCGGGGGCTTCCTTGCGCCTGGAGGCAAGACTGCGGCGGCCGGCGCTCACTGCGCACGCACTCATTCGACCCACCGACCCCGTGCGGCCCGTCAGGTGGGTGCGTCCGGCCATAACAGTCTGAGGCCTGGGGCCCGGCGCGGAGTTGACTCACACGCGGCGGTCTTGCCCTCAATAAGCCCGTCGGAATCCCTTCCGTCAAAGGCCAGGCCGATGGGCGATCCGAGCAGGCGCGAACCACGGCCATCGCCGATCAGCCGGCGAGTACGACCACGACTCTCGGCTCCCAATTGGAAGCCCACAAGCGCTTGCGGCGGCACCTCCTTGCCGGAGTGATCGAGCCGTTTGATGAAGCGGTCTCGGAGGCACGAAACCAGGTCAATCTAGTCATGGGAGCCGAGACGGCCAATCGTCCTGATGTGGCTGATGCCGCCTTACCGAACGCCGGGACCCTCTGCTCAGGACCTCTTCGAAGTGGTGCTACACCGACTGCCGTAGAGGGCGGAAGTCAGATGCGGGCGCTCTTCCTTCGCAGCCGAATCCAACTCGAGCCTTGGGGGCACCGCAGGTCATGCCGTGACCGCTGCCCAGATTTCTACAACTGGCGCCGTTGTGCCCTTTCCAATCTGCAGGCAATCCTCAACATCAGCAGAGGCCTTCGTGCCCCCCGACCCTGCGGACCTGGGACGCGTCGGACTGAGCGGCGGAGGAGGATTCGAAATGGCGCCGCCGACCGCCGCAGTACGTGGGGGGTACGTTGGCAACACAAGAGCCGTCTCCTCGAAAAGTGGGGCCGTCGCTCGGTCCCGAGAACGTCTCTCTCTTCGCGCCGGCCCTCTGGCTGCGAGTGCCACAGCCTTCGGTCTTGCACACTTGAACGCCATTGAACCGCGGGACATTCTGATTGGCCCCAACGTAGTAGGCACGGCGACCTCCGGAGATGAAATGGTCGGACAGGATGCCACCGCGCATGACTACATTCCGCAGGACATCCGCCCCATCGCCACCCGAATCAGCGTCAGTCACGCGCGGTTGGTGGGTTGTGGAACTGAGGCGCAGATGGCTATCACGCGTCGCGTGAGCCTCCATCTTCGGTCGTCAGCAACGAATAGCCGTCTCCTCTCAACATGGGAGCATCTCCGCCGAATGCCGCCTCATGGCGGCGCCGGTCTGCGATGCAGCGGCACCCAAATGGCAATTGAAGGAGCCGTCAATCGGCCAGGCACGCAGCGAGGAGATCAGATCAACGCGCGCATTCGTGCAACGCGGACCAGGACGTCACCTTACGAGATTCTTCAACGGCACGGCCGCATCAGTCCGCCTCGTCGCCAATGGCATCTCACTGCAAACCAGCGAGACCCTTCCTCAAGCGCAGAATCGAATGATGGGTTCCGCCTCGTATGCGGCTTGCCATCTGACGGCGCCGGGCCCCATCGAACTCGCCGCGCGCAGCCTGCGTGTGACGCGTCACGCGACACTCGCCGTGAATGGAGAGAATCAAAACGACAGAAACTATCGCTCCTCAGCTGACGCTCCAGGGGCGAACCTGCAAGCCTGAACTCGCCCAGCTCCCCAGGTCTAAGGTCAATCCCTAGCTGCCGTGTTGACAACGGCGCAACGTTCTGTTGTATACTCAACAAGTTCGTTGGGGCTGGCGCCTGCCGGCCTTGCAATCCCGGAAGTTCAGGGGTAGCATCAATGAACCCGCAATTCTGAGGCTTCACTCCGGCGCACTGCGCGAGGGGCTTGACAGCGCGGTGATAAGTAAGTATTCTCAGAAGGTTCCCCTAAACACGGACGGAAACGGCCGGTCGGTGGGGACTCGACAATGTCGAGCCTGGTGGCTTCGCATCGTCGGGCAGCCGGTTCTTTGAAAACTAGATAGAGCGTGCAAGCACTAACGACTGACTTGTTGGTCGGGCCGTAAGGTCCGAAAAACAAGTCGCCCGTCGAGTGTCAGCGGGCGGCATCGCAGCAATGCGGTGAACCGCCCACAACACGAAGTACAAACAACGCAAGAGCCATGTCAACAGGCGCTCGCGTTAAACAGTTGCACCGAGGAGTCCCGCAAGGGGTTCTTTGGGACAGCGAATTTAACATGAGAGTTTGATCCTGGCTCAGAATCAACGCTGGCGGCGTGCCTAACACATGCAAGTCGAACGCGGTCACCTCGCAAGGGGTGGCTGAGTGGCGAACGGGTGAGTAACACGTGGGTGACCTACCTTCGAATGGGGGATAACGTCCCGAAAGGGACGCTAATACCGCATAACATCCTGCCTTTGAACAGGCGGAGATCAAAGCTGGGGATCGCAAGACCTGGCGTTTGAAGAGGGGCCCGCGTCTGATTAGCTAGTTGGTGAGGTAACGGCCCACCAAGGCTACGATCAGTATCCGGCCTGAGAGGGCGGACGGACACACTGGGACTGAGACACGGCCCAGACTCCTACGGGAGGCAGCAGTGGGGAATTGTTCACAATGGGCGAAAGCCTGATGAC